>NZ_FOHU01000002.1:278074-392468 GCF_900111615.1 Natronincola peptidivorans | reverse complement strand
TTGAACTGACCTTTGTCAAGTAGACAGGTAATTTAATTAAAAAGTTATGCACATTTGGATGCATGGTTTCGATACTCTAAAGGAGCCATGCATCTTAGTCTTTTTTGAAATCTTTTTCCGTTGTAAAATTTAATATATTCAACTATTTTGCCCTTTAACTCTTCAATTGTTTTAAACTTTTTGCCATAAAACATTTCAGTTTTCAAAACACCAAAAAATCCTTCCATAGGCCCATTATCTATACACTTACCAACTCTAGACATACTTTGAGTCATACCAGCTTTCTGAATTTTATCTCTAAAGATATTACCTGTATATTGAAATCCTCTATCACTGTGAAATATAGGCTTTGCATCAGGATACTTTTGTATTGCTTTATCAAACATGCTAAATACAAGATGATTATTGTTCTTAAAGGATAGTTTGTACTCAATAATACTATTATCATAAAGATCCATAATTGGACTTAAATAAAGCTTTCTTGTGTCTCCAGGAATTGAGAATTCAGTTACATCTGTTAGCCATTTCTCATTAGGAACTTTAGCGGTAAAATCTCTTGATAAAATATTTTCTTTTGTATACTCTGGTTTTATTTTCTTACGATTAACTTTTTTTCTTCTAATCCTAGCTGTAACACCTAAAACATTCATAAGTCTATGTATATATCCTTCTGAGAAGGATTTGTGATTTAGTTTGTTAATGAACATTGTCATCCTTCTATACCCTAAAATTCCATCAAAAGTTATATGATATTCATTAATTAGTGAACATAGCAATTCATCTTGCTTTTCTTTTCGAGGCTTAATTCTATTTTTATGTTTGTAGTATGCACTTCTTGAAATAGCCAGAACTTTACATATCTGAGTTACTGGATAGCCTTTATCCTTAAAAAAATCTACTGACTTGTATTCTGCTTCCTGTCTTACTTGCGAGAGCGAAGTTGCCTTTCGAATTCCTCTTTTTTTTTAAGAACTTCAAGTTCAAATTCTCTTCTTTTTCTCAATGCCTTTTCTTTTTCAAGTTCAAGCTTTAGTTTTTCAACTTCAGTTAAATTACTTTCATCAATTTCAGACTTTGGCTTTGGTCCACGTTTTTGATATTTTAATGCTTCTGGTCCCTTGTCTATATATGCCCTTGTCCATTTGTATACGAGCGCATAAGTAATTGAATACTTATCAGCTGCATCTTTGTAGCTCATATTGTTTTGGGTAACCCATTTTACTATTTCTAATCTCTCTTCAAATGTAGTTTTTCTAGATTTCATGGTATAGACATCTCCCTTAGGATCATAATCCTCTATTTCTATATCATTATACCATTTATTAATCCATCCTCTTAAAACAGAATAAGTAATATTATATTTAGCTGCTAAATCTGGCATTGAATATTTACCTGAGATATATTCTTCTACTACTGACAGCTTAAACTTCTTGCTATATGATCGGTTTCTGCTTGATATATCAAATGCACTAGGTCCATGTTCTTTATATGTTAGATACCATTGACGCACAACTTCCTTTGTAGCTCCAATTTCATCAGCAATTCCTCCAAAACTAATATGACCTTTCTCATAATCTTTGCAAGCTTTAAGTTTTACTTCTTTACTATACTTTGGTTTTCTTCCCATAAAAAATACCTCCAAGTAGATAATCTAATTTTTAATTAATTAGACTGTCTACTTTGGAAGTATCATATCACCCTGTCTATTTATTATTACTATTTTATTTATTGATAATACTTAACAATTGATTGATAAAGTGCCTCCGCAACCAACTGTTTATATTGCTCAGTTGCTAATTTTGCCGCTTCTTGAGAGTTGGTTAGGTACCCTATCTCCGTTATGATGGCTGGCATATTGGTTTCTCTTATAACATATAGATTTTCTCTAGGTATTATTTTTCTATCGTGGGCCCCTAGCATTCTTACCATTTCTGTCTGGAAGGTCTGAGCCAATCTTCGGTTATCTCTGAAATCCTCCGGATTTTTTTCGCTAGGATAATAAAGATTTTCAACACCATGAATAGCGTTGTTGAGTGTAGCATTAGCATGCACACTGATAAACAAATCAGCATTTAGCTGATTGGCCACTGCTACCCGATCTACAAGAGAGACAGCCACATCTGTTTCTCTCGTCATGTAGGTTCTATATCCTCCCTCTACCAACAGTTTATTTAATCGATGGGAGATATCTAGCACAAGATGCTTCTCTATATATCCGTTACCACTGCCACCAGGATCAGTTCCACCATGTCCTGGATCTATTACAATTAGTGGAATACCACTATGTCCACTGGGTTTGAATTCCAATATGAATTCCTTGCCAAGACTTGGGGAAAACGCCTGATAACCTATTCCATCTTTTAAGTTGATTTTTATATGGTATGCATCTTCACTTCCAGTTTCTCCAATATCGATGGATTTAACTAGGACATCATTGATAGTCATGGTCCCCATAGAAAGCTCGATATCATCTTTTGAAACAACTACGTGTACTACCTTTCCATAATCACTAACAGTAAAGTGAAATTGGGTAACTTCATCACTTCTTATTTGCAATCTAGATGCAGTTTGGTTAATCTGTCTATAGTTAAAGGCTTCTGCAGTGCTGTTTTCAAACTGGATAACCATGTCGCCAGTCTTTTCATCATAGCTGATTTCATAGGTCTGAATTTCATCTAGCTCTATAGCGATTCTTGTTATCAGAGGATCTAGCTTAAACTGTGATGCTCTTATGGTTTTAATGCCATTGCTCTCTACATTCATTTGGAAAGTACCATTGGAAAGTAATTTTCCTTTATTGGTAAAATTAAACTTTGTATCTTCAAAATCGATTACTATTCTTGCAGGATCTGTTAATTGAAAATCTCCGTAATCCAACTCTTCTCCAGTTCTAATACGAACTTCTGGGGTTCCTGTTGTATAGGCTATTGTAACATCCTTAACCTCTTGTGTAGTGATAGGTGTATTTGGCTTTGGATCCTCAATAGGCTCTTGAGGTTTTTGAATTTTTTGTTCTACTACAACAGTCCTTGTATCAGCCTTCCACTCTACGATTAAGTCCAGTTCTCTAAGAAAAGCGATAGGTACCATCGTTCTTCCATTACCTTTGTATGTAATGATTTTTGGTGGTACATCATCTGGTAATCTTTTTGCTTCCCCATTCATAACGGCAATAGGACTATCGATCTTCATGGCTACTGTTTTTTCATTGGTGGTAATAATTACTTCACGGGTTGCATCCTTCCAATCAACCTGTATCCCCATATTTCTGATAATATGAACCGGTACCAATGTTCTATTCTCATGTATTACAGCTGGCACGTCAGAGGCGACAGACTTTCCATTTACCTCTAAATTTACTGTTGCAAAATCTATGGTTTTTCCATCCATAGTCATTTTGACTGTGGTGATACTAGGATTTGCAAAAACCAGCGTAGTTGATAAAATCATCAGTACCAATACCATTGCAATCATCTTTTTCATCTGTTTTGTCCCCCAGTTAAAATTAGTTCAAGTTCATCATTGATTCAAGCTTTATAGGCTTATGTAAATATATCACCTATATAGCTCTCTACATCTATTTATATCATCCCTTTCTACTTTATGTCAACAAATGTAGCCATTTGTCATGAACATGTAAAATAGATAAATTCCTGTAATAAAATGGACAAAAATTCGTAATAAAAAATAGGCTGTTATGCCTATTTATATCACTTTATATAGTTCATCTATCTCGGGGGCCTCTAGTACCTGTCTTATGCTATTTTTTACCAAAACTCTTTCTCCTTCAATAATTTTTCCAATCTCTGTAGCTGCGATTCCCTCTTTCTGGAAAGTATCTACTAACCTCTGCTTCTTTTCAGGAGAAACTGCCATCACCATTACTCCACTAGAGATTAATCGTAATGGATCAATGGATAGTGCCTTACATATGGCGGAGGTTTCAGGTCTTATGGGTATTCTTTTTTCATAAATCTCTATCCCCACCTTTGAGGCTTCTGCAAGCTCCCAAAGTGCTCCTAACAGCCCGCCTTCTGTCACATCGTGCATGCTGTTGACTCCAATCTCTCCTGCCAAAATCCCTTCTTTCACCACACTTATATCCTCTGAAAATCCCCTAGCATCTTCTATTATCTTTGGTTCTATTTTTCCCTTTAGTCTATCTTCTAAATCCGCTGCAATAATAGCTGTTCCCTCTAAACCTGCATGCTTTGTCATAATAATTGCATCTCCTGCTTTAGCGCCTTTAGAGGTTACCATGCTATCCTTTTTTTGTATGCCGACAGCAGTGGTGGTAATCACCATACGATTCACAGCATCTGTTATTTCTGAATGTCCTCCAATAATTTCCACATTAATAGAGGCGGCCGCCTTATTTGCTTCCTTCATGACATAGTCTAAATCTTCCTTTGTGGTGCCTACCGGTGCTAGTATGGTCATCATCACCCCTACTGGTTCTACCCCATTGGAGGCTACATCATTGCAGGAGATATGTATGCTTAAGCTTCCAATATCCTTTACAGCTCCAGTAATAGGATCAGTACTCATAACACAAACATTTTCGCCAAAATCAACAACCGCACAGTCTTCTCCTATCCCTGGTCGTACTAAAATTTCAGATCTTTTATGTAAAATATTTTTAAATATTATTTCTTCCAATACCTCTGTAGGTACTTTGCCAACCTTCATATCCTTCTCCCTCCTTCTTTACTATGGTATTATATCATAGTTTTTTAATGGATTATATACAAAATATTTCCTTCCACTCTTCCACCGTCAACACCCGATGATCCGATACCAAATACAACACTTTGACATTTTCTGGTGGAATTGTGTGAAATATCATTACCTCTGCATCATAGCCTTCCTCTAAATCCTTTCGTTTTTTTAAGTTATCTTCAAAGCTTAAAGAGGTATCCCAATAGGCTTGTATTAGCTCTTTCCCCTTTGTCTTTAGATAGTTTTCAGCCTCTTTAAAATCTTCTATCCCTTTTAATATAAAGGGTTCATAAATCTGATTGGCTTTATTTTCATTGGCCACCCAGCATTTTTTTATGTCTACCTTTAAGGCTAACACCGCAGTATGGGAGTGAAAGCAAGGATTATTTTTGTAATTCATGCTGCCAAAAATAGCTTTTTCTCTCACTACCCAGGGTGGCAAATCATCTGTAGCATATTTATCAATCAATCCATGGAAAGAATGATAGTGCTTCTTATAGCTTATTTTATCATCATAGTTTATTCCTTCTGCTAATATTTTTTTTAGATCCGTTATATGGGTAATATGATAAATCATCCTAGTTTTTGTGTAATCTTCAAAAAACATTTTATCACCTCTTGAAAATTTCCTTATATAACAATAATTTCAATGTATGAGACACTTTTTTTATAACAAAATATTAATAAAGGAGGTGGCATTTTGTTAACCATCAATTGTACCCATCCATGTGTTTATGAAAATGAAGGTATATGTACTTTAACCCATGTCACTTCGGTATCGGAGCCCAATAACAAGAATTGTGCTTATTTTAAAAAGAAAGGAGATGCATCAAAAAAATCTAATAAATTTTAGTATGGCTCTTAAAAGCTTAATTATGAAAGATCATAAAAATTAAGAACAAAATGATTAACCAGTCTAGAAATTATTACTCTTCTCTAGACTGGTTTTCTTGATGCCATTTCTATTGTATTTTGTTCCTTTGTCAATTGCTGATAGCCTAAGTATCCAGCACTTATAAAGAAAGCCAACCAAAATGTAACAAATCTTAGTATCAATGCCAGCGCTACTCCTTCATGGGAAGGAATTCCCATTGGCAGGAGGAAGAAAACCATACTTCCTTCAAATGTTCCTACCCCTCCCGGAAGTAATGGCAGCATCCCTATCATATAGGTTAGATAGGTAACAACCGCAATCCCCATAAAAGGTAGTTGTATCTGCAGGCCAGAGGCAATCAAGTAAGCTTTATAGGCAAACAACAGCCAAATGGTAAATGCCAGTACTATTTGATAAAGGAAGGGTTTTTTTTGCTGAAGTGCTTCTTTTACGTTTTCTTGCAAGTCCACCATTACCTTCATTATTTTATCCTTGCTTTCTCTTTTTAATAAGGGCAGCTTTTTTATAAGAGTATTTAGCTTTGAAGGATATGCCATCAAAACCATTAATAGTACTACAAATCCTGCTAGAAACAGAAAGCTGATAAAAACAGCCGGTATCTGTCCTCCTTCCCATGTCACTGTAGTGAAAAACCAAGTCATGGCAACGACATTCAGGAAGAGAAATGCTATTAAACTAATGACTTTTTGAATTCCTACCAATGCAGCTGCCTTACCAGTAGAAAGTCCCATTCTAGCCTTTAATAAATAAACCTTCGCAGCCTCTCCTCCTGTTTTAGCAGAAGGGGTAATACTTTCTACAAAGGTTCCCATCATATTCATATAGAAGAGATCTCTTAAAGCCAGCTTTTCCCCCATATGCAAGGCTATTTTATGCCATTGAAGGTTAATTAACAGGATAGTAAGCAGCTGTAATAAGCATACTGTTAACAACAGCTTGAAATCAAATGTCTTTAGTGATTGGAATACTTCAGAAAAATCAGCCCGCCAAAGGATGACCAGTACCAGCAGGATCCCCATGATAAACAGGACTAGCTTTTTCATTCTTTTTCCCTCCAAGATCTTTTATGTAAAGCAAAGTAGCCTTCATAAGATTGTTATATCGGTTCTCTACATAGGTATATTTTTTATAGTAACGTCTTCGGTTTAATAAGGTATAAATATCCTTTAAACTATTCTGCGGACTTCTTATCAATATTTTTGTACCATTAGAGGACTTCGCTAATATATTATTCAAGATTTCTTCATGAGGGCAAGCCTGTCTAGCTATATGTATTACCGTAAAGCTTGAGGGATCAACCTCTTGTCCCGCTTCTTGACATACCTCTATTTTTTTATCTAAGCTTAGACTTTTTATCACCTTCTTGGAATTGTTTATGGCAACAGGATCTACATCGATTACCTTAACCTCGGCACCGGTTTTTCTAGCTATTTCTAAAGCTGTACATGGGAAGGAGCCTCCCCCTACACATAGTACCTTGTCACTTTGAGAAATATTACATAGCTGTATCTCCTTTGCAACCATTCCTCTGTAGTATGGAAAAAGAACACAACCAGTAGCTGGATATTTTGATAATAACTTTTCCAATTCCTTTGTGAATACTGCCATAACCCCCATTTTAAGCCCACCTTTTCCTTTTTTTGGTTATTGATACGCTTGTTCAAGTGATATCCTTTCTCAATTTGAGTTAAAAAAAATCCGTTAGGGCATAATACCATGGAAGGCTTTATACCCCAAGGTCAATTTGTTTTATAATAGCATTAAAACGAAACTTACAGTGTGATTCAATACTCCACCAATTAAGAAGGCCAACAAGATAGTAGCCACCCCCATGGTAAGTGCTATTTTCATACCAAACTCTTTTATCAGAACACCTAAAACTGCAAGGCAGGGTATATAGAATAACGCCACTACAGCTCCTACCAGCAGCTGGAGAGTTGTTAGGTCTAGCTCCAGCAATGGTAAAACTGCTAGTTCTCTTCTAATCACACCTAATAACAAACCTAGGGTTGCTTCAGGAGGAAGGCCTAGCCATCCTGTTGTTAGAGGAGCAACATATCCGCTGACAGCGTTCAGCGCGCCTGTTTCTGCAACCAACGCTGCAAATCCTACTCCCAGCATCATAGGCACCTCTGCTTCTATCATGAAGCCTTTTGTACGAATCCATATTTTTTTCAACAAAGCATCCTTGTCGGGCATCAGAAGATTTGGTATTTCAAGAAGCATAGGTTCTGACTTTCCAGGGATCACTTTATCTAATACAATTCCTGCTAATAGCATGGCAATAAAGGAAATCAAATATACTAAGACTAATACCAATGCAGAATGATCTCCTAGTAATGCAATAAACGCTCCCGTTTGTGCGGCACATGGCACCGCCAAGGCCACTAAGGAAGAAACTATGATTCTTTCTTTAAAGCTGGTAGCTGCTCTTGTTCCTAAAATAGCGGGAACAGAACAACCATACCCCATAATGAAAGGAACGATATTTCCCCCATGAACCCCTACTCTTCGCAAAGTAGAGTCTACTAAAACCCCTAGTCTTGGCAGATACCCGCTATCCTCTAAAAAGGACAAGACTACATAAAACAATAGAACATATGGAAGGATCAACGCAAAGGGCCATTCTATCCCCTTTACGAAAATACCGTATTCTCCAACTAAGACATTATAAATAAGTCCTTCTGCTACAAAGTTTCCTACAATCATCCTGAAGAATGGAACGATCCAATTATTTACAATAGGTAAAAAAATAGCAGCTCTTAACCCCTTACCCCCACCTACTACAACCCCCAAAGCCATCATTAAAACAATAAAGGCTATTGGCAGCCCAGGAAAAGGTCTTAAGGATAAATCTCCTAATTTTTCTAAAAAAGTAGGATGCCTATGCTCTACCTGCTGCACATTTTTTATCATTCTTCCTACTTCTAACCAACGATCTTCTTCAGATAAGGCCAAGGTAGGGAGTTCTTTCTCCTGCTTTTCCGCCGCCTCCCATGCTTTTTGTAGCAGCTCTCTTAAACCCACATTTCGAATAGCCACCGTAGGGATAACCGGTGCATTTAGTTCTTTTTCTAACTGCTGAACATCTATGTACACCCCTTGTCGCTCTGCCACATCCATTAGGTTTAATGCAAAAATCGTAGGTAATCCGTATTCCTTTACCTGTAATGCAAAGTTTAGGTTTCGTTCTAAGTTTGTAGCATCCAAGACACAAATTACTGCATCTGCAGAAGCATCCTTTAAAAACTCTACCGCCACCTCCTCAGCAGGTGAAGTGGCTTCCAAGGAATATGTACCAGGAACATCAATAATAATTCCCTTTTTTTCTCTATGCTGTATATTTCCTTTTGTATAAGTAACTGTGGTGCCAGTATAGTTAGCTGACATTACTTCCATGCCAGTTAGTTTCGAAAAAACGACGCTCTTTCCTACGTTGGGATTACCCATCAGTAGTATTTTAACGTCGTCCTTTCTTATATGTAATTCTTCCTGCTCTGTTGTATGACAGCTCAACTAGTTAACCTCCCTCACCACAATTTCCTCTGCTACATCCCTTGCTATAGCAAAACTGCGTTTACCTATTTCGATCACAATAGGTCCTCCTAATGGCTGTCTGGATTTAACACAAACCGTCATTCCTTCTCTCATACCTAAGCATTTCAAGAGATGATTGCACGGTAATTTTTCTATCTGGCACTTGCAGTTTTTCTTCATCTGATATAAAGCCATCGGTAATAACCCCCTTCAGTTGATAATAGTTTTCATTATCTTTGATTAAATATTATCATACTTTTTTGATAATGGCAATATCTTTTTGTAAATTTAGACAAACTATTTGTTTACCCTTTTCTTAACAATTAAAACACACATTCTTTATTCTTTACATCAATTATTTTTTTTCGTCTTAAACTGTGTTAGAATAGAATCATTATATCAGTATTTAACTGGAGGAGATAATATGGAAAAACTAAAGGGGACAAAAACGGAGGAAAATCTTTGGACGGCTTTTGCCGGAGAAAGCCAGGCTAGAAATAAATATACATATTTTGCTGAAGCTGCCAGCAAGGAAGGGTATGAAGATGTAGCGTCTACCTTTGAGAAGATTTCTCATCATGAGAAGGAGCATGCAAAAACCATTTTTCAGTTTCTAAATGGTATCAAGGATACAGCAACCAATTTAAGCTTATCTTCTCAAAGTGAGCATTATGAAGCCACTACTATGTATGAAGAGTTCGAAAAAGTTGCTCGGCAGGAGGGTTTTGAAGAAATAGCTGAATTTTTTAAAGAAGTGGCAAAGATAGAGATGGAGCATGAAAAGACTTTTTTATCTTTACTTGCAGAACTACAAAAACAGAAAAAATAATAAAGGCAAATCCAGGAAATAATTATCTGGATTTGCCTTTTCTTATAATGCTTTTCTTTTTTTATCATACCAAAAGCCGCCTACCCCTAGTGTCACTATAGCTGTGATATGAATAATTGCTATTTTTACTGCTGTATTATAAAAAAAACGTTCCGGCAGCATTTGGATTAATATTTCCTTATTAGGGTCTAATATCCACAAATCATTATCAAAGAAGATATAATGAAAGTAATCAAAATACTTGGTGAAATCAAAGTACATTAATAAAAAAAGAATAATCAACAAGTCAATATTTGCCATGGCAGAATACATCAAGGTTTTTGCTATACCCTTTTTCCAAAGATTATCTATTTTTATCAAGAGGATAAGCAATACGCCTAATAGAACTATACTTATGTTTCTTATCCATCTTCCATTAATAAACAGGTCTTTAACATCCACCATATGAAGCTTTTCTCTTTCACCAAAAACTTCTCTTACCTCGCCTTTTACAACTGCCTTTATCTCTAGATCATCTCTAGTATCCTTCAAATAGCTCAGCAGTTCCTCGGTGACATGTTGTAGGTTTTCCTCATCCATACCTGTTACAGACGTGATCCCATGCTTTTCATATTCAGTCATATAATGATTTGTATTAAAAACTACTATTTCTACAGCCGTTAATAAAATCCCAATGGATAGTAATATTCCAAATAGTATATACAGCGCTTTTTTCATTTTCTCCACCTTCTTATTTTTTCTTAAACACTATTATACACTTTTTTTTACCTTCAATAAATAAGAATCTATGGAAAATCCTATCACCCCCTTTTGCTTTAGCACATATTATAAAGCAAAAGAATAAGTTTTTTTTAAAAGGAGGTGAAAGGTTATGGCTGAAGCTACACGTGGTTTTTGGGGAACTGATAGCACACTACTATTTTTCTTCCTGCTGCTAGTGCTTCTTTTCTGTTATACACCTTGCTTTAGAGCAATAAGTCCTGACAGTCTATTGTTCTTCTTCCTGCTGTTGATTGTACTATTTGGAGGAAGATCCTTCTGGTGCTAGATAAAAACATCCCGAGATATACACAGCATTTAAAAAGGTGGTCCCTTAAATCGACCACCTTTCAATTTTATATTTTTTTATGCTTCACAGCCACATATATTAGACATCATCATACTGATGGTAAAATGCCTTCCTTCCTCTGCCATGTTGCTATATATTTCCTGGATTAATTGAAATATTATTTGTGAGTTCCCTCTTATGGTAGTGGAGAGTATACCCACAGTTACTTCTACTGGATAAGCTTCTATTATTTTCAGCACCTTGTTGATATCCCCAATATAATCCTCTGATTTGATAGGAAAATAGGTGATTTCACAAGAGGCTAAACTGGCTTTTTCCATAGAGCACATATGAAGCCTCCCCCTTCTGTATGAGATAATTCTTTCTCCTTTTCCATGGTGATGCCTTCCTCTGGTGTATCTGGAGGTATAAAGAGACATTCTCCCCTGGCAACTAGATTTTTCTTATCCAAGCCCTCCAGCTCCTCTAAGGACTTGAAATCTGCATATTTAAAAACCGTGTTTTCTTGGAAGTCCTTAGACATATATAAGCTTCCCCAGCTGCTATTCCTATGAATAGTTCCAATCAGCAGTTCACCACCAGGCTTTAAAACCCTCATCATTTCTGTGTAAGCCTTCTGTGGCTCTTTGATGAATTCAAAGGCCGCCATAGAAAAAACTGCATCAAATTGGTTTTCTTCTAGTTTTATATCATAGACGTCCATTGTATGAAAGGTAATGTCCAGTTCCTTTTCCTCTACTTTTCTTCTAGCCACCTTTAGCATTTCCTCTGATAAGTCTATAGCCACTACTTTACAGCCCAGCTCTGCTAGCTTGATGCTAAAGTTCCCTGTTCCACAGCCTACATCTAGAATGGTCATTCCTTTTTGAGGAACAAACATGCTAAAGGCCAAGTTTGTTTCCACCTCATCTACAAATCTTCCCATTTTGCTTTCATACCATTGATCATAATCAATGGCCTTTGTGTCAAAAACAGCCATAAAGATAACCTCCTATAGTATAGCTAATATTTTCTCCTTCAATCTTACAAACGCCTCACAGGTAAAGGTTGTATGATCTCTTGGGCGAGGAATGGTGACATCAACTATCTCTTTGATTTTTGCTGGACGTTCTGACAGGATATAAATCCTATCAGATAAAAAGATGGCCTCATCTATATCATGAGTGATAAATAGTATAGAAGCCTTTAAATCCTCCAGCACACTTAACAGCCACTGCTGCATTTTTCTTTTTGTAATGGCATCTAAGCCTCCAAAGGGTTCATCTAGCAGCATGATATCCTGTGAAAAAAGATAAGTTCTAAGTAAAGCTGCTCTTTGTCTCATACCCCCCGAAAGCTGATGTGGATAATGATTTTCAAAGCCCTCCAGCCCAAAAAGATGGAAATAAGGTTCTGCTTGTTTTTTTGCATCTTTCTTTTCTGTCCCTTTTATGATAAGAGGCATAGAGACATTTTCTAGGATGGTTTTCCAGGGTAAAAGCAGGTCTTTTTGATGCATGTAACTGACCCTACCGGGTTTACCTGTATAATCCCTTCCTTCAATCAGTATTTTCCCATGATCTGCCTTTTCAATACCAGCAATAATATTAAACAATGTACTTTTCCCGCTGCCACTAGGTCCCAATATGCTAATAAACTGGTTTTTTTCTAGGGAAAGGGAAATGTTTTCCAGCGTATATAATGCATCAAAGTATTTGGTTACTTCTATGATTTCTAGCTTTTTCATTGTTTCACTTATTGAGGCAGGTATTGGTTAGTAAAGGCCGCCTCAGCATCCAACGCTTCCCTTAATAGCCCTTGCTCATACATCCAGTTGCTATATTTCTCCCATACCTCTAGTTTCATTTCTCCCCATCTTGCAGCGTCAGCCTGATATTGATCTGCAAGGTATCTTTGGCTGGCTATAACCATTTCTCTGTCTAATTCTGGTACCCATTTCAATAAGTCCTCAGCAGCTTCTTCGGGATTTTCTATAGCATACTCATATCCTTTGGTGGTAGCTTTCAAAAATCTTTCTGCTAGTTCAGGACTTGCTTCTAAAAGTCCTTCCTGTGCTATAATAACAGGAGTATAGAAATCTAAGGCTTCATGAACATCCTGTAGTAAAATAAAGTTTAAATCATAATCCCTCAATTCTGCTGCTATACCATCCCAGCCATAATAAATCCATGTAAAGTCCACATGACCCTCTACGCTTGCAAAAAAGTCCAAGGCTCCGATATCTACCATTTCTAATTGAGAGAAATCTCCTCCGTCTTTATCCATTAGTGCCTTTAGCATTGCCTCCTCCATAGGAGAACCCCATCCCCCATATCTTTTACCTTCAAAATCTCTAGGAGATATGATCTCTTTATCAGCAGGAGATGCAAAGCCTGATGTATTATGTTGAATAATGGCTGCAATTGCCTTTACTGGCAATGGACTTTCCGCGGTTCTCGCATAGGCTACCTGCTCCTGATAGCTAATGCCAAATTCTCCTTGTCCTGCAGCTATTAGATCGGCGCTGCCCCCTTCAGTAGGCTGAATAATTTCTACCTCAAGTCCTTCTTCTGCATAAAACCCTCTCTCTATAGCAGTATACATCCCTGTATGATTGGTGTTAGGCACCCAATCTAGGATTACTGTCACTCTGTCCAGCTCTGCCGGAGTGTCTACTGCTTCACCCTCTGTTTCTGTACTGCATCCAACAATACTTGTCATCAATAATGTGAGCACCATAAATACTACGAAATATTTTTTCATTTTTTTCTTCCTCCTTCTATTTACAAATTAAATTTCTTTGTTCCATGGCATGGCTTTTTTTTCAATATAGCCGATTAGCTTTAACACACCTATACTTAATAGTACAATCACCACGATAGTTGCAAACACCCTGTCAATGGCAAAGGATTGTCTAACTCGGAGCATATATACCCCTAGGCCTCTTTTTCCTCCTACCCACTCTCCTATGACTGCCGCCATAATGCTATAGGTACCTGAAATTTTTAACCCAGAAAAGAAGCTAGGGAGGGCTGCTGGCAGCTTTACCATTCTGTAGATATCCCATCTGCTTGCCCCCATGGATTTCAACAGATTTAACAAGTCCTTATCTACAGATTCTAAACCCTCCAGCAGACTAAGGGTGATAGGAAAAAAGCATACCAGTACTACGATGACTATTTTGGGTAAATATCCGAAACCGAACCACATAGCAAACAGTGGCGCTAGGATAATAATAGGTACTGTCTGGGAGGTAATTAGCAGTGGATAAAAAACTCTTTTTATGATTTTCATGCTATCCATCATTATAGCAAGAAGTATTCCTGCTAAAATTGCAATACTAAACCCCACAACTGCTTCAAACATCGTAGCAGTAATATGCTGTTCCATCAAAGGCAATGTGGTAACTAAGGTATGGAGCACCTTTGAGGGTGCAGGTAAAATAAAGGGTGGCACCAAGGCTAGTCTAGCAACGCCTTCCCAGAGTAGTATAAGTACTACGATAAACCCCACTGGTAAAAAATCTATATTTCCTTTAGAAAATCCGGAAAGTACACTACCTATACTTTTTAATTTTTTCATCCATCGTCACGCCCTCCGGCTTATAATCTATCTTTATAATAGATACTACCCTAGAGGCACCCTCTTCAACGCAAATATCCTGTGATTTTTTTACAATTTCCAATAGCTCCTCCAGTTCTCCCTCAATGGTAGTTTCCATTGGTCCGATTTCATGCTTTAAACCTGTTTCCTGTATCATATGTATTACTTTATCTACTACTGGATAAATCCTTTCCTCTGGAACACCTGGTATTACCTGTAGACTTAGATTGACATAGGACATATTGTCTCCTCCTTTTCTAAAAATAATAAAACCCTTTAGCCTGGAATACTGACTAAAGGGTTCAATACATAAATTTCATTGCAAAAATTACCTATGCTTTGATTATATATTTCCCTACGCTAGCATTACCCAGGTCAGGTACAACGGGTCGGAACAAACTACAGTTCCCTCTCAGCCAAGTTATCTTAGCTCCCCTTTTTCATTTCATCATCATTATATCTCATTGATTTCAAATGTCAATATGCAATAGCATTTTTCCAAAGTCTTCCTCAGTCAATATTCTTAAATTGGTTTCCACTCCAGAGGCTAGGATTTCCTTTGCCTTATCCAGCTTTGATCCAGCTTCCTCTCCTGCGATTACGTAATCGGTTTTTTTGCTGACGCTTCCGGATACATTGGCTCCCAGCTTTTCTAGTAATTCCTTGATCTCTTTCCTATTGTAGCCTTCTAAGGTTCCTGTTACCACTACGGTTTTTCCAGTGAAAGCGCTTTCTGCTTTTTCTTCCCCCTCATAGTGAGGACTGATACCTTTTTGCAGCAATCTCTTCATACTGCTTAGTATCTTCTCATCATGAAAAAAATCTAAAATGCTGTCGGCTACAATTCCACCTACATCCGGTAGATTAATCAGTTCTTCATAGGAAGCCTCTTTGATTGCTTCTAGAGATTGGAAGTGCTTAGCCAAGTCTGTAGCAGTTTTTCTACCGACATTGGGTATTCCTAGTGCATAGACAAAGGCATCTAGACTGCATTCCTTACTTTTTTCTATTGCCTCTAGGAGATTTTTTGCCTTCTTATCTCCAAAGCGTTCTAGTGAAATCAAATCATCATACCGAATATCATATAAATCAGCTATGTCTTTTATGCCTAACTCCTCATACAGCTGAGCTGCTGTTTTTTCGCTGAAACCTTCGATGTCCATGGCATCTCTGCTACCATAGTGAACAATGGCAGAGACCAACTGCGGCTTACAGGAAAGGGAGTTTGGACAAAAGATATGTGCTCCCTTTTCTACAACTTCACTATTACAAGCAGGACAATACTCTGGCTTATCTATAGTTTTACCTTCCTCACAAGTTTCCTCAATCGCCCCCATGATTTCTGGTATTACATCATTAGATCTTCTCAACCAAACCCTACAGCCTTCCTTTACCCTTTTCCTTTGGATATCCTCCCAGTTGTTTAAGGTAGCACGACTAACGGTAACACCACCGATATCAATTGGGTCAAGAATTGCAGAAGGTGTCAATTTACCAGTTCTCCCTACCTGCCACAATACCTCTTTTAGAACAGTGGTGACCTCTTGAGCTTCAAACTTATAGGCGATGGCCCATCTAGGAAATTTTTGTGTATAGCCCAGCTTTTCTCTTAGGGTTAAATCGTTCACCTTAATAACAAGTCCGTCGGTTAAGAAATCTAAATCCTTTATACCATCCTTCAAGCTTCGGATCTCTTCTACTACTTCAGCTATACTGCCGCATAGCTTTATGTAATGACTAACAGGAAATCTGCTTTCTCTTAGAAAATCCATCATCTCCATATGGGTGCTAAAGTTTAAACCCTCACTATAGCCTAGGCTATAGCAAAAAGCATCTAGCTTTCTTCCTGCTGTTACCTTTGGATCTAGATTTCTCAGAGCTCCTGCTGCTGCATTTCTAGCATTCTTCAGCGGATCTGTGGCGGTTTCATTGTATTTCTCTAATACAGACAGTCGCATCAAGCCTTCTCCCTGCACCTCGATTTTTCCTTGATGTTGAATAGATAAAGGGATAGACTTTATGGTTTTTACCTGTTGTAGAATAGACTCCCCCACATCCCCATTACCTCTAGTGGCGGCCTGTACCAAACTGCCTTCCTCATAGGTAAGATTTATAGTTAATCCATCAAACTTGTATTCTAACACATATTCCACAGGTGTATCATCTGTCAATATTTTTTTTACTCTACCATCCCAGGCAATCAGTTCTTCCTCCGTTTTAGCTTTATCAAGACTACGTAATGGCACAATATGTCGATGGGGCGAGAATTTCTTTAGGGGATCTCCCCCTACCCTCAAGGTTGGAGAGTCAGGAAGAACCCTTTGGATTTCTTTTTCCAATGCTACCAGTTCATCATATAACAGGTCATATTCTTTGTCACTTATCCTTGGGTTGTCTAATACATAATAATGATAGCTGTATTCATTTAATTGCTGTACCAATTCCTTCATTTTCTTTAACTTATCCATACTACACCTCTCCAAAAGAAATTGTTCTAATCCACATTTTCCATTTCAACAAATGCTGAAGAAATCTTTTTTACTCCTGCATTTGGGAAGGCAATGGTTAGTATATCTCCTCCCACAGAAACCACTGTTCCTACTCCAAATACTGGATGCTTTACTTTATCTCCCATTTTTGTTTTTCCTTTGGAAGCATTGGCCTCTGGCTTAGGTTTATTATTGAAGCTGTTAAAGGCTCCTCCTGTAAATAAAGGGGAGGTTTGCATTTTTTTTACTTCTTTCTTCCTATTATAAACAGTCTCTCTTGTAATCAAATTATCAGGAATTTCCTCTAAAAACCTTGAACAAGCATTACAGTTGCTTCTGCCAAATAGGGTTCGCATCATGGCATGACTCATATAAAGCTTTTCCATGGCTCTTGTAATTCCTACATAGCAGAGTCTTCTTTCCTCTTCTTCATTTTGCTCCTGCAGAGCCATATAGGAAGGGAAAATTCCTTCCTCCATTCCAGGCATAAAGACTACCGGAAATTCTAATCCCTTGGCACTATGCAGAGTCATTAGGATAACTGCATTTTCTTCTTCTACACTATCCATTGAGGTTTCTAGTGAGGTTCTAGCTAAAAATTCCTCTAAGGTTTTTACTTCAGCATGCTCATCAAAATCCACTGTTAATGACAAAAATTCATGGAGGTTTTCAATCCGAGTATTGGCTTCTACAGACTTTTCTTCCACCAGGGCCTCCATATATCCAGTTCTTTTATATAGCTCCTCCACCATCTCTGTGATGGTAATTTCTTCTCTTCTCTGTCTTAGATCCATGAGGATATCTGTAAATGTTTTAATCTTATTTACAACCTTTGCTGAGGTGCCAGGAATCTCAGAAATATCCATCAATGCTTCAAAAAAGCTTATTCCCAGTTGGTCTCCAAAGGCTTCTATTTTTTCTATGGTTTTTTGACCAAGGCCTCTTTTAGGAACATTGATAATCCGCTTTACACTGACATCATCTATTGGATTTTCAATGGTTTTTAGATAGGCTAGAATATCCTTAATCTCTTTTCTATCATAGAATCGAGTGCCGGCAACAATCTTATAAGGTATACCCTCCTTCATCAACGCTTCCTCCAACACACGGGACTGAGCATTCGTACGATAAAGAACAGCAAAGTCTGTATATTGTCTATTTTTTTCTCTTCTTTCTCGTTCTACCATAGTGGCTATATAGGAGGCTTCATCGTATTCATTGTTGGCTTTATAATACTGGATGATGTCTCCATCCACATTATCTGTCCAAAGCTTTTTATCCTTTCTCCCAGCATTGTTTACCACTACTTTATTAGCCGCCTCTAATATGTTTTTGGTAGAACGATAGTTTTTCTCCAACTTAATCACAGTTGCCCCTGGAAAATCCTTTTCAAAACCCAGTATGTTTTGGATATCAGCGCCTCTCCATCCATAGATGGATTGGTCATCGTCTCCTACAACACAGAGGTTTTTATGCTGATGAGCCAGCATACTGACTAGGGTATATTGAGCCATGTTGGTGTCTTGAAACTCATCTACTAATATGTATTTAAATTTATTCTGATAGTAATGAAGTACCTTTTTATCTTCATGCAATAGCTCTACTGTTTTCATAATAAGATCATCAAAGTCTAGAGCATTGTTACTCTTTAGGGTTTTCTGATATAGCTTATATAATTCCCCTATTTTCTCATTTTTAAAATCACTGCCATGGGTCTTTATAAATTCCTCTGGCCCTATCAATTGATCTTTAGCCCTGCCAATGGTACCCAAAACTGCTCTTACGTTAAAATATTTTTCATCAAGATTTAGTTTTTTTATACATTCCTTCATCACCGTCTGTTGGTCTGCTGTATCATAGATAACAAAATTCTTTTGATAACCTATTTTTTCAATATCTGATCTAAGGATTCGAACACAGCAGGAATGAAAGGTGCTGACCCATAAGTCCTTGAAGTTGTCTCCCATCAAAGTCTCCAGTCTTTCCTTCATCTCTCTGGCGGCTTTATTGGTAAAGGTAATGGCTAAGATATTATAAGGATATATCCCCTTTTCCTCTACTAAATAAGCAATACGATGGGTTAAAACTCGCGTCTTCCCACTTCCAGCCCCTGCTAATATCAACAAAGACCCTTCTGTATGTTCCACAGCCTTTCGCTGCATATCGTTCAAATGTGATAAGTTCATTCTATTTGCTCCCTTCAAACTATCAATAAGTTAATAAGTTAGGTGCCTGGCACCAAAGTAAAGTTTTATAGCTCTCTACTATCTTACCATTATTATGATGGGACAACAATAAAACCTGTTGGTTTGGGACAAATTCTTCATAAGAAAAAGCAAAGCAGTATTACATTTATTGTAACCTTCTTTGCTTTCCAGTAACATTTTGATGTATTGCATTTCATTATTTATTATCTATAAAAACAATCTAAAGTAGCTTTAACTAAAACTCTCTCCTATATTTTTGCTATCTAAACTTAGTAAATCTATATTTATATTATTTTCTTTCTAATTGTACTTGCAATGAAATCCACTAAAGCAACTACAGTTAAAATAACGATTAAGGTCATTGTCATCTCTTGATACTTAAACAATCTCATACTAGTCATAAGTTCAAAACCTATGCCTCCTGCTCCTACAATTCCTAATATTGTTGATGCTCTAAAATTCATTTCCCACCTAAATAAACCTAAAGACACAAATTCTGGTAAAATTTGAGGAATTACCGCATAAACAATGGCTTGTATTTTATTGGCACCAGTTGATTCTAATGCCTCAAGAGATCCTGGATCTATGTTTTCAATAGAATCTCCTAAAAATTTCCCCAGCATACCACTTGAGCTTACCCCAATGGCAAGGGTTCCAGGAAATGGTCCTAACCCAACTGCAGACACAAAAATAATAGCAAAAATAACTTCTGGAACTGCCCTTAAGGCATTCAATATAAATCGACTAACACCATATAAAAGAGGGTTTGGTGTTATATTCCGAGCCCCCAAAACTCCTAGAGGGATTGATAATGTGATGGCAAGTAAAGTACCTACTATGGACATTTGTATGGTTTCAATGGTTGGTTTAATCAATCTAGATACAATATTAATATTTGGAGGAAACATACGACTTAAAATGTCGGAAATCCCTTCTATCCCTAAGCTGATTCTATATAAATTGAACTGTGTTCCTTTAACACTCCAAGTCAATGTCATTAAGAATAGGACTATCCAAAAAAATATTTTAAAAATACTTTTCCAATCCTTTGGTATATCAATAGCTAAGCACCATTCATTATTAATTTTTTTTATTAGGCTAAGCATGGTTTCCACCACCTCTCTTTTAAAAATCTATATAATTTATTACTTTCACTAAACTGCCTGTTGTTTTTCTTTTATAAGGGATGTATCCATTGTATAAATTAATTGCATTTCTTTTTCTGTTAATCCTATTACTTGTTTATCGAAAACAAGTATTCCATTTTTAATTCCTAAAATTCTATTCCCATATTTTTTTGCAAGCATCACATTGTGTAGACTCATCAACATAGTGATTCCTTCTTTTTTATTTATTTCAGTTAGTAATTCTAGAATTTCTTCAGCAGAATAAGGATCTAAACTAGCTACTGGTTCATCCGCAAGTATTAATTTCGGTTGTTGTGCCAAAGCTCTAGCAATCCCCACTCTTTGTTGTTGTCCACCGCTAAGCTGATCACTTCTCACATAGGCCTTTTCTTTCAGTCCCACTCGTTCAATACAATCTAGTGCCCAATTAATATCTTTTTTCTTAAATAACTTTAAACTACTCATAATGGTATTACTATATGCTAATCTTCCACAGAGAACATTTTCTAAAACCGTCAGTCTTTTTATGATATTAAATTGCTGGAAAATAATTCCTATGTCCTTTCGGATTTTATTGATATTCTCCTTATTTGAAACAGAAACTCCTTCAAATTCTATGCTTCCAGCTTCTACACTGATTAACCCATTTATACTTCGAATAAGTGTTGATTTTCCTGCACCGCTTAACCCTAACACCATTGCAAATTCACCTTTGTTCACAGTTAAACTGACATTTTTCAAGGCAATGACTTTATTATTATATGTCTTGCTTAGGTTTCTTATTTCTAACACGATACCACCCTCCAATATCGATATGTAAAGAATCCTTACCATTTTATAAGGATAAGGATTCCATTTTTTTCTGTACTCATTCTTATAATTCAATAATTTTTCATCATGTATATTATTCTTGCTTTTAAAACCTATATTGAACTTTTTAAATCTAACTCAATTAATTCTGCTGCCTTTCTTAAACTATCCCAGAAAGAATCTTCTGCTTCTTCGAATCCAACATGGTTTCTTGCAAAAACTTCTTGGCATAACGCAATTTCTTCATCAGTCATATTGAAAAAAATTCTTTTAATGTCCTCTTTTAGTGTATCATCCAGACTTTTTCTCCAAGCCCAAGGTCCTGCTGGAAAAGGGTCAGAAATGTTAATAATCCTAATCTCCTCTGGATTAATTCTGCCTTCATCTATCCCATTATAATATGCTGACATTACAATTGTAGAAGCATCAACATTTTTGTTTATAACCGCTGCCGCACAGGCATCATGATTACCTACAAAAACTGCTGAAGCCAAATCCGCATCTGGATCTATCCCATTTTCAACCATAGAAAGCCTTGGTATCAAATACCCGCCAGTAGACGCAGGGTCAACAAAAGCAAACGTTTTTCCCTTCAAATCTGACACCTCATAAATATCACTATCTTCATGTACAATAATATATGACTCAAGAAAAATTCCATAATCTTCCCTACTTGAAAGTGCAAATGCTTCTGCATCTGCAATATCTGCTGCAAGAATATACGATAATGGACCATAACTTACTATATCAACTTTATTCGCACGCATTGCCTCTATCGTTGCTGTAAAATCAGAGCCTAAGTATAGCTCTACATCCATATCCAATTCTCTCTCAAGGAGTTCCATAAATGGTTGGTATTGCTCTCTCCTTCTATATTCATCTTCTCCTCCTGGAAGTGCTCCTATTCTAAGTACACCTCTTTCATTTGATACACTTTCATCCTCTGAGCTACATCCTACCATCATTATACTGCTAATAAATAATAGTGCTGCTAATACTAAAAATATTTTTTTCTTCATATGCTAATACTCTTCCTTTCTTTTTATATTGGGATAAGCTTAAATACTTACTAACTGTTTCGATATGTTTTTAAATACACCATTTTTGCACATAACCGGTTTCACATTTTTGTCTTTTATAGCTTCAATAAGATCTTTTTCATCTCGGATTCCTTCTGGAAACCAAGTAGCATATTTTCCTATTCTATCCACTTGATGTGCATCACTGCTTCCAAATATAGGGATTCCCATTTCTGTAGCAGCTTGATATGCTTTTAAGTTGTTCTCCATGCTGGTATTCCCATTAAATCCTTCTACCCCCGCTAATTTAGGTAATTTTTTTATGAAATCTTCCATCCCTCTATTGTTTTGGCGATAGGGATGAGCACTAATTCCTACTCCTCCTTTTTCAGTAATTAAATCTAACAAATCACTTGCATGCATCATATGCTTTGGCAATTCTTTTAATCCAAAAACAATTAAATCGCCTTCATAGGTTAATATTTCTACTCCAACTAAGATTAGAAAACCTGTATTCTTTTTTAGTTGATGTGCTTCTTCCATAATTTCATTGCTATCATGGTCGGTAATACAGACACCATCTAAACCTATTTCTTTGGCTTGTTTCACAATCTCTTCCAAAGACATCATGCTGTCTGTTGAATACTTCTTTTCGTGTACATGCATATCAATAATCATTATACTTGCCTCACCTTTTTAAAAATATGTAACTCTTTCTCACGATTAACAGTATATTCCATTTCCTTCTATATGTACAATTGATTATTTGAATGGAAGTATATGTAATAATAGGAAAACTCTATACTTTATTTTAAGACGTAAAGCTTGCAAAAATGTGTAAATAGCTTTAGACTTTCTAATTTTCTCTATCATTTATTATTTTAAAATTGTTGATTACATTTTTTAAATAACAAAAGAGAAAGCACTTTCACTATAATATGTGAAAGGCACTCTCTCTTTTCTTCCATGAGAATTTCTTCGTGATTATATGATGCCTTTGCTGCATCAATAACTTAGATCCAACTAAGCTCAGGATATCATCATGCAGTTTTGCTTTTTTTTTACTCTATCACTCTTCATCTATAGAAATAATCAAGAGTAGCTCTAACTAAAGCTCTTTCATATAAATTTTTGCTATTGACCTTTAGGCTGCCAATTTCTTTTTCTAGTAGAACACTCAAGAAATCATAGATTTGCTCTCCATAGATTTTCATGCATTCTATTGGGTCAACACCAGGCCAAGCGTTACAGCTTATCACCAGTCTTCTGTTTTCTGTGTTTATGGTTTTAGGTATAGTATCATACAGCTTATCATCAGGATGGATGATATATTTGTCTAATGTTCCCGTAGGAATACCTTCTATACCCTTCACTTGCATCGGCTTTATTTTATCGTTGTATGGATCTGCTGACAGATCTAAAATCACTGCATGCTCTGGAAGCTTGCCAACTAATTTGTTAGGAACAATAATTTGAGAAGCATCCTTACGTCTGCTGGCATCTACTAAGATATCGGTTTTCTCTAAAATCTTTTCCATTACACCCATATCCTTGGTAACACTACTGGGCAGGACCTTTGTTATAATCCCTGATGCTTTTCTCTTTTCATTGGAAAACTCTATATTGCTAAACTCTCCAAGGGCTTTAGCAGCATATATCCCTACATCACCAAAGCCAATAAGACTAGCACAAATAGGTTTTCTTTTTCCCCCATAAAAGTCTGGCATCTTCTTTTTTAGTTCCTCTATAGCAATTCTCACTCCGGACCTAGAAGTTCCTCTGAAATTTACAAGCATTCGCTTGTTTTTGTCATCCACCAAACCGTCCATAGAAATACCTTTAATTCCCAGCTCTCTTAAGAGCTGATTCCTTAATTCTCTGGTTTCATAGTGCAGCATAGAAAACAAGACCGAACCTTTTTTCATCAGCCTGATTTCTTCTTCTATTGGAGCTCTTAAAACAATCACCATATCCTTTTTATAGACTTCCTGGTGCTGTTGAAATTTTATTTTTGGATGAGCCTTTAAATAATCCTCTTCCTTAAATCCCATGGCTTCTCCATATCCATTCTCCAAACAAATCTCTGTATCTTTGTATTCTTGTATTTTTTTAAAAATCTCTGGTAAAAAATCTCTTCTTTCACTCTCTTCCTTATGCATCCTAGGAAACCCGATAGATTTAATCGCCATGGAACCACCTCCAGATTTTATACATAGCTTTTTAATTCTTCTAATTATTATGTTCTTTTCTGTTATAATCATTTCCTCTTTTTTATTACAATTTCTAGCTTTTTAGTTGCATGCTGTCTTTCCCTATGTCACCTTCATAGTAAGAAAAGTTTAGCTTATTTTTTTGAGGTATATCAGAACATATGTTATGCTATATATAGAATAAAAGTTGCTGGGTTATTGTCATAACCATTATAAAGGAGGGAGCATGTTATTGGGAATCGAGGGTTATATTTTTGATCTTGATGGTGTTATCGTAGATACTGCAAAATATCATTACTCAGCATGGAAAAAACTAGCCCATAGGCTTGGTTTTGATTTTCAAGAGGATGAAAACGAGAGATTGAAGGGTGTTAGCAGAACTAGGGCGTTGGAGATTTTGCTTGACATTGGCGGTATTAAAGCTATAAACCCAGAGGAAAAAAGGGCATTGGCAGATTTGAAAAATAGTTGGTATCAAGAGTATATTTTAAGGATGGAGACGAGTGAAATATTACCTGGAGTTCTGCCCTTCTTAAGGGAGTTGAGAAAGAGAACTATTAAGATTGCCTTGGGCTCTGCCAGTAAAAACGCTGTAACTATTCTAGATAAGCTTAATCTCATGGCGTATTTTGATGTCATTGTAGATGGTAACAAAGTAACCAAGGCTAAGCCAGATCCTGAGGTTTTTTTATTGGCTGCTAAGCTTTTAAACCTATCTCCTGAAAAATGTATTGTCTTTGAAGATGCATTTTCAGGCATTGAAGCTGCTAAATCAGCTGGAATGTATGCAGTTGGTATTGGCTCCCCTCAGGTTTTATATCAAGCAGACTTAGTTTTTCCTAGTCTTGAGAAAATCACTATAGATTCAATAGAAAAAGCCCTGAGTTTATAGGGCTCTTTCTATGATTCTATTATCTTCCTTTAAACTAATTGCTTCATCATAGTGATAAAAGCTTAGTTCTCCTCCAGTTAAAAGCTGATAATATGCTTTTTTCTTCTCAATTGTTACCTGTAGTCTGCATCCCTTAAATATAATAGAAAAGCTGCAGCTATCCCAGGCTTTAGGAAGCTTTGGTTTAAAGCTTAACATCCCTTCGTAGCTTCTCATGCCTGCAAATCCGTGGACAATGCACATCCATGTCCCTCCCATATTCGCCGTATGCACGCCATAATGCGTGTTTTTATGGTGGTCCTCTAAATCCATTCTGACATTTTGTTGAAAAAACGAATGGGCATCTTCCTCATAACCAATTTCTGCTGCTATGATACTATAGATGCAATGGGATAAAGAGGAATCGTGGGTGGTAATGGTCTCATAATATTGATAATTCCTAACTTTGTCCTCCCTTTTAAATTGATTGCCCAATAAAAACAATGCCAGTATTGTGTCGGCTTGCTTTAAAACCTGGTGCCGATAGATGACCAATGGATGATAATGAAGAAGCAAAGGATAGTTTTCCTTTGGTGTGTTGTGAAAATCCCATTTTTTCTTTTCTAAAAAGCTATCATCCTGAGGATAGATTCCAAGATCTGGGTCATAGGGGATATACATAGAAGCTGCTGCCTTGCCCCAGTCAGTCACTTCCTTTTCATCTAAATCTATTTTTTTAGCTATTGCTCTGTATTGTTGAGGATGAAATTCTTGAAGGAATTTTGCCATATCATAAGCATATTGCAAATGGGTCTTTGCCATTACATTGGTATAAAAATTGTTATTTACCATAGCGGTATACTCATCTGGTCCTGTTACACAATGAATACAAAATTGATTTTGCTTTTTCTCATTAAAAATACCTACATCCACCCAAATCCTTGCTGTTTCAAACAGCATTTCAGCTCCATAGGATAAAAAAAACTCTATATCCTCTGTAGCCTCCATATATTTTTTTAAGGCATATATGATATCAGCATTGATATGGTATTGAGCAGTACCAGCAGGGTAATAGGCAGAGCATTCCTCACCGCCTATGGTACGCCATGGATACAACGCACCCTTAGAATGGGCCATCTCTCTTGCTCTTTCACGGGCTTTATCTAAAATAGAATAACGATATTTTAATAATTCCTTAGCGATTTGTGGTTGGGTATACAAAAAGAAAGGAAAAATATAGATTTCTGTATCCCAAAAATAATGACCATTATAGCCTTGCCCCGTTAAGCCCTTTGCCGCAATGTTGGTAGTGCCATCCTTTCCTACTGATTGTAGTAGATGAAATAAATTAAAGTTTAATCCCTGCTGTAAAAGAGGGTCTCCTTTTATCTCTATAAAGGCATCCTTCCAAAAAATGTCCAAATACTTCTTTTGTTTTTCTAAGAGGCGGCTAAAACCTACCTCTGTTCCTATGTCAAGCATATCCCTTGCTCTAGATATAAGCTGTTTTTCTCTAGTATCCTTCGTAGTATGATAAGCAATATATTTCGTTAAATATAAGGTATCCCCTTGTTTTGCCTTAAAACTATAGCTGCAGCTTATACCTGTATCTGTCTTTTTTTCTTTAGAAGTATAATGGAGAGATGTTTTTATATCATGGTTCATAGCAGCTACTAGCTTCATATCTGTATTTTCTGTCTGCTGTATCAACCCATAAAATCCATTTTTTGTAAGTGTTTCTGTTGTTCTTAACGCATCCTTCTGCAGCTTTGAGCCTACTCTAGGATCATTTTCCTCTCTGACATTATCTGTAAGACCTTCAAGAACGGAGGTAACACATATTTCCCCAGAAAAGTTTAAGGGGATTATTTTCAAATCTACAGCCAGTAGATGTTTATGCACCAAAGAAACTACTTTTTTAAATTCAACCTTCAGCCTTCTTCCTTTTGGAGATTCCCAAAGATAATTTCTGTAAAGAATACCTGCCCTCATGTCAAGCACCCTCTCATATTCTAAAAGCTTTCCTTTTAATAAATCCAAAGTTTCATCTTCCATAGAGATTTTCAGCATAGTGGCATCCGCTACATTTACCATTACCTGATTGTTTTTAGCATAGCCATATGCCTTTTCTCCATAATGAATAGGATAGCTTTCATAAAACCCATTAATATAGGTTCCATGCTTTCCTGAGGATTTTGACCCCCGATAGCCCTCCTCCAATCTGCCACGAGTACCTATATAACCATTACCTAAAGCAAAAATAGTTTCATCTACAAAGTTTGTTTCTATATCAAAGGAGGTTTCTATGATCCTCCACGGATGGTTACCATATTTTCCTTGCTGTAAAGCATCTTTGATATCTGACATCTTCTGCTTCCTCCAATATTTTGCTGATTTTAATACAGTTACCCTCCAAGCTTTATTATGGAAGGTAACTGTATTGTTTTATGAAAGACTGTCTATACTATGCAGCCCTTAGTATATAAAAATTTAAGTATAGTATTATACACCTATATCCTGCTTGATGTTTAGAATCCAGTCAAATCCTCAAGATCTAACTCTAGTTCTTCTAATGCGTCTGCAGCACCACTGTCCCCTGTTAGCACCCCATGTACTGATCTAAAAAAGGCTGTTGATACTGAATTGTAATTTGGAGCTGTTGCAGTAGAAGGTCTAGCCACCGCGTTGATAAATACATCATAAAGACTTCCAAAGAATGGACTTGCTTCTAATACCTCTGGATCCTCATATAATGCTTTTATGGTTGGGTTAAAGGAACCCTTTATCGCTCTCATTTTTTGCATCTCATAGGAAGCCATAAACAATGCTACATCTGCTGCTATTTCAGGATTTTCACTATATTTACTAACCGCCAGCTGCCATCCTCCCAAAGTAGCGGCTCCTGCTCCACTATTGCCTGCTGGTAAAGCGGATACATCAAAGACACCCTTTACAGCACTATCATCTTCGTTACTCAAGCTGTAGGCATAGGGCCAATTTCTCATAAAAGCGGCATTGCCACCCTGCCATATGGCTCTGGCATCTTCTTCTGCCATACCAGTAACTCCTCTAGGGGAAATCGTTCCTATCCATCCAGCAGCTTTTTCTATAATCTCTACAGCATTTTGGTTGTTGATAGTGATTTCTTGATCAGGGCTGATAATTGTTCCACCATCATTTGATGCTATCCATTCTAAAGCATTACAGGTTAAGCCTTCATAGGAATTCCCCTGCCATACATAGCCAACAAAATCTTGATTTCCTTCTACTCTCTCTCCATCTTGAATTATCTTAGCTGTTTCCTCCAGTTCATCCCAGGTGGTTGGAGGCTGGCGATCATATTTTTCTAATAAATCTGTTCGATAATACAATAAGCCTGCATCAGTAAACCATGGGATTGCAACTAATTTGCCATCCACAGTATTATTCTCAACGATGGCTGGGAAGTGGTCATTTACTACACTAGCAGCACCATATTGATTTAAATCAACAAAATGCTCTGCTAAATCTCCTGGCCATATGACATCAATCTGATATACATCTACCTCAGCACTTCTAGCTTCAAAGAACTGTAAATATAATCCTAGTCGATCCTGTGCTAAATCAGGTGTGTCAAGAACTCGTACCTCAACTCCCTCATTGGCTTCATTATATATTGCTGCTGCTTCCTTGGTTAATTCCAGTTCCTGTCCTACAGCCCCTGCAGCAATGGTAATAACTACTTTTTCCTCAGTCTCTTCTACAGCCGGCTCCTCCTCTGGAACATCAGCAGGTGCTTCTGCAGCACAGCCTGCCAATAAAGTGAATAACATCATGAACACCGTAAACATTGCCAATAGTTTCTTGTTTTTAAACATACAAACTCCCCCTTAAAAATTTTAGAAAAATTAAGTTCCATCAGCTTCTGTCACTTGCTGCGAAGCATTCTTTTCCGCTCTAAGCATTCCCCCTCTCTATCTTCAAAATTAAATATTAGCCTTTTACAGCTCCTGCAGTTAATCCAGCCACAATTCTTTTCTGGAAGAAAAGCACTAGTAAAACGATAGGAACAGTTACCACAACAGCCGCTGCCATGATTTCTCCAAAGGGTTCCTGTCTAGCAACTGCACCAGTAAAATAAGCTATAGCAACAGGTACTGTTCTGGCTGTTGGATCTATAGATGTAAAGGTCAGAGCAAATAAATACTCGTTCCAAGAGGCAATAAAGGCCAGTAGTCCTGTGGTTACAAGAGCCGGAGCCGTTAGAGGCAATAGTATCTTATAGAAGGTCTGAAAGGGTGTAGCTCCGTCTACCTTAGCTGATTCCATCAAGGCAGTAGGCAAACCCTTGAAAAATGACGTCATCACCCAGGTAGTAAAAGGTAATGTGAAAATCATATAGGATAAGATCATACTAATCCTTGCGGATAGGTTCAAAGCATTAATTACAGCATATAAACCTGCTAATACTGTCACTTGTGGAAACATTGTCATGGCCAATATGATATAAAGAGCAGGTTTTCTACCTCGAAACTTTAGCTTACCTAATGCAAATGCTGCAAAGGAGCCTGTTACTAACGCAAGCATCGTGGTAGATGCGGCTACAATTGTGCTGTTGAATAAACCTAAAACAAATTGTTTGTTTTGAAAAACCACTCTATAATTGTTGAAGGTTGGAGAAACTGCTCCAGTATGTGGGTCCCTAGGCACAAAGGTAGTAGGGGTCATCTGCAGCTGAGCCTCTGATTTCAGAGAAGAATTCACTGTCCAATAAAATGGAAATAGCAAATAAATAAGGATTATAAATAGAACAAAGTAAAAACCAGTTTTTTTCCCATAGTATTTCCATCCTTTATGCTTCATCACTATCAACTCCCAGCATCTTAATATAGCTTATAGCAAAAACAAAGATGATAAGAAAAATTACAACACCAATAGCAGAGGCCAAACCCATATTTCTATTGCCTATTAACTGAAAATAATTGTAGCTGGCCATTGAATATTTGCTCTGTCCCAATAATACCTGGAAAACATCAAATACCCTTAAGGCATCCAGTGTTCTAAAGACTAGAGCTACTGCCATAGCAGGCTTCAGTAAAGGTAATGTGATGGTTATAAACTGCCTGATTTTTCCTGCTCCATCAATATCCCCCGCTTCATAAAGCTCATTGGGAATGGTTTGTAATCCAGCTAATAAAAGGAGTGCCATAAAGGGGGTGGTTTTCCAGACATCTACAGCCACCATAGCGGCTAGCTGAAGGTTTGAAGAAGCTAAAAAAGCAATTTGCCCGTCCCCTAGTCCTAAATAATATAATAATGTATTGAAAAATCCTACTCGATTAGAGGCCAGCATCCATTCCCACATTCTTGCTGAAACAACTGTAATAACTGCCCATGGTATCAGCATAGAAGCTCGTATTGCTCCCCTTCCTTTAAAATGACTATTCACTACTAAAGCGATTCCTAGGCCTAATGCTAATTCTAAGAATACCGAGATGACGGTGAAGGTGACAGTATTCCTTATGGCATCAATGAAATCTGGGTCTGTTGCACCTAAAACATAACGATTACCAAGAAAATTAAATTGTTTATATTCTCTGTAACGATAAGGTTCCCTAGGGAGTATCTGTATAGGTCGTTCATAAACTACTTTTCCTGTATCACTATCGATTTTCACATCTCCTGTCTCTTCATCAAGAGCAGGTGGTAATTCTTTTATGGTTATACTCAGCAGTCTTCTGTAGTTTTCAAAGCCTACAAAGCTGGTTTCCTGTCCACTGGCAAACTGTCTGTCGGTAAAGCTAGTAACAAACACTTGGCCTAATGGATAGATAGCAATCAGTAACAGAATGATGATGGTAGGTATCAGCAGCTTATAGGCCAAGCTTTCCTCCCTTTTAGCTAAATCAGATCTCTTGCTTCTGCTAACCAAAGGTGCTTTTTTCTTAGTTTCAATCATCTACCTTCCCCCCTTTTTTTCAACCTTCCCTATCAGGTTGATAAGTATGCCTCCTTCATTTGCTGTACATCTTTTTCTAGAAAATGACTGTAGCCTTTATAATAGCTTGGAATCCCTCTATTTTCTCCCTTATCTCCTGTCTTAAGAATTTCTTCTATTGATGCTATGTAGCCTTCTGCTGTCCTTTCCCATGTGTATTTTTCTCTCACTCTTAATATGCCTTGCTTTTGATAGTACTGCCATCTTTCTTTATTTGATAGTACTGCTGTTATCTTTTCAGCAATATCCTCTTCATCCTCAGGATCCACCAAAAGACCGTAGGATGTATCTCCTTCTTTTAACACCTCTAAGGGCCCACCGTTTTTTGTCACTACCACCGGTAAGCCACAGGCCATTGCTTCTATCGGTGCAAGACCAAAGGGTTCGAACAGAGCAGTTAAGGAAAAAAGCCCGCCTTTTTCTGCCACCTGTCGATAGCATGCCGCAAGTTCTTTTTGATTGTTTAGGCTGATAAAAGCTACCTTTCCTTTTAATTGATTGATTTTAATAGAATTCATTATTTCATCAAGGATTTTTTGTTCTTCCTCCTTTAGCTTACTATAATCATGATATGGGTTCTCCACCCCTCCTATCACAATCAAAAGATTTGCCTTTTTTCGAAGGTTGATTTTTTTTCCAAAAGCATTTACCAAGGTAAGATGATTTTTCTTTTTATCAAGACGGCTGGAGGCTATCACAAAGGGAAGTTTTTTTCTTTCTTCAGCTATATCCCTCTGTATTACTTTTTTAAGCCTTTCCTTCACGGCATCCTCCTGTTGATTTTCTGTTTTCGGTTGGAATATTTTAGTATTCACCCCTGGTGGTACCACCTTAAACTTAGAGCTATGGATATGAACAACATCCTGGTATAGCGGATGTCCATACTGTTCTATTTGTTCCTGTCTAGTGCTGACGATGTAAGTGGAAGCATTAGCCATTGCAATCTTCTCAGCCGTAATTCTTTTTGAAAAATGCAGCCTTTCTTCATAATACTGAAAATTCTCCTTGTTTATCCTTAGTTTCTGCATTTTCTGTGCCCCTAAGGAATGGGCTGTAAATGAGTATGGTACCTTTTTCTCTTCTCGAAACATAGCAGCTGCTAAACCACCATCTCCATAATGCGAGGTTATAAAATCAGGATATCCTTGTGCCTTCTTATAGAAGCTTTGTATACCCTTCACGTATTCATATAAATGAGGCCATAACAATTCTTTTCTTAAAAATTTTTTTCCACCGAAGGGTATCCTTACAATCCTTACGTCTGACCCTTGATAGTGTTCTATTTCATCTGCAAATTCCTTCCACCCTTCATCTTCAATCAATCTTGTAACAATGTCTACCTTAACCCCTTTCTTTGCCATAGCTAAGGCTGTTTCTTTTACATAAACCAACTGTCCTCCAAAATCTGGATGCTGGGTCCAGTGACTGTCTTTATCATCAAAATTTCCCTGTGGATTTAAAAATAGAACCTTCATTTTTTTCCCCCTCAAATGTTTCTATTAAGGTCTTCAAATTGGGTAAGGAACATACTCCGCCTATATACTTTACTTTATAAGCAGCTGTATAACTTCCGTGCTTGATGGCTTCTTTTACCTTGTTTCCTCTCAATAAGGAGCCATAGAAACCCGACCAAAAAGCATCCCCTGCTCCAGTGGTATCCTGCACTTCTTTGGCAAAGGAAGGCAGTCTTAAAATTTTTCTTCCATCAGAGGCTAATAAACCCTTTTCTCCTAAGGTTAGAATGACCAGCTTGCAACCTAGTCCCAAGAACTTTTCTAAGTAGCCTTCATAGGAATCATTCCCAAAAATAAATTCTGCATCAGCTTCCGATGGCTTAATAATGTCTACATAACCCATGATTTCCTTCATCAGCCTGACACCATCATGTTGTTTTTCCCAAATACTGTGACGAAAGTTGGGATCAAATCCAATAATTTTCTTCTTTTTTTTCCCATAGAGTATTAAGCGCAAAGAAGCCTCTCGTATATCTGGATGGGAAAGTGCCCATGCAGTAAAGTGCAATAAACTGCTTTTATCCAATAGTTTAAGATGACTTTCTCTTGGTCTTAGCATTTTGTCTGCGCCTCTGATAGCTATGAATTCAGGATTTTTCTTGCTCTTTGATACCATAACCACTGTTGTATTTGTATCTTTAATGATCTCAACTCCATCAAGAGGGACCCCTTGTTTTGACAAAGAATCAAGAAAATATTGACCCAGATAATCATCCCCTACAGCTGAAATCATGATTGGTTTAAATCCAAGATTTGCCATGTTAATGACAACGTTACCAGGAGAGCCCCCAAAGCATCTTTCAAATCTCTCTGCATCCATGAGAGAGCTTACATAGTCCTGGGAAATAAAATCTACTAAAGCTTCTCCTATGGCAACCACATCCCATTTTTCTTTTGCAAGATTTAATGGTTCATCTATATTGATCAACGAAAACACTCCTTAGCTTTATCCTATTTTTCAATTTTTACCTCTTTATTTATCTTATTTAATTGGTGCCATAGCAACCCATCAGCTTGGGGGAATTCTATGAGCTGCTATTGACACCTAGATAGTAGATGTCTCCTCTATTAATCTTGCATAAAGCTTTTTATAGGCTTTTGCCGATTTTTCCCAGCTAACCTTTGTTTTCATTGCATTTCTAACAATGTCTTTCCATACTGCCTTATTTTTATAAAAGCCCAGTCCTTTTTTTATAGTCTTAAACATCGCTTCATCTTCATAATCAGTGAAGGTAAATCCATTGCCCTTTTTAGAGACTTCATTATAGTCCTTGACAGTGTCCTTTAACCCCCCAGTTTCTCTTACAATGGGTATAGTACCATATCTTAAAGCAATAAGCTGACTTAACCCGCATGGCTCAAACAAGGACGGCATTAAAAAGAAATCGCAGCCTCCATAGATTTGTTGAGCTAGTACTTCATTAAAAAATATGTTGGTAGAAATATTTTCAGGATATCTTTTTTCTGCTTCCATAAATATTTCTTCATATCTCTTATCCCCTGTTCCTAAAATTACCAGCTGTACATTCTCTGCTATTATTGATGTAAGCTGACTGGCTATTAAGTCTAAGCCTTTTTGTTCTACCAATCGCGTAACAATCCCTATCAAGGGAATATCTAAGGAAACAGGCAATTTTAGTTTTTTTTGCAGCCCTAATTTATTTTCTTTTTTACTCTCCAGTTTTTTACTATTATAGTTCCTAAAAAGATGTTGGTCTGTCTCAGGGTTAAATTTACTCTCATCAATCCCATTGAGAACTCCACATAACTGTTGTTTTTTATGGTACAATAACCCATCTAACCCCTCTCCAAGGTAGGGTTGCTGGATTTCTTTTGCATAGGTTGGACTGACGGTTGTAATAGTATCACAATAGTTTATGCCACCCTTCATATAACTTACATTGCCATAATATTCTACTCCTTCTTTAGAAAAATCCTGATAAGCTCCGTTAAACAGGTCTTGTAGTACCTCCCTAGGGAAAACCCCTTGATATTTTAAGTTATGTATCGTAAAAACTGTTTTAATTTTATGATAAAAATTACGATATTGGTATTGAGTCTTCAAAAGATAACTGATCATGGCGGCTTGCCAATCATGACAATGGATAATATCAGGCTTAAATCCAATATGGGGCAATATATCCAGAACACTTCTACTGAAGAAGGCAAACCTTTCTCCATCATCCTCATATCCATAGGCATCAGCCCTGTTGAAATAATATTCATTGTCGATGAAATAGAAAAAAATATCTTTATACCGTAGAATTTCTATACCACAGTACTGCTTTCTCCATCCCACCTCCACTGTGATGCTTTTTAACCACAGCATTTCTTCTTTAAAGTCCTGTGGAATTTCTTGATATTTTGGTAAAATAACGGCAACATCGATTCCCAGTTTATTTAGATAAAAAGGTAAAGAACCTATTACATCCCCTAATCCCCCTGATTTAGAAAAGGGAGCACCTTCTGATGCAGCAAATAACACTTTCATGTAGCAATCCCCCCTTTCTCTAGTTATCTTGCCTTTTCTACAATAAATGTTTTTTATCTAATGTTTACTTTCCTGTCTTTATTTTTTATTATGTATTCTTTTAAAATAAATCGTCGCTAATGCTGGTATAGAGATTTCTATAGAGTATGGTTGATGGTGCCATGGCTTCCGCTGAGCCTTGACAGCCTCTAGGTTTCTTATCCCTCCGCCTCCATATTGGACAGCATCACTATTAAATACCTCTAAATACTCCCCTTCATTAGGTACACCAATCCGATACCCTGTTGATGCCTTAGGAGAAAAATTACATAAAACAATAATGTAATCCTGGGAGCATTTTCTCATAAAGATTATAATGCTATGATTGTCATCATTTACATCAATCCATTGAAATCCAGCTGCGTCATGGTCTTCCGTCCATAGGGTCGGCTCTTCTTTATAAAAATGAATAAGGTCCTTTACATAGCTTTGCAGCTTAGCATGCATTTCATAGTCTAATAGCATCCAATCTAGCGCTGAATGATGGTTCCACTCAGTAAATTGTCCAAACTCCCCTCCCATAAAAAGGTGTTTTTTTCCTGGGTGAGCCATCATGTAGCCATAGCAGCACCTTAGGTTGGCAAATTTTTCTTCATAGCTTCCTGGCATTTTCTCCAACAGTGATTTCTTGCCATGTACGACTTCATCATGGGACAAAGGCAAAATAAAATTTTCTGTAAAAGTATACATTAATGAAAAGGTCAATAAATCATGGTGTCCCTTTCTTTCTTTATAATCTAATTCCATATATTTTAAAGTATCATTCATCCAGCCCATATTCCATTTATAGTTAAAGCCAAGACCCCCTGCATAGGTTGAAGCTGTTACCATAGGCCATTGGGTAGCTTCTTCTGCTATCATGAGATGATTGGGATAATAGTGAGAAACAGCTTTGTTTAGTTCTTTAAGAAATGCTGCAGCCTCCAGATTTTCCTTTCCCCCATATTGATTAGGCGTCCATTCTTCCTCTGTTTTTCCATAATCAAGATAAAGCATATTAGTGACTGCATCTACCCTTAAACCATCGATATGATACATATCCATCCAAAAGAAAGCATTGGATATTATAAAGCTTTTTACTTCAGGCTTTCCTAAGTCAAAATTAACAGTTCCCCACGCTTTGTTTGTGGCTTTATTAAATTGATTATACTCATAGACCTTCCCGCCATCAAATTCTATGAGACCATGCTGGTCTTTACAAAAATGACCTGGTACCCAATCTAAGATTACTCCTATTCCTCTCTGATGCATATAATTAACAAAGTACATAAAATCCTTTGGTGTTCCATATCTGCTTGTAACAGCATAATAACCTGTAACTTGATAACCCCATGAATCATCTAAGGGATGTTCCATGATAGGCAAGATTTCCACATGGGTATACCCCATTTTTATCACATAATCACCCAGTTGATGCGCAATTTCTCTGTAATTATAAAAGCTTCCATCCTCTTTTCTTTTCCAAGAGCCTAAATGAACTTCATAGATGATAGCTGGTTTTTTTAATGGACTTTCTGTTATCTTTTTCTGTTGCCATTGTTGATCCTGCCATGGATAATTTTCTAGGTGGTAAACAATTGAAGCAGTATCAGGTCGCAGCTCCGACAAAAACCCATAGGGATCACTTTTTAAAAATACCTCTCGATTTTTTCCATAAACTTCATATTTGTATAATGCACCCTCCTGTATATTCCCTACAAAAATTGACCAAAGCTGAGAGTTGGAAATTTGCTCCATTCTATGGGAGTAACCCTGCCAATTATTAAAATCTCCCACTAACCTTACTTCTTCTGCATTTGGTGCCCATACAGTGAACCTGGTTCCCCTTTGTCCATTTTCTTCTATCAGGTGGGCCCCTAAAAATCTATAGCTATAATAATTGGTGCCTTCATGAAATAAATATAAATCCTCTTGATAAAATATATGTCTATCCATGGATTATCATCCTTTTTTACAACAAAATAGAAATATCAAAATACATCAGTGATTTGGAATCGATTCCAAATTTATTTAAAAAAATAATTATATTGACCGACTGGATTCTCGCTCCACAAGCCGATAATCTAAAATTACTTCATAGCCGTGATTGATTTCCCCCTCCACCATTCTCAGCATCAGCTCCATCCCTTTTTGTCCCATTTCATAACGTGGCTGTACGATTGTTGAAATAGAAGGATTAAAATATTCAGCATTATCAATCCCGTCAAATCCCATTATCGTCATATCTTCTGGTATACGAAGACCATAGTCTAATGCAGCTTTAGCAGCTCCAATAGCCATCAAATCACATATAGCAAAAACCCCTGTAGGTCTTTTTTTCTTGTTGATAAACTTCAGCATAGCTTGATATCCGCTTTTAAATGTATGCTTTCCGTAGGCTATCCATTCTTCATTAATAGCTACTCCAGCTTCCTTCATAGCACGTTGGTATCCCTTCATACGGGGAACACTTGAGTTCATATCGCCCTTGATACCTGAAATAATAGCAATATCCTTATGTCCTAAATTTATAAGATATTTTACAGCATCGTAGCTGGCTTGTTCATTATTAATCCCAATGTCAATAAACTTATTTCGGAGGCTCTGGTCAGTAATCAATACTGCAGTGGAAATAAAAACAACAGGTTTTTGTCTCTCTGTAAACCATCTTATCTCTTTGTCCTTTACATGGCTCCCTAGATAAATAAATCCATCTACTTTTTTGTCCTGCATGGTTTTAATCGTTGAAAGAAGCTTATTTGCATTCCAAGCAAGATCTGCAAGAATAATACTGTAATCATTCTTACATGCAAAATCCTGTAATCCTTTCAATAAATTGGAATAAAAAGGATTTGTTATATCCATAATAATGATACCAATTGTCTTTGTATAGTTGGTTTTTAAGCTTCTAGCAATGGCATTGGGTCGATAGCCCATTTCCTCCATTACTTTTAAAACTTTTCGACGTTTTTGCTGACTTACACTAGGATGATTATTAAGAACTCTAGACGCTGTCCCTACTCCTACTCCCGCTCTTTCAGCCACATCCTTTAGTCTAATCGTCTTATTGATTTTTTCCTTCATGTTTTAGGTCCTTTTATCCTTAATATTAATATATATTAAATTAATTTCACAAATAGTATATCTTTTTTTCTAATTATTGTCAATAAATTCATAAAAATCGCATTATTTTTACTATTAGATTCCTCTTCCGCTGAGTCTAAAAAATCAAAGGCAAAAGAAAACCTGCTAGTATCCCTTGTATAACGATAGAAGCAATTATCATCACGACTCCTGCTTTAAACATATCTATTGTCTTAAAATATCCTGAACCATAGGCAACAGCATTTGGTGCAGCATTGGCTGGTAATAAAAAGGCAAATGAACTAGATAGCCCAGCAGCCACAGCAAAGGCAATAGGATCCCAACCAAAGCTTAGGGCCAAACCAATAGCAACGGGGACAAAGGTGGTAGCAGTACCTGAAAGGCTGCAAAAAATGGTGATACCTAATCCTGTTGCTGCAGAAATTAATCCGATGGCTATGCTCTCAGGCATGCTTCCCATACCTGATGAAAGTATCCCAGCAATCCAATCAATGGCGCCAGTAGCTTTAAGTCCTGCACCCATAGATAAACCGCCGCCTACCAAAAACAATACATCCCAGCCTATGAGCTTTTGTGCTTCCTGCCAAGGCATGAAGCCGACTTTTGGTGTGACAATAATAATGGTGAGTAGAACTGCAACAATATATAACCAGTCACTAGGTAAAGAGATGAAGGAATCCATTAGCCATAAGGTTACAGCAGAAATAAACAGTACTACAACTCTTTTTTCTTCCCTTTGTAATGGTCCCATTTCCTTTAGCTGTTTTTTTACTGCGTCTAATCCGCCCTCTACCACTTTAATTTCCAGGGGATAAACTTTTTGTACAATCATCCATGCTGCTGGAATTAACAGGATAACCAAAGGAAGGGCTCTAGCTGTCCAATCTAAAAATGTCAGCTGTATTCCAGCCAAGTTATTCAGCAATGCAATAGCGATAGGATTCGCTGGGGTGCCAGTAGGGGTTCCCATGCCACCTATATTAGCAGCAAAGGCAATGCTAATAAACAAAGCTTTCCCGAAATTGCTCTTCAGAGGCTTTGCACCTGCCATGGTCAATATTCCTGTTGCGATAGGCACCATAATAGCTGTAGTAGCTGTGTTAGACATCCACATAGATAAAAAGGCTGTTGCAATCATGATACCTAGTATAAGCTGACTAGTTTTTTCTCCCATTTTTGATATAATGGTTAAGCTAAGCCTTCTATCCATCCCAGAATTCACCAAGGCTCCCGCCAGTAAATAGCCCACCAATACAACTGCATTTACAGGATGAGCTATATAAGCCAATCCTTGGGTCAAAGGAAGAATACCAAAAATAGATTGTAAAAAAATAATGAAAAGTCCTGTGACGCCTATGGTTAAAGCCTCTGTCATCCAAAGAATAGCCGCTCCCATTGCAATGCTCAGCATGATTAATCCTTTATCACCTAGGCCTTCTGGTGGCGGCAAAAAAGCTGCTATAGCTATACATATCATTACTACTATCAATATAACAAGCTTTTTTGTGTCTTTTGACCCTATAGGCTTCTGTTTTACTTCATCTGTTGTCATGTTAATCACCTTTCCCCTTTTGTCATTCTATCGGATCCTGGTAGAAATTACTTTTATTTTCAAAACAACTATGATAGATCACATATATATATTTCTATTTATTTTTAAAAAACTCCTTTATTTCTATAGATATCCAAGTTTGCTTATAAAAAAATGCATACCTTCATTTCTTAAAAAAAGGTTATGTTACATTACATTGTTGATTTTAGACTAAATTGTAATTTTAGTATAAGCCTTAGAGGCTTGTCATCCTGAAGGCAGTGAAGGATCTAGCCTTTTAAATCTAAAACTAAGATCCTTCGTTATCACTCAGGATGACTGCACCCTAGCATTTCTATATTTTTTCAAATATCAACATTTATCATTAACAGAGCATAAAAAAAGAAAAAAATAGATGCTCTCATTTAAATCTATTATTTAAAGACGAACATCTATCTATTATTCATATTTTAGCAGCAGCTCTCTTACGATTTCTTTGCTGATATCGTCAAAGATTTTATCATCTGTATCTATGATGATATCTGCTGCTTCATGATAGGCAGCCTTTCTTTGATCCAAAAGATCCTTTATATGCTCTAAATGCATTTTTCCTTTTACCAAAGGTCTGGTGTTATCTCCCTTTATCCTTTTGATAATAGTTTCAGCAGCAGCTTTTAATAAAACAACCTTGCAGTTTTTCTTTAAATTTATTATGTTCTCCTGATCTAGAACCGCCCCGCCGCCACTGGAAATAATAATATTATTTCTTTGGCTTAATTCTTTGATAGTATCTTTTTCAATTTTTCTGAAATAACCTTCTCCATAATTTTCGAATATTTCTCCTATCGTCATTTCCATTTTTTCTTGAATCAAGATATCCACGTCAACATATTCCATTTCCAGCTTTTCAGACAAATCCATAGCTACAGTTGTCTTTCCTGTTCCCATAAATCCTATGAGGGCAATACTATAGGGGAAAAGTCTTTTTGATTGTAGCTTCCTACTTATACGCATGATTTCTTTATAGAGTTGCTGTATTTCTTCTGGAAGGTTGGTATGAGAAAAGCTTGCTAATACCTTGTCCATCACCTGCTGCTCCCGTCCTGGATGAAACACTGGCAATCCCTTCTCCTTTTTATAGGCTAGAACCTCCATCACTAATTCCATTCTCTTTTCAAAATTTTTAACAATAGCTTCATCGCATTTATCAATCTCTTGTCGCAGCCTTTCTAATTCATTCAACATCTTCACCACCCTTTACCATACTACTTCATCACTGGATAACAATACTTCCTTTACCTGGCCTCTTTCCTTTGGAAGGATAAAGGAGATCTTGCCTTCCTTGTTCTTTTTATCCTTCATCATAGCCTCCACTAATGCTTCTAATGAGAACTCTGTTATGTCCAGAGTAATATCTACTTTTCTTATAAGCGCTTCTATTTCTTCAAAGTATCCTTTTCCAATATATCCGAAGTTTTTTGCCATAAGTGCCTCATAATACATCCCTATTAATACCGCTTCACCATGAGTATATTTATTATACTTGGTTACTGCTTCTAATCCATGACCGATGGTGTGGCCATAGTTTAGTATTTTTCGCAGTCCCTGTTCTTTTTCATCTTGAATGACAACCTCTGCCTTAATTTCACAGCACTTTTTGATAATGTTTTTCATGGTTTCCCCTTGAAGCTCCATCATCTCATTGAAATTATTTTTTATGTTTTGCAAAAAATTATAATCATAGATGATACCATATTTTATGACCTCTCCAATACCGCTTACCAGTTCTTTTTTAGGTAAGGTCTTTAGTGTATCTGTATCGATAATCACTGCTTCTGGTTGATAAAAGCTTCCTACAATATTTTTTCCCTGCGGTAAATTTACTCCTGTTTTTCCTCCAACACTACTGTCCACTTGAGATAATAAGGTGGTGGGCACCTGTATAAAAGGAATCCCCCTCATATAAATAGAGGCACAAAATCCTGCAATATCACCTACTACACCTCCACCTAAGGCGATTACCTTTGATTTTCTAGTCAGACCAAATCCTATCATACTGGCCAATATTTTCTCCACTGTCTCCATGGTTTTACTGCCCTCACCCGGCGGTATACTGACCTTATACATTTCTTTATTTTTTAGAGCATCTTCAGCAGCAGCTCCATAGAGCTGATCAACATGGTCATCTGTAATCAAAAGCCATTTATCTGCCTGTCCCAAATAATCTGAAAGGGATTTTAATAGTCCCCCTTCGATATGTATGGTATAGCTTTTATCTTTTAAATCTATCAACACTCTTTCCATCGTTTTGTAATCTCCTCTAAAGAATCTGCCCCATACTTTCGTAAAAATTCTTGAGCAATCACGGTGATAGCCACCATTTCTCCCACCACTGATGCTGCAGGCACAGCACAGGTGTCACTTCTCTCTACAGTTGCCAGCACCTCTTTCTTGGTATCAATGTCCACCGTCCTTAGAGGCTTATATAGGGTAGGGATAGGCTTCATAGCACATCGAAGGACAATATTTTCCCCATTGGACATCCCACCTTCTATTCCACCAGCATGGTTGGTATCTCGATAATATCCCTTCTCCTCTTGAAAAAATATCTCATCATGTACTAGGGAGCCTTTTTTCTGGGCATTTTCAAATCCATAGCCTATTTCCACCGCTTTGATGGCTTGGATACCCATCAAAGCGTAGGTCAGCTTTGCATCTAGTTTTCTATCCCATTGTACATAACTGCCAAGTCCTGCAGGGGCACCAGTGATATGAATTTCAAAGATTCCTCCTAAAGAATCCCCCTCTTCCTTGGCTTTTTTGATTTCCTCTATCATTGCTGTTTCTTTAGCAGCATCACAGCACCTCACCTCTGAGGCTTCTGCCAGCTTTATCTTTTCTATAGCTTCGATCCTTTCCTCCAAAGATGTTTTTCCTATAGCCGTCACATGGCTCACTACTTCAATGTTAAAGACCTTCATCAGCTGGGCAGCTATGCTCCCAAGGGCAACCCTTACAGCCGTTTCTCTAGCACTGCTTCGCTCCAAAACATTTCGAATGTCCTTAAAGCCATATTTCATGGCGCCGGTTAAATCCGCATGACCAGGTCTAGGCTCCGTTACCCTTCGGGGCCCTTCCTCAATAGCCACTGGGTTCATATAGGCTTCCCAGTTTGCATAGTCTTTGTTCTCTATGAGGAAAGAAATAGGACTTCCCAGTGTTTTTCCTCCCCTTATTCCAGAAAGGATTTCCACCTGATCCTTTTCAATCTTCATTCTTCCTCCCCGACCATAGCCTTTTTGTCTCCTGGCCAAGTCCTTATTGATGGCTTCAATATCTATTGCTACGTTAGAGGGAAATCCTTCTAAAACCCCTACCAGCCCTTTGCCATGGGATTCTCCTGCTGTAATTAATCGAAACATATACTAGCCTCCTTTAATACTCCCTACTGGATTAGTAAATCTGCCCTATAGGATAAGACCCAAAAATCTTTAGTTTATTGGTGATCTTTTCAATATTATTTAATACCCGTTTGCATTGTAAATCCTCTTGATGCCCGTTAAAGTCAACATAAAATATATATCTTCCCAGCTCTGTTTTAGCCGGACGGGATTCAATTCGTGTTAAGTTAATGTTTTCCTCAGCAAATTCTTTTAAAATACTGTGTAAGCTGCCGGGAAAATCATCATGAAAGGAAAAGGCAATCGAGGTTTTATCCTTCCCAGTGGGAACTGTATTTTTTCTCCCAATGATTACAAATCGAGTTTGGTTATTTAAATTATCCTGTATATCCTTATATAGAGTGTGCAGACCATTATTTTCTCCTGCTAAAATATTCCCTATGGCCCCATACTCTATTCCCTTTTCTTTAGCTATTTTACAGGCAGTTGAAGAGCTTTCACAGGGAATCAGTACTACCTCTGGAAATTGATTGGCAAAAAACTCCCTACATTGCTCCAGCGCTTGAGGGTGAGATAATACATACTTAAGCTCACTTGCATCTTCTGCAACAGTTAGAAGGTTATGTCTCACCTGAAGGATGATTTCTCCCTGGATTTTAGATTCCTCTGTCTCCATCAAGTTATCCATGACTTGAGTAACAGCTCCCTCTGTAGAGTTTTCTATAGGCAAAATTCCTTCCTCTATACTGCCTTCCTCCACTGTAGTAATAATCTCTCTAAAGGTCTTCATTCCCACCAGCAATGATTTTGGATCATAATACTTTGCAGCTGTATAGCTATAGGATCCCATCGGTCCTAAATATCCTAATTCCATCTAAAAGTCCCCTCTTTTCTAACAAATATGCCTCTATTTTATTCCTGAAAGTACTATTTAATAACTGCCTTCAATTTTTCCTGAAAATCTGGAAAAGACACAGCAATACAATCACTGTTGTTGATTTTTACAGGTCCGTTGGCAAATAACCCACATATAGCCATGGCCATAGCGATTCGATGATCTCCATAGCTCTCTGTGGTGCCTCCTGTTATCTGATTGAGGCCTTCTATCTCCATACCATCTGGTAATTCCTTCACCTGAATGCCTAGCTTTTTCATTTCTGTCACCATGGTGGTAATACGATTGGATTCCTTTACCTTCAGTTCTTCTGCCCCTGTAATGATGGTTTTTCCTTCTGCTACTGCAGCGATTACTGCAATAACTGGTATCTCGTCTATTAATCGAGGTATAATATCTCTCGTGATGTTTATGCCTCTGAGCTTTGTTCCCTTTACAATAATATCACCGATTTCTTCCCCACCACTGATAAAGAGGTTATCTATTGTTATTTCTGCTCCCATTTCTTTTAATACATCAATAATACCTGTTCTGGTTGGATTTAATCCCACCTTTTCCAGCACAAGGTGTGATCCTGGCATAGCTGCCGCTGCTGCCATAAAAAAGGCTGCTGAAGAAATATCTCCCGGCACTTCTATATCCTGTGCCACAAGCTCTGATTTTTTGATGCTTACCACACCATCCTCTGTATTAATATCTGCCCCTAAGGCTTTTAACATTTTCTCTGTATGATCTCTTGAAGTTATTTCTTCCCTAACAATAGTACTTCCTTCACTATAGAGCCCTGCCAAAAGAATGGCAGATTTCACCTGGGCACTAGAAACAGGGGAATCATAATCAATTGCCTTCAAATTACCCCCTCTTATCACTATCGGTGCTAGATTTCCATAATCTCTGCCTTCAATACTGGCTCCCATTTGTCTTAGGGGTACTGCTATCCTTGCCATTGGTCTGCTTCTTAGGGATTTATCTCCTGTAACAATGGTGATAAACTCCTGGCCAGCTAATATACCGGAAAGTAATCGTATCGTAGTCCCAGAGTTTCCTGCATCCAATACATCCTCTGGTTCCTTTAATCCATAAAGACCTTTTCCATGGACGATGATCTCATCGCCTTTGTCTTCAATGCTAATGCCTAAACCGCGAAAACATGCAATGGTGCTAAGGCAATCCTCTCCCCTTAAAAAACCTTTAATACTGCTGGTGCCTTTACTGATACTGGAAAGCATCACTGCCCTATGGGAAATGGATTTGTCTCCTGGCACAGTAATTCTTCCTTCTAATCTATGAGCCTTATGAATTGTTAGCATCTTCTTTACTCTCTCCTTTGCGATAGGTTAAGGGGAATTTCCCATTTCTTAAAATAGCATAGGCCTTATCCTGCTCCTCCTTGGAAGCAACAGCAATCCTTACTGCTCCTGCCTCTCCCTCTCTTGCATGTAATATTTCAATTTCTTTTATATTAATAGCATGTTTGCCAATTATTTGCGTAAGCTCTCCTAAAACCCCTGGCCGATCCTCAACATCTAAAATAAGATCGTAAACCTGCGGTATATAATCCTTTTTTCCATGAGGAATACTGTCTCGAAGCCTTTTAGCTTTTTGAAGTGCGCTTAATACTTCTTCTTCTTTTTCTTCAGCCAGCATTTCCTTAAACTCCTGTAGCATTTCCTCTAATATCGTTACTCCCTCCAATACTTCCTCCTTATTAAAAAAGAAAATATCCTTCCACATATGAGGGTTTCCTGCTGCAATTCTAGTGGTATCTCGGAAACCACCTCCTGCGAAAGGAGCATAATCTGTAGTATTTCGTCGTTCCAGCATATTTGCCAGCATCACGGCCATCATATGTGGGATATGACTAATTTGTCCTACAATCTTATCATGCTGATTAGATTCCACCACAACAGGAAAGGCCCCAATAGACCTTACCAATCCTTCTAGCTTTTCAATGGTATCCTGCTTTGTGTTCTCCTTAGCAGTAAGGAAATAATAAGCATTTTGAAAGAGAAAGGGTGTGGCTGCTTTGATGCCGCCTTTTTCCGAGCCAGCCATAGGATGTCCTCCTACAAACTGTATATCCTCCGGTAAATAGGAAGCGGCTGTCCTTGAAACATAACCCTTTACACTTCCAACATCCGTCACAATGGTATCTTTAGAGAGCGCTTCAGCTATCTCCTGAAAAATATTACTATAGAATCCTACAGGAGTAGCTATGATAACTAACTCTGCCTTGATTACAGCCTCCTTTAGATCCTGAGTTGCAGCATCAATAGCTACCATTGCCAGTCCTTCCTCCAATGCCTCAGGAGAGAGATCGCAGCCTATTATTCTTCCTTTATAGCCTGCATTTTTCAATGCTAAAGCTAAAGAGCCTCCGATTAGTCCCATGCCAATAATAGCGATTTGTCCAAACTGCTGCATCTTCTTCCTCTCCTTTACCCTTACCTTTTCAAGTAATTATTTATTATTAAAATACTTCATTTTTAATTAACTACTTTACTGAATATTTTGCCACTTGTCAAGCAATGTTTTTGGCTTCATCTAATTTTTTCACAAAACTGCAAACATTTTCCGTAATAGTATTGTCCTTTAGTCCTTCTTCTATCTTTTCTATGATGGCACTTCCTACAATCAAACCATCACATTGGTTTTTCAATTTTTCTACCGTTTCTGGAGTGGATATTCCAAAGCCTAAAGCTGCTGGTATATTTGTATGTTTCTTCACTTTGTCTACAAATCCTGCTAAATCTACATCAAAACTATTTCTTTTTCCTGTTACCCCCATAGAAGATACACAATAAACAAATCCACTGGCATTGGCAACAATTTTTTTGATTCTCTCTTCTGAGGTAGGGGCCACCAAAGGAATCAAATCAATGGCATACTGCTGCATCATGTTCTGCAGCTCACTTCTCTCCTCTAAAGGTAGATCTGGAATCACTAAACCATCTATTCCTTTACGATGGCATTTATTTAAAAATCTCTCCAAGCCATATTTGAAAACACAGTTAAAATAGACTAGAAATACAAGAGGAATCTCTGTATCTCTTCTGATGCTTTCCACCAGCTGAAAGATTGTATCAATGTTGGCTCCCCCCGCTAAAGCTCTTTGAGAGGCTCTTTGTATCACAGGTCCATCTGCCAATGGATCAGAATAAGGTATGCCTAGCTCAATAATATCTGCTCCGGCTTTTTCCATTTCCAATACCAATTGCTGGGTGGTATTTAAATCTGGGTCGCCAGCGGTAATATAGGTAATAAGGGCTTTCTCCTGCTTTGCTTGCAGCAACTCAAACCTTTTGGTTATTCTACTCTTCATTTCCTTGTCCTCCTAACACTTTTCTTATGGTATGAATATCTTTATCCCCTCTACCAGATAGATTAACAATGATGATATCTTCTTTTCTGGTATTGACTGCCAGCTTCATTAGATAGGCGATAGCATGAGAGCTTTCCAAGGCTGGTATAATCCCCTCTAGCCTTGTTAGGTATTGAAAGGCTTCTACTGCCTCTTTATCCGTTACCCCTTGGTATTGAACCCTGCCAATCTTGTGATAATAAGCATGCTCCGGACCTATGCCGGGATAATCTAAACCAGCTGAGATAGAGTGCACCGGCATGATTTGACCATTGTCATCCTGTAATAAATAGGTCATCATACCATGAATAACCCCCATGCTTCCTTTGGTGATAGTGGCTGCATGTTTGTTGGTATCTACACCTAAGCCCGCTGCTTCAACGCCATATATTTTTATTTCTTTGTTATCAATAAAAGGATAAAATAACCCCATAGCATTACTGCCGCCACCAACACAGGCCACTAAATAATCTGGTAAGCGTCCCTCTTTTTGGAGGATTTGTTCCTTAACTTCATCTCCTATAATTCTTTGAAAATCCCTTACCATGGTGGGATAAGGATGAGGTCCTACTACAGAGCCAATGACATAGAAGGTATCTTCTACTTTGGCTACCCAATCTCGGATGGCTTCATTGGTGGCATCCTTTAGGGTTCCTGTTCCAGAGGTGACAGGATTCACCTTTGCCCCCAGCATCTCCATTTTAAATACATTTAAGGCCTGTCTTTCCATATCCTCCTGCCCCATATATACTTCGCAGTGGAGATCAAACATAGCACAAATGGTGGCAGTCGCCACTCCATGCTGGCCAGCCCCTGTCTCAGCAATAATTCTTTTCTTTCCCATCTTTCTTGCCAAAAGCACCTGCCCAATGACATTGTTAATCTTATGGGCTCCTGTATGATTTAAATCCTCTCTCTTTAAGTATATTTTTCCTCCCCCCAGCTTGTTTGTAAGGTTTTCTGCATAGTATAAAGGGGTAGGCCTTCCAGAGTATTCCTTCACATAGTATTTATAGTTTTGTTGAAAATCATTATCTTCCCTAGCTTCAATGAATTCTCTCTCCAGCTCTATTAAGGCATTCATTAAGGTTTCTGGTACAAACTGTCCGCCAAATTCTCCAAACTTTTTAGGTAGTTCCTTTACTGCTATCATTATTTTCTCACCCTTTCTATAAATTCTTTCATTTTCTTTAAGTCTTTTAGGCCGTTGCTTTCTACTCCACTGCTAATGTCCACCACATTAGGACGGATTTTTTTAATTGCTTCCTCTACATTTTCTGGGGTCAGGCCTCCTGCTAATATAATGTATTTATCCTTAATTTCACTGGTGGGAATATTCCAATCAAAAGCCTTGCCTGTTCCTCCCATTTCTCCCTTTACATAGGTATCCAGTAGATAGCCATCCACCTTGTAATGATTTAATTCCTTGAAACTGTCTACATTCTTGATTCTAAAGGATTTCCATATTTCTTGAGAAACATCTTTTAATTCTTCTGGCTTTTCTTCCCCATGAAATTGTAATATATCTAGTTTGCATCTCTCAGCAGTTATTTTTACAGCTTCTATTGGAGCATTAACAAAAACCCCTACTTTTCTTATTCTTTTGTCCAGTTTTTCTGTAAGCTCCTTTGCTCTTTCGACAGTAACCTGTCTCTTACTGTCTGCAAAAACAAAGCCTACATAATCCGGCATTACTTTATTGGCGTAGTCTATATCCTCTTCCCTTGTTAATCCGCATATTTTCACCCTGATCATAGAGACACCCCCCTAAGCTCCTGAATTTTTCCCTCTATAGAAGCTGCCTTCATTAACCCTTCACCTATCAACACTCCATTTACTCCTAATTCCTGTAAAAATTCCATGTCTCCTGAATGATGAATACCGCTTTCACTGATGATAATTTTTTCTCTGGGGATAGCATGAATGAGCTTTTCTGTTGTTTTGAGGTTGGTTTCAAAGGTATTAAGATTCCTGTTATTGATACCGATGATTTCTGCCTCCGTTTCTAGAACCATCTCCAATTCCTGCTGGCTATGGACCTCCACTAAGCAGGCAAGACGGATTTCTTTTGCAGTTTTTTGAAAGGCTATTAGCTGGTTTTTTGTTAATATAGCAGCTATTAAAAGAATAGCATCTGCCCCCAGCAGCTTGGATTGATAGATCTGATATTCCTCAATAATAAAATCCTTTCTCAAAAGAGGTACAGTGGTTATTTTCCTTACCTGCCTTAGGTATTCGTTGTTACCTTGGAAAAACTTATCCTCCGTCAACACAGATATTGCCTCCACCTTGTTTTTTTCATAAATAACCGCCATCTCCACGGGATCAAAATCCTCTTTTATAACTCCCTTTGAAGGAGAAGCTTTTTTTATTTCTGCAATAATGCTTAGTTGAGAATTTTGTCTAAGGACTTTCTTAAAATCTCTAGGTACTTCTACCTCCTGGATTTCTGTTAAAATACTGGAGATATTTAAGTCTTCTTTTTCTTCCGCCACCTTCTTTTTTTTATAAGCTACTATTTTATCTAAAATCATACTCGCATCTCCTGGCTTAGATGGATTAACTGGTTTAGTTTTTCTAAGGCTAAGCCCATGTCAATAATTTCCACTGCTTTATGAATACCTTCTTCTAGGGAGCTTGCCTGTTTTCCAACATAGATGGCGGCCCCAGCATTCATAAGGACGATATCCCGTTTGCCGCCTTTCTCTCCTTGCAATATGCCCAAAATAATTGCTGCATTCTCTTCTGCATCTCCCCCTCGCAGCTCTTCTATAGAGGCAAGAGGAATATGAAATCTTTGGGGTTCTAAGTAATAAGTTTTTACTTTCTTCTCCTTCAACTCACTTACTTTAGTCCTTGTGGTGGTGGTGATTTCGTCTAATCCATCTAATCCATGGACCACCATTGCTCTATCTACACCTAGTTCCCTTAGCACCTCCGCCATTACCTCTGTCAAGCTAGGATCAAAAACCCCCAGCACCTGACCCTGTACGCTGGCAGGATTGGTTAAAGGTCCTAGGATATTAAAAATCGTCCTGACTCCCAGCTCTTTTCTAGGTACTACAGCATGCTTCATGGCTTGATGAAAATTAGGGGCAAACATAAAGCCAATATTGGCTTCTTCTACAGTTTTTTGTACTGCCTCAGGACTTAACTGAATGTTTACTCCTAGCTGCTCCAATACATCTGCACTGCCGCATTTGCTAGAGACAGAGCGATTTCCGTGCTTCACCACCGTTACCCCTGCCGCAGCTGCTATAAAAGCCACTGCCGTTGAAACATTGAAGGTATTGGCTTTATCTCCGCCGGTTCCACAGGTATCAATAGCATATAGCTGATTGATCTTTACTTTAGCGGCTTTATGTCGCATTACCTTAGCACTGCCTGTAATCTCCTCAACTGTCTCTCCCTTCATCCTAAGGGCAGTTAAAAAGCCTCCGATTTGTGAGGGGGTAGCCTTACCCTCCATGACATTATTCATTACATGAATCATCTCCGTCTCTGTTAAATGCTGTCTCCGAATTATCTTGTCAATGGCATATTGAATCATGCTTTTTCACCTCCCTCTATCTTTAAAAAATTTTGTAGAATTTTTTTACCTTCCTCTGTTGCTATGGATTCTGGATGAAACTGTACACCAAATATCGGATATTTTCTATGCTGCAGTCCCATAATCTCTCCCTCTGGTCCTTCTGCTGTAATCCTTAGGACCTGTGGTACACTCTCTTTTTCCACCACAAGAGAATGATATCTTGTGGCCTTTACTGGAGTTGCCACCTCTGCAAAGATATTTTTACCATTATGCTGAATCATAGAGGTCTTACCATGGACCATTTCCTGGCCATGAACCACCCTACCTCCAAAAACCTCCCCTATGGCCTGATGTCCTAAACAGATGCCCAGAATAGGAATCTTTCTTCCCAATTCTTTAATAACCTCTAGAGATATCCCCGCCTCCTTTGGAAATCCCGGGCCAGGAGAAATAATGATGTGAGAGATATCCATTTTTTTCAGTTCCTCTAAGCTTATTGCATCATTTCTATAAACAGCTACCTCTGGATTTATTTCTCCAATATACTGGTAGAGGTTATAGGTAAAGGAATCATAATTATCAATAATAATAATCAACTTACTCCCTCCTTTGCTATTTCTTCAGTTATTTCTATAGTTTCCATCAAACCCTTTAGCTTTCTTAAGGTTTCTTTATACTCCGCCTCTGGGTCAGAATCTGCTACGATTCCTGCCCCTGCCTGTAGATAGGCTTTTTTATCCTTAAACAATATGGTTCTAATGGCAATGCAGGTGTCCATGTTGCCGTTGAATCCAAAGTAGCCTACCGCACCGCCATAGATGCCCCGTTTTCTATTCTCCAGCTCATCAATAATCTCCATTGCCCTCACCTTTGGTGCTCCTGATAGGGTGCCTGCTGGCAAGCAGGAGATAAGAGCATCATACATATCAAATTTTTTCTGCAGCTTTCCTATAACATTGGAGACGATATGCATCACATGAGAATACATACATATTTCCATGTAATTACTAACCTCTACACTGCCAAATTCAGCAATTCTTCCGATATCATTTCTTGCTAAATCCACCAGCATCAAATGCTCTGCCTGCTCCTTCTCGTTTTTGATTAGCTCTCTTGCCAGCCGATGGTCCTCCTCTGCTGTTTTACCTCTTTTCCTGGTGCCTGCTATTGGACAAGTCTCCAGACTGTCTCCCTCCACCTTGATGAGGAGCTCTGGTGATGAGCCTGCCACCTGATATTCTCCAAAATCTATATAGAATAAATAGGGAGAAGGGCTGACACTTCTTAGATTCCTATATACCTGGAAAGGATCTAGATTGGTTTCCACCTGCAGTCGTTGAGAAAGTACCACCTGAAAAATGTCTCCGTTTCTGATGTATTCCTTCGCCTTTTTAACCTTGGCCATATAGCTTTCCTTCGTTTCATTACTGGCATATTCTATGGAGGTAGTAGCTTCCATCTGCTGTAGGTAAAGTCGATGGGAATTTTTATAGATCTCTCTTTGTATCTCCTTTAGCTTTTCTATTGCCTCTGTATAGCTTTTGGTATCTTCCTCCTTATGCAATACATTTACGATAATGGTAATTTTTTGTGTTACGTGGTCGTATACAATTACCTCCTCAGTAATCAAGAGATGAATATCAGGCACTTGAAGGTCATCTACATTGATATGGGGCAGCTTCTCATAGTTTCTTATAACATCATAGGCTATGTAACCCACAGCTCCTCCTGTAAAGATGGGGAGTTTTTCCATATAAGGGGCCTTGTAGGCCTTCATAAGCTCCTTTACTATTTTTAGCAAATCACCTTTTTCAGTAGATAGCTCATCTTCATACTGAATAACCGCCTCATCACCATAGCCCTTTATTGTCATCAATGGATTTCTCCCGATGAAGGAATATCTTCCCCGTTTTTCTCCACTCTCTACACTTTCCAGTAAATAGCTATTGCCATTTTGACAAAGCTTTCTAAATAGGGTGATGGGGGTTTCTGTATCTCCCTCTATCTCCATAGAAATGGGTATCATTTTATAGCTGCTTCTTAATTGTTGAAACTGCTGAAGCGATGGATAAATCATAGTTTTTCCTCCTTAAATAAGTAAAATTAAAAAATAAAACAAAAAAAGCACTTCATCCCTAAAACCAGGGACGAAATGCTCTACATTCCGTGTTGCCACCCACATTAGATGTATTACTACCAGTAATAGACGACCTTTCTGAAAAAAGAGAAATAAAAAAACACTTCTATCCCTCTTTAGGACGAAATGTTATCACTCCGTGTTGCCACCTATCTTAGATGGTAGTTACCATCTCACTCTTTCAGATACGGAAATAGTCTTATTGCTATTTCGATATCCTGTCTCTATAACGTGAGACCTACGTCAAGTGATACTCTCAAAGGATTTCCCACTGCTTCTCATGGAACCATTCAATAAGTCTATCCACATCAGGCTTCCACCGTCCCCGACTCGCTTTCGCTTAAGAACTTATTTACTCTTTCCAATCCTAGAATTATTGTAACTATAGATTTTTTTAAATTTTAATACGTATTTCATCATCTGTCAAGAAAAATTTTCAGATTTTTCTGTTTAAAATTTTTTAGGTGCAGTTAAAAAAATTTCTTATTGACATGCTTAATTTATTTCATTATACTTTAACTTAAAATTTAGTAATTTTAGTAATTTAAAGTTTTCTAAAAAATGTATGCATATTTTATCAAAAATCATACACTATATATTATATATTTCGTGAAAGGTGATTACTATGTTATCTACATCTAGAGAGATTGCAAAACTTTATAACTATTATTTTAACTTTTACTGGGGCTTTTACTTTTTTAGCGCCAGCTATTTTGCATGGAAAAATAATAGATATAAAGAAATCTTTCTAAGATACAGCATGAATAAATCATACCTACCGGTATAGTTTATAACCGCAACCATTTTAACTTTAGTTAATAAAGTGGACTCTTAGACAGAGTCCACTTTTTTATTTTAGTATAAAACAATTTTACATTTTTTAAAAAATAAGGAGGAAAAAATTATGGTTATTGTTATGAAACCCAAAGCACCACAGGAGGTAATTGACAAAATCGAAAAAAAGATGATTAGTTTAGGCTGCGAGGTTCACAGGTCCCAGGGAGAAAACTATTGCTTACTTGGCTTGGTAGGGGATACATCTAGGATTAATCCAAGTCAAATTGAGGCCAATGAACATGTAGATAAGCTATTGAGGGTGCAGCATCCATTTAAGCTGGCCAGCAGACATTTTCATCCTGAGGATACCATTATTGAAGTAGACGGTATTAAAATCGGTGGTGGGAATATCACCATCATGGCAGGCCCCTGCTCTGTAGAAAGTGAAGAGCAGCTGATGACTATTGCTCACGCTGTAAAAAAAGAAGGTGCTCAAATGCTAAGAGGCGGTGCCTACAAGCCTAGAACCTCTCCCTACAGTTTTCAAGGAATGCAGGAGGAGGGCTTAAAGCTGCTGAAGAAAGCAAAAGAAGCTACTGGCATGCCCATTGTAACAGAAGTAATGGATCAGGATACCTTTGATGTGGTAGAAGAATATACTGATATCCTTCAAATTGGTGCTAGAAACATGCAGAACTTCTCTTTATTGAAAAGGGCTGGAAAAAGTAATAAGCCTATCCTGTTGAAGAGAGGTCTATCCGCCACGATTGAAGAGCTATTGATGTCAGCAGAATACATTATGTCTAAAGGAAATCAGAATGTAATTCTTTGTGAGAGGGGTATCCGTACCTTTGAAACCTACACCAGAAATACTCTGGATATCAGTGCGGTTCCAGTAATTAAGGAGCTTAGTCATTTGCCTATCATTATTGACCCCAGCCATGCCACAGGTAAATGGACTATGGTGGAACCTTTATCAAAAGCTTCTATTGCCGTTGGAGCAGATGGTCTCATCATTGAGGTGCACCATCAACCAGAATGTGCTTTATCAGATGGTGCCCAGTCTCTAAAACCTGAAAAATTTGCCCGTTTGATGCGAGCTATTGAGATGATCGCTCCTATACATAAATAGGAAAAAATGAGGAGGAAGTATTATGGTTATTGTTATGAAACCCCATGCACCTCAAGAAATGATAGACAAAATATCACAAAAAATGACTAGTTTAGGATGTGATGTTCGTCTCACCCAAGGAGAAAACTACTGTATTCTTGGTTTAGTAGGAGATACCTCAAAGATTAATCCCAGCCAGATTGAAGCCAATGAACACGTGGAAAAGCTATTAAGAGTGCAGCATCCATTCAAGCTAGCCAGCAGACTTTTTCATCCTGAGGATACCGTCATCCAAGTAAATGGCTGTAAAATCGGTGGGGGAAATGTAACCATTATGGCAGGACCCTGCTCTGTGGAAAGCGAAGAACAGCTGATGACCATTGCTCACGCTGTGAAAAAGGAAGGTGCACACATACTCCGGGGAGGTGCCTACAAGCCTAGAACCTCTCCCTACAGCTTCCAAGGAATGGGAGAAGAAGGTTTAAAACTGCTGCAAAAAGCAAAGGAAGCTACTGGTATGCCCATCGTCACAGAGGTGATGGATCAAGAGAACTTCGATGTGGTAGAGCAATATGCAGATATTCTTCAAATTGGTGCTAGAAACATGCAGAACTTCTCTTTATTGAAAAGGGCTGGAAAAAGTAATAAACCTATCCTGCTGAAGAGAGGTCTATCCGCCACAATTGAAGAACTTTTGATGTCAGCAGAATACATTATGTCTAAAGGAAATCAGAATGTAATTCTTTGTGAGAGGGGCATCCGTACCTTTGAAACCTACACCAGGAATACATTGGATTTAAGTGCCATCACTGTTATTAAAGAATTAAGTCATTTGCCCATCATTATCGACCCTAGCCACGCTACTGGAAAATGGTCCATGGTGGAGCCTTTATCTAAGGGAGCTATCGCAGTGGGTGCTGATGGACTCATCATAGAGGTGCATCACCAGCCAGAGCTAGCTCTCTCCGATGGTGCCCAGTCCTTAAAGCCTGAAAAGTTTGCACGATTGATGCGGGCTGTTGAAAAAATTGCTGCTATTGAATAAATTTTAAGCTTTTATAGAACAAAAGGATGTCAAGTTTTGTCATTGTATTATTGACAGTCACTGACATCCTCTAGATTTATTCACTTAGTTGGCACCAGTTAGCTTTTTATCTGTTGCCACAACAGGTCCTGGCCTTCCCAGGATAAAACTCATATATTTAACAAATACATAAATTACCATAACGATAGCCCACAGTTCTAAGAACTTTACAAAGTATCCTAGGGAAGCCATCCCTCTGCCAGCTGAAGCTAAATAGGCATTTGTTCCCTTCATAGCAATAGCAGTGATAACAAAAGGAAAGGTAAAGGCCGAATAACTGGGATAAAACTTTAATCTTAACATTTTAGGCATGTTGAACATGACTGCAATGAACATCGCTAATGCTAATATCCCTAAAAAAACTACCATACTCATACTTTTTTCCTGAAAGGAATTTAAATATCCTGCTAAGCAAAGACTGGCTGGAGCTGCAAAAATGGTAAGGGTTGGTATAGCTGGCTCTGGCATACCCTTTACCACCAAAACCCTGTATAGTACAAAAGGTAATAAGCATAAATAGGTAATCAAGCCAAACCAAAAAATATATTGGCCCCAGTGGGCTAAACCAAATGCCGGCGCTGTTACGCTAGCTGCTACAATTCCAACATATACAATAAAATAACTTGGAAAAACCTTTTTTATGTTAAAGCTGAAAATATATTTTTTTGTAAAAAGAAGGATGAGGACTACATGGATAGCTAAGCCCATAATCCATACACCATAGGCTCCTGATGCCAAATAAGGTCTAAGATAGGTTGCCAGAATCATCAATCCCATAGAAAAGGTTGGCATCACACTTGCTATTACTGGATTGCCAAAGTCTTCTTCTATTACTTTTGGCATGCTAACCACCTTACTGACAAGTAAAATCATTAAACCCGTTGCTAAAACCCCAAAGATATTTCTATAGCTACTACCATAGGAGGCTATAAGATTTCCTGCTGATGCTAGGGCTAGCATCAATCCTGCCATAGGTATTGGTATTTTCTTAATCATTCTATTCATAAGACCATCCCTCTAGACTGTTGCCTTCTGAATTTTTTCTGCTATTTCTGGATCCTCTAGCAGTTTTTCTGCAATCCAAGCGGCTACTTCTCCAGTGATGGCCACACAGTGAGCTTTTCTCTCAGGACTGGTAAAGTCATAGCCTTTTACCAGGACACGACAGCATGTACTCTTATACATCTCCTTGATGTGATCATGTAATGCGGCAGAGATAGGAAACATTTTTTCATTCATAGGCTCTCCATGCTGTCTTCCATAAGCCATTCCTAATGCCATTGATCCTCCACTAACAGCACCACAAAGACATCCAGCCTTACCCAACCCAATGGGAAATGCAGAAGCTAGCTTTACAACTTCCTCTGAAAAAGGCCAGCCCAACAGCTCATTAATGGTATGAACAACGGCCTCCGAACAGAAAAATTCTCCCCTCTGGAAATACCCTTCAGCCTGCTGTCGAACCTCTTGAACACTAATGCTTTTTTCCATTATATTTCCTCCTATAAACTATTATGATAATATTGATTCTTTATTAACAACTCTTGTCTATAGTATATAGGAGAGCAAGTATTAAATTCCAATAGAAAAATTCTATGTGTTTTAGAATACAGATTGCGAAACTCAATACATACCCTGATTACTTCTTCAGAATTACAAACTAACAAGTACACTTATTTCTTCGAATATTTAAATGATGCACCTTCAGATATTTTTTCCAATTATTTACTTTAGGATGTTGTCAAATGAAACGTCCCCGTGGCACGTGGCACGTGGCAGCTATTTTCCTTGTATTAACTGATGGATATTGTCAAAAACTTCATAATCGCAGTTTGTACATATGGAAACCTCTAGTACATCATATAGTTTTTCTAATTGCTTGATAATCTGGTTGATTCTGTTATCGTTATTTACCAGTAGATACATTTTACTGGTTTTTGTATCTTCCAATCTTCCACACAGAATGCCTTCAAGGTTAAATGCCCTTCTTGTAAATAGTCCTGTAATGTTGGACATTACTCCTGGATGATTGTTTACTGTCAATTGAATGATAACATCGGTTGTTCTAGGCATATTTTTTCCCTCCTATCATTTGATGATTTGCTGCACCCGGTGGTACTGTAGGCATAACATTTTCGCTAGAATCTATCGGTATATTGATGACACAGGGCTCGGATAGTGATAGTATCTTTTGTAAAGTACCCTCTGGTTCCTGATTATTTTTAAAATCGTAACCTTTTATGCCAAAATTTTTTGCTATTGAAGCAAAATCTGGATTGGTAACAAATTTTGTGGATATATAAGTTTCTTGGAAGAATAGCTCCTGCAGCTGTCTTACCATACCTAGCACCCCATTGTTTAGTATAATGATGGTAATATTTAGGTTTAAGTCAGCTAAGGTGGCTAATTCCTGAAGATTCATTAGGATAGATCCATCTCCGCTGACACAGATTACTTTTTTATCAGGATTTGCTAAGGCTGCTCCTATAGCAGTGGGTAATCCAAAGCCCATTGTGCCTAAACCGCCAGAGGTTAGCAGTGTCCTAGGTTTTTGGAAGGGGTATGCCTGTGCTACCCACATTTGATGCTGTCCAACATCTGTTGTGATGATGGTGTCATCCTCTACCATACTGCCAATACTTTTTATGAGGTTTAAAGGATGATAAGCATCCTCTTTTTTCTTCATAGGAAATGGATAGTCTTCTTTTATTGCTGTAATTTCTTTAATCCATCCTTCTCTTTGATTTTCTTCAATGGATAAAATTAATTCATCCAATACCAACCTTATATCTGCTGCCAATGAAAAATTGGTGGATTTATTTTTGTCTAGCTCCGCAGGGTCAATATCTACATGTATAATCGAAGCTTTTGGACAAAATTCAGCAATCTTACCTGTTGCTCTATCGTCAAAACGTACCCCAAAGGCAATCAATAGATCTGTTTCGTTTAATATAAGGTTGGTATAAGGCGCTCCATGCATCCCCAGCATTCCCAAGTATAGAGGATCGTTGGAGGGAAAGCATCCCAGTCCCATTAAGGTGGAGGCTACAGGTATACTGTTTTTCTTAGCAAAATCATACAACAGCTTATGGGAATTGGATTGTAGGATTCCTCCCCCAATATAGAGTAAAGGTTTTTTAGATCCATTAATCATTTCTGCCAACTGATCTATATCCTCTAGGCTTGCTATTGCCTTATCATTATTCATGTAAATATCTATACTTCTTTCATTGTTCCTGTCCTTTGCAGGCCAAATGTCAATCTCTATTTCCTCCAATTGAACATCTTTTGGAATGTCAATAATGACTGGGCCAGGTCTTCCTTCCTCTGCCACTCTAAAGGCTTCTGGCAAGATGTGAAATAACTCCTTTGCTGAGGATACAAAAAAGTTGTGCTTGGTTATAGGTATTGCTAAACCACAAGTATCCACCTCCTGAAAGGCATCAGTGCCTACAAGAGAAGAAGGAATCTGCCCTGTAATTGCCACCAAAGGAATAGAGTCTAGCTTTGCATCAGCAATGGCTGTCAATAAATTCATTACCCCTGGTCCTGAGGTAGCAAAACAAACTGCTGCTTTTCCAGTTGTTCTGGCTATACCTTGAGCGATAAATCCCGCACCCTGCTCATGTCTTGCAAGGATATGCTGTATTTTATCACTTTTGGCTAGAGCATGGTACATAGGAAGATTGGCTCCTCCTGGGATTCCAGCAATTTTGTCTATCCCCTGCTCCTCTAATAAACGAATAATTATTTCTCCTCCACTACATTTCATTATCATTTCCTCCTTTTATTATCTTGACTTTTACAAAAACTAAAAAACCTTCATCCTATTAAAAGGACGAAGGTTATTCTCCGCGGTACCACCTAATTTTGTACAAAAAAGTACACAGCTCAATATAGTACGGGATTTCTCCGATACTACTTCCCCTATAACGGTGGGACTCCGTTGAAGTCTACTTTAAAACAATTTCGGTCCACAGCTCAGAAGCTACCTTCCATATATCCTTCAGGGAAAATTTCCACCATCATTTCCTCTCTATACTTCGGAATATATGTACTCCTCTTCATCAAAGCCTTTAACATATAATAAATTTATTTAAAGAATATTCTAATAGTTTCGAATGCTTTTGTCAATAGTTTTTTTATATTTATTACATATGGAAATAAATGCAATGATTTAGCTGTTACTTCAGTTATATGGATCGATTGCTTTAGTCTGCTTTTTCCCTTGTACTAACTCATGAATATTGTCAAATGAATTGTAATCACAGTCCTCACATATAGAAACCTCTAACACATCATAAAGCTTTTTCAATTGCTTAATAATCTGTTCCACGCGGTCATCGTTGTTTAGCAATAGATACATTCTACTGGTCTTTGTATTCTGTAATCTACCACATAAAATCCCTTCAAGGTTAAAAGCTCTTCTTGTAAATAGTCCTGTAATGTTGGACATCACTCCTGGATGATTGTTTACTGTCAATTGAATAATAACATCGGTTTTTTTACACACGTTTTTCTCCTCCTATCATTTGATGATTGCCTGCACCTGGTGGTACTGTAGGCATGACATTTTCTCTAAAATCAATCGGCATATTGATAACACATGGATGAGACCCAGACAATATTTTTTCCAACGCATGATTTGGGTCTTCTTGGTCTTTGAAATCATAGCCTTTGATACCAAAGCACTGAGCCATGGAAGCAAAATCAGGGTTGGTGGTGAATTGAGTAGCATAATAATTCTCTTGAAAAAATAGCTCCTGCAGCTGTCTCACCATTCCCAGCCATCCATTATTAAGTATAATTACAGTTATATTTAGGTTTAAATCAGCCAGAGTTGCCAGCTCTTGAATATTCATCAGTATAGAACCATCTCCACTTATACAGATGATCTTTTTATCAGGATTTGCCAAGGCAGCTCCTATGGCAGTAGGTAATCCAAAGCCCATGGTTCCCAATCCCCCGGAGGTCAACAGGGTACGGGGTTTTTGAAAGGGATATGCTTGAGCAACCCACATTTGATGCTGTCCTACATCAGTTGTTATTATGGTATCAGGATCTACGATGCTGCCTATTTTTCTTATAAGGTTTAATGGATGATAAAAATCTTTTTTATTGCCAATAGGAAATGGATTGGCTTCTTTAATTTCAGTGATTTCTTGCATCCATTCCTGACGATGGTTTTCTTCAACGGATAGGATGAGTTCATCCAATACCATGCGAATATCTGCTGCTACAGAAATCTTTGTGGATTTGTTTTTATCCAGCTCCGCAGGATCAATATCTACATGTATGATAGAAGCTTCTGGACAAAACTCAGCAATTTTGCCTGTTGCTCTGTCATCAAAACGTACACCAAAGGCAATCAATAGATCCGTTTCATTTAATATAAGATTGGTATAGGGTGCTCCATGCATCCCCAGCATACCTAGATATAGAGGATCATTTGAAGGAAAGCAACCCAGCCCCATTAAAGTAGAGGCAACAGGTATACTGTTTTTCTTGGCAAAATCATAAAGCAATTCATGAGAATTTGACTGTAATATTCCTCCACCAATATAAAGCAAAGGTTTTTTTGATTTATGAATCATTTCAGTTATCTGCTCTATATCTTCTAAGCTAGCTATATTATCATGATTAACTCCGATGCCCATATCTATAAGACTTTCATTATCCTCTACGGGCCAATTTGTAATTTCTATCTCCTCTAGTTGAACATCCTTAGGAATGTCTATAATAACGGGCCCAGGTCTTCCACCCTCTGCTACTCTAAAGGCTTCTGGTATTATATGAAACAATTCCTTTGCTGATCGCACAAAAAAATTATGTTTGGTTATAGGTATTGCTAAACCACAGGTATCTACTTCTTGAAAAGCATCGGTTCCCACCAAAGAAGAAGGTATTTGACCTGTAATAGCCACAATAGGAACAGAATCTAGTTTAGCATCAGCAATGGCTGTCAGTAAGTTCATTACACCTGGTCCTGAGGTAGCAAAACAAACTGCTGCTTTTCCAGTTGTTCTGGCTATCCCCTGAGCGATAAATCCCGCACCCTGCTCGTGTCTTGCAAGGACATGCTGTATTTTATCACTTTTAGCTAGGGCATTGTACATTGGGAGATTTGCTCCCCCTGGTATCCCAGCAATGGTATCTATCCCATGCTCTTCTAGTAAACTAATAATAATCTCCGCTCCACTACATTTCATCATTATTTCCTCCCCTATCAATTTTCTCTTTGCAAAAACTACAAAAACCTTCATCCTATCAAAAGGACGAAGGTTTATCTTCGCGGTACCACCTAATTTTGTACAACAAGTACACAGCTCAATATAGTACGGGATTTCTCCGATACTACTTCCCCTATAACGGTGGGACTCCGTTGAAGTCTACTCTTTTACAATTTCGGTCCACGGCTCAGAGGCTAGCTTCTACATATTCTTCAGGGAAAATTTCCACCATCATTTCCTCTCTATACTTCGGAATATATGTACTCCTCCTCGTCAATGCCTTTAACTTATAATTAATTTATTTAAAGAATATTTTAATATGTTTGAATATTATTGTCAATAGGTATTTTGAAATTTTTATTATTTATTCTAAAAAATACCACTTATCCTTACTAGTTTCAATCAATCACTTTTTCAAAATGATGGTAATCTTTAGGTGTTTTCCAGTCACCGCCCCATGTCCATCCTCTGCTGGTGAAGGCATGATAGCATAGATCGCCTTTAGTAATCATGCCTTTTCTTATATTTATTCTATCTATGTACTCTCTACCTGCTGATGGTATTATTGTCTCTCCTCTAACATACGGGTTCTGTATAGGATTGATATCGATAGCTAATCCATAGCCGTGCTTTGATATTCGTTGAGTGCCAGCAATTACTCTATAACAAAAAGCATAGGTATTGTTATCCTCCATAGAGAGCTCATCATCAGCATCATATTCATCAACCAGCCTCATTTTTGCAATAGGAAACCTGACCTCATACAATTCTTCAAATATCTCCACTACCTCTTCTGCAACTCTTCTGTGTACGATCAGTTCTCCATGCTGTTGTTCCTCATAAAAATCCCAATATGTAACAGTAAGATAGGACAAATCCTCTAGTCCTATAGGTGCCTCTTCTTTCCAGGATGCATCATGGATTTTATTAATTATTTCTCTTGGTAAATCCTCATAGGTAAAGATGGGAATAAATTCAGTACTATTTATTTCTTCATTTAGGTCATTGTCAATATGATCTATGCCACTATTCTCGCTATTATCTTCATCTATTAATTTGTCTTCATATTGTTTTTCTTTATTCTCCACTGTTGGCTTTTCATATATTGTTGAAACGACAGATTCCTGCTGCCAAAAACTTGTATTTATAGTAGTGCTCATAAATACACCTAACAGAATCACAACGAATAAAGCTGTCATAAACATTCTTATGAACTTCATGTTATTATCTCCTATCTTTTGTAATTCCTCCACACCTTAAATGGATATATTTTCTTGAAATAATTATAAATTCCTTTATTTTATTGCATTTTATGATAAAAATTTTTTGCTGTTTGTCAGTTAACACTGGCGATTAACAATAAATAAAGGCCTTCATTAGATTATTTCTATTAATAGCAAATAGAAAAACTGCCTTCGTGGTGATTGTCTCAACCATTTAAGGCAGTCTTTAAAATATTTATATATTTACCATACGCATTAATCTATTTTAATACCATATCCTTTTTTAAATATATATACAGCAGCTAGGAAAAATCCTATAATGAAGATAGTTGCTGCTAAAAGCTGTAATTGTAGATTCCCCTCATACACTCCTAGATAGGTATAACGGGTAATATTGACTAAGGGATAGATGGGATTGATATATCGAATCTTTGACAGCACTCCAGGTAGCTTTGTGATTTCAAAGAATACACCTCCGACGTAAGTCAAGGGTGTAATAATCAATGCCAGCACAAAATTCATTTTTTCAAAGCTGTCTAATAAAAGCCCCGTGATTAATCCTATAGATGCAAAAATGAAGGAGGTAATCGTTAAAGAAAGAACGAAAAGCAAAGGATACTGTATCACATGCCCAACAAAGAAGGTTGTGGCTAGATAAGTCAATGACCCTACCAGTAGCCCTCTAAAGGTTCCCCCTAGAATAAATGCCAATGCCTTTTCTATATCAGAGATAGGATAGCTATTGAGATCCTGTACGGTATTTTGGAATTTTTGTACAATGATAGAAAATGCAGGATTTTGAAAGGCAGAAAGTATAGCTGCCATAGTAGCTAGCCCAGGCACCAGGAAGTATAGATAATTTACTCCTTCAATTCCCACTTCTCTTGTTTGCAGCATTCCTCCAAATATCCCTAGATATAAGACACTAGACAGCAAGGGAGCAAGAATCGTCTGGACGTAGACCTTCATAAACCTGTGAATCTCTCTATGGAGTAAGGTTAAAAAACCGATCCTGTTATAAAATATTAAGCTTTTATTCATAAGTGCCTCCTAACGTCTGATTAGCTGTAGATAAATATCTTCCAGCTTTTGTCTTTCTATATTTAAATCTACAAATTTCATATTCTTTTGGGTAATCATATCCAATATCTTTGTCAAATCATTTTTATCGATTTTTAGTGAGATTCTTTTTTTGTCCTCCACCTTCGGATGATATTCTTTTAAAAAATCAAAGGCATCTATATTTACTTCCCAATCAAAATCAATTTCTATCCTTATTTCCCTCGAGAAATCCTTCAAGAGTTTGTCCTTTGGCTGATCTGCAATAATTTCCCCATGATTTATGACGATGACTCTTTCACATAATTTCTCTGCCTCTTCTATATAATGCGTGGTCAATATGATGGTGGTACCAGACTTATGCAATTTTCTTAGAAATTGGTACAATGTATGTCTTAGCTCTATATCTACACCGGCTGTAGGTTCATCTAAAATAAGAATCTGAGGTTTATGAACAAGGGCCTTTGCGATTAACATTCTCCTTTTCATTCCTCCTGAAAGCTCTCGGCCATATGCCTTTTTCTTATCCTGTAAAGCTAAGGACTCTAATAACTCATCTATATACTCTTTATTGTTTTTAATACCGAAATATCCCGATTGCTTTTTCAAAATCTCCTCTACTGTAAAGGCGGTTTCATAGGAAATCTCCTGAGGGACAATGCCGATGATTTTTTTAGTCTCCAATTCATTTCTTTCTAAGTCATAGCCTCCTATTTCTACCTCTCCTTGGGTTTTCTTTACATTTCCTGCCAATATATTGATTAAAGTGGTTTTCCCTGCTCCGTTTTGTCCTAATAACGCTGTAAACTCTCCCTTGTTTATATGGATATTGACATCCTTTAAAGCTTCTTTATTCGCCTTTATATAGGTTTTTGATAGATTATTGATTTTTAACATTCATGTCCTCCTTCTAGTGAAAATATTCTTCTTGATATCTACCTCTTTTAAACTATACCACTCTTGTAAAGAAGTTAAACTTTAAATTTTTAAAGCTTGATAACGCTCATAGCTTTTTTCCCAATAGAAGACTGCCTTTCCAACGATTCCTTCAATCATGAAAGGCAGCCTCTATTAAGAATCTCTTAAAAGCTCCTATAATCTGTATAATTTATAAGGATGATCATGAATCTCTGGTTCTAAATGGATAGTTGTTCTTGCATTTGTTAGCCTTTGATGTATATCCTTTTCTATATTACTTGAAACATCATGGGCCTCCATCAAGCTATAATCATTTGGAAAAACTAAGTGAAGGTCCACTTGTCTAGATTCTCCTACCCGTCGGGTCCTAAGATGATGGTACTCCAAAATAGGAGGCGTATGTTGTTCTAGTATTTCTTCTATAATTCTCTTTTCCCCTTGGCTAAGACTTTTATCCAATAACTGCTGAATAGATTCCTTTCCTATATCATAGCCAGTCTTTATGATAATAAGCGCTACAATAATTGCCACTATGGGGTCAATGATTCTTATGCCTGTAAAGTGGATGATGACTAATCCCACAATTACCCCAACAGAAGTGATAACATCCGCTAGCAGGTGTAGAGCATTGGCTCTGAGGGCGATTGAGTTTTCTTTCTTTGCGTATTTCAGCATGATAAGTACTGTCACAGAATGCAGTGTGATGGAAACCAGCATCACACCCATCCCTGGAAGTGTTTCTGTAATAAGGTTTTGATTTAGTATCCTAGAAGCAGCTTGATAAATGATGGTGATGGATATAATCAATATCAAAACACTTTGTATCACCGCTGCTAAATCTTCATATTTACCATGACCATAGTTGTGACATTGATCTACAGGTTTTTTGGCAAGCTTCATGGCGGCTAAGGTTATAGTAGATGCAATCACATCCATAAAAGAGTGCATCCCGTCAGAAATAATACTTATAGAATTAGTGAATAATCCAATAGAAATCTTGAAAAACACTAAAAATATACTCACTGCTATTGCTAAGTAGGCTGCTTTAAATCTATTCATAGCTGATATCACCTCTAGAAAAATTTTCTAATAGTATAATCTATGAATACAGCCTATAAAATGAGATTGTTTTAGTAAAATAATTTTCCCGAGACTAAAAGTTTAAATGATGAAGGGTTCTATTCATCCCTATATTCAACGAACTTCATGTGATTCAACTGAAATCTTCCAGCTTCATAATTTACTTCAGCTGCTATTTCACCTATATAGTCTGGATGTGGATAAAATATTGCTATACCAAAGGCAGCCAGTAAACTTCCTTCTTCATAATCGAATCTTATGGTTTGTCCCAAGCCGATTTCTCTCTCAAGGGTATTTTTATTTTCTTTCTGAATATTGATAGTATGTTTTTCTCCATTCACCTCAATGGTTGCTACTGTACTATTAGGCTTTTCTTTTATATTCATTTTCACTTCTCTTTGAAGCTGATCTGTGTAATCCTTATAACAATACGCTTTAAAATATTCTGGATTTTTAACCATATACTCCTTGTGGGTTTGATCTTCTGAAAGATATTCTTCTTGAGACACTTCAATTATGTGCAATTCATCAATTGAAACCCCAGTACCAGAACCGACATGCAGTATCACTGCCAATTCATTATTGCCATCATTGCTAAAATCCTCTAAATACATCCTTGGTTGAATGTTTCTTGGTGTACTCCAACTCCAATCGTAGTAAAATTTTTCACCCTCATAGTCCAGCATTACCTTGTTGAGACCTCCATATAGGTAAATATGTCTATTTGGTATCGCTGAAATCAATTCAGCTTCTATATTATTTAACTGCATTGCAGCTTCAGCTTCACAAGAAGTATAATTGTTAGTATGCTGGACTTCGATACCTTCTTCTAGTTTGTTTTCCTCTGCAAAAAGATCTTCTTGTTGTGTGCAGGAGATAAAACTAAAATTAAAAAGAAAACATATCAAAATTATGGTAGTTCTTCTTATCATCTTCAGTTTTTCTACACTCCCTTCAGTATTGTTATTCCATACCTATTTTATCTACATGCATAATACTTTTTACATTGTTAATAGAAAGATATCGCCACGGAATCCCTAGACTCCGTGGCTGTTATGCATCATCTTAGAAAAAGATGTTAGTTATACAGACTTCTTTTTATAGAGATGAAATGCTAGGTTTAATACTCCGCAGCCTACAATGATGTAAATAGCTACTACCATAAGCATACCATATATATCCACATAGGACAGTAGGATGGCAAACAGGCTAAAGAAAATAATCCCATATAAATTTCTCCCTAAAGAAACAAGAGAATGTATGGTTGACCGTCCTTCTTCCTTCACCTTCTGTTGGATGTAGTCCTCCTGCAGAACATGGGCAGCCGCCATAACTAGGTAGAATAGACCATATAAAGGCATAATGACGATTTTCCCAACATATCCTGATACTCCTAAAAAAACAGCTGCCATCAAGGATAATACTAAGACTGTATGAAACCTTTCCTTTATCCAGTTTTTTTCTAAAAACAATTTCAGTTTATAAGCACCTGCACCACCTATACTGCTAAGAAAATACCTTATAGCCATCCAAACCCCAATAAAACCCATTGATAAACCATATCTACTGGCAATCAGCTGATCATATTCATCAATCAAATCTGCCGTTCCTACGATGCAAATCGCCAAAAGACCCATAATAAAGATTTCCCTTTCAGCTACACAAAACTTTGTTGCTTCCTTTAGGGTCCCAATGGACCTCTTTAGCTTACTTTCTGCTTTATGTTGATTATTCAGCAAAAAATAATTCACCTCTTTAAATCTCAATACAATAAAACTGCATAGAATCATGGATAGGATGGAAAGAACTAGCGTAACTTTCATACCTAAGAACATTGCCATAAATCCACCCATGAGGGTTGCTATCGTAACACCCACTGTGGAATAAAAATAGCTTTTCCCAAGAATTTTGTCAAAACTAGCTTCTTCTCCTTTTTCTTTTAGGGTATCATATAGGTAAGCTTCCTCTGAGCCTGACCTAAAGGCTTCACTAGCACCCCAAAATACAAATCCTATAGCAAATAAAAAGAAACCATCAGAAATAAACCATGCTGTATACCCAGTAGCCTTCAAAAACACTGCTATCAGCATCATATTTTTTCTACTCCAGTAATCAGCTAATAGCCCTGCTGGCACCTCCAGTAAAACCACCGGCACAGACCAGATAGCCAGTAGTAAAGAAATCTCAGCAACAGAAATACCCTTTGATTCAAATAAAAGTAGATAAACAGGATAAATGGGTACAAAATCCTGTAGAAATTTATACAGATAAAACAATCGAACTTTCATTATGCTCCTCCTTTTTACTTATGGTTATTTATTCAATTCTTGGTCATATTATAAAAAAGTAAAAAGGCGGACCTCGTATTCCATGGTTTTATTGACCAGTATCCATCCAAATTTGAATATTCATCATACCCTTCATTTCCTTTCCTTGTAAATTTTTCATTATTATACCACATAGATTATGGAAAAGTAAATGAAGGTAGTCGATATATTTATTAATTACTGAGTAATTACTTTTCTACAAAACAGGATATGACAGATGAAACGTCCCCGTGGCTTTTTTGAAATAAAATTGTTGACCTGACTATAGCTTCATAGTTTAACCTGATTATAGGAGGAGGAAATATTCATGAGTTATTCTATTAGTCATCTTTGTAAGAAGTTTAATCTTTCCAGAAGTACCCTGCTTTACTATGACAGCATTGGGCTTCTCACACCTTCCAGTAGAGACAGTAACAATTATAGGAGGTACTCACAGGAGGATGTAAAAAGATTGGAGCAGATATGCAAATATCGACAAACTGGTATATCTTTGGAGGAAATCAAGTCACTGTTGGAAGCATCTCAAGGAACAATTAAGGACACCCTTGAGAAGAGATTAGATGAGTTAAATCAGGAAATGAAACGGATTAGGAATCAACAGCATTTAATTCTAGGCATCCTAAAAAATGAAGCCTTATTGCAACGGCTTCAAATTCTGGAAAAAGATACTTTAATAGAGATTCTAAGATTAGCAGGATTAGATGAAGATGATATGGATCGTCTTCATGCAAAGCTGGAGGATATCTCACCGGAAGGACATCAAATCTTTTTAGAGGCCTTAGGCATCGATAAAGAAGAGATTGAAGGAATCCGAGAATATGCTAGAAGTATTCTTAATGAAGGAAAAGAAAAAAGTTAGATAGTCAGGAGGAATGAAGTATTATGTTAGATTTTCATGAAAGAGTTATACTAAGCAGCCCTGAAGATTCCTTGGAGGTTCGTCACTTGGTTTTAAAGGGCAGCAATTATGAAATCGGTAAGAAGCTAGGGGAGATCGCAAAGGAAGTGCATGGCATAGAAAAAAAGCCCTCAGAGGATTTATTGCAAACACGCTGTCAAAGAATTTATCTTGAGAAAAACTATCCAATCTATCTAGAAAGAATGAAGGGTACGGCAGCTACTTATAACAAAGACCTCTCAAAAGATGCTGTAGATTTCTCCTTATTGGGAGAGCTGGCTCTGGATACAGGCTGTTCTGCAGTTTATTATCCTCCCAACAGTACAGCATCAGGTCATGGAATAATAAGCAGGAATTTGGATTTCTATATGCCCAGCAAAACCCCTGCTTTCTCGAAGCCTTATATCGTTGAAATGTACCCTGATGAAGGATATCCTTCTATTACAATCTTAAGTTTTCAGCTGCTGGGTGAGGCTCTTGAGGGCATCAACTCCGAAGGCCTTACAGTTATCCACCTTGCAGATGATGAATCAGCTGTGAATCATTCCATAGAGCCAACCTTTAGTAATGCCGTTGGTATCAATGAGCTAAAAAGCGTTCAATTGCTGCTGGACACCTGCGCTACTGTTGAGGAAGCCAAAGAAGTACTGTTAACAAATAAGCACTTTTACATATTTCAGCCCATCCATCTATTAATTGCTGATAGATTTGGTAATTCTTTTGTATGGGAGTATTCTCATGCTCATAACAAAGAGTATATTGTTGATAGGAAAGAAGATACGCCACAAATTGTTACAAACTTCTTGCTGCATCGCTATGAAGCTATAGAAGTTATTCCAAAGACTAGTGAGGATAAAATATGTCCTTATAATCGATATAGAGTGCTTCATGATGCCATTGAGGATTGCACTGAGAAATTTACCATTGATTTTACTAAAAAGACCAATGCTTTGGTATTTGTTGAGGAGACTTCTTATATGCATCCTCCAGAAATTCCAGTTCGTACGCTATTACACAATATTTATGATATTGATGATCGAAGTATAGAGATTAGCTTTTATCTAAGGGATGGAGCAAACCATAGATATGGCACATCGATTCGGACACCATACTATGAATTCTCTATAAAAAATCAATAAAAACTTCATAGTGTAAAAAACCTTCCCTCCTCCAACTGCTTCTACAGTGTAAAAGCCTCTTTCCTACAAAAAATAGTCGGTTCCGTCTTGATCATTCTCCATTTTTCCAATGGAGCTTCAAGACAGAACCTATCTATTTCCTTATAACCTTATGTTTGTTTAGATTCTTTCCTTCGCCTCATATTTTGTATGGAGCAGTTTATGGGCTAGTTCTCCATAGGGCTCTCCTAGGTATTCCTTATAAAGCTTAATGACTTCTGGATTTTCATGGGATTTTCTGATGGATTTTCCTCGATCCTCTCTATAGATGGCCTCCTGACGTTTTTTCACAATTTCATCGTTGCCATAATGGTAGGGTTGTCCTCCTCCACCGACACAGCCGCCAGGACAGGCCATGATTTCAATAGCATGGAATTCAGACTTGCCGTTTCTAATGTCCTCCAGCATCTGTCTAGCGTTTCCTAACCCATGTGCAATCCCTATTTTTAGTTCCTTACCTTTTAAGTCTACTGTAGCTTCTCGGATGCCGTCCATGCCCCTTAATTGTTTAAACTCCACTTCTTCTAATGTTTCTCCAGTGACCCATTCATAGGCTGTCCTCATAGCGGCTTCGATCACTCCGCCAGTGGTACCAAAAATACTGGCAGCACCAGTTGATTTCCCTAACGGATGGTCAAAGTCCTCATCAGGAAGCTTATCTAAGTCGATTCCTGCCTCCTTTAGCATATCTCCCAGTTCTCTTGTAGTTATAACAATATCCACATCGTCGTTATCATCAATGCTAAGCTCTGTTCTAGCTGCCTCGGCTTTTTTTGCAACACAAGGCATGACAGAAACCACCACCATCTTTTTGGGATCAATTCCTATTTTTTCTGCAAGATAGGTTTTTGCTATGGCGCCAAACATGATATGGGGTGACATACAGGTAGAGGGTACATCAACCATATCAGGAAATTGATGCTCGATAAAGCTTACCCAAGCTGGACAGCAGCTGGTCAGCATTGGTAATGTACCACCATGCTCTAGACGATGGATTAACTCCTTGGCCTCCTCCATGATGGTAACATCTGCTCCAAACTCTGTATCATATACTTGGTCAAACCCCATTCGTCTTAGGGCAGCTGCCAGCTTTCCTGTTACGATGCTGCCTGCCTCCATGCCAAAAAGCTCTCCTAATGCTACTCTTATAGCCGGTGCTACCTGTACTACTACATATTTATCAGGTTTATGTAATTCCTCCCATACCTTATGGGTATGATTTACCTCTGTCAATGCCGCTGTTGGGCATACTGCTACACATTGACCGCAGTAGGTGCAGGAGGTTTCCACCATCGGCAAATTAAAGGCAGGTCCAACAATGGTATCAAAGCCTCTATTGAGGGCGGATAAAATCCCACAGGTTTGAATTTCATTGCAGGCAGTTTCACATCGGCGGCATAAGATGCACTTATCCTGATTTTTGATTATCGCTTGGCTGGAGGTATCTAAGGGATACTTATTCCTCTTTCCCGAATACTTAATCTCTCTTACATTTAGCTCCTGTGCTAGAGATTGCAGCTCACATCTTACGTTTCTTTGACATATGAGACAGTCGGTTGGATGATTAGAAAGCAGCAACTCCACCGCCATTCTTCGTGCTCTTATCGCCCTTAGTGAATCCGTTCGGATTACCATCCCATCATTGATAGGCGTAGCACAGGCTGGAGCCAGATTAGGTCTTTGCTCTATCTCCACCATACAGACTCTGCAGGAGGCGGTACGATTCACCATTTTTAAATCATGTAAATCTAAATGACATAGTGTAGGGATTTTTATCCCTGCCTCTACTGCAGCATTTAAAATCGTGTACTCTCTAGGAACTTCTACGGTTTTATCATTAATTGTAACCTTTACATAATCTTTCAAATCAACACCACCTTTATTCTTGACTATTGTTTTGGAACAGCTGCTGTTTTTTTCTTACCCATACTGCATACACCAGCAGGACATTTTCTGTTCACTACATGCTCTCTATACTCTTCTGCAAAATATTTCAAGGTGCTCAGCACAGGATTAGGAGAGCTTTGTCCTAAACCGCAGAGGGAACTTTCCTTGACCATTTCTCCTAAGCTTTGCAGGCTTTCTAAATCCACTTCTGTCCCTCTGCCGTTGGTAATTCTTATTAAAATCTCATGGAGACGTTTATTCCCAATTCTACAGGGAGTGCATTTTCCACAGGATTCGTCCTCTGTAAATTCTAAGTAGAATTTAGCGATGTTCACCATGCAGTTCTCTTCATCCATCACAATCATCCCGCCAGAGCCCATCATAGAACCTATTTCTTTCAAAGTTTCATAATCTATAGGGGTGTCTAAGTACTTTTCTGGGATGCATCCACCAGAAGGACCTCCTGTCTGTACCGCTTTAAAGCCTTTATTTTCCCGAATACCTCCACCAATATCATAGATAATCTCTCTTAAGGTAATTCCCATAGGCACCTCTACTAGACCTACATTATTCACCTTGCCTGCCAGTGCAAAAACCTTGGTACCTTTACTATCCTTTGTCCCAACACGACTGAACCATGCTGGACCCTTCAGGATAATGGGTGGTATATTGGCAAAGGTCTCTACATTGTTGACACAGGTAGGCTTGTCCCACAGTCCGCTTTCTGCTGGAAAGGGAGGCTTTGCATTTGGTTCTCCTCTACCACCTTCAACTGAATTGATTAGAGCTGTTTCCTCACCGCATACAAAGGCCCCAGCACCATATTTTAGCTCTATGTCAAAGTTAAAGTCACTATCAAATATTTTTTCTCCTAAAACACCATAATCTCTTGCCTGTTCTATGGCTATATTTAACCTTTCTATCGCTAAAGGATACTCAGCACGAATATAAATATATCCTTTTTCTGCTCCAATAGCATAGCCAGTAATAGCCATAGCCTCCAGTACACTATGGGGGTCTCCCTCCAGGATACTTCTATCCATGAAGGCTCCAGGATCTCCTTCATCAGCATTGCAGATAACAAACTTTAAATCATTTTTGTTTCTATAGGTTAACTCCCACTTATAGCCCGTGGGAAACCCCCCTCCACCTCTACCTCTTAACCCGCTGTCCTTTACGATGTTAATGACTTCCTCTGGTGTCATTTCCGTCAATACCTTTCCAAGAGCTAAGTAACCGTCTTCTCCTATGTATTCCTCTATATTTTCTGGGTTGATGAATCCACAGTTTCTTAAAGCAATACGTAGCTGTTTATGGTAAAAGGATATCTTCTCCTGTTCTTCAATCTTTTTTTGTAGAGTTGGTTCTTCATAGAGCAGTCTTTCTACCCTGCGTCCTTTGATAATATGCTCTTTTACAATTTCTTCAACATCCTGTGGTTTCACCTCTACATAAAAGACATGGTCAGGATGAATTTTGACAATGGGACCTTTTTCACAAAACCCAAAGCATCCGGTTTTTACAATCTGTATCTCTTCATGAAGATCCGCTTTTTTTAGCTCCTGATGAAATTTTTCTATCATTTCTCTACTTTCTTGAGATTCGCAGGCAGTACCGCTGCAAATCAATATATGTGCCTGATAACGCTTCATACACTTCCCTCCATACCTTTATTCCTTGTGAAAGGATTTTGAAATAATTGAATCCTGTAACAGTTCTCCCTTTTCTACATGCTTTTCAATAATCTCCTTTGCTTTTTCCTTATCTACCTTACCATAGAGTATGGGGCTTTCTCCAGGTACATTTACCTGTACCATGGGTTCATCATGGCAATAGCCCATACATCCTACCTGCACTAAATAGACATCTTTTAAACCCTTTTTTTCAATGGTTTCAAAAAGAGTATTAAAGGTCTCTCTAGCTCCTGCTGCAATGCCACAGGTAGCCATCCCCACCTTTAGCTTGATATGCTTTTCCTCCTCTGCTTTTCTAATGTTTAATCCTTGATTAGCATTGTCTCGAATTCTTTTTAACTCCTCTAAGGATTTAATTTGTTTCATCCGTTCACCTCCTATAAATATTGCTCTAATATGCCTTCTATCTCCTCTGGCTTTACTCTGCCGAAAACCTTATCATTGATCACTACTAATGGGGCTAACCCACAGGCTCCAACACACCGAACATCCTTTAAGGTAAACTTTCTATCCTCTGTTGTATCTCCTGCAGAGATTTTTAGCTTTTTTTCAAATTCTTCTGTAAGCTTGTTGGCTCCCTTTACAAAACAGGCAGTACCCGTGCAAATATTGATAACATATTCTCCTCTAGGTTCCTCTGTGAAGTAGCTGTAAAAGGAAACAACACCATTGACCTTTGCTCCTGCTAATCCTAATCTTCTAGCAATAAAAAGCTGTACATCTCTAGGTAGATATCCAAAAATATCCTGAGCATGATGCAGTACCTGTATCAATCTACCCTCAAGAGAAGGTAGACTATCAATGTATTCCTCTAGTTTTTCATAATGCTCCTTTGGTATAGGCTTTTGTAAATCATTTTTTTCCTTGACTTTTAGCTCTTCTGGCATTAGACTCCTTCCTCTCCTGCAATAAGTTAATAAGTTAGGTGCCTGGCACCAAATCTTTACTTTTATCAACTATTATTGTTTATAAATCATATGGTAATTATTCTCTTTATCAGTAAAAAATCTCTTTTACAACTACTGAAAGAAGTTTTCTTGATTGAATGTTAAAAGAATAATTCTTTTTTTATAGAACACGCTATTTATTAGGAGGTGATAATGATAGTGGATATAAAGAAAATATTAAATGATATTGAGATTTTAAGAAAAAATCTAGATAAGTTAATAGAAGAAAAGTCTTCAAATCTTCAGGACCCAGAAATAATAGAGGCAAGTCAGGTGCTTGATGAGGCTATTTCAAAGTTGAATCGATTGATTTTCAAAAAACTATAAAACCCTAGGTGGCTCACCTTAGGATTTTATATAAGTAAATATGAAATTTGACTACACTTCAGAGGCTTTCTTTTTCTTTATTTGAGCCTTTAATCGGTCCACTGAAGTATTGGTAATGAGTTCCTCCGGCATATTTAAATCCTCCATCATGTTTTTTGCTACAGAAAAATTTCCTATGTCATAAGAAATATGAGCATCACTACCAATAGTCACTGCTACTCCTTCATCTCGACATGCTTTTAATATGTTATAGCAATTTTCCTTGCTACCGGTTCTAAAGGTTTCTGGCTTTAAAGAGCTATTGTTAATTTCTATTAATGTACTACTTTCTTTAGCAGCCTTCACGAGTTTTTCAACATCTACAGGATAGGCAGGGTTACCAGGATGTCCAATAATATGGATATAGGGTAATCGCATGAGGCTGATGAGGGTATTGGTGTTTTGTTCCATTGTACCTGGCTTAATGCATGGCTGATGAAGACTTGCAATAACAATGTCTAAGTTTTTTAGGACACTTTCAGAAAGATCTAGTTTTCCCTCATGATTCATGATATTAGCTTCTGCACCTTTAAGTATTTCTACACCATCGATTTCTTTAGGTACTACCCTTAGATTTTTAAAATATAGTATATGAGCGCTGCCAGGCATTTTGGGTCCGTGATCTGTTATGGCTATTAGTTTAAATCCGATCTTCTTAGCATAGGTTGCCATTTCCTCAATGGTGCTATAGGCATGGCCACTTGCCAGGGTATGACAATGGGTATCTAGTAATAAATTCATTAAAAAGCCTCTCCTTCCCATTATTACCAGTATTTTTTCTATTCTTTTCCAGTAACTATTACTTATTATATCAAATACTATTTTTAACAAAAAGTCATTTTTTAGAACTAGTTTTTAAATTTAGTAGAAAAAATTGTAGATTTGTATCGAAAGACAACAATAAAAGGGTAGAAATTTCTACCCTTTTATTTGGGAACCGGTTTAATTAGTAAGCCCAAAAATATCTTCCACCAAATAATAGTACTAGAAGTAGGAAGAAGAATAGTAAGCTATCACCTGCACCTCTGAAGATACCACAGTTGCAGAAGATGATTACTAACAATAAGAAGAAGAATAGTAAACTGCTTTGACCACCAAACAACCCGCCTAGTACATTGCTCTTAGCTACATCACTCATTTATTAGCACCCTCCTTATATTCTTATTAGGACTATCTCTAGTCTTAATATATAGTATGTGAAACCTGTAAAAACGGTTACTTTTGTTGCACAAATGGATAAAGACTTTTTATCCATTTGTGCAAAATTATTTCTTTACTTTGTTAGAAGCCACATATTCTACCGCCAGTAAATAATACTACCAAAATTAAGAGGAAGAATAATAAGCTATCTCCTGATTCTCTAAATAATGGGCAATTGCAGAAAATTATCACTAGCAGTAAAAAGAAAAACAATATGCTGCTGTTAGTACCAAAAACATCGCCAAAGATACCTGTTCCTTTTACTCCTTCACTCATTCTTTGACACCTCACTCTCATTTTGGATTGTTATCGGGTCTCATTTTATCTTATGAATTAGTGAATATTTTTGTGCATTATTTGACTTAACTTCATCTTTTTCTTGTGGAACATTTACACAGAAATGCATAATTTAGAAGTATAGGCGAAAAGGTTTTGAAATATCAAATATGAGGTGGTTTTTATGAAGATTATGGTGCAAAAATTTGGCGGCACCTCCGTTGCTTCAAAAGAAAGAAGGCAAATGGTTGTGGAGAAAATTGCTAATGCTAAACGTGAGGGTTATCAAGTGGTTGTAGTGGTTTCTGCTATGGGTAGGAAGGGTGATCCTTATGCTACTGATACCTTAAAGGAATTAGCGTTAGATAATACTTTTGATTGCAGTTTAAGACATTTAGATCTTTTAATGGCCTGTGGAGAAATCATCTCCTCAGCTGTACTGGCCTCTTCTCTGGAGGCAGATGGATACAGGGTAGAGGCTTTAACAGGATTTCAAGCAGGCATTTTAACAGATGATACCTTCGGCAATGCTGATATTTTATCTGTAGGTACAAATAAAATTTTTTCTCATCTGGAGGAGGATAAGATTGTTATCGTAGCAGGATTTCAGGGAAGTACGCAGGATGGAGAGATTACTACCTTGGGACGAGGTGGCAGTGATACTACCGCAGCTGCTTTAGGAGTTGCCTTAAATGCTGACTGTGTGGAGATTTACACTGATGTGGATGGTATTATGACGGCAGATCCCAATATTGTACCGAAGGCACAAATTATCAATGAAATTAACTATGACGAGGTGTTTCAGATGGCAGAAAAGGGAGCAAAGGTAATTCATCCTCGGGCTGTAGAAATTGCCCATTATGGGAATATTCCTCTAAAAATAAAAAACACCATGTCTTCTCACCCTGGAACTTGTATTTGCAATTGTCGTAAAAACGGTACTACCCCTTACTCTTCTAAATGCAGTACTCAGCTTCTGACGGCTATTACTCATAAGGATGATATTACACAGGTATCACTTTCTATGAAGGAGCCTCTTCAAAAGGATAGTCTCATATTGTCAGACTTAGCAGAGGCTAATATCAGCATCGATATAATTAATTTTTTTGTGGATAAAAAAATTTTTACCATCCTTACTCCTCAGAGGTCAGCCCTGGAAAAAATATTGCAGAATCATAAGGTAGAGTATTCTATTTTAGATAGATGCAGTAAGGTAACGATTGTAGGTTCAAGAATTACAGGTATCCCTGGTGTCATGGCAACAGTGGTATATGCTTTGGCCAAGGAAAACATCCAAATATTACAAACCTCTGACTCCCATGCTACCATTTCCTGTTTAGTGAAGGAGGAAGATGCAAAAAAAGCAGTAAACCTATTACATGAAGCTTTTCATCTGGGACGGCAGTAAGGGCAGACCTATGTTTCTGCCCCGAGGTTGTTGAAAAAGTCAACAACCTCAGACTGTTGAAAAATCTTCAGATTCAAGGCGCAAGAAAACCCAGCGGCTGCAGCGTATATGTAATACGTAAAGGTGCTGGGTTTTTGAAGCAACGAAGAAGATGGAGGTTTTGCAACAGTCTAAGGGCAGACCTTTGTGTCTACCTTTGAAAAATAACTCTATTCTTTTTCTTCTTCCTGCTCTTCTAGTCTTTGTAAAATAAGCTTGTATCCATCTGCTCCATAGTGTAAGCATCGGTTAACTCTGCTAATGGTGGCAGTACTGGCGCCGGTGACCTTTTCTATTTCGCTGTAGGTACGTCCTTCCTTCAAAAGCTTTGCTACCTCCAGTCTTTGGGATATCGATTGTATTTCCTTAATAGTACAAATATCTTCAAAAAATCTATAGCATTCTTCAACATTTTCTAATCTTAGTATCGCTTCAAATAGTGCATCGGTAAAATCATCTTGAATTCTTGATTGATAAGCCATTCCATCACCTCTAATCATTAAAGTAGGTTTTACTATAAACTTCGACTTTTTTATTCTTTTTCCTGTTGTGTTTTAAAACTTTTTCAAGTTATCTTCATATTGCTTCAAGTTTGTTATATCTAATTCTTGTGTATCTTTTTATTTCACGTATCTCATACTATTTATTCTGCTATAGATTTCCAATTATTTTTTTTATTTTTATTATTGACTTTTTAGGCAAAAGCTAATATAATTTGTTTCATAGTAATTTTGTAGTAACCAATTTAATAATAAACTCTTATTTAGAGAGGTGGAGGGACTGGCCCTATGAAACCCGGCAACCACGATTTTTATCGAAGGTGCTAATTCCAGCAGTACATATTGTACTGAAAGATGAGAGGGGATACTTATGATTATGGTGCCTCTTTCATTGTGAAGGAGGCATTTTTTATTATAGCTTAGAGGAGTGATACAATGATTGAATTAAAAAATGTTAGCAAGCTTTACCAAGCCAAAGAAGGAAATGTGTTGGCCTTAAAGGATATTCATCTTACTGTAGAGGCTGGTGATATCTACGGTATCATGGGCTTAAGTGGTGCTGGTAAATCAACTTTGATCCGCTGCATCAATCTTTTAGAGCCTCCTACTACAGGAGAAGTTCTTATAGAAGGAGTTGATCTGACCAAGATTTCCGCAGCATTACTACGACAGCAGCGTAGAAATATGGGAATGATTTTTCAAAGTTATAATCTTCTTACCAGCAGAAATGTAGAGGAAAATATAGCTTACCCCCTTGAACTGCAAAAAACAAAAAAAGAAGTTATTCAGGACCGAGTTCAAAACCTGCTAGGACTAGTAGGACTTGAAGAAAAAAGGAATCACTATCCAGCTCAACTGAGTGGTGGTCAGAGGCAAAGAGTAGCCATTGCTAGAGCTTTGGCTACTAACCCTAAAGTATTGCTAAGTGATGAAGCTACCTCTGCTCTCGATCCTATCACCAGCAGAAGTATATTGAGGCTTTTGAGGGAAATCAATCAAAAACTAAATATCACCATTGTATTGATTACCCATCAAATAGAAGTGATTGAAGAAATATGTAACAAGGTAGCAGTTTTAAAGGATGGAGAGATTGTGGAAAGAGGAATGGTTAGTCAAGTGTTTAAAGCCCCACAGCATCCTTATACTAATTTATTATTAGGGAATAAAGCCTTTGAAAAGCATACACCTATCCCTTTAGACTTTTTCAGAAATCTTAAGACAGGAGGTTTATAAAATGGAAAGATTATTAGGTCTTCTTCTTCCCTCTTTGCGGGAGACATTCTATATGGTTACTATATCCACCCTTTTTGCAGTTTTCATAGGTACACCTTTAGGAATTGTTTTAGTCATTACCAAAAGGAATCATATTATGGACCACCCTATGCTCAATCAACTATTTTCCTATATTATCAATATGGGTAGGTCCTTTCCATTTATTATTTTATTGATTTCTATTATTCCTTTTACTCGAATTGTGGTAGGCACATCCATCGGTACCACCGCTGCTATTGTTCCCCTAACGGTAGCCACTATACCCTTTTTTGCTAGAATCATAGAAAATGCTTTATTGGAGGTTGATAAGGGAGTAATAGAGGCTTCTCAAGCAATGGGGGCAACCAATTTTCAGATCATTTATAAGGTATTGATCCCAGAAAGTATGCCGGCTATCCTACTGGGTATTACCATTACTATTGTGAATGTCATTGGCTACTCAGCTATGGCAGGAGCTATTGGAGGAGGTGGTTTAGGAGATTTAGCCATACGTTATGGTTATCATCGTTTTGACAAAGAAGTTATGATATGGACAGTATTTTTATTAATCATTATAGTGCAATTTGTTCAAATTTCAGGAAATTATGCAGCAAAAAAAATTGATAGGAGGTAATATGATGAAAAAGAAAGGTATTTTATTTATTATTGGATTATTGGTGGTTACTTTATTGGCAGGTTGCAGCCAAGCAGAAAAGGTGGAAACAGGAACATTAGATACTGTAGAGGATAATCTTGTCGCCCTCAAGGTTGGAGCTACGCCAGTACCCCATTCAGAAATATTAGAGTTTATTAAGCCGTTTTTAGCCCAAGAGGGAATTGAATTAGAGGTAGTAGAATTTACAGACTATGTTACACCAAACCTTGCTTTAGCAGATGGAGAGATAGATGCTAACTTCTTCCAGCATGTACCCTACATGGAGACTTTTGCTGCTAATAATAATTTAACCTTAAGCGCAGTAGCAAAGGTTCATGTGGAGCCTTTAGGATTATATTCTAAAACCTTATCTGGTATAGAAAACTTAAAGGATAGCGCTACCATTGCTATACCTAATGACCCCACCAATGGAGGAAGAGCACTATTATTATTAGAATATTATGGACTGATTGAATTAGAAGAAGATGCAGGATTGTCAGCTACTGAAAAAGATATTGCTTCAAATCCAAAGAATCTTAAGTTTATTCCTTTAGAGGCTCCACAATTACCTAGATCCTTAGATGATGTGACTGCTGCCATTATTAATACCAATTATGCTTTAGAGGCAGGCTTTAATCCTGTAAATGATTCACTAATTATTGAGGATGCTAATTCTCCATATGCAAATGTAGTAACAGTAGCAGCAGGAAATGAAGAAAATGAAAAGATTTTAAGCCTAATCAATCTACTAAATTCTCAAGAAGTAAAGGGTTTTATTGAAGATAAATATAAAGGAGCAGTTGTACCTGCATTTTAAATGCATTATTTACCAATTTATTTTAATGCCTCTTACAAATACTAAGAAAATAGAATAAAACCTAATTCAGAAAGCGTTTTTTATTTCCACTGAATTGTAGGCTGGTTTACTTGGTGAATGTATTGCTTAATTATCTACTGACGAAAATGGCACACTAAAAGCAATCCACCAAAGGATAAAAAACTATAATGGTAGGAGGCATATAATGAAAAAAGATAAACAGCATACCACGAGAAATCCACAGGACATTATTGACAGCACCTATAATGCACGAGATTTTCAAATACCAGAAAAAGAAAAGGATATGAATTCTTATGTAATGCCATTAGATATGATGAGGGATGTTGATGCCTTTGATTCCCGAAAATTTTTTCAAGAAGCTTGGGATGAAAGCATAAAGAATCTTCATAGGAAAAACCAAGGTCATCCTTTAAAGTAATAAGGCAACCAACAAGAAAACCCCAGCCACCGAAGCGTATGAATAATACGTAAGGGTGCTGGGGTTTTGAAGTAACGCAGAAGATGGTGGCTTTTCAACAGTCTGGTTAGACTTTAAATTTATTCATCTCTTCTTCCATATCACTTGCCATTTCATTTAATACCTGTGCTGTGGAAGCTACTTCCTCCACTGATGCATTCATTTCTTCTGATGATGCAGCAATCTGCTGGGCCACAGCAGCGTTACCTTCTGATATTGTGGTGACAGCATCTACCTTAGTAACGATATCGTCTTTACTATTATTGAGTATGGTAATAGATGCATTGACATTTTCAATTTTGGGTAATATAGCTGCAATATTTTGCAGTATGCCTTTAAAAGCTTCTGTTGTATTAGATACAACCTTTTCTTGTGTTTGTAAATTAGCCATACCATTTTCAGTAGTCTTAACAATTTTATCTCTATCTGAGGTAATATTTGATAATAATTCATTAATATTTTCTGAGGATGTCTTAGATTGCTCTGCCAGTTTTCTTATTTCATCTGCTACTACTGCAAAGCCTTTACCAGCTTCTCCAGCTCTGGCGGCTTCTATAGCGGCATTTAAAGCTAACAGATTGGTCTGCTCTGCAATGCTGTTGATAAGATCTGTAATTTGTCGGATTTCTGTAATTTTATCATTCAACACTGCAACATTGTTACTTACTTCTTTAAAAGATGTACTTATATATTCTGTTGATGAAGTTAGATCCTGTAGTTTTGTGTTCCCCTCTATAATCATAGCATCTGTTTCTTTTGCATTCACATGTATTTCTTCCACGTCAACAACTATTTTTTCTAATTCTTTCCCAAAATTATTGACGATGCCGGTAACTATCTTTAGCTCTTGTGTTTGTCCATTAGAGCCCTGTGCGACTTCCTGTATAGCATTGGAAACTTCATCTGCAGCAGCTGTCATTTGCTGACATATCCCTGCTAAAGCATGGGCATTGTCACTGGTATTAGCAGCATTGCCTTTTGTTTTTTCCATCATAAGGGCAAAATCCTCTATAGTTTTTGCTAGTGATTTTTTCATTCTTCCAAATTCATTTTTCCCTTTTGTATCAATAGTTAATGCTAAGTCACCGGTAGCTATTTTTTCATATATTTCAATCATTTCTTTAATTGACTTATTAAAAACTCTTATAATTATGATGGAGAAAACTAATAGTAATACTACTGCACTGCTTAACAACAGCAGAATATTTCTATTAATGCTTTGATAGATACTATAGCTTTCTCTTTGTAGTTCCTCTACTAGTTCTTGATTATAACGAAGAATTTCATTTAGATTAGTCATAATGGTACGACTAGATGCATCCATTACAAACTTGTGGTTAGAATCTGCTTCTTCTCCTTGGGATAATTGGTTCTTTACACTGTCCCAAGACCGCATGTATTCTTCATATCTCCCATAAGCTACAGTTAAGAGAATAACCTCTCTATCTCGTTCATCTTTGCCTTCTAGGAATCCATCCATCAATTGACGAAGATTGCCGTCTAATGATGCTACATTGTTGACAATACTAGTTGTGTAACCAAAATCCAACATTCTTAATGTATCTACTCTAATATTCATAAACTCAGTAATGATTTCATTAATTTCCTGTCCAGACAATACTGCAGAGGTATAGATAATATCCACATTCCCCTGAATGCTGTTAACGCCTAAATAACCCAAAACTCCTACTGCAGATATAAATATTAGACTTATTACTACAAGTGCAATAACACTATAGGTCAGTGATACATTACTAAAGGCTCTCTTCATCTTTTCAGTCCCCCTGTAGCATTTTTTTATGGCAATTATATGTATTCTTAGTAATTTTATCATAAAATTTTTGAAATTTCAATAATTTTTTAGGTAATTCGACAAGGCCATTGCTTCATTATTTTATGTAAATCATTGAGAAGGATAAAGGAAATATTTTAAATACAAAAAACTACATTTTTCTTTAAATGTAGTCCAAATATACATGCAATATTCAAGTATTAAAAGAGCACGTAACAATCTACCTTGCACCAATATAGATAACTTTTTACCTAGCTATGATCTTTCGACCATAACCAAGCAGGTCATTACCTATACTGATGGTTCGTTCGACCCTACAGGATACCTGAACAGCCTTATACAACCTCTCGGCTGTATAAAACCATTAGTCTTTAACTACAATGCATCATTAAAAACCTGCGGAACCCTGTAGAGTCTTCGCTCGACCCTATAAAATCCGTTGGGATCCTATTATAATCGAATTATTATTGATGTAACCGACTATAATAGAACCTTTCCCGACTCTATAGGATCTTCCCGCCGACTGTATATCAGCCAGACCATGACCAATATACAATCTTTGGCCGACCTATATATACCCCGTTTAAGGAGCACATATAAGTCTTGGCTCAACTGTTACGCACCCTACATAATTATATTGACCAGTTGAAGACTTTAATATTCTGGTATATTTTTACAATAATTAAAGGAGATGCAATACTAGTTTCTGCATCTCCTTAATCTTATGCCAGTGTTTATCTTTATCATGAAAATCTATGCTGTTTTTATAGCTCTTTCTTTTTTTGCTCTATTCCATTGTAGCATCAGTATTCCCATGATTACCAATAGTCCTACAATATCCTGGATTAAATTTGCACTAATTAGCATCAGCGCACCTGCGAATAATACTACCTGATTCACCTTTTTCATATGGGTGAAAAAATACCCTTCCGCCGCACTACCCAACATGATTACACCAACGATGGAGGTAACTGCCACCATGGCTCCTTGTAAAAACGTGGTTTCTCTTAATAGTAGGGCACTATTATAAACAAACATATAAGGAACAATGAAGCCTGCTATAGACAGCTTCATGGATTCAAAGCCTGTTTTCATAGGGTTACCACCAGAAATCCCAGCTGCTGCAAAGGAAGCTAAGGCAACAGGAGGTGTGATATTGGCAAACATAGCAAAGTAAAATACAAATAGATGTGCTACGATTGGTTCAATCCCTAATCTTACCAGTGCTGGTGCTGCCATAGTTGCTGTAATAAGGTACGCTGGGATACTAGGGAGTCCCATCCCTAAAATCATACAGGTAATCATGGTAAACACCAAGGTAAATAGTAGACTGGTACCACCTAAGGATACAATAGCATGGGCCATACTTAATCCAAAGCCCGTTATACTGGTAACCCCTACGATTGGTCCTACCGCAGCACAGGCAACAGCCACCGGCACAACGGAACGGGTTCCTTCATATAAGCCATCTATAATATCCTTGAAGCTCATTCTCGTGGTAGGACGAAGCATGCTTACAAGAATCGTTACAATTATGGTAAGGAATGCTGAGTTAATAATCGTCCTTCCTGTGAAAAAAAGCATATAAATTAAAAATAATAGCGGTATTAAAAGATGTCCTCTTTCCTTCATTACATCCTTTACTCTTGGCAGCTGTTCTCTCGGTATACCTTCTAGTCCCTTTTTTGACGCCCGCATCTGAACCTGTGTCATGATTCCTAAATAATATAATAACGCAGGTAAAATGGCTGCCATAACAATAACCCTATACTGAATTCCTAGTACTTCAGCCATAATAAAAGCTGCTGCTCCCATGATAGGAGGGAGTAATTGTCCTCCTACGGAAGCTGAGGCTTCCACAGCTCCAGAGAATTCGTCGTCATATCCGGTTTTTTTCATCAAAGGTATGGTAAAGGCTCCCGTGGTTACTACATTGGCTACTGCAGCACCATTGATACTACCTAAAAACCCACTGGCTATAACTGCTACCTTTGCTGGCCCTCCTTTGGTATGACCAGCTAAAGCTAGAGATATATCATTAAAGAACTGTCCCATTCCCGATTTATTCATAAAAGCACCAAATAATATGAAGAGGAATATATAGGTTGATGCCACCCCTACAGCAGTACCGTACACCCCATCTGTAGATACAAATAAATGATTTACTACCTCTGTCCAGCCATATCCTCGATGTCCAAAAAAACCTGGCATTTGCCTTCCAAAAAGAGCATAACCGATAAAAAGTATCCCCAATAGCGGTAAAGCAAAGCCTGTCACTCTTCTTGCAGCTTCTAGAACCAATACAATTAAGACTACTCCAAAAAAGAGGTCAGTGCTATTAGGAATTCCTGCCCTATGAACAATACCTAAATAATCTTTAAAAATGTAGACAGTAGTGGATAGGGCTAACACACCTAAAACAGCATCGTACCAAGCCATTTTCTTCCTATTAGCCTTTTTATAGGCAGGAAATAGAAAATAAGTTAAGGCTAAAATACCAGCGACATGGAGGGATCGATGCTTTAAGGTTACAAGGGTTCCAAAGTAGGATACGTATAAATGGTATAGTGCAATAGCTATAGCAAATACCTTTACTGCTAAAGCGGTTTTTTGGTTAGAAAAAATCCTAAACCTAGATTCACTATCATATTTTTCTAATAACTTTTGTTGTTTTTCTTCAATATCTTTATCCATCTTGTCATTGATCATTTCTATCACCTCTCTTGAATAACCATCTTCATGTAACCATGATGAGGTAAATCCTTACCACTAGCAATTTTTTCTCCATTGAATGTGATTTTCTCTGTAGCGGTATGGGAATTAATCCAATCATATGCTGGATATTTTTCCTCTATATCTGTCATGATAATATATCCGTCTTCTACCTTCACTTCCTTACCTCTATCGTGAGGTATGCCAGCGCCAAAACCTTCAAATCTTATTTCCTGCAACAAAAATTCATAGCTATCATCAATCGTAAACAGCTCAATCCAGGAGATATGCTCTACAGAATGTATCCAGTAAAACTCTACTTCATCCCCTGGTTGAACCTCCACCTGATAATATTTTTCCTGTGAAGCTTCATCCATAATTATTAACCAATGCTTTTGACTTCTATTTACTAAAAAATAAATACAAAACAAAAGAATGCCTATAATAATAATGAAAAGCCTCATTCTTGCTCTGAGAGCATCAACAGAGGAAGCTTCAAAATACTTCCTCTGTTTTTTGCTTGTAGGTTCTTTAGTCAATCACACCAACTTCTTTATAGTATTTTTCTGCACCCGCATGGAACGGTACTACCATTCCATCCATAAAAGTGTCTATATTAATATGTCTTTCTGCTGCACTATGAGAACTATGAATGATGTCTATGTTTTCATAGATTCCTTTTGTAATATCATATACTACTTCTTCTGGCACATTAACGTTTACTAGAAGTAGGTTCATGATAGTTGCTGTATTTACATCTTCAGGATTGTCATAGGTACCAGCTGGAATAATGTTTGGTGAGAAGAAAGGATAGTGTTCCTTCAAATACTCCATACCTTCTCCTTCTATAGGAATAATTTTAATTTCATGGGTTGTAGCAAGGTCCATAATAGTAGAATTCGGAATACCGCTTGTTACAAAAGCTGCATCAATCATACCATTTCTCATTTGATCAATGGCTTCTCCATAGTTAAGATAATCTGGTCTTATGTCATCATAGGTCATGCCATGTGCTTCAAACATAAGTCTTGCATTTAATTCCACACCTGAGTTAGGAGCACCTACCCCTACTCTTTTTCCTTCTAAATCATAAAAGCTTTCAATACCAGTATCTACTGTAGTCACCAATTGAACGTAGTTTGGATATAAACTCATTAAACCTCTTAACTCTTCCTTTGGTTCCTCCCCTTCAAATGCCCCAAAGGCTTGATACGCTTGTTGTACTGCATCTGCCATCATAATCGCCAGTTCAGCACGATTATTTAGGATTAAATTAATGTTTTCTACAGAAGCTCCCGTCGATTGTACAGAGGATCTATAACCCAATTCATGCTCAATAACATTGGAAAACCCTCCACCTATAGGATAGTAGACACCGCTGGTTGGACCCGAAGCAACAGTGATAAACATACTTCTATCAATTTGAGCTTCTCCCTCAGCCGGTTCTTGAGCTGGTTCTTGAGCTGTATTTCCAGCTCCTCCTCCACAGCCTGTCAAAATCAATACAACTGCTAATAAAAGAAATAATACTTTTTTCATCAGCTAATTCTCCCCTTTTTATTTTATTATTGTAATGCCTCATTTATTATAATAAGCAAAATATATGCCAAGTTTTGTTTTGGCTCTATTACAAGCTCTTTACTTTGCTAAGGGGTTTTGTCCCATATCATAAAGGGGAATAAAAGTTCATTTATTGAAATATATTTTTGTATTCTTTCATTTTAAAAATGTAATGCCTCATTGTGCAACGGGGATGTTTGTTTAAAATTAGGGTTTTTTATGGAGTGATTTGTATTTTAACTTTTCAGAAAGTTGATTTAAAATGAAAGGGGAATATTTTTCCCATGCGGAATATTTTTCCCCTTTTTGTTTTTCTTCACTTATCGATCTTATACTTTGAAATTTTATTTCTTAGACCTCTCTCACTAATCCCCAGCATCTGAGCTGTCTTTTTTCTCTGACCTTCATTTTTCTTTAAGGTGGCTTCAATTAATAATTTTTCCATTTCATCTAAGGTTAATCCTACTAAGGAATCAACAGGGTTTTGGTTATAAGCAAAAACTGCCGATGATTTCTTTTGTAGCTCCAATGGTAAATTCCCCAGCTGAATATAAGGTTCTTCTGTCATTAGCATAGCATATTCTAAAATATTGGCCAGTTCTCTTATGTTACCTGGATAATGATACTGTAAAAGACAATTCTGTGCTTCTTCTGAAAGCCCTTTAATTTTTTTATTGAGTTCCTTATTGTAGCTTTGGATAAAGTGTTGAAATAATAGGGGTAGGTCCTGAGGCTTTTCTCTTAGGGGCGGAATGGAAATCTCCACTACATTTAACCTAAAGTATAGGTCCTGACGAAAGCTTTCCGCCTCTACCGCCTTTTTTAAATCCTTATTGGTAGCAGCAATTACTCTTATATTTAGCTCTATAGGATGATTTGATCCCAATGGTGTAACCTGCTTTAGCTGCAAGACTCTTAAAAGCTTTGCTTGGAGGGCCATAGGCATATCTCCAACTTCATCCAAGAATATAGTTCCATTATTGGCATATTGGAACTTCCCCATCTGATCCCCAGCAGCTCCTGTAAAAGCACCTTTTTTGAACCCAAAGAGCTCGCTTTCCAAAAGATTTTCAGGAATAGCAGCACAGTTCACTGCTACAAAGGGTTCTTTTTTCCTTTTTCCAGAAAAATGTATTGCCCTTGCCACCAGTTCTTTTCCAGTACCACTTTCTCCACTAATGACTACATTGGTTTCTACATCCTTTAGCTTTTCAATTAAGGTAAAGACATTTTTCATCAAAGGACTTTTGCCGATAATGCCTTTATAATTGTATTTTTTCTCTAGCTCTTGACTTAAATACTCAACCTGCCTATTAAGCTTCTGAAACTTTAATGCTTGTTCAACGATGGAGTATAAGCCTTCCTTATTTAACGGCTTGGTTAGATAGCTATAAGCCCCTTTTTTTATCGCTTCTATGGAGGAGGCGATTGTGCCATAGGCCGTCATAATAATGACAATGAGATCTTCTTGTATGCCTTTTAACTCCATCAATATTTCTATGCCACTTACATTTCCGATTTTTAGATCCAATAAACATAAATCAAATCTTTCTTCTTTTGCCCACATAACTGCTTGTAAAGGGTCAGTGGTACTTTTTACAGCATATTTATCCTCTAGAGCAAAGGTCAGAGAGGAACAGATAGCCGCTTCATCATCAATAATTAAAATTTTTTCCATCCTTTACTCACTCCTTTGAAAAGTAATAATCATGCTGGTACCAATATTTTTTTTACTTTCTATCATCAACTGGCCTCCATTTTCTTCGATGGATTGTTTTGATAAGGTAAGACCTAAACCCGTACCCTTCATCTTTGTGGTATAAAAGGGGTTTAGTGCATTATTTATTTCTTCCTCTGTCATCCCGGCCCCTTCATCTTTTACTTGAAGATAGATATGTTTTGCATCCTTCCACCCTGATATAGATAAAACCAAAGGAGATTTTCTTTCATTTTCTATCTCCTCCATTGCTTCAATTCCATTAATAATAAAATTGATAATCACTTGCTTTATTTGACTCTTATCTGCTTGAATTTTTAAGTCCTTCTGGATTTGTACATCTAGGAGGAATCCTTTTTTCTCCAAAACTGGCTTGTATAATCCACAGCAGGATTCGATTAAATCATTTACGTTTACTTGCTCTTTATTGGGTTTTTTAGGTTTAGCATAATCAATAAGGTTTTCTATTAATTGATTCACTCTTTCTACTTCCTTTGGGACATAGCTGATAATATCTCTCTGGAAGTTAGGATTATTCAATTTCTCAGGTATTAATTCTACAAAGGTTTTAATGGAGGTAAGAGGGTTTCTTATCTCATGAGCAATGCCTGCAACAATGTCATGTAAAGCTCTACTTTTTTCTCTTGCAAAGAGAGCAGCTCTTATTTCTTTTTCTTCTGTATTATCCTCAAAAGAAATCATCATACCGGTGATGACTTTTTCATAGTTTTTAAGTGGATAAATCATATATCGAATGCTATGATTTCCTCCATCCTGCCTTGTCCATTCAGTTTCTTCACTTAAAAATTGCATCCCGTCTATTGTTACTTTTTCTATTTTGTCCTTTAATAGTTTAAAAAATAAAGGAATTTCCTTATAGTTCATTCCTACAGGGTTTTGGTGAATACCCATTATTTCAGCAGCTCTTGGATTACAAGAGGCAATCCTACCTTCTCTGCTAAAGGTAACCATTCCTCTAGGACTACTCTCCAATATCTGATTGATTAATTCGTTTTTATTTCTTGTTTCCTTAATCTGATTCTCTAAATCTTTATTTATTTCCCTTAGCTGCTTTGTTTTTTTATTTACTTCCTTTTTTAATTCATTGTTCCATCGGATACTTATGACAAAAACAACGATAGTGATGATAATAAAGAAAACAAATGCTTTCATTACCTGTTGCAATTTCTTCTGGGCTAATAAATCTTCCTCTCCAAACCATGTATCATATATTTCCCCATAGATACCTCTTTCCTTTACTTGTCGCAGACCACTGTTTAATATATAAAGTAAGTTATGATTATCTTTATATACTGCTATGGAGTATTCTATGGGGATAATATAGCTATTAATAAATTCATAGTTTCCCTCTAATTGATGCTTTTTAAGTAGATATTGGGTGATGATTTTATCCCCCATCAAAGAATCTGCTCTACCCTCCAACAACAGATAAAAGGCATCCACTTGGTTGCTGGTGGTATTATACTGTACTCGTCTAACATTTTGTAAATATTGATACTCTACCGTTTGTCTTTTTAGGGCTATAATCATATCCGTCAGTTCTAAATTTTCTTCTCTTTCTTCTACTTTATTACTGGTTGTTATTAATCCGACGGAGGAGGTTAGAATGTTTTCTGTAAACATCAGATTTTCAGACAGATTTGCTAGATAATTCACACCTAGAATTGCATCTACCTCTCCCTTTTCCAGCGCTTTTATGCTAATTTCCAGCGCCATAGGTACATAGATTATTTCTATGCTTTGAAATTCTGCAATCCCCTCTAAAATGTCTATATTAAAACCTTTATAGCTATTATTTTCTTGATATTGCAATGGAGGCATGTCCAAATCCACAGCAATTTTAATAGACTTTATGGCTCCATTAGAGGCCAGACTGTCCTCATCACCATACACTATTCCTCCACTGAAGCTATAGCATAGCACCAATATAATAAAGCCCATTAAGCCTATTTTTTTCATGTCCATAGCTATGCCTCCTCTTGCTTCATCTTATATCTATTTTAGCATACTTTTTTTACCACACTGCTATGCTTCCATCGGTTCTAGGCTCTGTTCCTCCACATAGTACGCCTTCTTTGCTTTTCCATATAATTTGACCTCTGCCAAAGGTGGTTTCATCCTCTTGTATGCTGATATGATGACCTCTTTGTAATAAGGCTTTTTCTATAGCATGAGGATATTGTTTTTCCAGTTCTATCTCTTTATCCTTTATCCACTGCCAACGGGGAGCATCTAATGCCTCCTGTGGATTCATCTGAAAATCTATGGTGTTCATGATCACCTGCAAATGTCCCTGTGGCTGCATAAAGCCTCCCATCACACCAAAGGGTCCTATAGCTTCATCATCTTGTGTTAAAAAGCCTGGGATAATGGTATGGTAAGGCTTTTTTCCTGGTTCTAAGGAATTGACATGCTCTTTTTCCATAGAGAAATTTTTCCCTCTATTATGAAGACTGATACCAGTTCCCGGTACCACTAAACCAGAACCAAAGCCCATGTAGTTGCTCTGAATAAAGGAAATCATATTTCCTTCTTCATCAGCGGCAGCTAGGTATACAGTTCCTCCTTTTTGCGGTTCCCCTGTCATTGGTTGTAGAGCTTCTTTTCCTATTAACCTTCTTCTTTCCTCCCCATAGCCATCGGAAAGCAGGTCCTCTACCTTTACCTTCATTTTTCTAGGGTCGGTTATATACTTTAAACCATCGGCAAAGGCAAGCTTCATAGCTTCAATTTGCTGATGCAAAATTTCTTCTTTGTCTTTACCCTGCAGGTTCAATCCTTTGATAATATTTAGCGCCATTAATGCTACAATCCCATGACCATTTGGGGGCAGCTCCCAAACATCATAACCTTTATAATTGACCTTAACAGGCTCTACCCATTCCGCCCGATAGCCTTCCAAGTCCTTTTTTGTAAGGAACCCACCATACTGATGGGAAAACTTATGAATTTTATCTGCTAAATCTCCTTGGTAAAACCCAGCTCCATTTGATTCTCCAATAATTCTCAATGTTTTTGCCATATCCCTCGATGCCCATACTTCTCCTGCCCTTGGTGCACGTCCTTCTATGCAAAAGGTCTCATAGAAATGCTGGAAGGCTTCACCCTTGGCATTATTACTGAGATCCCTTAATGCATAATCCCAAAGCCTTGCAGTGGTAGGGGCAATAGGATGTCCCTCCTCAGCATACCTAATGGCGGGGGCCATCACTTGGATTAATGGTAGTTTTCCAAATCTCCTAGACAATTCTCCCCAAGCTGCTGGAGCTCCTGGTACGGTTACCGGCACCCACCCATATCGAGGAATTTCTTTATAACCCTTCTCTTTTAATGTTTCGAGGCTAATGTCTGTAGGGGCAGGCCCGCTGGCATTCAATCCATGCAGCTTTCCTTTTACCCAAACCAAGGCAAAAGCATCTCCTCCAATACCATTGGATGTAGGTTCCACTACTGTCAAGCATGCAGCCGTAGCAATAGCTGCGTCTATAGCATTGCCCCCTTTTTGCATTATTTCTAGTCCAGCTTGGGCTGCTAAGGGATGGGAAGTGGCTACCATACCTTTTTTCCCATAAACCATCTTCCTTTGTGATGGGTATTCATATTTATGGGGATTAAAATTTATCATTCCATCCTCTCCTTTAGTGTTCCATACTTAATATTTATTACTTTTACACTTCTTTATTAAATAACATTTTCCTATTCTTTCATTACCCCCTAAAAAATACTCAAATCTAATTTTCTTGATAGTTCTTCTAACACCTTCATGCCAACAATACTATTACCTTTATCATCTAAAGCAGGGCCATAGAGCCCTATCCCCAATTTTTTTGGGGATAGGGCAATAATCCCCCCACCTACACCACTCTTAGCTGGTAATCCAACCCTAACTGCAAAGGACCCCGAAGCATCATACATACCGCAGGTTACCATGATGGTTCTTATTTTTCTTGCAATATACTTAGGGACAAGTTCTTCGCCTGTGTTTATATCTACACCATCATTGGCAAATACCATAGCTATTTTTGCTAGGTCCTGGCAGTTCACTAAAATAGAGCACTGTTGAAAATATAAGTCTAGGACATCCTCCACATCTAATGAAAGAATCCCTACCTCTTTCATGTAGTAGGCTAAAGCTCTATTCCTATGGCCTGTTTCCTTTTCTGATAGATATACCTTGCCATCAATAGATAATTCCTCATTACTAGTTAACCTTTTGAAGAAATCTATTATTCTTTCTAGCTTTTCATTATTATCCTCACCCTTAATCATTGAAGTCACTACAATGGCCCCAGCATTGATCATAGGATTATATGGCTTCGGAACACGATTGATTTCCATTCTAACAAGAGAGTTAAAGGAGTCCCCCGTAGGCTCATAACCCATCTTGCTAAAAACACTTTCTTCTCCATTATCCATAATAGCTAAAGCCAGAGTAACAATCTTTGATATGCTCTGTATGGTAAATCTTTTTTCATAATCTCCTGCACAATACCAATGACCTTCCTTATCTAAGATGCATGCTCCTATAGCCTTAGGATTCGCTTCTAATAGAGCAGGAATATAAGCCGCAAGTTTTCCTGATGCATAATAATGATGATAGGATGTAATTGCATTCTCTAAATGTTTTTTTATTTCTTCTTTCATAAAGCTATCACCTTTCCGCTTTGTAATCTTTTATAATCTATTGGAAAGTTCTCACTTTACAATGATTAAGCGAAAGAGAACTTTCTGAATATAGATTTCAACAAAGTCATCCTTTAAAGCTTCCAAAGGAAAACTTTGTTCCTTTTTAAAGGGTTATTGATCTACAGTATATATACAATTTCTATCTTAAAGATACCTTCTTAATATACTAACAAAATTATAAAGGGGTGGTAAAGAGCTTTTTTACTCTTAACCAACCCCCCAAATCTTATAAAGGTTATATTTTTCTTACCTTACTGCTATGTCCGTTCTATAGGTTTTTCCCTTAAACTGTACTTTTTCTACATTATTGTAGGCCTGTTTCCTTGCAGTCTCTATATCTTCAGCCCAGGAGGTAACCCCTAACACCCTTCCTCCATTAGTCACAAGTCTACCTTTCTTCATGTCGGTTCCTGCATGAAATACAATGGTGTTTTCTTGTATATCTTCTAAACCCGTGATTTCAATACCCTTCTCATAATCTCCTGGATAACCGCCAGAAGCCAACACTACACATACTACCCCTTTATCATTCCACTGAATATCAATCTCATGAAGTTTTTGCTGCAGCATGTGTTGAAATATTTCTACCAGATCTGTTTCTAGTCTCGGTAATACCACCTGTGTTTCTGGATCACCGAATCTTACATTATACTCCAAGACCTTTGGTCCTTCCTCTGTAATCATCAGACCAATAAAGAGGATTCCTTTAAAATCCATTTCTGCTAATTGGATACCCTTCAGGGTGGGCTGCAAAATATCCTTTTCTACAATCTTAGCTATTTCCTCTGTATACACATAGTTTGGGGAATAGGTTCCCATTCCTCCAGTGTTGGGACCTTTGTCATTGTCATATATTCTCTTGTGATCCTGACTGCTAACCATCGGTACAATGGTTTTTCCATCCACAAAGCAAAGCACCGAAGTCTCAATACCTTCTAGAAACTCTTCAATTACTACCTTATTACCCGCATCTCCAAATACTTTCTTTATCAAAATGTCTTCTAAGCCTCTTTCTGCCTCCTGCTGATCTTCACAAATCAGCACACCCTTACCAGCAGCTAATCCATCTGCCTTAATTACTACTGGAAAGCTGTATTTTTTTAGGGTATCTACAGCTTCATCATAGGTGTGAACTTCATGGGACATAGCAGTAGGAATCCTGTATTTATTAAGAAAGTCCTTTGAAAAGGCTTTACTTCCCTCCAGCTGTGCCGCCGCCTTCGATGGACCAATGATTTTCAATCCGTTCCTTTGAAAAGCATCGACAATCCCTGCCACTAAAGGTATTTCCGGCCCCACTACTGTCAAATCAATTGACATTTCCCAGGAAAAATCTACAAGCTTTTCTATGTCATCAACAGCAATTTCAACATTTTCTGCAATTTCCCCTATCCCTGGATTCCCTGGAGCGCAGTAAATCTCAGTCACTTGAGGACTTTGATTTAATTTCCATACAAGGGTATGCTCTCTACCGCCATTACCAATCACCAATACCTTCATTACTTTACCTCCTAGTTTTAAAGCTAAGGTTTTCAAAACACACTTGCTATATTTAGGTATCCAAGAAAAAACTATCATTATACTAAGAAATATTCGCATGCTTCTATACTTAATTTTGATACACTAAAGGGCTGCATTTGCAGACAATGGCTATGATGTCCAATTCAAGGAAATGAATAATACGTTAAAAAATTCGTATGTTTGAACGCAGTGAGTTTGCGAATTTTAGTATTTTTCATTGGAATGGATTGTAGACATCATCCATTGGTGAAACCGCAGGCCTGTGTGTATCAAAATTGCTAGACACCACTATATACCTAATTATAACAAATTAGAAATTGCATTTTTTTATTTGTTACATTGCTAACCTATATTATCATCTATCTATCATTACTCTTTAATGTTTAAAATGCCTAATTCCTGTAAAGACCATAGCTATTCCTTTATCATTACATGCTTCGATGGAATCCCCATCCTTCATAGAGCCTCCAGGCTGAATGATAGCTTTTACTCCTGCCTTAGCTGCTTCCTCTACACAATCACTAAAGGGGAAGAATGCATCTGATGCCATCACGCTGCCCTCTAAGCTATGTGTACTGTTTCTGATTGCATTTTGTAGTGCCCAGATTCTGCTGGTTTGTCCTGGTCCTACTGCTAAGGTCTGTTTATCCTTCACCAAAACTATTGCATTGGATTTCACATGCTTTACAATTTTAAAAGCAAAAACTAAGTCCTCCATTTCAGCTTCAGTAGGCTGTATGGTAGTAACCACCTCTGTTTTCTCTAGGAGGTCTTTATTGCTATCCTGTATAAGTAATCCCCCTGCAACCTTTTTCATGTCCAGAGCTTTTTCCTTTTTTGCCTTGATATCCGTCAACTTAATAATCCTCAGGTTCTTCTTTGCAGAAAATATGGCTAAAGCTTCCTTTGTATAATCCGGGGCAATAATCACTTCTAAAAAGATATCCTTCATTTTTTCAGCCGTTTGTTCATCTATGGTATCATTAGCGGCAACTATTCCACCAAATATAGAGAGTGGATCTGATTCAAAGGCTTTAGTATAAGCTTCAAAAATACTCTTGCCAGAAGCTACGCCACAGGGATTTGTATGTTTAACAGCAACCACAGTAGGCTCTTCAAATTCCTTTAGCAGCTCCAATGCTCCATTGGTATCATTAATATTATTAAAAGACAGTTCCTTACCCTGAAGCTGAAGGCCTTCTACTAAGGTTCCTGTTTGTTGACCTACCTCTCTATAAAAAGCAGCCTGTTGATGAGGATTTTCTCCATATCTTAAATCCTGTACCTTTTCATAGGTAACTGTTACAATATTCCCCAGAGGATTTTTATCTGCTCCTAAGTAAGAGGCAATCAAAGTGTCATAATGACTGGTGTGCTGAAAAACCTTTAGGGCTAAATCATATCTAGTCTCATAGGTGGTATCTTTGTTTTCCTTTATTTCTGTCAAGACCTTATCATAGTCAGCTGGATCTGTCACTACCGTTACAAATTTGTGATTCTTGGCAGCCGAGCGCAGCATGGTTGGTCCGCCTATATCAATGTTTTCGATGGCATCTTCCATCGTAACCCCTTCTTTTAATATGGTTTCCTTAAAAGGATAAAGATTAATTACAACCAAATCAATAGGGGTAATGCTTAATTCTTCCAAGGTTTTCTGATGCTCCTCATTATCTCTGATGGCTAGTATTCCTCCATGAACTACAGGATGTAATGTTTTCACTCTACCATCTAGACATTCTGGAAAGCCAGTTACCTCTGAAACATCTATAGCCTCTACACCCGATTCTCTTAATAGCTTAGCAGTACCTCCAGTAGATAATATTTCTATTCCAAGACCTGCTAATGCCTTCCCAAAATCCACAATACCATTCTTATCAGATACGCTTATTAAAGCTCGTTTAATCATTTCTTCACCTCTTCTATTTTTACTCGGTTTCCAACAACCTCTAATTTTTCCTCTGCAAAAAGCTTCACCGCCAGCGGCAGGATTTTATGCTCCGCCTCCAAAACTTTTTCCTGAAGACTTTTTACATCATCCTCAAAATCCACCTCTACGGTTTCTTGCAGAATAATAGGACCTCCATCTGTCACCTCGTTGACAAAATGCACAGTTGCTCCCGTCACCTTTATTCCTCTTTTTAGTGCCTCTTCATGCACCTTTTCTCCATAGTAGCCATTGCCACAAAAGCTTGGTATAAGAGAAGGATGTATATTCATTACTCTGTTTGGAAATGCGTTTATAATTATAGATGGTAGTATAGCTAAATAACCTGCCAATACAATCAAGTCTATTTTTTTCTCCTGCAAGATTTCCAGTAATGCAGCATCTCGTCTTTCTCTAAATCCATAGGTTTCCTTTTCCAGTACCATGGTTTCTATCCCATGCTTTTCTGCCCTTACTAGTCCATAGGCATCCCTTTTATTAGAGATCACCAAAGCAATCTTCCCTTTGATATCCCTCGTTTCCACTGCATCGATTAAGGCTTGTAGATTTGTTCCTCCACCAGATATAAGAACTGCTATTCTTACTCCTGACATAATACCACCTGTCTTTTGCCTTTAATAATTTTTCCGATTTCATAAGCACTTTCTCCAGCTTCCTTTAATACAGTCAGTGCTTTCTCTTTGTCTTTTTCTGATATCACCAGCATCATACCTATCCCCATATTAAAGGTTTTATACATCTCTTCTTCTTCTACATTTCCCACGCTTCTGATTATATTAAAAATCTCAGGGATTGGCCAGCTTTGGAGCTGGACTTCAGCATCTAGCTCCTGTGGTAGTATACGGGGAACATTTTCATAGAAGCCTCCTCCAGTAATATGGGCAATGCCTTTTATCTTCACCTGCTTCAACACTTCCATTACTGCCTTCACATAAATTTTTGTAGGCGTAATTAATTCTTCCCCTAGTGTCTTCCCTAAATCTTCTATATACGTGTCTAAGGAATAATTTTCCCTTTCCAACAAAACCTTTCTTGCTAAAGAATATCCATTACTATGAAGTCCGCTGGAGACTAATCCAAGTATAATATCACCGTCTTCAATATCCTTACCCGTAATCACCTGAGACTTGTCTACAATACCTACTGCAAACCCAGCGATATCATATTCACCATCTTGATAAAATCCAGGCATCTCAGCTGTTTCTCCTCCAATTAAAGGAGCTTTGGCTATTTGGCAGCCATCAGCAATTCCCTTCACAATGTCTGCTACTTTTTCTGCCTTTAACTTCCCAGTAGCAATATAATCTAAAAAGAATAAGGGCTTTGCCCCTTGGCATAAGATATCATTGATGCACATAGCCACACAATCCTGTCCTATGGTATCATGTTTGTCCAGTAGAAAAGCTAGCTTTAGCTTTGTTCCTACGCCGTCCGTGCCGGAAACTAAGATGGGCTCCTTCATTCCTTTTACATCTAAGGCAAATAATCCTCCAAAACCACCTATATCATCTAGTACATGCTGATTAAACGTGCCTTTCACATGCTTCTTCATTAGCTCTACTGCCCTTTGTCCTTCCTCTACATTTACCCCTGCCTCTTTATAAGTCATAGGATCCAAACCTACTCACCTCCTGGTAATCTCTCAAATATTTTCTTTTCTCCTACCTTAGGCACATCCATTGGGTAATCACCGCTGAAACAAGCTAAACAAAAATGCTCCTTTGGTAAGGTAGTGGAAGCCACTAAGCCTTCAGTACTTATATAACCCAAGCTGTCTGCCTCGATAATTTTTCTAATTTGTTCTGCAGTTTTTATAGCCCCTATCAATTGATTTCTATCGGGAGTATCTATACCAAAATAGCATCCAAAGGCAACTGGAGGAGAGCTGATTCTAACATGTACTTCTTTAGCGCCTGCGCTTTTTAGTCTTTCTACCAAACGCCTAATGGTAGTCCCCCTTACAATAGAATCATCAATCAAAACAATTCTTTTTCCCTCCACATTTTCCCTTAGGGGATTTAGCTTTAATCTAACTGCTAACTCCCTCATAGATTGAGTAGGTTGAATAAAGGTTCTTCCTACATATCTGTTTTTTATTAGACCTTCATCAAAGGGGATACCCGAGGCTTCACTATAACCAATGGCGGCTGGAACAGAGGAATCTGGAACAGCCACTACCATATCCGCCTCCACTGGATACTCTTTTGATAGTATTCTCCCAGCATTTTTCCGGGCTTCATAAACACTGATACCATCAATCACACTATCAGGCCTTGCAAAATAAATATACTCAAAGATACAAGAAGCTCTTTCCTCATTGTTTTTATAGGGGTTAGACCGAATCCCATTTTTATCGATAATGACAATCTCACCTGGCTCAACATCTCTTACCAAGGTTGCTCCCATTATATCTAGAGCACAGCTTTCCGATGCCAATACATATTCTTTTTCCCCTATCTTACCTATACAAAGAGGTCTTAAGCCTAATGGATCTCTTACTCCAATAAGCTGTTCCTCTGTCATAATAACGAGGGCATAAGCTCCCTTAATCAAATCCACAGTTCTTTCAATAGCGGTAATAATTCCCTCATTGCTGTATCTAGCAATTAGATTTACAATCACTTCGCTGTCTATAGATGTTTGGAATACTACACCGCCGTCTTCTAATCTTTCTCTAATAACAGATGCATTGGTTAAGTTGCCATTATGGGCTAGAGAAATACTACCACCTCTATACCTAACCACAAGGGGCTGAGCGTTTTCCACATAGCTTTCCCCTGCAGTAGAATACCTAACATGACCTACCCCTATATGTCCATCTAGCTTTTTTAATATATCTTCATTAAACACTTCTGGTACTAAACCCATTGCTTTATGATAATTACTTTTCAATCCATTGTTAACGGCAATCCCAGCACTTTCCTGGCCGCGATGCTGCAGGGCATATAATCCATAATATAAGAGTCTAGCTGTATCTTCATTGCTATCTGTATAAATCCCTACTACTCCACATTCTTCTTTTAGCTTATCGAGATTTACTCCATGATACATTTTGATGCCCCTCTCTATTCATTAATCTCTTATTTTTTTAACCTTCTTAATACTTCTTGATAGGATTCTTCCACATTTCCCAAGTCTCTTCTAAACCTATCCTTGTCCAGCTTTTCATCGGTATTGATATCCCAAAGTCTACAGGTATCAGGAGATACCTCATCAGCTAGGATAACCTTTCCCTCAAACAATCCGAATTCAAGCTTTAAATCAACAAGCCTTAGGTTTTTCCTGCAAAAGAATTCCTGTAGGATTTCATTAATCTTTAATGTATAGCTTTTAATTTTATCTATTTCTTCTTTGGTAGCTAATTCTAAAGCCTCTATGTGGTCTTCGTTAATAAGAGGATCTCCTAGTTCATCGCTTTTATAGCAAAACTCCATCACCGGTGCCTTAAAAGCTTTACCTTCTTCAACCCCTAATCTTTTTGCCATAGAACCAGCCGCTACATTTCTTGCAATCACTTCAACGGGAATGATTTTCACTGCCTTCACCAGCATTTCTCTATCACCTAAAGTGTCAATATAATGATTTTCGATACCTTTTTCCTGTAGTAATCGAAAGAGAATTCCCGACATTTGATTATTTACGATGCCTTTATCTGCAATCTTTCCTTTCTTTACACCATTAAAGGCTGTAGCATCATCCTTGTACTCTACAATGAACTTATCCTCATCCTTAGTTTTGTACACTTTTTTTGCTTTACCTTCATAGAGCATGTGAAGTTTTTCCAGGTCATTCATCTTAACACCTCCGATTTGTCGTTGGTTTACTTGTCGGATAGATAGGCTTCATACCCTATAGCTTCTAGCTTTTCTGCCTTTTCTTCCACCATTACTCTTAAGGCTTCCTTATATTCCTTCAGCTTTACCTTTACTTTGGAATCTTGCAGCCCTATAATTTCGGCAGCTAGGATACCGGCATTTTTAGCACCGTTAACAGCTACTGTAGCTACTGGGATTCCTGGTGGCATTTGTACAATTGAGTAAAGAGAATCTATACCACTTAATGCTTTACTCTGGACAGGCACGCCTATTACAGGAAGACTTGTTAAGGAAGCCACCATACCTGGCAAATGAGCTGCTCCTCCGGCTCCTGCGATGATTACTTGTATCCCTTTATCTTCTGCCGCTTCTGCAAATGCAAACATTTTTTCTGGTGTTCGATGGGCAGAAACTATCGTACACTCATAGACAACGTCAAATTCTGTCAATATTTCAGCTGCCTCCTTCATTACTGGTAAATCTGAATCACTACCCATAATGATGCTGACCAATGGCTTTTTCATTTTCATGAACCCCCTCACGGTTTAACTGATTACCTTCACCATATCTTTTACCCGCTCTGCTTTTTTCAATGCCAACGGTAGATTGTTATCCAAGATCGTTATATGCCCCATTTTCCGTTCCGGAGCAGTGACACTTTTCCCATAAAAGTGCACATACACCTTTGGTAATCCTAATGCTTTTTCCGTTCCCACTAGCTTGGCCCTTCCTTCATAGCCTTTTTCTCCCAAAAGATTAATCATAACTGCTGGCTTTAGCAAAGCTGTTTCTCCTAAAGGCAGTCCAAGAATAGCCCGAATATGCTGAGCAAACTGAGAGGTGCTACAGGCTTCTATAGTATAGTGTCCTGAATTATGAGGCCTAGGGGCAATTTCATTTACTAAAAGATGATTGTTTTTATCAACGAACATCTCTATACAAAATATACCTACACCTTTTAGTACCTCCATGGTTTCCATGGCTAGGGCTTTAGCCTTTTCCTCTACTTCCTTACTGACTCTAGCTGGAATAATGGTAGTTTTTAGAATATTATTTTCATGGATATTTTCCCCTAAGGGGTATACCTTAATTTCTCCCTTTATGCCTCTAGCGGCAATAACTGAGACCTCTTTTACAAAAGGAACAAAGGCTTCTACCATAAGCTCTGAAGCACTTCCTCCTAATGCATCATAGGCTGTAGATACCTCTTCAGCATTTTTTATAACATAGTTTCCTTTACCATCATAGCCTCCTCTACAGCTTTTTAAAAGTAAAGGAAACCCATATTGCAGCGTTGATTTTTGAAGATCCTGTACTGATTTAACCCTCTGAAACGCTGAAACAGGAATGCCTTGTGATTGTAGAAAGCTTTTCTGCTGAAACTTGTCTTGAATCATCTTTAATGTGCCGGGTGAAGGATAGATGGTATGTCCTTCTTCTTCTAATTCCATTAATATATCTGCATCTATATGCTCAAACTCATAGGTAATCACATCTGTTTCTTCTGCTAAACTCCTTATCTTATCTCTGTCATAAAAATCTCCTACTATATGCCGGTCAACCATGGAGGAACAAGGACAATCAGTTACAGGGTCCAGTATTGCAAAAAACAATCCCAATTTTTTTCCCTCTGAAATCATCATTTTTCCTAGCTGCCCCCCGCCTATGATACCTATCTTTTTAAAAATCAACTTCTTCTCCTCCTTCCTTCATGTAAATTTTCCTCAATACCACTAGATGAGCTTATTTTTTTGCCAAATGAAAAGTTCTTTTCTTCTTGATTGTTTGGAAAACCCAGCATCCTTACGTATGCATCTATACGCTGTGGTTACTGGGTTCTTTTCCTTAAATCTTACAGGGTTTTTCTGCAATCTATATTTTTAATTAGTGAGGTAATATCGTAAATCTTAGAATAAATAGAATTGCTAATATATAAATAGCTGGATGTACTTCCTTTGCTTTTCCTAATGCAACCTTTACTAATGCATAGAAGATAAAGCCTGCTGCAATACCATTTGCAATACTAAAGGAGAAAGGCATTAAAGCAATTGTAAAGAATGCTGGTAGTGCTTCCTCAAAGTTGTCAAAATTAATCTCTCTTACTGCTCCCATCATCAATACCCCTACAATGATTAAGGCTGGAGCTGTTGCTTGCTGTGGTACCATTAATGCGAATGGTGCTAACACAATAGCACATAAAAATAATATACCAGTCGTTACAGCAGTTAATCCTGTTTTACCGCCCTCTGCTACCCCTGCTGCGGATTCAACATAGGTGGTTACTGTAGATGTACCTAGTACTGCTCCTGCGGAAGTTGCCACTGCATCTGCCATTAGAGCTTTATTCATGTTGGGTAATCTTCCTTTTTCATCTAACATCTTTGCTTTTGCACCAGTCCCGATTAATGTTCCTATGGTATCAAACATATCTACTAAACTAAAGGAGATTACAACAGTTAACACGCTAGTAAGAGCTCCTACGATTCCAGCTTCACCTATATTTAATAGTCCAGGAAAGTCCATTTTGAATAAGGTTGGTGTAATATCAAAATTAAAGTCTAAAGCTACAGCTGTATTGGTTACTCCCAAAGGAATACCGATAAGCATTGTAGAAATAATACCAATTAAAATAGCTCCCTTTACTCTCTTTGCCATTAAAATCCCTGTAATAACTAGTCCAATAACGGATAGTAATACTTTAGGATCCTGAAAGCTGCCTAATGTTACTAAAGTAGCTTCATAAGGTACAACAATTCCTGCATTTTTAAAGCCGATTAAAGCAATGAATAGACCGATACCACCACCGATAGCATGCTTTAGAGAATCAGGAATAGCTTCAACAATCGCTGTTCTTGTGCCTGTAATGGTTAATAAGATAAATAAAAGTCCTGAAATAAAAATTGCTGCCAAAGCCTGCTCCCATGTATAGCCTAATCCCAGTACTACTCCAAAGGTAAAAAATGCATTTAATCCCATTCCTGGTGCTTGGGCAAATGGCAGATTAGCATAAAAGCCCATGATAAAAGTACCAATAGCTGCCGATAAGCATGTAGCTAAAAATACAGCATTGAAATCCATCCCTGCTACAGATAAAATATCTGGATTTACAAATAAGATATAGGCCATTGTAACAAAAGTAGTAATACCTGCAATGATTTCCGTCTTTACATCTGTGTTGTTCTCTTTAAGCTTAAACATTTTCTCTAAAGCTGAAGCGTTTTCATTCATGGTGTAGCCTCCTTTTTTTCAGTTGATGATTACCTCTTATTTATAATGCCTTTTTAAGTAAAAAATAAACCCGGATAGATAGACTTCACTATAGTGAAACCTATCCGTCCGGGCTTTTCTCCCATCGGTGTAACATTGATCCAATGCCTGTACCGCTTGGACCAGCTTCTTTATAAAATATGTAAAGAACGGAACCCTAGGTACACTTTCACTCAAAGTAGAATGATTTACGGTCATTCTGTAGAAACTGTCGAACCCTATTATCGACATTATATGAGTTTGAAGTTGTCAAACAGCGCGCTCTTTTTCTTTCATTTTTATAATAACAGATGCTATGGAAAAGGTCAATGGATTTTTCGAATGTTTTATTGGATTTTTTGTTTTTTAGTTTGTGTATGTTAGGATTATTTTTGTTAGTTCTTCTGTTAATATTCGCTTATTTTATAGCTATGCTATTTTTACATAATACGACACTTCCTTTTGTTTTTATTGTTATATGCAGCATCCCAGCAAATGGCTAAATTATTTTTTCCTTATCTATATGTTTATTTATAAAAATTCCGATATCCCTCAAGGCCTGGGTAGCCTCTGGAAAGAGGGGTGCTGTAGCAGGATAACAATGAAACAATCCCTCTTCTACTGTCAGTGTTATATCTGTACCAGCCTGTTTTGCCTTTTCTGCAAATCTAATGGAATCATCACGCATAGTTTCATCTCCACCAACAAAAATAAGCATAGGAGGAAGTCCATGAAGGTCTCCATAAAGAGGAGATATATATGGCAAAGCTGGGTCATTACTCCCTGCATAATGTTTAGCAAAAGCCAGTCCTGTCCCTTCAGGAGATAAACATATCTTGGCTTTAGTAACATAGGATTCTCCTGTACACTTTAAATCTGTCCAAGGGGATAGAGCCACTACTGCTGCCGGTAGAGGGCTGCCCTGATCCCTCAAAGCTAGTAAAGCGGCTAGGCATAATCCTCCACCTGCTGAGTCCCCCATAAATACTATGTTGGATGATGAAATACCCTGATTTAGCAACCACTGATAAGCAGCTATTGAATCATCTAACGCTGCAGGAAACTGATGCTCCGGTGCTAACCGATACTCAAAAAGCAGGGCACCTATATTGCTTTCTTTAACGAATTTGGCTGTAATTTCTCGATGGGCTTTACATGTGCCGGATATATATCCTCCGCCATGGAAATATAGTATAGCTTTATCTTTTTTTACTTTTGCAGGTAGTATCCAATCGGCATATAGGTTATCTATACTTACGGGTACTACATCAATTCCCTCAGGTAATTTACCAAACCTTCCGGCTCCTTTTTCAACATCTTTTCGGAAACCTAGTATCGCTTCATAGGTATTCCAATCAATGACTTTCTTTTTTGATGAGAAGCTTAATAAATGGCGATTTCTCAATAAAAAAGATATAAGGCGTCCTCTTATGCTCAACATTTATCTTTCCTCCTACAGCTAATTTCACTATAGTCTCTTCTATTCTGACACAAAAGATATATAGCAAAAATTAGTCACTGATTTTTCCTCATTACTTATTTTTTCTCATTATTAAGTGTTGTCTCATGCAGAAATAAATCCATAAGAACATCTGGTTTGGGCATCTTTAAATTGTCTCCGCCTATGGCCTTCTGTATTGCAAAGCCATTCATAATCCCCCAGAAGACTAAGGCTAATTCTCTTGCATCATACATTTTAAAGGTACCTTCTTTTTGTCCTTCATCTATAATCCTTGTTATTACATCATGCAGTAAATATCTTCCTTTAATGATTTCCTTAGCTTCATCTGGTACGGTTTCAAATACCTGTGCTTGAATAATAAGCATGAAATAATATGCTGCATCATTCCCCTCATCAAAGCCCTGTAATAATTTTTCTATAGCTATTCTTATTTTCTCCTGAGGGGTTAAGGGAAGACTTTCTAGGCCTACAGCAGCTTCAGTCATGTTATGATATGCACTCCTAATAAGCTCAATAAAAACTTCTTCTTTAGAACTAAAATAATGATATATCAATCCTTGGGAAAGTCCCAAAGCCGTAGAAATATCTGTGATTTTAGTTGCAGCCAGCCCCTTTGTCACAAACAATTTAAGTGACATAGCTAAAATTTGTTCCCTCCGCTCTTCCTTGATTTTTTCGTTTAATTCAGTATTCCTTGCCATAGAAACCACCTCTTTATTGATTGAAACTTCATTCAATGTAAATTATAGTATTATTAACATAATATGTCAACATCTTTTTATGACAAAAAAAGTGGCTTAGATTAAACAAAAATCTAAACCACCTACTTACACTGACTATTTATCTTTATGCTCCTACTCCCACTCCACCGTAGATGGCGGCTTAGATGTAATATCATAAACGATTCTATTTACATTGTCTACTTCGTTGACAATCCTATTGGACATTCTCTCCAACACATCATGAGGAATCCTTGCCCAATCGGCTGTCATGGCATCGGAGCTGGTGATGGCTCTTATACCTATGGTGTGGGCATAGGTTCTTTCATCTCCCATAACACCAACACTCTTAATATTGGGAAGTACTGCGAAATACTGCCATATAGCTCTATCCAACCCAGCTTTTTTGATTTCTTCACGAACAATGGCATCTGCTTCCCGAACAATATGCAATTTTTCCTCAGTAATCTCTCCCAATACTCGTACTGCCAGTCCTGGACCAGGGAAAGGCTGCCTCCATACGATTTCCTCTGGCAGGCCTAACTCTGTACCAACAGCTCTAACTTCATCCTTAAACAGATATTTAAAGGGCTCTATTAATTTAAACTGCATGTCCTCTGGTAACCCGCCAACATTATGGTGACTCTTAATAACCGAGGCAGTTTCTGTCCCACTTTCAATGATATCTGGATAAAGGGTTCCTTGAACTAAATAATCAATTTCCCCTAGTTTTTTTGCTTCTTCTTCAAAAAGTCGGATAAACTCTTCTCCAATGATTTTCCGTTTTTTCTCTGGGTCTTCTACACCCGCTAATTTTCCTAAGAATCGGTCCTTTGCATTCACTCTTATAAAGTTCATCTTAAACTTATTCTTAAAGATCTCCTCTACTTGATCTCCTTCATCCTTTCGGAGTAAACCATGGTCTACAAAAACACAGGTGAGGTTATCACCTACAGCTTTATGCACCAATACAGCTGCTACTGAGGAATCTACCCCTCCAGATAGTGCACATAATACCTTTTTATCTCCTGCCAAATCTTTAATATGACTGATTTCTTCTTCAATATAATTCTCAGTGGTCCACGTTCCTTCACATTCACATACCTCATAGAGGAAGTTAGAAATCATCTGTTTTCCTGCCTCTGTATGCTCTACCTCTGGATGAAATTGTACTGCATATAGCTTTTTTGCTGTATTTTCCATTGCTGCTACTGGACAATCCTCCGTAGAGGAGGTAATCACAAAATCCTCAGGGGCTTTTTCAATAAAGTCTGTATGACTCATCCAGCAAATACTGTTTTGCTCTACATCTTTAAACAATGCTGAATCACTCTTTAGCTTTAAAGCTGTTTTACCATATTCCCTTTTTGTAGCAGCATTTACCTTTCCACCTAAGGTTTCTGCCATCAGCTGTCCTCCATAGCAGATGCCTAGGATAGGTATATCTAATTGAAAAATACCTTCATCACATTTAGGAGCCTTTTCACCATAAACACTTGCTGGTCCTCCTGTAAAAATGATGCCTTTAGGATTTTTTTTCTTAATCTCTTCAACGGAGGTTTTATAGGGTACTACTTCACAATATACATTGCATTCTCTCACTCGTCTAGCTATCAGCTGATTGTATTGCCCACCAAAATCCAGAATTAGAACTAGTTCATTGTTCATGCCATCCATCCTTTCGGGTTTACTCCCCTACACTATAATTTGGTGCTTCTTTTGTGATGATAATGTCATGAGGATGACTTTCTCTTAAGCCTGCACCTGTTATTCTAATAAATTTACCCTTTTCCTGTAGTTCTTTAATAGTCGTGGTACCACAATAACCCATACCTGATTTCAGGCCTCCCACCAGCTGTAAAACGGTATCCTTTAGAGGCCCTTTGTAGGGCACTTTTCCTTCTACTCCTTCTGGTACTAGCTTTTTATTATCCTCCTGGAAGTATCTATCTTTACTACCTCTTTCCATAGCTCCAATAGATCCCATCCCTCGGTAGGTTTTAAAGCTTCTTCCTTTATAAATCACTGTCTCCCCAGGGCTTTCCTCCGTCCCTGCAAACAGTGAACCTATCATCACCACATTGGCCCCAGCAGCTATGGCTTTAGGAATATCTCCCGAATACTTTACGCCGCCATCCGCTATCACTGGTATACCATAAGCCTTTGCTGCTTTTGCACAATCATATACAGCAGTAATTTGTGGAACGCCTATACCAGCTACTACCCTCGTTGTACAAATTGATCCAGGACCAATGCCTACCTTTACAGCATCCGCACCGGCTTCAATCAATTCCACAGTCGCTCCTGCAGTAGCAACATTTCCCGCTATTACCTGAAGCTCAGGATATTTTGCCTTGATTTTTTTTACTGCTTCAATAACGCCTTTAGAATGACCATGGGCTGTATCTAGTACCACCACATCAACCTTTGCTTTATGGAGGGCATCTACTCGCTCTATCATATCCTTGGTTATCCCTATTGCTGCTCCTACCAGCAACCTAGATTTTGAGTCCTTAGCTGAGTTAGGATATTTGATAGACTTTTCAATATCCTTAATTGTTATTAAGCCCTTTAGCATCCCATCCTCATCTACAATGGGCAGCTTTTCTATTTTATTTTTCATTAAAATTTGCTGTGCTTCCTCCATAGTGATACCTTCTCTTGCTGTAACCAGCTTGTCCTTTGTCATCACTTCTGAAATCAGTTTTTCGTAGTTGGTTTCAAACCGGATATCACGATTGGTGATAATCCCCACCAGCTTACCCTTTACAGTTATAGGCACACCTGAGATATGATATCTTTCCATTAGCTCTAATGCATCAGCCACTGCATGCTCTGGAGATAAAAAGAAGGGATCTACAATAACTCCGTGCTCACTTCTTTTTACTTTATCTACTTCTAATGCCTGCTCCTCTATAGACATATTTTTATGAATAATCCCAATACCACCTTCTCGTGCCATAGAGATTGCCATCTTTCCTTCAGTAACTGTGTCCATACCGGCACTCATTAACGGAATATTTAACTTAATCTTTTTTGTTAGATTTGTAGACAGCTCCACTTCATTTGGCAGCACCTCTGATTTTGCAGGAATCAGTAATACGTCATCAAAGGTTAATCCTTCTTGTACAATTTTGTCTTCCATAGATAAGCCTCCTTTTTGTAATAGATCCTTCTATCGCTTGTAAATCTTTACATATATTATTATTAAATAAACTACCCCTAGTGATACTAAAAAATGAAAACAAAAAACCCGCATAATAATTACTCTCTAAAAAGAGTGAAATTATTATATGGGTTTTATAAAGATATAAAACTCAGCAAAACCACATAGATCCCTTTTCTACACAGCCCCACTGAAATATAATAACTTCACCCATAGTCCAAGGCTTTACGGTCCTTAAGGTAGAAACTATCGATCCTTATTATCGATATTATATGCGTGTTGTTTTTATATCATATTCATGTTCCATTGTTATTATTTAAGTTAACAAATGGCCCACTAAAAGTCAAGAATTATTTTCCTCTTTTCTTTGTTTTTGTTCGGATTATTATTTATGTAATTTTTCATTGGTTTTCTCTATAAATTTATCTACAGAAATAATGTACCTAGCATGGGTTCCTTCCCCGATTTTTTCCTTTTCATCATAGGCCGTTACATTAAATAATAGCTTTTTACCTTCAATTTTTATTAGCTCTGCTTCTGCATATGCCTTCATCCCTATTGGTGTAGCCGCTAGGTGCTTTACCTCTAAATGCGTTCCTACTGTAGCATATCCTTCCGGCAAATTGAAATCTACAGCCTTTAATGCAGCATTTTCCATAATACCAATCATCATAGGGGTAGCCAATACCTTTACCCCACCGCTGCCAAAGGAAACCGCTGTATCCTTTAGCTCCACATTGATTTCCACCTTTGCCTTCATTCCTGTTGATAAATTAAAATCCATTTCCTATACACCCCTTATATAAATCACTTATTAATATTTTTAAATTTTTTCTTATTTTTTTAGAAACCAAAGTACATAACCGCATTGATTGCACACATAATTCATAGCTGCTTTATTTGCCCAGTCAAAGCCTAAAAAGCTTGCTCCAGCTGTATTCATCAAAGTCTCTCTTGTCCAGTATTTGTCATAACCACATATAGGACAGAAAATCTCCTTACCTTCAACTATAAGCTTTTCTTCATGTTTGCTCATGCCAGTCCTCCTTGCTATTTGTATAGCTCTGCTATTGCCTTTAACCTATCGATGATTGGGAGCTTCTGGGTACATAGTTCTTCACATTTGCCACATTCTATACAGTCTGCTGGCAAGGCATGCTCATCTTTAATACTCCCTGACTGCTTCAACCAATCAATATGCTTTTTCATTTGTTCTACATCCTTTAACACCATTAGATTATAAGCTTCTAAATAATGATGAATCTTTATTTTCTTTGGACATTTTAAACAGTATTGACAGGTTGTGCAGAGAGCGTCCATATCCTTCACCATTTTGTTCTTAATCTCTAGTCGCTTTTCCTCGGAAAAGGTTAATGGATGCTGTAGGGTTTTTACATTTTCCTCTACCTCTTCTATGGTTCCCATACCAGCTAGTGTCACAGTTATTCCTTCTGCAGCAGCATTAAACCTTATAGCTGCTTGATTAACAGTTTCATCCTCATACTGCCTAATAAAATCAAAGTAATCCTGATGCTGAGGTATTAAGCCACCTCCTAAAGGATTCATGGTGACAACCCCGATATTATGCTCTAAGGCAGCTTTTACTCCCTCTTGACGGAAGGGATGATTCATAACATTATACCCTAGAAGTACTCCTTCGAAAACTTTATCTTCAATAATTTTCCGAATATCCGATCCTTTGCAATGAGTGGAAAAGACAAGATGCTCTATCAATCCTTCCTCCTTTGCTTTCATGGCTCCTTCATAGGGTCCACCGGGAGCCATTACCTTCTGATACTGCTCTAGGTCCATAATACACCACATATGATAAAAGTTAATTTTATCAACATCAAGTCTTTTAAGAGATTTTTCTATTCTTCCTCGAACAGCGTCTGCATCTGGTTCTTTGTGAATCATGCTTTTTGTAGCTATGTAATAGCTTGCTGGCATTTTTTTTAAGGCTTTGCCAAAAATAGCTTCACTTCTATCATCGCAATAAAAAGGCGCCGTATCAAAATAATTGATCCCCAATGCATTGGCTCTCCTTATAACCTCTACTGCATAATCATCATCTTCTCCAAAACGCATTCCACCAAATCCAATAGCGGAAACTTTTTTTCCAGTAGTACCATAATCTCTATAAATCATTTAAAAGCCTCCTTATCTTATTCCCTATGTAGTTTTCCTTATTCTTTATTATACATGAATTTTTTTTCTTTTTCTAATTTTTCCATATTGGATTTTTCTTTAAGCACCTTTATTCTTATATGCAGCTTTATTTAATAACGTTTTTTTACATATCTACTTTAATTTTCAACCCATAATTCTATGATTTTTATTCATAATAATATAGAACCAAACTTCACATATCATACGAGGAGGCTCTAAAATGAATACAAACATGAATAATCAAACATCAGCTAAATTGGATGCAAACAATTTAAAAATTTTAGAGGATCAATTAAATTATGAAGCACTAATGAACAAAAAATTCTCCACATATGCAGGCTATTGTACAGATGCAGAGCTGAAGAATTTATGTCAACAAGCAGCTCAAAAGCATAAGCAGCATTACAATGAGCTATACAACTATTTAAACTCACATCAATAGAAATACTACTAGCCATATTAAAGAGGAGGTTCTACTATGAATACTAATCATCAAGCCAGCTTTAGTGAAAAGGAGTTAATGAATGATCTTATTGCTTCTGAAAAACAGGTGACATCTGCATACAATGTTGGTATAACCGAAGCTTCTTGTTCAAACCTAAGACAGCATTTAACCAAATGCTTGAATGAAAGTCAAGAAATACAGTATCAGATTTTTAATGCTATGGAAAAAAGAGGTTGGTATCAAACAAAACAGGCTCAAGCTCAAGATGTACAAAATGCAAAAACTAAGTATACCCAAATGAAAAACCAGCTTCAGTAATTGCGATAATTATTAATAAAATTAAATAGATCAGGTTTTCATAATGAATGAATACCTGATCTATTACAATTTAGAATCCCTCTCAGCAGACCTGAAAAACGTTTCTACACTCAAATCTCCTCGTAAATTCCTTTCTATATTTTGTTGTAATTTTTTATTACTTGTTGAGCTTGAAAGTCATCCCCTATTCTATCCTTCTGGTAGACGCTTCACAGTAATGCTCCTCTTTTTTACCATTCCCTTGCAAATACTTGGAATACTACATACTAATCTCAATCTTCTTTGCTTTTTCCTCCGTTTTACTAAATCATTAACTTCTAACTTCTAACTTCTAACTTCTAACTTCTCAACTTCTCAACTTCTCAACTTCT
>NZ_FOHU01000002.1:0-277784 GCF_900111615.1 Natronincola peptidivorans | reverse complement strand
CTTTACTTGCTTTACTTGCTTTACTTGCTTTACTTGCTTTTAAAAAGGTCCGCTGAAAGAGAGATTCTTAGAAGAAAACTTCTTTTCTTCTATCTATAGTATACCATCTTTTTGCTATTTTAACAATAAATTTTTAATATTTTAAATTTTCTAATTAATTCCAGTAAATGTGTACAATCCCACATTCTATATTTGATTTCTCATCTATTATAAATACTTTAGCTTCCACGTTTATGTTTTATTATATACTAAATAATTTTAAAAGACATTAAACAGGAAGTTGGAATTCGACATTCTTCGACAAGTGTGTTATTATAATGACCATCGTCTATTCCAATATAGAAAGGTGGTTACATGAAGAATAAAAAACTAATTTTTACTATTTGCTTAAGTATTATAGCAATACTATATTATCTTACTCTTAATATAGGTTTTGCTGCAGAATTACTAGCTTCACCATTAGAGATATTTTTCAACCAGGAGAATAACCAACCAGTGGAGACAGCCCTAGAGCTTGAAGATGAAAAAGTTGTGCAAACACCGGATAATACAGAAGAGACAGAAAAAGAAGGATGGAAAATAAAACTCCAGGAGAAACTAGTTTTCCAAAATACTACAACTATAGATACGGAAGGAAATCAAATGATAACCAACTATGACAGTATTTATGTCCTTGTTAATAAAAAACGTATGTTACCATCATATTACCAACCAAATGATCTAATCATCCCCAGCGTTCCTTTTCCTTTTGAGGAAGATCTCCCAAGAAAATATATGAGAAAAGAAGCAGCTAAAGCATTAGAGTCATTGTTTGAAGCAGCTACTGAAGATAATTATACTTTGTTTGCTACTTCAGGCTACCGTTCCTACGAAAGGCAAAAGTCTATTTTTCAACAAAGAGCTGCAGCACAAGGAGAGGACGTAGCTAATAGAACAAGTGCTCGACCTGGCCAAAGTGAACACCAAACAGGCTTAGCTATGGATGTGACCACTTATCAAGTTAATTATCGTTTGACTGCCAAATTTGGTGAAACTAAAGAAGGTATATGGTTGGCGGAATCCGCCCATAGATATGGCTTTATCATTCGATATCCTAAAGGTAAGGAACAGATTACAGGCTACAGCTATGAGCCTTGGCACTTACGATATGTAGGAGAGAAGCTGGCCACATATCTATATGAAAATCATTTAACCTTAGAAGAATATTTTATACAAGAGCATGATTATTAAAAGCATATTTGAGTTAATCCTAGATATACTTTTTCTTTGCACCTATAAACTACCTTTGCTTTTTTTACTGAATTCAGTGTATCCATCCCTTTATTAAAATTCCACAGAAAACAAAAAAGGAGCGAAAAAGTTTTCGCTCCTTTTAGTAATTACTATTTAAATTACATCATTGGCATGCCGCCGCCCATGCCGCCCATACCGCCGCCTGGCATTGCTGGCTCATCTTCTTTAATGTCTACTACTGCTGCTTCTGTTGTTAACATCATAGCTGAAATAGATGCAGCATTTTGTAGTGCAGATCTTGTTACCTTAGTAGGATCTACAATACCTGTTTCTATCATATTGACATATTTTTCATTTAAGGCGTCATATCCTACCCCTTTATCGGCATTCATTACCTTCTCTACGATAACCGAACCTTCAAGGCCTGCATTCTCAGCAATTTGTCTTACAGGCTCTTCTAATGCTCTTCTTATAATTTGGATACCTGTCTTCTCATCACCATCAACTGTATCTAATAAGGCTTCTACCGCAGATACAACATTGACTAACGCTGTGCCTCCACCGGATACAATGCCTTCTTCAACAGCTGCTCTGGTAGCATTTAAAGCATCTTCGATTCTAAGCTTTCTTTCCTTTAGCTCTGTTTCAGTAGCAGCTCCTACTTGGATCACAGCTACTCCGCCTGAAAGCTTTGCTAATCTTTCTTGAAGCTTTTCTTTATCAAACTCAGAGGTAGTCTCTTCGATTTGTACTTTTATTTGATGAATTCTATCCTTGATTGCTTGCTGATCTCCACTGCCTTCTACGATGGTTGTGTTTTCTTTGTCTACCTTCACAGTTCTAGCTGTTCCCAGCATGTCAAGAGTAACAGACTTCAACTCATAGCCTAGCTCCTCAGAAATCACTGTACCACCAGTTAGGATGGCGATATCTTCAAGCATAGCTTTTCTTCTATCTCCAAAGCCAGGAGCCTTAACAGCTACACACTCAAAAGTACCTCTTAATTTATTTACCACCAATGTAGCTAAGGCTTCGCCTTCAACATCTTCAGCAATAATTACTAGCTTCTTCCCTTGCTGTACAATTTGTTCTAGTACAGGTAATATTTCTTGAATGTTAGCAATCTTTTTGTCAGTGATTAAAACATAAGCATCATTGAAAACAGCTTCCATTTTTTCTGTATCAGTTACCATATATGGAGATAAATATCCTCTATCAAATTGCATACCTTCAACTACATCTAAAGTAGTTCCCATAGATTTGGACTCTTCTACAGTAATAACACCATCTTTACCTACTTTTTCCATAGCATCTGCGATCAATCTACCTATTTCTTCATCGCTGGCTGAGATGGCTCCAACTTGTGCAATAGCTTCCTTGCTTTCTACTGGTTTAGAAATAGTTTTAAGTTCTTCTACTGCTGCAACTACAGCCTTTTCAATACCTTTTTTAAGGATCATTGGATTAGCACCAGCAGCTACGTTTTTAATACCTTCTCTAATAATCGCTTGCGCCAATAAAGTAGCAGTGGTTGTTCCATCCCCAGCTACATCATTTGTCTTTGTTGCAACTTCTTTTACTAACTGAGCTCCCATATTTTCATAGGCATCTTCCAGTTCAATTTCTCTAGCAATAGTAACTCCATCATTTGTGATTAATGGGGAGCCAAACTTTTTATCTATAACAACATTTCTTCCTTTTGGTCCTAAGGTTACTTTAACAGTGTCAGCCAGCTTGTTTACACCTGTTTCTAACGCACGTCTAGCGCTTTCACTGAATTTAATTTCTTTTGCCATTTCAATACCCTCCTTGATTGATTTCTATATTTCATTTTCTCGGTTTCTTATGTATTTTCTTTTGTTTATTTCTTTATTCTACAACAGCTAAAATATCACTTTGTCTTAATATGGTGTATTCAACACCATCAAATTTTACTTCTGTGCCTGCGTATTTGGAAAAGATTACTTTATCTCCAACCTCGACTTCCATAGTAATCTCCTTACCTTCTACTACCCCGCCAGGACCTACTGCAACAACTTCCGCCATTTGAGGTTGTTCCTTTGCGCTGCCAGGTAAAACAATACCACTTTTTGTTGTGTCTTCAGCTTCTACCTTTTTAATAACAACTCTGTCACCTAATGGTTTAATGTTCATAATTTAACCTCCTTAATAAAACTATTTTATTTTTAAAAATTAATTGCCTAACTTTTTGTTAGCACTCACTATAAGAGAGTGCTAACTACATTTATAATATTATATAAAAGATTTTTGCCAGGCAAACCTGAATATTTACTATTATAACCAATTATTGCTTATTATTACAGAATATCTAATCATTTTAAGCTTTTTCATCCTTTTTCTTATTATTTTATAATATGATGGTTGGCAATCTATTATATTTAAGACAGAAAAAATCCAGCACCTATAACCTAGACAAAAGCTAGAGAAATATGCTGGATTGAAAATTAAAAAATATTATGTATGATTGCAGTAATGCTTATAAACACTGGCTGAAGTAGTTGATATAAAATAGGCAAAAATACTGCTGGCAGCATATTAGCTACCGGAATTCGTTTTATTTCCAGTATATTAAAGGATATTCCTACGATTAACAATCCACCGATGGCTGACATTTCCCTTATTACATCCTCCACTAGAAGATAACGAAGAGCTCCTGCTGTTATGGTGATGATTCCCTGATAAATAAAGACGGCTGCCGCCGAAAAAACAACACCAATTCCTAAGGTGGAGGCAAATATAATAGAAGAAATCCCATCCAAAAGAGACTTAGCATAAAGGGTTTGATGATTTCCCGTCAAGCCACTCTCCAAGGCTCCAACAATGGCCATGGCACCAATACAGTAGATAAGACTTGCAGTTACAAAGCCTTTGGCAACAGAGCCCTCTCCTTTACCGGTTTTCCCTTCAATCCATAGTCCAAGATTATCTAATCTATCTGAGATTCTAATCTTTTCTCCAATAATTCCCCCCAAAACAATACTGAATATTAACAGTAATATGTTTTCACTTTTAAAAGCTCCCATTAAACCTATAACCAAGACACTAAGACCTAAGCCTTGCATTACGGTTGATTTGTAATTGTCGGGTATGCCCTTTCTTAGCAGTAGTCCTAGCATTCCCCCTATAATAATAGCTAGTGCATTTACAATGGTCCCTAACATATTCTTTATTCCCCCGTATCTTTTCTATTTTTTCCCTATCCCTTGTTCCCTTGCATAATAAAATAAGTACTGCTGTGCATACCCCGCAAACCCGCCATATTTCTCCCATGCAAATTGCTGAATGACGGATGCTGGTGTTTCCTTATGAAAATAGAAATGCTCCATCACCCTTTTTACCCATACATCTACAGGAAATGCCTCCATTTTCCCCATAGAAAAAAACAAGATACATTGAGCTACCTTAGGCCCTACCCCTTGATACTCCATCAGTCTCCTTTGGCAGTTTTCTATATCCAGACTTTTTATAGTCTCCAATGCAGTTGGTGCTTTAGCAATGGCAGCAGCAGTACTCTTTATATAGGAGGCTCTATATCCCGTGCCACATGCTGCTATCTTTTCAACAGATAATGCTGCTAATACCTCTGGCTTTGGAAATCCAAACCTTTTTTTACCACAATACACACCCAGGTATTCTCCATATTCTTCAGATAGTTTCTCAATGGAAGCTTTGATCCTAGGTATATTATTATTAGAAGAAATAATAAAAGATATAAGGGTTTCCCATGGTTCCTGCTTTAATATTCGAATACCTTCTCCAAAGCTAACAGCGTTTTGCATAATTGGATCTTTTCTGCTTATTTTTTTCTTTATCTCATCATAATCCGTCTTTAAATCAAAGTAATCCATCCAAATATCAAGAAAATCTTCTTTATTGGTATTTTTAAAAATAATATTGCCATCTATTTTCCCGACATTTAATGCTTTATTCTGAACTATGCCAGTATAACTATCATCACTTTCTTTATACCATCGAAAGCACTGTCCACATTGAAAGATATGAGCCGGCTCAAAATCTTTCCCCTTCATTATAATAACCTCATTGTCTTTATACTGGATGTCTAGCTGCATATTTTTCTCCTTTATCATGAAGCCTCTCTATCTATAAATGTCTATATTTACACGTCAGTTATTGTCAAAGAAATCTTTACTTAAAGAATAGGGTGATATACATAATACAGCTGATAGACCAGCATTCCAGTAGTCACATCAACAAACACCATAGTTTCTTGCTGGTCCTGATTGATACGAAAGCTGTAGGTTAGCCTTGGCTGATAATGCGTATAAAAGGATCTTGTTATAGCTAGTCCATTATAATCCATCTCACCAAATTCTTCTTTGTATTCGGCCATTATATCTTCTTCTGTATATCCTATCCTCTGGTTTACCCCCATAGTATCAGTAAAGTCATTGGTGTATTTTATAACATTTCCTGTGGCAGAATTCACATTGACTATATAAGCATCACTAACCATCAACAGTTCTTCCTTTATAGGAGTAAATCTAAAAGAGTAAACCGGCTCACCGTTGTCTCTATTTTCCATGTAAAACATTTCTTCCTTTAACTGGCCCTGATAAAATCTTCCGACAAAATCTCTTGCAATTGTGATAGCCTGATTTTGAGATGTACTATTTCCATTATTACTCATTCTCTTTAATTCATAATTTCTAATCAAACCATCCATAGCATCTATCCAAACAGTATAGATTTCTTCATCTTCGTCATAGTAATTTAATTCGTAATAATGCACACCTTCCCGAATAATCACCTGGTCTTTTTCTTCTTTTAATATATAATCCTGTACATATGGGATTTTTCTCTCAGCATGGGCCACAGCTTCTGTATAGTCGATATACTCAGGATGTCTATTAGGCAGCTTGCTGTGCCTATACAATCTATTTATCTCTTCAAAATTATTTGCTATTTGAACCAATCCGCCATCACTAACAATTGGATCCTTTAATTCCAGCAATCTATTTTCTATATTATGGTACACCAATAACAGCCTTTTCATTTGATCATTAACTTTTTCCAGCATATCGATGTCATATTCTGTAAGCTGCTTATCATTCATTTTGTACTGATTTGCTAAGTGATGGGTTATCAGATTTCTTAGGGTTTCTACACTAGCTAGTCCCCTTTGCATTCGTTCATTTGGCGTCTTTTCCGATTGATTTAAATCTACCCAATGGTTGAAGGATAAAGTCAAATTACCAATAGCCCGCTCGAGATTTTGAAAAGAAGCTGAATCTCCTGTTTCTATCAAATCTTGAGTATACATAATACTTTGTCGTATATTTCTTTCAACATTAGATGCCACTATAGTATTTACTCTAATTATCTTTTCATTTATATTTGCTAAGCTTCTATAATAAAACACATTAGCTCCTACACTAATTATCAGCAGTCCAACTAGAATGGATTTTGAATATTTTTTCATGATACTAACTACCCCCTAGCTTGTATTCTCTTCATATATCATACCATAAAGTAGGAGAATTGAATAATAGAAAATTTAAAATACCTGCTGTTATTGTTTATAAAAAAGCAACAAGCCTTTTTTTGTAAAAAAGACTTGTCATAAATCAACGATATTTGTTACATATTTTTTATGGGTAGCTTATTGCATTTTTATACTAAATTTTGGTATATCTTCTAAAGCTAGAGATGCTTGAATTATTCCTTTTTTGTCTTTTCTGCCTACACCTGCAAATTTGTAATATTTGTCGTCAATAGAACGTTTTTGCATCTTTTGTATGACTTTCAATGATGGATTTTCTAATATTTTTCTAAACTCATAAGCTTGGTTATCTTTATCTTCTGGGAATCTAAAGCCCACAGTTTCATCATCAGTGGTGTATACAATAACGCCGTCATCATCAGTAATATATATATCACTAATCCCCACACCGGCAGCATATTCTTTTAACTTTTGGTTAGTTGTTCCGTTTATATTAATCTCTTTCGCCAACTCTTCACTAACCTTCAATAAACATTGTCCTAATATTTCGTCAAAGGTATCTGCAAATTTTTCCATATTCCCGCTAATTTTCACTAGATCTTCAGTGGAGTTTGTATTTTTTGTTAAGTATTCTTTTTGATGTTGTATCATTTCGTTGATTTCGTCAACAGTAGCCATTGTATCTTGAGAAAAAGCAGCAACCTCTTCAATGTTTTTTGCCATTTGTTCTGTAGCGTCCGCTCCTTGGCTTATGTTGTGACTTATGTTTTCAATTGCACCCAGCACCCCATTCATAGAATCCGTGATATTATTTAAGCCTTCCTTTGCTTCAATTGCAATTTTTTGTCCTCTCTTTCCTTCCTCCATGCTAGATTGAATAATACCAAAGGTGCTTTTCATTTGCCCTGTAATTCCCTGAATAACTTCAGTAATATCTCCTGACGCTCTGGCACTTTCATCTGCAAGCTTTCTGACCTCTTCTGCTACTACAGTAAAGCCTCTTCCAGATTCACCTGCTCTGGCAGCTTCTATGGCAGCATTTAAAGCCAATAAATTAATTTGCTCTGCAATATTACTAATCTTACCCGTCATTTCTCCGATTCGCATCATCATCTCATCCAGCTTTTTAAGCTCTTCTGCAGATCCTTCTAGCTTATAGCTTATTTTTTCTATCACACCAATGGCTTCTTCTATAGAAGAGGCGCTGCTTAGAACTGTTTCCTTGGCTAAAGCCGTATTCTCATCCGCCATTTTTCCTGTGCTGGCTACTTCTGCAATGCTGCTGGTCAGCTCCTGAGATATGGATGCTGCTTCTAATATCTCATTATTGACACGATGGTTGTCCTGGGTAAACCTTTCTATTTTATCAGCTAAAACATTTATTTTTGTCATAGAGGAGTTTGCATCTTTGTTAACCTCTGTTGTTAGAGTGGCAATAGATGTGGAGGATTTTAGCAGCTCATACATCCATTCCTTTAGCATTTTATTTAGATTGGAAAGGGATTTTGTTATTCTATTATTATCAGCCTCCCCTTCAAACAAAAAATTTCCTTTACTATACTCTTCTAGTGCCCTGTTAGCTTTTTCTAAGGTCCTTTTTCCTCTCAGTGCAATAATTATGTAACAGGCAATAAATCCCCCTGCAAAGAATATACTGTTTAACACTATGCTCATGAAATCATTCATTTTCATCATCCCCTTCGCATTTATTGGTTATACTTTTCTTTTTTTTAAAATACTCCCTCCCTTCTTAAAGCCTTTTCTTCCTCTGCAGTCAATTCTAATAGCGCCTTCAATATCTCTTCTGTGGTATGCTTTTTCATAATTTCTCTCACAATAGATCTCAGTTCTTCATAATTTTTACATCCCAAAGAGTTTGTTTAAATCTATCACCTTTTACTAAATTCTACATATTTATTATCTTGCAAAAATCATGCCATAAAATGTCGTTTCCAACAGCTAACACCAGCTCACTATTTAAAGTTTCAAATACTTTGAAGGGCACTATAGATGCATGACGATTTCCTACAGACTTTGAAATTTCAAACTTATTACATATCTAGTAATGATGTTTTCTAAAACTTGCTCCATAGTTTAATTCTCCTTAGCAGCGAGCAATTAAAGTAGATTGTATTTCTTCTCCAAATAAGTAGCACCCGATTTTTTATGTTTCTTTCTACTTCCCTCCTTTAAACTCATTTATGAATCGTTTAGATTCATTTTTGTATCAATATTAGTTTTGTAGTAATTCCATCTTGGCCCACTTTAAATCGCGTTTTTTGAACAGCCTCTTATCATACAGATTCACTTATGCATCAATCGTCTAACTTTTTTAAAAATTTTGTGTTTTCTTTATTGCAAATTCAGCCCTTGTTTTTTTCTTCTCTTTGGCATGAAAATTGCATCACTAGCATGTATGCTATTGTAATCCTAGTTCATCATAAGCAGGATCATATTTTTATAAAAAGGAGGCATACATTATGAGTACAGTTTCAACCTTAAGTGCTACAGAATATGTAGCAGAGCTTATCGAAAGAGCAAGAAAGGCCCAGGAAGTAATCGAAAACTATTCGCAGGAGGACACCGACAAGCTGGTAGCTGCTGTTGTATGGAACATTGTAAAGGATGGTCCCGCCCAAGAAATTTCTAAACTAGCAGTAGAAGAATCAGGAATGGGTAACTTCGAAGGAAAATACAATAAGCTTATGGCTAAAGCTAAAGGCGCAATCCGTGATATGCAAGGCAAAAAATCTGTGGGAGTTATTGAAATTGATGAAGAAAAACAAATTATGAAAATTGCAAAGCCTGTAGGCGTCATCGGTGCCCTTATTCCTTGTACTAATCCAGAAGCAACCCCCACCGTTAAGGTATCACATGCTTTGAAGGGAAGAAACGCCATCATCATGTCTCCTCATCCAAGAACTAAAAAAACCAATAGCTTTATCGCTGGTATCATGAGGGAGACCTTAAAAAAATATGGTGCTCCCGAGGATTTAGTAATTGCTATCGATGAGCCAACAATGGAAATCAGCAATGAGCTAATGAAGCAATGTGATTTGGTGCTAGCTACCGGAGGAGCAGGATTAGTAAAAGCTGCTAACTCATCAGGGACACCAGCCTATGGCGTTGGAGCGGGCAACGCAGTTGTTGTAGTTGATGAAACAGCTGATTTGAAAGATGCCGCCACCAAGATAAGAATGAGCAAAACTTTTGATTTTGCTACCAGTTGTTCAGCTGAAAATTCTTTAATTATTCAAGAAGGTGTATATGAAGGACTAATTGAAGCACTTAGAACTGAGGGTGGCTACCTGGTTAGTCCACAAGAAAAGAAAAAACTGCAGCATGCAGTGTGGGTTGATGGACATTTAAATCCACAAATCATTGCTCAATCAGCTCAAACTATTGCAGGCATAGCAGGCTTCGAAATTCCAGAAAATACAAAGTTCATTATGGTTGAAGAAAGTGGCATAGGAGAGGATTTTCCGTTTTCTGGTGAAAAACTATCCGTTGTGGTGTCTCTATACAAATACGATAACTTTTCAGATGCAGTTGCCAAAGTAAATGAAATCACCCGATATCAAGGTATGGGTCACTCCTGCGGTATCCATTCCTTCAATGAAGATCACATCATGGATTTAGCTTTAAATACAAAGGTAAGTAGAATGAACGTGCGTCAGGGTCAAGCCTTAGCCAATACAGGCAACTGGTTCAATGCCATGCCTTTTACCACTAGCCTCGGATGCGGCTCATGGGGAGGAAATATTGTATCAGAAAACATCACATGGAAGCATTTAATCAATACCACATGGGTTTCTAAACCTTTTGACCCAGTTGTCCCAACAGATGAAGAGTTGTTTGGCGATGTTATGAATGATTAGACCCATTATGCAGGCTAATAATTTCTTTATTGATCATCTAAATATAAGGAGGTTTTATTGTGGAGACAACAATCATTGATTATGGAACCAAAATTAAGAAGGATTCTTTAGCCTATAACCTTCACTCATGGAGTGCTCAAGGAGGATTGAATCCTAAAGTTATCACAAAGGCTGAAGGCATTTATTTTTGGGATGCCGATGGTAAGAAATATTTTGATATGTCCTCACAGCTTGTAAACATGAACATAGGCCATGGTCATAGAAAAGTAGTAGATGCTATTAAGGAGCAGGCAGAAAAAATGGCTTTTATGGGTCCCGCCTATGCCTTTGATGTAAAATCAGAAGCTGCTAGAAAAATTGTCGAAGTTGCTCCAGATAATATGGGGAAGGTTTTTTTCACAAATGCCGGGGCTGAAGCTAATGAAAATGCTATCAAAATCGCAAGAATGTTTACGGGGAAATATAAGATTTTCTCAAGATATCGCTCCTATCATGGGGCCAGCTACGGTGCCGCAAACCTTACAGGAGAAAAAAGAAGATTTCCTAGCGAGCCAGGAATTCCTGGTTTTGTAAAATTCTTTGATCCATATCTTTATAGAGCACCCATACCTTTTAAAGATGAAAAAGAAGCAACAAAATACTATATCACACAGTTGAGGGAGCAAATAATATTTGAGGGACCAGATAAAGTTGCCGCTATCTTTTTAGAAACTGTTACTGGAAGTAATGGTATCATTATTCCTCCAGAAGGCTACCTAAAGGGTATTAGGGACTTATGTGATGAGTTTAATATCGTTATGGTTTGTGATGAAGTTATGGCTGGTTGGGGCAGAACCGGAGAATGGTTTGCAGTCAATCATTGGGATGTAAACCCAGATCTCATTACCTTTGCTAAAGGGGCAACCTGTGGTTATATCCCTCTAGGTGGAGTTATCGTCAGCAGTAAAATAGCTGACTTCTTTGATGAAAATACTATGTGGTGTGGACTCACCTACAGTGGACACCCTATAGGCTGCGCAACTGCCGTCGCTACAATAGAGGTGTATAAAGAAGAAAAGCTTATGGAGAATTCCAAGAAAGTGGGGTCTGTACTAGGTAAAATCCTAGAGACTCTAAAAACAAAGCATAAATGTGTTGGAGATGTAAGATATATCGGTTTATTCTCCGGTATTGAATTAGTAAAGGATAAGACTACCAAGGAACCTCTTGTTCCTCATGGCAATGATCCAGAGAAAATCATGAAAAATATTTTAGGCATGTTATCCAGCGAAGGTTTTGCAACCTACAGCCATGATAACATACTTATCGTTGCTCCTCCTTTGACCATAACAGAAGATGAACTTAAAGAGGCCATGGAAATTATGGACAAAGTTTTAGATTATGTTGATAATATGATCAGTGTGTAATTTATTAAAATTTTCTGCAGATTGAATCATCCAATCTGCAGAAAAACCATTTGCGTATAGACTTTGATTCATATTTGAATCTAGTATTCCTTAGAACTAAGTTGTTTTTTCAACATTTAATTAATCAACATCCTGTCTCCTTCTTAGCATGATGCATTTATGTATCTTTTTAAAAATAAATCACAAATAAGCCTTTGTTGTTATTTAAAGTGTTTTCTGAATATTTTTAATATTTTGCCAAGATTACTGATACAGTTTTGCATCTTAAATCTATGCTGATTTTACAATAAACCCCTATAAGATGTAGCCTTTCCAACAAACCCACCTTTTCTATGGGCTTGGCACGAAAATTGCATGATATACCATAAAAACCTCTAATGTTCCTACTCTAATTTACACTACTATTTTTCTCCTTTATTTTTACATTTTTCCACGGGGAGGTGGATAAAAGCGATCATATCGATCAAAGTCTATGATGAATCTAGGTATCATAAATTTTTACTAAATAAAACGGAGGTGTATTTTTCATGGGTGGTAGCTTTAAAACGCAAAGAGAAGTAAATGGTCTTTTCGAATTAACCGACAGCGCCCGTAATAATCTTAAAAATAATGCTTATTATAATGATGACTTAGCCCCAACGAAACTAGATGAAAGAACATGGGGAACCTATCATATCGCAGCACTTTGGGTAGGAATGTCCGTCTGTATCCCTACTTATATGATGGCTTCTGGTCTAATGGCACAAGGACTTTCTTGGTGGCAGGCTATACTTAATATAGCTTTAGGTAACTTAATCGTTCTTATTCCAATGCAATTAAACTCTCATGCTGGTACAAAGTATGGTATTCCCTATCCAGTATTTGCTCGCCTATCCTTTGGTATTAAGGGAGCTCATATCGCTTCTATTGCTCGAGCTATCGTTGCTGCAGGTTGGTTTGGTATTCAAACCTGGATTGGTGGGGGTGCTATTAATGCTGCTCTATCTATCGTTAGCCCTGCCTGGGGTGCATGGTCCGCTGGTATTTGGGTATCCTTCTTTGCCTTCTGGGCATTAAATGTATGGATTGCTCACAAAGGTCCTGACGCTATTAAGTTTATGGAATCCTGGGGCGCTCCTATTTTAGGTGTTCTCTCTTTATCTCTTATGATTTGGGCAGTTACTGCTGTAACACAGATGGGTGGAAGTGTTGGTGATATTCTTAACTTGCCAGCTACCTATGCACCTGGAGGCTTCTGGAAAATATTCTTACCTGGTTTAACTGCAAACATAGCTTTTTGGGCTACTCTAGCTCTAAATATTCCTGACTTTAGCCGTTATGCTAAAACACAAAAGGATCAATTTATGGGCCAGTTATTAGGTCTACCTACTACAATGGCAGCATTTGCTTTTGTAGGTGTATTTGTTACTGGCGCTACCAGTATTGTTTATGGAGAATTTTTATGGGATCCCGTAGCAGTTGTTGCTAACATTGGAAGTCCTATTGCTGGTTTATTAGGTGCATTAGGTATTGCTGTAGCAACCTTAACAACCAATATCGCAGCCAATGTTGTTGCACCAGCCAATGGTATCTCTAACCTAAATCCTCAAAAGATTACCTATGGTATGGGAGCCATTATAACTGGAGTTTTCGGCGTAGTAATGATGCCTTGGAAACTTATGGAAACAGCTGGCGCCTATCTTTTTGATTGGCTGGGAACCTATGGCTTATTCTTAGGCCCCTTAGCAGGTATGTATGTTGCTGATTATTATATTTTCCGTAAAAAAACCCTCGACTTAGATGATCTTTTCAAAGGCGAAGAGAGTCGTTATTGGTACAAGAATGGTATTAATGACAAAGCTATATGGACTTGGGTTATTGCTGGTATTTTCCCTGTGCTTGGTAAGATGGTACCTGCTCTCAGCTTCTTCTCTGACAATGGATGGCTTATCGGCTTTGTTGTAGCTATGATTGTTTATCCAGTTCTTATGAAAAACGATACTTCTTCCCTTATAACTCCAGAAGAAGAAGAGGCAATGAATGAAAAAGTTACAGGATAATTATTTTATAAGGATTTAGTTAAAACTAAAAAGAGGTCGGATTTTGTGCCGGTCTCTTTTTTACCTGACAATTCTACCCTTTATGGGTACAACAATATATTTTATTAATATAAGGGGGTCAAACAATATGGACTTAATTATTAAAAATGGCACCATCATCACTGCTGCAGATACTTATACAGCAGATATTGCTGTAAAAGATGGAAAGATTCATATGATTGCTGCGAGCCTTGATGCTCCTGAGGGTGTAGAGGTAGTTGACGCCGCTGGAAAATATGTCTTACCTGGTGCGATAGATGCCCACACCCATCTAGAAATGCCTTTTGGCGGCACTACCTCTGCCGACAGCTATGAAGCTGGCACCCGAGCAGCTGCCTGTGGCGGTGTAACAACAGTTTTCGACTTCGTTATTCAAGGAAAGGGCAAAGGCCTTATCGAGTCTGTAGAAGCTAGAAAAGCCCTTTGCGAGCCACAGGCATGTGTAGACTATGCATTCCATACCGCTATTACTGATTTGCGTCCTGAAGTATTAGAGGAGCTAGAAAAATCAGTTGAATATGGAGTGCCAAGCTTTAAGGTTTTTATGGTGTATAAAAAGGAAGGTCTAATGGTTGATGATGGTGTGCTGGCAGCTGCTTTAGAAAAAGCTAGGGATATTGGTGCTTTGGTATCAGTACATGCAGAGAATCCTGATTTAATCGATAGAAGAATAGAAAAATTTCTAGGAGAAGGCAAAACCTCTGCATGGTATCATTATGAAAGCAGGCCTGAGTTTGTGGAAGCTGAAGCTGTTAAGCGAGCAATCCACTGGGCAAAAGCCTTTGATGCTCCTCTTAATATCGTACACCTTGCTTGTAAAGAAGGCTTAGATGAAGTTACAAAGGCAAGGGATGAAGGTTATCAAATTACAGCAGAAACCTGCCCACAGTATTTATACTTTAATAAGGATGTATATAAGCGTGAAGACGGTCGAAACTGGGTTTGCTCACCTCCTATGAAGGGTCAGGATAGCCAGGATGCCCTTTGGGAAGGAATTAAGCGAGGAGATATCACAACAGTTGCCACTGACCATTGTCCATTCCAATCCTATGAAAAGGACTGGGGCAAAGATGATTTTACCAAGATACCAAATGGCTGCATGGGTATCGAAAACCTATATCCCTATATGTTAAGCGAAGCCAATAAAGGTCGTATTTCCTTTAATAAAGCGGTTGAAGTGTGCTCCTACAATGTTGCCAAGCTCTATGGCTGCGCACCTGAAAAAGGTACCATTGCGGCTGGAAGCGACGCCGACATCGTCATCTATGATCCTAACATGAGCTTTGTTGTTTCTAAGGACAACATGCACTCCGATGTAGATTATACCATCTGGGAAGGGGTAGAAATGACTGGTTATCCTGTGATGACCTTCTCTAGAGGAAAATTAGTATTCAAGGATGGCGAATTTGTAGGAGAAGCTGGTTGGGGTCAATTTGTAAAGCGTAAGGGAAATAAATAATAACAACCAATAATAAAATAAGTTAAGTTGGCACCACCAACTTAACTTATTGAAAAGCCCTATCCGAAGGATAGGGCTTAACTAATAATTTTATAAAGCTTTCTTAGCAATTACATTGACGTCTCTTGGTGTTCCAAAGCTATGGAACTTTCTTTCGCCAGGGGTTATGCAATTCTCGATTGGGCATATAAGCCAGCATAGTCCACAGCCAACACACTTCTCTTCATCAAGACTAGGCTTTCTTTTTTCTTCGTCCCACTTGATGGCTTGATGGCCACCATCATAGCAGGAGATGTAACAGCGTCCGCATCCAACGCATTGATCATGGTCATACTCTGGATACACTTTAAAATCTCTATCGATCTTGTCTGCTGGAATAATGTTTGGCAATGCTTTACCAACGATTTCTTCAAGACTGTTAATACCTTTTTCCTCCATCCAGTAAGACATTCCACTAATCATATCTTCCACGATCCTATAGCCATACTGCATAATAGAAGTTGTTACTTGAATATTTCTGGAACCAAGCAGAATAAATTCTAAGGCATCCTGCCATGTTTCAATACCACCTATACCACTAATAGGCACTCCCTTTAGCACAGGATCACTAGCCATTTGAGCGATAAATCTTAATGCGATTGGCTTTACAGCTTTTCCTGAATAGCCGGAAATAGATGATTTACCATTTACAATCGGTAGAGCAGTAAAATGATCTAAATCTACCTCTGTAATGCTCTTAATGGTGTTAATAGCTGCAATACCTGTAGCTCCACCTTTGATAGCCGCACGGGCAGCAATCTCCATAAGGGTAATATTCGGTGTCATTTTGGCTAATACAGGTAAATGTGTTGCACTGCTGACAGCTTTAGAATATTTTTCTACCAGTTCCATATTCGTACCTACATCAGAGCCCATGGAGGCAGTTGTCATTTGAGGACAGGAGAAGTTACATTCAATAATATCTGCCCCGATTTCTGTTACAGCCTTTGACAGCTTTGCCCATTCTTCTTCATTTTCTCCCATGATGGAAGCTACCAGTACTTTATCAGGAAAATCTTTTTTCAATTGATACATCATTTCTAGGTTCTTCTCTGTAGGCTTGTCGGAGATCATTTCCATATTTTTAAAACCAATAAAAGGTGCTCCTTCTTTACGAGTGGCATCAAATCGAGGTGAACATTCATCTGGGATCCAATAGCCTACTGTCTTGTAAACAATACCCCCCCAACCTGATTCTAAAGCCTTTTTACACATTTCATAGTTGCTTCCGACTGGAGATGAAGATAAGAAAAATGGATTTTCAGATTTTACGCCACAGAACTCTATAGATAAATCTCTTCTTCTTGCCATATTATTTGACACCTCCTTCTTTCTCAACAGCTATTTCTGCTCCGGTAGCCTTCATTTCTCTTAAGGCTGTAAGATATTGATCTATTCCCTCAGCAGCAACCTTACCTTCGGCAACTGCTTCAACAACAGTTTTTCCACCATTTACGATATCACCAGCAGCAAAAACACCATCAACATTTGTTTTGCAGGTATTTTCCTCCACCACAACCAGCTTCTTATCATCTATAGCTATATCAGCAAGTACTGTAACATCTTCCGCGTCTTGACCAATAGCAAATATCACCATGTCAGCTTTTAACTCAATAGTAGACTCTCCATCTCTGCCTAATCCCTTAACACCACACACTTTACCATTTTCTCCTAAGATTTCAGTCATATTAAACTCAGGAATAAAATGTACTCCGATATCTTGAGCATGCTTTAGTTCCTTTTTATTTGCAGGAGCCTCCAGCATACTACGACGATAAAGCACTGTCACTCTATCTCCTAGTAGCTTTGCTGTTACAGCACAATCCATAGCAACATCTCCACCACCGATGACAATAACTCTTTCACCGACTTCAACATCTCCTTGATTTGGCTTGGCTGATCCTAAGAATTCAACAGCATTGGTTACACCCTGAAGATCCTTACCGGGTACATCTAGCAGTTTGGGTAATTGCATACCCACCCCTACGAAAAAGGCTTCATATCCTTCCTCCTTCAGGGCTTCCACTGTAACATCCTTGCCAACCTTACAATTAAATGCAAAGCTTACACCAAGATCCTTTACGTATTGTACTTCATCATTAACAACCTCTTGTGGTAATCGACCCGGTGCTATACCATAGGTCAGCACACCGCCAGCTTCTGGTTTTTCTTCAAAAACAGTTACCGAATAGCCTTTAAGAGCTAGACTTGCTGCAGTAGCCAGACCAGCAGGCCCAGCACCTACTACTGCCACTTTTTCCTTGGTAGCTTCCACTGGATCTAGCACTTTAAAGCCAGTGGCTTTCTCGAAATCTGTTACAAATCTTTGTAGTCTCCCAATCTCAATAGGCTTATCGATTCCTGTTCGGCTACAGGCCTCCTCACATGTTTTATCGTAAGGACACACTCTAGCACATACCCCGCCTAAAATGTTATTTCCTCTAATGGTCTCTGCTGCGCCTTTAAAATTTCTGAAGCGGATAGAACGTATGAATTTCCCAGGATCTGTTCCTGCAGGACATCCAGTACTGCAAGGTGCATCGTGACATAATAGACATCTCGAAGCTTCTTCCATCGCAGTAATCGATGTAAAGGGTGCTTCAACTTCTTTCAAGTATTTCTCCTTTTTTTCCAAGAGCACTTCCCCCTTTATTGGTTTTATCACTTCATAAAAATTTTTATAACAATAGCTCATTATCTCCTATTTGCCCGTTACCACTCTAACGTCTTATAGGCATCAGGCCCAGCTTCTGTTGCTTTAATAAATATAGCTGCATTACCGGCAATAGCCTTGACAATAAAATCTGTTCTTACCTTATCATATGGTGTATGAGCGTATTGCTCCTGCATTGGTGAGTATCCTATGGTAGGCTTTCTATCAATGCCAGCAGTTTTACTTCCATCGGTGCCAAAATCCCAATAGCCATATTTCACTTCTTGGCCAACTGCTTCTAATGCCTCTGCAGCAGCTTTTGTGAAACCATGATCCTTTGGTGTTTTCCATGCAGGCATATTCTTTTCAGCCTCATATTCAACACCAGTATAGGATACTTCTACAGCGGTTTTTATTTTTACATCTGCCTTAAATTCAGGATCAGCTGCAGCTAACTCATCAATGATATCCTGGATTTGTTTAATAACATCTTCAACCTTTTCTCCAGGTATAAATCTTCTATCCAAAGAAAGCATTGTTTTGTCTGGAACAATGGATAACGCCCCCGGTAAACATTCAATGATATTTAAAGAAATAGATGATTGTCCTAGATCAGGGTCCGTTGGTAAGCTTGGGTACAGTTCATCCTTTATCTTTGATATCAAAGGAACTGCCTTGTAGATGGAGTTAATGCCTAACCAAGGTGCACTACCATGAGAGGTTCTCCCATAAACAGTTACCAACATCTCCACCCTGCCCCTATGTCCACAATACAGCTTCAGGGAGGTGGCTTCTGAGGATACCATAGCATCATAGGTTAGTCCCTTAGCAGGTAATGTTTTATCGATAACATGCTTCATTCCTACCATCTCCGCCGGTTCTTCTTGTACAACTCCTTGGAACATAAATTTTCCCTTAAAATCATAGCCCATTTCCCTTAGCTTTAACAGAACAGCACCAGCATATATCTGAGCAGCCTCTCCAGCTTTTACGTCGGAAGCAGCTCGACCATGTATACATTCTGTGATATCCTTTGCTGTTTTGTCTTGATTATCTATTTCACATATATCAATTTCGGCACCATAAGGATCATAGCCTTCCCAGTTATTTGCATCTCCAGCACTAACATGATCCATATGCGAGTTATACATAATGGTAGGTCCATCTTCAGTACCTTTTACAAGTCCAAAAACATTTCCTTGATCATCTTTAAACACTTCATCGTAGCCTAGCTTTTCCATTTCTTCTACTAATAAGTCCGCCAAGTCTCCTTCTTCACCACTTATACTAGGAGTTTGAATTAATTTTTGTGTAAACCTCACTACATCCGTCTTCATCTCTACAGCTATTTCATTAAGATTTTGAAAGACTTCCGGTTTCATGATTCCTATATCACCCATCATCGCAACACTCCTTCTATAATATATTTAAAAGAATTCTCTTATACTAAAGAGTTATTCCTTTCATGCTATAGACCCTTTTCTATCACTGTTAAGACTAGAGCATAAAACACTAAATCCTTATAAGTGTTTTTTGCAAATTTCCTCACATGTAATATATGCAAGTTCTATACCAAAGTTCTAAGGAGTATCAGCAATGCTTTTTCCAGGCTTTTCTACTATATTTTTAAAAGGCCTTTTCTGTTTTGATTCTATTATGTATCAGAAAATTCTGTAGACTTCGATAAATTTTAGACTAGTCTGAAAATTCTATAGTGTCTGTCTACTTTGGTGCCTAGGCGCTTTGATTCATTGTTGTATCTTAGTGATTCAGTTCTTTATCATTTTATTGTCCTTGAGAATTTTGTACTGCTTATATGGATATTTATTGACTTTTAAAGGATTTGTAGTTAACATAAAACTAGAAGGTGGGAGGTACTTTACTTAAAAGATATGCTTGTATGATTATCTTTATTCTGTTTAGAGAAGTGTGGTGTATTGATGATGAGAAGAAGAATTAATTGCTATCAATGTAAATATTTTTTTATCACATGGCACAAGGTATTTCCGAGGGGCTGCAGGTATTTTGGCTTTAAAACCCACAAACTCCCCTCTATAATGGTTTTAGAATCTTCCGGGAAACCTTGTACTGTTTTTGAAGAAAAACAGAAAGAAAGTAAGTGATTTATTTTAATCTTCCATAATCCACAGCAAGGTCAGCACCTATTTTGGCATTATTATATACTAATTGTATATTAGCCTCTAAGCTTTTTCCTTCTGTGATTTCTTTTATCGTGTCTAATAAGAAAGGCGTTATTTCTTTACCCGCTATCCCTTTTATCTTTGCCTCTGATACCGCCTTTTCGATGGCTCCGTTGATTGTTTTTTCCTCCATAGCATAGGCTTCAGGAATGGGATTTGCTACTACAACCCCTCCGTCAAGCTTCATTTCCCATTTTACCTTTAATAATCTAGCAAGCTCTTCTGTAGTTTCTACTGAATAATCCACTGTAAATCCACTTTTTCTAGAGTAAAACGCAGGGAAATCTTCTGTCTGATAACCAATCACAGGTACCCCATGGGTCTCTAGAACCTCTAAGGTCAGTCCTAAATCTAAGATAGATTTGGCCCCGGCACATACAACCGCTACCTTTGTTTTAGCCAATTCCATTAAGTCCGCTGATATATCAAAGGTTTCTTCTGCTCCTCTATGTACTCCCCCTATACCTCCTGTTACAAAAACCTCGATTCCTGCCATAGCTGCTATGATCATGGTGGAAGCAACAGTAGTGGCACCATTTTTTCCTGCAGCCACTATATAGGGTAGATCTCTTCTACTCACCTTTGCTACATTTTTGGCCTGCCCTAATACTTCTAATTCCTTCTCTGTTAGACCCACCTTTATTTTTCCTTCTAGTATTGCAATGGTAGCCGGCACAGCTCCAGCTTCACGTATAATATTTTCGACAGTTTTGGCAGTATGGATATTATCTGGATAAGGCATCCCATGGGAAATAATCGTTGATTCCAATGCCACTAGAGGTAATCCTTCTGCTTTAGCCCTTGCCACTTCTGGGGATAAGCTTAAGTAGTTCTCTATATTTTTCATAGTTATTCCTCCTTTGATTTCTCTTGATTTGATATGAATTCCATTAGACTTTCCTCGCTTATTTGATTATTTACAGTTGCATAGCTGCCAACAGTAAGGGCACCACAGGCTAGAGCTAGGATTACTTTTTCTTTTAAGCTTATTCTCTGCAGAGTTCCATAGACTAGTCCTGCTAAAAATGCATCTCCTCCACCAGTAGTATTTTTTACTTTTATATCAAAGCCCTTCATCCTTCCATAGCTTTCTCCATTATGGTAGAAAGCACCAGCCTCCCCTAGAGATACTACAACTTCCTTTACACCCTTTCTTAACAATATCGCTGCGGCAGCCTTCATATCCTCTGTATTACTTATTTTTCTATCCGTCAAAAACTGTAGCTCCATTAAGTTAGGTTTGATAGTGTGGAAGGCTTCTATATATGGTTTTACCTTTGCTGCCTTTGCAATAGAAACAGTGTCTAAAAACAAAGGAATACTCTTTTCTTTTGTTAAAGCAATAAGAAAACAGATGGCTTCCTCAGAAATATTGGTGTCTACTACGATTACCTTTGCCCTGTTTATAATGCTTTTCTTTTTATGTAAAAACTCTGTATCCAACCGCTTAAATATATCCATCTGAGATATGGCAGTTATCATTTCTCCTTGATCATCTAAGATGGCTAGATAGATGCCGGACTTTTCGTCTAATACTAAGCTATGCTCTAGATTAATTCCTATCTCCTTACATTCCTTTAGCAGCTTTTCTCCATAAATATCTTTCCCAATGGCTGTAATAAGATATGGATTTGCTCCTAGGTTATATAGGTTATGGGCGACATTCCTTCCTACCCCTCCCAGAGACAGTTGGATTTCTCCAGGATTAGAATCAGCCCCCACCATAGGGTTTTGACATTTACCAATAATATCTATATTTGCACCACCTACTACACATACATAGTCTACTTCATTTTTTTGTTTTATATAAGGATCCATCTTTCTTTTATCTCCTTTAACTATTCTATGGACTGTTGAAACCCTTGCCGCAGAGTGTTTATATTACAATACAGGCTTTTTTTCATAGTAATACTTAATCACCAAAAGAGGAACAATGCCTAATAAACTGCTAAAGGCAAAAAACCTGTAGGTGGCTAGGACACTAAATCTATCTATAATGATACCACCTAGTAAATTACAAATAATGGTTCCTACCCCCATGCCTAAGGAAGTATATAATGTAAGGGCAGTTATCCTTAGCTCCTCTGATGAATTCTCTCTAACATATTGTGCTGCAGCTACAATAAATAATCCAACGGATAGTCCTTGGAGAAGAAAAAGATAAAGAATATGCTGATGACTGGGTCCTGTACTATACCAAAACCATCGTAGCACAGAAATCATCGTAGCTGCCAATAGTGTATTCACTAAACCAAGCTTTTTAATGATGGTGCCAGAGACCTTCATCATTGGAGCTTCACTTCCTGCGAATAGTAAAAAGGCTAACCCTATGCCACTTAATCCTCCCCCTAAATACTTAAATAACAAGGCAAAATATATGTTATTGCCATTTATGGGACCAGAAACAAGTAAGGCGCATACTACGATCAGTGTATATTGAGGGGTCTTTACTAATTCTACTAAGCCTTTTCTAAAGCCTACTTTTATATTGCTTTTATTCCCTGGTAAAGGTTTTATCAATAGCAGAGCCATCATATAGGCCAATGCATATAAATAAAATATACTTTTTAAGCCAAATCTTTCACTTATGATGCCGGAAATAAATACTGCCACAGCAAATCCAACTGCGCCCCACTGTCTAATGCTCCCAAAGGAGTACTTCGTTTTTACTGTATGGTTCAAAACAATACTATCCACAATAGGGGGATTGGCCCCTTGAAAAAGATGCAATATAGCAAATCCTAAGAGCAAAATCACAAAATGCTGAAAAAAGGATAGCATTATACTCGCTATTGCAGCTGCAAGGATTGTAGCCCCTAAAACGAGTTTTGTTTTCTGGGTTCTATCACAGATAAGACCCCAAATAGGCTGCGCTAGTATCAATACTACAGCCCCAGTAGCGGTTATTATACCTATTTCTGTACCACTAAGGCCTATTTCTTCTAAATATCGTGCCAATAATGGATACATAGCTCCAAGGGCGAAGTATATCAAACTGTATAGGATACTGAGAGAATAATACATAGATTGTCCCTTTCTTGTAATATGGTATTTTCTTCTATATTCTATCTTATATTATATTGGATTCAGGTACAACTTCAAATAAAAATTATCTTGTGATGCAACACTCATCTTATTTATTTATCCAGGATAAAAAATTATACCACTGTAACAATAAAAATCTGAAGGGCTGACTAATCAGTCCTTCAGACTTTATTATCTCTATAGATTTCTACTACTACATATGCTCATCGTGTAAGCCTAATAGCTTACATATTATTGTAAATGCTTCAGCACGAGTGATTTCATTTTTAGGCTTGAAGCTGCCATCAGGATAGCCCCTTAGGATCTCATGACTTACCCCTGCTTTAACATACTCTAATGCCCACTCTCCTATATCCTCTTTATCTGTAAAAATCAATTCTGTCTCAGGATGAAGCTCTTTTTCAAAACCCTTAATCAGCACTGTCACCATTTCTTCCCTTGTAATATTTCTGTTTGGCTTAAACAATCTCATAGGATAGCCTACGAAAATACCCTCTTGAGATACAGCGATAATGTGTCCTCTTGCCCATTTTGGTAGAGGATCAACATAGCCTGAGAAAAATTTGTCGCTTTCTTCAATCTTTAACGCCTTTGCTATCAATACAGCTGATTCAGCACGGGTGATAGGCTGGTCAGGTCTTATGGTTCCATCGGGATATCCACGGATGATACCATGCCTTAATAGCGTAACTATACAATCATGGGCCCAGTGAGGTACGCCCAGTGGTATTAGATCATCTGGTATTTCTATCATTTCTTCATCCGACGAACCGTTTTCATCAATAATTACTGGTTTGTCGTCATCTTTATCGTCTTTATCATCCTTATCGTCTTTGTCATCCTTATCGTCTTTGTCATCCTTATCATCATTGCCACCGCCGCCATTATCCTGTAGTCTTTCATTGAGGTTTATCGTTAAAGATACCTTAGCCGACATATTTTGCAGCTCATTGCCAGCTTTCTCATCCATAAGCAGTTTGTATTTTAAGTCTATAAAATCGTTTTTACTGATGGAAAATTGATTTGCAGTATTCCCTTTATCATTGGAGGTATGTAGCAGCTCCCCTAAATACTTGCTGTTGATGATTACTTTGTCAAATATAGCTAGCTTCCCCTGTGTTATTGTAAGCTGCATATTCTGCAGAAAAGAAGCATAAACCATATCCCAATCATAGGTTTCCCTGGCTTCTATTAATTCCACCCCTACACCTAAACTACTCCCATTTATGGGCTTGTATTGATTGTGAATACGTATAACGCCTTCCTTATCCTTGCCTGGGTACCATAGTTCTCCTCCAAATAGATTCCCCTGTTGTGAAATTGTCCCGTCATTATGAATAGTAACGACCACATCAGGTTCGCTTCCCGTCATAGCGGAATATGTAAGCTCCATGATATCTCCAGCAAAAAAGCCTACAACAAGTATAATAGCAAGAAACTTCCCCAGCATTTTAAAGAAGCCTTTTCTATTTTTCACCTGTATCACCTCATTTCTTAAAAATACATCTCTCCCTTCTATTAATTTTACCTTTATCTGTAGGTATTCTCTCCCTGCATTAGATTAATTTTTGCTACTACCTTTGGGTTATTTTGTATAGTACCAAAGTATTAGGACTTATTGCTTTCTTCTATTTTACTTTCCTCCAGCAGCTCACCTGTATTGGAGATACTATTTTTTGCTTCTGATTCCTCAATTTTTGCTATTTCCTTTTCTTGAAAAACCTCTGAGTTTGATAACATCTTATGAATATCTAGTATGAAGACCTTGGTTTCATCGAGGATATAAAACCTGCCTATATCATTAAGACTTGAGCTATATTTATACATTATTGGTTTTCCTAATTCATCTGCTATCCGAACCAAGTCCTCTATGGATTTTACTTCACTAAAGTTTTTGGAGATAGCTTCTACCTCCGTGTTTAATGCCACCAAACGATCTCCATGCTTTTTAAAAATTTGATTTATGGTTTTCTCTAATACACTCTTTTTCTCTCTTCCCTTTGTAAAGAAAATCAAGAAGCTTAGAAGAATCAACAGAAAGCCTATCAGCCCTCCATAAAGAATCACTTTTTTTCTATCTATCGGCAGCTGTACCTCAATTGTGTCTTGTATGCTGCCAGATCTTTCATTAATGGGACTACCGCTTATTTCAAAATGATTGGTATTTAATGGTATTGTTATGGAGGAAGACATTTGCTCTGCCACAGGTCCTTTATCTGTGGTGGCTTCCATGTTGATATTCATTAACACAGTCAATTTTACACTGGAGGTAATTTTAGAGGCCTCTATGACATTTCCAGCAAATTCATTATAGCCATGGATATCTAAAGTCACATCCTCTTTGATGGCTACAATTCTATCCTTCTCTTGAAAAGTTTTTTTAGGGGAAAGAATATATCCCTTTCGCCAAATGGTCTTATAGGTTTCTTCATGGCCTGTATACCCCTCTATCTCTGCAACTATCTCATAGTCACCCTTCACCTCAGCTTCTGATTCTCCTTGAAACTCATAGGTAAAGGAGGTGTCTATATAGTCAACAAATTCTGTAATATAGGTCTTCCCTGCACCTAAGCTTTCTTCCTCATAGAGTACATTGGGCCTCAAGAAGACTTCATAATTTATGCCTGATCTATTGTGATAATCATAGAGGGATATCCTTTCTTCCGCGTATTTAGGCACCTTGACTTCTTGATGTAAAAAAACAGCAATAGGAATAAGAGCGAGGATATTCATTATCATCAAGGTAATTTTGAGTTTTTTATTTATTTTTATTTTCATTTAGGTATCCCCCTGTCATCAAAAATCATATTATTATATAGCACTATATTACATATTCTCCATTTTTTACTATAATCCTTTCCAAAATAGAAAAGTTAGAAACCAAAGTCCCTAACTTTTTCTATATATAATCTCAATTTAATATTTTAAGCAGAAAAAGAATTAATAATTTTGTTCAAATTTGAGTAACAAATCAAATTCAATAGTCTTACCTTGTAGGTCATTATCTGTTACAGATGAAGGCATTTTGATATTATAACCACTTTCTGCAGCTATAATTTCTAGCCATCCACCTGGTTCTAATACTAATTGTTCACCAAGTATATTTTGATATAAAGGTGGTATATTCATTAATCTATATTCTAACCAATTTTCAAAATTATCGAAATCACCTACATTAGACAAATCAAACTGAACCCAAGGTTCACTTTTAAAAGGTCTATAATATTTGATTCTATGAATTCCATATCTCAAATTGTTTGCTAACGCTCTATCTTCATCTGAAATTATGGCTTCTACCCCAGTGATTTTAGCTGGTACTGTACCTTCATTTTTAATTATGAAAGCCATATTTCCTCCAGTACCTGGATATAAATCATTTATTTTGAAAGTAAGAACATCTTGATCATTATTTACTGATGTTTCTACTGACATATACCCCGCATCATTTGGTATTGTATTATCTGAGTAGTTGGCAAATACTACCTTCAACTCACCAGTATTAACTGTACCTGTAATCTTTAAATCCTGTGTCCAATAGGCATAACCAGCCCCTATTACCATTACAGCTACTATTAATATCACTGCAATAAATCTTGTTTTTTTCATAAAAGCACCTCTCTCCTTTTTTTCTTGTTTTGATACCATTAAACATACTTTTTATTGGTATTTCACTCAACGAATTATTTCAGCATATTACTAGATTGTATCATCATTATATTGATATGCCTTCATATTGATGGTAAATTCAATGGCCCCTTCTTGCCCTTGTTTTAAATCATTATTTTTTGCATCAGGATCAATTTGAAGTGTCATTTTAACTTCTACGTGATCATTATCAGGCTCTAAACGAATGTTTAACTCATTGAGAAGTGCGTCTTTTAGTGTAGTTTTCTCACTAAATACTTTTTCATTGCCGTCTACAGAAAGTTTTTTACAAAGAACTAATCCTTCATTTGTTCCCTCACCTACTACCTCACTAAAATCAAAACCTTTTACAATTGCTGCTAAAGTTCCTTTATTAACCAATTTAAAGCTAATATCTGCCTGGGCACCTGGGTATGCATCTACTAAGTCTAATTTTAAAGCGGGGATATCAGCATCGTCATCAATATCAAAGTCGCTTGACTCATGCATATAGGTATTGTTTGGTAATACCAATTCAGGTCCTTCAAATTCTACCTCTAACCTACCAGTAGTAATGGTATTTTCGATGGTTAAATCCTGGGTCCAATAGGCATAACCAGCGCCCATCATCATAACTGCTACTACTAAAATTAATGCTAAAAATCTTGATTTTTTCATTGAACATCTCTCCTTTTTCTTTTTTCTTACCTTTTTTCAATGAAAGTACAATTAAATCTGCCTTCTATTGTACTCTTACATTACTCATTATAGTGTTTTCATGGGATTTCTACGCCCTGCAAAAGTGTAGTTTCTGCTAAGAAAAAGGTGTTGTTTTTTATTAATTCTTTCTTCCTATTCAACTACTACTTTTGTACCATGTGTTTTCTATGTTTTTTATGAAATTCTCAAAAAGATCACAGAAAAAGACAGGATATTTACTCCTGCCTTAAAATAGGATTAATATATTATTTCCTCTATAGGAACCTGTTCCTTGCTCCTCATTAGTAAACTTGGCCAGCCTATCTTAGGTACCACATAGACAATTTTTCCTTTAATCTGTTGAGGTTCCACCAAATCAGTATCTATAGCAGAATTATTATCTCCTTTGGTGCGATAGCTTTTTTGTTGATTTTCATCTTCCACAATTTCTATAATCCGATGAGAAATCAAAATCGTGTCTCTTTTAAATTGGATGACATCTTCTACCTGCAAGCTGTGGATATCCTCCATGTTTCTCACCTTTTCAACAAGGATTACATCTCCTGCCTTAATCATGGGTTCCATACTGCCTGTAGCTATAACAGAGGGATAGATAGGAAATACTCCTACAGAAAACCATATGATGGCTATGGAAACAATACTGGTAATCATCCACCCTAATAGACCTTCATCATCCTTTTCATGTCTTTTCAATTGCTTAGATGCTTTCAAGTACATACCTTGTATAGCCATCAAGGAGAAAATTGGGCATAGCACACCTATCAAGGCTTTGGTAATCCATTTTAGATTTGGAAGGATTGGCGAAAGCCAGTGAAAGGCTTGGATAGCTGCTAGATAGATCATAGACGCTATTGGTCCTCCTAAAAAGGCTAAGTAGGTAGCCAGTAAATGATGGGCAAACTCTGGTGCAAAGAATTCTGCTATGAATTTTACAATATCAGAGACTTCTTTTAGCCCCAAGAACCTACTAAAGGATATATTGGTGACCGTCATCAATAAGGTCACCAGTATAAATACAATATAGTTTTCTTCCTTAGTTAAGTTGCTTATTAAACTGTTTCTAACCAATTCTCCTGCCACCAATACAGAGCCTACAAAAATAATGTTCATAGCAATCCCTTTAGGGGTCTGACTATAAGGACTTTTGCCAAATCCATCGATGAAACCAGCCATAGCAGAAAGAATAATAAATATGACTGCAAAGTTAAAGGCCCAGAGATTTATAAGGTTTTTATGCTTTAGACCTGCCTTTGACCGAACAACAGGAAAAGACCAAGCCACATAGGCTAGGCCAATCCACAGTAATGGTTTGATTAAATTGTTATATATCCTAATATTTACTAAAGCCTTAGCGGGTGAATTATCTATGATATATAAAAATATCATTACTCCTATAAGGAAAAAGCACCGATGCTTCGACCTCTGGGTTGGTAAATATTCTTTTGTTATCATCCTTTGTCCCCCACGATCCTTTATTCTCCTACACTGGAGCTGGCGCTGGCTGTACTGCCACCGCTATCATTGCCACTGCTGGTGCTGGACGCACTGCCACCGCTATCATTGCCACTACTGGTGCTGGACGTACTTCCTCCACTATCGTTACTGCTGCTGGTGCTAGACGTACTTCCTCCACTATCGTTACTGCTGCTGGTGCTAGACGTACTGCCTCCACTATCGTTATCGCTGCTGGTGCTAGACGTACTTCCTCCACTATCGTTACCACTGCTGGTGCTGGACGTACTGCCTCCACTATCATTATTGCTACTGGTGTTGGCTGTGCTACCACCACCATCGTTACTGGTGTTGGTGCTAGTTGTACTATCCTTTACAGTTGCCTCTCCAGTGGATTTCTCATTGTTGGTTTTTGTTTTATTGTCTACGACGTTTTGTGCTGATACTGTATTATTCCCTTCTTTGCTTACTGTAGTATCTTCTTTATTCATTGTTTGGTTTGTTTTTTCTTCTAAACCCTGCTTTTCTTTGTTATCAGGTACTATCTCATCACTTGCATTATCAGTATCTTCTGATATTTCTTCTTGTTTTTTTATAGCTTCTTCCACTAACTCTTTACCATCTTGATCATTAACCTTCTCTATATCTAGGCTTTCATTTGATTCCGGACCTTGCAAAGATATTCCTCCTCCACCTCCAGAAACCCCTGCAGATTCAGTTGCAGGATTAGGTTCAAGAAAACTCAAATTACCCTTTATGACTATTTCTTTATGCCAGTTACCATATCCCCCGGAAATGAGAAGAGTTGCGGCTATCATACTTATTATAATAATAGTGGTTCTTTTTTTCATACTACACACCTCCATTTCGATATATAATAAAGCAGGACATTTTTTGTGTATTATCTTCTATAAATATTCCCTTTTTTATTGGGTAGCTTGAGTAATAGGTAATTTATATTCAAAATCCTCACTTAGCGAAATATATACTTGGAAATTCTCTGCTGGTCCTCCAGGTTCTATAGTTCTTCCATCTATAGTGCTGTCTTCAACTAGTACAGGAACAGTACCTATATTACGTACTGAATAACTCAATATCACTTCAGTTCCCTTGAAATTATCTGGTATTTCTCCTTCTACCCTTATCCTATCTCCTTCAGGGTATGCTACTAATCCTTCTATTTCATTATTAGCAATAGAAGTCTTATACACATCTATATCCAGTGTCCCAGTAGAAACCGAAGCCTTCATCTGCAACCCTTCAGTCCAATAGCCATAGCCTACCCCTATGAGGTTAAGTAAAACAATAGCGCTTATTATGATGATATATTTTCCTATGGATTTTTTTCTTGCCAATTGATATCCACCTCTTTCCATATTAAATATTTTGATTCTTATCCATCTAACTATTAATGCTGCAAGTTGGCTTTATTATTTATATATAGTGCAGCCTCTGTTCTATGCCGGAGTTCTAGCTTAGAAAGGATATTGCTTACATGTTTTTTCACTGTATGCTCTGAGATATAAAGCTTTTCGGCAATTGCAAGATTACTTAACCCCTTCCCAAGCTCTTCTAAAACGTCCCGCTCTCTTGGTGATAGGTCCTCCAAATCATCTTTTTCATTATTTCTCATTTGATATTGCATGATCTCAGGGTCAAAAAACTTCTTTCCTCTTGCCACCACCTTTAGTCCATAGAGTATATCCTCTGGAAAAGCCTCTTTTAATATGTATCCATCCACACCTATCTCTCTAGCCCTTAGAAAGTCCTCTTTCTTTTGTGATGAGGTTAAAACGATGAATTTTGTTGAAATATTCCTTTTTTGTGCTTGGTTTATGATCTCTAATCCATCCTCCCTTCCAAGATTTAGATCGATTATGGTGATTTCCGGTATAGTATGAGCCATCAACACTAATGCTTCTTCTATATTACCAGCTTCTCTGACTTCCTCTATGCTATCTTCAAAGGATAGGGCAGAGGCTATGCCCCTTCTGACTAATGGATGGTCGTCAACAATCAATATCCTCACACTACTTCCTCCTCATAAAATTTTTCAAGCGCATTGGGAATGGTAATTGCTATTTTTGTTCCCAAAGCTAACTGACTATCAATGCTGATACTACCACTTAGGGACTGTGTTAATAGCTGGATGTTTTTTATTCCCAAGCCCATTTTCCCTTCCTTTTCTACGGCTCTCAAATCAAAGCCCTTGCCATTATCCTCTATTTGAAGGAAGATCCTATAAGCTTCAATAGTAAGAATAACTTCTATATGATTTGCTTCACCATGACGAACAGCATTTCCAATGCCTTCACATATGATTCTGTAGACGGCTTTTTTTTGTTCCATTGACATCATTTCATGATTACCCTCTAAGTGAAAATCAATATAGATATTATTCAATGACTTCATTTCCTCAATATAACTTTCAATATTGTCAATAAAATTGTTGGTACCGTCCTTTCTCCAGCTAAGTGAGTAGATGGTGGCCCTTAAATCCTTCATGACACTATTTAGAGAAGCTCTAGTTTTATTTAACTCTCTTGTTATTTCCTTGACACTTCCTTTTTCTAGATACTTAATACTGGTAAATATATTGCAGGAGATACTGAAAAGTCTTTGTAGTATTCCATCATGGATCTCATTGGCTATACGATTTTGTTCTTCATTGATGAGTAATTTTTCATTGATTTTCTCTAACTCAAGCTTCTCAAAAGAATTTGCACTAAGACTAGCTAAAAATTTCAACTGCTCCAAGGTTTCTTTATAATCACTTTCTTGTCTTTGGTAAGTAATATCAATACCTAATATGCCGTAGGTTCTATAATTGCATCCTATGTCAATAAAAACGAAGGTCTTATCATTGATCTTCATTTCTATAGGTGTATCAGAGGATATAATATGATTCCATTCTTTTAAAATTTCTGTAGTAATTTTGTCCTTCATACTCCTTTGGGCGTCATAGACTTCATCGCTTATCTTTTTTTCTTTTTTAACTTGCTCTACAAAGACTACTTCTGTGGTCTTAATCATCTTTTTACTGTATTCTACCATTAGTTGTATTAAGTCCTTTTTGTCCTGCTGTATGGTAAATAAATGTACCCCTTGATAAAGCTCCATAATATAGCTCATAGCTTCCTTATTTTTTGCATCTGCCATCATAAGCTTCCTATTGCTTTCTTCCAAATAATAGCTTTTTTCTTGAATTTTCTTAGCGTATTTTACTGGTATTTGGATAATCCCAGTAATGAGCACAAAGCTTAGTAGCAGGTTGGACTCTTCCATAAATATTCCTGTAAAATCTCTTCTATCTTCTACAATAAACTGTGTCACAATGGTAGAGTTAAAAAGATAAATAAATAGGTTGCCCCAGCAGTATTTATTATTTAGCTTTACGGAGGTTATTAATATTGTGTTTAAAGAATACCAGACATAAGGACTGTTGATGCCTCCCGATGGAATAAGAATAAAAGAATTTCCTAAGGTCTCAATCAATATCAAAATCTTAGTTTTTGTAATGGAGGCTTCATTTTTTATGTAAAGATAGTGTAGCAGTACCGAAGCTATGGTAATGCAGCCTACAATAAATATTTTTTTTCCATAGGAATGATTTTGATTTCCCATCATATAAAGAATGGATGTAATCAGCAAGGAAGCATATCTATATAAAAATACTATTTCAAATATTTCTTTTTCTTTTTTTAAATTAGCTATCTTTTCATAAATTTTCGGATAAACCATAGATTCTCCTCCTTAGTTGAAAAACGCTGTCCTTTCAATAAGATAACTAAGCCTTCAGTACTTCTCCTTTCTAAACTATTTCCATATTTTATAAAATATATGCAATGAAGTGCTTGTATAGGTCATGTTTTTTCATGCAATAAAAAACCAGCCTTCATCAGCTGGTCGGTTGCACTATTAACTCTTGATATTCCAAGTGCCCAAATACAGAATATCCCTCATCGTCCCCATCTATAGTCTTATTATACATAGGTAGATGATGATTTGAAATATAAAGTCTTCGCGATATTCTTTGATAAATCAATATTTAACGACATTTTTTTATATTGTGTACATGTTTCAACAAAATTTTATGTGAAAACTTGATGAACTGTTAGTACTACTGTTGAAAACTTCTTGCTCTTTTATTCTTCCCCCTTGCAGATATCTACCAACTCTCCCGCTGTAACCACCAGCAGCTCCTCTACAGTTATTGGTACAGCAGTATTTGCTGTGCCTGCTGCTGCATACACCACATCAAATCTCTCCATACTTTTATCAATAAGGATTCTGATTTTATGCCTTAGGGCAAAGGGGCATACGCCACCAGGAGGAAAACCTGTGATTTCTAAGCATTCTTCTGGTTTTGCCAGCTTTGGCTTTGTGCCAATGATCTTCTTTAACTGGCTGGAGTTTACCTTTACATCTCCACTGGTTACCACCAGTACCGGTTCCTCCTTTGCCATAAAAAGGATGGTTTTGGCTATTTGTCCTACTGCCACCCCCAGCTGCTCAGCTGCCATAGCAGCTGTTTTTGTGGTGCCCTCTTGAAATTCTATAACCTCTAGTGGAATAGGCAAGGTTTCAATATATTCTTTTACCTTCTCTAAAACGCTTTCCATAGCAATACTTCAACTCCTTTATCATCTTCATCTTTCTATGTTACCAAATACTTCACCTTTATTCAAGATTTGCCTTTATTCTATAGCATGCCGTTATAGAATAAGACAGCATATAGCAGAGCTGAAACAAGAAAGGTTTTGCAAAATAAAAATCGAGTCCCCTATAGGACTCGATTTTATATTTTGTTTTACATTGATTTTAATACCAGCCTCTTAATTTCATAGCATCAGCAACACGTTTGATAGACATCATGTATGCTGCTACCCTCATGTTTACACCATGCTCTTCTTTTAATGTCCAGATATCATTAAAAGCTTTTACCATTAGGTTTTCTTGCTTTTCTTGAACCTCTTCAAAGGTCCATGAATATCTCATTAGGTTTTGAACCCATTCAAAGTAAGATACTGTAACTCCGCCAGCATTTGCTAAAATATCCGGCACCACAACAATACCTTTTTCATTTAAGATTTCATCCGCTTCCAATGTTGTAGGACCATTTGCGCCTTCACTAACAATCTTAGCTTTAATATTTCCAGCATTTTCAGCTGTAATTTGATTTTCTAAAGCACAGGGTAGTAAAATATCTACATCAAATGTAATAACCTCTTCCTTAGGGAACTCACTTTCTGCTCCTGGGAATCCTTTGATGCATTTATTTTCCTTAGCATACTCAGCTAAAGCATATACATCAAAGCCTTTACTGTTATATAATCCAGCAGTGTGGTCTGCAACTGCTACTATTTTTCCACCTAATTCATGGGCATATTTAGCTGCAAAGCTGCCTACATTACCAAAACCTTGAATAGCAATGGTTGATTTGTCAAAAGGTAAGCCTATCTTTTTGGCAGCATCTCTTGCCATAATAACAACACCAAATCCTGTTGCCTCTGTTCTTGCTAATGAACCGTAGAAATCTACAGGCTTTCCTGTGTATACACCAGGAGCAAATTCGCCAGTAGCCTTTTGATATTCATCTACCATCCAAGCCATAACTTGTCCGTTAGTCCCTACATCTGGAGCCGGAATATCTATTTTTTCACCAATAAGAGGAGCAATCGCTCTAGAATATCCTCTAGATAATCTTTCTAGCTCACCTTGGGATAGTTCAAACGGGTTAACAACTACACCACCCTTGCCACCACCATATGGAACTCCTACTACACCACATTTAAATGTCATCCATGTAGAAAGAGCTTTTACTTCGTCCATATTTACATCTTGATGAAATCTAACTCCGCCTTTGAATGGACCCACTGCATCGTTATGTTGAGATCTGTAGCCAATAAAGCTTTTTACCGTTCCATCATCCATTTTTACAGGAATTGCTACTTCTAACACTCTCATAGGATTCTTTAAGACTTCATAAACTGCTGGCTCTGTTCCTAACTTGTCACACGCCTGCTTTACTTGTTTTTGTGCTGTTTCAAATACATTAACATGCTTTTCTGCCATGTTCCTACACCCTCCTAAAAATATATTTTATTATTGATACAGAAACTAGTGTAGCAATATATCAAAAAAAGCCAAGGCTTTTTTGAAAACCTTTTCCCACTACTGGTGATTATGTATTATCTTTAAAAACTACAAAAGATATAAACGCCTTTTAACTCTTTTTTGCTTATGGGCAAAAAAAATTTGTTTTCACTTTGCTTGCTACTTTTTTACTTGCGTTGCAAAAAATGTTGACCCTCAATTTGAATTATAACATATTGTTCTTTAAATTGTAAACAACCTACTCAGATATAACTAAACTTTTTACCATTACATTAATTGCTAAAATGTTAAAGGAGGTCATTTCTTCAACTTCGTGTTTTACTTGATCCTGTAGACACTCCATCAATGGCTTTATAGGATTTCCATAAATCATTTTTACATCTATTTCAATAATTAGCCCTGCTTGTATATTAGTAATGTCAATACTTTCTATTTTGTAGATGCCTATCACTTTATTTGCTGCATAGAAAATTAAATCTCTAATTACCTTATCAGATATAGTATATTTTCCCCTATAGCTAAAGGTAGGCCTCACTACTGATTTTTCCTCTAATACCTGTTTATCACCTATCCCTAGTTTTTTGAAAACCTTTAGTGGATTTAGGAAGTAGCCTGAGAAGTCTTTTTTGATTTCAAAGGTAGGCACTGGAATGACATGTTTTCCTTCTTTTTTACGACTTTTTTTTGCGGATTTTATTTCCTCCTGTGTAGCAATATCTTCAATAAATATTCTTTCTGTGATCTCTCCTAGTGATAAAGTTTTTACAATAGATTCCACCATTTTTTCTGAGGTGCCAAGAACCAATATCCCATCAGGTTTTTCTTGATCTAAAGCCTCCCTTACTTCTAAGCGATGCTTCTCATCTATAAATAAAGCTCTTTTTATTGCACCCATTTTTGATTTTTCCCGTTTAGCAGAAGAACCTGCTATTACTTTATTATCTTTAATCAAAAGTCCATCATCAATAATAAATTTTATATTTTTTTCCTTTGCCAAATGCATGGCATGATAGCTTTTTCCTGTCCCACTAGAGCCTACAAATACAAGAACCATCCTTTTACGCCTCCCAAACTACAACTGGTTACTTTCCTACAAAGTATTGTCCATCTATCCCTTTTTTATAGAGAATTGGAGCACTACATTTTATTTTAACATATTTTCTCTTTCTTATGCTATTAAAACTAAAATGAAAATCATTATATTTTAGCATTTTTGTCCAAAAAATATTTGATTTCATTGATTATAATCTTTTTTCCTTGTTATAATACATATTGTAAGGAAAAATAAAACAATACATAGAGGAGGAAACAACAATGGCATATATTATTACTGATGCTTGTATTAACTGTGGAGCATGTGAGCCAGAGTGTCCAGTAGATGTTATTTCAGCTGGAGATGATATTTATGTAATCGAGCAAGAAGGTTGTATTGATTGTGGTGCTTGTGCTAACGTATGTCCTGTAGATGCACCTATTCCAGAATAGATTTTAAAATGTAGGAAAGTGGTAGATTTTATAGCTGCCACTTTTTTATTGTCTTAATTCCTATTTTTTTCTTTGTTTAGCATATCTAGTTTCACTAAAAATTTTAAAATAGCCTTCTCCTCATTAAAGGAAAAATCATTTAATATTGAATACAGCATTTCCTTTTCTTTTTTTACTATTTCTGCAGTCAATTCTTTCCCTTTTTCTGTTAGACTTAATACCTGTACTCTCTTATCTTTTCTAGACTTTCTTTTCATAATATATTGCTTTTGCTGCAGCTTATTGATATAGGTAACAAAGGAATTCCTGTCTATGTTTAATGCTTCAATCATCTCATACATTTTCTTTTCTTGGACATTTCCTAGTTTTTTTAATATCAATAGTTCTATAACGGATAAAGAAGTTCCCTTCACTACAAGTCCTTTTTTATCATGTATAATAATATTTTCTACTAGCTTTTCTACATACTCGTTAATTTGCAGATAATAATTTCTCATTTTTATCACCTTTATTTCGCAATCTCTATTTTAGATTGGCCTGTTTAAAAAAACCTACATCCTTGGATATAGGTTTTAGAGGTCATTTTATCAAAAGCTTTTTCAAAAGACTTCTTTTGGTTAATCCCATTGCTCTTTTTCTTGGTTGTTTAATAAATAAGAGATAATAAATAAACTATCACTTAAATGAACATTTTCAACAATAATATTTTCTGGCACCTTAAGGTCTATTGGTGCAAAATTCCATATAGCCGATACATTTGCTTTTACAAGCTTATTGGCTATGTCTTGGGCAAATTCTTTTGGGGTACATATGATACCGATGTTAATGTTATTTGTATCAATAAACTCCTGCATTTCATCAATATCATAGATGGGAACATCTCTTATCCTCATACCAATAAGCTTAGGGTTGGTATCAAATAATGCCAATAGATTGAAGCCATGTTTCTGTAAATTGGTGTAGTTAGCAATAGCTTGACCAAGGTTACCGGAACCAATAATAACAGTTCCATAGCTAATATTTAGTCCCAAGATCTTTTTGATTTCCCCATAAAGCTCTTCTACATTATAGCCATATCCCTGTTGGCCAAATCCCCCAAAATTGTTTAAATCCTGGCGAATCTGCGAAGCAGTAAACCCCATCATGTTACTTAATTCCTTTGATGAAATTCGGTAAACCTCTTTGTCTAATAATTCTTTTAAATATCGATGATACTTTGGCAGTCTCCGAATAACAGCCATTGAAATATCCTTAAATTTTTTTGCCATATGTAATCGTCTCCCATTTTTATTTTTAGTTGCATTCAATTGCTAAGAAGATTTTTTTACAATACCTTTCTTCAACCTGTAGTAAGGGTTGGTATAGATAAACTCTTTGTAACTAGCAGATAGGGTAGCATCTCCTTCTGAGATCCCAATGCTTCTGCTTAATAAGATCAATTTGTTATAGTTATGATGAATTTTTTTAAATATATCCTTGATATAAAATTAACTAACTATGTATATACCCAGATTTTAATGGAAAAAACAGTAAAATATTATTTTGTAAGAAGCTTTGGCATAATTTAACTATTTCCCCAATTATGTATTATAACAAATATTTAGTCCAGTGTAAATCCTCAATTCACTCTTTTTTCTTTGCCAGCTTACCCTTTATTATTGCCACTTTTTTTGTTAAACTATTAGTGTTATACAAATAAATTTTAGAAAAATACTATGTTTAAGGAAATGCTTTTTTATATTTTTCCCTTTTACATTATTTTTTCAGTAATTTTAGGAGGACAACGAGGTTATGATTGTATTATCCTGTAATAATATAAGTAAATCCTTTGGAGTTGATTTAATTATAAAAAATATTTCCTTCAGTATTAACAAGGGTGAAAGGGTTGGACTTGTTGGCATCAATGGAGCAGGAAAAACCACCCTTTTTAAGATTCTTTGTCAACAGCTTCCTTATGATGACGGAGAATTATACATTTCAAAATCTACAACAATAGGTTATTTAGAACAAAACAATAGATTAAATCTAGCCAATACTGTTTATGAAGAAGTTGTGGATGTTTTTGCAGGTTTAATAGCTATGGAGGAAAATCTTAGAGAATTAGAGCAGCAAATTGCTGTATTAGGGAAAGATCCAAGCAACTCGTCACAATTACAAACCTCTATGGATGCATATGCTGGTATGCTGGAGGCATTTAATGAAGGTAACGGTTATGGATTTCGCAGTGAAGTAAGAGGGGTATTAAAGGGTCTGGGTTTCTCAGAGGATGAGTTTTCTCAGCCTATTTCTCAGCTGAGCGGTGGTCAAAAAACAAGGGTTTCTCTTGCAAAGCTATTACTTTCAAAGCCTGATCTTTTAATGCTGGATGAGCCTACTAATCATTTAGACATAGAGGCAGTGGAATGGCTGGAGGGTTTTCTTAAGGATTATCTAGGAACTGTGCTGATGATTTCTCACGATAGATATTTTTTGGATCAATTGGTTACCCGTATTATGGAGATAGAAAATCATCAACTGGAGAGCTATCTAGGAAGCTATACAGATTTTGTTAAAAAAAAGCAAGTTATTCGTCAGCACCAATTAAAGGCATACCATCAGCAACAGAAGGAAATTACTAAACAAAAAGATATGATTCGCAGACTTCGTCAGCATGGTACAGAGAAGCTGATGAACCGTGCTAAGAGCAAGGAAAAACAGCTGGCAAAAGTAGAAGAACTTCAGGCTCCACAGACCCAGCAGACCAAGGCAAAAATGCAGTTTCAAACAACCGTTAAAAGTGGTAATGATGTGTTGTCTATTGAAAATCTTGAGAAAGCTTTTGATGATACACCTCTATTTCGTCAGGTTACCTTTGACATTTACCGTGGAGAAAGGGTTGCCTTGATTGGTGCCAATGGTATTGGTAAATCCACACTTTTCAAGATTATCTTAGGAAAACTTAAGGCCAGTGATGGCCAACTGCGTTTAGGCCATAATGTTGATTTGGGCTACTATGATCAAGAGCAGGAAGGACTTCATCTGGATAAGATGGTTATTGATGAAATATGGGATGAACATGCTTATATGAAGGAAACTGAAGTGCGAACCCTTTTAGGTAGTTTTTTATTTCGAGAAGAAGATGTTTATAAACCTGTATCTAACTTAAGTGGTGGAGAAAAATCTCGATTATCTCTTTTAAAGCTGATTTTGTCTAATGCAAATTTTCTACTGCTGGATGAGCCTACCAACCACTTAGACATTGATTCAAAGGAAGTATTAGAGGAAGCGCTTTTACGCTATGATGGTACTATCTTTGTAATTTCTCATGACCGCTATTTTTTAAATCGCGTTACTACTAAGGTTATTGATTTAAAGGCGACTGGCACTGAAGTATTTTTGGGAAATTATGATTACTATGTAGAAAAGAAAAATCAACAATTATATCAAGAGGAAGAAACTGAAATAAAAACAAAAACTCAGCTAAAGGAAGAACGACGTAAAGAAAAGGAAGAAAGAGACAAGCAGCGTCAATTAGCAAAAAATCGCGAGAAAATAGAAGAAGAAATCATGCTATTAGAGGAAAAACTTATAGAGTCAGAGACCCTCCTGTGTCAGCAGGAGATCTATACAAACCCTGAAAAAAGCCGAGAGATTCATAAAGAAACAATCATGCTAAAGGAACGAATTGACCAGCTTTATGCGGAATGGGATGCCTAGACATCAATAAATATTTGGAGGATAAAAAAAATGGAAAAACTGGTTCAATTGATTAACAGTTATCGTGATGATCTTATTCATCAAACCCAACAGCTTGTAAGAATAAAAAGTTTAGAAGAAGAGGCAAAACCAGGCATGCCCTTTGGAGAAGGTGTAAACGCTGCTTTAGAATATGCTTTAGCTTTGGCGGAAGAAATGGGTTTTACAACAACCAATCTTGAAGGCTATGCGGGCTTTGCGGAGATGGGGGAAGGCGAAGAAACCATCGGTATTCTTGGCCATTTAGATGTGGTACCTGAAGGGGAAGGATGGTGTTATCCTCCCTATGGAGCAGAAATCCATGATGGTAAGATCTTCGGAAGGGGAACAATGGATGATAAAGGTCCTGTTGTAGCTGCACTTTTTGCTATGAAGGCTTTAAAGGAATCTCAGCTTCCCATTAACAAAAGGATTAGGATTATATTTGGTACCAATGAAGAGACGGGCATGAAGGATATGGAGTATTACTTAAAGAAAGAGAAAAATCCAGATATGGGCTTTACTCCTGATGGAGATTTTCCTGTAATCTATGGAGAAAAAGGAATTCAAGTATTCTCGTTGATAAAGAAGTGGCCCAAGGGACATAATCCTTCTGCTGGCATAATGATAAAAAGCATTCAAGGAGGTACTCGGCCCAATGTAGTACCTGATAAATGTAAGGCTGTGTTAAAAGCTCCAAAAGAGGATATTATTAGGCTTGAAGCCTTATTGGAGAGCTTTGTTGCTAAAACTGGGTATAAGCTATCTATGATACAGGATCATTCTGCTGTCACCATCATTTCTGAAGGAATTTCAGCCCATGGAAGTACGCCTGAAAAAGGTCATAATGCTATTTCTCAGCTATTGCTATTTCTAGGAGAGCTTCATGACTGCAGTGGTGGTATCTTTGATTTTATTAAAATGTATAATAGAAATATAGCAATGGAATACAACGGCGAAAGCATAGGCTGCGGGTTTGAAGATGACATTTCAGGGAAGCTTATTTTTAACGTTGGTGTCATTGATGCTGATGAAAAACACGTAGATGTCAAAATCAATGTCAGATATCCCATCACTTCCTCCGGCAAGGATGTTCTGGCAGGAATAAGCGATGCATTAAAGGACACAGGGATTGAATTGGTTTTAGATGAAGACTCAAAACCCTTATATGTACCCCAAGAGCATACTCTGATTCAAAGTTTGATGAAGGTGTATCGAGAAGAGACTGGAGACAGTGATGCAGTCCCTATTACCATAGGCGGAGGAACCTATGCTCGAGCAATGGAGAACATTGTAGCCTTTGGCCCTCTTTTTCCCGGTGAAGAAGAGACTGCCCATCAAAAAAATGAATTTATTTCTATAGAAAACCTACTACATATTACTCATATATATGGAAAGGCTTTATATCACTTGGCAAGTGTCAAATAACAGACTTTCTAGATCTTAGTTTTCTCTCAGGATATAGTCCCACCTTTTTAAAAAATAAAGGTGGGACTTTCTTTTAAAAATGGGTATATAGTCATATATATAGTTGTTATTGTCATCCATCGGCGAATTTATGTTAACATTATTTTTTAGTCATATTTTAGATAGGTATGGCATATATTATTATGGGAAGTTATATCCACACCTATCCACATGTTTCCCACAGAATCCACAGGCTTATCCACAAGCTTTACCCTTGTAGGCATCATTAATCATATTTTATCCACAATGTAAACATTTTCCCTTTTTATCTCTGTGTATAAATCTGTGTATATATAGCAATAAAAAAACCCTACAGCTTTCTAGTGTTGGGTTTTTTTATTAACATAAAATCTCATAATCACTACTTTTTTTTAAATTATGTATATTATTGCTGTTGTTCTAATGCTTCTCTTAGTTCCTTGATGGTGTTTTCCTGTTCCTTGGTTTTCATTAATAGTGCGTCGATTGCTCCGTGCATTTCATCAATTAGCTGTAATAATGAAGTTTTCCCCATGCTCCCGTCGATTTTTCTCATCCATGCTAATAATTCCATAAAAAACCCCTCCCATTATCGTTAATATGTCAATTCCATTATATCATAGGGGGGAGGGGGCATTATACAAGTAATGTTATGTAGTTTTTCCAAAAGTTTCAAGTCTTATAAGGGTCTTTCTCCTATCTTTAAATTAGGAACACCATTCAAATCTAATGCTGAGTGATGGCCCTTGATATAATCATAATAACCTACACATCCAATCATGGCTGCATTATCGGTACATAGCTTTAGAGACGGATATTTTAAATCTAAATCATGCTCCTTTGCCTTTTCCTGCAGCAGTTGTCGTAAACCACTGTTGGCAGCAACTCCGCCAGCTAAGGTAATCTGTTTCATACCCTTTTCCAAAGCACAGCTTATGGTTTTTTCTACTAATATTTCAATCACCGCCTGCTGGAAGCTGGCAGCTACATCTTCTATAACAATAGGATTACCCTTCATTTTTTCAGAGTTAAGATAATTTAATACTGCAGATTTTAATCCACTGAAGCTGAAATCATAGCTGCCTTCCTCTAGATATGCTTTAGGAAAAGCTATGGCCTTCTTATTGCCTATTTTTGCAAGCTTATCAATTTGTGGGCCGCCGGGATAACCTAAGCCTAAAGCTCTTGCTATTTTATCAAAGGCTTCACCGGCTGCATCATCTCTTGTTCTTCCTAATATTTCATACTTCCCATAATCCTTCATGTATACTAAGTGAGTATGTCCTCCTGATACAATCAAGCAGATAAAAGGCGGCTCTAATTCTCTATATTCAATAAAATTCGCATAGATATGTCCTTCTATATGATTTACGCCATTTAAAGGTATTTCTCTAGCAAAGGCAATAGCCTTAGCCGCTGAAAGTCCCACCAATAGCGCACCTACCAGTCCAGGTCCATAGGTTGCTGCCACATGGGTGATGTCTTCAAAGGAAACCTTTGCTTCCTCTAAAGCTTCTTCTATCACAATATTGATGTTTTCGATATGCTTTCTTGAGGCTACCTCAGGAACCACACCGCCAAATTTTTGATGCTGCTCAATCTGAGATGCTATGATATTGGATAAAACAGTTCTTCCATTTTTCAAAACACTGACAGAGGTTTCGTCACAACTGCTTTCAATTGCTAAGGTAATAATATCTTCTTTTGTAAAATCTTTCGTCATTTTCTATGTTTTCCTCCTTCCATAGAGGCATATATATCCATATACTACCCATTATTGTCTATATTGATTATATATTACTTCCAGAAAACTTGCATTTAACATTTTTTTGATTTAGTATTTTTTTTATTTCTGTCCATACTAAGAATAGGGATAAAATTTCTAAAGGAGTGAATCTTTATGGCTAGAAGACATAGAAATACTTCTCGTAAAAGATCCCTTTCTCAAAGATTAGGTAGTGAAAATGTTTTATCCAATGGTATGCTATATCCTATAGCTCCCACAGACTTAGCAATATTTGAAATGAGAAAGAGAAGCCCTAATGAAACTGATAAAATCAATCGATAGAAGCCTAAGCTTCTATCGATTGATCTTTCTTTTCTAGTTTTTCTTTTTCTATTATTTTATCCATAATGATTTCACCATCAAGGAAGCTGATAATTCTATTGGTTTGCTCTGCAATCTCCTGTTCATGGGTTACAATGAGTATAGTAACCCCCTCCTCATTCAGCTTTTTAAAGAGATCCATTACCTCCTGAGTAGATTTTGAATCTAGATTTCCTGTAGGCTCATCCGCCAAAATAATAGCAGGATTATTCACTAAGGCCCTAGCAATGGCTACCCTTTGTTTTTGTCCCCCCGACAGTTCATTAGGCTTATGCTCTACTCTATCTCCTAACCCTACCTTTTCTAATGCTTCTAGAGCTTTTTGCTTTCTGACTCTACCACTGATTCCTGCATACATCATGGGCAGTTCTACATTTTTTAAGGCAGAGGTTCGTGGTATTAAATTAAAGGATTGAAAAACAAATCCGATTTTTCGATTCCGTATTTCAGCTAATTCATTATCAGGTAAATCTTCAATCTTTTCATCATCTAGTATATATATCCCAGAGGTTGCTCCATCTAAGCATCCAATGACATTCATAAAGGTAGACTTTCCAGAACCGGATGGCCCTGTAATTGCCATAAATTCTCCTTCCTTCACTTCTAGATTGACACTTTTTAATGCATGTACAGCAATACTGCCATTCTCATAAACCTTGTTCAAATCCTTAACGCTAATCATCTTAACACCTCTTTTTATTCGTATCTCAAAGCTTCAATAGGATCTAGCTTTGATGCTTTATTTGCTGGATATACTCCAAAAACAATTCCCACAGTGGTGGAAAAAACAAAGGCCATAATGATAGCACCCTTTGATATGACAAAGGGTAATCCTAATGCTCCAACAATACCAAAGCTAATCAAGCCTCCTATAGAAAGTCCTAATATTCCTCCAAATAAAGAAAGAATAACAGCCTCTACTAAAAATTGCAGCAAAATCACCGATGGTTTTGCCCCAATTGCCTTTCTTATACCGATTTCTCGCGTTCTTTCTGTAACGGAAACCAGCATAATGTTCATGATACCAATCCCCCCAACTAAGAGAGATATACCTGCTATACCAGAAACAGTTAAGGTTAAAAATCCAATCCCTTCGTTTACTTGACTTAAGTCATCTTCATGGGAATATACGCGATACATATCTCTTTCTTTATTTCTTCTTTCTAATAGACTTAACACCCTTTCTCCTACTATGTTTGTCTCTAATCCTTCTTGTGCCTGCAGTAAAAGCATAGGATATCTGTCAATTGAATCCATTCTTGTAGCCAAGGTAATAGGCATATAACCATAAGCGTAATTTCCCATTGCCATGTTTAAAATTGCAGAATCCAGCAACTTATCCACACCTATAATCATTAATTCTACTGTATGCCACCCTGTAGTTAAGGTGACAATCTCTCCTATGCAATCAGTGGAGCCAAATAGATATCTAGCAGCCTTTTCATCAATTACCATGACATTTCTTCTACCTAAAACATCCTCCTCCGTAAGAAAACGTCCTCTTATGATGTCTACAGTTTCTACTTCATGATAGTTTTGATTTACTCCATACATATCTATACTCATTTGTTTATTGCCATGTGACATCGTCATCCATCTGCTAAGCTCCGGAGATACAGCAAAAACATCTGTTTCCATTCTCCCCACAGCAGTTATATCCTCATCACTAAAATAGTCTCGATAAACAGCTGGGCGGTCATTATTATGTCGAAGACCAACACTTAGCTTTCCTTTTCCATAGGCATCAAAGACGCTTGTCATGTCAGCCTGGGCAGCATTTCCCAAGGTTGTAATCACCACCACCGATAATATACCTATGACTAAGCCTAGCACAGTTAAGCTAGAGCGCATTTTATTTGCCCATATACTCTGTAATGCCACCCTTAAGGTTTCTATTAACAACATAAAATCTTCTCCTTACTCTAATTTACGCTTCTTGCTCTATCGGCTTTTTCCTATGTCACTTAATCAATTTGCTTTTCATTTTTCATTCTTCATTCTTCATTCTTCATTCTTCATTTTTCATTTTATATCTACTCATATCTAAGGGCCTCAATTGGATCCAACTTAGCTGCTCTATTGGCAGGATAGACCCCAAAGACCGTTCCTATTGTCATGGCCAATAAAGAAGCAAATACCACTTCCTTAGCACTAATCAGTGGAGGCATCTTTAATAGGTAGGAAAGCCCCATCCCTAAAAGAAAGCCCAGAATAATACCAATAATACCTCCCATAAGGGAGATAATAGAGGACTCGGTTAAAAATTGAAATAATATCGTCCTTCTTTTGGCGCCAATGGCTTTTTTTATGCCAATTTCTCGGATTCTCTCACTTACCGACACCAGCATGATGTTCATAATCCCAATACCACCAACTAAAAGAGCAATACCTGCAATAAAACCTAGCACACTGGTTATGGTATTGATAACACCAGCAACTTCTTGTATCATTTGTTCTAAATTGAAAACCATATACATATCTCTATTGTTATGCAATCTTTCCAATAGCCTTGTAACTTGTTCTCCGATCCTCTCCATATCCTCCTGATGAGTAATCTTTAGATTCACACCATAGTATACCTCTTGATTATAAACCCTCATAATGGTGGTGATAGGTACATAGACTTGAGCTCTACCGTTATTCATAGTGCCGCTGAAAAGATTTTCTTCATATTTAGCAATTCCTACAATCCGAAAATCAACAGGGCCTCTATAGGTATTTACAGTAACCGTCTTCCCTAAAACCTCAATAGTGCCAAAAAGCTCTCGAGCATCCTTTTCAGAGATAACCATATGATTATTATAACTGTCTAAATCCTGCTGTGTAATAAACCTTCCCCTTAAAACCTCTACATTGGTGATAATTTCACTATCAGGATTGGCTCCCACCAATACAATCTCAGCATGCCGATTTTCAGCACTAATGGTGGTCCATTCTTCGAATAAGGGGGTAATGGCGTCAATGCCTTCGATTCTACTGATTGCTTCTATATCTCTATCATTGATAAAATCACGAAGCCTAAAATCATTTTGTTTTTCCCAATTCATATAGATCATCAACCGATTGGTACCAAACTGCTCCATGCTCTTTTCTATTTCATGCCTTCCGCCATTCCCTATAGCTGATATCGCCACAACTGCAGCAATGCCTATGATGATTCCCAGCATGGTTAAAAAGGATCGCATTTTATTTGCTCTGATGGTAGAAAAAGCCAGTTGAATGTTTTCTAATAGATTCATAGAAATCCTTCCCTATCCTTATTTTTCTTCCTGCTGTCTTTCATTGACAGTCACCTTCATTCCTTCTGTTAAAAACATAGAAGGATTTAAAACCACCATATCATTTTCTTCTAGTCCTCTGATGATTTCTACGTCAAAATCTGATTCGATTCCTGTTTGTACCTCTATCTTATGTAGGGTATCCTCCCTCACAACAAAAACCATCTTTGCACCATTTTGCTCCACCATAATGGAGTCAAAGGGAACCACCAAAACATCCTCTTTCTTCTGACTAATGATTCTTGTTCTAACAGAAAAACCTGGCTTTAAAAAATCATCCCTCTCGATCACCTTGATGGTAACGGGAATCACGGTTTCATTGGTTTGACCGGTGGACACTCTTTTTGCTACTGGAGCGATTTTTTCAACCTCTCCTTTAAATACCTGACCCATTAACGCATCTGTTTGGATTTCTACCTTCTGCCCGACCTCTACCTTGGCTATATCATATTCATTCACATTGATTTCTATGGTTAAATCCTCTATATTAGCAATAACAAAGCTAGGGTTGGCTGTGTTGACAAAGCTTCCTTCTTCCACATGAATATTTGTTACAACACCGTTGATGGAGCTGACAATTTTGCCCTCCTGCTTTTCTATCCTTTTTTCTATTTCAGCAATCTCCAGTTCAGTGATTGCAATGGTTTTTCTCATTTTCTGAATTTCAAATTCAAGGGTGTCTTGTTTTTGTTGCAGTTCTTCATAGCTATTAACAGCTTCTTCATAGTCTCTCTCACTATTTCTAAAGTCCTGTTGAGAAATGGCTCCATGCTCAAATAACTGCTTATTTCTATCTAGATCCGTCTTAGCATCCTCCATTCTCTTCAAGCTACTATCCATCTGTCGATTTCGATTTCCCTGTTCAATCTTTTGGTTTTTCTCTAGCCTAGCTAAATCAATTTTATTCATTTCCAGCATTTGCTTCTTTATAGCCATCTGTATTTCTAAATCTTCGCCATCTAATAATGCTAACACTTGGCCTGCTGCTACATAATCTCCTTCTTCTACCTCGATAGATAGTACCTTTGCGCTGTTTTCTGCATAGATTGTTTGTCTTTCAATTTCCTCTAAGATGCCGTTGGCAGGGACAGTGATGGTTATTTCTCCCTTTTCTAGTGCCATTACATCTACCGCCAATCCCTCATTATTGCCTCTCATGATGGCATTTGCCCCAATGGCGGCAATGGCTATAACTACGATGATTACTCCAATAATTATTTTTTTCTTTTTCCCTTTTCCTTTACCCTTTGCCATTTTTTTCTCCTCCTAATATTACTAAAAACAAATAATTTAGGGTTTATTGCAATCCCTAAATGTATGTGAAACAATTTTAAACATAGTTTACTATGTTCTTATTTAACAATATTGAATCCAAATAAAATAATACCACTTTTTTCAATAAATTTCCAGCATTTTTCCTGGAAAACATGCTTTTATTTACAAAAAACCCATTCTAGTCACATATTGATGATAAAAAGGGTCTTTATTTTACTCTATTTCCTTCCACATAATAAGGGCATCTTCACCGTTATCGCTATAATACTCTGGCCTTATACCACATGCTATGAATCCCAGCTTATTATATAGTTTTTGTGCTATATGATTGGATTTTCTAACCTCAAGGGTTAATCGATACAGCCTTTTCTTCTTGGCCTCTTCAATTAATGCCTTGGTGACTTCTTCTCCTATTTTTTTTCCCTGATACTGAGGGTCTACTGCTATATTGGTAATATGACCTTCATCAACAATCAGCCACATACCGCCATAGGCTACTACCTTGTCATCCAAGACAGCTACAACATAAACAGCCAGCATATTTTTCTTTATCTCTGTTTCAAAGGCTCCTTTTGTCCATGGGATAGGAAAGCATTTCTTTTCTATCTCTACTACATGGGGGATATCCTTGACTACCATTTTTCTGACTTTTATTCCTTCCATAGAACCTTAGCTCCCATTTCTCATTTTTTCTTCCCATTGTTTTTCTGCCTGAGATTTTCTCATATAGATGGGTAATATCTCAGCTGGTTTAGAAACCTCTGCCTTTTCTGCCTTTCTTCTAGCCAGCTCTCCTATGGAGGAGGCTCTAGGCATGGTGACAATGGCTGGCGGGAATACGGCCAAATCCTTCATCTCCTCCTGAATCAGTCCTTGAAACTTTTCCAAGGCATCTCCAACAAAGACTATTTTTTCCTGTTTCTCCTTAAAAACTGCCATCAGTTGATGTATGTCTATTACTTCTTCTGCCATTATCCTTGTCAGCTGTTGATTCTGCCATTGATACAACCCAGTATAAACCAAATCCCTTTGAGCGTCGATGATAGGACAAATGGGTTTTTCACAATATATCAGATTAAAGGCTAGACCCTCAAGGGTAGAGATTCCTACCATTGGTTTATCCAAGGCCTGTGCCATTGCTTTGATAGTGGCCAGTCCAATCCGCAGACCTGTAAAGGAACCTGGACCTACAGCCACTCCAAATACATCGATGTCCTTAGGGGATAACTCACAGCTTTTTAATATTTCCTCCAGCATAGGCATCAGCTTCTGGGAATGGGTTTTTTTATGGTTTAGAATATATTCTCCCATTAATTTTTCTCCATTCAGCACAGCAGCAGTAGCCACGATAGATGAAGTATCTAGTGCTAATAGCTTCATATCTCTAACAACTCCTCTATTTGCTTTTGATAGTATTCATTGGTGGCTTTAAAACAAAGCTCCCTTTTCTCTATATCTAGATACCTTATTGTTATCTTTAAATAATCTCTAGGAAGAATTTCTTCCACCAGCTGAGCCCATTCAATAATAGTTACACCATCACCATAAAAATATTCATCATAAGGGATGTCCTGCATCTCATTGACATCTCTTATGCGATATACATCAAAATGGTATAGAGGCAATCTTCCTTCGTACTCCTGTAGTATAGTAAAGGTAGGACTGGTAACATAATCCTCTACCTCCAGCCCCTCAGCAAAGGCTTTTGTAAAGGTTGTTTTTCCAGTCCCTAAGTCTCCTATCAAACAAAGTACATCTCCATTTTTCGTCATTTTCCCTAGCTTTCTTGCTAAAGCTTTTGTCTCTTCTTCACTAAAAACTGTAATGCATTTCATTGAAAACACCCGCTTTATCTATATTTATAGCTCCCTTATCATTATGAATTATTTTCCTCTTCTCCATACTCTATTTTACCACAATTTGCTTTTTTATCTACATAGAGTTTAGGCAACTTTCTATATTATACAATTTTTTCCACATAAACTTAGGTCTCTGGACTTATTTCGACATGCTGTCCCCTTTTTTCAAAATCTTTATCGCATAGTATAATGAAAAAATAACGAAAAAGGGGGCACCAAATCATGAAAAAAACATTAGCTTTTATCCTCAGTGGATCTTTACTGCTTGGTTCTGCTGTGTATGCCTTTGCAGGTGAGGGAGTCAATAGTGAAAACTCAACGGAGGAGGAATCCAGTGTCATTTTAACTGACACAGAGACCGCAGAGGAATCTACTGAAATTGACATTGATTTCATCAGAAATTATCTAGAAAATCCAGACTTCAATTTAGAGGATTTAGATGAAGATGAGCTAGAGGCATTGATTGAAGAGATTTTAAAGGCTTTAGAGGAAGATTTAGAGTATGCGGAGGATTTGGATACTGAAGGAGACCAATCAGTGGATGATGAGGAAGGTACCAATGATGGTGAGCTAGATGATGAGGAGAAAAACTCTGACGAAACAGATGAAGTGGTAGAGAATCTATATAAGAATCTACTGGTATTACAATCCGTTTATGACCGTGTCCCTGAGGTTGCACAACCAGCTATCCGAAAAAATATCCGTAAAGTAGAGCTTCGCATTCTAAGCCAACAATTAAAAACCAGTGAAAATGATTGGGAATTAGTGTCTGAAGAAGACTTAGCAGCATTACAAGAAAAGCTGGATGAGCTTCAAGAGGCCCTCTTAAATGAGGATTTGACCGATGAAGAAAAGGAAGCAATTGAGAAGGAAATGGAGGAAGTAGAGGCTGAACTAAGAAGTGCTAAGGAAGCCAATGAATTCCATGAATTCTTAGAAAACAGTAATGATTGGGAAAAGCAATTAAGAAGACAAATCCAAGAGGAATTTTTAGCAGAAAAAAGAGCCATCCAAGAAAATCGTAAGGCTGAGAGAGAAAACCTCAGAAAAGAATTGCAGCAGCAAAGAGAAAGCTTGAAGGGCCGCATTAAAGACAATATCCTTCAGCCAGAAGAGGTAGAGGAAGGAACTCCCCAAGAAGATGAAGAGGCTGCTGCATCCTCCGCTACAATAGAAAAGGCTGCTGGAAACAATAGAGGTAATGGTAATGCTATAGGTAACAGCAATGGCAATGGTAATGGCAATGCCGGAAATCAAGGTAGAGGTAATGCCGGAAACGCTAGAAAAAAATAATTAAGCTGAAAAAAGTAGATCTGCTAACAATGGGATCTACTTTTTTATCTTTTATATGCAATGAACACCTTTCTCTCCATCAGAATAAAATAATCTATAAGTCTCAATTGATTCATATCATTTCGAAAGGAGAGAGGGCTTATGGGTAAGATTCATGATTTAATTGCTGACCGTTTTAGAGATCAAAGCTTTGATATCGCAAAGCAAGATTATAAGTTTATGAGGATTAAAAAAGCAAAGGAAGAGGTAATGAAGAGGTACCCTAATGTTGAATTTATTGATATGGGAATTGGAGAGCCGGATTTAGCAGCAGATGAAAAGGTTGTAGAAGTACTATGTAAGGAAGCAGGCAAGCTTGAAAACAGATTGTATGCCGATAATGGCATCTCGGAGTTTCAACAAGCTGCGGCTGATTATCTTTATAAGGTTTTTGGTGTAAGCAATCTTAATCCTTATGACGAAATTCTCCATGGTATCGGAGCAAAATCTATTCTGGCTATGCTGCCCTTATGCTTTATTAATCCCGGAGATATTACCTTGATTCCCCTGCCCAGTTATCCCATTATCTCCACCCATACCAAGTATCTTGGAGGCGTTGTTTATGGTATTCCATTAACTAAAGCAAATAATTTTTATCCTGATTTTTCTAATATACCTAGTATTATTTTATATCGTTCCAAACTCTTATATATTAATTACCCTAATAATCCTACTGGTCAAGTGGCCACCGAAGATTTTTACAAAAGGATTATAGAGTTTGCCCATAAAAACAATCTCGTTGTCGTTGCAGATTCTACCTATGCTGCCATTGTCTTTGATGATGAAAAGCCTTTGAGTTTCTTATCCGTCGATGGAGCCAAGGATGTAGGGATTGAGATTCACACTCTCTCTAAAGCCTTTAACATGACTGGCTGGCGTATAGCTTTCGCAGCTGGCAATTCTGAAATCATCAGTATCTTAAGTACCGTGAAGGCTAATTCAGATTCTGGACAGTTTCGAGCTATTCAGAAGGCCGGTGCTTATGCTTTAAACCATCCTGAAATTTCTTCATCTAACTGCAAACGTTACTCTAGAAGATTTGATCTTCTTATCACTGCCCTAAGAGAAGTAGGCTTTACTATAGATAAGCCAAAGGCAACTTTCTACTGCTATCTATCCATACCTAAAGGAACTGAAAATGGTGTAGTTTTTAAAAGTGCTGAAGACTTCTCCCTATATTTGTTAAGCCATGCACAGATCTGCACTGTCCCATGGAACACACCAGAGCCTTATGTACGGCTGTCTGTCACATTTGAGGCTAAGGATAAGGAGGATGAAGAAAGAATAATTCATTTGTTCAAGGAAAGATTGTTAAAGCTAAAATTGGTTTTTTCATAATTTTGCAGAAAAAAACAGTAACCACAACGTATAGGCACATACGTGTGGTTACTAGGTTTTAGAAGTCTATTATTTCTTTATGATTGGAGATATTTTTTTGTAGATAAGTAATGTCACAAAAGCAATTAAGAGTCCTTTAAAAATATTGAATGGCGTTATTCCATAGATAACCAAGGTTTTTACATCTACAATCCTACTGTTAATCACTGTTCCCGTTTGCACAATGGCATCTATTGGCATAAAATTTGAGTAAAAAGGAATGATTAAATAATAGTTAGATAGCGCACCTGCTAGAGCCATCACTACAGTTCCCACCATTACACCAATGATTGCGTGGGTTCTATCCTTCTTCATATGATAAATCATGGCTGCTGGTACAACATAGGCGGTACCTACGATAAAGTTGGATAATTCTCCTACCCCACCGGTAGAGGTCTTGGTGACTAAGTGTAAAAAGTTTTTGATTAACTGAATCAGCATTCCTGCTACAGGACCTAAAGCAAATCCCCCTATCAATGCAGGTACATCCGCTACATCAATCTTTAAAAATACAGGGAACATAGGCAGCGGAAAATGAATAAACATCAGTACATAGGAGATTACTCCTAAGATTGACATTTTCACAAGATTACTTGTGGTAAATACCTTTGCTTTTTTTAAACTTAATGATTTGTACGTGTTTTCCATCATGAAAACCTCCCTAAATATTATAATGAAAATAATTATTGGGAAGAATTAGTGCTGTGAAATAATAAAACGCCTGAATAATATATCTTCAGGCGTATAAATGCAACAAAAAATGATTTCACATCTTCTCCCATCCAGACTTTACTGTCGGTGCTGGAATTTCACCAGCTCAGTCGACTTAATGTCGAGTCGCGGACTATAACCGCCGGTCGGGAATTTCACCCTGCCCTGAAGAAAAAACTATGCAGTTTTCTTAAACTTATTATAACCTTTTTTTTATCTTTTTGCAAATAATTATTTCATTATTTTACCTTTTGATTTAGTTTGCTCAATATCTTAATTTCCTGCTCTAATGTAAATTTATGTCTTGTAACTACATAGGCTAAAATTATTAAAATAAGTAGATAAGGCATAGACACTATTATCCTCAAAAAACCTCTCGACATCACCTCTGCCATGGTGATCTCTGTTATATTGGTTATAAAGATAGTGGTTGTACTCTCCAGCAATATAGCCATAGTTATTGCTATGGCTGTGCTGATAAGGACAGCAAAAAATGGTGCCTTTACGATAGCCCAAGTGATTACAGCAAGGGACACATATTGTAGCAGTAAATGGGGCCCAAAATCAAAATGCTTTCTTATATAAAAACAAGCAATCCCCTGAATAATCCCTGCAATAAAAACCCTCTTTTTACTAGGTTTTATGCCAATCAAAACCAACCCTAAGTATATCAACAGCATTGCTTCTGGCATAGCGTTGAGGATCACAACTTTTATAGGCATAGTATCCATTATAAAACTCCCTTTTCCCCTGATTTTCCTCATCAAAAAATTAGACGTAATATCCTCTAAATGGTTTCATAGAATTTCTCTCTATTTTTTATTATTCTTGGGTATTTTCTCTATATATATTTCTACAGTGGGTTTCCTTGACTAGAAAAACAAATAAAAATCCTACTACGGAGGCAATAAAGCAATACATAAAAGCTTTTTGATATAATGCAGTTACACTTAATACTTCTCCATAATTATCAAAAACCCTTCCTAACAAAGGCGGTAGTACTGCTCCCCCAAAAAAACCCCCAATATTTACAATCGAGGTGGAAATGCCGGCAAGCCCAGGATGGTTTACTTCCTTACTACAGGCCCAGCCCAATACAAAGATTGGACAGGTAATTCCCATGATAAAAAAGAGGGGATATAAGATCCCTATTGGAGGCTTTCCTCCGTTAACAAAAACTAGAATAGCCCATGTAATGACATAAATACTACCAAAAATCAGCATAGGTTTTTTTCTGCTTTGTATAGCATCAGAAAACTTACCCACAACAATACCACCTATTGCCAAGCCTAATACTGCTACTGTGGTATAGTTGGTGGCAGCCTGACGAGTTATCTCATATACCTCTACTAAATAGCTAATCCCCCATGTGCCCGTTAGAGAAACGAAGGCCCCAAAAAATCCTGCAAAGACAAAGAAGGATGGCCAAGTTTTCCAGTTTAAAAGGGCTTCCTTTAGCCCTTCACCTAAGGGCGGTGTTTTCATTGCTTTTTTCTCTTTCCCTTCAATACTCTCTATGGTTGGTAAACCCATATCGCTAGGTGAGTTCTTAACAAAAACATAGCATAAGATGGCAATGACTATGCTAATGACTCCTATGGCGGCAAAGGTGCTTCTCCAGGTGAAGTATGCCACCATGATAGCCAGAGGAGTTTGAGCAAAAATCCCTCCTAGATTTCCAACAAAGGAGGTAATCCCTGACATAGTAGCAAACTCCCTTTCAAAAAACCATTGGGATTGTACCTTTAGTATTGCAATAAAAGCCACTGATACACCAATACCTACTAAAAGTCTCCCCAAAAAAGCCATAGCAATAGAAGGGGCGTAACCAAAGACGATAGACCCTATTCCTGCCAATAAGGTGCCAATGGTTACTGTTTTTCTGGCACCTAGTGAATCAGCTAAAATTCCTGATGGAATTTGCATTACCATATAGGCATAAAAGTAGGTAGACCCTAGGTTTGCAAAGGTGGTTCCAGTGATACCAAAGGTGGCAACCAGATCCTCCCGCACTACACCTAATGCCAGTCTATGGAAAAATACGATAATATAAGATAAAACCAGTACTCCCCATATAAGCCATCGATAGGTTTTTAGTTTTTGAATTTCTTGTGATTGATTCATGATGCTCCTCCTTTATTGTCTTTTAGACTCCCTTCATAGATAAAGAGATTCTTCCTTTGTTGACATCCACGCCAATTATTTTTACTGTAACAATATCTCCTAGCGCCACCACATCCATAGGATTTTTTACAAATTTGTCACTTAACTCAGAAATATGCACCAACCCATCACTTTTTACTCCTATGTCTACAAAAGCACCAAAATCCAGTACATTTCTCACGGTTCCTGTAAGAATCATATCCACCTTTAAATCCTCCATCTTCAGTACATCTGTTCTAAAGATAGGCTTTGGAAGTTCCTCCCTTGGATCTCTCCCAGGCTTTTTAAGCTCCTTTACAATATCTCTCAATGTAGGAATCCCTATATCTAATTGTTGAGACACAGTTTCTTCCTTCTCATGCTTCATTCTTTCTTCTATATCTCTAAAAGCCTTTTCCTTCATCTCTGTTAAATCATAGGCTAGTAGCTTTATCAGCTTTTCTGTAGCATCATAGGACTCAGGATGTACCCCTGTATTATCTAACGGATTTTTCCCATTGGCTATCCTTAAAAATCCTGCCGCCTGTTGAAAGGCTGCTGGTCCCAAGCGTTTTACTTTGTTTAACTGCTTTCTATCGATAAATCTTCCATTTTCTTCCCTATATTTTACGATATTATCTGCCACTGCTTTACTGATGCCTGCAATATACTGCAATAGGGAAGCTGAGGCTGTATTTAAATCTACCCCCACACTATTTACACAATCTTCTACTACACCCTTTAGGGTTTCGTCCAAACGCTTTTGGTTTACATCATGCTGATATTGCCCTACGCCTACATGCTTAGGATCAATCTTTACTAGTTCTGCTAATGGATCCTGCAATCTTCTTGCTATGGAGATGGCACCCCTTAAGGATACGTTGATATCCGGATACTCCTTAGAAGCTAAGTCCGATGCGGAATAAACAGAGGCCCCGGCTTCGCTTACAATCATATAATAGACCTTTCTATCCACTTCCTTTAGCAGCTCAGCTATAATTAGTTCTGATTCTCTTGATGCTGTCCCATTACCTATAGCAACAATATCTATTTCATATTTTTCTATCCAGTCCTTTAATTTTTTCTTGCTGCCCTCTACATCATGCTGTGGAGCAGTGGGATAAATGGTCATAGTGTCCAATAGTTTTCCAGTGCCATCCACCACGGCAATTTTGCAGCCGGTACGATAGGCGGGATCAAACCCCATCACTACCTTATCCTTTACAGGGGGTTGTAGTAAAAGTCTTTTTAGATTTTCTCCAAAAACCTTGATGGCCTTTTCCTCTGCCTTTTCTGTCAGCATTGCGCGAATTTCTCTTTCAATGGAGGGAGCAATCAACCGTTTATATGCGTCCTCAATGGCAGTTTCTACGTAGGTAGTAGTGATATTATCCTCTGGCTTCAAGCCTTTTTTCTTAAGATAATGAAGAATCTTATCTTCTTCTATGTCTACCTTTACCTTTAGAAAGCCTTCCTTCTCTCCGCGATTCATGGCTAGTATTCTATGTTCTGCAGCTGTATTCACCTTTTCCTTATAATCATAGTACATTTCATAAACGGAATCCTTTTCTGCCTCTGTGGCTTTTGAAAGCATGATTCCTTCCTTATAGGTAATATCTCTTATGGCTTTACGGTCATCTGCATCATCGGAAATCATTTCTGCAATGATATCCATAGCTCCAGCTAAGGCTTCCTGTGTAGTATGTACTTCCTTTTCAGCATCAATATACTCCGCAGCTATTTTCTCTATATCCCCTTCCTTTATCTCCTGGGCATATAAAATAACTGCTAAAGGCTCCAAGCCTTTTTCCTTTGCAATGGTAGCTCTGGTTCTTCTTTTTGGCCTAAAGGGTCGGTAGATATCCTCTACCTCCTGCAGCGTTTTTGCCCCTTTTATTTTTTCTTGTATTTCTGGAGTTAGCTTTTCCTGCTCTCCAATGAGGCGAGTTATTTCTTCCTTTCTCTCCTGAAGATTTTTTAGGTAGGTTAATCGTTCCGCCAGTTCCCTTAAAACTGTATCACTTAGCTCTCCTGTCCGTTCTTTACGATAGCGGGCAATAAAGGGAATCGTATTTCCCTCCTCTATCAATTCAATGGTATTGGTTACCTGAAATTCCTTTAGTTGAAATTCCTGTACTAATTGTTTAACAATATTCATTTCTTTGCCTCCTTAGTGATAGATGTTCCTTTAGATGTGGCTGTATATATGTAATAATCACTATCTAAAGATATACACCTATATATTCATAAGGCTATTATACCATAATCTAATGACCTTTTTTATTAATATCATTTTTTCTCCATGCTATCATTTCTTTAAATTGCCAATGATCAGGGGAGGTAACACCATAGATAACCTGGCTGTGACCGATTGCATAGCCAATAATACTGCCTAGGGTGGCGGGTACACCAAGCCTCAGCCCCACCATTTCCACCAGCATAATGGCAGCAGCAATAGGTACATTTGCTATGCTGGCAAGGGAGGCAGCCATCCCTGTGATTACTAAGGAGGCATATAAACCACTATCCCCATTAGCAACTAAAGCCGCCATGACATTGCCGCTTGCTGCCCCAATAAAAAGAGCTGGTATTACTAAGCCTCCACTTCCTCCAGAAGCAACGGTAAAGGAGGTTGCTAGTATTTTTCCAATCACTAATAAGACCAGTATCCCTATAGGGAAAACCTTGTATATCATTTCCTGAATAACACTTGTTCCAGTTCCAGCCACATCCGGTAGAAATAACAGGATGAACCCAGTTGCGACTCCCCCCATCATAGGGTGCAGCTTATAATAGGGGATTTTCTTGAAAAATTCTTGTGTATGTCTAAAGACTGTCATGAATACTATAGAGGCAATTCCTGCAACTATTCCTGCTAGTACAAAAGAAGGTACATTTAAAACATTGGGCAAGTAGTCGGGTATAGTAAATAAAGGGTTGGCATTGGCCAGCATGCTGTAGATAACAAATCCCATAGTAGAAGAAAGCATGGCAGGAAAAAGGTCGCCATAATGTAAGGAGGAACGATATAATATTTCTACTACAAAAATCCCTCCTCCCACGGGAGATCTAAATATAGCCCCTATAGCTCCTGCAGCGCCACAAATGGTGAGGATTCTTTGATCCTCCTCTGTAAGATATATTCTTGCTTTTCTAATTTTTGATATGCCGTCTGCTAGGCTTCCACCCATTACCAGCATTGGTCCTTCTACTCCACCGCTGCCTCTCAAACCAATGGTGATGGCTGTTGCTGCTAGCTTTGTTAAGAAAACCTTAAAGGATAAGGATTTTCTATTATTTACTGCATCTATATATTTATCTGTACCAAAACCAGCCGGTCTTCGATCCCATAGGTATAAAATAGAAACCAATAAGCCTCCAATCATGGGGGCAATCCATAAAGGAAGAAAATAGCTCCTTTCTGTTACGTATTGGATAGAGAGATTTAAAGCAACAGCCGAAAGGCCGCCTCCCATTCCCATAAGGGTGGCTATAGCTAACCATTTGGTCATATAGGCTCCAATGTATTGAAATAATTTTGACATTTTGCGATAGCTCCTTATACCCATAATATTTTCTATTGGTATTTAGTGTTGCTATCCGTGGCTAATATTATGATACAAAATCAAGGCCATTAAAAAATCTTGTGATTTTAAGCAAAAGAAAACTCAGCCACCTTAATGTATAGTGCAATACATAAAGATGCTGAGTTTTAATCTCTTTTTATCCTTTTTGCCATTCCTTTTCATCATCTATGACATAGTCATTTAATTGCCCTTTGCCATAGGTCATACCGGCTACGATTTTGGGTCCATCAGAAGCTGGAGCATTTGGTTCTTTGCTTTCTTTTTCACTTAACTCCTTCCAGCCCTCATAGATGGGATTGATTACTTTAATTGCCAGCTTTAGCTTTTCAATATCCTTATTGTTTTCAGCTTCTGTGATCAATCTGTTAACATAGATATATATGCTTCTAAGATTACTGGCAACCTCAGAATCCCCCTGCAGGGTGGAAAGAAGCTCTGCTAGTATTTCTCGACATTTTTGTAGGGAAGTATTTAGCTTTTTGTCAGCTCCTACATTTATGTAATCTATACTATCCTCTAATGTATCTATCAAGCCTTCATATACAATCATCACTAGCTCTGTATTGTTGGCGTTAGCAACACGATTGGCAAGGTATTCTTTTTCTATCATCAATCATTCACTCCCATTGCCGCCTTCGGCGGAATTTAAAATTTAAAATGAAAAATGTAAAATCTAAATTTAGGACCTAACGCCTTCGGCGAAACCAAAAATTAATTTTGATTTCACTTTTCACTTTTCACTTTTCATTTTCCTTTTTTATTAGCTTCCTAATAGCTGTAAAATAGACTGTGGTCTTTGGTTTGCCTGTGCCAGCATAGCCACACCTGATTGGGTTAATATGTTAAGCTTCGTAAATTCTGACATTTCTAAAGCCATATCAGCATCTTCGATTCTGGATAATGCTGCAGTTAAGTTCTCTGTTGTGTTGTCTAGGTTGGCTGCAGTATATTCCAGTCGATTTTGGGTAGCTCCTAAAGAGCCTCTGATTCCAGCCAGCTTTACAATGGCATTGTCATAGACTGTGATAGCAGCAGTAGCTCTAGCTTCTGTAGATAAATCCAATGCATATTCAATGGTTCCCTCAGACAGTCCATCTGTTACTTCTATAACATTTCTAAAAGCGGCTCCTTTTACACCTGTATTGCCATCTGGGGTGGTAGAGCTGATACCTAGCTCCTTTGCCCGTATATCTCCGATCACTAGTCTAAAGCCTTGTCCTTGATTTGGACCGATTTGTAGATTGGTAACAAACTCTTCCGGCGTTCCCTCTAAGAATATAGCCTGACCTGTAAAACCAGGAGCGTTAGCCTCTACTAGAAGTCGCGTAGATACACCCGAGTCAACTTGCATTTTTACTCCATCAAAGCCAAGGTTAGAAATCTCTTTAACAATATCTTCTATACTTTTATTGTGAATATTTATTGGCCTATTGGAACCAGTATAGGGTCCAACACTGCTATCATAAAATTCCACCTTTTCTTTACCAATGGTTAAGGTAGAACCTATTTCCGGCATTTTGTTGAAATAAAAACTACCAACGGCATTTCCTAAATCCTTTTCAGCCTCACCTCTTACTGTAAGATCACCAGAAAAGACATAGGCTGGATCTGTTGGACCTGGTTCTACATAAGTAGCATCAAACAGTTTTCCTAGAATTCTGTCGGTACCTGTTATTATTAATTCACTAGTTCCACCAATAGAATTGGCTTTTATTTCAAGAATATCCCCATCTGTAAAAATGGCTTTTCCTAGATTCCCCATGGCATTGTTTAATGCCTCTAATAAATTATCTTTGGTTGAATTATTGGTAGTGCCGTCTAGTTTATTAAGATTTACAACTCTTTCTTCTCCATCAATCCATATAGAAAGACTTTCAGAAGTCAAAGACCCCAAGCCTGAAACTGCTGCATCATTAGCAAATGCTACTCCTAATATTTGTGCAGATGTACCAGTAGACATTTTGTGTACAGTGGTGTTAGAATTTGGTCCATCGTTACCCTGCAAAATCTTTCTCGTATTAAACTCAGTACCATTAGCAATTCTATTGACCTCAGAAGTTAACTGATTGATTTCATCTTGAATGGATTTTCTATCTTCATCGGTGGTGGTTCCATTGGCTGCTTGTACCGCTAGCTCCCTCATTCTTTGCAGCATGGAGTGAACTTCATTCATGGCTCCCTCTGCTGTCTGAATCAATGAGATACCATCTAGGGTGTTTTGTGAAGCCTTTCTTAATCCCCTCACCTGCGCCTTCATTTTTTCAGATATCGCCATTCCTGCTGCATCATCTGCCGCTTTATTAATCCTCTTGCCAGAAGAAAGTCGTTCTAGTACTTTAGCGGAGTTCCCATTGTTGACATTTAATAATCTGTGGGCATTTAATGCAGGAATATTATGATTAATTCTCATTCTACTTTTCCTCCCTTTAGTCAGTTGATTTCAATACTACTCTATAATTAAAATATTTTAGACTGTTCTTATAAAAGGTCTACATTACCTTTATCGACGTAATCATACTTTTTCTTTAATATTTCTCTGTATTCCCCTAAGACTTTTGGCAGATTTTATTGACCTATCCCTAGGTGTCCTTCCCCTTTAAAGTTTTCTCTTTATCTACCGTTTCTACGAATACTAGGATTTGTGCCACCACATCATATAGCTCCTGAGGTATTTCTGTTCCTACCTTAAATTGAATCAATTCCTTTACCAGCCTTTCATCTTGATGTATGGAGACCTGATTTTCCTCTGCCCTTGCCAGTATTTCTTCCGCAACATACCCTTCACCAGCTGCAGTGATTATAGGTGCTGCATCCTTTTCTAGATCATACTTTAGGGCCACTGCCTGTTTCCTTCTTTTTTCTTCCTTCATTCACACACACACCTTTAAATTTTAATGTCTAGGAAGCTTTTTGCCGGCTTGTAGGAAGGATCTATTTCCTCTGTTGTAGAAAAAAGATGTATTTCTTCCTCTACCTTAAAGGACATCTCCTTTAATTCATAGCCTAGTTCTTTGAGCAAGCCTTCAATTTGATTTCGTTTTGCCTCAAAAAGGTTTTTATCCTCCTGACTTTTTACCCCTATTTTCATTCCAACATTTTTATACTGTACTGCAGTGTATATGTTAATGTTTCCCATGTTATTGGTATCAAAATTTAATAAGATGGACATATCGTTAGGGTCCACCCTTCGACTTCCCTTTTTCTTATTCATAATATAAATTTGTAGGTTCTTTACCTGGTTCTCCATCATAATTGGCAGCTGCAGCAATGTATCCTCTTTGTTTAGCTGCTGCTGCAGGGCTAAGGAATCCTTCAAGCCCTCATTGTTTCTTTGAAAAGCTTCTCTTGTAGTGTCCTCCATCAAATGAGCCTTTCCCTCCACCTCTTTTAGCCATTTTGATAGCTGCTGATAGGTTTTTACAGCATCATATCTGCCCGCCTTCATTGCTTCTGTTGTTTCCTTTAAAAACCCCTTTAGCTTCTTTTCTAAATCCTTTAAATCTTTTTCTTTACTATTTTCTAATAGTTTTAGTATTTTATCTGTTTCTCCTGCAATCTGCTGTTTGTTTAACAAAAACAGATTCATATGCTGAACTTCCTTTAAATCTATGGGAATAGCATTTTTCATCATCAAAGTCAAAATTGCTTCCTTTTGTTGACCTAAGGTGCCAATATTTTGTAATAATTCCTTGGCATTTTCCATCTTTTTATTACCATCAGTTCTCTCAAGACTTTCATCTATCTGAGAGGAAAGCTTTGCTATCTCCATATCCTCCAAAGTAGCACCCTTCTGAACCAAATCCTTCACTATATGAGAGGAAAGGTTATTTCTGATATTTTCAATATGACTATTCATCTCATAAAGTCCCATCATATTTCCTTTGTTTAATGCAATGCTATTTCTAAATAAGGCTCTTGCAGCCTCCATATCAGCTGCCCTTCCTTGAACCCCAAGCATATCAGCGTTTTTTATTATATGGTTTTTTATTGTGGCTTCTTGGGGGTCCTCAATAATTTTGCCGCTACTCTCCGCCATCCTATGACTTGTTATTAGTCCGTTCAGTGTATTGGGTCTAGCATTTTTCATGTGAAAGGCAATGGTATTTAAGCTTACAGTCTCTAGCTGTTGAAAGGCCTGCAGTGTTTTTACATGCTGGCTGTAGATTTTCCTCATATTCTCATCTAAGGCTTCCAATGAAATCTCTTTGGTAGCATTCTTTGCTACAAGGAATTCCAAGCTGCTTAGCTTAAAATCTGCACCCTTCTTTAGCATCTGTAATAATTGCTTTTCATCAATTTTTTGGAGACTTTTTATAGTGTCTACAATGCTATTGGCTTTTTCTTCCCCTAGTTCCTTATCGATTATCTCAGTACTCCCTTCCAAAGCCTCTTTAGCCATGGCGTCTTTAATTAATTGTACCAAGGTAACCACATTTTCCTTCTCTATCATAACACCATCCTTCATCATCTCAGCGGCTCTCTGTGGTGTTAATAAACGGTTTAGTTCTCCTAAGGCAGTCTTTACCATTTCTACCCTTTCAATGTTTTCTTTCGTTACTTCTAGTCCATTTTTTATTAATTCTTTTGCAAGCCTTACCTTGTCTTCTGTACCTTCCATATCAGAGGCAGCCAGTAGTTGCTTTATATCTTCCTCCATCCTTTGCAAATCTCTTTCACTGATACTCTCGGGATGTAGGCTCAGAGCCCCATAGGCCTTTGTGGCTAGGTTGCTTACTTTTTCTTCTGCAGCAATGGTGCTTTTGACAACAGCATTTTTAAGCTTGTATAGATAATCAATGCTGCTTTCAATTTTATTTTTTAGCGCATCGATAATAGTATCTTCCTCAATGCTTTGAAGGTTTTCTAGCTTGGCAAAGACATCATTTACCCTTTCGACAGTGCCTCTAGTCACTTCTACACCAGCTTTATGCAACTCTTTAATGATATCTGTAATGTCCTTCCCCATTTTATTACCATAAAGCCGAGAAGCTGTTTTTTCTGCTTCCTCTGTTGTCATATTCTTTTTTCTACTAAAAAGCTTCGATAAAGAAAAACCTTCCCTCTGGTTTTTTATCTCCTCCAGCATATCTGCTAACCTAGGAAGAGATTCCTTTGAGATATCTATGTTTTTTTCCATCAGTTTAATAGCCGTTTCATAATCTAAACCCTCAATGATTTTTTCTAAACTGCCCTTTGATGCAATAAAATGCTGAAGGTTTTCTTTGGTAGTGTTGATACCAAATTTTTCTAATGCCTTTGTGGCTTCTTTTATTTCCTGACTGGCGGGTAAAGCTTCCTTCTTTGAAGGATTCTCTGCTTGATTTTTTCCCTCAACTAATTTGGATTTGACAATATTTTTCTTATCAATAACAACAGAATCTCCTACTTCACCTTTAATAGGCTCCTTTAACTCCGCCTCTAGGATTTTTTCTCCACCAATGCTTAGCTTTACAGCATGATCATTTTTTTCCAGCAAAACCCCTCGAATTTTAAAGGAGGTAGAAGGACCTCCATAAAACTGTTGTGGAATACGTAGAGCTATTTTTTCAAATATATTGTTATTCATCATCCCACCACCTTTTGACTTCTACATAATTTATCGACATAAATCTCCTATTTCTTTAATGAAGACCTTGATAAAATAACCTCCTTAAGAATATAGGAAAATTTGCCGATAATATATTTGAGGTGGAAAACTCACCATAGAAAAAATCGTATTTTTGGTATAAAATATAAGTAAAGAATCTTATTGGTATACATTCGGAGGATAGATTATGAGTAGAATAGATGCTGTATCCGCTAGTGACATGATGAATATCCTAGAGCCTCAAAACAGAAAAGTTGAAGCTAAGACAAGCCAGTTCGCTTCTAAGTTTGACACCATTCAATCTCAGCATGTAAGGGAACATCTTGAGGGTCTTTATAAAAAAATTGTTGACCAGTCTGAAAAAATTGGTGAAAAGCTGCATTTGAGTGAAGTGGTAAAATATAAACAGCTGGTGCGCGAGTTTTTAGATGTTGCAACAAAAAACTCCCACAAGTTCTCTAAGCAAAACTTTTTAGACCGTAGAGGTCGTCATCGCGTCTACTGTATCGTAAAAAGTGTAGATCGAGAGCTGGAGGCTTTGACTAAGGATTTTTTGAACCAAGAGGTTGATGGTATCAATGTTTTAAAAAGACTAGATGATATTCGAGGTATGCTATTGGATATATTTATGTAATAAAAAACTCCCTTCTGATTTGAACCGATTGGTTCTTACCAGAAGGGAGCTTGTATTTTTTTGAGAAAAACTATAGTAGAATTTCTATAGTATTTTCCTCCATCAGCTTTCCTACATATACTTCAAATTTTTCTTGGAATCTCTCATACTGAATTTCTTCTATTAATTGATATCTGATTTCTTCAAATTCTGGAATGTCTTCCATCATTTCACTGTATACTTCATAAAGCTCTCTTAATTCTTCCTCTGTTACACTCTCTTCCCCTAGTTCCTGCTGTAGATATTCACCAAGAATCATCTCATTGCCTATATTTCTTTTTAGCTGCTCTAAGGTGATATTGTTTATTTCTAAAGCATTTTCAAACTCTTCTTCACTTTCAAACTGCCCTTTGATTCTCTCTATTTCATAGTCCAGCTCATCCTGAGGAGCTTCATATCCCTTTTCTTTGGCATCCTGTAGAAGCACTTCATGTCTCACTAGGTTGTTTATGGCTTCTTTTTCTAGCTCTACTAAGATTTCCTTAGCATCTTCGCTGTCAAAGTCGATGCCAAACTGTAGATATTGAGATTTCATTCCCTCTAAAACTCTGTCAAAATCACTTTTATAGATTTCTTGATTATTCACTAGGGCCACTACTTCCCCTTGATTTGTTTCTGATGCACCTGGGGCTTCTTCTGTTGCTGTACATGCTGCAAAAGAAAGAGCCAGTACTCCTACTAGTAAAATTAAACCTAATTTACGTAACAAATAAAAAACTCCCTTCATTATTATATTAACCTATCCATTTATATTGACCTATAAAATTCACAATTACTATGATAACATAGATTTCCTATATTTTAAAGCCCATTGGTCAAAGTAGGTGTTCTTACACCTTGTATACTCATTGTTTTATTATAACAGCAAGATATAAAGCTAAGATAAACAAAACCTTAAATCTTTCTTAAAAAGGATAAAGCTTGGAGTTTATTGCCCCAAGCTTTTACTTTTCAAATAGCCATTGATAAATATATCAAGGTCTCCATCAATAACCCCTTGTATATTGCCTACTTCTATATTGGTACGATGATCCTTTACCAGGTTATATGGATTAAATACATAGGAGCGAATTTGACTTCCCCATGCGATTTGACTGTATTCTCCTTGAAGATCCTCTATCTTTTCTTTTTGTTCTAATTCCTTCAAGTCGAGAAGCTTTGCCTTTAGCATCTTCATAGCAACCTCTCTATTAAAATGCTGTGATCTTTCATTTTGGCACTGGACTACTATACCCGTAGGTAAATGGGTAATACGTACTGCTGAATCTGTTTTGTTGACATGCTGTCCTCCAGCCCCGCTGGCTCTATAGGTATCTATTTTTAAGTCTGTAGGCTTAATATCTACCTCTACGCCTTCATCCATTTCTGGCATAACATCTATGGAAGCAAAAGAAGTATGTCTCTTGCCGGAGGAATCAAAGGGGGATATTCTTACAAGACGATGGACTCCTTTTTCCGATTTCAGATATCCATAAGCATTGCTTCCTTCTATTAACAGGGTAACACTCTTTATCCCTGCTTCTGGGTCCTGCAGCATATCCAATACAGTTACCTTATATTCCTTTGCCTCTGCCCATCGAGTATACATTCGCCACAGCATTTTTGCCCAATCCTGTGCATCTAATCCTCCAGTACCAGCATGTATAGAGACAATACAGTTGTTTTTATCATATTCTCCCCTTAAAAGGGTTTCTATCTTCATATCCCCTACATCCTGCTCTAGTTTTTTGATGCCCTCTACTAGATCCTTTTCAAAGGAGCTGTCTCCCTCCTCAATAAAGGTAATCATGGTATCTAAATCCTCATGGTGGGCAATCAACTGCTGATGCGCTTCAATTTTGTTCTTCATATTTTTAGTGTCCTTTAAAATCTCTTGCGCCTTCTGTTGATTATTCCAAAAGCTTTCCTCCACCATTTTGGCTTCATATTCCTCTAGTTTCTTTGTTAATCCTTCGATGTCAAAGAGACACCCTCATTTCATCAATTTCTTCCTTTAGCTTTATCAGCTGCTGTTTATATATATCTAAGTTCAGCACTTGTTATCACCTCTGTTATTTTCCACAGCATTTTTTATATTTTTTCCCGCTGCCACAGGGACATGGATCATTTCTACCGGCTTCTTCTTTTTTTACCACTGTCTTCCCTTTAGTATCATCATCGTCACCATGGGTAGCAGCTACTGGCTCTGCAACCTTTCTTCTTTGAACCTTCACTTCTTTTTCAATATTAAAGAGATATCTTACTGTATCCTCTTGAATCTTATTAATCATCTCCTGGAACATATCATAGCCTTCCACCTGATACGCTCTCACAGGGTCTACCTGACCAATAGCTCTTAAGCCAATCCCTTGCCTCAATTGATCCATTGCATCGATGTGATCCATCCATTTTGTGTCAATGACCTGTAATAGTACCACTCTTTCTATTTCTCGCATTCTTTCTTCAGTAAGCTCTTCTTCCTTTTCATGATAAAGCTTTTCTGCCAGATTCAATATTTGTTCCTTTAAGGTCTCTAACGTCAAATCCTCAACATTGTCAAAGGTTAAGACATCCTTCGGCAAGAAAATATTGGTTAGATTATCTTCTAAGCCTTTTAAATCCCAATCTTCAGGGTATTGTGCATCAGCGGTATAGATACTGATGGCATCATCAATAATGTTGCTAAGCATATTGAAGATATGATCCCGCATATTTTCTCCCGCCAGCACCTTTTTACGCTCTGTATAAATGACCTCTCTTTGTTTATTCATAACATCATCATATTGTAATACATGCTTACGAATACCAAAGTTTCGACCTTCCACCTTTTTTTGTGCATTTTCTATGGATCTTGAAAGCAGCTGATGCTCTATCGCCTCATCCTCTTCAAGCCCCATTTTTTCTACAAAGCCTTGCATTCTCTCTCCACCAAAGAGACGCATTAAATCATCCTGCAGAGAAATAAAGAATCTACTGGAACCAGGATCTCCTTGACGTCCAGCACGTCCCCTTAACTGATTATCAATCCTACGGGATTCATGTCTTTCAGTACCAATGATATGAAGTCCCCCTGCTTCGATAACCTCTTTATGTTCTTTATCAGTTTCTACCTTATATTTTTCAAAGAGTCTCTCATATTCCTTTTTAGCAGCCAGGATTTCTTCATCATCAGTTTCTTCAAAGTTAGTAACCTCTGCTATGATCTCATCATCATACCCTTTTTGCTTTAACTCCTGCTTTGCCAAGAATTCTGGATTTCCTCCTAAAAGAATGTCAGTACCTCTTCCCGCCATATTGGTGGCAATGGTAACAGCACCCTTTCTACCGGCCTGAGCTACGATTTCTGCCTCTCTTTCATGGTGCTTGGCATTTAACACTTCATGTGATACACCTCGTCGCTTCAATAGCTTGGATAGTTCCTCTGATTTTTCTATAGAGATGGTACCCACCAGGATAGGCTGCCCTTTTTGATGGTTTTCTTGTATCTCATTTGCTAACGCTTGAAATTTACCATTCTCTGTTTGATATATAGCATCAGGATAATCTTCACGAATCACGGGCTTATTGGTAGGTATTTCCACTACATCCATTTTGTAAATAGAAATAAATTCTTCTTCCTCTGTTTTAGCTGTACCCGTCATTCCCGACAGCTTGCTATACATTCTAAAATAGTTTTGAAAGGTAATCGTCGCTAGGGTCTTAGACTCCCTTTGGATCTCTAGACCCTCTTTTGCTTCTATTGCCTGATGTAATCCATCGCTATACCGACGTCCAAACATCAGTCGTCCTGTAAAGTCATCTACGATAACCACTTCTCCATCCTTGACTACATATTCCTTATCCCTTCTCATTAGATTCTGTGCCTTGAGAGCCTGATTAATATGATGGGATAATTCCATGTTGGATACATCAGAAAGATTCTCTATGCCAAAGGCCTTTTCTGCCTTTTCTACACCTTCCTCTGTTAGGGTTACTGAATTGGCCTTTTCATCTATGGTATAATCTGCTTCTTTTTTCAAGCTTCGTACAAAGTGATCCACAACAAAATACATTTTCGTAGATTTTTCCCCTTGTCCAGAAATGATAAGAGGGGTTCTAGCCTCATCTACCAAAATACTGTCTACCTCATCCACAATGGCATAGTTCAATTCTCTTTGGACTCTATCGTCCTTGTAGATCACCATGTTGTCTCTTAAGTAATCAAATCCAAACTCATTATTGGTACCATAGGTGATATCGCTATTATAAGCCTCTTTTCTTTCCTGCTGGTTTAAACCATGAAGGATTACCCCTACAGAAAGCCCTAAGAAATTATATAGCTTACCCATCCATTCCCGGTCCCTCTTTGCCAAATAGTCATTGACGGTGACAACATGCACCCCTTTGCCTGCCAATGCATTAAGATATACTGGCAGTGTAGCCATCAGAGTTTTACCTTCACCTGTCTTCATTTCAGCAATCCTGCCTTGATGCAATACCATGCCTCCATACAGCTGCACCTTATAGTGCTTCATTCCCAATACTCTAAGAGAGGCTTCCCTTACAGTAGCAAAAGCCTCTGGAAGTATATCATCCAGAGTTTCCCCTTTTTTTACTCTCTCTTTAAATTCAAAAGTCTTTTCCTTTAGGTCATCATCACTTAACTTGGAATAAGCTGCTTCTAAGGATTCTATTTTTTGAATGGTCTTATCCAGTTTTTTTAATTCTCTCTCACTATAGCTGCCAAAAACTTTTTCAAATAACTTCTTCAATTTACCTTCACCCCGTTTTATATGTACTAAGATTTACAAAATGATTTAATATTTATTATTATGTTCTATTTTCATGGGTCTATCTATCATATTATTGTATCATTTATCATTTTTTAAAACAATAGACGAAAAAAATCTCCCTATTTCAGGAGATTTCAAGTCTTTTAAGCTATTTAAAAACTTTTGCCTTATGGTCAAAGCGTATTATTTTTGATGTCCTGTTGTAAACAGAAGGAATCATCATATTTTGTATTAAAAAGAATATACCTGCAGAAATGAAGAGATCTCCTATGCTAAAAATCTGTTTCAGTGGATAGATGTCCGGCATAGATAAGCTTTTGCCTAAATATCTGGTATAGGCACCTGCTTCTTCAAGTGGTATATAATGAGGCAATGCCCCCTGCTGAATAGAATTCAGCATATTCTCAAATCCTAAATTCTCCAACACCATTAAATCTACCGGCATACTGCCACCGTTTAGCATAATAGCTGCAAAATTTGCTATAGCTCCCACCATAATAAACCACATGCATTTAAAGTCCATATTAAGAAATAAAGATAAGAATAAAAGGACATAAGAAACTACATAGGCCATCATTCTATGCTGAATAAAAAAGGGATGTCCTAGAAAGTTCATAATAGATATACCTATCTGTAGAGCAAATGCGAAAAAGATGATCCAAGAAAATCTTAAGACAGAAGGTGTCAATCGTTTTAATTTGCCACCCCTCATTTTCCCTACCAATAAGCCCAATAAAATCGCTTCTAAAATCAAACCATCACGACCCTTCAAAAAGTAACAGTTTTCTACTTTTTTTCTCATTATTAATCTTCTATAAAGAATAGCTTTTTCCTGCAAGATTTCTATTATATTTAAAATTTTTCATGTTTGCAAATTTTTCCTTGTCTTTTCCATACCATTTATAGTTTTTCCTAAAAAAATTAGGCAGTAGATTGAAAATCTACTGCCCCCCACTACTTATCTATTTAATCAAACTCCGGTTCTATCAAACCGTAGTTTCCATCCTTTCTTTTATAAACAACATTTACTTCATCTGTCTCTGCATTTGCAAATACAAAGAAGTTGTGGCCTATCAATTCCATTTGTAGTACTGCTTCTTCCGAATGCATAGGCTTTAATGCAAATCTTTTTGTCTTGACTATTTTAGGCTCTGAATCCTCCTTATCATCCTCAAAGATTTGGATATTTTCAAACCTAATGGTTTCATAGTTATTAATACGATTTCTTTCCATTTTAGTTTTATGCTTACTTAGCTGTCGTATTAATTTATCTACTACTTTGTCAATAGATGTGTACATATCATGGGTAGATTCCTCCGCTCTCAGAATGGTCCCATTAATAGGTATGGTGACTTCAATAATCTGTCTGGATTTTTCCACTGTTAAAGTGGCTTGGGCTTCAGCTCCTTCATTAAAATATTTGTCTAGCTTAGAGATTTTGGATTCTACTGTCTCCTTTAAGGCTTCGGTTACTTCAAGGTTTTTTCCACTTACTATAACCTTCATATCTCCAGCTCCTTTCCCTATCTATAATATTAAGCTGATTCATCAGCTTAAAAAGAATAAACGATGATTTATTTTGGATTATCTTAATATTACCCATTTCAATAGCTTGTCAAACATGTTCCTTTACTATATTTTATCAAATTTTCTCTTGAACTGAAACACTTTTCTGTTTTTTGAAAATATTTAGTCTATTTTAAAGTTATTATATGAAATTCCCCTTGAAAATAGTCGGTATATTTCGAAGCTTTTTATTATGTAAAGCATCTATGCCTGTGGATATGTAGATGGGGTTTATGTGTGTAATGTGCATAACCTTGTTGATAAGTTTATTTCCAACATAGCTGACATGTGAATATTTTTAGATGTCTCTGGGGACAAGCATGTTTTTGAAAAAATGAAATCTAGGACTTTCTATTATTATGCAAACCTGTAGATTATTTTTAAAAAATAAAAAGCCTCGACCTATTGTCAAAGCTTTCTAATGGTGAATATAGCATATAGGAAGCTGACCTGGTCTTTGCCCCCACACTCGCCTGCTGGAAGTTTCGCTCAGGGATCGCCTTCACTACTCCTCCTCTCGGTTTATCCTCCGGCAGGTCTTACATCTAAGCCGCACCATGCTCAATGATCAATTTTTTTGCCATCTTACGTGGGTCCCTTTGCCTGCGACTGGCATGGACTTTCAACCACAGACCTTCCATCATACACTACTATATTCTATACCATTATACATTATATTACCTACTGTCTCAATCCTATTTTTTATACCATTTTTTATGCTACCGTAGAGGCACCTATTTTTTTTTGTCCATAAAAATGGAATGTCCTTCATTATAAGTACTGTTATAGCCACTTACTGCTTTTTTCCCTGTTTTAATGGTTTTAATATTTTTTTTGGCTGCTGCGATATTTTCTTTGATTTTTTCAGTATTTGCGTGATCTAAAAGATGAATTTCCTCTATAACCTCTATAACCTTTTCTATCTTCTCCTTTAAATCCTTAAAGCTTTCGGCAGCTTCACCTTCAAGCTCCTGTAGATTGGCTACTCCAAGCTCCTTTTTCAGCATCTCATACTTTTCAGCAAATTCTTTGTCTAAAACATTTATTTTCTCTATTATCACCTGTTTTTGTTGGATTAAACTATCCAGCATCTCTACCTCATCTGTCTGTAGAATCCTGCTTTGCTCTGTTGTAACCTTTAGTAAATCCTTCATCAGCACAAGCTTAGCTTCAGTAAGTCTTAATAGATAATTCGTAACTTCTTCTGTCTTCATTTTACCACCTATTTTCTAGTTTTTGCCAGCTTCATTGCTTCCTTCCAGGTATCTCTTAGCTCTGTAACCATAGCTGCTGCTTCATCTAGTGCGGCAATATCCTTGTTAATATTACCGTCCAGCAGCTTCTCTAATATGTAGGTGTATAGAGCTCTGAGGTTTTGAGATATATCGTACTGCATATCCAGTGTATCATTGAGCTCATAAATGATGTCTTGGGCCCTTACAATTGCTGCATGGGATTTTTGTATATTGTCTTGTTCTATATTCATTTTCCCCTGATAAATAAATTTTAAAGCACCATTATATAACAATAATGTTAAATTTTCAGGAGAAGCAGTCATAACATTATTCTCTTTGTATTGATTATATGGGTTCTGCATAGCCATCTATATTACCTCCTATTAGAATTGTTGTCCCATCCCCATCTGTTGCATCAGCCAAGAGCTTTGATTTTGCATTTCTGATAAAGCCTTCTCCATAGCTGTAAACTGCTGCCAGTAGCGGTCCTCTCTTCTTGCTAGGAGCATCTCTTCCCTAGCGATTCTATTGTTGATGCTGCTTAAATCCCGATCCAAGACACTTCTAGAGGATTGCTTCGTAACAAAGTCTATTAAAATATTAGATTTTACATTTCTTAGGATGGCGGCATCCTCACCAGGACCTGACTGCCGGATAACCTCCTGCATTCCATCCACAAGACCGTCATACACCCTTTGTACTAATCCTGAGTTCTTTAGCTTTTCTTGCCCTTCAAGGTTACTGGGAGAAGCTTTAAACATCAGATCTATAACACCATCAGCATCATTGTTAATGGCCTTCCTTAGCTTCTGCTCATCTATTACCAGTTTACCACCCTCTTGATAAGTACCTGTGGTGATGCCTATTTGTGTTATATGATTATAGCTGCCAGAAACATTTTCTACTATTTCGTATAGGCTGCTTCTCATGGTTTGCAATGTTCTATTCAAAGTGGCATCATTTCTCAATAGCCCACTTTTTGCCTTTTCCTCCCAAAGCTCAATGTCCTTTTCTGACATAGCCTCTTTTTGTTCATCTGTTAGAGGCAAGAAATCTCTATAATGCTTCTGTCCCAATTGGCCGTTAATTTCATCCAGTAGATTGTTGTACTCCTCTACAAAGGATTTAATCTTATCAACAATGCTGTCTACATCATTGTCTACCCTTATAGTTATGGGTTCTGTGCTTTCTGCCTGAAGCTGGAGATTGATACCAAAAATGGAGAAGTTGTTGTTGGGTTTTTCTATTGGATTTTCACGATTACTATCATTAAAGAAAATTATAGCATTTTGACCTTTGACACCATCTACATCTGGATCATTAAAAATAGCAGCATTTTCCTCAAATATTTTGTTTGCCACTGTTGCACCTGGTCCAGGAATTACCTGTATGCTCTTCTCTTCACCTGTCTCCCTTGTACTAATCATCATTTTCCCAAGGTCTGCATCATAGGCAGCCCTTAGTCCTAGGGAAACCTCTTGGGTAAATACCTTTTCTGTTGCATTGTTGATGGCTCTTACAAGATCATTAATAGTCTTTATTTCTCCATTACCATTTCCAATTGTAAATTCTGCTTGTCCACTGTCGGTTTTGATTGTAAAGCTTCCATGAGCATCTTCCTTAAAGGTGCCATCATTGTTTAAAAGCTCTCCTAAATCACCACTGGTAACATTGGCGGTCTCAGCCAGTTGCTCTACCTCTAGTGTATGTACCCCTGTCATGGCATTGGCATTGGCTGTAGACTTTACTACAGATTCATTGCTGGATACAGCACTTTTCACCCAATCAAAGCTGCTTGTACTGGCAGCCATCATGGTTCCCGTGCTGCTGGTAAGGGTTTGTCCAAAGGCCTTACGGGAATCTAAAATAAAATTTGCCATCGTCCGATTGATATCGTTAAAGGCTTCCTGCCGCCATTTTAATCGTTGCTCCTGTTGAAAAAACCTGTCTATTCGCATTCTTTCTGCCCGCATCAAATCACGGACCATTTGCTCCGTATCCATGCCAGAAGCAATACCGCCTATTCTCATACTCTCACTCCTTCCTACATCTATCTTCCTTCTTATTGTCTATACTTTTTGATCCACCATTAATCCAGCAACCTCCATCATATAGGCCACCATATCCAATACCTTTTCCGGTGGCACCTCCCTGATTACCTCATCATTGGAAGAATCAATTACCTTTACCATCACATGATTTGTTGCCTCGTGGACGGAAATGTCAAACTTCCTATTAAAGATTTTAAAGCTTTCATTTGCTTTCCCCACAGCCTTTACCAGCTGCTCCTCGTTGTAATTTTGTTTTTGATCCTCTTGTTGAATCATCTCTTGTCCATTATTTTTCTTTATGTCAGAGCCTCCCTGCTGATGGATGCTTTTATCTAAAGCACTTGTTTCTATCCTATTACTAACCCCTTCTAACCTCATTTAGGCTCCCTCCTAAATATACATATTCTTCTAATAACTATATCGGCTCCTTTGTTGGAAAAGTTTAATCTTTTTGCTTTTCAGTTTGTATTTATGGTGATACAATAATCTTAATAAAACGGAGGTGGCAGAATGAAAACAAACTATAAGGAGGTTCATCGAGATTTTTTCTTAATGAATGGTAAAATGATTGCTGCAGAGGAGTTTAATCCTGAAGCAATAACGAAGACCACTTCAGTCTATGAAGTAATTCGTATCATCGATGGTGTTCCCCTGTTTTTAGAAGAGCATATGGAAAGACTAAATAAATCCTTTCATCTATTGGGCTTTGATTATACTATAGATGAAAAAAATATAGAAAAAGAGATCCATCAGTTGATTGAAATAAACGGTTGTTATGATTATAATATGAAGGTGATTGTCAACAGTCTGGATTCCATAAGCCCCAATACCTTTGTATTTTTTATAGAAAGTAATTATCCTACAGAGGAACAGTACAGGATTGGTGTTGATGCCATCCTCTATGCTGGAGAGAGAGAAACTCCTAATGCTAAGGTAGTGGCAAAAAGCTTTCGACAGCAGATTCAAGAGGAGATAAAAAAAGCCCATGCCTTTGAGGCTATTTTAGTGGATCAGCATCAGCAGATTACTGAAGGGAGCCGCTCTAATATTTTTGTGGTGAAGGGAAACAAGCTCTACACCGCTCCCTCTGAGAAGGTGCTTAAGGGCGTTACCAGGAAACGCATACTTGATCTATGTAGGAAAATGTCTTTTCCTATAGAGGAGGCCCCTATTTCTATTGATTTATTAAAAAAAGCTGATGGTGTTTTTATGACAGGCACCTCTCCAAAGGTGCTGCCTATATTCAGAGTCGATTATACTGAATATGCTTCAGCAGAAAATCCTATTATTAAGAGCATCATGAAGGCTTATGATGATGTAATAGAAGACTATATCCATACACATAAAAAGCTTTAGACTATAGAATAACCTAAAAAACCCAGCCGCCTTAACGTATATAAAATACGTAGGGTTGCTGGGTTTTTAAAGCAACAAAAAAGATAGAATTTTTTCAATAGCTTGAGCCTATAGATTTATTGTTAACCATGGACACTTTCACCAAGATATGCTTTTTTTACTTCATCATTGGTTAATAATTCTTTTCCACTGCCCTGCAGTGTAATTTTTCCAGTCTCCATAACATAGGCTTTGTCTGCTATCTTTAAGGATAGGTTGGCATTTTGCTCAATCAGTAGGATCGTAACACCCTGCTTATAGATTTCTTCAATAATCTTAAAGATTTCCTTTGTAATCAATGGAGCTAAGCCCAAGGATGGTTCATCCATCATCAAAAGCTTTGGTCTTGACATCAAGGCTCTTCCAACCGCCAGCATTTGCTGTTCTCCTCCTGAAAGGGTTCCTGCCTGCTGCCAGGTCCTTTCCTGAAGACGTGGAAATAACGAATAGACCCATTCTAAATCTTCTTTTATGGCTTTTTTATCATTTCTATAAAAAGCACCTATTTTTAAGTTCTCCACTACCGTTAGGTTTCCGAAAACCCTTCTACCCTCTGGTACCAAAGTAATCCCTTTTTTCACAATATCCTTTGTATCTACCTTGGATAAATCCTCTCCATGATAGGTTATGGTTCCGCCTTCAGGCTTTACCAACCCAACAATAGAACGTAGTGTGGTACTTTTTCCTGCTCCGTTGGCACCAATTAGGGCAACGATTTTTCCCTCTTCTACTTCAAGGCTTATCCCCTTTAATGCTTGGATACCACCATAGGCTACCTTTAAATTATCTATTTTAAGCATCTTCTGTCACCCCCAGATAAGCTTCAATTACTCTTTGATTGTTCTGAATCTCATAGGGGTTCCCCTGAGCAATATTGATACCATAATCTAAAACATAAATTCTATCGGATATATCCATAACTACCTGCATATGATGCTCTATCAAAAATACTGTTAGATCAAAATCATCTCTAATCTGTCTAATAAAGCCTGTTAAATCGTGGGTTTCTTTTGGGTTCATCCCAGCCGCCGGTTCATCCAATAATAATAACTTTGGCTCTGTAGCCAAGGCTCTGGCTATTTCCAGCTTTCTTTGGAGACCATAGGGAAGACTATGAGCCTTTTCATCCTTTAAATCCAGTAGTCCTACCTTCTCCAACAGCATATAGCATTTTTCTAATATCTCTTTTTCTTCTTTTTTATACCTTCTTTCGCCAATCACTTTATCTAGAAAGTTTGGCTGCAGCTTTCCCAGCACCGCTTGAAAGAAGTTAGACTTTAAATGAAGATGGTTTGCTATAAATACATTATCTAACACACTTAGCTCTTTAAACAAACGAATATTTTGAAAGGTTCTTGCCATTCCCCTTTTTGTGATCTCATGGGGCTTTAACCCTGTAATTTCTTTTTCTTCAAAGTATATACTACCCTCTGTTGGTCGATATACACCAGTAATCATGTTGAAGGCGGTTGTTTTCCCAGCGCCATTGGGTCCTATAAGGGCAACAATTTCCCCCTGGTTAATTTCTAGATTTAGTTCCTTTACAGCTGTAAGTCCGCCAAACCGCATGGTCATATGATCTGTCTTTAATACTGTCATTATTGTCCTACCCCCTTCTTACTAAAGGGTCTTCTTTTAAAGAGATTGAAGAGTTTATCCCAACTGAATTCATTGGTACCCATTAGTCCATTTCTAAAGAAAATAACTACAATCATCAATAATGCTGAAAACACAACCATTCTTAAACCAGGAATTCCTTCTATCTGAACAAAACCAAGGTTAATGGATTCATCTAAAACCCTTAAATATTCCAGGCCAGAGGTAACAACAAAGGCAGACAGCACTGTTCCTGTGATGCTTCCCATTCCTCCCATAACTATAATCAATAATACATTAAAGGTAAGGATAAATCGGAACATCATTGGGTTAATAGCACCCAATAGATTGCCTAATAGTCCTCCCCCAATGCCGGCAAAGAAAGCACCTATCACAAAGGCCATGACTTTATGCTTAAATAAGTTAACCCCCATGCTTTCTGCAGCTACTTCATCCTCTCTTATAGCCTTAAAGGCCTTTCCATAGCTGCTGTTAATTAAGGCAATCATCACCAATAAGGTAAAGAGCATGGTGCCGTAGCTCCACCAGAGATTGGTGTTATTTGGAATAGATTTTAATCCTAAGGCCCCGTTTGTAATGGTTTGGGTATTGGTAAATATAATTCTAATGATCTCTGAAAAGCCTAATGTAGCAATAGCTAGATAGTCTCCTCTAAGTCTCAATGTAGGAGCACCGATTAAAAAAGCTATGAAGGCAGACAGCAGCCCCCCCAATAGTAATGCAATAAAAAACGGTAAAGTAATCTTGTCCAGTGGAGACATCATGGGTTCCAAGAAGAAGGTTCGCATCTTAGCTGACTCTGACATAGTAAGCAGAGCAGTGGTATAGGCACCTACTGCCATAAACCCAGCATGTCCTAAGGAAAACAATCCTGTAAAGCCATTGATTAAGTTCATGCTTAGTCCTAGTACAACATAGATTGCACATAGGTTTAAGATTCTATTTTGATATGGATTAAAATTGTTATTGGCATATAAAACAAATAAGAACAACACAACAATGGATATGATGGTTAAAATTATATCTCTTCTCTTCATAGTCTACACCTTCTCCGATATTTTTTCGCCCATGATGCCTGTAGGTTTAAACAGTAGTATTACGATTAACAAAACAAAGGCAAAAGCATCACGATAGCCTGTAAGATCAGGTAAAAATGCTATAATCATAATTTCTCCTATACCTAGAATAAAACCGCCTATTACTGCTCCTGTAATATTGCCAATACCGCCTATAACAGCAGCAATAAAGCATTTTAATCCCGGCATAAGTCCCATCACTGGTTGAATCTGAGGGAATCTTGACCCCCACATAATACCGCCAATAGCAGCTAATATAGAACCTATTCCAAAGGTAATGGTAATGGTTCTGTTGACATCCACACCCATCAATCTAGCTGTCTCATGGTCCTTTGATACAGCTCGCATTGCCATTCCTGTCTTAGTTTTATTGACTAAATGCAATAATCCAAATAAGAGTACAATTGTTACTACAGGAATAATCAATGTCAATCTTTGTAATGTAACGGTTCCAATTTTTATAACATCCGTTAAAAGGCTGATGTTAGGAAAAGCCTTTGGCCTGCCTCCAAAAATAACGATTCCAAGATTTTGCATAAAAAAGGAAGCCCCTATGGCAGATACCATAACAGTAATCCTAGGGGAATCTCTCAGTGGCCTGTAGGCAGCTCTTTCCACCAGCATCCCCAATGCAGCTGTAAAAATAATCGCCATAACAAAGGAGACATACCAAGGCATACTAAACATAGTTACCCCATAAAATGCAAAATACAGGGACATCATAAAGATTTCCCCATGGGCAAAATTAATTAATCTTAGTATTCCATAAACCATGGTGTAACCAATTGCAATAAGTGCATATAAACTGCCCAAGGAAATACCATTTGTTAGGTATTGTAAAAACAGTTCAAAACTCATATGTCCACCACCTAATTAGAATTTACATTGCTCATTACTTATTTTTTCCATGTCGCCAATTACATAATTACGCTTCCCTCCTAATGAGAGGGAAGCGTAAATTTTTAAATTATCTTTCTAAAAAGGCTGAATGGTATCTAGGTAAACAAACTCACCATTCTCAACAACCTTGATAACGGCACTCTTGACTGGGTCACCATTTTCATCTAGGTTGATGGCTCCGGCAGCCCCTTCAAAGCCTTGTGTTTTTGCAATTTCGTCTCTGATTTTATTAGAGTCTACTTCTCCAGCTCTTTCGATAGCATCTCTGATTAAGATATATGCATCGTAACCAAGAGCTGTAACAGCAGCTGGCTCCTTACCATATTGCTCTCTATAAGCAGTTAAGAATGTTTCAGATTCCTTTGTGATAGCTACGTCAGATGTAAAGAAGGTTGAGAATACTGCTCCTTCTACTGCATCGCCACCGATTTCAATAAACTCAGGTGTTTCCCAAGTATCTCCACCGATAAATGGAATATCGATTCCTAAGTTCCTTGCTTGCTGGATTACTAATGCTGACTCAGTAAAGTTTCCAGGTGCAAAAATAACATCAGGATTTTTTCCACTTACATTTAGTAATTGAGATGAGAAATCTTGATCTCCTGTGTTGTAGTCAGAGATTTCAACTATTGCGTTATCATCTCCGGTTAGCTCAATAAATGCTTGCTCAAAGAATCTTGCTAAACCAACAGCATAGTCATTAGAAACCTCTCTAATGATACCTGCAGTTCTTGCTCCAAGACCATTGTAAGCATAGTTTGCCATAACAGTTCCTTGGAATGGATCTAGGAAGCATACTCTGAAATAGTAATCATTATCCAATGTTACCATTGGGTTTGTAGCAGATGCAGCAACTGTTGGTATTTGGTTGTCTCTAACCAAGTCTCCTGCTGCCATGGAGAAAGTACTTCCCCAGCTACCGATAATGGCTACAACATTATCCCTTTCTATAAGTCTAGCTACAGCACTTGCTGCTTCCACAGCATCAGATCTGTTGTCAACAACAACAAGCTCAATTTTCTTTCCTAATACCTCTGGATATAATTCATTTGCTAAACGTGAACCTTCTACCTCTAATGCTCCCCCTGCGGCATTTGCCCCAGTAAGAGGTTGAAACACACCAATTCTTATTACATCTTCATCTACTGGTGCTACTTCTTCCTCATCCTCAGCAGGTGCTGGTGCCTCTGCTGGACTACTGCATCCTGTCAATCCTAGTGATAACACTAAAAGCATTATCATTAAAATAGATAGCCACTTCTTCACATAAATTCCCCCTTTTAGTTTTTGTGTCAGATGTTAAATAATTTAAGCATCTTTTTATATGAACTCTCCAGCCAAGGCTGGTGAACTCAGTCAACACTATTGTGGTTTACGAGACCTTGTACCAATTTATGTGGCAAAAGCTGTTTTTCAACGACGAACAAATGTCTATGTAAAAGTAATAATACTTATTATAATACAAAAAATGTATTTTTACAAAACTTTTTTTATATAAAAACATTTCAAAAGAATTTCCAGCAACTTTTAAGTGATTGTTTTCTCTTCTTTCTGGTATAATTATAGTATATAATAGAGCTATGTATATACGTATAATAGTTACTTATAACAGTATAGAAGGGAGTAATAAGGATGAAATTTATCTTGACAGATAAAGTGAAAAACTATTTAGAAAAAAAATCCATCCACAGCTTAACAATAGATATGCTGGAATTAAAAAATTGTTGAATTGCCCCTAGTCTCCCGACGGTTTCGGCGGGAAAGCCCAGTAAAAATCCTGAAAGCTTTTTACTGTATGAGGTAGATGAAATAAAGCTTTATGTTAATAGAAAGATTCCTTTTAAAAAGGAAGTAATCCCGATAAAACTGCGAAGGGTTTTCTTTATCCCGGAGCTCTATGTAGAGGCTGTAGATCTTATGCATTAACAAAACTACATTTAACAAAAATCCATGCAGATACCTGATGATTCTGCATGGATTTTTCTTTTGGGTCAAGCTTGACAAGCTAACATTTTATAGTCTTAGTATTTAAACACTGCCCCTGTGCTGGCTGAGGTGACCAGCTTACTGTATCTATATAGATAGGTTCCCTCTTCTGCCTTTGTAGGTGGCTGTTTCCAATTCTTTAGACGATTTTCTATTTCCTCATCACTTAGATTTACCTTCATACTTCTATTGGGTATATCGATTTCTATGATATCCCCCTCCTGAAGAATAGCCATAGGTCCACCCTCTGATGCCTCAGGAGAAACATGCCCTATACAAGGTCCTCTTGTACCGCCTGAGAAGCGTCCATCTGTAATCAATGCAACAGATTTTTCTAAGCCTCGCCCTGCAATAGCAGCGGTAGGGCTAAGCATTTCTCTCATCCCTGGACCACCCTTTGGCCCTTCATAACGAATGATGACCACATCTCCAGCTACGATTTTTTTATTGATGATGGCTGTATAGGCTTCTTCCTCTGAATCAAACACCCTTGCAGGACCTTTGTGAACCATCATTTCAGGACTGACACCCGACTGCTTCACCACAGCTCCATCAGGAGCAAGGTTGCCTCTAAGGATAGCGATACCGCCTTCTTTGCTATAGGGCTCCTCCATAGGTCTTATCACCTCAGGATCCCAAACCTGTGCTTTGACTACATTTTCCCCTATGGTTTTGGTTGTAACCGTGATCTCATCTGTATAGATTAAACCAGCCTTTGCCAGTTGATTCATCACTGCGGAGATACCTCCAGCCTCATGTAAATCTGTTATACTATCCTCACCAGCTGGGCTGAGCTTGGCTACATTGGCAACTCTTCTACTAATTTTATCAAATTCTTCTAAATCTAAAGGCACCTTTGCTTCATTGGCAATAGCCATTAAATGTAATACAGTATTAGAAGAACCACCTATGGCCATATCCACAGCAATAGCATTTCTAAAGGCTCCTAGGGTTAAAATGTCTCTAGGTCGAATATTTTCGTTTACTAAATCCATCACTTTCATTCCTGCCCTCTTTGCCAGTTGCTTTCTTTGTCCATAGGGGGCTGGTATGGTTCCGTTGCCTGGGAGACCGATTCCTAGAGCCTCGGCAAGACAGTTCATCGTATTGGCAGTAAACATTCCTGCACAGCTGCCACAGGTAGGACAGGATTCCGTTTCTATTTCCTGTAGCTCCTCTGTAGTGATTTTCCCTTCTGCATAGGCCCCTACCCCTTCAAAGGCCCCAGTAACTAAATCAACTTTTCTACCTTTATGCTTACCTGACAGCATAGGTCCACCACTTACATACACAGCAGGGATGTTCAATCTGGCAGCCGCCATCATCATACCTGGCACGATTTTATCGCAGTTACCTATTAGTACCAGACCATCAAACTTGTGGGCTATCGTCATGGCTTCAATAGAATCAGCAATCAGCTCTCTAGTTGAAAGAGGATACTTCATTCCGCTATGGTTCATGGCAATACCATCACATATGCCGATCACCGGGAATTCAATAGGTGTACCTCCAGCGGCGCTAACCCCTAGCTTTACTGCTTGGGCAATTTCATTTAGATGAAAATGTCCTGGAATAATCTCATTATGTGCGTTCACTACCCCGATTAATGGTTTATTTAAATCCTCTGGCAGATACCCCATGGCATAAAATAAAGAACGATGGGGTGCTCTATCTACACCTTGATAGGTTTTATTCTTTGTTGTCATTTTTATTACCTCCTCTATAATAGCTTTTATTCACTTTAACAAAAAAAAAGACTCAAGACTATTGATTATCTCAATAAATTGTTTGAATCTTTTGTTATATTTCATTGTGAATTTCTTGTGGTATTTTGATTATTTTGTCATTAAACGTCTTCTGTAGCCGGTAGGGGTTATCCCTGTATACTTTTGAAATACTATGCTGAAATAGCTTACATCCTCGTATCCCACCGTATAGGAGATTTGGTATATGCTTAGATTTGGGTTTTTCATTAACTCCTTAGCCTTCTCTATTCTTACTTGATTCAAATAATTAGAAAAATTGACCTCTGTTTTTTTCTTGAAAAATTTTGAAAAATAAGTAGGGCTCAAACCTACGTATTCTGATACATCCTGCAAATGAATTTTATTTTGGTAATTGGCCTCTACATACTCCTTCGCCTTCACAATAAGATCATCCTCAACGGTTTCTTTTTTCACCTCAGGAGGCTCCTGTTGCTGCTTTAAAGCCAATAATCGTTTTAGTAAACCTTTTAAATCCTCTGGATTTATAGGCTTTAAGATATAATCCAGTGCACCTAGTCTTAATGCTTTTTGTGCATATTCAAATTTATCATAGGCAGATAGAAAAACAACGATTGCCTCAGGCAGTGACTTTTTAATCATCTCCATAGCCTCTAGACCATTTACCTGCGGCATTTTAATATCCATAAATATAGCATCCGGTTGAACTTTTTCAGCCATTGCTATCGCTTCCTCCCCATTGGAGGCTTCAAATACCAAGACGGGGAAGCCCTCCTCCTGTATCACATATTTAGTATATTCCTTCATCATTCTCTCATCGTCTACAATCAATAGCTTCATCCTACCAATCCCTTTCTTCTCTAACTATTGGCAGCTTTATGGTTACTGTTGTCCCTTTTCCCTGCTGACTTTTTATATCAAACTGATAATCATCTCCATAATAGTAGGCAAAGCGTTCTTTTAAATTCACTAAACCTATACCAGTCCCTTCTTTGGTGTCGGTTTTCTTTTCAAAGAGCTTCTCCATCACTTCCTCTTTAATGCCGCAGCCGTTATCCGTTACTGTAATAGCAATATAATCCTGCTGTTTTTCTCCTCTAATCTCAATGGTAACTTCCTCACCAGTGATTTCTAATCCATGAACGATGGTATTTTCCACTAGCATTTGCAGGGTCATAAAGGGAACTTCTATCTCCATCAGTTCATCTGGTATTTGAATTTCTTCTTTGATAAGGTGCTGGAATCGCTTTTTTTGTATCAATAAATAATCTTTGATATACTGAATTTCTTCCCTGACCTTAACCAATTCCTCTGAACGCTTTAGGGTGGTCCGCAGAAGACTGGATAAGGCAAAGGTGGTCTCTGCCGCCTCCTTTGCCCCCTGCATATAGGCTAGTTCTCCAATAACACTGAGGGTATTGAAAAGAAAGTGAGGACTTAGCTGAGCCTGTAATGCCTCCATTTTCACCTCGTTTAAAGCTTTTTCCAGCTGTATTTTTTTCTTGTTTTCTTCTAATACCTGTATGGTCTTTTGATGCAGTTCTTTTTGAGCAAGATTCTTGATACCGGTTTCTACAATGAAATGGCTCATGGTCTTTAATGACTCTATGATTGCATACAATCTACCCTTTGTTAGCTTTCTAAGGCTTAAATAGGATTCCAGCAGCTGATGGTTACCATCCCTTTCCATTTCTTTTTTTAATGCCTCTATCACCTCTTGTGACGGTTCGTTTAAAAGTACCGGTCCGCAGATGATATTACCGATACAGGTATCCCCGACAAAAATAGGAGTGTATACCATTGCTAAATCTAAACAACAGTTCAGCACCTTTGTTTCACTGCCTCCATAGAAGGTTTTTTTCTTATTTAAATGACAGCTGCTTTCGTATTTACAGCGAAGCTGACAAAATGCCAAAGGATTACTGGGCTCCGTAATAATCTCTCCCTTTTCATCCTTGATGACAATAGACATTTGTGAGGCCTCAGAAAATTTATCCTGTACCCGTTGAAGCATAGGTACATCAATGATGTTTTTTAGATTGTCCACTGCATACCTGGTAGAAAACTCTACAGGAGGTAGTATCTCTTCATAATCCATACTATTGGCATGATAAACAATAATCATCTCTAGCGGTTCATCCCCTAAGTTTTTTACAGCGTGCTCCGCATAGGGAGGTATATGATATACCTTCCCATAGGTGATAGGATACTCCTCACCATCAACCCAGTGGACGCCTTTACCTGACAAAGCATATAGGATCTGTTCATCCCCTGTATGCAGATGCTTTGTTTGCTCTCTATTGGGCAGTAGGGTTGTATGTCCCACCATCAATGTGCCTTTCCCAATCTCTGGCTCATGTAACCATTTTATTGTACCCCATTCAAAATACTGTTTTACTGGTCGCACAGCATTATAAGAATTAAGATTTTTTTCCTTCATAGGTATTCCCTCTATTCTATAGCATAGGTCAAAAAATTTGGCAGTAAAGTATATTTCTTTACATAAACAGCAATATTTTTATATCTATTATATCATTTTTCGTCTCTTTTCTCACTGTTTATCATTTTCTTTTCCTTCTTCTTTATACTCGTTCTCTATGATTATACAGGCATAAAACAAGGACCCTAGAGATCTTCCTCTAAAGTCCTTATCTTCTTCTCCTTCGGCCAAAGCCTGAAGTTGTCGATTTGTTTGTCCCATAGCTTTTTTGTTCCTTTATCTCCAGCTCTTCCTTCATACAGCTTCCACATATATAGCCCTTTTCAATCACTACCCCGCATTTTTCACAGTGATTTAACATACTTTTTGTTTCTAGTAGAGATAGTCTACCTTCTTTTAAATACTTTAATATCAGTGTTTCACTGATACCAGTCGCTGTAGCTACATCCATAATGGTTGCCCCTTGATGGGCATAAATATAATCCCGTACTTTTTTATAAGGATCTCCCTGCTGCAGGGCGCATTTGCTGCAAAGTATTTCTCCGTCTCCCTCATCCTTTATTAGTCTTCCACACCTTGGGCAATTCATTAGTTTCATCAGCAACACCCCACAGTTTTCTGTCTTATATATTAATTATACCTTATTTCTCTATTAATAGGCTATAGGGTTTTAGTACCTTTTTGTCCTCAGTATCATTAAGCTATGGCTTCTTGAGGCTCTTTCTTCTTGGTAATAAATCTATGATAAAGGAAGCCAATCATGGTAGCTATTGGTAAGCCCAGTACTAGGAGGATTTTTCTAGCCAAAGGCATATAATCCCAAAAGCCTTCCTTCAGTACCTCTAACACATCCTGTAAATCCTCTCTAGGCAGCTGTATCTTGGTTCCTTCTTCTGTTCTTAATAAGAAGGCATTTTCACTTCGCTCTATAGCGGTTTCAGTTTTATCCTCATAATCTATCCAAAAATGACTTAGGGAAAAGCTTTGTTTGTAAGGTATTCCCTTTGCCTCAAATACAGAAGCCAATACTACAAAACGGCTTTTGCAGTCTCCAGTTCCCTTTGCTATCGCTTCCTCTGCTGTAGGAAAATAAAAAGGCATGCCATAGGTTTGCCAGTCATACTGATAGGGTATTTCTTCTAAAACAAATTTTTCTATTTCCTTGGGATCAGAAGGTGCTCTCGCTGCCAGATCCTCTACTGCTGCGGTATTGGTGGCGGGATGAATCACTCGGTATATACTAGCGCCTAAACGATAAGGATTTGGATATAAAACAAAAAGTGTCCATACAGAAAAAAATAAAAGCATCACCAATAGGACCCTTTTTTTCATAGCCTTCTTCCCCCTTTCTCTTTTATGATATGCATAAAAACAGCATTCCTTAACTTATTCTATGAAGGAATGCTGAATTTGTCAATGGTAGACATACTCTAATGCTGATAAAAATTTCCATTAGCTATATCTTCAAAACTATAGCCCTTTCTTTTTAATAGCAATAAGATACTATTATAGTCTTTTTGCACTGCCATATCCATCACCATATTGGTCTCCCTAAAGTTTAAAGGGATTTTGTGGAGATGTTTTTGAATTCCTTTAATCTGATCTTCAATGGATATTACGTTGTTTTCGTTGTTGTCATGTAAATTCATTCTATCCTCTCCTATTGAATACATATTGATGTCAACTACATCTATATTTTAGTTGTATCCAGATAGCTTTTTTCTACTCGAATATTTCTAAAAATCTCTTGCCATTATATGTATTGATTTTCAAATCATTCAATTACCTACATAAGTTATGGTTTTAAGATTACTATAATTTTACCCTGTTAGCTAAGACATAAGCATACACTATAGAATTTATTTTTAAAAAAAGACCTTTTCATCTGGTCTTAAGATTTTAGATCTTCCTTACTGTGGATTCGGGAGAAAAGAGCAGTATTTCTTTGTTATAGCTCCAACCCGTAAAGTTAGAAAGGCATTATATGTATGCTGATTTAAGTATCCACATGAAAGGTATGCTGACATTGAGGGCATTTAGCCTTTAAAACTCCTCTTCCTGTGGGGATTTTCATCTTTTGATTGCATTTCTCACATATGATTATGGTATCTTTAATCCAATGCCTTTTTAGTATCTTATCATAGGAGCCATTATCCTGCCATTGATAAAACTCTGCTGCCCTCATGATGGTCCACGGATGTGTACGATTCAGTGTACTGATAAGCTTTACCAGTTTGTCCAGCTTATCATAATCATATGCTTCGAATTCCTTTGCCTGTCTTTTAAATGCTTCAATGTTAATCTGATTATAATACTTCAGCGGCAATCCAGCTATTTTCATAGAGGCAGTAGTTGCCGCATCTATATTTTGACAGGTTAGTAGTCCTGCTCTATCTGCTGTAAACTCTGACATTCTTTGCCAGTTCAATAAAGCTAGCTCTATACCCGTAATAATTAATTTTCCTATTCCCAGGGTGGCATATCCAACCATGCTTCCGAGATATGGAATAAAGTATCCCATCTGATGATATAGCACATGATTACTCTTGATATGTCCCAATTCATGTCCAATGAGAAACATTAGCTCCTCTTCTGTCAATAAGTCCAAGCATCCTGTATTTAATACAATGATTGGATCTTCAATCCCCGCCACAAAGGCATTTACACTATAATCATATTGAATATACAGTTTGGGGATATAATTCATCTCCAGTATTTCACAAGCATTGTGAAGGGCCTTATTTACCTCCGGAAAACTTTCTTCTGTCACCCTTATATTGCTGCCTGTAAATTGCATTTTATATACCTTTTCCATCCAATATTTATAGAAGGCTTTCACAAAGGTATCAAAGCCTTTTGTTTTCTTTAGATTCTCTAGCGCTTTTCGATCAAAGGAATGCTCATATTCCTGGGAGTTTAATCTTTGTAGTATTCTTCTGTTCATCCCTTAACCCCATTTCACATTTTTATATATGATTCAGTAGTATCCTTAAGCCCATCATACCTATCAATCCTGTGCTAAATCTCCTTTCATTGGTACTCTCTATCTCTTTAAAATACTGTAAATATCCATCCAGAGCTATCGGAAGCAGTAACAGCATTCCCCAACCATAATGAATCATTATTGATGGTTGAACCACTTTTGATAAGCTATGTAACCCAATATACCCTATCAATACCCCAAAGCATCGCCAGCATAAGGGAAAACAAAAGCTTCCTATATGGGGGGCTGTGTTTGCCCTAAGATTACAAAGAGGTGCCTTTCCTATAAATATCAGTCGATTCATTGATTTTCTCCTGCTGAGGCCATAGCTTCCTTAGCTAATTTTCCTCTCTTTTTTTATTTCTTCATAGGCTTGCCTAATTTCCTTGAACTTATTTGCAGCATATTCAATCATATCCTCCGGCAAATCCTTGGAAACATGCTTGTCTGGATGATATTGCTGAACTAAACGCTTATAAGCTGACTTTATTTCATCGTTTGTTGAATTGGCAGTACAACCCAATACATGGTAATATCTATCCTCTGCAGTGTCTGTATTGTCGTATTCATTACCATTATCATTGGAGGAATTTCCCTCCCCTTGAAGAAAATCTTCATACCGCATATTGATAGTAGTATTGAAGGTTTCTATGGCTGCATGGATAAAATTCTCCTGACTCATATGAATACCACCGTCTACCCTAGCAATGGTAAATAGAGAATCTACAATGAAAAGGAGTACCTGTGGCGTCTCTCTATAGAAATAATTTAACTGATGGATAATTTCAAGGTATCCCAATACCGAGTTTTTATGCTCATTAAAGGCTTCCCTAAATTCTTTTCTTTGAGGGTCGCTTAACTCTAAATCATTTCTTACAATCCTATCAACTACATCTATTTCTTGTCTACTCACAACATCATCTGCCTTTGCTAGCTTGGCGAATAATTGAGCGATTAGAATTACGCCTTCATTACAAGCTTCATCTGATAATAAAACACGACCATCTGACCTATAATGAAAGCTATTATCGCAATAGGGACAATTCCAAAAACCAGGTGTATCAATGTTTACATCCTTTCTACAATAGGGGCATTTCAAATTAATTTTGTTATCATTTCCTCCAAAAAACTTCGATATAAAATAACAAATAGCTATAAATCCAAGAACTTCCATATGCATCCTCCTCTAGTCCGTCAATATTTAATATCCACGATATATTTTCTCTCTCCATACAACTTTTTCCTCTAATAAATAAAAAAAATGTCGAAAAAAATCCACCCACAGGGACAAGGGACGGTTCTGCGTCCCTGTCCTGCTGTAGGTGGATGATTTTTAAATGCAGTAAGCTTGTAAAGGTGATTTTTGCCTTTTGTTATTTCTGTTCTAAATTTTTTACCAGTTGATAGAGGGCTCTTACCGCTACTCCTGTAGCACCCTTTGGTAGGTATCCTTTTGTCTTGTCATTCATAGAGGTTCCTGCTATATCCATATGAATCCATGGCTTTTCATCAACAAACTCCCCTAAGAAAAGCCCTGCCGTTATGGTTCCTGCATTCCTTCCTGCTACATTTTTCAAGTCTGCAATGTCACTTTTAATAAGCTCCCTATACTCTGGGAAGGACGGTAGCTGCCAAACCTTCTCTCCTATCTCTTCTGATGCTTCCTTAAGCTTTTTCACCCATTCATCATTGTTGGTGATGAGAGCTGTCGTAGTGGTTCCTAGGGCCACTAGACAAGCGCCTGTTAAGGTGGCAACATCCACCAGCTTGGTAACGCCCTCTTTTATGGCATAGCTGATACAATCCGCCAATACCAATCTTCCTTCTGCATCGGTATTTAATATCTCAACTGTTTTTCCCTTCATAGAGGTAAGGATATCTCCTGGCTTATAGGCTCTACCAGAAGGCATATTTTCACATACTCCTACAACAGCAAGAACATTTACCTTTGGCTTTAGGGCTCCAATGGCCTCCATAGCTCCCAGCACAGTGGCGGCTCCCCCCATATCTCCCTTCATCATATCCATACCTTCAGAAGGCTTTAAAGAAATTCCGCCAGAATCAAAGGTTAATCCCTTCCCAACCAGACCTATCACTTCTTGATCCTGAGGATTCCCATTGTATCTTATTTCAATCAGCTTAGGGGGCATGTCGCTACCCTTTGCTACCCCAAGAAAACAACCCATTCCTAAATCTTCCATTTCTCCCTCTTCTAAAACTTTAATTTCTAGTCCATGTCTTTGGGCAATTCTTCGGGCCCTTGCCTCCATTTCATTGGGGGTCAAGGTATTGCTAGGTTCATTCACCATGTCCCTAGCGGCGATGGTAGCTGTAGCTAGAGCTTCTCCTTTCCTGATACCCTCCTCTATTTCTTCTAATGTTCTTTTATCCTCTTGCCATATTATTAACTCTGTAATCTCTTTCTCCATTTCTTCACTGCTGCTTTTATACTTATTAAATTTATACAGTCCCAGCAAAGCTCCCTCGCTGATGGCTTGCCCTTGATCTTCAAAAGAGGTACCTTCTGACTGTAGAGCAGCTATAGCTGCCTTTGTACAATGAAGCTTTTCAATCTCTCTTATACCGGCACCTACTGCCCTTCGGAGGGTATCTACTTTAAACTCTTGCTCTTTACCTAGCCCCAATAGAAAAACTTTTTTTATGCCGTGGCCTCCAAAGCTCCTGATGGCATAAACCTCCCCTTCCTTGCCCTTAAATTCTTTGGTTTCCATTACTTCTTTTATGGTGCCATAAACATATTCTCCTAATCTTCGAACATAGGAGGAAATAGTATCAACATCCTGATACATACCTATTATCAACCCATCTACTTCTATATCCTTAATATTTCCTGCAGTTGCTCTTATCTTCATCATAAATTTCTTTCCCTTCTTTTTGTGATTTTTTATGTAAAGCAATCTCCACTTCACAATATGCTGTCTTCTATCATTTTACCACAACAAAAGCTATTTTAAACATCTCACAGGGACAAGGGACGGTTCTTTGTCCCTTATTTGGATTTTATTGTAATATATGCTAAAATATAAATAATACAATCCTACATGAAGGATGTGATTTTTAATGGCTAGGCCTACTAGAACCCTAAGTCCTACAAGAATATATCATGTAATGATTCGAGGAATCGAAAAGAAAAATATTTTTCTTGATGACGAAGACCACAGAAAATTTTTGGACATTTTACAAAAACAAAAAGACCAGAAAACCTTCAAACTTCTGGCTTATTGTTTGATGCCCAATCATGCTCATTTAATACTGGATGAAAACAATAGCTCTATTTCAAAGATTATGCAATCCATCAATGTCAGCTACGCCATCTATTTTAATAAAAAATATAATAGAGTTGGTCATTTATTTCAGGATCGTTTTAAAAGTGAAGTCATTGATGATGAAAGCTATCTGTTGACTGCTATTCGATATGTCCATAATAATCCTATTCAAGCTAAGCTGGTGAGTGAGTTGCACCAGTATTTTTGGAGCAGCTATCAAGATTATTTGACCCATGGAGAAAAAGGTGGGCTAGTAGATACAGACTTTGTTTTGGACATTATTTCCCCCAATGGTGAAAAATTATTGGAAAATTTCTTAACCTTCTCAACCCTTCCAGATAAGGGAGAATTCATCTATATTGGTAAAGAAGAAACAATAAATAAATCCATACGCTCAAAGGAAGAAGCCCTGCACTTTGCTAACAAGCTATTAGCAAGGCAAAATATGTCCTTCGATGATATCTACCAGCAACGGAGCAATCTGAAAGGCTCTATTAAGCATGCATTAATCTTACAGTTGAAGGATCAATCCAACCTAAGCTATCGAGAGCTGGGTGAGCTGATGGGACTAAGTAAATCTACCATCCATAGATTAATTGATTAAAGACACACCAAAGGGACAGGTCTCTCCCCTGTCCCTTTTTGTCCCTTTAAAGCTTTTCTGTTATCATATAGATTAGCTTGCATAGCTCTCCTCTAGTGATATGCTCCTTTGGTCCAAAGGGTTGCTGGTGATCCACTGTTAATACACCTTTCCCAATGAAGTAGGCTACACTGTTTAAAGCTGATAAGCTTATTTCATCAAAATCTATATAGGCTATCGGTACCATCAAATCTTCATCATAGATGACTTCCCTTTTAAAGCCTTCAAATAGTATGGTCATGGCTTCTTCCCTTGTAACAAAACCCTTAGGCTCTAAGTTGCCCTCTTCATTTAGAGATAATATCTCCTGCTGATAAGCAGCCGCCACAGCATCCTTGGCCCATGAAGACACCTCCTGCCAGTCTTCTCCAACAGTCATCTCCTCAGTTGTCTCCAACTCTAATATATCCCTCAAAATCACAGCCATTTGCTCCTTGGTAATGTAGCCATCAGGATTGAAGCGATCTCCTCCAACTCCGCTCACTACCCCCATCTCATATAGTTCTGCTATGTATTCCTGTTTCGGATGATCTACTAGGTCTTTAAAAACCCTTGCAATTGCATGATTTAAGTCACCAAAATGATGAGTCTCAGGGGTGGGTATCCAAAGATCGCTGCTTGGCAATCCACTACTGGGGAGATAGCTGGCATCAATAGAAGTGATGGGTTGGTTGTATTTATCCCTTATTAATTGAAATATCCCTTCCTGATAGGCTTTTTCTCCAGCTACATTAGGGTTATTTCTGGCTAACCAGCTATTGTAGCCCCAAAGGGCAAAGTACCAATGTTCTAAAACATTTGGATCCATATCCCCTATTGTGGGATAAACACTGCCGGTGGCATGCCATCTACCTAATAAAACATCTGCCCCTGCTTCTATATTGTAACGTATATCATATCGAACCCTTTCCCAATCTAGATGTCTATGTACTTGATTAATCTGCATAATCCCCGTGTTTCTTCCAGAAACCAGAGGATTGCCGCTGCTGTTAAACTGCCTGTACCCACTTTCCTTCCAGGCGATGGCTTTCAAAATCACAGAAGGAATGCCTTTTTCTCTGGCTACCTCCTCAATAATCTTCTCTACTTCTTCATGGCTTAAGGCCCCTGATCCAAAGCTATATACCAGCTGCGTACTTATGGCTAAGGTTAAGATCAATAGGAAAGTAATTACTCTTTTTCTCTTTCTCACCTTGAGTACCTCCTAAATATTTTACCGCTATGGTATTTTTTTGATTCATGAAAAACATTTAACTCTATCTTATTACATTTTTCCTCTTATGAAAATACCTACAGCAGAATTTTTTCAATTTTTAGTGAATACTACTGCTTTATTTTTTCCCTTGATATCTTTCATTTTTTCCGTTAGCATAGTGAATAGAAGGGAAAGGTGGGATATCATGTCGAATCACAGCATTGATATAGAAAAAAATCAAGAAGTAAGATTAGCCGCTAAGAAAAAGAAAGCAAGACGAAAAAAAATATTTATTAATATCTTGTTATTTATCCTTAGTGTAGGTTTTTGGGGAGCCGCTGTTTATTATGGCTATACCTATGCCAAGGATTATATCGATACAAGTATCCATAATGTGCAGCAGGAAAATGCCGTTAGTCTCCATCAACTGACAGAACAAATACAGCAATTGAATCAAGAGATTGCTATTTTAAGACAAAGCATTGAAGCTACTGATTCTACTTTGTCCAGTTCTACCTCTGTACAGGAGCGGATTGATAGCAGGCTGGAGGAATTGGATCATCAGTTAGGAGTATTAGAGAGAAGTCTGCAGATTCTTAAGGAGGCACCAAATGTTCAAAATTAATTTGTTTTTAGTATTTTTAGCTGCACCTTTTCTAGCACTTTTTATAGCTAGTCGAGATTTTGTGGATCAAGGAAGGCTCTTGGAGTTTCCTTCTATCGTATTGGCTCAGCAAGTGGAAACATTGCAAGAGGAAATGGATTTATTACAGGAAAAGGTAGTGGAGATGGGGATTATTGTAGAAAATCAAGAAGCAACCTTCCGCTTTCAGGAGGAAAATTTATCTAATCTATCTGAGGTCAGCGCTACCCAAAGAGAGCTATCTGACGATATTTATGAGGAAAGAATCCTCAATATGCTGGGGCCTACTGTAGCTACTTATCTTTCCAACACATCGGAAATCAAGATATTTCAATTAGCTGAATTAGGCTATCGTGGATATATTGCAAAAATCAAGCTGTTTGACCCTAGCGTCTTTCAGGTAGCCTTGGCTGAGGATACCCTCGGTAAGCTAGAGACAACCTCCAATGCCGCCAGAAGAAAGGGCGCTATTTTGGCCATCAATGGCGGCGGTTTCTATATGGAGAATCGAGATGGAAAGCCTTATGCTCGATTGATAGGAAACACAGTTATTGATGGCAGACTGGTGGAGCCCTTTAACGGTTACCCAGGTGATTTATTTTTCACAGGCGTTAATAGAAGGGGGCAAGTGATTGGCACTGTCCCTTCCTCTGAGCAAGACATTCGGGCTCTAGATCCCTATCAAGGGATAAGCTTTATCCCTGTCTTGCTAAAGGATGGCAAAAAAGTAGAAATCCCTGACAGTTGGAAAACTACCAATCAGCCAAGGACCATTATCGGAAAATATGCTAACGATGATTTAATTATGATTGTTATTGATGGCAGACAAAACGATTGGAGTATCGGTGTTACGCTAGAGCTGTTGCAGGATAAACTGCTGGAGCTAGGAGTAAAGGAGGCCTATAACCTAGATGGCGGCGGCTCCAGTGCTATGTATTTCAATGGTCAAATCCTCAACAAACCCTCCGATGGCAAAGAACGCCCTGTAGCCAATAACATCCTAATTATGCCTTAGAATTCCTTATAAATACACATCAAGATTTGCACCTAAATGGGGATCAATAGACTGCTCCATCGTCTGTCTACTGGTCTCCATTAGTTTTTGCATGTCCTCTGTAGATAATGCTGCATGATCCATCGCCATCTTTAGAACAGCAACTCCAGCATCCTGATGAAGCTTCATTTGATTTAATTGGATAGACATCGCTGCTACATCCATACTAGCAACTCCCTTCTATTTATAGTGTACTTACTGGCACCTTGTTATCATTCCTTAACTATTAACTTCTCCTATCCCTTATTGAATTCCTGCTAAAAACAGATTATTTATCTGGGACTTATCTCCGTCCCCTGTCCCTTTGTCTAAGTTATAGTACATCTAAGGGGTCCCGCTCCCCACAATCACAGGCGATCTCCCTCAACTGATGCACCTGTTTCTCCTGTCCAAGTACGATCATTACATCTCCTACGTTTAAGGTTTCATCAAAGCTAGGGTTCAGCATCAGATTCTTTTTACCATGTTTTTTAATAGCTAGCACCACCAAGCCAGTTCTTTCCGGTATCTTGGCTTCCTTTAAGGTTTTTCCTACGATTTCTCCATGTTCACAAATCACCACATCCTCCAAATCCAGTACAACATCTCCTGCATGGGTGATGATATCTAAAAAAGAGATAACAGAAGGCCTCAAGATCAAGGCAGCCATTCTTCTGCCCCCTATTTCATTGGGGGATATGGTATTGTTGGCTCCTGCTTTTTTTAGCTTGCCACGGGAGTTCCTCTCTATGGCCCGAGAGACAATATATAAATTTTTATTCAGCTCTCGTGCTGTTAGTACAACAAAAACATTAGCAGCATCATCTGGCAAACTGGTGATCAATCCCTTTGCCTCGTGAATTCTACACTTTATCAGGACATCCTCATGGGTGGCGTCCCCTTGTACTATTAAAACGCCTTCTGCCATTAATTCAGCCACCTGTTTTTCATTTTTATCAATCACTACAAATGGTACTTTGCTTTTTTCAAACTGTTCAATGATACTCTGGCCGGTTTCACCCGCTCCACATAATATGTAATGATCCTTTAACTGCCCTATCTTATCCTCCATTCTTTTCCTCCTCCATGCCTCTTTAAAGGTACCTTCTAGAAATAAAGAAACCACACTGGTAAAGGCATAACCTGCTGTACCTAAACCAAAAAAGATAATGACGATAGAAAATAGCATTGCACTGGCTGTCATCTCTCCCACTTCTCCATAGCCTACAGTAGAGATGGTAATCACTGTCATATACAATGCATCAATGAAGCTCACCTGTAATAAAAGCATATAGCCTACTGTTCCAATGATGATGATAGAGATAAATGCGCTTAGTATCATGATAATTTTACTTTTATCTTTTATATCCACACTCTGCTTCACCTCAGTTTTTTGTTGTGTTTTTATGTATATTTTACCACAGAATGGTCTTGTAAACACATGACTGCTAAAAAAAGAACCCTATTTTCAATAGAATAGGGCCTTGATAAGCTTGGTTTCATCGCTACAAGAGGTTATTGGAGACCTTCGTTTATACTAACTACATGAACAGTCCTTGTGTTGTTGTCCCATGTCACTGTATATCCTAAGGATTCTAAAACTGCTTTTATTGGCAGATAGGTCTTATTGTTATTGATTACTGCAACAGTATCATTTTTGATTTTCTCGTCATTTACTGTTATGTAGGCTTCTCCAATGATGACTGCAATGGAGATGCCATCTTTTTCTACAATAGCCGTTTGTTCTCTTCCATTCCAAGAAACTTCTGCACCAGCACCCTCCATAGTAACCTTTAGAGGAACTAAGGTTCTTCCATTTCTATCAATGTAGGGCCTACCCGTACTGTCAGTAAAATGAACCTTTTTTCCATCAATATTTATACTGATTTCTGTTGGTGCTACTTTCGCCTCTACTTTTGGTTCTATTCCTGTCTTTATAAATCCAAGTCCATTATTGATATTTCTTCCCTGTACAATGCCTCCTCTATCCTTATAATATAATGCTGAAGACCATCCTCCATCGAGGCACATAGCATTGACAAGATTTAAGCTTTGGCATATGGCAGCTGCTTCTCTAAGTGTAGCATTTGGAATTGTTCCAATGACTATTTTTCCATCTCTTGTACTGCCTATAAAGGATCTGCCGGCTTTATTTGTATTGATTTTCTCTTCCCAAAAGCCCTCCTGCAGCCCATCTGCTGTCACCTGCCCATTGATAATAAGGCTTGGGCCTGCACCTATAGCATTGACTACCTTATCCCAGTCCTCTGGTTTGGTATGTTTTGTAACAAATACATGCTTGTATTCAACTTTGTCTCCGATTTTATATCTTTCATCCACCAGATAAGCTACACTGGGATTGTAGGATATTGCAAATCCGTTTGTGGGCGATCTAAAGTTCCCCTCTGTAATGGATGTAACAACACCATTGGTTACAAGCACTGTTTTTGTTCCAGCTTGAACCTGCAGCTCCTGCTTGTACTCAGGTGTAAAGATGGTTATAGCCTCAGGCTCGGTGCTTGGATGATTGATCCTCCATGGTATAGCTCTATACTCTCCATTTATGTATCCTTCAAAGTTAATGGTAAGATTGTCAATAATCAGTCTGTTATCCTCTGTTATCCCAACTACTGATCCGCTATTTCCGATATGCAGTACTTTTTTATCCTTTATAATGGTTCCCCATGGTACTGGTGTTCCGCCATAGGCTTCAAAATAGGTACCATTGATAGCTGCAACAGCATTGGCTGTTTTTGCCATCTCTGCAAGTGATTGTGTAGCCGTTAACTCATTATTGGCATTTAATACTACCGACTTCATAGTAGTATCATTCATATCTAGTGTGATATGGTTTACATTGAATCCATTTATGCTTGAAGATGTGTATGCATATGGATTACTGGCAAATACTGAAGTTGTACTTAATATGAGTATAGCTATAACAATCAATACTAAATTGGTTTTTCTTATCATAATAATCCCCCTATGATTGTAAAAATTTAAAAATGAAAACTATGTATGGATAAGCAACCCCATGATTAAATAAATAATGCTAAGCGATACATTTGCAGAACATGACCATAACTCCCAGTGAATGTAGATGAGAAATACGTTAAGCAATCTGTATGTTTGAGGGTACCGAGTTTGCAGATTGTAGGATTTTTCATCGAAGTGAGCTGTAGGAGTTATTCGTGGGCGAAACCGTAACGTGTGTATTATTTATTTAAACTCAAAAATGCTTATCTATATTACCTCTATTTTTCAATCTATTTCCATTTTACCATAGATTGGCAATATAAACTTAAGTTTTTAAAAAGACCCTGTTGATGATGACAGAGTCTTTGATATTATATTTTGGCGCTAGACTTATTTGAGTATTATTGCCGATTTGTGTTTCTATAGATGTTTTTGCATCACAATATCAGTATCTACCTCTCTAAAGCCTAACCGATGATATAATGCCAGTGCAGCTTTATTTTCTCCTGTTACCAATAGGGAAGCTTTCTCTATATCTCTGTCCTTTAAGATCCTCATACAGCATCTCATCATATAGCTTCCTAAACCTTGACCCCTATACTCCCGAACTACAGCTACATCGTAGATATAGCCTACCGATAGATTATTTTTGGTTTGTATTGTTGTTGAACCGATGACTTTTCCATTTTTCTTTAGCATATATACCTCTATAGAAGGGTCCCTTAGCAGCTGCTGTAAAACACTATCATCTAAAGCATCACCAAAGCAGCTATTCATCACCTCAGCATAGGCTTTACCATCCTCAGCAGTAGCTTTACTAAAGATAATATCTTCCTGAAGGTTTTCTACAAAATCAACCTCGTCTAGTTTTATCTCCATCTGCCAGGAATATAAGACAGGCTGAAAACCCCTTTTTGTGACAAAAGCTATAGCAGGCACTAAACGCTTCTTTACATAGGTCTCTAGCTGTTGCAGCCACTTTTTTCTGCTGTAATCCATCACTTGTTGATATAAAGCTGTACCAAAGCCTTGGTTCCTAAAGCTGGGGTGAACCACAAAATTGAGGGTAGCCTGACTATGATCCATATGGTTTATCATGCAACTGGCTAGCCCCACTACTTTTTCACCATAAACAGCAATAAATATTCCTTCCTCTGCTTCAGTAATAATATAGTCCAGCCATTCCTCTGATAGGGAGTATCCTAGATGATCTGCTTTGTTTAGAGTTTCTATTAACTCAAAGATGCCTGGTTTATGGGTTGATTTGATGGTTTGGATGGTTAAGAGTTTTTTTTGAGATTGGTTTGGAGGTTTATTATTGATCATATGCTATCTTTTAGCCTCCTCTTTATATGGTTGTGATTGATTAGAAGTAAATGATCTACGTCTTGGGGTAAACTATATAACTTATCTTCTTAAATATACTTAATGTGATTATTATATGATGTCCTACAGTTGAGTTTTTCTTGATATTTTCACTTTATACATTTGTAAAATGCTCTTTTATTAGCGCAATATCTTTTTTGCAGAAAGGTTCCTCTCTCTCAGGATGCCACATTTGTAAAAGTATTTTGTTATTATTATGTTCCATGGCCTCTATAATACCATCCTTACTGGTTGCTATAACAGTAAAATCGTTTGTGTATTTCTTAAACGCGAAGTTATGATAAGAATTTACTTGTTTCTTTCCTCTTAACTTCTTGAAATACTTTGATTGTTCATTTATAAATATTTCATGTCTTTCCCCGGCATGTCCGTTTACCTTCTCTAAAGTCAATCCAAAGTAATCACCTACAATTTGCATCCCCCTGCAAACACCTAAGAGTGGTATGTTTTTATTAATTGTATATCTAATTAATTGTTTTTCTAATACATCCCTTTTCTTATCTATCTCTTTACCTGAGTAATCTCCTAAATCATTTCCACCACTAAATACAATTCCATCAATTTTAAGCTCATTAAAGTAAATATTGAAATTGCATTGACTTGGTAGTATGATTGGTAAAAACCCTAAATCATGCAACATAGAAGACCATCTTACATCTAAACAATCCCTAATCTCATAATAACTGTCATTTTCTACAAGCCTCTGTGTAATAGCTATTTTTTTCATTCAAAACACCTTACCTGTTTATTTAAACAATCTATTTCTAAAATTTTTGATTTTGACCACTGAGCAAAGTTCTTTTCTCCTGCTCCTATTACAGCAGGTATTCCTAATTCTGCACATCTTATGGCCATATGAGAATTTGCACCGCCAAATTGTGTAATTAAGCCTCCAATATCTTTAGGAAAGAGAAAATCATATCCTGGATCAGCTGATTGAATCATGACAATTTTATTTTTTACATCTATAGAATGTATTTCCTTTTCCTTTATTACATCAGCTTTTATACTCTTTAATGTTATAAAATTAGGCTCTTCCTCTAAAAGGTAAAACTGATATACATCCTCTGGCTTAATTATCAGACTAGGAAGTTTAATGGCTTTAGTATATTGATAAAATTCTTTGTTTTTTTCTATATCTGCCATGAAAATATCCTTAACATCTCTATGATCCAAAGTTGAGTACAGTTCCTTTATCCTCTGTATATCTAGAAATGCTAAATCCTCTCTACTCACAATATATCTATTTCCAAATTCCTCTACTAATTGTAAGACTTTACTTAAGGATTTTGTAAAAACATATTTGGTATACTCTCGTCCCTCTATAGCCTCTTTAATAAAGATAATTAGTTCTTCTGCGTTAATTGCTATACCACTTTCTACTAATGCATCATCAATTTTTTGTAGCTGTAGCTCACTGAATGTAAAGTGTATACCTTTATCTTCTGGACTACACTTTCCAACAAAATAATGATCATAATTTTCATCATATCTTAAGGATAAAATATCATAGGTTCCAGGTCTAATATGTCCATACTTTTGTATAAATTCTTCTTTGCTTAATTTTTCTTTGAAAACCTTATCTAAATCGAAATTCATTTGCTTATTTATAGTGTTTAATGAATTTAAAAATGCTTCATATTCTTTTTCATCTATAATGTTAAGGTCCACAAAAGACTTAAGGAACTGAATGGCAATAAATGCTGCCCTTGCCACACCTGCAAAGGGAAGCGTACCATATCTTTTGCAATCCTCCAATAACCAATATATCTTATCTACAATTGAAAGCTCACTATTTAATATTTTATCAAATTTCTTTTCCAACACCTTGTTTTTTTCAATATCTATCTTATATAACCCCTTATTAGGGTCAATAATTTTATTCGTCATCTCCAAAAGAGAAAATTCTATGCGTTTTATTTCATTTTCAGTAAAACCAGCTTCCTTTAATTCTTTTAACTTATCAGGTAAGCTTAAATAGTAACAGGAATGAACGATTTCAAATTCCACCTTGTCATGATATGAGGGTTTATTTATTAGTTTATCTATGTAATAATTCATAAGCTTTTCAGCAATACTATCATGAAGTTTTTTCGGAATGAAGGAATTAAAGGTAATTCGTACATCAATAAATGGAATACCTAAAAATGACACCATAAGTGGATGAGATCTTAAATTTCTATATCCATAGTTGTCCCGTTGATAGGCCCAAGTATTATCCATGATTAATTCTTTATATAAAGAAATTGATAACTTTTTAGGCCTTAACCCTATAATCTCTGCTGGATTCCAGTCAGGCATAACACCAAAAACTGTCTTATCTCCTAATAAATTTGGGTGTGGAGCTGTTAATTTTTCAACTTTTTTACATATTTTTCTTAATGAATCCTTTATATCCAAAGAAGATAAATTATTCTTATTGTTAACAATAATGGGCCTAACTTGAAAGATATATAAGCCTTCCTTCTTATCTATTCCGAACTCAATGTCTAAATAAGCATAATTAAATAGAGCTTCTAGCTCCTTACAACAATCAATGATATTATTTAAAAACTTTTCTTCAGCTTTTATAGGACTTTCTTTCATATAAATATAGGTCTTAAGAGAACTTTTGCTCCCTCCTGTAACAGTATCACTTCTATCAGATTCATCATAGTTAATGATATAATAGGGAGCTAATGTATCTAAGTCACAAGTGAACACTACTCCTGATTTAATGATGTCTTTTAACATAGGTTGAATTAAGATTTCTTCTTCTTGGGGTTTTTCATAAGAATTAAAAACTCTTTCTATTGCCTGTAAAAGTTCAGTATCATTATTTTTATTAACATTTAAAATGCTTTCATATTTCCCTGCATTAGAAGATTCTGCGGTATCTTCTTCTTTAGAAGAAGAGCGTATTATAAGAATCTTTGCATCAAAATAATTTTTTACCTTATTCAACACAACTTCTCTATCCTTACAAAATTCTTCATAATGAATAGTTAATATGGGTAGAACCTTTGCATTTTTAAGATTGTTAAAAAGAAATTTTAATGTGTTAGCTTTAGTACTAAGTTTATTTGTGTCCATTTGCTTCCCCCTTCCTACATTGAATTATATCAAGAATTTTATTAGCTTTTTCTTCTAGCTTATCTAGCTTTGTATTATCTATAATCAAATGTGGATTTTTAGGTTCATCAAAAGGTAAATCTATACCTACAACATTTAAAATTTCTCCTTTAATAGCACCACTATATAGCCCTTTTTTGTCTCTTCTGATTAGTTCCTCCATATCTACATCTATGAATACTTCATAATAATCTGCTAAGTTTTCTCTGTTTAATCTATGAATTTCATCAAACAAAGAAATGGTACAGCAAACAACATGAATATCCTGCTGATCCATAAATCTGCAAAAACTAGATATCCTTCTTGCTACTTCCATTCTTTCTCTTAAACTATGGCCACTCCTGCCTAGCACCTCTCGAAATAGGTCTCCATCAAGAAAAACTGTATTAATATATTTAAGCTTTAGTTCTTCATATACCTTCTTACCTATTTCCGTTTTCCCAGCTCCTGATAAACCCGTAATCCAAATGACCAAGTAAAGTCCCCCTTTTTCAGTTTACCACTTATAATCTTGTAGTTTATCCAAGTCCTCCACACTATCAATCTCTAGCCAGCCTCCATTAATCATTACAGGTCTTACTTTAAATCCTGTATCTATAAGTAGTTGCAAAAAAGTAGTCATATACATATTATTAAAATCTTTACCATCGTAAATCTTTTTCCTATCTAAGCTATAATAAAATTTTTTCACTTCTTTAATAACATTTTTAGATATCTTTATTAAACCAATGTACTGTCCTTCAATTTCTTCGTAGCTTTTAGGTTTTTTTCCTAACTCGCTAACACTCCCTTGATCATCAAATTTCATAGTTTCAGCATCATCTAGAGGATTGTCCATTCTTAATTGCCATAATTTTTCCCAATCTTTATCTACTACTATAGCTATATTATCTTCTGCTTTCATTAATTGATTTAGTATCTCTTTATTGTAAATAATATCTGCATAGGAAATAATGACGTCACTCGTTCCATCTAGTAAATCCTCAGCACAAAATAAAGTGTACACCATGTTTGTGTTTTTATAATGAGAATTATGATGTAGCGATATTTTTTTGTCTTCATGCTTTTCTTTTATATATTTTCTAAGCACATCTTCTTTGTATCCAGAGATTATGCTTATATCCCTTAAGTCATTATCATCCGTAGTATTTATTATATAGTCTATAATTGGTTTTTCTTGGAATAAAACCATACACTTTGGTTTGTTCTCTGTAAATGGTCGAAGACGTCTGCCTTCTCCTGCTGCTAAAATGATTGTTTTCATTTTAAAAATCCTTTCTACACTATAATCTTTTTAAAACCTTGCATTGTAACTTCTAGTACAAAATCTAGTTAGATATACCCTATCATTTTCTCATTATAGTCATTGTCTTCTTATGATGTTCTTCTTAGTGAACTTACCATATTGGTTTGTTGCTCTTAACATATCTACTTGTTTTCCTATTGCCTTTACTTGTTTATTTATTAATGAGATTTCTTTTTGTTCTAAATCATTTTCTATTACTCTGTTTATCAATCTCTTCATTTTTATTAGTTTTTCTTCTTTCATGTTAAGAACTTCTATTTCCCTTTTTATTTTTAGTAGCTGTTGTTCTAACTGCTTTCTAACCATTATGTCTTCCAACATTTTATCAACCCATTTTTGATATATAATTTTGAATCTATTTTAGCTGACATTGACATTTTCTTGTGAAGAACTTGATAAAATTTTAAGTTTACCATATTCTTGTTATATTCTCATTAGATATTGACCATACTCTGTCTTTAATAATGGCTCTGCCAATGCATGCAATTGCTCTTTTGTAATATATCCATTTCTATAAGCAATCTCTTCAATGCATGAAATATAGAGCCCTTGCCTTTTTTGTACAGCTTGCACAAAATTACTTGCCTCCAATAAAGCTTCGTGGGTTCCTGTGTCTAGCCAAGCAAATCCCCTTCCTAATATCTTTACCTTTAATTCTTTGTTCTTTAAATAGACCCGGTTGACATCCGTAATCTCTAGTTCACCTCTTGCAGATGGCTGTAATTCTTTAGCAATTTTTACTGCTTTATTGTCATAAAAATATAGTCCAGGTACTGCATAGTTGGATTTCGGTTGTTGGGGTTTTTCCTCTAAAGACTTTACAAGATTGTCCTCTCCTATTTCTATAATGCCATAGTCTTTAGGGTTGTTCACATAATAGGCAAAAATACATGCACCTTTTTTGATGTCTTTTGCTTTTTGTAGGATAGGAGAAAACCCTTGTCCATAAAAAACATTATCCCCCAAAACTAAAGAAACACTATCATCACCAATGAAATCCTCTGCAATAATAAAGGCCTCAGCAATTCCTTTTGGTTCTTGTTGAACGCAATACTGAAAAGATACCCCTATCTGCGACCCATTTCCTAATAATTCTTGATACATTGGTAAATCTCTCTCCGTAGAAATGATCATAATCTCTCTTATCCCTGCTAAAAGCAATACTGATAATGGATAATAGATCATAGGTTTATCATAAATAGGTATGATTTGCTTGCTGATAGCCTTTGTACAGGGATAAAGCCTAGTTCCGCTTCCTCCTGCTAATATGATTCCCTTCATTGAGATTCCCCCTTTAATATGAGTGCATTCTTACATTTGTTCTTTATCATTAATTGATAGATAGATTTTATGCCTCTTTATACATTTTTTTATAATATACGGCATACTCTCCACTTACAATGTTTTCTAGCCAATCTCTATTATCCAAATACCATTGTATTTTTTTCGCCATGCCTTCTTCAAAGCCTATAGTAGGAACCCAACCTAAATGATCCTTTATTTTTATACTATCTATAGCATATCTTCTATCATGACCCTTGCGATCCTCAACATAGGTAATTAGTTTTTTAGAAATTTTTCCTTTCCGCGGATCATCTGAAGGTAGCAACCTTTGTAATGTGCTTATTATGGTCTTTACTACTTCAATATTTTGCTTTTCATTGTTGCCTCCAATATTATAAATCTCTCCTATCTTTCCTTTCTCCAAAACTATATCTAATGCACTGCAATGATCTGTGACATATAACCAATCCCTAATGTTTTTGCCGTCACCATATAAAGGAATAGCTTTACCGGACAAACAGTTATGAATCACAAGAGGAATGAGCTTTTCTGGAAATTGATAAGGACCATAATTGTTGGAGCACCTAGTGATGACAACTGGCATCTTATAGGTATCATAGTAGGCTTTTACTAGTAGATCTCCCCCTGTTTTACTGGCAGAATAAGGGCTATGAGGGTCTAGAGGTGTAGTTTCTGTAAAATAACCTGTTTCCCCTAGAGATCCATACACCTCATCAGTGGAGACCTGCAAAAACTTCTTTCCTTTTATAAAGATGTCTCCATCAATCCAATATTTTTTTGTTGTATCTAATAATACTTGTACTCCTAGTACATTTGTTTTAACAAATATTGATGGGTCCTCAATACTTCTATCTACATGAGATTCCGCAGCAAAATTTGCCACATAGTCAATATCATATTGCTTAAATATACTTTCTACCACTTCTCTATCACAAATGTCGCCTTTAACAAAATGGTAATTATCATATTTTGAAACAACTTCTAAGTTTTGAAGATTTCCTGCATAGGTTAAAGAATCTAGGTTAATAATAAAGACTTTCTTATCATATTTTTTGAAAAGATACTGTATGAAGTTAGAACCAATAAAACCTGCACCGCCTGTTATTAGGTATGTTTTCATTTTTATCTTGACTTACTTCATTAAAGATTAATATATTTTAATAATCTAAAATAAGTCAACTCTTTCCCCCTTATTTGTTATTTCTGAACTACTAATATATTTAGTTAACTATATGTCAATTATCTATTTGGTTTTGGTCAGGAGACCACTTATTCATATCGTTCCATTATCGACATGCAACACTTGACCAGTTATTGATGATGATTTTTCTGAGATTAGAAATCTTACTGTTTCACCTACGCTTTTGGGATCAGTTGCTAATTTTAATGATGTTCTTCTATAAATTCTATCCTTTTGTTCTCGACTCAAGGTAGTACTCATATTGGTTTCCATAAAGCCCGGAGCGACACAGTTTGATCTAATACCTATTTCTCCCCATTCTCTAGCTGTAGTTTTAGAAAAAGCTTCTAATGCGCCTTTGGTAGCAGCATACATACTAAGACCCTTGTATCCTGTATGTGCACATACAGATGTTATGTGTACTATAGAGCCTTTCGTTTGATACAATAGCATGTCTCTTATAGCACATTTTGTTAACATAATAGGGGAATATACATTTATTTTAAACATAGTTTCTAATGCATCTATTTTAGCATTTGTTATTATATCATCATACGCATAAGCAGAATTATTTACTAATCCATATATTTTACCAACTTTTTTAATTTTTTCTAAATACAGTTTTTTGATTTCATTAGGATTTTCTAGATCAAAATTAATATGAATATACCTTTCTGCATATACCTTTTTCAATGCTTTTGTAACCTCATTCTCTTTTCTGCTAATTCCTATAATACCATATTCTTTATCTTCTAAAATAGTTTGGGCTATTTCACTGCCCAAGCCTCCTGTATCTCCAGTAACAATAATCCATTTCATTTTCTAACCTTCTTTCCTGTTCTGGTCTTTTGTATTTCATTAACAAATTTAAAAATTCTAGGTACCTTCCAGTTTTGCAGGTTGTTTTTTAAATGCTTTTGTATATAAATCTCCAAATCATCTACATTTGCACCTTTCACTGCTACTATTTCAGCTTCTAAAATATTACCCGTTATTCTATTTGCTCTGGATTTTATCAGGACATCCTGCACACCAGGTATTTTCATTATTTCTTCTTCCACTTCATGGGGGTTTACTTTATAGCCGCCGATATTAATCATTTCAGTCTTTCTAGATATAAACCTGAACACACTTTCTTCTACTACTTCTACGATATCTCCTGTCCTATACCAGTTTTCTTCTAAAGGTAATTCACCGGTATTTCCCATCAGAACTTTGTGAATAAGCAATTCTCCTTCTGTAGATATCTTTACTTTATTTCTATGCTCTTCCTTTATTTTAAAACTCTCCTCATTGGATGAAAATAAGCTGCCACATTCAGTAGAAGCATAAATATTATTAATTTTTGCCTCAGGAAATATTTCCTTTAATAATTTTGCTATGCTGGCATCGTACTTCTCTCCTCCTAAGGTCATTCTTTTGATAGTAGAGTTCTTGTTTTTTAGCTTAGGAATGATACTTCTGTAGAATGTTGGTGTTGCAGAAATGTTAGTTACCTTATATTCTTCAAAAATTTGTTGAATATCACTTTTATCTAAATCAAAAATATACACTATAGTGTTTCTATTAAAAAATGATTGTAAAAACACCTGTAATCCTGCAAAATGGGTAGGATTGTAAGCAAATGCCCATATGTTTTTTTCATATTTCTCACCATATAAAACGCTTCTACCTAAGGTTTCCAATTGATGAACTACTTTCTTAGGTCTGCCCGTAGTTCCAGAGGTGTAAAGAGTTAAGCTCCAATTCTTCTTGTTTCTATCAATTGCAGTAAATACCTCATGAATGTCTTTTATATTCACCCTATCTACTCCAATCTCTGTGAAAACTTCTTCATATGCTAAACCAAAATTTTCAATTTCTGTTTTTGACATATCATTATCTAGCAGTTCAATTTTATAACCTATAAGCATGCTATGAATTAGGGCTAAAATAATCTCATAGGGATTCGCAAAATAAATATATTTTACAATCTTACTTCTTTCATTTAGATCATTTACTAGATCTTTATATGTTTTTTTTATGTTCCTTTTGGGGTCTATCCAGAACATCTTCTCCATTTATTATTCACTTCCATTTATTTTATTGATTATTTCTGATAGTTTATCAACTATGTCATCTTCAAATATATCTACTCCAAATTCATCTTCTATTCTTACAGTAAGCTCTGCTAAATTTAAAGAATCAAATCCTAAGTCATCTCTTAATGATAAGTCTTCCTCTAAGTTGTTTAACTCAGTTCTTCCTTCCTTTTTAAGGATGGTATTTATTATTTTTATTAGTTTTTCTTCCATATTCTCCTGCCTCCTAATTCTATAATGATTTCTCTACCCCAATACCTAATTTCCATCTTCTGTACATAATCAAAACCATATTTTTTATTAAATACTAAACATAAATTTTAGTTTCGCCTGCGTAAATATTTGCACACAACTATCTTGTCAAGTAGTTAATACACGTCCTTTTATTTTTTTAAGCTTCTCATTAAAGTCTAAATATTGTTCTCCTTAATTATTAACTCTGGGAAAAGCTTTACTTCTCAACTTTTCACTTAAATATTTAATTCTTTCTTTATTTTTTTCATCATTAATATGGTTGTTTTTTTCATCTGGTAAAATATAGTACTCCTCTGTACCATCTCCAAATAGTACATACTTATCGTTTTCACCTCTTATAACTCTAAAGCCTGTTATATATCTTTCAGCTCCAACAGAAATATAAAACTCCTTAAGCATTTTGTTATAAATAGGCTCAAGTTGAACTTCAATATAATCTCTATCTTTCACTTTTATATCAATATCTTTTGCTATGCTTAAAACAATACTGCCTAAATCTATCATGCTAAATAGCTGTCTTTTTTCCTCAATAGGAATATCTTTGCCAACTATTATCAATGGTACATGTATCATAGATTCTTGATATCGATTTTCATCTGCTCCATCTATAAAATTCCCATTTCCATGATCACTAAAAAATGTCATCTTATGCTTCTCTGATAAGAATTCCATATAAAACTGCAATTGTTTATCTAAGTATTTTAAACTTTCTTTTCTTTGATAATAAAAAGTACTCTTTTCATCTTCATTAAAAATCTTAGCACTGCTTGGTCTGTAATAAAAAGGTTTGTTTCTATGGTCACCACAATAATAGGGTTTATGACTTTCTATTATAAAATGATCCAAAGAGAAAATATTGTTGTTATTATTATCATCATATAGATTGCAAATAAAGTCCCAAAGAATTTGTGGCGCAGGCTTGAATCTTGAATTTTTTATTTCTATGTTTTTTATAGATTCATTAGTTCTTACTATGTTTTTATTCACATTGATAAGTATTTTGTAATTCATTTTGTTAAGTTCCTGTATCCACCTACTGTTTTTTAAATCTACTTCGTTAATTTTTAAATTGCTATCTAAAATATTTTTTTCATTAAATATGGCAGTTATGCTTTCTCTTGTAAATGTAGAAGGGCTGAATGCGTTTGTAAAAAAAGTCCCTTTTTTAGACAAAGTCTTTAGATAAGGCATATCTGAAGTCTTATCTTTGCCTTCTCTGCTTAATATATCTATAGCTCTTAATGCATCTATTATAAATAGTGATATATCATTTTTAACCGCTCTTTCTTTTATTGACTTTTTAGCTCGAAATAAAAAATTTCTAAGTTCATATGCAACTTCTTGTAATAACAAATAATCTTTAAATTTATATTCTATATATTCATTTATGTATTTATCTGCAAAAATAAAATCTCTTAAATATAAATATTGAACAATTAGTTCTTTTAGATAATATCCTTTTTTTTCTTTGTCTTTTCCGTTTATATAGAATTCTTTTAAGGCGTATGCGGTAGTATACTCTGTAATAGAATTATGAAAGTTATGCATTAACTCTGGTATAATTGCATCATCAATTTTTTTTAATTCTTCGTAAATATCTATTGCTTTAATATTTGTATTTTCCAGTTCTTTTTTTATTTCATCTCTGTAATCATGATGAGCAATGATTACTGCATCTAATTGGAATTTATGTATTTCCTCTGATGAGAATACAGTATAGCCTTCAATTTTTTGCCCAACAAAGTTTAAATCTTTATCAAATAACCCTATAATGTTTTTACTTTTAGGTATATACTCTAACATTTTTCCCATTCTAGGTGTTGAACCTCTTAGTCCTAATTTGTAGTGATTTGGTATTTTATCTATTATAGAAGAAGTAAGATTTTTTGTTGGCGAATACAAAAGGTCATATTTTTTTAATAAACTATTTAGTTTCTCATTTAACATAATACTTTGCCTGCCCCCCTGCTTATCAACTAAAACTCTATTTTTTCAATTGTTAATTATTAATAAGTATACTTTAAAACTAAAAAAAATGAGTCAAGTATTCAAAACCATATTCCTCTAAACAAGAATATACTTCTTTATATCGCTGTGTCATAACCAATATGAAAATATCTTCTTTTGACTCTTCTAATAATTTTTTAGGTGCATATATTCTTTTGCCATCTATTTGAGTATTCTGCTTTTTTGTATCAATATCTATTAAATAAGAACAATTTAAATTATATATATCTTTAAACTTTAAATAAGCATCTCCAGCACCCCATCCGACAACCCTTTTATTTAATGTCATACTATTTATGCGGTTTTTATCAAAAACTCCCCTTAAAAACAGTAGCTTAGTTAATTTGGTAATCATGACCTTATTATCTGATGGCTTTTTAAATTTGTAATTTGTATATTTCTCTATTAGCTGCTCAGTATTGAGTTTAAAAAGATTATGATCCCATCCTGTATTATTTTCGTGCACTCGATGGTATACTAATGCTTCCTTAATTAATCCAAACTTAAAGTGCATTGATAACCTTACGCTCATATCAAAGGATTCAGCAGCTAGTTTTTCGTCAAATCCTCCAATGAAGTCTAAGCATTCTTTACGAATCATGAATGTGCAGGTCGGTATACCAAAGTAGCTATGCATAAAAAACTCATATAAATCTCCTTCAGGATACTTTACAATATTAGAAAACTTTCTTTTGGGGTCATAGATATCCTTCATTTGTGATAAATTATCAGTCTTCACATGATATCCATCTGAATATACTATGCCTATATCATCATTTGATTCTAAGTAATTTACTTGCTTTTCTATTGTTTGTGGTATCATTACATCATCTGAGGCAAACAGACGAATATATTTACCTTTTGCTATATTTAGTGCTTTATTTAAAGTAATAGGAATTCCTTCATTTTCTTTATTAATATATGCAAATCGAATAAACCTTTGTTCCAATTTATTTTTATACTCCAATATCTTGTTGTGGGTATTATCAATAGACCCATCATTCAAAATGATTAGTTCTATATTTTTATATGTTTGGGCAATTATACTTTCAAGATATTGACTTATATATTTTTCATGATTATATGCTGGAGTAATTAAGCTTACTAATGGTTTATACAAAACTAACACCTACTTTCTTTTGCTTAGAATTATTTTTTTTGAATCAGTGACGCTTATTATCTGATGCAGGTTAAAATATTTATTATGGGCTTTAAGTAATTCTTCATATGTATACCATTCATATTCATTTTGCTCAATCCCACTATATAAAATGACATTACATTTATCGTCAAAATCAAATATTAAATATTTATCAGTTAGCCTAGAATATTTTTCAAATATTTCTTCAAAACTAAATTGCTGACAAAACACTAACTCTTGAATTGTATTCAATGCTAGTAATGTACTCGTTCTATATCTGTCACAAAAATCTTGGTGATTATTAGGTGCATGAATACTTTGATGTTTAAATAATTGAGCTTGAATAGGCAAAATATTATAAATGCTATTTTTTTGTAAAATTGTGTATATGCAATCATTAAAAACGCTAGAATTACTTGTTACGATAATTTTTTTTATTTTATCATCTAATTTTTTAAAGAGCTTAACTGATTTCTTATTATATAATCTCCCTAAATCAATAAGTACCATAGTATCACTACAAATTTTATCAATCATATCTAATACAATATAATCCTCTTTGGTTAAATTGGGGTAATGAAACATTTCTTCATAATAGCTTATTAGGTTTAAATCAACTTCTATAGTAAATTCATTAAAATAATCTTTAATTATCGCAAATGCCTCAGCAAATTTATTCTCAATACATTTATTAAATATTCTTTGTCTAATATTTATATACTTTTTCCGTTCTGCCTCGCTTAAAAAACCGAAAATATTATTATTAATTTTATTCTTATCAAAGGATTCTTTGTTTTTTTTGCAATTAATTACTATCTCTTCAAAAAATGTGCTTATAGGATGTTCACAATAAAAAAACTGATCAACATTCCAAAATACTGGTTCTTTTGTATTAGTAATTTTATCTATATTCCATATTGAACCAAAGTCTAACCATTTATATGTATTATCATAGATAATATTAGGAGGAAGCGGATCATGTATTGTAAGATTCCTTTTAGATAATAGAATTTGTAAATCAATTGTTCTATTTGCTGCATCAATCATCATTAAAGGAGACCATTCATTTGAATCAGTTATAGGTCTTATATAGTCTTGTTCAAATACAATGCCAAATGGATGAATATTTTCTATATTTGAAATATTGAGATTTACTAAGTAATCGTTAAATAACTTAAGCTCTAAGCAATTATCAAACACCTCTTTATATTCGGCAGCTGCATTTTTATAAAAGCCTCTATATACTTTTAATTCTTTTTTGTCAATCATTACTCTACCATCAGAAACACTCTTCAGTAATACTATGTTTTCATTTTGTAGCAATTCTGGGTGATGTGCAGCTCTAGTTTTTCCTATTGGATATATTTCATCAATGGAAAAGTAATTTTCATACCTTTTAAATCCCATTTCACTTAATTGATTTCTTATTTCTTCATCATAGAAAAAACTTGTAATTATTATCACTAGTTCATTTTTATCCTCTGTTTTTAAAACATCAGGATTGAATATTTTGATTCCTGATAATTTTTTCCCCCATTTCCTAGGATCATTATCAATAATGTATTGTATTTGCAGATTAACAGAATCTAATAGCTTATCAACTATGGGTCCTGCACCAAAGATAATTATTTTTTTATATTTAGAAAAAAATTCATTCATTTAAAACACCCTTTATGTTAATATAGTTCAGACTAAGCAAATGTCAATATATGCTGGCATATATAGTCTACATCTTCCTCTTTCATCCCCACCCATATAGGCAGACTCAATACTTCATTGGATAGTATTTCGGTTAAGGGAAAATCTCCATCTCTTAATTCTCTGTATGCTTCTTGTAAATGTATTGGTATAGGATAATGAATCATAGTACCAATACCTTGATTGGCTAAATACTTTTTTAACTGATCTCTTTTTTTACACCTTATTACAAACAAATGCCATGCAGAATCTATCCATTCTGGAACATATGGTGTAATGATTTTTGTATCCTTTAATTTTTTCATATATTCTTCTGCAATTGATCTTCTTTCTCTAGTCCATTGATCCATATAACTAAGCTTTATATTTAAAAAAACTGCTTGTACTTCATCCAGTCTAGAGTTAAAACCTTTTAATTGATGGTGATACTTTTTACTGGATCCATAATTTCTTAATAGATTCAATTTTTCAGCCAGATCATCATCATTCGTTGTAATAGCACCCCCATCACCCAATGCCCCTAAATTTTTCCCAGGATAAAAACTAAAACCGGCTGCATCGCCTAATGTGCCTGTTTGTCTTCCTTTATATAAAGCCCCATGGGCTTGAGCAGCATCTTCGATAACCTTAAGTTTATATGTTTTTGCGATGTTATTAATAGCATCCATATCTGCTGGCTGACCATATAAATGTACTGCAATTATTGCCTTGGTTTTTTTTGTTATAGCATTTTCTATTAAGCTAGGATTAATATTATAGGCATTCTCATCAGGTTCAACTAAAACTGGCACTGCCCCTGCATAGCTTACAGCTAAGGCTGTAGCAATAAATGTATTGGCTGGGATAATTACTTCATCTCCTTCTCCTATCCCATAGCCCCTTAGAATTAAGTGAAGAGCATCTAATCCATTTCCTACCCCTATACAATGCTTTACTTGACAGTACTGTGCAAAAGACTTCTCAAAATTAGCTAATTCCTTCCCCATAATAAACCAATTAGAATCATAAGCTTTATTTAAGGCAGAAAAAATCTCTTTTTTAATTGACTGATGCATTGATTCCATATCTAAAAACTTTACTTCCTTCATATGCTACCCCCACTCTAGATAATATAGGAATGATCTATGTTATTGTCCATTGATGTTTAGCCTATCATCTTCTAAGATGCTTAGGTACTCTTGTTACCACACTTGCAGGATTTCCTGCTGCAATTACATTTTCTGGTATATTGTCCTTCACTACACTACCTGCGGCTATGATGCTTCCCTTTCCTATTTTAATACTAGGTAACAATATCGCCCCAACTCCTATTGCCACATTATCTTCAATAGTAGGTCCCTTTACATCATCATTGAAACCGAACTTTCCAAAGGAGTTATCATTGGCCATTATCACCCCAACACTAATAAACACATTTTTTCCTATTTTTACCCTTCCAGTAACGTGAGAATTATCCATTATTCTAGTACTATCACCTATTTCTACCTCTGAATTAATGGTTACATTCCTACTAATCAAGACCTTATTGCCTATCTTAACTTCAGGCATTATAGAGACATTATCCCCTAATAAAACTTCTTCTCCTATGGTAACACCTGTATAAATAGTTACATTGCAACATATAGCAGTGTTGCTGCCAATAAAAACTTTCTCTTTTTCATTATATGCTCTTACTACTGCAGCAGTTGTAGTTGTTTGTCTTCCAATAACACAATGCTCTCCAATTGTAACATCATCCATTATGAAGGTATTCTCATATATTATAGAATAATCTTTTACTACTAAATTTTCCCCTAAATTTTTGGTATACAGCCTTGCAGTTTCATATATCATCTATGCCAGTCCTTTCTCTGAGAGAATATCAAAGATTTGTATGCTTACTTCTTAGAGAAGCTTGTCTCTTACATCAATAAAATCAGAATAATTTCTTATGTAATCACTCTCATCATATGTTTGTGATGCCAACACCACTAGCACTGTACTTGCATCAAAACTAAGCATTTCCCGCCAAGTATGGGGTCCAATGTATAAGCCTTTAGCAGGGTCATTTAATCTTATTATTTCCTGCTCATATCCATTATCCACCTTTATATCTACACTTCCATTCATGCAGATCAGTACTTGTTCTAATTTTCTATGGGCATGAAAGCCTCGTTCTATCTCTTCTGGAACATTATAAATGTAATAGACTCTTTTTATTAGAAATGGTATTTCTTTATTCTCTTCCACAGGTGTTAAATATCCTATTTCATTGTCTCCTATTCTATTGAAGCTAAGTACCTTCCAGTTTTTTGTTTTCTCTATGCCTTTATTCTGCCCCATTTAGGAGACCACCTCGTTTTCTTTACAATTATTTAATTTGTCTTTGCTTCCATTCTCTTTAAATTGCTTTTATCTAGAATTTTCTCTGTTACTTTAAATGAGTTTTTTCCCTGCATCATATTATCCAAATTATTTCTAGCATCTATGTATATAGGCTTATTTTCTAAGCTTTTATGTAGTAGCTCTTTTGCTAATTCTTTATTTCTATTAAATAAGATATTTATTACTGCATAATTATTTAAAACGGTAGGTTCATTATTGTCTAAATTGATTGCTTGCTGAAAGTTTTTATAGCTTTCTTCCAATGAATCTAGTTTGTAATTCACTACCCCTAAATAAAATTTATTTTCAAAAGTAAGCACTTTATCTTTGTCCTTTAGTATATCTGCTTTTTCTAAAAATTTTTTGCTGGAAGTATATTGCTGTAAAAAATTTTTAACAATACCTAATGTAAGATAAACGTTTTTGGGAGAGTGCCCCCTTTTTATTAAATTTTCAATAATCTCATCATCTTCATATTTTTTTAAAACATTCCTGATTTTTTCCCACATAAGCCGGCGATTATTTGATATATTAGCTTCATGCAAACGATATTTTACTAGAGCTTCCCTGCATATACCTATGTCATATCCATTCATAATGTACTCAATTGCTATTTCATAGTCATCAATATACTTTAACATGCCTTCCTTTAGCAATACTTTTTTATCATTTACTACTGCCATCATAGCTCCTAAGCAATAGTTCCCTTTAAATTGATTAATAGAAATATTCTTGCTGTTTATATCTTGAGGCACTTCCCAGCAATCATCCGTTTCTATGCTTCTTTTATCTATTGTAATTCCGTTTGCAATAACAATCCCTATATTACTATTTGATTTAAATATCTCTAAGCACCTTTCAATTCTGGGTGGTAGGGAAATATCATCTGCTGCTGCAAAAAAAATATAGTTTCCTTTAGTATGTTTAATGGCTGTTCTTAATGCTTCAACGGTTCCCCTATTATACTCATGCTTAAATAATCTAATTCTAGAGTCCATCTCAGCGTGTTTTTTTGCTATATCTAATGAATGATCTTTGCTTCCGTCATCCACCATAATGATTTCTATATTTCTATAGTTTAAGTTTAGTACACTTTCAATGGCTTCCTGTAAAAACAGTGCATTATTATAAATAGGCATCACTACCGAAACCAAATCCATCATCATTTCCTCCTTACCTGCTTTCATTTTCTACCTATCTAGTAAACGGGCGTATAGTTCTGCTAATTGAAAATCTTCTTTTGTATCAATATCTATGGAGGATTTAGCATCCATTGTGTATGCCATAGTTTTATCCGTAATAAAGCTTCTTTTGCTATACAGTTCTTCTGTCTTAATGATATAAATTGCTCCATTTAAACGATAAACATCGGGAAAATCCTGTCTTCTTGTGAATATGTTTTCTTTATCCTCTAAAAAATCTATCAAATATCCTTTTTCATCTACTCTTTTCATCCACCATGGTGGATGCTCCTCTCTTGTAATAGAAGCGATCCCGTCTGTGTTATTAATGTTCTGTATCAATATAGAAAAGGCTTCATCTATATGCTCTACTTTTCTCAGGGGTGATGTGCATTGTAATAGGACTACCAAATCTGGCTTATATCCAGCTGTCTTTAATTCATTCAATACATGTAGTACTACATCAATAGATGGAGTGTGGTCTTGTGCCAATACCCTTGGTCTTATAAACACTTCCACCTCCAATGCTTCGCTTACCCTTTGAATTTCTTCATCCTCTGTGGACACAATAATCCTATCAATATATGTAGATTTCTTTGCTTCATCAATCGTCCACTGAATTAGAGGTTTTCCTCCTAAGTGCCTTATATTTTTCCTTTTTACACCCTTAGAACCCCCTCGAGCTGGTATCATGCATAGTATTTTTCTTGCTGTTTTTTCCATATTTCCTCCCATTTATTCCTTATGAAAAGTAATATCTTCTATTGAAATCAATGTATCCTCTTCAATATCCTTGATAGCTTTTTGCCCTACTATTTGTCCCATATATTTAGGTGGGATACCATTGCCGGGTCTTTTTATACAAAGCATCTCCTCAGCAATCACTTCTCCCCTGGTTATTTTCTGTCTCGCTACAATGCTTTTTCTTGCTACAATTCTAGTGTCTTTTTCTCCTTCTGCCACCTTTTTTATGCCACTTCCTAATGCACTTTCAATATTCCGTATTGAATCCACCATCTGCCTTAATTCATGAGGCTCTAAGGAAGCTTTGTGATCTGGCCCCTCCATCTCTTTATCTAGAGTTAAGTGTTTTTCTATTACTTTAGCACCTAATGCTGCAGCTGCTATAGGCACTTCTATGCCAAGGGTGTGATCAGAATATCCTACATCTACTTGAAAAGCCTTCTTTAGGGTTTCCATTGCTCTTAGATTAACATCTTTCATATCCGTTGGATAGTTTGAAGTGCAGTGCAGCAGTGTTACTTGCGTATTATCTTCTTCATAAATCCATGTTAAAGCTTCTTCTACCTCTCCTAGTGTTGACATGCCTGTTGATAGAATCATTGGTTTTTGTTTTTTAGCTATATATTTAAGCAGTGGTTTATTAGTAATCTCTCCTGACGCAATCTTAAACATGGATATATGCAATCTATGTAATAAATCTACCGACTCCCTATCAAAGGGGGTGGAAAGGAATATTATCTTCTTTGTTGTACAGTATGCTATTAATTCTCTATGATCCTGTTCGCTTAATTCTAGCTTTTTAACCATTTCATATTGTGTTTCTTCCTGCCCTGTATTCTTTACTTGATATGCTGCTTTTTTTGCAGACTTTATTAAACCCCATTTTGCTTTAAAGGTTTGAAATTTTACAGCATCGCACTTTGCTTCCGCCGCAGCATCTACTAGTTTTTTTGCTAATTTTAAATCTCCATTATGATTTACTCCCGCTTCTGCAATAATAAAGCAACCCATATTCAACACATCCTTATTGAAGTCAAATCATAAAATCCTTTTTTAAGCAATTCATCTTTATCCTTGAAATTAACTTGCTTTAATACATTTGCTATTTTTTTTGCCGTTGTCCCATCACCATAAGGATTATTCATGCTTTGTATTTTGCTTTTAAAGTCTTCCGATAGTGCTTGATGAATTGCTTGTAGAACTTTTTCTTTCCTTCCTTCACAATCAATAATATTAGGAGTCCTTAATCTGCCTTTTTGTCTTTCTCCTACATTCACCACTGGAAGCTTGAAATATGGACTCTCACTAATTCCACTAGATGAATTTCCTATCATCATAGCAGCATACTTCATGGAACTTAAATATGCTTTTTGCCCTAGATTTTTCCTTAATTGAAATTTATCAGGATAACGATTCATGTATTCTAGTATAACACTATATACCTCCTGGCTGCCCATATCAGCATTGGGCATGGTAATCAATACAATTAAATTTGTATCTACTAATGCCTTCATGATTTCTTTTATCTCAACAGATATGTGGTTAAAGCAATTAAGTGTAACAGGATGATAAGTCATTAAAGCAATCTTTTCTTTGAAATTTATTCCAGTATATTGAGAAATTTCTTCTTTATTCATCAGCTTTATCTCTCTCATATTATCTATTGCTAATGACCCTACTGAATACACCCGTTCTGGATTCTCTCCCATCTGTATAATCCTATCTCTATAAATATCTAAAGAAGGAAAATGAATGGATGTCATTTTAGTTATAGCATGTCTTATGGTATCATCAATGGCCCCTTCAGTGACCTCACCTCCATGGATATGCACAATAGGCACTCTATGGATGACGGCTGCCGTACATACTGACAATAATTCATAGCGATCACCAAGTATAATAACTCCGTCAAAGGCTGCATTAGAAAATAATGAAGAAAACTTTTTAAGCCCTATTGCCATAGAATGACAAATCTCTGTTTCTTTATCGCCTTTTAATTCCATATCCACAACAAAATCTATCTTAAAGCCATCTTCCTTTATGAAGTCTATGGTTTTGCCATAAAAATCAGAAAGATGTGCTCCTGTCACGATTAGAGCTGTCTCTATATGCATGTCTTTGTTTATCTCTTTGATCAATGGACGTAACAAACCGTATTCAGCTCTTGTTCCAGTTACTACTGCAAATTTCTTTTTCATGATAATCCCAATTCCTTTTTATTTATTGGTTTGTCTTTTTAATTTTTTCTCCATATATTTCTTCAAATTATTTCTATGGTCAGTTGCAAAGTTTCCACTAACTTGTTCTCCCTTTTCTACATTCTCAATGACTGCAGATCCCATTGCAATAAAAGCTTTTTCTCCTATTTTGATTCCTTGTGCAATACTACTTCCTGTTCCTATACTTATCTCATTTTCTAATAGAACATTGCCTGAAATAGCTGTTACAGGGTTAATCACATTATAATTACCTATTTTAACATCATGACCAATGGTAACATTCATATTGATGGTGTTAAAATTGCCTATATGAATATCGCTTGTGCAAACTACTCCAGGATAAATAATGTTTCCAATGCCAATATGTACTCTATCCTTATTAAGGATTGCTTTAGGGTGTATGATGTTAGGAAATACTATGTTATTAGATAATTGAATTTTTTTTAGTATATTCATCTTAATCTCTACTTTACCAAAAGGAATAATTACACCCAATAAAGGGAAGTTTTTTGCAAAGGATTTAAAGGTTTCATCCCATGTAATTATTTCTTTTTTATTTAATACAGTGCCAATTTCTTTTTTGCTTTCGGAAACATATCCTAACACATCAAAAACATTTTCATGATTCTGATTGTTAATATCATCAATAAAATCTACAACCTCTTTAGATGTACTCCCAGTCCCAAAAATAACTGTTGGTAAGCCCTTCCACAGCTTCATTTTTTTTCACCTGCTTTTTTGTTATTTACCAGTTCTTTTTTGTATTTTTTTATGTAACCACATATATATTCTATCTCTTCGTTTTTTAATGAAACAGAACTTGGAAGGTTAACACCTTTGTGGCTAATCTCGCAAGTAACCTCCATCCTCCCTTTTTTACATTCCATATACGGAGTCATAGCATGAATGGGCTGAAAAAAAGGTCTGCTTTCAATACCGCTTTTATTTAACCTTTCTAACAGTCCATCCCGATTAATGCCATAATCTTTATTTATTAAAACACTATACAGCCAATGCACATGCTTCACATTTCCCTTTTCTGTAGGAAGTTGGATCCCTTCTATGCCTTGTAAATACTCCTTATATAGGCTGACATTCCTTGTTTTTGCCTTTATATACTCTTTAATTTTCTCTAACTGTGCTACTCCCATGGCAGCCAGTAGATTAGGCATCCGATAGTTGTAGCCTATTTCTTCATGGATCATACTTCCATTGGATAGGATCGTCTTTGCTTGATTAGACAAATATTTTGCTTTTTCTCCTGCCTTTCCATTGTTGGTAACCAGCATGCCTCCTGCCCCTGTGGTAATCAATTTGTTTCCATTAAAGCTGAAGGTGCCAAAATCCCCTAATGTTCCCGCCTTATGCCATACACCATTCTTTGTCCTATATTCTGAGCCTAGAGCCTCTGTCGCATCTTCTATCACAAACAAGTTATACTTTTTAGCTATTTCTAATAGAGGTTCCATATCCACTACATTCCCATAGGTATGTACAGGAATAATTGCTTTTGTATTTTTTGTAATTAATTCCTCTACCTTCTCAACATCCATCACCCATGTATCCTTAGTGATATCTACAAAAACAGGCTCTGCTCCTACATATTTAATAGGATTCACGCTAGCAATAAAGGTCATAGAGGGAACTATCACTTCATCTCTTGGTCCTATCCCTAGTGTTTGTAAAGCTAAGGTGATGGCAGCAGTTCCATTCATAGTAACTACTGAAGTCTCTATCTTTAGATATTCATTAAATCTTTCTTCAAAAAGATCTACATAGCTGCCTGCAGAAGATACCCAATTGGTATCTAAGCATTCTTTAATGTATTTCCATTCGTTGCCCTCAATATTTGGTATGCATAATGGAATCATTTTCTACCTCTCTTTACTTTTAGCCTATACATTATATATATCAGACTTAAAATAGTGAATATTTTTCTCTATCCAATCTATTGTCTCTTTCAACCCTTCATCTAATGTGTACTTTGGTTTCCAGTTAGTGATTTCAGAAACCTTTTTATTGCAGGCACAAAGTCTGTTCACTTCACTTTTTTCTGGCCTAAGTCTTTCTTCTTGACAGCTTATTTTTACATCTCTGCCGATGAGTCCAATGATTTTTTCTGTTAGATGACCTATAGATATTTCCTTCCCTGTGCCAATATTCATTATGGTGCCTATTGTTTTATCATTTTCTGCTACCTGAATAAAGCCTTCAACTGTATCCTTTACATAATTAAAATCTCTAGTAGGTAAAAGACTACCTAACTGGATTTCTTTGGCTCCTGATAGGATTTGAGATATAATGGTAGGAATCACGGCTCTCGCAGACTGTCTTGGTCCATAAGTGTTAAAAGGCCTCATAATAGCTACTGGTGTTTTAAAGGAACGATAGTAGCTTTCCGCCATCATATCTGCTGCTATTTTGCTGGCAGAATAAGGAGACTGTCCTTGTAATGGATGTTCTTCATCTATGGGTACGTACTTAGCAGTACCATATACTTCACTAGTAGAAGTATGAATCATTTTTTCTATCATGAAATCCCTGCATGCCTGCAGTACATTTAATGTTCCCTTTACATTTGTATCAACATAAGATGCAGGGGCATAATAGGAATAAGGTATCGCTATTAATGCCGCTAGATGAAAAACAATATCCTTGTCTTCTACAGCTTTTCTGACACTGTTTTCATCCCGAGCATCTCCTGTAAATACCTCCATATGCTTTTTATATTTTTCATCTAAGGTGTCTAGCCATCCCCAGCTATTAAAGGAGTTATACAGTGTAAATGCTGTTACCTCAGCCCCTAGTTCTACAAGCCTTTCCACCAAATGACTCCCAATAAAACCCTCAGCGCCTGTTACTAGTACCTTCTTATTCTTTAGTTGCACTGGCTTCCCTCCTAAATAATTCTTGATAGTCCGTATTGGCTTGATGATAGTCCTCCACCTGACCAATATCCATCCAATACTCTGTGATAGGAAAGCTCCCTACTTTTTCATTTTTATCTATTGCTTTTTGAATAAGTTCAGTAATATTAAAATATTGGTTTTCAGGAATATCATTTATTGTCTCAGGACTGAGACAGTAAATGCCTCCATTGATAAACATACTGGTAGAAGGCTTTTCCTTTAAGGAAGCAACCTTTTCATTTTCTATAGCCAAAACCCCGTAGGGTATTTCAAACTCGTGCCTTCTAGCCGCTATGGTTATTTTATTCTGATGCTTTTCATGATAATTCATGAATTCATCAAAGTTCAGCTTAGTCAAAATGTCTCCATTAATCACTAGAAATGGTTCTTGTAAATAGCTTTGTGCCAGCTTTATTGCTCCAGCTGTGCCTAAAGGTTTTTCCTCTTTGATATACTGTATATTGACATCAAAGGCTTTTCCATCCTGAAAATAGTTTTCTATAATATGAGATTTGTAATTAAGACATAATAGGATATTCTCATAACCATAAGTCTTTAGTTGCTCTATGATGGTTTCCAATATAGGCTTTGATCCCACTGAAAGCATAGGCTTAGGGGTATCCATAGTCAAAGGCATTAGTCTTCTTCCTATTCCTCCTGCCATAATTACTGCCCAGTTTTCCTTTGTAGGCTTCTTTATAAAGTCTTGATAAAATATGATATCTATTACCTTCATTTCTTCATCTAACACAGGAATTTGGAAGATGGATTTTTGGTCAAATATGTTTCTAATAAACTTTTCACTATAATTTTCGTTAACAAATATAAAATTCTTGTTCATTACATTCTCAACATATTCCTCTAGGCATATACCTTTTATAATAGCTCTTCTTATATCCCCGTCTGTTACAGTTCCTTCTAGTCTTCCATTATCATCTATCACTAGAGCTATGCCTTTAGCATTTTGATCTATCACTTCCATTGTGTATTTTAAAGTATCATTTTTTTCCACTGAAAGTTTTTCTACTATCATACTATCCTGTTTCTTTATTTGATTGAACATCTCTTTAACAGTGTCATGGCATTCCGTTGTTTTTTTTTCTTCTGTAAGAGATAGTTTTTCTGGTTCTTCTTTTGTTTTTATCTTAGGAAGTTCTTGCATTATATCACTATTAGTTCCCTTAATGGTAACTTCCTCATCATCGATATATATTTTAATTTCTTCGTGTATCTTCTGAAATGCTTTTTCTACATATGTCATATCTCTTTCACAGGCAAATATTAACTTTCCTACAGCATTAATTACTCCTTCTGCTCTTTTTATTTTGCTATTTTCCCTCTGAATATCTGTCATTTCACTAATAAAAATCTGGTAGGATACTCTATTTCTAGGTAATATAAAGGTGTTTAAGTAGTGGTTCTTTTGAATCTTCGGGAAAACTATATCTAATTTTTGATACATTTTTTCCAACTGTTGAAAATTCCTGCTTTTAGCTAGTTTTTCTATCTTGTTTAATATTTCTTTAGCTTCTTTGAATAATAGTTTAGCTTTTTTATAAGCAATATCCATTTTTTTCATCTGCTGCTTCATATGTTCTGTATCGTAATTTTTATTATCTATTATGTACCAGTTCTTATTTACAACTGGTTTTCTAAGATCATTCTCTATTACTTCATTGAGAGGGATAAATATAGTTCCTTGAATATGAGCTCCTCCCTTTGTAGCATTAATTACCTCTATTCCCTTAAACTCTTCTAGATATGCCTCCATTTGTTGACGCATTCTATTGTAACTATCATTTGTCATTATTTCTCTTCCATAAACATCTTTAACTTTAATGGAGTTTCCAAATTCCCCATTGGTTACTAGCTTCTTATGATAATCAATTCCATCTGCATAATTTTTTTCATTTAAGTATGCTAAATTTTGCCCCACTAATATGATTTTTCCAAACCCTAATTCATATAAGAGCTGTAGCGTTATAACGGCAATACTGGGAGCATCCATAACCCCTTGTATCATTTCTCCAGATCTTGCTTTTAAATAATAGGCCGCAGTAACATCCTGACTAGTAATCATGTGGAGTTTTTTCCCAGGGTATTTTTGTAATATTTCAAAGGCTACACTGCTACCAAAAACCAGTGGTATTTCTTTAATATCTTTTTCCACTATATTTTGAAAAACCTTTTGATTCTCTTTACTTGGATCATAGGTGCAAGCAGCATGGGGATAAATATTGTGATGAATCAAGGTGTTAATGGCTGACCCAACTGTAAATATATAGGCTAAATCCTTTTCCTTGATATATCTTAGATGTTCAATCTCATCATCCAAGGATGGTCCTGCTGCTACTAATACAGCTGGTTTTCCTTCAAATTGACCTTTCTTATTTAGTAAAATATTTGGGCTTCTTAATACCTCTTTAAAATTTCTCATGCTATTAGAAACCCATCTTTTTTGAAAAGCATAATTGGTTCCCCATGAACTTCTTTCATCGATTACCATTTCTTTAAAGGTCTGTAGAAAGACTTCATAGTTTTTTGGAAAGTTCTTTTCATAGCTTGGTAATGGGAAAACAATAATTCTCTTGTCTTTATTTTTTAGCATTTCTCTAAAAAAAATTTCCCTATCCTCTTCTCTATTTTCAGCAGCTATACAGTTGATATTCTTTAATGCTAGTTTTTGTAGGTTCTTATTAGATAGAAAATGATACATAATTTCCTCTATGGGTTCATATATGGAAAAGGATATATTGTTATACTTATGTACAAACAAATCTATATGATAGCCTAGACCAACACCATAAAATATTACATAGACATCTTCATCAATAACCTCTGTTTTTTCATATTGATCGAGGATCGTACTAGCTTCCCTAACAGGGTCATATTTGCTATGGAGATAGATTCCCTTCCCTTCTTTTTGTATTTTTAAGGTTTTTTCGCCATTTCTTGTGTCCTCTAGCTTTATGAATCCTTCATCTATAGTACTCTCTATTTCTTTCATTCGTTGATATAAAGAGGGATATTCCATCCTAAGGAAATTTATATTATCAGTTAGCATGGCTATTATACACCTCCTCTGGTAGCATTTCTTGTAATTTTTGAAACATTTCTTCAAATATTGGATTGATTTCATAGGTTAGCATATCAGCGATTAAAACCATATCTTGATTTTCTACTGCACTATGCAAATCTAGTATGTTGTCGTTCAGCTTCAAAAGATGCTGTACATACTCATTCCACAGCTCATAGCTGGGTACTATTTCTTCTAGGTGCTTATTTTGATCTATATTAACAAAGGATTGCAATATCCACTGTATCCCCCCTAAAAGATCCGCTAAGCTCTGCCATGATTCTTCCTTAGGAGTTTGATAAAAGGCTTCTCCTAAATCTTTAACTAAGGGAACAGCTCTTTGGAGGTAATCTTTAGTGGATAGCAGCACTTCCTCTACCAGCTCCTTTAAAATCTTTACCTCCACTCTTATCTCTTCAATCGACGCTATATTCTCTAAAAGATACTCCTCATAATCCTGGTATATTTCTACTCCATCCACAACAAAATGACTAAGAAAATAATGCCTATCCTGCAACACTTTATCAATTTCATTAAATAGATCCTCAACTACTTCTTCTTTATTAGGAAATTCTAAAACGTTATCCAATATCAATAATTTCATAAGGCACCTCCAAATTAATACATCATATAACCATTATCGGCTTTTTGCGACAATTTTTGAAGAGGTTTGTGAGATTTTCCAAAAAATACTTAAAAGAGTCAGAGGAATCCCCTGACTCTTTCTGTTTGATTTCATATTAAAAGCATTTACTTTATTGACTATCCTAACAATTGAAGTACTGACTGAGGAGCCATATTGGCTTGAGCCAGCATTGCTGTAGCTGCTTGAGAAAGGATGTTTTGCTTTGTGAACTCCATCATTTCTCTCGCCATGTCTACGTCTCTAATTCTTGATTCAGATGCTTGTAGGTTTTCACTAGCTGCATCTAAGTTTTTAATAGAATGATCTAGACGATTTTGCATAGCACCTAGAGAACTTCTTTGTGCAGATACTCTTTCAATAGCTGCATTGATTTTCTCTATAGCTGCTTCTGCTGTTCTTCTTTCGGAAATGTCGATCTTATCTACATTGAGTGCCTCTGACCGCATATCCCTGATGGCCATAAAGCTCACCTGACCAGTATTGGCACCGATCTGTGAAGAGAAAGACTCATCTAAGTCTATGTCCTCTGCTTTTTTGTACTCATTAAATACAAAAGTCATACTTTGTCCAATTTTGAAGTTCTTGCCATCTCCAGTGCCAGAGTCTACCGCAAACAAACTTTGACCAGTTTCGAAGGATAAAGTTGCTGCTGTCCCAAATGTAGCACTAGCAAATGTTATACTACCAGATGCTAAAGTAATTACACCATCAGCAGCATCCTTGCCATCAGGGCCAGTTATTTTAAAATCAGCAGCAGTAACAGTACCACTTGAAGCCTTGATTCTTGTGATTGTATAAGCACCTACTTCTTTACCAGTTGTTTTTATACCTGATGCAAAAGCTTTCATGCCGTTGGAAATATTTAATGTAGAGTTATTGCTTAGTCGTACACTACCCTCTATTTTAGATGCACCCTTCTCAAGGTCACCATTCAATAGATTCTTTGTATTGAACTCAGTGGTATTACCGATTCTGTCTAACTCAGAGATTAGTTGCTTTACCTCATTTTGAAGCTCATTTCTATCAGCATCTGTGTTGGTATCATTGGATGCTTGTACTGCTAGCTCTCTCATTCTCTGTAGGATTGCATGGGACTCTGTTAAAGCACCCTCTGCTGTTTGGATTAGAGAAATAGTATCCTGAGCATTTCTAGAAGCTTGATTTAAGCCTCTGATTTGGCCTCTCATTTTTTCGGAGATTGCCAGGCCTGCTGCATCATCTCCAGCTCTGTTGATTCTAAAGCCTGAAGATAATTTTTCCATAGATTTAGAAGTAGCCGCATTTGTAAGTCCCAGCTGTCTATGGGTGTTCATTGACATAAGATTGTTGTTAATTCTCATAGTTAATTCCTCCTTGAATTTTTTTGTTTTTTGGCATCCTTGCCTTCTCCACCTGTGGTGGAATGTAAAATAGTAAATCTTCCTTTTCCTTGGCCAAGGTTTTTAGGTAAGATTTATTTATAGCTTATTATATATATCGGCTAGAAATTTAAGGACTTTAGAAGAAAATGTGAAATTTTGATGAAAAAAATATATTTTTGTGTTCTGTTAAGATCCTTTTGAAAAGATCCTTCAGTGCCTTCAGATGACAGGCTGAAAAATCTTTTCTACTATTTTTTGAAAAAATCCTTCAGTTCCCCAAGATTGGTTTTCTGTAGGCTGGCGGCTTTGTTTTCCTCTTGGATTTCTATATAGACTTCTTTTCTAAAAATCTCTATATCCTTTGGAGCAGAAATGCCTATCTTTACTCGATCTTCATCAATGCTGAGGATTTTTATTTCGATGTCCTTTCCCAGCATGATACTTTCCTCTTGTTTTCTTGATAGTACCAGCATTTATTTTGCCTCCTCTACTATTTTTTCTTGGGAGGCTTTTTTTAGTTCTTCTATGATATAATGCTTGGCATGGTATTTGTCATCATCCAGTACAATTTGTTTGGCTTTGTTGTTTTTTGTATTGATGATAATGGGAGCCCGCAGGTTCGCCGTCATCTTATTGATATCCTCTGGTACGATGACGATAGTAAAGATGCTGACATCCTCTGGGGTTTGGATATCCAGCTTTTCTATCGTCCTTTGAGAGATTTCAAAGTCATAGTCTGCTATAAAAATAAATGGGTTTACTATGACAAAGGCTAGTTCTCCTTCCTCTGTTGATTGTAACCAGTGGAAGGGCACTCCTTCATCAGGATTCTGAAGAATGATGAATTTTGTCAGTTTTTCAAAGCCTGGTAGCCCATCAGGGAAATGCAGGGTTTTTTCTTCCTCTATGTTGATTTCTCCAAAATGCTTCGTATTCAATAGCATGCTTTTTCCGCTCCTTTTCCTGTTTGTTTTGTCTTTATTATCTCATTATCCGCCATAAAGGTCTACACGTTTTCCGATATAATCTATGTTGATATAATTTTTTTGTTTTAAGTAGATGTTGGTATTTCCTCTGTTATAATCGATACTTGGTGGTGTATATGGAGCATTTACCTGAACCTCTCCCTTTTGAAAGCTAAATCGAGTTTCCCCTCGTCTTACCTGAATCTCTGGCCTAGATTTAGGTATCATGTCGAAATTGAATTGTCTTTCCTTTGGCTCCGACTTACTTTTTGCTAACCTGTTTAAAATAAAGCCATTTTGAATATTGGCCATTTGTCGACCTTCATTGGCAGTACTATAAGCTGATTGCAGGGCTGCTTGTTTTCCCTTATGGGCATATATTCTAGAAATCTCTCTACTGCTCTTTAGTCCTGCCTCTGAAAAGCATTGACTTTGATCTATCAGTAGTACTGGATTGTCTTGTTGCATAGATATTTTAGGATCTCTGATGTTGGTTTGAAGGGTCTGGGAATTATTTGATATCATCATTTGTCCCATGCTTTGCTGTATGCCGATTTCTGCATTTTGTGCGGTAATACGCAAATCCATTCTACATCACCCCATCAAAAGAAATAAATAAAGGTTTGGACTCTTTAAGGGGTTACCTTAAAAAGTCCAATAAAGTCGGTTGTATAATCCTAGCTCCTACTGATAATGAAGAACGATAAACATTTTCTTCATTAATCAGCTCCATAATAACCTCTGCCATGTCTGCATCCTCTAGCTGGGATAATAGATTTTTGAAGTTAATGGTATCATCGGCTATACGATTTTTTACTAAGTCCATTCGATTTGATTTTGCTCCAATTTCTGAGCTTGCCTTCAATAATTGTTGATGGAAAGCATCGATTTGTCCTAAAAGCTCTCCTATTTCTTCGGTGTTACCCTTCAGAAGCTCTCTTTCAAGCTTATCTATCAGTTGGATAATCCCTGCTTTTTGTCCTGCAGCAGTGGTTCTTTTTTCACCTTCACCTATTACTACTAATTGCATTGTATCTGGAGAACTATTTTTATTCTCTATCCCTAATGTTCCTAATGTTCCTCCAAAGATTTCTTTGTTATAGGCAGGACCAGTGTTAACAGGGGCAATTATTCTTAAGCTATTTGGTGAATCAGCTGGATCTGGAGGATCTGAAAGTGGATATGGTTGAAAGCTAAAACCTGCAATTTTCGAGCCTGTTTGTTTAGAGATATCTTCAAGCGCTTTGCTAATGGCTTTGCTGATGGCTTCATTAACTGCTTCAGCATAAACTGCAGGATCTGCAGGATCTGCTATAAGCTCATTTATTACTATAGTTCCACCAGTTCTGTCTATATCCTTGATATCAAAATCCTCTGTACCTGAAACAAATCCTAAAGAAATATTAAGTTTTACTCCCATAAAAGTAAATGTTTCAGTATCTCCTCCTATTAGATTTAGCTCTGTTACATCAATTGCTCCAGTCTCCCAAACAGCTGGCATTTGTCTGGTGTCAAATGCTGTGGCGTCTTTAGGAACGGCTTTTATTCTTAGTACACCATCCTCCACATTAGTACCATTCCACTCATTAGCTTCATGTTTTTCAAAATCATAACCCTTTAGTGGAGATCCATATATTTTTCCCATTTCTTTTAATCCATTAATAATAACATCTCTTTGAACTTCTGCATCAGCAGAATTCACTGTGATGGTTGCTGCTGTACCTTCTTGGTTTGTTACTGTCTCTTCTGGAGTTCCTATGATTAAAGTAACTGTAACTGGAGGCTCTCCCTCTTTCATCTGAAGAGATATAACATCTCCGTTAGCTAGAGGAAATTCCCGCGAATAAACCACTGGCCTCTCAAACCCCTCAAACAACTCGAAACCCAGGGTATTCACTCCGATAGATTCATGATTTCCCACCTGAATATCCTTTTTATCATCAATAAAGGTTGGATTTTTATATGCCTGTAAATCTACTAAATAGTTTCCTTCTATATCAAATAAAGGCTGGTTTACTTTTTTCCCAGAAAAAATATAGCTACTCCCATAGGAGGTATTTCCTAGGCTGATGATTTGTGCCTTTAGTTCCTTTACTTCCTCCTGTATCTTGGTGGTTTCCTCTGCTGTCAGTACGCCATTTGCTGCTTGTACAGATAATTCCCTCAGACGATGAACAGCTTCATTGGTATTTTTTATTGCCAGCTCAGTGGTTTCCAGCCAAGATATAGCATCATCCACATTTTTATTGTATTGCGCCAGCTGACTAATATCTGCCCTTACCTTTAAGCTTCTGGATATACCCACAGGATCATCGGAGGGTTTATGAATCCTTTTTCCAGTTGCCACCTGCATTTGTCTTTTGTCCATCTGATACAGATTGCGATTTAGGTTTCGCATCATGTTACTAATCATCATATTATTGGTAATCCTCATATCCTACCCTCCCTACCTTCCTACTAAGCCAATTCTATTGATAACAACATCCAGCATTTCATCCATGGTGGTGATCATCCTGGCTGAGGCATTGTAGGCGTGTTGGAATTTTACCATGTTTGATAGTTCTTCATCCATGGATACCCCTGAGATTCTCTGTCGTTCTATATCCACCTGCTCTGTTAAAGCCAGTTGATTTGTGGCATTTCTAATGGCCTCCAATGTATCTACCCCTAGGTTGGAAATCAAGGTTTTTAGAAAATCTTCAGGTTTTCCTTCTCTAAACATACCGGTATCGTCCCTCAGCTTAGATATCCTCAAGGCATTAGAACCATCACCTGGAAGCAAATCTTCCTCGCTGGCAGCAGCGATTTTGTTTAAATCATCCATGTCTAAAGAAACTCTGATGTTTTTTGCATTGATTTGTGGAGCTCCATCCATTTTAGCATCTGTTGTTGTTAGTCCATTGGCAGTAAAAAAATGGTAGCCTGTTTTTCCATCTAAGCCATAGCCGCTGCTATGAATTTTGTTTACTTCCTCAGCAAATACCTGTGTAAAACGGTTCAATTGTTCTATGTAATAAGGAACTCCTTTGGTATTTCCTCCTGTACCATCCCTCAAGTCCAATAGGGCTTTTAGCTCTCCCTTAAGTCCTGAAACATTTAAAGTGCTTCCGTTTGCCCATTTTACTGTATTGATCTCAAGATCCACGCCTATATCTTCAAAAAAGTCACTTTTCCCCTTGGTGTCGGCATCCAGTTTATAAGCTGTACCATGATATACCAATGGTTGTCCATTGATCTGCAGCACCATTTTTTTCCCTACATGCTCCTTACTGCTGACAACAGTATCATTGATATCTACCACTTCTACTACCTCTAGATTCACCAGCTTCGATAATTCATCGATAAGATGGTTTCTTTGATCTCTTAGGTCGTTGGCATTACCGCCATCTACTTCAAAGCGAAAAATCTGCTCATTTAGCTGTGCGATTTGGTCTGCATAGCTGTTGATAGAGTTAACTGTGGTAACAATATCAAAGTTTAGGTCCCTAACCATTTTCTCCATCTGATCATACATATGATTGATAGAGTTGGTAAAGGCAATGGCGTTTTCTCTCACTAAGTTTCTAGTAGAAAGATTGTTGGCATTCTCCGGCTTACTCAGCTGTTGAAAGGAAGCAAATAATTCATCGATAACAGTGGTAATCCCTGTATCAGAGGGTTCATTTAAGATAGCTTCTAAGTAATACAGACCATCTCTTTTAGCCTCCCAATAGCCTAGAGAGTTAACCTCTCCTCTATATCTAAAATCTAAAAACTCATTTCTAAGCTGTTTTATGGCTAAGGTGTCTACCCCCGTCCCCAGCATTCCTTGCCCTCCTGGCAGTGACATGGGTGTGCTTTGAACCTGCTCTAGTCGTTGTCTAGTATATCCTTTGGTATTGACATTGGCAATATTATGTCCTGTTATGTCTAAAGCTCTTTGAGCTGCAAAAAGTCCAGACCGGACTGTGTTAAATCCTAAGAATGTTGAACGCATTGTGGAACACCACCTTTTTTCTATATTGGGGTTTATGGGTTAAACCTTTATATCTAAAATGCTTGATATAGATTTCTTTTTACCTGTATCTTGCTCTCCATAGTTGTTACCAGTATCTGTTGAGGAGGTCATTAGCTCTAAATTAAAATTGACATACTCAAGGTTTTGTTCTATAAGCTTTTCATTTAACTGATTTACCTCCGTCAATCTCTTAATAGACGCCAAAAGTTCATCTCTGATAGCATCTAGCTCCTCTGCTTCTTCATCCTCTAAGTGCAGCAGCAGCTCTGATAGGCTGGCGGGCTCAGGAATCTCCATCTCCTCTGCTATATTAACAAAAATGGAACGACGGATTTTTTCAAAGGTCCCCATCGTTCGAATATATTGCTGTTCTTTTTGGGTTGTTTCTTCTAGCTCCTTCAGTTTCCCCAGCTTTATGATGACTGTTTTCTCTTTTGACATCTCTAATATATCCTTATACATTTTTAATTCCTTTTGAAGGGCATCTCTCAATTGCTCTATGGATTTCACCATGTTTTCACCACCCATTAATAATCCTAGATAGACTTACACCTTTTTATCTATTAATATACTCTCTATTAGCTGATCAGCAACTTCTTTTCCAGATACATTATAGCTGTTGGTTTGAACTTGCTCTTTTAATATCTCCACCTTTTCCTGTCTTATCTCTGGAAGATTTTTATAAGCCTTTAATGCCACTTGGAACTCCTGAGCTTTTTGAGAAATCTCCAGTTTATCTTGAGAGGTAGCAACCTCTCCTGTTTTCTCTGTAGGCTTCACTGTTTTATTGTATAATTTCATCACCTGTGTAATATTTGGGTTGTTAAATATTTTCATAAAAAAACACCTCATACTTTCCGATTCTTTTCTTAATAGTATTATCGGTAGTTATGAGGTATTTCTTTACATCTATTAATTATTTTTCTTTCTTTCTGCTATAAACATTTTATGGCTTTTATTGGTTTTCTTGGGCGCTTCCTTTTCATTTTCATTGGTTTTCAATGCTTTGCTTAACTCTTTTTTCAGATCACCTGCGCAGGAATCACAGAATCTACCGGAACGAATAGATGCTCCGCACCGCTCACAATCCAATAGCATGTTGTCTTCTTCTTTGATTTCTATTCTGTTCTCTCTTAAAAACCTAAGAATTTTCTTTTCACTAACATCTGTAGCCTCTGAAACCTCTATTATGCTGGCTCCTGGGTTGTCATATAGGTATTCCTTTACTTTTTTAAAATCATCTTCATCTGTATTGCCACATCGGGAACATAGATCGGAACCATTATACGCAAAGGTTCGATTACAGCTAACGCAGTTTCTTAATTCCATACATTTTCCCCCTTCAACTTTTTCAATAATGAAAATATATTCATAGACCTAGGCCCTTCTTAAACACCTCTTGCAAAGGTTACTACATTTACTTCTTTTGCTCCTGCTTCTAGCAACAGCCTGCTGCAAGCATCTACTGTGGTTCCTGTTGTAAATATATCATCGATCAATATAATTTCTTTTCCAATAATCCCCATAGGCTTTATTATCTTAAATGCATTTTCCACATTGAGTTTTCTTTGTTTTTTAGAGAGATTATGCATTACCTTTGTATCCTCTACCCGAGTCAAATTAGCTTTTTCATAAGGAATTTCCATATGCTTGCTAATATACTTTGCCAAGAGATGCGATTGATTGTATCCTCTCTCTTTTTCTTTTCTATGATATAGAGGAACTGCCATCAGCTTGTCCCCTTTTATTTTTTCTTTTTTCATGATATCAGCCATCATATACGCCATATATCGTGATAAGTAAGTAGCATCATGGTATTTAAAGCGAAAGACCAATCCCTTGATCCTGCCTTCATAGGCCACTGCAGAGACAGCCCTTTTGAAGTGATGTTTGGCTTCTTCACATTCTATGCAGATGTCATTCCTCCATGGGTCACTCAGTGGCTTCCAGCATTTTTTACAGCAGTTCTCTTTAATAAAAGAAATATTACTTATACATTCGCTGCAAAGACCACATTCTCCTTTTAGGTTTGAGTAACAATTACAACTGATACATTTGATACTAGGGGGATAAATCAAATCTAGCAATGCTTCTATATAGCTATCAGCAATTTGTTTTATTTCCCCTATCATCTTCTTACCCCCTTTAAAATTTAGGGCTTATTATTTATTTCGGTATAATTGCCTAGTTTCTTAACATCTCTGAATAATTCACCATGAAAACATCTAACTCTTGACTAGCCTCCACCACCTCAGGGTCTAAAAGATTTCCATCCTTGTCCTTTATTAATTGATGCAGTTTTTTCCTTGTTTTTCTTATTTTCTTTTCTAGCTTCAATAATTGATTCATCTTCTCTCTATTTAGTCCTCCATTATATTTATTTTTAATCTTTCATAAAATGAAATTCATAAAACTTGTTTAATCGATAAGCTAGTCCTGAATAACGCTGAATTATTTTATCATTATTTACCATCATTTGCAAATAATTTTCAGCTCCTACTAATACCACCAGCTGTTTTGCTCGAGTGATGGCGGTATAGAGTAAATTTCTTGTCAATAGCATTGGCGGTCCCCAAGCGATGGGCATGACTACAACTGGAAACTCCGAGCCTTGACTTTTATGAATAGTGACACTATAAGCCAGCTCAAGCTCCTCTAGTTGAGAAAAGTTATAGGATACCAACCGATAGTCATCAAATAGCACAACTAACTCCTGGTCCTCCTGATCAATAGATTGAATATATCCTATATCTCCGTTAAATATCCCCTCTCCTTTTTCTTCCTCAGCATCAGGATCTAAACTCTCCCATTTTAATGTATAGTTATTTTTAATCTGCATTACCTTATCTCCCACACGAAAGGCTTTTCCCTTAATTTCTTTTTCTTGTTTCCTTTGACTAGGGGGATTTAAAGCATGCTGCAGCTCCTTATTAAAATTGATGGTGCCTACTTCACCTTTTTTCATAGGGGTTAGCACCTGGATATCCTTTACAGGATGATATTGATAATGCTTAGGCAGTCTATCCTTTACTAAATCTAAAATAGTTTTCACAATGTTGCCCTTTTGTTTTTTTGCAATAAAATAAAAGTCCTTATCCTTAACATTGAGTAGTGGGTATTGACCTCTGTTTATTTTATGGGCATTGACAATAATCATGCTTTCCTCTGCCTGTCTAAAGATTTCCTGGAGCCTTACTACCTTGATGATTTTGCTTTCTATGATATCCTTTAGCACATTCCCTGCTCCTACTGACGGCAGTTGATCTACATCTCCCACTATGATAACCCTGGTTCCTAAGGCTATAGCCTTCATCAGACTATGCATAAGGAGGATATCCACCATAGAAGCTTCGTCAATGATGATGACATCCCCTTCTATAGGGTTCTCTTCATTCCTGAGGAACATCATGGTGTCTTCCTCTTCTGCAAAACCCAGCTCCAGCATTCGATGAATGGTTTTAGCCTCCTTACCAGTGGCCTCCTTCATTCTTTTTGAAGCTCTGCCTGTAGGTGCACCTAATACCACTTTTTTTTCCAATTTCTCAAAAATTTTTATTAATGTGTTGATGGTTGTGGTCTTCCCTGTTCCCGGACCTCCTGTGATGACTAAAATGCCATTTTCTATGGCTTCCTTTACAGCTTCTTTTTGCTTTGTTGCAAGAAAGATTCCATCCTCCTGCTGCAGATGCTGGATTTCTGCTTCTATTTCTATTCTCAGCTTGTCCATCTTCACTCTAGAAAGCTCTATCAGTTTTTTGCATGCATTTGTTTCTGCATAATAATAGGGCATAGAATAAACAGCTATTTCTTCCCCTTGTCTTTCCATCTGAATCTTTTGGTCCAACGCTAGGTTTTGTACTGCCTCCTGCACCATTTCTTCTGGTACCTTCAATAAAGCACTAGCTTTTTGTATCAATAGATCCTTTGGTGCATAGGTATGTCCTTCTAAATGGAAAGTGTTTAACATATACTTTGTTCCGGCATATATTCTGTATGGGGAGTTGACTGCGATGCCCATTGTATTTGCAATTTTATCAGCAGTAATAAAGCCGATACCTACTATATCCTCTGCCAAACGATAAGGATTTTCCTGAATCATGGCAATGGTATTTTCTCCATAGGTTTTGTATATTTTCACTGCATAGTTTGGAGTTATCCCATATTGGGAAAGAAAAAGGATAATTTCTCTTAGTTCTCGCTGCTCTTGAAAGGCTTCTGCAATGGTAGCAGCTTTAGCAGTTCCTATGCCAGAGACCTCCGTCAGTCTATGGGGATGGTATTCAATAATCTCCAAGGTTTCTTTGCCAAAATGATCCACCAATCGTTTTGCCATCTTTTTGCCGATACCGATAATGATACCAGAAGACAAATAGTGTATGATTCCTTCTTCTGTAGAGGGTAGAATAGGTCTATACTCCAGTACCTCTAACTGATGTCCATACACTGGATGAAGAATCCAGTTTCCCTTCACCAGTAGATGGTCTCCTTCTCTTAAGGCAGGCAGATACCCTACTGCAGTTATTTCTTCCTCATGGGTCTCCAGTATGGCCACCATATAGCCATTGGATTCATTTTTAAAGATAATCTCTGTCAATCTGCCTTCCACTTCCAACAACTTATCGTCCTCCTAATACCATACATTTACACTCTATCATCATATTTTTGTCATTTTCTTCATATACATGTATATATTATAGCATATTGTAAAAAACCTGTAAGTAATAATTATACAAATATGACAATTTATCTCCATTTATATCCCTTTGAATAAATATACTTATTATTTTCAAAGGGAATTTTTGTAATCAAAAACCAGCCCCCTTGTATAATTTATTCATACACTGAGGTGACTGGTTTTCTGTAATAACTAAAAGACTTTTATCCCTTTATAATCGCGTCATTTTTTAAAACTTCAGCTTTATCAGTTCTCTCCCATGGAAGATCTATATCTGTTCTTCCTAGATGACCATAGGCTGCTATTTGTCTATAGATTGGTCTTCTTAGGTCCAAATCTCTGATGATGGCCGCTGGCCTTAGATCAAAGTGCTTTCTTATTAGCTGTACCATTTTTTCCTCTTCTACCTTACCTGTACCAAAGGTTTCAACCATGATAGATACTGGTTGTGCTACACCTATGGCGTAGGCCAATTCGATTTCACATTTATCTGCTAATCCAGCTGCCACGATGTTTTTTGCTACATATCTAGCAGCATAAGCAGCAGAACGATCTACCTTTGTTGGATCTTTCCCAGAGAAGGCCCCGCCGCCATGTCGGGCATATCCACCATAGGTGTCTACGATGATCTTTCTACCGGTTAATCCAGCATCACCCTGCGGTCCACCAATAACAAATCTTCCTGTAGGATTGATATAATATTTGGTATTTTCATCCAATAGCTCTGATGGAACAATTTTGTCAATAACATGTTCTCTTATGTCGATTTCAATGGTTTTTCTGTCTACCTCAGGACTATGCTGTGTAGAAACCACAATAGCGTCTATTCTCACTGGCTTGTCTCCATCATATTCAACAGTTACCTGTGTTTTTCCATCAGGTCGTAAATAGGATAGGGTTCCATTTTTTCTAACCTCTGATAATCGTTTTGCTAGTTTATGAGCTAGAGCAATGGGTAGAGGCATCAGCTCAGGAGTTTCGTTGCAGGCAAAACCAAACATGATTCCTTGGTCACCAGCGCCGATAGCTTCTAGTTCATCCTGCATCTCTCCTGTTTTGCTTTCAAGGGCTTCATTCACCCCCATAGCTATATCAGGAGATTGCTCATCAATCGCTGTTAATACTGCACAGGTATCAGCATCAAAGCCATATTTAGCTCTTGTATAACCAATTTCTTCAATAGTTTTTCTAACCACTTTTGGGATGTCTACATAGCATTCTGTTGTGATCTCCCCAGCCACCAATACAAGACCTGTTGTTACAGATGTTTCACAAGCCACCCTTGCATTTGGGTCCTTTGCAAAGATAGCATCTAGTATTGCATCTGAAATTTGATCACAGATTTTATCTGGATGTCCTTCTGTTACAGACTCAGAAGTAAATAGTCTTCTTGCCATAATATATTTTCCTCCTTTGTAATAATAATTTTTTATGTATGCATATAGGTTTTCTAAATTAACGATGAATTATTATTGTTATTCTTATTCTTTCTCTAAATAATATCCTTTAAACAATTGGTGGTGAATGAAAAAATAAAAAACCTCTTCTCAAAAAGAAGAGGCATAGTTCACCATATTGTGTTTCCTCATCTTTCAGAATTAAAATTCTGTAGGATTTAGCACCATACTTTCTATGGTTGCCGGGTTTCCTCGGGCCCTTCCCTCCACCGCTCTTGATAAGGTATCAAGATTTTATTTAATTTACCAAGGACTATCATATCACCACTGGTTTTATCTGTCAACAGGTTTTTTCTCAATTCTTGTCCCATTTTGTCAAGCCTATTGATGCTTTGTGAAGCTGGGTAAATCAATCACTCTATCATTTTATTCACCCTGCTTTTTTTCATTTTATATCGCCATTACCACATAGCTTAATAAAAACATAATCACCCCTGCAATAGTAGCTCCTACAGCAATAGCTGGAAAAGCATATCGAAAGGGAATATTGAAGAGAATAGCTGCTAAGCAACCACTCCATATACCAGTGGTGGGTAGTGGTATTGCCACAAATAGTATTAACCCCACAATACTGTACTTTCTTATTTTTTCACTATTTTTTAGGGTCCTTCTAATCGTTCTTTCTGTAAATTTATAAAAAAGCTTTGTCCTTTTTAGGTAAGAAAATACTGGCTCTATTAGTATAAGCAAAAAGGGTACTGGGATTAAACTGCCTATTATTCCCAATAGGGTAGCGTGTAGTGGATGCATTCCCAAAGAGACTCCTATGGGTATTGCTCCCCTTAGCTCCACCAATGGCATAGCAGCTATCAGCAGTACCATGAATTCCTGTGTAATGATTTCCATGATCTTTGCCATTGCTTCACCTCTATTCACTATTTATTATATAGCTGTGAAATAGAGAATAGAACTATTGGGGCTCCAGTTTATTCTATGAATAACCTTTTATTCTTATATGTTAATGTATTAACATATTTAAAAAACATGGCAAAATATTCATATTTTTTTATGACATATTATGTTATAATTAGATAATCATAATGATATTTAGCTGTAAATAATACAATGTTTTTGCTTACTTTTAGATTTTTTGCAAATTTTGACAAGATAATAAATAGACCTCTTAAAAAAAAACTGGTTTTTGATTAGGGGGAATGATGAATGACTAGATTGGAAGAGTTAAAGGTAGAAATAAACAGCCTGAGAAACAAATTAGGCAATTATCTAGATAGTAATGAAGACTACGAAAAAATATTTAGCTTAAATATAAAGATTGATCAATTGATTGTAGAGTACCATCGATTGTTTGATAGAAAAGAAGCTCAATAGGAGAGAAAATAATCTCTCCTATTTTTTATTTTTTGGTAAAACCTATAGGATAAAAGTAAGTAAAGGAATGGTGATCAAGGACAGCAGGGTTGTGATAAATACACTTTTTGATGCCAAATAGTGATCAGAGTTATATAGGGTGGCAAAAACCGCTGTATTTGCAGCAGCAGGCATTGCTGTAATCACTACAGGGATTCCTAAGGCTAATCCTCTAAATCCAAAAGTATAAAGGATTGCCATTATAATTGCTGGTAAAAGAATCAATCGGGCAATAGCCAAGGAAAAAAGCTTTTCTTCTCTAAATACCTTCTTTATGGGTATATCCGCCAATAAGGAACCAATAATCAGCATAGATAGGGGTGTAGTAGTATTCCCTAGACTATCTAGTGTTTGAAAAATAGTGGGTGGCAGCTCAATTGATAGTAGGAACAAAGTAAAGCCCGTAACTACTGCAATAATTCCTGGACTTAATAATACCTTTCTATATTGAATTTTGGTTTTTTCTTTATCATTGCTTCTGGACATGACATGAACACCAAAGGTTAAAAGGAAAAAGTTAAACGGAATATTATATAAAGCCGTATAAAAAACCCCTAGCTCTCCGTAAATAGCATTCACAATAGGGTATCCCATGTATCCTACATTTGAGAAAATTAGGATAAATTGAAAAATATCCCTTTTCTTTCCCTCTACTCCTAGAAGCTTCGGAAATCCATAGGAGGTACCAATAGCAATGGCATAAACAAAAATGGATACCAGGATCATTTGCATGCTGTCAAACAGCAAATCCCTTGAAAATTCAAATTGCATGGACTTAATGATCATAGCTGGAAGAGTTACCTTCATTACTAAGTTGCTTAACCCTTCATTTAAGGTATTGCTGATATATTTTAGCTTCTTTGCTCCATAGCCAATCAACATGGTTAAAAATAAAATCAAAATCTGATTAAAGGTTGCATAAAACGTCAAGATGTTGTCCCCCCAATATCAATACTTTATAGTTATTATTATATAATAACAAAAACTATAAAGTATCACAATGAGGGAAAAAACTCAGAAGCGACAAAAAAGGTAAAACGAAGGATAAAAATCCTTCGTTAAAATCCTATGTCTTCTCTTATCAGTGGTTCCTCAATAAAGATATGTCCCATTAATGTTTCTCTTTTGCTGCCATCTACTAAAATCTGTACTGCCTCTATCTCTGGCAGTTCTGTCAGAGAGTATACCACCTGTTGTAGTACCAATGATTCCTGCAGGGTTCCTCCACTTAGTTGCTCACTTGAGAAATTAACGTAAACTATTTTTTCTGCTGTATCCACGCTGAGTACTTTTAGGGTATCTAGGGTAGTGGATAATTCTTCTTCCTCAGGCTGGCTTTGCAGCTCTGCAATAATAATTTCCTCTATTCCTCGTTCACCTACTGTAATGGTTTTTTCTACAGGGATTGTACTTTCAAGACCCTGATCCCCTGTCATGATGTAGTCATAGTTGGCGAAATACAAGGTTACTACTATTTCTTCTCCCTCTGGTGCCGGGTCTATTACAACATCTTCTCCATTCTGAGGATTTTCTGTTTCTGTTAGAGGTGCTGGAGCCTCCTGCGGTGCTCTATTGCATCCAACAAATGTAAGTATTAAAGAAACTGCTAATAGGATTAACCCTAGTTTTAAACCGATTTTTTTCATCTCCATCTTCCTCTCTCTATTATAATCCTTTACTTAATTCTATTATAAACGTAGATTATGAAATCACAATAAACAAGTGTAAAGAAATTATGAAGAAAGCCTGAAAGAATTATTAGGAATATAAATGGTAATAACAGTTCCCTGATTTTCTTTGCTTTCTGCAGCAATATCCCATTGGTGCAGCTGTAGGATTCTGCTGACAATAGAGAGGCCGATTCCAGCTCCACCCGTATCTCTAGAGCGGGATGCATCTGCTCTATAAAATTTCTCAAAAATAGACTTTATTTCTTTTTCTTTGATGCCTATTCCATTATCTCGAAGCTTAATAACATAATGATTTTTTTCTCTTTTTCCAGTAACAACTAAGGTTCTTTTCTCTTTTTCTGTATCTCTATATTTCAATGCATTATCAATCAGATTGATAAATACTTCCTTTATTCTATTGCTATCACAGATGATATTGGGTGGAGATTGTAAATCAACAGAAATCTCTACCTCATACTTTTCCGCTAATGGATTTAAGATTTTTACTGCATCCTCTAAAATGGACTTAATGGAGTGAACATCAGTTTTAATCCCCTGCTCCTCGATTTTTGTCAAAGATAATAAGGAATGAACCAAATCCGATAGCCTATCAATTTCTCCATCCATATCCCTGAGGTATTCTCGATATACTTCAATATCATCTTCTCCATAGAGCAAAGAATCAATCAAGGCTTTGATAGAAGCTAAAGGAGTTTTCAGCTCATGGGATACATTGCCTATGAATTCTGTCCTTCCTTTATCTATACGATACAGTTCCCGGCTCATATGATTGAAATTTTCTGCCAGCCTGCCAATCTCATCCTTGCTTTTTATTTCTACCTCTTCCCCTAGATGCCCTGCACCTATCCGTTTTGCTTTTTCAGACAATGCTACGATGGGCTCTGTCATCCTTTGACTAGCAAATATGGCAACAACAACACCAAGAATAGCAGCTGCAATAGAAATCATCATTAACTGCTGTCTAAAGTCAGAGATAGCTGCAAAAGCTTCATCTACACTGACAGATATCAATACAGCCCCCAGTACCGTTCTGCCTGCCTCCGTTGTCTGTAGTATGGGTACCGCCGCCTGTAATATATATTTGTCCGTTTGATAATAACCAAATCTCTCCTGCTTCTCAAAGGCATATCTGATTTCCTGATTTTCTATGACTGTGCCTTCTAGTAAATGAAAGCTGTCCAATATCACTCGTCCTTGTTGATTTAGCACCAGTATCCGACCCTCTACTGTTGGCATATACTGTTGGATACTTTTCTTTAGCTCTAGGTGATTGTTTATATGTCCTCGACTTACATTGGATAGAATATTAGCAGTTTTCAAAGCATTTACCTCAATTTCTCGCAGAACTGATTGTCTCATGTTTTCTACTGATAAGTAATTGATTACAAGTAAGGGAAGGATAATCAGCATAATGTAAATGCCCGCCAGCTTCTGTCTTATGGAGGAAAACATATCCATCAATCCCTTCTAAAGTAGTACCCTACACCCCATTTGGTCTGAATCATAGGCATATTTTCCTCGTGGTCCTTAAGTTTTTCTCTAAGATTTTTGATATGCACATCAATGGTTCGGGTATCCAAGCAGGGCTCCTGCCATACCAATGTGAAAATTTCCTCCCTTGGAAAAACCCTGCCTTTATTTCTTATCAATAGCTCCAATATATCAAATTCCTTTGGTGTTAATTCAATTTCTCTAGCACCTTTTTTTACAATCCTATAGTTAGAATCCACTACTAGATCTCCAGAGGTATAAAGACTCTCTTTCTTTTCATGGACTTCCTGCTTCTCCAGTCTTCGTAGTATAGCTCTTATCCTGGCAATAACCTCTCTTGTATTAAAGGGCTTGGTCATATAGTCATCTGCCCCCAGCTCTAGGCCCAATATTTTATCAATATCACTATCCTTTGCTGTCAGCATAATAATCGGTATATCACTGGTTTGACGTATCATCCTACAGAGGCTGATTCCATCAATCTTGGGTAACATCAAATCTAAAATGATCACATTATAATCATTGGTCTCAAATGCTTTAAATCCCTCCTCACCATCATGTGCAGCAGCCACCTGAAACCCTTCCTGTTCTAGGCTCTTTTTTAACCCTTTTACTAATAATTTTTCATCATCAATGATTAATACCTTCATACACTCAGCTCCTCTCAGAGAGGGACAAGGGACGGTTCTGCGTCCCTATGCTGGCGTAGGGACGCAGAACCGTCCCCTGTCCCTTTTTTGTCCTTATAGTTGATTGGTGATGTGGCTCATTAGTTGTTGTATTTTTTCTTTGCAGGTATCTAGAGCGTCCTCTACTACTCCGCAGTAGATTTTTAGCTTTGGTTCTGTTCCCGAAGGTCTAAGGGCTACCCAAGCATCCTTTTCTAATAAGAATTTTAAGACATTTTCCTTTGGCAGCTTATCCTGCTTTAGATAGTCCTCTACGGTCTTTACTTGATAGCCTCCTATTTCTGTAGGAGGATTATCTCGAAAGGCTTGTAAAGTACCTTGAATCTTTTCCATTCCTTCTTTTCCTTCTAGCGTGATGGATTTTAAATCCTCTAAGTGATACCCATATTTCTCATATAGGCTTAGTAAACCTTCATAGAGACTTTGCCCCTTGCCATGATAGTAGGCTGCCATCTCACAAATCAGCATTGAGGCTACTACTGCATCCTTGTCCCTAGCATGGGTTCCTGCTAGATAGCCATAGCTTTCCTCAAATCCAAAGAGGAAGGTTTTTGCTCCCGATGCTTCGTATTCCTTGATTTTTTCTCCTATATATTTAAAGCCTGTTAAGGTGTTAAACACATCTACACCATAGCCCTCGGCAATAGTTGCTCCCATTTCACTGGTGACAATCGTCTTAATTATAACAGCATTAGAAGGCAGCTCCTGCTTTTCTTTTAGGGTAGATAAAATATAATCCACCAATAGTGCGCCTGTTTGATTCCCTGTTAAAACAACGTATTCACCTTCTTGATTTTTCACTACCGCTCCTACCCGATCACAATCAGGGTCCGTACCAATAATCAGATGTGCATTTTCCTTTTTAGCTAAATCAATTGCCAGCTGAAAGGCTGCTCTCTCTTCAGGGTTTGGATAGCTGACAGTAGTAAAATTGGGATCCGGCAGTTCCTGTTGAGGTACCACCAAGACATTTTCAAATCCTACTTTCTTTAGAACACTTCTTATAGGAAGATTGCCCGTACCATGGAGAGGGGTAAAGACAATTTTAAAGTCTTGGCTTACCTGATGTATTGCATCACCTCTAAGAGATTGGGCTATCACGGCTTTTTCATAGACTTCGTCCACTTCTTCTCCTATGTATATTAGTAAACCTGCCCTTAATGCCTCTTCCTTATCCATAGGAATACTGGTATAGTAGTCATAAATCAGCTGAATTTCCTTCGTAATCTCCTCAGCAATTTTTGTTGCAACCTGAGCACCATCCTCCCAATACACCTTGTAGCCATTATAGGCAGGAGGATTATGACTGGCAGTTACAACAATCCCTGCAACAGCCTTCAGATGCCTTACAGCAAAGGAAAGCTCTGGGGTTGATCTCAAATCCTCAAATACATAGGCTTTTATCCCATTGTTAGCCAGCACAAGGGCAGCCTCTTGAGAAAACTCCCTAGACATATGTCTACAATCGTAAGCAATGACTACTCCTTTGCTTATAGCTTCTATCCCTTTATTTTTTATATAGTTTGCCAGCCCTTGGGTAGCCTTTCTCACAGTATACTTATTCATTCTATTGGTGCCGGCTCCAATAATGCCCCTTAGTCCTCCCGTTCCGAAGGATAATTCTTTATAAAACCGATCCTCGATTTCCTTTTCCTGCCCCATAATCCCCTTTAATTCTTCTCTAGTATCTTCATCAAAATGCGGATCAAACATCCAGGCTTCGTAGTTTTTGATGGTATGTATATCCATTTTAACGCCTCCAACATCATTCAATAATTTTCCATTAATTGTGAATCCTTAAATGGAATAAAATATCCTCTCAGCTAAACTATACTTTAATCTTTCCATATTCTATATCTATTATTAATACCTGCACTACTATTATAATATTTTTTTCACAATTTACCAACTTTTTGTCATTTTTCTCTTAGAATGATGTAGGATTCAGTTGTTGCAATATCATAGTAGCAAAACAGAAACCCCCTAGAGTTTTTTTCTAAGGGGCTTCATGGTGTCTAATTAACAATTAGCTAGTCTACTTCTTGGTTGCAAGAGCTTTTACGATAACAGTTGCTGCTTCTGCTCTCTTTGCATTTGCTTGTGGTCTAAAGCTATTATCTGTATATCCACTGAAGATTCCGTAACTGCTGGCAATCTCTATATAGCTCCTAGCCCAAGAAGATATGTCCTCGTTATCTGCAAATATCTTCTTATCTACATTTGCTAATTTCTCCAATTTCATAGCCTTTACTATCATTACTGCCATTTGTTCTCTAGTAATCAAATCATTGGCACCAAAGGTGGTATCATCGTAACCGCTGGCAATACCATGAGCTAATGCTGCCGCTACATATTTTTTTGCCCAATGATTTTGTGTGTCATTGAATACTTTTTCTCCCCTCAGTTCCAGATCAAGAGCTTTGATTAGTATTGTCACAAATTCAGCTCTTGTGATATTGTTTTCTGGTCTGAAGGTACCATCCCCATATCCGCTGATAGAGCCAAGTACTACTAGCTCTTTAATATACTTTTCTGCCCAATGTCCTACTATATCTTTAAATTCTATCACTGTTTCCACTGCTTGCATTTCTTCTTGTTCATCCTCTTCTGTACCTTGGCTGTCACTGCTACTGCCGCCTCTATCTCTACTAGGCCTAGCACCTGTGGTGATAGATAAGCTATTGGAAACGTCTGACTGATAGCTGTCCTTTATTGCTCTTACTTCATAGTGATAAGTAGTACTGTAATTGACAGTATCAGTATAACTGGTGTCATTTACAGAAATAATGGTTTCTTCTAAGTTGCTTCCTTCTCTCCGTATGAGCTCATAGGTTGCCCCATCCACAGCACTCCAACTTATAGTTGTCTTGTTACCTGTAGCAGAAGTATCCATCAGCTGTGGTACATCCACTTTTTCTGCAATGGCTACTGCACTTAAATCTGTCTCAAAGTATACATCGTCTCCGTTTACAGTAGCTTCTCTATATTCCCAAATGCTTCCGTTGAAATGGAAAGCTCCTACTCTATCAGTTGGAATATTTATAGGTTTTGGTAGAACTAACATGACTCTTCGGTTATCTAAACCAACTACTGTTATTACCAACTCTAACTTTTCTTCTGTTTCTTCTACCACCCTGATATGCAAGTTTGTGCTTCCTGGAGGCACTACGATTACCATTTCTATGGACTCATGGGTGATACTTATTGCAGTATCTTCTGTCACGCTCCCTAGCTCAGCTGATGCTACATGATCCACTGTTACCAGCGTTACTTGTCTTACTGGTATAACTTTTAAAGTTATTGTTTTATTAACCCCTATTTCTTCTATAGTGATAGAAAGTTCTTGTGTTCCTACTGTATTTAATGTTAATGGAATTTCAGCTCTACCATTATTGAAGTTGATATCTCCATGTAATACTTCCATATCATTCTTAGTTATTTTTACTATAGAAGGCCCATTTACTCTTATTCCTTTTTCATCTCTAGCATTTTCTATTTTTATTCTAAATTCTTTATCTTGAATCGCTTTATCAATGGTAACAGCTTTAAAATCAGCCTCCATATCATCTGTTAATACCATATCCTCAAAGAATCTAACACGGATTCTTGGTCCTACTGAACCAACAGAAGCATTACCTGTAACCGTCACATTGTCTCCTAGCTTAAAGCGTTCCATAGCAGCTCCTACATAGCCGTCTACATGGATATGGGCGATTCCGCTGCCATCATTAATTCTGAAGTAGCTTTCTGTTTGATTGTATTCTACGATTTCACCGCTTGTAGTAATCAACATACCAGAATATGCTGGTTTCATAGCATCGACTGTGGAAAGGACTGTAGGCTCTATTTCCTCTCCTGGTCCAACATAGAGGACCTGATAATTATAAGTGCGGTAAACAATTTCTAGTTCTCCTTCAAAGTACTCTACTTGACCCACAACAATAACCTCTGTTCCTACTGGTAGGTTATTTTTCGTTTGAGTCCCATAAACATTAACACCAGATGTTTCGTCCTGAATATAAATTACATCAAAGAAATGATCGGTTGGTGCTGTCACCATTCCCCTTACTGATACAATATCACCTTCTGCTGCATTGTCTCTTACATCCTTGATGGTTCTAATCCTATCATAACCAGCCAACCAGTCGATTGTCTGAACGGTTAGAGCTGTATTGCTGACATCATTGCCTATTTCAAAATCCGAGTAAAAATGTCTTCCAGCAGCTACAAGTCTACCTTGACCTACATTTTCTTTGGCTATGATTGGTATCATTTCTCCATTTAAACTTCCTTTTTGGTTGTAGACATAGGCACCACTTCCTGGATTAGCATTATAAGAGGTAGCATTTCCTCCTAGTATGATCTCTAAGCCTGGGGCCGAATTATTTGCTAATGGCGCAAGAGATCCTCCACTGCCAGCCGCTGCTAGAGAGCTTCCGCTAAATATCCTAATAGCCTCCATATTTTTATTCAGGCCGCTTTCAGTTTCTGGCATATTATAGGCCATTACCGACCAAAACATCTCTCCTTGATATTTTCCAGATCCCTCTAGCTCATAGATATTATCATGGTTAAATCGTATGTTTGTTCCAATTCTTTGCATCAATGGATTTAACATAGTAGGATTATGCCCATGGTTAGATTTATTTGCCAGCAAAATAGCACCGCCATTAGTTACCCATGCTGCAATAGCATTCTGTTCTGCCTCTGTATAATTATTGGATGTGCCATGTGGAGTATTGATAATCAATACATCTACATCCTGAAGCATAGCAGATGTTATAGGCTTTTGAGTATTAATAACAGCTTCATAGCCATATAATCTAAGCATTTCTATGATTTCTACCACAGTATCTGGTACATCCGTGTTATTATGTGACCCATCAAAAACAACTTTTTTCCCAATTGGTTTTACAATAGTAATTCCCCTAGAAATCTCACGAACTGTTGTAACATTTGGAATTTCTGTCATCACTGCAAAAACTCGGTGCCCTCCATCTAAGTTAGGCGGTATCCATGTGGTAGTCAGTTCTACACTGCTGCCGGCAGGAATTCTATCTGTGGTTTTAGCTGTTCCTATAAGATTATTTGCCTTTGTAGGATCATTTAAGTAGAACTTAACCTCTGCCCCTTCTTCTACGGCACGAATACCCATGTTGCTGACTGTAGCCTCTAGTGTTGTCTCTAATCCCGGCAATGTAGGATTGGGACTAATTTTTAATCCAGTAATTTTCAAATCATTTTCTCCACCTACTGTAAAGATAGGAGAAGAATGTCCCCATTTGTTATTTTGCTGGATTACCTTCACTACAAACCATTCAGCTCCGCCCTTTGTGATAATGGATGGATTCCATACTACTTCATTAGTACCTCCATGGAAGGATTTCTCCATCAGTACATTACCACCATTGGTGATAAGCTGTACTTTTTCAATAGGTACTGCACTATCTTCTACTCTGATTTCAAAATCTATAGTATCTCCAGCCTGGGTATTTAATACGCTTCCCATCCACTGTTCGTTGCCTTTAAAGGTTAAGTAGAGACTTCTTGTCTCTGTAGAATACATCCTTCTAGCGTTCATAGCATCAATTAAAGTATCCGTCTCTAGATTTTCTGCAATAATCACTGTTAAAGTATTGGGATCTCCCCAATTCTCTGCATGATTATCCTGTGCATTCATGGCACCCACTCGCCAGCCATTGTCTAGTGCTCTCCAGTAGTGGGCTTCTGCTCTAGAATAGCTGTAAGGTGGCGCTCCATTAGCTACCTCTATACCATTTACATAGGCATCTAGATGTGGTACATAGGCAAGATCATTAAAGGAATCATCTGGCCAGTTTGGATGATTAAACATGTTAAATATTTTTGCTCCCGGTCTTGTGGATACATCAACGATCCAATCATAGTATTCACTTAAAGGCACCATCTGGCTTTTAGCCTCTACATAGGTATCGCTATTGATGGTATTCATATGTCCCCAAATGCTGGAGGTCATTTCAAAGCCTCTCATTGCTAGAAAATCATCATATTTTTGGTTTATTGCTTCTGCTTCTAATCTTGTCTTCCACCATTGTGATGCTTCTCCTGTAGTAGGATTCACTTTTTCTACGAATTCATTGCTACCAGCATCAAATTCAAATCTTCCGTTGTTTACACCATCAAGCCAGTTAGAGTGATCTGTAATAATAAGATAGTCTAATCCAGTATTTCTTGCGTGCTCAAAAGCCTGAGCAGGTGTCCCTGCTCCATCGGAATAGGCAGTATGAGCGTGAGGAACACCAAAATAGAAGTTATATTGAGTATCCCTGTTGACGATGGTAAACTTCCAGCTAAGCATCTTTTTCTTGCCTGTTATATCTGGGACATGAATGGTGACACCATGATCTCCATAAGCTAATGGTTCAACTACTTGATAAGATACAAGATCATTTACACTATCTATTTGAGGCATTACTTCTACACCATTTATAAATAGTTTTATATTATCATAATCGATAGCGGCAGGATTTATTTCTGCCTCCTCTATCCTAGCAGAAATTAAAGGCTTTGTATCAAAGATAGTGGTGAAATCTGCCGGTCTTGTATCTAAAACCAACGGCAGTCTTGGATCCTGCTGTCCTGGAGGAACAGCAAAGGCTAAATACTCTCCATCAATTAATTTTATTTGAGATCGATTATGATAGGCAGCTATACCTGTTACAGTATACCAATCTCCTACCTTAATCTCATCTAATTCAAAATTAGTCGCTCTAGCAGTATAGATATATACTATCCCTTCAGCGTCCTTTGCTGTAAACCCAAAGTTGTCTTTTCCAGTTACTTCAAAGGGGAGCTTTGTATTTACAGGCATGCCCTCTACATCATAGCTGACATAGTATGGAGTGTTTATCACCGTTTCATTAACATTATCCCAGCCCGTTACATGCCTTATGGCTGGCTTGCTAAGATAATTTTTTTCTTGTCCCGTTACCAGTACCATTCTCCCTACTGCATCAGGGTTATGATGGGGATTAAACTCTGTACGGTATCCTGCTGGTAATGCTACATCAATGGTTTTGCCAGGATTTGCTCTATCTGCTATCTGCATAGCAAATTCATTGTTTGGTAAAACATCTGTAATTATGCCTCTTACTGTAGTGGTTCTGTCGTTACCTGCATAGTTATCTAGGGCTTGACTTACACTAATAGCATTTTGGGTATGGCCTACATCCTTTAATGTCACTTTTACTGCCTCAGGTAAAGTGTTATCTGAGGACTTGATTTCAATATTTTCTAGATTAGAAGGTCTGAATTGAAGTTCACCATTATATTCTCCTAAGATTCCGATTACTTCAATAAAATCTCCAACCTCTATTTTATCTTCAATATTAAAAATAAATAATTGTATTCCTGTGTTTTCGTCTTGAATATAAGCTTCGTTGCTGCCATGGATGGCTGTTACTAAGCCTTTTATAGTAGCACTTGTTTCTAGTGGTAATCGCTTTACTTGAGAAATCGTTAGTGGCCCTTCATCAATAGTATAAGTAAAGGTTCTAACTTGACTGTTCTCCATTCCTTCTTTAACTGCTATTGCTTTGATGGTGGTATTTTCTTCAATAACTATTGGATTTGTGTATTCTGTACTATTTGTATTTGGATTACTTCCATCTAGTGTATAATAGATTGCTGCTCCTTCCGTGTCAGTAGTTAGTACAATCTCTGTACCTTCTTCTATTATTCCAGATGATGGATTTGCAATTACTGGTTGTACAAAAGTAGATGGATCAATTTCCTGCAAATCCACAGTTCCTCTTATCATAAGCTGATAATCGTTATTAAATTGTCCTAAAGGCGCTGTAACGGTAACCATTTTTCCGGCTTCAAAGAAAGCTGCTTCTACTGTGTTTTCTACCCTCAGAATAATACTTCTACCTTGTGTGTCTTCAGCAGTTACACTGTAGCTTCCACTTTCTCCACCGGAAGTAAGTATTAAGTTTTCTACTCTTAACAGCTGTCCCTGAAGGCTTTTATCTACTTGGTCTATAGTTACTTCTCTATGTTGAGGTATTCCTACATTTTTTTGTAAATCTAGGATGTCATCTTGAGATCGAACATTAACCTGCACTAGATTAGCATAGGCTCCCATAGTACCTGTAACTTTTATCTTGTCACCAATCTCCCAACCATTGCTAAAACTACTGCTGCTTAATCTTGCTACCAATCCTGCTGTTTCATCCTGGTAGAAGATATTTTGTCCATTACCTAAGATACCGGTAATAACACCTTCTACTGTTGCTGGTTCTCCAGAGTCTAATGCTCTAGCCTCCGCTATAGATATAGCTTCCCCTGGGATAAATATAGTATATTCAAAGGTGCTAATATCACTTGGGTCTAATCCATCCTTGTAGGCGATCGCTTTGATGGTGGTTGCTTCAGCTATACTAATAGGTGCTTCATATTTGGTACTGTTTTGATCTGGGTCAGATCCATCTATTGTATAATAAATCTCTGCATCCTCTGTGATAGTTGATAAGGTCACTTCTGTATCTTCTTCTACTGCTCCTGCTGGTGGGTTAGCTGTAACATTGGCTGTTTTTGTTTCTTGGGTTTCTGCCCATTGAATGCTTATATTGGTGTTAGTAGTACTTCCAATGCTTTCTTGATTGCTATACAAACCTCTTGTCCCAGTAATAACCACTCTTTTCCCTATAGCATTAGAATTATTTACAGGACTAAAAGTAGATTTTTGATCAGCGGTATTCATTCTTACAACCAGTTTTTGATTATCTGACGGATTGTCCATGGTATCACTAATAGTTAATCCATGATTCTGATTAAAACCTTCTAGTATATAGGCTTCTACTATAACCTCAGTGCCATGGTTTTTCAGTTTACCCTGCGCTACAGTTAAAACAGTGTCTGGTTCATCATCATCTGGTGGTTCCTGGGGCTCTACTACAGTAACTGTATGTACTCCACTTTCAGGATGTCTAGCTGTAGTATTACTGTCTGCTGCTTCTATGTAATATTGAATATCCTCTGTAACTTTATTTGCTGGTATGGTTGCTGTGTAGGTGTCTCCAGAAAGCGATGGCGTGATAGATGTGAATGAAGATGTGCTGTGTTGTTTATAGTAGACTATCGATGTTACTGTTCCTTCATTGTTTGCTGTCGTAAAGCTGATGTTTATAGGGTCACCTGCCTCGATTGTAGTAGATGTAGTAGGAGTATGATTTATTGCGAGTGGTTGTGGTTCTGGGTCCTGAGGTCCTCCAGATGAATAGGAAGTCCAGGTGATGTTGTCGATGACTAACTGTCTATTTTGACTCCCTCCAGTAATATGCCGTATTTCAATTATAATATTTCCCTCTACATTAATATCCTTAACCGAAAAAGTATGTACAGTATCATCTTCTCCACTAGATGACCCAAAGGTAATAGATTTCCCCTTAGATTGTCCATTGATGAAAAGTTCTATTTGTCTATCTCCGGTTCCTGTAAATGCTTTCCTCATTTGTACAGAAAAGCTGCCTATTCCTCCTGTAATAGTATCAGAAACGATTTTGCTATTGTCTCCTGAGCGCCTTAACAAAATGCCTTTCCCATCTATAGGATAAGATTGTTCTCCTGTAACATGGGTGTGATTCCATTTTATTCCATTGTTTCCTTCAAAACTGCCTTCAGTATATTGATTTCCACTTAAATTATGATTATCAAAAGTCTCCACAAAAGTCTGCTGAGATTGAGCAAATGCCGGTGGTGTGAATCCAGCTATGCTTGTCAATACTAACGACAAAACTAATACTAAGCTAAAAGCTCTACGTATCTTTTCCTGCAAAACAATACCCCCTTTTCTCTTACATTTCTTCTAGTTCTCCTTGTGCTCCAAATTCTCTCGCTGCTCCCTATTTGCTTTTTGACCATCCATCACCATCCTTAAGTATTATTTCAATAAAGTCATTTAAAGGAATACCCATACAACAATTCCTGTCATATAACGTATTCCAGTACAAACTTCCTATAATGCCTAAAATCCTTAATAAATTCATCTAATAAATAATAAAGCTTTTCCTTATCCATCTGCAGCAGTAAATCTTCATTGTTTTTTAAAATACCATAGTTTATGTTTTTAGCTAAGCTTTTCGTGAGCCATGGTGGATATACTCTGTTTGTTCCTAGTATTTTTACTATTGCTTCTGGTTCATTGGAGTTAGAAAAGTCGTAATGTTCAAGCATTTCTTTTGATGCTTCAAGAATAAGCTTGTATCCTAGGATGATGTATCGTTCTGCTCCTCCATAGATCAATGGACTTTTTATAAAAACGATTTTTTCTGTTGTGGCTGCAACTGATAGGATTTCTGCATAGATATCTAGCTTGTCTAGTTTTTGTTTAAAGTTTATCATGTTTTTACCTCTCTTCTTCTTCATAATCACCTCTTCTTTGCCAACACTTGCTTATAATTATTTATATTTTATACTATATATACATCTTTTTCCATAGCTATATTTGAAAGAATAGGTGAAATTTTGTCAAATTTTCCTCATAATATTGTTGATTTTGTGAATAGGTGCTAAAAATAAAAAGCCAAAGCTTTTGCTCTGACTTTTTTAATATTCCTTTGATTTTTTATTTCTCTTAGAATTAGAAAATATCTAGATAGCCTATCAATATCATAGCCGCTTCAGCTCTGGTAATTATGTGATTTTCAGTAATCGTACTATATTGAAAGGTGCTATCCTCCTTTACTTTATTTAGAATTCCTATCATTTCTACTTCTATTATCATTTCATCGGCAGCAGCTAATGCTGTATCATAGTCAGGTATTATCCCCTCTGTTGCAGCCACAGCTATATATTTTTCTGCCCAATGCTTCAATGTTTCTTTTGCATCCCCTTTGACTTCAACTGACAAATCTAAAGCCTTCATCAGCATTGTAATAAACTCTCCATAGGTAATAGGATGATCAGGTTTAAAGCTGCCATCTTTATAGCCTCTGACAATACCTAGTTCAGCTAAGGCATTTATGTATTCCTGTGCCCAGTGGTTTTCTATATCTATAAATGCTATTACATCATTCTCCTGGGATATTTCCACTAATTCTGTCCCCAAAGCCATCTCAACTACTTCTTCTGTGCTCATGGGTTTCTGTTGCCCATCACTTGTATTCGTATTTCTACTGCTCTTTTTTCCCTCTTCCTTTTCCTCTGCTGTATCATCCTCTAGATTATCTTCTTTCTCTTTTTCTCCGTTCTTTTGATTTGCATCATCATCTTCTCTTTCTCCAGACTCTCCTTCATTAGGTCCTTCTCCATTAGGTGGTTCTTGATGAGAATCCCCATTATTTGTTCCTCCTTCGTCAGAATCTGGCTGCTGGGGCTCCGCTGGAAGAACTTCGATTCTATAGGTACCTTCCTCTGCCACTGGTACCCTTACCACTTCATCCTGGTCCTCCGCCATGATATAGTACTGAATGTTTTGCAGAACTTCCTCAGCAGGGATCACAGCCTCACCTTCTAGGAAACTAGCTATTCTAAAGGAGGCTTCCTCGTCATACTTATAGTAGACTGCAGCCGTCACTGTACCATTGCCTCCAGTTGTTGTTATTTGCAGTTTGATAGCCTTTTGAAATACAGCGGTCTCCTCCGGCGGTGTGTGCTGGATGGTTAAAGGTATCCAGCTATAGCTAGATGCTCTTATCAGCCCTGGCATAAAAAATGGATTGTTTAATGTACCAGTAACCTCCACCTGTCTTCCAAAGTTTTCAGGATTCGTCGCTAGATTTAAGGCTTCTTTAACCTCTTTATAAGTATCAACAAATCTTACTGGAAATAGTTTGCCATCCTCTATTTCATTCAGATTGTCCACTAGCACTATATTCTCTTGTGTAAAATCCCCTCCCTTCGTAATGAGGATCGGCCCCTTTGTAAGGTCTAGAGAATGTTGCATTGCACCCACAATATATCCCCTTACTGTTACCACAGCACCGGCATTATGATTTATAGCCTCCTGAACCGATATGCTGGTTGCAGCAAAAGAATACTGAAAGCTTATAGAGCTAACAATCATGCTTATAACAAGAAAGAATATCCATGTCTTAACCAAGTGCTTTCTTCCTTTACTCACAAATTAAACCTCCCTTAGCCAACCTAATAATAGTTTGGTTAGCGCTTTTTCATAACTATTCTCCCTTTCTCAATAAAATCCTCCAAATATGTAATATTTTGTATTTATCTGCATAAAAAAATCAGTAGGATCTTCTACTGATTTTATCTTATTTACTATTTATTATTCCTTATCAATCATGGCAAAGGTTATGTTGGCAGAGCAGGCCAGTTCGTCACCTACGTATGCTTTTCCTTCTGCCTTTACAATACCTCTCCTAAAGGCTGTAATAAGAATCTCTAGCCTCAATACATCCCCTGGTACCACCTGTCTTCTAAACTTGCAACTGTCGATCCCTGTAAAAACTCCTAGCTTTCCTTTGTTTTCTTCCATGCTGGAGCAGGCTATCCCTGCCACCTGAGCTAGGGCTTCGACCATCAACACTCCTGGCATAAGGGGTACCTCTGGAAAGTGCCCCTGAAAAAATGGTTCGTTTATGGTAACATTTTTAATGCCTATGGCTGATTTACCTGGCTCCATTTCTATGATTTTGTCTACCAATAAAAATGGATAGCGATGAGGAATTAATTTTTGTATTTCTTTTATATCTAATTCCATTAGGTCTCCTTTCTTTACTTTACAGGATTTCTGGTGGTTCTTGATAGCTGATTATATAGCTCTTGAGCAAGACCTATTCCTCCACCTTTTGCCATATCCTTTGCTATTTCTTCATCCTGCATTGATTCGTACATTTCACGGGCAAAGCTTTTTTCTACCAGACCGCCGTCTGGAACTGTTTTTCTCATTTGTTTTAGCATCATATCTAAAAACAAAGATTCAAATTCTCTACATACCTCCATTAGTTTTTCTGGGTCCTCTGGAGTCTTTGTATTTTCTATAGTATTACCGATTTTACTTGAATTATTTAAATGCAGCATTGCATCATTTATTTTCATCTCACTACACCAACCTCTATTGAAATTAAAAGTTTAGAATGAAAAATGTAAAATTTCAACCTAGAAATTTTTAAACCATCGATTCTGACTTTGATTGGATTTTACATAGCTTTTTTGACCTTCATTTTGCATTTTTCATTTTGCATTTTGCATTTTACATTTTTCATTTTTCATTGCTCTTATCTATTATCTCTTTAAGTTGTTAGCCATGCCCAGCATATCATCTGCTGTTTGTATGGTTTTTGAATTTATTTCATAGGCTCTTTGAGCTGTAATCATTCTCACCATTTCATCAATAATCTGTACATTGGAGGTTTCCAGGTATCCTTGTCTAAGGGTACTGGTTCGATTTTCATCCTCCATAGGAATCTCTTCTCCAGAAGCAACCGTCGCTCTATATAGGTTTTTCCCTATGGACTCTAAGCCTTCTGGGTTAATAAATTTCACCAGTTTGATGGCTCCTATCTCTTCTATTTCACCATCTTCATTCTCAGCTGTCACAATCCCCATCTCGGATATATTGATGTTTTGCATTCCCTCCATAAATACGATTTCATCATCAAAATCAGAAAGAATGGTATAGCCATCAGCGGTAACCAATCGCATTTCGTCCATATCCACACTAAGCTTAAAGTTTCCATCTCTCGTATATAAAAACTCTCCTGTGGGGGTCTCCACTACAAAGAAGCCTTCTCCTTCTATAGCTACATCAAGAGGATTTTCTGTATGCTCTAGGTTGCCGTTGGTAAAAATCCTTGATGTTGCCATAGGCATCACCCCATGACCTACCTGTAGGTTTACAGGACTACCGATTCCATCATTTAGATCAGTTTTCCTCATGGTGGTATATAATAAATCCTTAAATTCTACCTTTTGTCTTTTATAGCCTGTGGTATTTACATTTGCTAGATTGTTTGAAATGGTATCAAGATTCAACTGCTGTGACTTCATACCAGAAGCCGCTGTCCATAAAGCACGCATGGAAAATCCCCTCCTAATTATGTATATTTCCTGAATTATAAACCCTTATTATACTTTACCAATATCATTAACTGCTTTCTGAAGAATCTCATCATATGCTTGCACTACTTTCTGATTGGATTCATAAGCCCTCAAAACGCTAACCATGTTTACCATTTCCTGTATAGGATTGATATTGGAGCCTTCTAAAAATCCTTGTAGTATTTTGCCTTGAAAATCTTCTATCTGAAGCTCTGCTCCCTCTACTGTTTCATAATATCCTGCACCATATTTTCTAAGTTCATGTACATTCTGTATATCCACCATTTGGATTTGATCAACCAATTGGTTGTTTACTATCACTGCACCATCTTCTGCGATGCGAAAATCCTCTATCTGAAAATCTTCCTCCAAAAGAATAGAGCCAAATTGTCCTATTAAGAAGTATCCTTCCTTGGTAACAATTTCTCCGTTATTGTTTAAAGAAAAATTGCCGTTTCTTGTATACATATCTCCCATAGGTGTACTTACTCTAAAAAATCCGTTTCCTTCTATGGCTAAATCCAGTGGATTTGTAGTTTCTTCTAGGGTCCCTTGGTTAAAATAGGTTTGTACCTTTTCTAATCGTAAACCACTATTGAGGGTTCCAATGGTATTAGCTCCTGGTCTAGAGATTAAGTTGGCTGCCACTTGTCCGTTGGCAATCACTTGTCCTCTTTCATTGATCTCTATATTATTGTTTTCTACCTGTATTCTATTGCCAGTGTTATCTAAAATATAGTTACCTTCTGATGTGTCAATCATTCCATTGACATCTCTGTAAAAGGTTTTAAGATAGCCCTCTTCATCTACAGCAAAGTTGGTAAAAGAGCTGTGGCTTTTTCCTAGAGCGCCCTCTGCAGTAAAGTAACCGCCTTCTGTAGAAAGCCTGTAGGCTTCTCCATCTCTTTCTACCTCCACCACTAGATTTCTGCTATAAGGCTGGGACTGCTGCTGTCCATTTATTTTTTTAATCAGCACCTCTGGAAATGCCTCCGCCACCAATACATCCTTTTTAAATCCAGTTGTATTTACATTGGCTATATTGTTTGATGATACATCCAGCTTTTTTTGACTGGTCTGCATAGCTGAGGTAGCTGTATAAAGTCCTCTTAACATATTCTTTTCACCCCATTTGTAAGGTTGCACACTTTCATTATATCTATCGGCTGCATCCCGGTAAAACTTTAGTCCTATTTATGCCACAGCTATAGGTGGATGTGAACTCTATGCAAAAATGTACAATAATAGCAATAGCGGAGAATTCTCTCCGCTATCATTTTATTATCTTCCACTTATTATCTTCGACCTTTATTACCCTTCAATTGACTTTCTAATAAATGTAAGGATTCTAGTGCCTTTCCGGTGCCTTTGGCTACACAGGAAACGGCATTTTCTGCAACTCTAACAGGGATACCGCATCTTTTGGAAATCATTTTATCTAGTCCCCATAATAGTGCTCCTCCTCCTGTCATGATGATTCCTTGATCTGCGATGTCAGATGCCAGCTCCGGCGGTGTTTTTTCCAGTACAGAATGTACGGAGTCAGCAATGGTCATAATACTTTCCTCTAAAGCCTCCAGCATTTCTTCACTGGTTACTTCTATATTCACTGGTAAACCAGAAACAAGATTTCTTCCCCTTACATTCATGACCTCGTATTTTTCTCTAGGATATGCACCACCGATGGTGATTTTCATCTCCTCCGCTGTTCTTTCACCAATCATGATGTTATGCTTCTTTCTCATATAACGTATAATAGCTTCATCAAACTTATCTCCTGCTACTTTAATAGAATTGCTTACAACAATCCCACCTAAAGAAATAACCGCAACATCTGTCGTTCCTCCACCAATGTCTACAATCATATGGCCATTAGGCTGAGCAATATCTAGTCCCGCTCCTATGGCTGCAGCAATTGGCTCCTCTATCAGATATGTCATTTTTGCCCCTGCTTCATTAGTAGCATCAATAACAGCTCTTTTTTCTACTTCTGTAACGCCGCTAGGTACACACACAATAATCTTAGGCTTAAAAATCCATTTCTTTCCTACTGTTTTATTAATAAAATATTTTAGCATTTTTTCTGTAACCTCATAATCAGAGATAACACCATCTTTTAGAGGTCGGATAGCAACAATATTTCCTGGTGTTCTTCCCAGCATTCTTCGGGCTTCCTGCCCTACAGCCAAAATACTATTGGTATTTTTATCAATGGCTACCACCGACGGCTCCTGCAATACGATACCTTTATTTTTTACAAAAACTAACACACTAGCGGTACCTAAATCAATACCAATATCTGAGTTTAATCCGAACATTTTTTCCCCACCTTCATTTTTTTCAATTTATTATATGTATTTTAGTAAAAACTTAATAGTATTTTATGATTTTCTCAACAGTTACCATTCTAGAATTACAGCAAAAAATCCTTCTTTATTTTAAATTTTTTTAAAAAAATTGTCATAACGACAAAAATCTCCTGATACATCAGGAGATTTTTCAATCCTTCATTCCTACAGTTTTTTCACTTTTATATTTCATTTTCGTTGCTCTGCCACCTCTTATATGTCTTTCGGCCTTATTTACTTCAAGTATATTTTTTACTTGATTTGCCACTAGAGGGTTTATCTTAGGAAGCCTTTCAGTAACATCCTTATGAACTGTACTTTTGCTAACTCCAAATACCCGAGCGGTTTGTCTAACAGTAGTTTCTTCTTCAATGATATAACGAGCTATATCAACAACTCGTTTCTCTATATAGTCCTTCAAGTGTGTGACCCCCCTCTATATATATGTCTTAGTCTATTAATATGAGGAAGGATACAAATTTAGAATTGTTATTTTTACAGGTTTCTGAATTTATAAGTTATCTATAGACTACATGGCTTGTAAATTTATATCCACTAAAAAAAGAAACGAAGTTTTTTTCTCCGTTTCCGTTGGTTTTGCTATATAAAAATGTACTATTTTAATTGATTTTAGGAAGATAGTTCTGTGGATCTACTGCCCTTCCTTCTTTTAAGACCTGAAAATGCAGTAGAGGTCCTTCTAAGGTTTTATTGGCCGCTGTTCTTCCTATGCCGCTAATAACCTGTCCCTTCGTTACCTTCTGTCCTACCTTCACCATGGCATCGGTAGATAAATTGCTGTACCTGGTAATTAAATCCTCTTCATGCTGCAGGCTTATGGTTATTCCCATAATAGTATCATTGACAACCTCTATTACTTCGCCATCTAATACCGCCCTCACAGGAGCTCCTTCTTCTCCATGAATATCCATTCCACTATGGATGCTCCAGTGCTCCAAGGTCTCATGATACACTAATCTGTCCTCTGCAAAGGGCAATCCTACCTTCCCTATTACTGGCTGTATCATGATGATATCTTGAGCAGCTGTGGTTGGTGTGTTATCTTTTTCTGCTGCAGGCTGTCTTTTAGGACTTACCTCCAGCTGCGGCTCCTGCTTTGGTTGTGTTACTTCTTCAACAGCAGCGGCTTGAGTATCAGATTCTTCAGCAGTCGGCTTTTCTACTGGTTCTGACACTACTATATTATTTGAGTCTCCTATTTTTGCAGCTTCCTGACTATCCTCTTCTGTAGATGTGTCTTCCTCTACTAAGGTAATCTCTACTCTACTGAAATCTTCTTCTAGGTTTTCAGGAGGAGCTTCCGATAAATGATATTCTTCCTCCTGCCTAGATACCCACATAGCGGTTACTAGCACGATAGATACACATAATAATAAAATAAGATAAAACCCTTGTTTGTCCAAAAATCTGTAAACGGACCTCTTGTTTTCCTTTTCATTGTTATTGTCGTTGTTATTATCAAAAGACATTGAAATCCACCTCCATCTGTAATTATCGCCCGTTTCCGATAATTTATACCTATGGAGGTATTAAAAGTTATTTTACTCACTCCTATTACTTGTAAGTTTGCTAAAAGTGACACCCTGATAATAATGCTTTAGGATCTCTTGAAAATCGCTGCCCTGTTCTGCCATACCATTGGCTCCCCATTGACTCATCCCCACCCCGTGGCCATAGCCTCTGGTAGAGAAGGTTACAGTGTTGCCGCTAACAGTTATGGTAAAATCCGAAGACCTTAAATCAAAGGTTTGGCGGATTTGAGAACCAGTAAAGGTTTTGTTGCCGATTTGGATTTTACTTATACTACCACCCTGATTTTTTTCTAGAATGTTTATCTGAGAGGCTGCATTCCTCCTATCAATGGTAAAGTCTCTGTCTCTGCTTCTTAAACCATTTATAAATGCATCCATTGTGATCTTTTTTTGATCCACCAATACAGGTGATCTTTCCTCATAGGGACTAGAGACACTTCTGAGATATGGCTGAGCAGAAGCAAATACATCCTCAGAGTTTTCTGTTTTTCCACCACTGGTAGAATGATATAATGGTTCTATCGGTTGCATGTTATAGGTCATAATGATGCCTGTGGTGCTTTCTACCGCCTCTTGTATCTTATCCCAATAGTTTTCCATCCATGCCTTTCCATGTCTATTTTGTATTTCCTCCATGGATAACCACTCCTGACAATGGGCATGACTAGTACATACACTGGCACCAGGATGAGAAGGATGTCCTGCTTTCCCATGGGTGCTTTCTCTCCAAATAGCATAGGTCCTAGCTGCCACCGCCTGTGCCTTTAGGGCTTCCATTTCAAAGCTAGCGGGCATTTCTGCCACAAGGACCTGAGTGATATATTCCTCTAAATACAGTTCCATGATTTCTTTTGTTTCGTGATTGAATACATGAATGATAAGATCTGATTCCCTGATTTCCTCCCTAACGCCATCGTGTCTTTGGGGAGCCTGCATTTCACAGCTGCTAATAATAAATAATGGTATCAACAGGGTAATAACTAAAATAGAAATAAACGCAAAAAAAATACCCTTCATTGAATCTATCCCCCAGTAGAAGCAAATGAAAAATATAAAGTGGAATACATTCTTCATTTTGCATTTTGCTTTACCTAGGTATATGTTCTCAATAAAGGTTTTAGAACTATATCTTATGCTTCTTTATCCTCTTCTTTATCTTCTTCTCTATATATATTGGCACCAAGCCCTCTTAGCTTCTTTTCTATGTCTACATAGCCTCTCTCGATATGCTGGATATTGGTAACCTCTGTCCTGCCTTCAGAAACCAACCCTGTCAAAATCAGAGCAGCACCTGCCCTTAAATCAGTGGCCTTCACAGGAGCCCCGGTTAAGTTCTGTTGTCCTTCTATAATAGCACTTCTTCCTTCAATCTTTATATCGGCACCCATTCTTTTTAGTTCACTTACATGCATAAACCTATTTTCAAATACAGTTTCGATAATAACACTTGTACCATTTGCTATACTTAACAAAGCCATAAATTGTGCCTGCATATCAGTAGGAAAGCCTGGATAAGGAAGGGTTTTAATATCTACAGGTTTTGGTCTTTCTGGCCCTATCACCCTTAAACCGTTGCCTTCTTCATAGATTTCTACATCCATTTCCCTTAGCTTTGCGATGACAGGCTTCAAATGATCTGCCTCAGCATTGTCTACTAAAACATTTCCCTTGGTCATTGCTGCAGCCACCATATAGGTTCCTGCTTCAACTCTGTCAGGAATAACAGTATGGGTAGTACCCGTTAGCTTTGCAACGCCCTTTATCTTGATGGTATCTGTACCGGCGCCTTTAATGTCGGCCCCCATTTTGTTTAAAAAGTTTGCAAGGTCTGTAATCTCCGGCTCCTCTGCAGCGTTTTCTATAATGGTTTGACCTTCTGCTAGGGAGGCCGCCATAATGATATTTTCTGTAGCACCTACGCTGGGAAAATCTAAATAAATTTTACTTCCTTTCAATCTATCTGCCTTTGCCTCTACAAAGCCATGCCCTAACGTAATCTCTGCACCTAAGGCTTTAAATCCTTTTAAATGCAAATCAATGGGTCTGGTGCCTATAGCACATCCACCGGGCATAGAGATTCTGGCCTTTCCCATTCTAGCCAACAGCGGTCCCATTACTAGAAAGGAAGCTCTCATTTTTCTAACCAGCTCATAGGGTGCTTCAAAATTATCAATTTGATGTGCTCTGATCTCAATTTGTTCTCTATTTACTCTTTTTACATCGGCTCCTAAGCTAGCCAGCACCTCACAAATAACGTCAACATCTCTTAAAGGAGGTACATCCTCCAATACACATTTCTCTGTAGCTAATAAGGTTGCGGCTAAAATAGGTAACACGGAATTTTTTGCTCCACTTACTCGAACTGTTCCCTTTAAAGGTTGACTTTTTTCAACAACTATTTTTGCCAATATCTACTCCTCACTTTCCATGGATGCCAAAGTACTTTATTGATTTAGTAGGTTAAGGTAATCAAAGGGTTGGCAATATACAAATAGGTCTTCTCCTCATAATCATTATATCGCATTGCAAGCTGCAAGTTTACTTTATGATTGCCATATTGAATTGCCTCTGGAATAGTTGGTGTATAAACAGTAGTACTTATATATAATTCCTCTGCAACTTCTTCAACTTTATTCCCATTTACTAATTGAATGAGTCCATTAATTATACTTTCTCCATCTTCCTTGGCCATCCTACCATCGTAAGTTCCAACTAAATTAATAGTTGTCTCTATATTACTTCCATGTTTTTCTAAGATTTCCTTACTTTGATTACACTGATCCACTATATCTTTATACCTTTTATTTTGGATGATGTCAATAATAATATACGAGGTTTTTTCTTCTTGAATCTCTGCTGTATATACGATAAAAGTAATAATATCCCCTGTTTCATTGGTATTGGTTACTATAATTTGGCTCATGCCAATATCTGAAAATTCATGAATAAATAACTTGTTTTCATCTTCCTCTATCGATGCTTCCTCATATAAGGACCAATACCCATCATGGATCACAATCTCTTCCTTATCACTAAACCCCAATTTCTTTTTTAGCGTTTCCTTGATCTCTTGTACTTCTTCTTTGCTCCATAAGGTATCTGGTAATTCTAAGGTAGTGGTAATGTTCGCCTCTAAAATGTCGGCACCACTTTCTTCAAATATCTTTACCATTGGGTCTTCTGTATCAATCATATTGTTTCCATTTTGTATAGCAGAGGCTATATAAAAGAAACTTAAGAATAATAAAAAAATAATTCCTGCATAATAAACTTTTTTCATAACTAACGCTCCTTTCTTTTCCTGTTTACTGAAAACTAAAAAAAGGGAGAGGCTTAAGTATGTAAGCATGATGTTAAAGGGGGACGAAAAACATCCTTACTACACTTTTGCACTCTTCCCTTTGTAGTTTCATTATTGACAGGAAAAAAAAGAGCTATACTTTTAAATGCAAAATATAAAATTAAAAGTTTAAAGCTAAAGGTATACTATAGATAAGCAACCCCATGATTAAATAAATAATGCTAAGCGGTACATTTGCAGAACATGACCATAACTCCCAGGGAATGCAGATGAGAAATACGTTAAGCAATCTGTATGTTTGAGGGTACCGAGTTTGCAGATTGTAGTATTGTTCATCGAAGTGAGCTGTAGGAGTTATTCATGGGCGAAACCGTAACGTGTGTATTATTAATTTAAACTCAAAATTGCTTATCTATACATTTTTCATTCTTCATTTTTCATTTTAAGTTGATGTAGAAGGATAAAATCCTTCTACATCAACGGACCTCCATCAATATCTTTCTCGCAGGCGCCGCAATATAAACCAAAAAATTTATCTATAAAGCTTTGTTTCTTAAAAGCCTTTACTGCCTCTGGATCTATTGCCTTTAATTCTTCATAACACTCTTTACAAAGCTCTTTATGTTTAGCATTTTTAAATTTTTCTGGCAGCTCCTTTACTTCTGGTACTACATTCTCTCTATCTACAGCCGTGCGACTGGCCACCACTACACCCATAGCCTCTTTAGCATCTGTCGCTACAGATCTGTACTCCTTATCCATTTCCTTTGCTATCTTCATATATTTTGAAGTAGTTTCCATTGGTATGTTATTATTAACAATTAACATCTCTGCCATTGAGTCCTTTAACCCTTCCTTTACTATATGCAATGCTTCTGTCTTTTTTGCTTGTTCCACGGATAAACCTAAAATAATTCTCTCTCTAAACTCCCCCAGCCATTTTCTTTTTTCCTCTGGCTTTATTTGCGGTACTCCCTTTAATGCATATTCTAAAGTTCTTTCTAGTTCATTTTTGTCTGACATCTCTTCACCTCCAGCTTTTTTGCTTATGTATTTACTATTGATATACCCTTTTCAAATAGGATTCATTCCCTTTATCGAAGGCATCTTTACCTAGTTACTTGTTTATCTACCTATGCAGTTAATTTCCCCTGTAAATATTAGGATTATTCCTCATAGGGTTTGTCAGTTGCTTCTAAATAGTATATAATAAAATTTGCAGATTATGTAGACTGCTATGGATACTAACATCATTCACTGACCAAGCTGTGGCTAGATGTGTTGAATTATTAGGCATCATTTATTATAAATAATACCGCCTGCTTGAATGGAGGTTTTTTTGATGAAAATAGTTACAAAAGCTGATATTGCCTTAATTGTTATCGTTGTAATCCTGAGTATAGTTTCTTTTTTTACCATACCAACACTTTTATCAACACCCAGTAATGGAAAAGAAATTGTTGTGAATTTAGATGGACAGGAAATTCATCGTTTTCCATTAGTAGAGACTGACACCTCAGAATTTATTGATTTTCCCTTTGAAATCAGTGGAGTAACCTATACAGGGAGGTTAGAAATGCTGGAAGGTTACGTAAGGCTTCATCGCTTACCAGAGGCCATTTCTCCCTTGTCTATTCATGCAGATATGGGATGGATCAGTGAACCTTATCAAATGATAATTAGTCTTCCCATCAGAATGGTTATTTCCATCGAAGCTGTGGAGGGCGAAGAGCTTGAGTATGATTTAATTGTACATTAAAAAGCAAGATTAAAATCAAGACTGTGCAAAATTCTTCAGATTCAAGGCACAAGAAAACCCAGCGACTGCAGCGTATAGGTAATACGTAAAGGTGCTGGGTTTTTGAAGTAACGAAGAAGATGGAGGTTTTTCAACAGTCTAAGGGCTTGGTGCATTAGCATCAAGCCCTTAGTTTTTACTATTTTTTGCCTTTATATATTTCTATTCGATTCACTGCTTTTCTTAAAGCAATCTCTGCTCTTGCTGTGTCTATATCCTCTTTACCTACTTCTAATCGCTTTTCTGCTCTTTCCTTAGCTTCTTCTGCTCTTTGAACATCAATCTCCTCAGGCCACTCTGCAGCATCAGCAATAATAGTGGTTTCACCTTGGATTACCTTAACAAAACCGCCAGCGATGGCAGCCTCCTTAAAGCTTCCTTCCTTCTTGATCTTGATTTTACCGATTTTTAAAGGTGATACCATAGAAATATGTTCATCTAAGATTCCCACGTCTCCTTCAGTGGTTCGCACCACCGCCATCTCTACCTCATCATCGTAAAACACTCTATCTGGTGTTACGATTTCTAGATGAAACTTCGAAGCCATTTAATCACCTACTTCTCTTTTTTCGCTTTTTCTACTGCTTCGTCTATAGAACCTACATACAGGAAGGCAGACTCTGGTAAATCATCATGCTTACCCTCTAAAATTTCTTTAAAACCTCGGATGGTTTCTTTTAATGGTACGTATTTTCCTGGGAACCCTGTAAACTGTTCTGCAACGTGGAAAGGCTGTGATAAGAAACGCTGCATCTTTCTAGCACGGGCAACAGTTAGTTTATCTTCATCAGAAAGCTCATCCATACCAAGGATGGCGATAATGTCCTGCAGCTCTTTATATCTTTGTAGTACTTCCTGCACGCCACGGGCTACCTCATAATGCTCCCCTCCTACAATAGCAGGGTCTAGGATTCTTGAGGTAGAATCCAATGGATCCACCGCTGGATAAATACCTAGCTCAGCAATTTGTCTTGAAAGTACTGTTGTCGCATCAAGATGAGCAAAGGTTGTAGCTGGAGCCGGGTCAGTCAAGTCATCCGCAGGCACATAAACTGCCTGAACCGATGTGATGGAACCCTTCTTTGTAGAAGTAATACGCTCCTGTAATGCACCCATCTCTGTTGCCAGTGTCGGCTGATAACCAACGGCACTTGGCATACGTCCCAAGAGAGCAGAAACCTCACTACCAGCTTGGGTAAAACGGAAGATGTTGTCGATAAATAAAAGTACATCTTGACCTTCTTGATCTCTGAAATATTCTGCCATGGTAAGACCTGTTAAACCAACCCTCATTCTAGCTCCTGGCGGCTCATTCATCTGACCATAAACTAGAGTAGCTTTGTCAATAACGCCAGAATCAATCATCTCATGATATAGGTCATTACCTTCCCTAGTTCTCTCTCCAACTCCTGCAAATACAGAAAGTCCACCATGCTCTTTGGCAATATTGTTGATAAGCTCCATGATAATAACAGTTTTACCAACACCAGCACCACCGAAAAGACCGATTTTTCCACCCTTTGAATAAGGAGCGATTAAGTCAACAACCTTAATCCCTGTTTCAAGAATCTCTGTGGATGCTTCCTGTTCCTCAAAGCTTGGAGCAGCACGATGAATAGGTGCATGAAAATCAGAGGTTACCTCTTCTTTCTCATCCACTACCTCTCCAAGTACATTAAATATTCTACCTAATGTAGCCTTACCTACCGGTACAGTAATAGGACTGCCAGTGTCAACAGCTTCTGCTCCCCTCACTAGTCCATCTGTAGAACTCATGGCAACACATCTTACAGTGTCATCCCCGATATGCTGTGCAACTTCTACAGTAACCTTGTGGTCTTTTCCCTCAATGACAATAGCATTTAATAGGGCTGGTAGGCTTTCAGTACTGAATTTTATATCTACAACTGGTCCAATAATTTGCACCAATTTACCTACATTTGCTTCAGGCATTACTTTACCTCCTTTGCCGCATACTGCGGGATTAAAAATTGAAAGTGTAAAATGTAAAATGTCAACCTTAAAACCTTTAAATCATCTATCTATAGATAAAGTAATGGTTTTGACCTTCATTTTTCATTTTCATTACTTTTTTTATTTTTCATTGTCTTATTTAAGTGCTTCTGCTCCACCAACAATTTCAGCGATCTCCTGGGTGATGGAAGCTTGTCTTGCACGGTTATATTGCAGCTGTAAATCGCCAATCATTTCAGTAGCATTGTCAGTGGCACTTTCCATCGCCACTCTTCTTGCCGCCTGCTCACTGGTGGAAGCCTCTATCAATGCACCAAAAATCATGCTTTCGATATATTTTGGTACCAAAAAGCTTAGCACCCCTTCAGGTGATGGCTCATAGGCCATGAATTCTTCATCCTCGGTTTGAGAAATCTCTACGGCTTCAGCAGCTACTTCTATTGGTAATAGCTTTATTACCGTTGGTTTTTGATTGATAGTACTAATGAATTCTGTATAGACAAGATATACTTCATCCACCAGCTCCTGTTTATATAATTCTATCGACAGCTTTCCTATACTTTGCGCATCGCTAAAGGAAGGATTTTCTGATATACGGGTAAACTCTCCATCTAAATCATAGCTTCTTTTTCTAAAGTAGTCTCTAGCTTTTTGACCGATAGCCACCACAGATACCCTTTCTTTATCCTCCATATGCTGAACAGCTTTCTTTATCACATTGGTATTATAGCCGCCACATAGTCCTCTATCAGCTGTGATCACAATGTACCCTGTCTTTTTCACTTCACGGGAATTCAAAAATTCATGCTGTATTCCCTTGGTGGAGGCAACGATTTCTTCTACTGTACTTTTTATTGTTTTAAAATACGGCCTTGTTTTTTCTAGTCGTTCTTTCGCTTTTCTCAGCTTAGCAGAAGATACTAGCTCCATCGCCTTTGTGATCTGTTTTGTACTATTAACACTTTTGATCCTTCTTTTTATATCTTGCATTCCTAGTCCAGCCAATATATCACCTCCCGACTATTGGGCTAAAAACTTCTTTTTGAACTCCTCAAGGGCTGTCTTCAGTTTTTCTTCTGTTTCCCCTTCTAACTTCCCAGTTTCCTTAATGGTTTTTCCCACTTCAGCATACTGGGTATTGACAAACTCTAGGAATTGATCTTCAAAATCTCTTACCTGCTCCACTGCAATATCTGCTAGATATTTATTTGTTACAGCATAAATCATCATAACCTGGTTTTCTACTAGAACCGGTTGATATTGTGGCTGTTTTAAAATCTCAACAATTCTTTCCCCTTGGGCCAGTCTTGCTTGTGTTTCTTTATCCAGCTCAGAGCCAAACTGGGCGAAAGCCGCCAGTTCTCTGTATTGTGCCAGCTCTAAACGAAGCTTTCCAGCAACCTGCTTCATAGCCTTGATTTGGGCACTACCCCCAACCCTTGATACAGAAATACCAGGGTTAACCGCTGGACGTACTCCTGAGTAAAACAGCTCAGCCTCTAGGAAGATCTGTCCATCTGTGATGGAGATAACATTGGTAGGGATATAGGCAGAAACATCACCGGCTTGGGTTTCAATCAATGGCAAGGCCGTTAAAGAACCGCCGCCCCTTTCATCACTTAGCTTTGCAGCTCTTTCCAACAATCTACTATGTAGATAGAATACATCTCCAGGATAAGCCTCCCGGCCTGGTGGTCTTCTCAATAGCAATGACATAGCACGGTAAGCCACCGCATGCTTGGATAAGTCATCATAGATAATCAGTACATGCTTACCATTTTCCATAAATTCCTCTCCCATAGCACAGCCTGCATAAGGAGCAATATATTGTAATGGCGCCACTTCACTGGCGGTAGCCGATACAATAATGGTATAATCCATCGCACCATTTTTCTCTAAAACATCTTGTATTTGAGCTACAGTAGATTTTTTCTGACCGATAGCCACGTAAATACAGATAACATCTTCTTTCTTTTGGTTAATGATGGTATCAATGGCTATAGCAGTTTTTCCTGTTTGTCTATCTCCGATAATAAGCTCTCTTTGTCCTCTACCAATAGGAATCATAGAGTCTATCGCCTTGATTCCTGTTTGTAACGGCTCATGTACAGATTTTCTTGCAATAATACCAGGTGCTACTCTTTCGATTTCTCTATATTTATCAGTGTTGATAGGACCTTTTCCATCAATAGCTTGACCTAAAGCGTTAACAACACGACCTAACAGCGCCTCTCCTACTGGCACTTCCACGATTCTTTCGGTACGTTTGACGATATCGCCTTCTTTGATATTATCATCTGAACCCAAAAGCACGCATCCTACATTGTCTTCTTCAAGGTTTAAGGTCATGCCATATACATCGCCAGGAAACTGTAAAAGCTCACCCGCCATACACTTTTCCAGACCGTGAATTCTTGCTATCCCATCACCAACCTGAATAACAGTTCCAACGTCCTTCATCTCAAGCTTGTTTTCATACCTTTTAATCTGCTCTTTAATCACCGAGCTAATCTCTTCAGGTCTGAGATTCATGTGATATCACCCCTATTCCTATAATATAACTTGCGCCAACTGCTGCTTCAAATGCCCAAGTCGATTTTTCAGTGTTCCATCAATTACTTTGTCCCCGATCTTGACCAGGACACCACCAACAATCTCTTGATCCACTTCATTTTTTAATTTAACATTTTTACCAGATGCCATGGAAAGCTGTACCTGAAGCTTTAACAAAGTTTCTTCCTCTAGGGCTACTGCTGTGATGGCTACGCCCTCCACCATGTTTTTAGAAGCATCTGCCATTCTGTTAAATTCTTTAATCATGTCATAGATATAGTTGGTTCTTCTTTTATCTACCAAAATGTATAAGAAGTTTAACACTTCATTGCTAAGCTTGTCTTTAAAGACTTTGGTAAGGATTTCCTTCTTTTCACTGGAATTGACAAGTGGTGTATTCAAGAGTTTTTCAAAATCTTGATTTGCCTTTAAGCTTTCCTCAGTGAAATTTAGTTCTTCTCTTACCTGCTGAAGATTATCGTCCCCCTGGGCAACTTCAAATAGGGCCTCGGCATATCTCTTTGCAATTAATTCTGCCATGGTGTTTCCCCTACCTCTTTAATAAATTCTTCAATCATTTTTGTATGAGCTTTTTCGCTTAGTTCTTCTTCGATTACCTTAGAAGCTGCCATTATGGCTAATGTAGAGATTTGATCCTTCAGCTCGTTCACTGCTTTTTGTCTTTCTCTTTCCATGTCCTGGCGGCCCTTTTCTATAATCTTTTTTGCCTCTACTTCTGCCGCCTTGAGGATATCGTTGCTTCTTTCTTCAGCACGCTTTGTAGCCTCACGGATCATTTCATTTCTCTCTTCTTTGATATTGGCTAATTTACCTTCGTATTGTCCCTTTAAATCCTCAGCTTCTTTGTTCTTTGTTGCTGCATTTTCAAGGGCATCTTCAATACCCTTTGTTCTATTCTCCATAAACTCTGTAGCAGGCTTAAACAAGAAATGTCTAAGTACTAAAAAGATAATAACTGTGTTTGTGATTTGAAAGAAAAAGGTCCAACCAAATTCCACTAATCCTTGTTGCATCATTAACTGCCTCCTTTCCTTGTCTTAAGAGGTCCTTCTCAGAAAGACTTTCTTATAATAGGCCGATTAGTGGGTTTGCAAATAATAAGATTAAAGCAATAATTAATCCGTAGATACCTGTTGTCTCCGCAACCGCTGCACCTAGTAACATCGTTCTTACGATATCTCCTTGAGCTTCTGGTTGTCTTCCAACACCCTCTGCACCTTTACCAGCTGCGTATCCTTGTCCGATACCAGGTCCGATACCTGCGATCATCGCTAATCCTGCTCCTATAGCTGAAGCTGCTAATACTAACGCTCTACCTGTGATTGGTTCCATAATAATAATTCCTCCTTCAAAATAGTTTCATTTTATAAATTTTTATAAATTTTAAATTGTTGATAAAAAAGAATTTTTATAGTAATCCAACAAGTGGATTGGCAAACAATAGGATCAAGGCTATAATCATAGCATAAATGCCTGTAGTTTGTGCTACCGCCTGGCCTAAAAACATAGTCCTAACAATAGCCGGTTGATGTTTAGGCCTCTTTCCTACCATCTCTGTTCCTTTACCAGCTGCATATCCCTGACCTATCCCAGGGCCTATTCCAGCGATCATAGAAAGGCCTGCTCCTATGGCTGAAGCCGCCACCACCAATACTGCTCCAGATGTGTTGACCAACGGATTGGCAAACAGCATAATTAAGGCAACCACCAAAGACAGTATCCCTGAGGTCTCTGCCACCGCTGCACCCAGCAGCATAATCATTGTAGCCTGCTTACCACTTTTAGGATTGTAGCTTACAGCTTCTGCACCTTTGCCAGCTGCATAACCTTGACCAATACCAGGACCTATCCCGGCTATCATAGTAAAGCCCACTCCTATAGCTGAAGCCGCCAGGATCAGAGCTCTACGGTCGAAGGTCATCAACCATTCTAAAAACCTCATGATAAAGTTTGTATTTTCCAAGTTTTCACCCCCTTAGGGACCAAATTACCATTAATCCATAGCAATTGAAATAAATACCATTGAAAGCATTACAAAAATAAAGGTTTGTAAAACACCTGCAAAAACATCAAAATACAAATGAAGAGCTATAGGAATTCCCGCTTGAAATATTGGGAAGGACCCTAACCCTACGGCACTACTGAGACCTATCAATCCGCCATATACTAAGGACATGATAATAAGTCCGCCTACAATGTTTCCAAACAAACGGAAGGAAAGTGATATAGGTGTAGCTAGCTCACTTAAAATATTTAAGGGTAATAAGAATGGAATTGGTTCTAAAAATCCCTTCAGATACCCTCCAACACCCTTTCGCTTTGCACCAAAAAAGTGAATCATACAAAAGGTCAAAGCTGCTAATGCAAAGGTGGTGTTGACATCTGCAGTGGGTGGCCTAAGTCCTAACAAACCAAATAAATTGGCACATAATAAAAACAAGAAAAGTGCACCCATATAGCTTGCAAAAGTCTTTTTGTCTTCTCCCATTGTTTGAATCGTTAGCTTATTGATAGCATCTACAACGACTTCTACTACATTCTGCCTACCAGTAGGTACCTTTTTAAAAGCTTTTCCCCCAATAACAGCCAGCACTGTCAATACCAGCATAATTAGCCAGGTATTCACAACGGTTTCTGTCACAGGTATCCCCCCAAGGATAGGAATCTCAAATATGACCTTTGGGCCAAACTCCATTTATTTTGCCTCCTTTCTTTTGAATATATTTTTAAAGTATTGTTTATTATTAAACAACTCTTTTTGCAGAATTACAAACTTTAAAGATAGAATACCAAAAATGGTACCCAATACATGAATGTACTCTGCTTGTATAGATATATATAATACAAGCCCTATAATCAAGTACCGAATCATATACCTTATACTAGTATATGCTTGGGCTTGATGGGGCTGCATTTTCACCGCCTTATTCAATGTAAGAGAAAGTAGTCTAAAGTTTAACAAGGAAATAATGGTTCCAAATAGCAACCCTACCAGAAATGGTAAGGGAGGGTTTGCTATAAAAACCCCAATTACTCCTATTGCACTATTTACCAAAAGAACCCCCTTAATGATTTTAAATTGCGTCTCCCATACTGGGTTCATTTTATCACTTCCTTTGTTTCTTTTTAACATCCTTTGTGGCCACCTTAAAAAGGTTTATAAAGGCAACGATAACTCCTATGATAATACAAGCAAATAAAAATATCGGCTGCGTATCAAACCTGTTGTCTACCCATCTGCCTATGTATACGCCCCCAATAATAGGTATAATCATGGATATGCCAATATAGCTGATAAGGGCTATATTTTCCAAAACATTTCCTTTTTTTCTATTTGACGCCATAGCCCCTCCCCATTTTAAAAACCCTTGTGATATTTATGTAACAATGCTCATGTTTATTATATCATAATCTTTTTTGAATAGAAGATACTGTAAAGAAAAACTTTTGGAAATATTTAAAATTTAACTTCATTCCATTTTAATAGATTTTCAGATTTTTGCAAGAGAATAATCTTAATTTTCAGCACTAATTTTCGACAAACTCATTAGGATTTGCTTATTTCTTTGTTTTTCATATTGTCGAAAAGCTTTCTGGCACTTCTTGAGATAAGCCTAAGTGATATTTTAAAGCTGTGATGATTCTTTCACAGGCTCTACCATCTCCATAGGGATTTACAGCATTTGCCATATGTAGGTAATCTTTGCTGTTTAACAATAATTTATCTACTTCCTTTATGATAGCTTCCTTTTCTACCCCCACCACCTTTACTGTACCTGCCTCTACTGCCTCTGGCCTCTCTGTTTCAGTCCTCATGACCAATATAGGCTTTCCTAAGGCTGGGGCCTCTTCTTGAATACCACCAGAGTCCGTCAGTATTAAATGGGCTTTATTTAATAGGTTAGCAAAGGGTTCATAATCAAGGGGTTCGATTAAATGCATGGCTTTTGTCTCTCCCATGATCTCTTTTGCTAGGCTTCTGATACTGGGATTTAAATGTACAGGAAACACCACCTCTACATCCTTATGCTTTTGGGTAATTTCTACCACAGCCTCAAAGATATTTTTCATAGGTTCTCCCCAATTTTCTCTTCTATGACATGTCATAAGCAGGACTTTTTTGTTCTCATAATCAATTTTATTTAATCGAGGATCCTCAAATAAATAGTCCTTTTTTACTACCTGTAGTAAAGCGTCAATGACAGTATTTCCAGTGATATAAATGTTTTTTTCTTGAATGTCCTCTTTGACTAAATTTTTATAATTTCCTTCAGTGGGTGCAAAATGAAGATTTGCCAAAGATCCTGTAAGCCTTCTGTTCATTTCCTCAGGATAAGGAGAATAAATATTGCCGCTCCTTAAGCCTGCCTCCACATGTCCTACTGGAATCTGCTGATAAAAAGCCGCTAGAGCTGCTACAAAGGTTGTGGTAGTATCTCCATGGACAAGAATAATATCTGGTTTCGTCTCCTGTAAAATCTGTTCCATGCCCTTTAGTACCTTCACTGTAATATCAGAGATAGTTTGCCCATGCTGCATAATATTTAGGTCATAATCTGGTTGAAGCTCAAATAAATTTAATACCATATCCAGCATCTCTCGATGTTGAGCAGTAACACATAGAATAGAATCTATTCCCTCCGCTTCCTGCAGTTTTTTTACCAAGGGCGCCATTTTTATCGCTTCTGGACGGGTACCAAATATGGTCATCACCTTTAATTTCTTCATCCTTTTACTTCCTCTCTATCAATCTTATTTCTGAAGTATATAATTCGACATAAATATGCAGATACCCTTTATATTTATGTTGGCAAAAAAGTTTCAGATTTTATGTCATTTTTCATTATGGTGCTTAAATGAAATGAATGCAATGTTTTTTTAATTATCCCCTATTTTATCAACTATAGCTTTAGTATATGTATTTTCTTTATTTTTTAAGTTGTTTTCTTTCATTTATTGTCACAAAAAAAAGATAGGGGTATAGTTGTAGGTCTCCAACAAAAGCCCCTATCTTTTTATGATTCTTACATCCTTTTACTATTAATCTTGTCTTTTTATTCCAATACCATCCTCTAGCTTGTCATCTGGAGTAAGCACCACAGCATCTCCTTCTTGAAGTCCGCTTATAACCTCTACCCTTCTACCACTTTCAATACCAGTTTCTATTTGTCTCAAAGCCGCTGTCCCATTTTCCTCCACAAAGACAAACTCTTTACCATCCTGTTGAAATACAGCGTTTTCTGGTATGATTAAAGCATCCTCTCTCCTGTCGATAATCACCTTTATGTCTAAGTCATAGCCCGGGCGCAGAGCTGCTGCCTCTCCTTTTATATCAATCTCAATGGTAACTCTTTTTTGTTCAATCCCTAAATCAGATATCTTACTAAAAGCTTGAGGGTGGATCTTTCTAACAGTTCCCATAACACCGTCAATGGCTAAATCCCTATTAGATATTTCTACCATGGCTCCCTCTGCTATATCCGCCATATCACCAATCAAGATATCACTTTCTATATACAATATGCCTTTATTGCCAATCTCCATCAAGGGGGTTCCTGGCTGTAGATAACTTCCCACCTCTACCATCTTTGTCATCACTGTCCCGCCTATAGGAGCCGTCACAACAAAATCTTTCTTTTTGCTATTTAGATCCTCTATTTGAAGATCTACTTGATGAAGCTGTGCTTGGAAACCAGCAACGATATTGTCGGAAACAGGTTTTTTCAGTATTTCTAGATCAAGTTTTATCCCTTCTAGGTTTGCCGTTTCAGTTTCCAGCTGGGTTATGGTGCTCTCATATTCTTCACGGCTGATGGCTCCAGCCTCATAAAGCCTTTTGTTGCTATCAGCCCTTCTCTCTGCCTCCTGTACCCGTCTCTCTTGGATAGACAGCTGTAATTCTAATTTATCAATCTGTTGCTGATCGATTGTTTTTATAGCCTCATTGTACTGTGCAGTGATCACAGACTTCTGTGCCTCTAATTCCCTGATCTGTCTTGTCAACTGTTGATCATCTATTCTCGCTAGTATTCCTCCCGCTTCAATGGAATCTCCTACCTCCACCAATACCTCTATTACTCTTCCCGCTGTAGAGGCATAAACACTAGCTTGGTTCTGTGTTTTTACAACGCCCAGCTCCTCCACATAGGCAGCTATGTTTCCTTTTTCTACCAATGCCATATTTACATCCACAGCCTTGCCTCTATTGACTATAAAAATTCCTGCACCTATCAATACTACAATAATAGCAATAATCCCAATGATTTTCTTTTTCACCTTATTCACATCCCCTCACTGCCTAAAGGCAGGATTTAAAATTTAAAATGTAAAATGCAAAATTAAAACCATAAAATTCTTTAATGTTGTTGATTATAGATGGACTTTTGTTGTCATTTTTCATTTTTCATTCTTCACTTTATTATTGTTTTTAAGAGATTCTATTTTTCAGTGCATCTATAAAGTTGAGACGATAAATTTTTCTTATGGTGGCTAGCTGTGCTAGAGCAACAAAGATAATAGTAGCAACGCCAGCGATAAAATAACTACTGATATCTATAATCAGAGGAATGCCAAATATGTCTGTTGTTACCATGGCATTCACCATAGCTACACACATCCCATAGGCTACAGGGATTCCTAGTACAATCCCCAGTATAGTCATTAAACCATTTTCTCTGCTAATCATTTTATAGATTTCTTTTTTATCGAAACCCAGTACCCTTAAGGAAGAAAACTCCAATATCCGTTCGCTGATACTGATGACAGTTACATTGTACACAATAGCAAATCCTAACACACCGCCAAAGACCATCAATACCCCTACACTGTAAATAATCATATCCATAAATTCTAGAAAGCTGTTTTTCATATCCTCCACCGATTGTATCTGCCTAATATTTTCTACATCCTGTAGCTTGGGTATGACATCATCTCTAGAAGCTACCAGAGCACCTGTTACCATGCCTTTTTCTCCCATTAAGGCATTTAATGCTTCAATATCCATATAAGCATTGGTTCCTAAATATTGTTCGATGACTCCCTTTACTACAATCCTCTCATCCTCTTTGTCCGGCATGAAATTCTTTATAAGGATTTCATCCCCCACCTTTACTCCCAAGGAATCCGCCAGTCGATCCACTAGAATAATTCCATTTTTAGGTACCTCTATTGGCTGTCCTGTTGGACTTTTAAAATGATAAAATTCTGTATCTCTGGGTACCCCGATGACACTAACAATTTTTTTCTTCCACCCATTTCTTAATTCAAAGGGGATCTCTGTTTTAGGCTCTATATGATCCACCTCAATTACTTGTGTCAGCTCTCTGATAGCATTTCCACTCATAGGATGGGCAAAGTCAATATTATAGTCCATTGTTTGAAGCTCTCCATACTGCAATAAAAAGATATTGGTCCATACAGAGGACATAAAAACCGGTACCATGGTAATCCCATAGGTTAGAGCAATTCCTGCCACCAGAAAGGCTGCTCTTCTCTTATTTCTTAGGATATTTCTGATAACCATCTTCCAGCTGAAGGAAATCTTATCCCAAATAGCCTTGATTTTTTCTAGCCAAATCCTACCTCCTGCCTTAGGAGCTTCTGGCCTCATAGAATCAGCAGGAAATATTTTTAACACACTTCTAGCTCCTGCTAATCCTGATGCGATACAGAATCCGCTGGTTAATAAGATGCCGTAAACAAAGTAAATGTAATAAATCTCCATTTGCAGCATTGGGATATTCATAAACATCATATACATATCCGTAAAAAGCATAGATAATGGAATACTGAGAACCATACCCACAATGGAGCCTGTTAAACCAATCAACAGGGAGTATTTTGTATAGTGACCTAATATATCTAGATTACTATATCCCAAAGCCTTCATTACCCCGATGGACATTCTGTCATTCTTTACCAGCCTAGATAGCATAACATTGATAATCACTGCCGCAACGATTAAAAATAATAGGGTAATGGCGGTGGACATGTTTTCCAGCTGTTCCACCTCCTGCATCATCATGCTATGACTTAGCTGATCCTCTCTTTTGGTTACCCTGCTGACGCCATAGCGATCCAGCTGATCCTCGATATCATCTACAATCCTATCTATTTGATGGAGATAGTTCTCATCTATCTTTATCATAACTTCATTATAACTGCCCTGATATCCTAATGCAGATTGGGCGAAATCCTCTGTCACATAGATAACACCAAATTTTTCTGGTGTTGGCAGCAAACTCTGCTCATTCTCCATAAGATAGATATACTCTGGACTTCCTACGATTCCTACTACATCCAAAGGATACTCTCTTCCTGCAATATAAGGAGTGATCTTATCCCCCACCTCAATACCTCTAGCATCTGTAAATTGCTGTAACACTGCTGTGGCTCTAATATCTGTCTGCTGCAGCTCTCTTCCTTCCAGAGTATGGAGACTGTTAATTGCGTCTGTTTCCTTAGGAATTGAGACAATCCGCACCCTTACCTTTTCATTAGGATCCTCTACTCTAAGGGGGACTTCACTGCTGACCCTTCCCTGGGCTGCCTCCACCCCCTCTATCCTATGAAGTCGATCTATTGCTGTTTTAGGAATCCTTACTACCTCTACAAAAACATCTCCAAAATTTGTTTCATCATAATAATAGAATATAGAATCATTTAAGTTATCTGCCATCATACTAAAGGAAACATAGACCGTCAGGGCTAAAATCACCATCACCGTCACAGAAATGAACTGTCCTTTTGAGTTTTTGATGAGTCTCAACAACCTTACATCTAACTTTTTCATCACCATTCAATCCCTTCAGGGTCAATTGGATTGGTATTTATAGTCTCCTCAATAATTTCTCCACTTCTCATTTTAATTACTCTGTCTGCCATTTCACCAATAGGTACATTATGAGTAATGATCACCACCGTCTTATTAAAATCTTGGTTGATTTTTTTTAATAGAGATAGGGTCTTTATTCCTGTCTCAAAATCTAAAGCTCCAGTAGGTTCATCACATAATAGCAGGGCTGGATTTTTTGCCACTGCTCTAGCAATGGCCACCCTTTGCTGTTCACCACCACTCATCTGAGCTGGAAAATGTTCCTTTCTATCTCCCAATCCCACAGCCTCCAGCACCTCATCAATATTGAGAGCTTCTTTGCAGATTTCTGTAGCCAGCTCCACATTTTCTTTGGCGGTTAAATTGTTCATTAAATTATAAAACTGAAAAACAAAACCTATTTTTTCCCTTCTATAAGCAGTTAGCTTCTTATCATTATAGTCTGTGATATCCTCACCCTGCATAAATACCTTGCCTTCTGTAGGTAGGTCCATTCCGCCTATTACATTTAGTAGTGTACTTTTGCCGGAACCACTGGGGCCTAATATGACAACAAACTCTCCTTCATATAATTGGAGATCTACATCCTTGATGGCTGCCACCTGGACCTCTCCCATTTGATAGATCTTGCTGATTTTTTCCGTCTTCATAATTATGTTCCTATCCATCCTTATTCCACCTCTTTTTCCCCTAATAGGCCATACTTAAGAAAATCATAAAAGTCTCTTGTTGCAGCTTCTATTTCTTCCTTTGAAGTGATTTTATCAAAATATTTATCTCCGAAGACCCCAATAAGCATGATCAGCATATCTGTCATAAAATCTACATTGACCTCCCTTATCTCTCCCTTTCTTACCCCATCTGTAATGATCTTCTGAAAGAAAACCCTGCTGACTCTGTATTTTTCCTTCATTACCTTTTCCATGATGGGAGGACTCCCCATGATATCCTTATAAAAAGCCAGAGAGTACTGCCTTGACATCTCCACATTATACTTCATTAGATGATCTATTTTCTTTAGCGTTCCTGGTATCTTTTTCATATCTTCTTCAAGCATGACAGTATTTCTATCCAGAATAGATAGGATTACTTTTATAAAAAGCTCTTCTTTTGATGAAAAATGCTTGTAAATTGTCATCTTGCTAATCCCTGCTGCCTCTGCAATCTCATCCATGGAAACCGCTTTATAGCCTATCTTTGTAAAAAGCTCCTCTGCCTTTTCCATCAACCGATTATATTTTATCTCACTCTGTGTAGTCATTTTGCCACCTCCTACAGCCACAAAAAAAATTGGACAAATTTGTACTTTTATACTTGTTGAGTATAATTTTATTATACTTCTTCTACCTTCTTTCTTCAATGCTTTTTCCACAAAAAAACAAAAAGGACAGGGGACGGTTCTTTGTCCCTCTAACCTCTGTTTTCTTCTGCATCTAGTGCTTATATTTTGACCTAAACTAAAAGAGAGAACACTTTTACTAAGTGTTCTCCCTCATTCTTTCAATGCATTGCTATTTTTATGTTTTTTTGCTGGGACACATCTCTGTTCCCCGTCCCTTGAGGATTTATTTTAGGCTTAGGATTTTTCTTGCTTCCTCTGGTGTTGCTATTTCTCTTCCTACTGCTTTGGCGATTCCTACTACTCGTTCCATCAGCATTTCATTGCTGGCGGGTACACCTTTTCTTATTTCTAATATATCCTCTAGACCTGTTCTTACATGTCCACCCATTGCAATAGCCATGGTTAGTAGTGGTACATGGGCTTTCCCGATAGCAGTTACGGACCATGTGGAATCTGGCGGCAGGCTTTCTACCATATGGATCAGGTTTCTAGGGGTTCCCGCTATTGATCCCGGTACATTCATTACTAGGTTAAAGTGCAATGGACCTTCTAAAATTCCTTTTTTCATTAGATATCTAGCGTTATCAATCATACCCATGTCAAAGGCTTCGATCTCTGGTTTCACACCATTTTCCTTCATGGTGTTGATTAAATGTTGAATAAGCTCTGGTGCATTGGCATTGACAGCGTTAGGAAAGTTTGAAGATCCAGTAGCAAGGCTGGCCATCTCAATATTTAAATCTAACATCTGACTTCTCCACTCTGGTGTATTGCCGCCACCTCTGGCTCCTGTTGATAATTGAGTGATTACGTCCATCTTTTCTTCATGGATTTTATCTACTACCTCTTTAAATAATCCTCTATCACTGGTTGGCTGGCCTGCTTCATCTCTAACATGTAGATGTGCTATAGATGCCCCCAATTCTCTACATTTTTTCACAGTTTCTACGATTTCATCTGCTGTAATGGGTGTATTAGGATTTAGTTCCTTTGTAGGTACGTTTCCGGTAGGTGCTATGGTTATAATTAATTTTTCCATGTATAATCCCCCTCCTTTACCGCCTGTGGCGGAATTTAAAATTTATAATGAAAAATGTAAATTCTTCATTCTTCATTTTCCATTTATTGTTAAGCCTTAACTCCCAGCACATCGTCACAGGTTTTTGCAATGGCTTTCTCTAGTCCTGTAAACAGCTCGTCAACCTCTTCTCTTGTAATGTTGATTGGCGGTGCTAATAAAGTATCGTCTCCTCTTACCCCGTCTGCTGAGCCTCCACCTGGATAAGGTACGATTCCTTCTGCTAAACAATTCACAGTGAATTTGCCTTTTACATTTTCACTGGTTTCAAAAGGTTCTTTTGTCTCTTGATCCTTAACAAACTCTAGGCCTGCCATCAGTCCTACTCCTCGAACATCTCCGATGATAGGATATTTATACAGCTCATTAAGCTTCTCCATAAAGTATTTACCCTGTACCTTAGCATTGTCTAAGTAGTTTTCTCTTTCAACAATCTCTAGTACCTTTAAGGAAATACCACAGGATAATGGGTTGCTGGCATAGGTATGACCATGTATAAAGTTTCCTGAGCCCTTCACCATAATGGTTTCAAAAATTTCCTCGTTACAGATGGTTGCTCCCATTGGTGTATACCCAGCACTCATACCTTTAGCACAAACAATAATGTCTGGTACTGTATCAAAATGATTTACAGCAAATTTTTCTCCAGTTCTTCCGAACCCAGCCATTACCTCATCTACAATCAACAGAATATCATATTTATTACAAATCTCTCTTACCATTTGGAAATAAATTTTTTCAGGATGCACTCCTGGTATTGCCGAGCCTACTACTGGCTCTGTGATAAAGGCTGCGATATTGTCTGCACCCTGCTTTAGTATTTCTGCTTCCAAAGCCTCTGCAGCTTTAATACTGGTTTCTTCTAATGTTTTACATCCCCATGGATTCCTGTAATGATAAAACTGTGGGATTTTAGGGAAATTTGCCAGCATAGGGTCATAATACTTTCTACGTCCTGGATGTCCAGTCATGGATAAAGCCCCTAAGGTATTGCCATGATAGGAATCCCATTTAGAGATAATTTTCCATTTTGAGGACTTTTTCCCGTCTCTTTCAATGTAGTACTGTCTTGCCATCTTCATTGCTGTCTCTGTAGCCTCTGAACCGCCGGAAACAAAGTAGACATGATTTAAATCTCCAGGTGCCCATTCACATACCTTTGCTGCACAATCTTCAATGACATCTACTGTCCATCTAGATAAATGGGTAAAGGCAACTCGCTCAATCTGTTCCTTAGCAAACTGTGCAATTTCCTTATTGCCATGACCAATATTGGCAACAGCTGAACCAGAGCAAGCATCTAAATACTTTTTGCCATCTTCTCCAAAAAGGTAAACCCCTTCACCTTTTTGAATTCTTGGGTAATGCCAGTTTTGATTTCTGTAAAAAACATGATTCTTAGGAGCCTTGTTAGCACTCATGAAAAAACCTCCCTTTATATTATTATTTAAAAATTATTTTGTTTATAGAAAAAACCCACTATAATAATGCCTACTTATCCAGCCAAATTTTGGTGTGGAAAAATAATAGGTATAATTATACTGGGTTTTACTTACTTAACAATCATGGGTTACACAATCGTTGTAAGAAAAGCAGTCAGTTCTATTTTTTTATCTGTTCTTGCTTCCATGTGTTGTAGCGTTCAATACTGCCTTTGATGGCTACACATACTGCCTTTTGTGCATAGCCATGGTACCTTAGTTTAATGGTGTTGATAAGATCGTCAATATCTTCCTCGTGCAGGTTTCGCCCAATCAGTATAGATTTCATAAAATCCTTTGCCTCTTGGGTAAGTAATGTACAAGAAACATCAACGATTCTACCAGTCACAATATTAATAATTAAACCTATTCCCACCACTTTATGCAATGCGGCCGCTGGAATGTCTGTAGGTAGCTTGGCATAAGAAATAAAATATACTGTATCTTCATCATAGTATTTCACAATATCACCGCAAATGGTTAATTTTTCTCAACTTAATTATATACCTTGCAAAGAAAAATTACAACTGGTATATTCTATAATAATATACCCATGTTGTCATTCATTACTCATTAACTTTTAAATACTAGGAGTTGGCCTTTGTCTCTTGGGTTTTCTTTACCAATCCAATCCTGACGGCCCCAAGGAAAACGCAGTAGGCTACTGTCACGATTATTAGATAAGCTGTTACTCTATTTGTATGGGATACAGCTATAGCACTGGCTCCCAGCATCATGCTGATAATGTATAGAACCACTACCGTTTGTCTTTGACTTAAGCCATGTTCTAAGAGTCTGTGATGAAGATGTCCTTTATCCGCCTCCATAATAGGTCTCTTGTTCACAAGTCTTCTTACGATGGCAAAGGTTGTATCAAAGATTGGTACCCCTAAAGCTAAAACAGGAATAGCCACAGCAATGGTGGTGGCACTTTTAATAACCCCTTCTACAGATACAGTGGCCAAGATAAACCCTACCAATAAAGAGCCTGTATCTCCCATAAATATTTGTGCTGGATTAAAGTTATAGGGCAAAAATCCTAGTAAAGATCCAGCTAAAATAATAAGGATAATGGATATCCCCACCGGGGTTTCAGGATTTAAAAAAGCTACATAGGCTAAGGATAAGGCAGCTATAGAGGAAACTCCTGCTGCTAAACCATCTAAACCATCTATTAAATTCACTGTATTGGTTATACCTACAATCCAAAAGATGGTTAAAGGTATGCTTAGTTTCCCTAGTCCAGACATTCCAGTAGTCTTGTTAAGAATGTTGGTTATAAACTCTATCCTCACACCGCTGTAAACAACAATAATTGCCGCCAAAATCTGTCCCAAAAGCTTATATTTGGCTGATATTTGTTTAGAGTCGTCTATAATACCTATAGCTACAATAATAGTGGCGCCTATCAATATCCCTATTAATTCACTAGTAATAGGTAAAATATTCTTCCCTATAGATGCCATAACCAAGATGCCAACTACAAGAGCTATATATATTGCTAATCCACCTAATCTAGGCATGGGTTTTTTATGCACTCTTCTATTATCCTTAGGAACATCAATAGCTCCTATTTTATATGCTAATTTTTTTGCATAAGGCGTCAGCATATAGGAGATCACCATGGCTATAAGAAATCCTAAAATATAATAATCCATTCTTCCACTCCATTCTTTAGCTGCTTTCATCCTTAGAATACTTTTTTACGATTATACCAGCTTCCTTCAGCATCTCTTGTGATAAAGAATCTGGATAATCTCCCTTATATATCAATTGCTTGATACCTGCATTAATCATCATTTTGGTACAGATAATACATGGCATGTGGGTCACATAAATAGTACTGTCTTTAATACCTACTCCATGTAAAGCTGCTTGTATGATGGTGTTTTGTTCCGCATGCAATCCTCTACAAAGTTCATGCCTTTCTCCAGAGGGTACCTGCAGCTTTTCTCTTAAGCATCCGGCTTCCTCACAATGCAAAATGCTGCTGGGGGCGCCATTATAGCCGCTGGCTAGAATCCTCTGATTTTTTACAATCACAGCTCCCACCTGTCTCCGTAAACAGGTAGAACGCTTCTTTGCCACCTCTGCCATTTCCATGTAATACTCATCCCATGAAGGACGCATATTCGCCAACCCCTTGTCCCTTACCAATATCATTATTTCTATCATATCATATTTTTATAACTGTTTCAGTAAATGTAATGAAAATTTAATATTTACAACTTCATATTATACTACTCCTTTAGACAAAGCACAAGCAGATGAGCCATATGGTAGATGTTACTAAGAGGGGAAGGAGTAAACATTTCCCCTCAAAGGATTAATGAGAAAAGTTAAGCTTCCTAAAACCAACTCATCCTATTAGACGTTATATCTTTGTGTTTTGTTTCATTAATTAATCGAAAAGCTCTTCCTTGAGTTTGACCCTATACCATTATATAAATAACTTGTAGAAGCGCCCCTTACTTGTAGCTTTTAAAATCCAGCCAGCATAACCAAAACAAGCAACTAAGTATTTTTCTATCAAATACCTGACTGCTTGTTTGAATGCTTGTATTAAAACTTGTATAGTTTCATTATCTACTTACGCATACTTAAACTTCATAATACTCTCCTGCAATTCCTCTGCTAGTCTAGCTAAGGATTCGCTGGCATTAGCTATTTCCTCCATAGAAGCTGTTTGTTCTTCTACAGATGCAGAAGCTTCTTCTGTCCCAGCAGCATTTTCTTCAGCGATTGCTGCTAAGTTCTGCATAAGATCTGCAAGGGCATTTTTAGTGTTATCCATTGTTGTTACTGACTCCACTGATTTAGCTACGATTTCTCCCACTTTCTCTATTTCTTCAGCGATACCAGTAAATTTGTTTTCTGTCACCCTTACACTCTCTACTTGCTCTTTAATAATCGACAAAACATTTTCCATAATAACTACAGCGTTCTTTGAGTTGCTTTGCAATTTTTTAAGCATCTCATCGATTTCCTTTACTGAGTATGTAGATTGCTCTGCCAGCTTGCGAATCTCATCAGCTACCACCGCAAAGCCTTTACCAGCTTCTCCTGCTCTGGCCGCCTCTATGGCTGCATTTAAAGCCAATAAATTCGTTTGCTCTGCAATCCCTTCAATGATTCTACTAGCTTCTCCAATTTTCTCTGCACTTTCATTGGTATCTACAGCACTTTGATGAATGTTTTTTATTGCCTCATTGCTGTTATTTGTTTTTTCTGTTAGCTGCTTTATTGTTTTTACACCGTCGTTTTTTAGTATAGTTAATTGATTTACAGAATTATTGATTCTATCCATATCCTTTAAATCTTCTTCTATGATTTTGTTTAATTCGTCTGTTTTTAATACACCGCTTTCTGTATCCTTTGCTTGTTCATTGGCACTTTTGGCTATTTCTTCTATCGTCCTAGCTACTTCATCCGATGCCATAGAGGATTGCTGGCTGGTAGCTGTTAACTCCTCTGAGGAGGATGCCACCTGTTGTGATGTATCGGATATATTTTTTATAAGCATTACAAGATTTTCTTGCATTTTTTTCAACGCTCTAGTAATGCTTCCTATTTCATCCTTTCTATTTATATAGCTGGCTGCCTCATCATCTTCCCTAAAGGTAATGTCATAATTAGACATTCTTTCGATTGTATTGGATAGAAGCAAAATTGGAACTGTTATCTGCTTATTTAAGATAGATGCAATCAATATAACCAGAATCACAGCAGCCACAGCTATCACAATATTTAGTATCATTCCTCTTTTTTGCAGCTCCTCAATTTCAGCCTGTAGATCTAATACCCTTTGTCTCTCAACCTCCTGCAATAATCCTAAGTTATGCTGAACCTCTGCAACTGCTGGAGCAGTTACATTTTGAAATGTAAACAATGCCTGTTCTACCTGATTATTCTGAAAAAGTTCTACAACCCTGTGTCCACTGCTATGGGCATTGATATGAGGTGCCTCCAACGCCATATAGATTTCATGATTATGCTCTTCTGGCTCGTAGGCGTAATACCATTGTCCTAAGTCACATTCAGTATGATCAACAGAAGCAGGTATTTCTCCGGTGATGAACATGCTACTAAGGCCATTTAACCACCTGAGATGGTCTACCTCTTTTTCAATAAAGAAAGCGATAGTATCCTTATCTTCATAGATTTGCTGGTTTCTACCATAAATACTATCACTGTTAATGGTCGTAAACATCATCATCCCTATCATTAGGATAATTATTGCTAGAAATGCAGCCAAAAGCTTTTTAAAGATTGTCATTTTTTCCTTACCCCCTTCTAGTTAAATGAAATATTTAGTGCATGGCAGTTTGGTGAAGATTTCGAAAATATTTTATGCATGAATGTAATAAGTCCTTTATGGCCTTTATGTAGCTTACTGAAATCAAGTGCTAAGTTTTTTAAAAATGCAACCTCAGCACTATTTACATATTCCATAATGTGGTATATGTCTAATTATATACCACAATTTGAAATATTAAAACATTTTTTTGTCATGTTTTGTTATTTTTTGATATTTTTTGTTGTTTTTGATTATGGATATGCTTGTAAAAATAATAGTAGATATTTTTTCCAAACATAGAAATCTGTATCTTCATAGATTTTTATTGGATTTGATGATATTATCTTATTTAGAGGGAGGAGTTAGTTTGGATAATTTTGGAGACAGGCTAAGGGAGTTAAGATTAGAAAAAAATCTGCGTCAGATTGATCTAGCAGAAAATTTAGGACTAGCTCAAACTACAATAGCTAACTATGAGCAAAACCTTCGATTTCCAAACGAAGAGATATTGGTTAAACTGGCAGATTATTTTAATATTTCTCTAGATTATTTATTAAGTAGAGAAACTGTTGTAATAAACACCAATAATGGGCGCTTAAGTAATACCAGCCTTATTGACTGTAATGATAAACCAATATCTTTATCCTGTATTTCCGAAGCATATCAGAATGCTCTATTAGACAAAGAAAAGCCTTTGGCAGTCAAGATAATTTTAGATGCTTTCCAGCAAGGTATTGCAATAAGCGATATTTATACCAAAATATTTGAGCCTTCATTGAAAAGAGTAGGACACCGATGGGAATGCAATCAAATCCATGTATCTCAGGAACATTTTTTTTCTGAAATGACTCAGCTAATTATGTCAAAGCTATATATCGATAGTATGCCTCGCTACTCAAAAAAACATAAAATTGCAGCCTTAGCTGCAAATGGTGAATATCATCATATAGGGATTAGAATGGTGACAAATTTATTAGAATTAGAGGGTTGGAAAGCCTACTATTTAGGAATCAATATACCTTCCGACAGTATTATAAAGGTAATCGAAGAAGATGCTGTGGATGTTGTTGCAATATCTGCTACGATGTTCTTTAATGTCAATTCTGTAGAAGATTTAATCCGAACAATTCGTTCAACAGAAAGCTGTAAAAAGGTTAAAATTATGGTTGGTGGTAGCGCCTTTAATACAGATAAGACATTGTGGAAACAAGTCGGTGCAGATGCATATGCTTCTAATGCAGTAGAGGCTGTGAAAGTTGCTAATGGTTTAGTCAAATAGAAAGATGAATCTATAGAAATCTTGATTCATCTTAGCCAAAAGGACCTGAGTTTTTTCACTCTAGGTCCTTTTTATGTATTCTTTTTAATTGTGATTTGTAGGTTGGCATGATTCACACTTATATATTTTAAGAATTGTGAGGATGCATTGTCCACTTCACCTTTAATTTCAATAGCAGGTAGCTCTCCTAATGCCTGAGCCTTTTCTAAAAGCTCTGCTGTTCCTTTAAAAATTCTTAGTTTTTCTATCTCCTGAGACTGATAATACATGGGTGCCGCTTGAGGATACTTTTCAAGACTAGGAACCAGTTTTGAAAGCTCCCAAAGGATTCCATTAGGAAGCTCCCCCAATGCCTCTGGATAGACCCCTACTACTTTTTCAATGATTTCTGCCATTACAAAGTAGTTTATATTGTTATAAATCACTTTACTGCTGGTATAACCCTTTCCTTCCTCCTGCTGTGTCTTGATACTATGATAAAGCTCCTTCATATCCTCCATAGGACTAATATTGAGCTCTGATCTTAGTACCTCTACACATTTTTCATATTGTTGCAGAGCCTTTACTCTATCGCCTTTTAAATAATAGAGCTCCATTAACTGCTTATGCAGCTGCTCCTGGAGGGGATTAATATATAATAGCTTTTGCAGACAGGTTATTCCTTTAGCATACTGCCCTATATGAGAAAAATACTGGGCTAATAAAGTCAAACCATCAAAATATAGTTTTTGCAGCCTTTCCCGCTCATAAATAATCCAATCATCCAACTCTGGATTTCCCCTCAAGGGAATATCCTTTAAAAACTCTCCTCCGTAGAGATGGATGATATCCTTATAGTGAGCTAGGGATGCTCCTTCATTTCTTATGGTTTCTATTACTTTCTCCAGTTGGACGGTATCGCTTTTCCAAGGACCTTTCTCTGCAAAACTGCAGGATTCCTTGTCAGGAGTAAGGATAATTTCTTCTTTGATTCCTCGATCCTTTAATGCCTTTTTAATAGACCAAAGGGTATAACGAAAATTGTATTTAGAGGATTGGCGTGTGCTTTCATTCCAAAAAATAGAGGCGATTCGATCCCGAGAAACCCTCTGGCCTCTATGGCTAACAAGGTAGGCTAAGATGCCTACCCCTTTACTGCTAATTTCTTTGTTTATTTCTTCTTCTTTGACTAAAACCTTTGGTTCCCCTAAGAATTGAAATCTTAACACACTTCCTCACCCCCAGCACTTATCTCCTCTGATAAGTACAATACTTCCCCATTTTTTATCGTTCCCAATACTTGTATATCTTTTATTTTATCCACATCTATTTCTAATGGATTTTTGTCCAGTAGGCATAAATCTGCTATATAGTCTTTCGCTATCCTTCCCTTTATATCCTCCTTACCTATGGCTATTGCACCATTTATGGTAAACATTTTTAGAGCTTCTATAGGACTAACCCTTTCCTCTATTGTTGGGTGATTTACAGCCCCATGGATTCCTAGTAGAGGATTGATAGGAGTAACATCACTGTCAGAGCCTCCTGCAATGATGCCTCCATTAGCAATGATGGTGGCAAAGGGATTGGTATTTCTTCGTCTCAAATCCCCTAATCTCATTTGATACATTTTTCCTTCTCCACCCCAAAAATACTCATAAGCCGGCTGCATCGATAGTATAATTCCCAGCCTTACGGCTGTTTCAATTTGTTCCTTGGTAGGCAATTCAAAATGCTCAATTCGCATAATGCTAGTACTATTAGGATTTTTCCTGATGGCTATCTTATAGGCCTCCAATACAAGACTTAAAGCTCTTGTACCAATAGCATGGACTGTAACATCTAGATTGTTTTCAACCGCCTCTGTAGCGAAGGTTGTAATCTCTTCCTTTGTAAAGAACAATGTTCCTTTATTTTCTTCATTATCCGTATACGGATTCTCCAATGCTGCTGTAGAGGAACCAAAGGAGCCATCAACAAAAATACAACCACCAATTTTTTTTAGGTGCATTTTCTTGACCTTATTGATATCTGTGGTCTGGAAAAAGAGCTCCACATCAATGGGGAATTTTTTTAGGTTTTTATGGACATACACCGCATCTCTGTCGTGAAAGAGAAAGCCTCCTTCCATGGCATTTATGGTGGTAACCCCCGCAGCAATTATCTTTTTAAAGACTTCCCTTACTCCTTTTCCTCTAGTTTCATCAGAGGTAATGCCTAATAGTTTTTTTCTAGCCAAAAAGTTTGCTCTACCTCTTAGCACTCCAGTTGGTACCCCTTCTTCGTCTCTTTCTATACCAGGGAGGTTAAAGGGCAAGTTTAGTAATCGAAAGCCTAAGGTGTTTACTACACTCACATGATACTCTACCGTTGAAATCCAAACCAATTTGTTTTTCACCACTTGATCCAGCTCCCAACGGGTGGGCATTCTTTTTTCATGAAGATTGATTTCTTCTAAACCAATACAATGAATCATGGTTCCCCACTCGGTTTTTTCTTCCTTCGCGGTTTTTAATAGGTCTAAAATATCCTGGATACAGCCGCAGTCCCCTAAATGATTGCTCAAAACATTGAGGGCCGTTTCCATAAGATGTACATGACTGTCAATCAAGCCTGGTACAACAGTAGCACCCTTCAGGTTAATGACTTCCGCATCAAAGATATAAGCCTTGTACCCTTCACCTATTCCTATATCTTCAATCATGCCTTTTTTTATATAAACCCATTCTCCTGCTGGCCTTGCCTCAGAGAGGGTGATTATTTTCCCATTATAGAGTAATAAATTTTTATTATGCATGTTCAAACCTCCTATTTCAAGGCATCTATTTTTCTGCACATCCCACTCAATAGGAAATTATAAGCTACCCACAGTTGTAGTAATTTATAATTTACTATTGAGAGACAAAGCCCCTGCATTTTAAACAAGGGCTGTTTATTTAGACTTCTTCTCCAGCAACATAGGTTTTTAATACAGCAATATCCTTAATCACCTTTGCTTCGGTAGTAAGAGGATTTTTTTCTAGCACTACAAAATCTGCAATTTTTCCCGTTTTAATCGAGCCTCTACAGTCCTCCTGAAAAACACCATAGGCTCCATGGATGGTAAACATTTTTAAAGCCTCGTATGGAGAAACTCTATGCTCCTCATTTTCATGGGTGACTGCCCCTTGTATGCCCAGCAGTGGGTCAATAGCTGTTACATCACTATCTGAACCCCCTACAGCAATTCCTTTATGCTTCACCACCAAGCCCAATGGCGTGGTTTTACAGCCTCTTACCTCTCCTAATCTTTCTCTATACATACCATCTGCGCCACCCCAAAAACACTCAAAGGCTGGTTGCATAGATACTATCAATCCCATAGCTGCCGCCTCTTTGATTTGCTCCTCTGTGGCCAGTTCAAAATGTTCAATTCTATGTCGATGATCCTTTCTAGGAAACACCTCTTGACAATACTTATAGGTGTCTATAATTTGTTGGATAGCTCTATCTCCTAAAGCATGGACCGTCAGCTGCAGTCCATTGCGGTGGGCCTCTAGCACAAACTCTCTTAATGCTTCATCCTGAAAATACAGTACCCCATTGGTGGAAGGATCATCGAAGTAAGCTTCAGAAACAGCTGCAGTTCTAGAGCCTATGGAGCCATCTAGTATGACGCATCCGCCTATTCTCTTTAATCCCTTTTCCAGTACCTTTTTCACATCAGTGGTTTGATAAAAAAGTACTACCTCTATTTTAAGCTCTTCTTTGTGCTGCAGCAAAAATTCTGCATCATTATCATGAAAAAGCTTACCCCCTTCTAGGGCATTGACTACTGTTACCCCCTTTGCAAGGGCAATCCTCTCCGCCGCTTTGACAGCCTTGATTCTTTCTTCTGTAGTGGTGCTTTCTAGCACATAGCCTCTAGTTAAGGAATTGGCCTCCTGTTTTAAAACCCCTGTCGGTCTTCCCACTTCATCCTTTACAATACCGGCAGTATCCTCCGGCAACTCTAACTGTTGAAAAGCCATAGAGTTAACTACACTGGCATGTGAATCAATTCTACATATCCATAGAGCTCTATTGCCCACAGCATCGTCTAGCTCCTCCATGGTGGGATAACGCTTTTCCTTTAGAGCGCTTTCATCAAAGCCTACTGCTCTAATAATGCCCCTTGCGGCCTTAGGGGCACTTTTTATGGTTTCTAATACTTCCATTATTGTCTTACAATGATGAAGCTGTATAGCTAAAGCATTGAGACCTGTTTGGACGAAGTGGACATGACTATCAAAAAAGCCTGGTACCACTGTTTTCCCCTGAAGGTCATGGAAAATACCAGTTTTTCCTGCTGCCTTCATCACTTCCTCTTTGGAGCCAACAGCTATGAAATTGCCATCCTTCACAGCAAAAGCCTCAACAGTTTTTTTATCCTCTTCACAGGTAATCACATTACCATTTGTATAGATGTCTACTTTACTCACAAGGTCACCATCCTCATTCATATAAAGTGGTAGTTAAACAAGTATCTCTACTAAATAATGATATATGATTTCAGCCGTTTTTACAACCGAATCAATTTCTACATATTCGTCAGCGCTATGATAGTTTTTCCCTACTGGCCCAAAAACATAGGTAGGCAGCTTTGCTCTATCTCCTAAGGAGTTAAAATCCCCTATGCTTGGAAAATATGTTATTTTTGCCGGCTTTCCAACTACCTTCTCCATAGTACTTTTCATTACCCTTGTATAAGGATTACTTTCTGAGACGATATAAGGATGAAATCCTCCGGAATCTGGATGAGGCGCTTCTCTAAACTGCATCGTGGCAGTAGATTGTATCCCAGCTCTTTGTATGGCTTCCTCCACTTCTCTTCGGAGATAGCTAAGATCCTCACCTCGAACTGTATGTCTAAATACTGTAAAGGATGCAGTATCTGCTACACTGCAGGCTGCTCCTCCTCCTTTAAATTCAATAACAGCGATGGAGCCTGTGCCTAGCTTAGGATCATTATTGGTGGGTGCATTTTGAAGCTCCAACAATACCTTTGCCGCATCTCCTATGGCATCTACACCCTTCTCAGGACTGGCAGCGTGGGCACTTTTTCCCTTAAAGGTAACTGTATAGTTCCAGCCTCCTCTAGCCCCTAGGCATAGGCATGGAAAAACTTCATCCAGAAATCCGCTGCTGGGCTCTGTTACAATGGCCACATCAGCATAATCTGTATAACCATCTAAAATCAGCGCATCTGTCCCTAGTCCATAAGGCCCCTCTTCATCCGATACAAAGGTATAAAGCACCTCTCCATTAAACTCCTGTACTGTATTGTTAAAAGCATCTATTGCCAGCATCATAGCAGCACAGCCTGACTTCATGTCTAAAGCCCCTACTCCATAAAGCTTATTTCCTTCTATCTTTGCTCCTAATGGATCCTTCGTCCAGCCTTCACAAATCTCCACTGTATCTAAATGTCCATTTAACAATACAATAGGTCCTTCATCCTTCCCCTGCAAACGGCCAACAACATTGGTTCCACGGAAGTTGGTAACTTTTTTTTCATGATAATGGTGAAAGTTGGCATCCATCCCTCTGTCTTTCAACCATTTATGGGTGTACTTCATGATTTCATCCTCTTTAAAATAGGGACTATAGATTTTCACTAAGTCTGTTAGTAAAGCAACTACCTTTTCTCGGTTGATGTATTGAGATAAATCCTTTGTAGCTTCCACAAAATACCTCCTTATTGAAAAATTTACTTCCTTATACTTTTCTCTAGATGAAATAGAATGCCTTCCCACATATAAATAGGAAGGCATATATAATTTCTATTCTTACAATAGCTTTAACTAAGCTTTTGCTTCTTCTGCATCATCATTATAGGTTTTTACAGACTTGATATCTCCTTCTTTAAAAATAAACATTCCAGTGAAACCATAGATAACCGCTATAATTGGTGTAACGAAGGATAGATATACATAGGGGAAATACTCCATGGTAGGAACACCTAAGGCTCCAGTGAAGAATACCCCGCAAAGTCCCCATGGTACCAATGGAGAAGTTACTGTTCCAGCATCCTCAGCAGTTCTAGAGTTCACCTGAGGTAAGATTCTCTGCTTTTTATAGGCAGGAACAAACATACGACTTGGAATCAAGATGGCCATATACTGACTTGCAGAAAACAGGTTAACTGCTATAGCAGAGATTACATGGGTAGTGATCAATCCCTTTGCAGTGCTTACAAGACCTGAGATTTTTTCTAATAATACCTCTAATACCTTTGTTTTCTCAAGGATGCCCCCCATACTAAGGGCAATAAAACCTAAGGATATGGTCCACATCATGCTTTGTAATCCACCACGACTTAGCAGTGCATCTACATCTGCAATCCCTGTGCTAGAAGTATATCCATAGTTCATAAAGTTGGCTACATCTCCAACACTATATCCCTGGAAGAAGATTGCAAACAAGCCACCAACGATGGAAGCAATAATCATAACCGCCAAGCCAGATACACGCTTTACCGCTAAGATAACAACGATAATTGGCGGAATCAAGGTAATAGGACTAATAAGATAGTTTTCCCTCAAACCTGCTAAAATAATATCGATTTGGCCTGTATCTAATTCTCCTCCAGCAAAACGCATGCCCAGGAAGGCATATAATACAAAAGAGATTAGGATTGCAGGTCCAGTAGTATAGAACATACTCTTGATATGGTCAAACAAATCTGCCTCTGCCACACCTGCCGCTAGGTTGGTAGCGTCTGATAATGGTGACATCTTATCTCCAAAGATAGCACCTGAAATAACTGCACCAGCTGTCATGGCTGGCGGGATACCTAATCCATGACCGATTCCCATAAAGGCTACACCAAAGGTAGCACCTGTGGTCCAAGAGCTTCCTGTAGATACAGAAGCTACAACACAAACAATGGCTACAGTAAGCAAGAATACTGAAGGTGATATAAAGCTAAGTCCATAGTAAATCAAGGTAGGTATGGTCCCTGCCGGTATCCATGAACCAACCAGAACCCCTACCATCATCAAGATCAGCATTGGAAGCATAGCGATTTCACAGCCATATAATACTCCCTTTTGAACATCATCATAGGTAAAACCAGAAGCCATAGCTACGATGGCTGCAACCGCTGCAACTACGATCAATGTAATGTGTGTGATCCAATCTTCACCGATAATAAAAATCTGTGCGAACATTGCAAAACATAAGAATAAAATAACAAAAAGTGCCGCACCAAAACTTGGTCGTTTTTCTGTACTCATACAATAAATCCCCCTTAACTTATATTTTTATTAAAACAAAACAATTTAAACCCTCTACACCTCCTTAAGCCATTTTCCATTACTTTTCCGCTATAATGTAATGTAAGCTTGTCATATACAAGGTCAAAAATAGTATGTTCTTATAATAACATACCACGCCTTTGTTTGTTGGTTCGTTTTAGGTTTTGTTTTATTTCGTTTTATTTTTAGAAAATTCCAATAAAATTTTTATTCTTTTTATAACACTAAATAAACAGAAAATAGGTGAAAAGGGGGCTTACCCCTTTCACCTATTTTAGCTCTTCTACCACTACATTATATGGTTTACCATTGATTTTTAAATGGAATTTTCTAGTTCTTTTTACTTCTTTTTCTTGTTTACCATACTTTCTACTACACTGTTGCTTTAATATTGTTATTTTGTCCTCTAATCCTTTCAACAATTGATGCGCTTCTTCTAAGGTTATTTCTTTAAAGACAATCTTATCTCCTGGCTTCACCTGAGCCGCCTTAGGTAAATCAACAGTAATAACATTTCCTATCTTGGTATACCCACCTGTTGTCTGTCGATCTGCCATCATAATAATCGGTTTGCCATGACTGGGAATTTGTATCGCTCCCATGGAAATTCCGTCAGAGATGATATCTCCTCCATCCTTGTGCTCAATGGTTTCTCCTTCAAGTCGATAACCCATCCTATCGCATTCGTTGGTGACAGTATATTCATTACTAAAGAAGGTTCGTCGTCCTGCCTCTGTAAAAGCCTCCTCCTGAGGACCCAAAACCACTCTCAGTTCAACTACAGCATTGTATTCATATAGATTTTCATAAATCTCTCTATCTACCAATGAGCTGAAAGGTTCTTTTGGTTCACCGACCTTTAGGATATCCCCTGCTTTTAAAGCTCTCCCTTCATAACCGCCAATTTTTCCCCTAGTAAAGGTGGATTTGCTTCCCATCAATACCGGCACATCTATACCTCCAGAAAAAGCGATGTAACTTCTACATCCACTCTTCATGCCTTTAAAGGTCAGCTTATCTCCTTTTTGTACCAACATACTTCTGGCCATTGCTATAGGCTGGCCATTTAACCATGGCTGTAAATCTCCTCCTGTTATAGCTATAACCATGTCTTCTAAAAACTCTATTTCCGGCCCCTGCATTGTGATTTCCAGCAATCCTTCACCTTCGTCATTTTCTACTAAAGCATTGGCCAATCTAGCAGAAACATGATCCATCACACCCGAGACAGTAACGCCATATTGCTGATAACCATACCTACCTAGATCCTGCACGGTCGTCAACAATCCAGGTTTGATGATTTTAATTTGTCCCATGTTGACCACCCTCCTCTTTTTTCGGGTAGCTTTTATACTGATAGGTACCTTTTTTCACTGCTTTTTCTATTTCTTGATATTCTTTTTCTCCTATACTTTTAAAAACGATATAATTGCCTGCCTTTAATAAGATGGCAGGTTCTCTTTCAGGATCATATAGGCGGATAGGAGTTCTGCCAATCAATTGCCATCCCCCTGGACTATCAATTGGGTAAATCCCCGTTTGTCCACCTGCAATTCCTACTGATCCAGCAGTTATCTTAGTTCTAGGAGTTTCAAGTCTTGGGGTAGCAATACTTTCATCCATTCCTCCTAGATAAGGGAAACCTGGCGTAAAGCCCAACATATAAATTAAGTACTCTTTAGAGGTATGGACCCTGATTACTTCCCCTTCCGTCATTTGATTGTGTTTCGCTACATTTTCAATATCTGGACCATAATCCCCACCATATAATGTTGGTATTTCTACTACCTGTGGTGCTGGCAATTCAATACTTCCCAGTTGCTCCTCCAGCGCCTTCAAACTCTCTAACAATTCACTATAATTCACCTGCAGAGCATCATAATGAATCATCAAAGAGCGATAAGTAGGCACCAATTCAACAATTCCCTTTATATTTTGCCCTTCAATGGCGGCTGTCATAGAACGAATCTTACTATTGATTTCTTCTGATATGCTGTTGCCAAACTCCATCACTAGAGCTTGATCTCCAGCAGCTAGATACTTTGTTTTATCATACATTTAGGATTCCTCCATTAGAGGCGGACACAAACATCCACCTTGATTGTTATATGATTTTATGTCTTCCCTTAAAATAGATTTTGAATGTTTTGCAAGGACACCCATCCGCCATAGGCAGTAAGAATAACAACAATGATTCCAAATACCAATAACCAAGTAGGATGCTTGTATTCACCAACAATATCCTTTCTTCGTGATGCAAGTAAAATGGTACCTAAGGTTACAGGCAAAATTAATCCATTTAGAGATCCTGCTAAAACCAATAGTTTTGCAGGCTGTCCTATAAAGGTCATAATGGCAGTTGAGACAGCAATAAACCCAATGATAAAATAATTTTCATGCTTGGCAATTGTACTATTTAAGGTTTTAAGGAAGGATACAGAGGTATAAGCAGCTCCTACTACAGAGGTTAAACCAGCTGCTGTTAAAACCATCCCAAAAAATTTATAGCCTATATTTCCTGCCCCATGTAAAAATGCATCCGCTGCTGGGTTAGACGGATCTAATCCCATCCCTTTTGTTACAACCCCTAGTATGGCTAAGAAGAGCAACACTCTCATAATAGAAGCAATACCAATACCCATCAGAGAACTTTTGTTGATTTCTCTTAAATTTTCTTCCCCACTGATGCCAGCATCAATCAAACGATGGCCGCCGGCAAAGGTAATATATCCCCCCACTGTTCCACCTAATAAAGTGATAATGGGGAAAATCAACATGTTAATATCATCAGGAGCTATGGTTCTTGCCACCGCTTCACCCACTGGTGGGTTTGTAGAAACAGTAACATAGGCCACTAGGATAATCATTAATCCTCCCAACAACCTTGTAAATTTGTCAATAATAGGTCCAGCATCCTTTGATAAGAAAATAATGATACCGACAATCCCCGCAATAGCTGTTCCTAGCTTAATATCAATGCCAAGTAACACATTTAAGCCTAGAGCTGCGCCACCAACATTCCCTATATTAAAAGCCAATCCGCCTAAAGCCACTAAAGCAGCAATAAAATAACCTAATCCAGGAACTACTTTATTGGCAATATCCTGCCCCCTCATACCTGAAACTCCAATAATCCTCCATATATTCAGCTGTACACCAAAGGTTAAGATAATGGTGGCCAAAATAACAAAACCAAAGTTCCCACCATATCTTTCTGTAAAAGTTGCAGTTTGCGTCAAAAAACCTGGCCCAATGGCAGATGTTGCCATCAGGAAGGCTGCTCCTAATAGGACACCAAAATTTGCATTTTTCTTTTTGTTCTTTATCATTCTTTCTCTCCTTTTCTCTTTTACTTAATGAATTTTTCCATTGCGATCACTTGAACATTTTCATTTTCTAAGGTGCTTTTTATGGTCTTTACAAAGGCCACAGCCTGGGGATTATCTCCATGAACACAGATGCTATCCGCTTGAATCATGATATCTTCTCCATTCACAGCCTCTACCTTTCCTTCCTTCACCATACGAACCACCCTCGCTATGGCTTTATCAGTATCATGGATCACCGCACCCTCCAGCTTTCTAGATACCAGTGTGCCATCTGGATTATAAGCCCGGTCAGCAAATACCTCACTGGCCACCTTCAACCCTATTTCCTTTCCAGCCTTGGTCAATTGACTGTTGGCAAGCCCTACCAAAATCATATCAGAATCCACTTCATAAACAGCCTCAGCGATGGACTTGGCCAGCATTTCATTCTTGGCAGCCATATTATACAACGCTCCATGAGGCTTCACATGTTGTATCTTTGCACCCTTACTTTTTGCAAATGCCCATAAGGCACCAATTTGATATTTCATGTAGGCCTTTGCTTCTTCACCAGTGATGACCATTTCCCGTCTTCCAAAACCCATTAAATCCAGATATCCTGGATGTGCCCCTACAGCCACACCTCTTTTCACTGCCATTTCTATCGTTTTCTCCATGACAACAGGGTCACCAGCATGCCATCCGCAGGCAATATTGGCGGAGGAAATATGCTGAATCACTTCTTCATCTAAACCTAGTTTATAGTCTCCAAAACTCTCACCAATGTCACTATTTAAATCTACCTGATGCATCGTCACTACACCTCCCTATTTTTCTTATAATAATTAGCAAGATCGATGCCAAAATCATCACTGTTGAATTTTCTCTATTTTCGTATAATTGACATCTTTTTTTAATAAATTGCGTTCAGAATCGCTCGTGAAAAAGAGCGAATTCGCACAATTGTTGCAAAATCGCTCAGATTCTATTCTAAGTCATACTTTTCTATTTTTCTCTTTAAGGCAAATCTGCTTATCCCTAACATTTCTGAGGCTTTAGAATAATTGTTATTACAGTATTGCAATGCCAAAAGGATATATTGTGTCTCTATCTCTTGTATTTCTTTTTCTAAAGAAAAGTTTGGAGGTAGAGCTTTACCTAAGTCTTGCTGGCCTCTGCTCTTTATGTTCCCCAGGAGACTTTGATGGCTATCTTTATGGGCTTCAAACGGTAAATCCTTTAAATCAATTTCTTCTCCCTCTCCCAATAAAACACTTCTCTCAATAATATTTTTCAATTCCCGTACATTCCCCCTCCAAGAGTAAGTTAAAAGTCCTTTTTCTGCATCTCTTGTAAAGCCCTTTATCCTTTTGTGAAATTTTTTATTAAATTCCTGCAAATAATGCTCTGCCAGCACCAAGATATCTCTTCCTCTTTCTCTTAAAGGCGGTAGGTAAATAGGTACCACATTCAACCGATAATATAAATCCTCTCTAAACTCTTTTTTACTAATGGCCTCCTCTAAATTTTTATTGGTGGCAGCTATAATTCTAATGTCTACCTCGATATCCTCTAAACCGCCAACTCTTTTTAGCTTTCTCTCCTCAAGAAACCTCAGCAGCTTCGTTTGAACATTTAAGGAAACTTCTCCTATCTCATCTAAAAAAACTGTTCCTCCATCCGCCACCTCCAACAAGCCTTTCTTTCTAGTATTGGCACCCGTAAAGGCATTTTTTTCAAAACCAAACAGCTCACTCTCTACAAGCTGCTGAGGCAATGCCCCGCAATTGATTTTTACCATAGGAGCATCTTTTCTAATACTATTGTTGTGGATGGCAGAGGCAACAAGCTCTTTTCCTGTTCCCGTTTCCCCTTGGATTAATACAGTTACCGTATCATTGCTGGATAAAATATGAATTTTATCTATTACCTCCTGCATACTGGGGTCTTCCCCCAGCATATATTCATACTGTGCTTTTTTTTCTTGTTCTAGTAAATAAACCTTTTTCTGTAATACTAAGCTTTTTATAATCCGCCTTATAATAATGTCGATCTCTTCTAGATCAAAGGGTTTATTAATATAATCAAAAGCCCCTCTTTTTATAGCTTTTACCGCTGTCTGTATATCTCCATAGGCCGTCATGATGACCACTTCTACATCCCTATCAATTTCCTTTATTTTGGGAATTAACTCTAATCCGCTTTCACCCGACAACCGCATATCCAAAAAAATAATTTGAGGTTTGAAATCCTCCATTTCTCCTAAGGCTTTCATGCCATTTTCAGCGGTACTGACTTGGTAGCCTAAATCCGTTAAGCCTTCCTTTAGTGACAGACGTATCATCTCTTCATCATCAACAATCAATATTCTTTTCCTCATGGTCGCCACCTCCATACAAGGGAAATTTTATTTTGAATTTTGTACCTACATCCACAGTACTGTGAACATCCATTTTTCCACGATTTCCTTTTACCAATTCATATACCACCGACAACCCCAGTCCCGTCCCTTGAGGGCTGGTGGTAAAGAAGGGATCAAAGATTTTCTCCAGATTATCTGGTTCAATGCCACAGCCATTATCATGAAACTCCATGGTAACAAAGGAAGCTTTCTCTTGACGATGAACATCCAGGATAATCTTCAGCGTTCCATTCTTTTCTACAGCTTTAAGGGCATTTTTTATAATGTTTAAGAACACTTGCTCAATTTGAGCTGAATCCACAAAAACCAAAGGTCTACTGCATCGGTTCTCGAGATATATTTTTATATGGTTTTCCTCAGCTGTTTTCTTTACTAAATCCAGTGCTCGATTTAAAATCATAAGTAAATCTGTTTTTTCATATTTCGGTGTTCTGGGTTTGGCAAAGTCTAAGATATCTGTAATCAAATGATTGATTCTATCAATTTCATATAATACCCCATTAAATAACTTTTCATTAGCTTGTCCCTCCTCTTTGCACAATCTATTCTTTAAAACCTGAATACTGGTTTTCATTCCAGCTAAAGGATTACGGATCTCATGAGCAATCCCCGCTGCCAATTGTCCGATAGAGGTTAATCGATCTAAGGTCTCCATGTTATTCTCAATCTTTTTTCTTTCACTGATATCATTGAAACTACAAATAGCACCGCTGACAAAGCCCTCATCTGTTTTTAACAAAGAAGTGGTAACATCCAGATAAATTTTATTGCCCTCATCAACATGATCAAATATTTCAACATGGTTGATATTTTTACTACTGCTCAAGGTTTCTTTTACCTGATTCAATAACTTTTTTTCAATATATTTTTGACCGTCTTTTTCTTTATACTCCACCAGCAACTCCTTTGCCGCTTGATTTATAGATAAAATCCTTCCCTGTTGATCTGTCGTGATAATCCCGGTTGCAATATTTCTCAGAATATCCTCATTCAACTGGGTGATTTCTATTAATTTTGTTGTTTTTTCTTGAAGACGGTACACCATATTATTAAAGGCATTGGCCAGCATCCCAATTTCATCTTTTCTTTTAATTTCAATTTTTTCATTAAAGCTGCCTTGGGCTATTTTATCACATAAATCCGCCAGCATTTTTATAGGCTTTGATATATTGTGAGAAATTACAATAGCTGCCTGCATAGAAAAAATCAAAGAAATAATTGCTACTAAAATCATATACTTCTGACTTTCTAGCACCTCATAGGAAAAGAGTCCTTTATTTAACCCATAGCCTATGATCCATCCCCAAGGATCATAGCTTTTATAAATCAAGATATCATTGCCTATGGGCAAGGTAGCTTCTTCACCATCCAAAGCTTCCTCCAAAAATTCTTTCGTCCTGTCATCATCTACATGAAACTTATTGAATAAGAGCCTTTCCCCATCAAAGATCACCAGATTTTCCTTCTCCTGTCGCTGATAATAATCAAGGACAGCTGCTTTTCCTTCTTCCTCAGTTAGTCCTCCGTCTTCAACACTTTCAGCAACATCCTCTATGAAAAATATCATTTCTTCTAAATGCATAGATAGATTTTTTGTTTCATTCTCTAACAATAGCTGATATCCATTCCAATAGGATACAATGCCCAGCGTGATAATAGACAGAATTAATAAAATCATAAAAGGGATGAGTATTTTGTTCTCAATATCAATTCGCACTGTTATCTCCTTCCCTTTTCATAAAAATATTTACTGACAAAATAAAATGTTAAGGCAGAAGCTATGACTCCAGGTAAGGCAGGATGTACCAAAGTGTTTGCTTCTCCAACAACTAAAAAAGTTCTTACCATAAAAACACTCATGGTGAAAAGCCCCATAATAAAAGCGGCAACAGCCCCCTCCTTTGTGGCTTTTCTCCAAAACAATCCTCCATAGAGGGGCAGCAAAAATGTGGAGGAGAAAAAACCCCAAATATACCCTCCATAAATCAGCAAGCTTTCTGGAGGATTAATCGCCAGAAGCAAAGAAACTGTTCCTGCAGCAAAGATAAACACCCTATTGAGATTTAGAAACCTATCCTCCTGTATATTTGGATTCACTAGATTTTTATATAGATCATAGGTGAACCCGCTGGCAGCAATGAGAAGTTGTGAATTGGCTGTAGAAATAGCAGCAGCTGTAATACTGATAAGGATAAACCCGCTAAAAGGAGAATAAATAACATTGTTGATCAAATACGGAAACACCTCATCAACAGAATCAATGGATTGTATAGTAGGCTGTAATACTCTGCCGCCTATTCCAATCACCATCATACCCACATAAATACAAGCTAAGAAAAATACGGAATAACAGATCATTTTGATTGCTGTTTTTGTATTCTTGGCAGAGGCAATCCGAATAGCATATTGAGGATTTGCTGCTAAACCCAGTCCCCATCCAAAAAAGGAAGTAAAGGTTAACAGAGGCGGCAGTTCTCCCTTTGCAAAGGGATCCAGCAACGCCCCCTGCTCTGTGTTATGAAGAAATCGTGGGAAGGGTTTCGTATCAATCAAAGCAGCCCCTTCATGCATAAGGTTGATGCCCCCAATATTTCTTAGAATAATCACTGTGGCTAAAAGTGTTCCTATGGCAGTTAATACAATATTTAACCCATCAGTTTTTGTCACAGAAAATAAACCACCAAAGGATGTATAGATGACAAATAAGTATACCAATACAATGGCAAAAATATAATTGATATCCAGCAGCTCTGAGATAACAATACCAAAGCCTCTTACTTGAATAATCATATATAGGATATAGGTGATCACAATCATGATACCTGCCATGGCTTGCAGCCATTTACTATCATACCTTTTATAAAAATACTCTGGCACCGTTAAAATATCATGCTGTTTAAGCCTTGATGCCAGTACCACCAAAAAAGCTGCTCCTAAAAACCATGGTACAATAGCATACAATACAGTATTATATCCATAAGCATATAGAGAACCAGAAACACCCTGCATGGAAGCAGCACTAAACCAAGTGGCACTAAAGGTAAAAATACTGGCTAGTAATCCCAAACTGTTTCCAGCTACAAAAAAGTCTCGAGCATTTTTTGTTTGTTTAAACCCACCTTTCCCAAAAAACAACAGTATAATGGTATAAAGGGTAAAGTATAAGAGATATACAATGGTTTTATTCATCTTCCCATCCCTTTCTATGCTTTATAATAAGTGCTGTAATAGAAGGAGCTAAAGTGGAAATAACAAAAAGCCCTCCCACAATCACAAAAGTTTTTATAGGTAATCCCGCAATATACGTCATTCGTCCCCTCTCCCCTTCACATAACTATATTTTTATAAAAGAAAAGCTCCAGAAACTAGCATCCAGAGCTTACTATATTTTCCTATTTTGTTCCAAACAAACGATCTCCTGCATCTCCTAATCCTGGTACAATGTAGGCATGCTCATTTAATCTTTCATCAATAGCCGCTACATAGATATCTACATCCTGGTGCTTCTTTTGTATGGCTTCAATTCCCTCTGGAGCAGCAATCAAACATACTAGCTTTATATTGGTAGCTCCTCTGTTTTTCAAGAACTGTATAGCTGCATTGGCAGATCCTCCAGTGGCCAGCATAGGATCCAATACAATCAAATCCCTCTCCTCTACATCTGATGGCAGCTTGCAGTAATATTCAACCGGCTCCAAGGTTTCTGGATCTCTATACAAACCAACATGCCCCACCTTCGCCGCTGGTATCAGCTGCAAGAATCCATCCACCATACCTAATCCCGCTCTTAGTATAGGAATAATCCCCAGTTTTTTACCAGATATCACCTTCGCCTTTGTTGGTCCAACGGGAGTTTCTATCTCAATTTCCTGTAAAGGAAGATCTCTAGTAATTTCATAGCCCATTAATAAGGAAACCTCTTTCACCAAATCTCTAAAATCTTTAGAACCTGTATCTTTATCTCTTATTAATGTCAGCTTGTGTTGAATCAATGGGTGATCTATTGTCACTACTTTACTCATAAAAAATCCTCCTTTATTTATAGTATTTTTCTTCAATACTACTGATTTTCTCCACCCTCTTTTGATGTCTCCCACCTTCAAATTCAGCGTTTAACCATACATCAACTATTTCTAATGCCAGCCCTGGTCCAACTACCCTGGCTCCCAAAGCTAAAACATTTGCATCATTATGCTGTCTAGTAGCTTTTGCAGAAAAGCAGTCCCCTACCAAGGCGCAGCGGATACCTGGAATCTTGTTAGCAGCTATCGATATACCGATTCCCGTCCCACATATCAAGATACCTCTATCGTATTCTGCCTTCACCACTGCCTCTCCTACCTTCTCAGCAAACTCTGGGTAGTCACAGGAAGCTTCAGAGTCTGTACCAAAATCCGTTATAAAGAACCCTTTGTCTTTAAGATGTTCCTTTATGATTTCCTTAAGACCATATCCTCCATGATCACTGCCTATGGCTATTTTCATTCTGACCCCTCCAAATAACAGCTATAAAAATCTACAAATAACTTATAATAGTTTAACCAGTATAATATTCGATATGTTTCTAAATATCCCTTTATTTTTTTAATAATTTTTTTAATAATTTTTTCAAGGATTCCTCTATCTCCACTGCACTTCTTCTATATGCATCTATAGGCTGGCCGAAAGGATCTACAATATCCATTTCTGGCAGCTTGGTTTTCAAGAAAATCAGTTGATCCTCGCAGTCTGTAATCTCCTCTTGAAAGTCCTTTTCAAGCTTTTCCACTTCCCTCTCTACACTTTTCAGTTCTCTTACTAAAGCATCTCTTTTTTCCTTTAGCTCCTTTAGCTTTTTTTGATTTTCTAACATGAAGCGTTGCTTTTTGGTACTGATTTTTCTGTATACTTCATTCATTTCATCTAAGACATCCTCTAGATTTTCCCCATCATTTGCATATTCCTTCAGTGTATATACCTTATTCTCCGCCTGAGGTGCCATGTTTAATACTGCATGTTTATGATTGGTGGTCATAGTCAAAACCAAATCCGCTTCATCAATCAAATCCTTTGTCAAAGCTCTGGCTTCATGATCATCCAAGGATAACCCCTTTTCTCTGATGATTTCCTTGGAGGCATAGGAGGCCTTGTCTCCCTTCATGGCACTGGTGCCAGCAGAGATAACCTTTATGTCTCCTAAGTCCTCTCCTGCTTTTTCTATTAAATCCTTACATAACACTTCTGCTATACTACTTCGGCAGGTATTGCCAGTGCAAACAAATAGAATGGTTTTCATTAATCTCTCATCCCTTTCCAAAGAAAAAATACTATCCTAATTTTTATTCTTCACTTTTCATTTTGCATTTATGACCCGATATCCTGCTGCCTTCATCAAGCGATTCATAATAGCCTGTCCTAAATCGGCTTCCTCTACAGCTTCCGCCAGTATGATGTCTACTTCTGTGCCATCAAATTCCCTTAGGACCTTAAATAAATTAGAGGCCACTAGATTCAGCTCCCTGCGACTTCCAACAGATTTTACCAGCCCCTCCTGATACTGTGGATAGGACTCGTCAAAACAAAGGATTCCTACTTTTTTTCCTTCTATTCTATAAACTGATGCCAGTTCCTTTATTTTTTCTACAGTTTTTTCTTCTATCCCTTTGACAATATAGACCGCTGCCTTTGGTGCATAGTGGGTATATTTCATTCCTGGAGACTTTGGTATAGCATCTGTATCTCCCCCCAAAGCTCCATCCACCTCAACCCTCTCCAATACCTGTAGAAGCATTTCCCTAGTAATACCCCCTGGCCTTAGAATCGTAGGGATTTCTCCCGTCATATCCAGCACTGTCGACTCTACTCCTACATGGCAGCTGCCACCCATAATAATCCCATCTACCCTTCCATCTAAATCCTCTACAACATGCTCTCCCCTAGTTGGGCTTGGCTTCCCTGAAATGTTGGCACTGGGAGCTGCTAAGGGTACTTCTGCTAGGGCAATCAATTTTTTCGCAATAGGATGTGCTGGCATTCTTATGGCTACAGTTTGTAGACCAGCAGTAATCACAGTAGGTACAACCTCCTTTTTATTTAGAACCACAGTAAGAGGTCCTGGCCAAAAGGCCTCCATCACTCTCAGGGCATCCTCTGAGAGTTCCTTCGCCAGACTTTTAACCTCCTCCATTCTTGCAATATGTACGATTAAGGGATTATCCGACGGCCTTCCCTTGGCTTCAAATATTTTTTTTACCGCCTCTGCTTCCAAAGCATTGGCCCCCAACCCATAAACGGTTTCTGTTGGAAAGGCAACCGTTCCACCCTCCCTCAGAATCTTAGCAGCTATTATTAACTTTTTTTCATCCATCCTGTCACAATCTATTTCTATAATCATGGTATTCTTCAATTTGTCCCACCTCTTCTCAGCGCTTCCTGCATTATTTCTCCTGCTATAGGAGCAGCAGCTACTCCACCAGCTTCTCCCTGACTTTCTAAAATCACTGCCACCGCCACCTGTGTCTCTCCACGGTTAGCAAAGCCGATAAACCATGCATGACTTCTTCCTGTTTCATTTTCTGCTGTTCCAGTCTTGCCTCCTACCACTGCTCCTGGTATGGCTGCCCTTCTTCCCGTTCCTCTTTCAACAACAGCAATCATCATAGCTCTTATTTCCTCAGCTATTTCATGTGAAACAACCCTATTCTCCTGCTGGCTGCCCCTCTCTAAAGCTCTACCTTGAGGACTTTGTACTTCTCCTATAATATATGGATTCATCATGATACCATCATTGGCAAAGGTAGAGGCAATTAGCGCCATATGCAGCGGCGTTACCTGCAGTCTTCCTTGACCTATGCCAATGGCGGCTAAATCTGTGGGTTCGATAGCATCTCCATAGGGAAATCTGCTTTGCTTAATAGGTATGTCCCCTTGGATGGGCCGGTCCATAAAAAATTTTCTTGAGATTTCTCTTATTTTCTCTCCTTCTAAATCCACAGTCATTCTTGCAAAGTTGGTATTACAGGAGACCACTAAAGATTCTGTTAGATCAAGACTTCCATGAGCTGTATTGCCATAATCCGAAAGGCTGTAGCCATCTATGATAATGCTTCCTGTACAGTCATAATTCTCATCAATAATATAAATATTCTCTAGGATTGCTGCAGTAATCACGGTTTTATAGGTAGACCCAGGTGCATACAATCCGTTGGTACTGCGATTCATCAGAGGACTTCTCTCATCGTTTACCAATTGTCCCCAATCCGTTACCAAAGTATTGGGATTAAAGTCTGGCTTACTGACCATCGACAGGATCTCTCCTGTAGTTGAATTGATGACTACAATAGACCCCATTTTCCCCTGCAATAATCTTTCTGCAGTTCTTTGAATTTCATGATCAATGGTTAAGATAAGATCGTTCCCCTTTATCATATCTCCCGCTAGCTGTTCACGTATTCTGGCCACAGGGCTTTCAGGATTTAAAGCCATCAACTGTTGATTATAATGGGATTCAATAGCTGATCGTCCATACTGCTTATAGCTATACCCAATCACATGACTATAAAGCTGATTATGGGGATAACTCCTAACGGGCCTTTCATTGACTACATCACTTTCTGCTAATACAACACCATTCCTATCATAAATCCTTCCCCTTAGGGTATTGTCCTCCCTCTCCCACTGTCTCTTATTATAAGGATTATCTAGGATAGCAGTAGCTCTAAATATCTGGAAATACGTTAAATAACCTATGATACTCAAAAACAATAGGCTTATTACTACGATTAAATGAATAATTTTTTTATTGCTCTCCAAGATCCAACAACTCCTCTACTTCCTGCGATCTTTTTGAAAGGGCCTGCATGATACCAAAGGCAATAAAAGCAGAAACCAAAGCACTGCCTCCATAGCTAATAAATGGTAGCGTAATCCCCGTCAAAGGAATCAGCTTGATGACCCCACCAATAATCATAAAGGTTTGATAGCTGTAGGTCAAAATGATGCCTAGAGCTAGTATCTTTCTAAAGGTATTTTGTATAGTTAAAGTAATCTTAAAGCCTCTATACATGAGAATGAAATATAAAAGCACTACCGCCATACCACCAAACACACCCATTTCCTCACAGATGGCAGAAAAAATAAAATCCGTATGAACCTCAGGAATAAAATCAGGACTTCCCATTCCTAGGCCAGTACCAAAAAAACCGCCAGTCCCTATAGCAAACAAGGATTGCGTGATTTGATAGCCCCTCCCAGCAATATCCCTCCATGGATTGAGCCAGGCTTCAAACCGCACCTGCACATGAGTCATAGTATAATAACCAAAGACCACAATCAAAATAGATGCACCTAGATTATAGAGGAACAGCTTATAATCTTGATAATAGACATAAAAAATACTAATAAATATTCCATAAAAAAGCATTGCCATTCCCATATCTCTCTGAAACACCAAAAATATAATATGTAGGTAGACAACCCCTAGAAAAAAATAGATGTTTTTCAATTTTTCTGGGAAAGTAAAATAGGCTGCAACAAAAAAAACAAAGCTTAGCTTGATGATTTCTGCAGGCTGGAAGGTAAATCCCCCGACCCGAATCCAGTTGGTAGCCCCTTTTACAGTGGTGCCTAATGCAAAGGTTAAGAGAAATAACAACATGCCAAAGCCAATATATAAATAAAGGTACCTGTCCCAATTTTTTACCCAGAGGAAGATGATGTAGCTTACAAAGTATAAGGATACTCCTAAAGCATACCAGGTGATTTGTCTAAATCCAAAAACAGGGTCTAAACGATAAATCATTACTACCCCTAGACTAGAGAGCATAGAAATAATCAAAAATAAATATTGGTCCCCCATATTCCCCTTAACGATAATAATATAAGAGATTATGATCAACAGGGTCAAGATGCCTCCTGCCATAAGGATAGAAGGATCCAAGGGCTCTACCAATAAGAACAATAGCCCAAACAACAAAGCATTTATAATAACCATGATACCAATGGGCCGCATTTAATCCACCTCTTTTACAAACAAAAACTCCACCTGTCCCAAACCAATCCTATCTCCACTCTTTAGCTTCACAACATCTTCTATCTGTGTACTATTTAGATAGGTACCATTTACACTTTCTAAATCCTCCAAAAAATATTCATCTTCGTCCATGGTAATCTTCGCATGAGAAGAGGACATAAACTTGTCCAAAATCTGGATATCATTCTCCTTACTTCTACCAAGGGTCACCACATCCTTTAAATCATAAAACTCCTGAATCTCAAAATCTAAAGTCTCCTTGCGATTCACCAGTTTGAGATAAGGGCTGTCAAATTGTTTATTCTGTCTTTCATTGATATGTTTTATGTCAAGATAAATAAGCCTTATAATATGATAGATAAAATAATAAATAAGGCCAATAAAAATGTATCGGATTGTCCAAGAAAGAATTGGGAACATAAAAGAACCACCTGTAAAATAAATTTTATTTTCTTCTTATTTTATACCAAATTATCATCAATTAACAAGAAAATCAAAAACTTTTAGAAATTAACATGCCAGCAATAAAGCCAAAGATGGAACAGATAGTAGAAATCCTGCCGCCATATAAATCCTTTGCCCTAGGAATAAGCTCCCCAAAGGTTATATATAGCATTGTCCCGCCTGCAAAGGCAAGGCATACCCCAATAAAACCATAAGCAAAGGTTCCAATAAAAGCTCCTACAAAAGCTCCCAATCCCATTGGAGCTCCTGCTGCTAAAGTCAGCAAAAAAGCCTTCGTACTAGAGTATCCTCCAACCCTCATAGGTGTCACCATCGCCAATCCTTCCGGCATATTATGGAGGGCAATAACAATGGCTAGCCCAACCCCCAGCCTTGATTGAGCAACAAAGCCTGAACCGATGGCCAATCCCTCTGGAAAGTTATGGAGGGCAATACCTACTCCCAATAACACACCCGTTTTAATGAATCCAGGCTTTCCATATAAACTCTTTTTATATAAATGAGAAATCATAATATCTAAATAGGATGCCAGAAATGCACCAATGGCAATACCAACTGCAATTTGTATAGTTCCTCCCAGCATAAAAGCCTCAGGTATCAATTCAAAGGTAACAATGGCTACCATCAAACCACTGGATAATCCTATAATACCACTTAAAAACCGCTTTGAGGGATTTTTTAGCAAAAAAGCCATAGACCCTCCAAGTCCAGTTCCTATCATTCCCACCATCAATCCAATCAAAGTAGTCCTCCACAAGTCACTCATCTATTTTCCCCCTTAAAACTCTATATAAAAGCACCTCAGCTTTTAAATATATATTCTTATCCCCAGACAAATAGACCCCACTTATTGTGGAGACATGCTTGTGAAATTGTCGGTTACAGAGATTACTTCTCAATTTACAAGATGACTTCTCGGGTTACTATTAAGTTTTATTAATATTATAAAGTGGTTAAAAATACCAATATGTAAATGATAGTTGTCTTTATGACAATAATTATTGACAAAATGACAATAATCGTTTACAATTTTACTTGACGCACTTATTAGGAAGGCATTTATTTGACTTAATAGGCAAGCACACTACTTATTATAATCCAAGGAGGGTTATGATGGAGCTTACAAACCAAGTAAGATTATTTAGAGCAAGGGATAATTTAAGTCAAGAACAGCTGGCAAATTTGATCGGAGTATCTCGCCAAACTATTGGTTTAATAGAAAAGGGAGATTATTCGCCATCTGTAGTGTTAGCTTTGAAAATAGCAGCTACTTTCAAAGTAAAGGTGGAGGATGTTTTTCAATTAGAAGAGCAAGGAGGTGTAGAGAGATGAAAAAAATCGTAGAAGCTTTTATGAAGGTCAGCTATATCAAGTGGATTGGAATCTGTGCATTAATAGGGGCTGGGCTAGGATTTATTGTTGCTCTGACAGAAGACACCTTTGATACATCTATGCAAGCTTTAACAATGACAGAGATTGAAGCTATGTTTCAATTAAGAAAAATTATTTTTTCCTCTAATTTTATTGGAGGATTGAGTGTTTTAATGATTCTAAGTCTATGGATGATTTATCTTTTATATCAATTCAAGCAAAGCAAGTCTAGAGAAGATGTATTTGAAAATCCATTAGAAAAAGAAAAAATCTATGAGACAAAAATAGAAAGAGCATTAATGCTTAGTACCATTGCCACAGTAGGATCCCATTGTTGGTTAGGAACAACTTTAGCACTAAAGGAACAATTAAGCAGCCAGTTTCTTCTTTTGATTCCATTAGCTATGCTCTTATTTATTAGCCTACTACAAAAGCGTATTTTAGACTACCATAATGAAGTTTATCCTGATAAACCCTTTAACCTGAAGGATATAGATGCCCATGCCGAGTATTTTAAAAGGCTTGATGAGGGAGAGAAGTGGATCGTTTACCAAGCCTGCTACAAAGCTTTTATGTCTATAGACCAAATATTTACCATATTTCTAGCTGCTTTATTGGTATTCAATTTCTTTTTCAGAGGCGTTATTTTTCCAGTTCTACTTATATCTATCATCTGGATACTACTAAAGATTATCTATTTCCGTGAAGTGAGAAAATATAATGTAGGTTAACAGTATAGATGAGAAAAGACTACTGTGTCTATATGAATGCTTTCTATCTATAATTGATTGCATGTATAATCATTATTTACAATGTAAAAAAGGGAGAGGAATTTATATAATGAGAGAACTATATTTAAAGGAATGGAATAATTTTAAAAATTATTATAGGAAAGGATTTTTCTGGATTTTAGGGATTTCCATTGGCTTTTCCATACTGCTATATGGAGGTTTGCTTTTAAATGAGAATGCTGCAATGGAGGCAATGGAAGGTCTTATGGGGATGTTTGAAGACAAAGGATTTGTTGCTGAAATGAGTCAACTGGATATGTTCAGGTTAATATTGATCAACAATCTAAGAGCTGCACTGGTATCCCTACTAGCAGCATTTATCCCAATCGTCATTCTTCCAGCTGTCAGTGCATTGATTACTACAGCAACAATCAGTGTTCTTCTGGCCTTCATAAAGATGCAGGGAGAAAGCGCAATGTATGTATTAGTAGCAGGTATACTTCCTCATGGGATTCCTGAATTAACAGCATTATTTTTAACCGGCAGCATAGGGATCTATTTAAGTTTTACAGTAGCAAAAAAGATTTTTTCTAAGAAGAGAAAAGACATACCACTGAAAGCCACCACACTCATGGTTGGTAAAAGCTTTTTACTGATTATCATACCTTTGATTCTTATAGCGGCTATTTTAGAAGCTTTCTTAGTGCCTCTTTTGCTATAAAACTAAAGAAGATGGCTCTTTAGGCCATCTTTTTCTATTCTACTGCTTTCAGTTTTTCTGCCTGATCGGAAGTAATCAGTGCATCTATCATCTCCGCCATATCCCCATCTAGGAAGCTGTCTAGCTTGTATAGGGTTACGTTGATTCTATGATCTGTTACTCGTCCCTGTGGGTAGTTATAGGTTCGAATACGTTCACTTCTATCTCCTGATCCAACCTGACTTTTTCTATTTTGTGCAATTTCATCCTGTTGCTCCTGTGTTGCTTTATCTTGAAGTCTTGCCTTTAAGATTTTTAAAGCCTTTTCTTTATTTTTTAACTGAGATTTTTCATCCTGACAGGAAACCACTAGGCCTGTTGGCATATGGGTAATCCGTACAGCGGAATCAGTGGTATTAACACTTTGTCCACCACAGCCGGAGGAACGGAAAACATCAACCCTTAGATCATTGGCATTGATTTGAAACTCTACATCATCTACCTCTGGCAGCACCGCTACAGTAGCAGCTGAGGTATGGATTCTTCCACCTGACTCGGTGGAGGGAATTCTTTGTACTCTATGGGCACCACTCTCATATTTTAGATGGGAGTAGGCTCCTTTTCCCTTGATCATAAAGATAACCTCTTTGTAACCCCCTACTCCAGTTTCATTTAAACTCATCATTTCTACCTTCCAGCCCTGTCTTTCTGCATATCTTGTATACATCCTAAAGAGGTTAGCAGAAAACAGCGCCGCTTCTTCTCCCCCTGTACCGCCACGTATTTCTACGATAACATTTTTATCATCATTAGGGTCCTTTGGAAGCAATAGAATTCTTAGTTCTTCTCTTAATGTTTCTATTTTTTCCTCTAAATCGTCTATTTCCATTTTAGCCATTTCTTTTAGCTCTTCGTCGGCAGCTTTATCATAAAGAATTTCCTTAGCATCCTTCAGGGCAGTCTCTGCAGCCTTATGCTCTTTGTATTTTCCCACGATTGGCTCTAGCTCTGAATGCTCCTTAATCAGTTTTTGCCATAGATTTTGATTATTGATTACATCAGGGTCACTGATTTTTACCCCTAAGTCCTCATATTTTTCCTGTAAAAAATCCAATTTTTCTAACATTGTCTCACCTCATATATAAATTGACTTGTAGCTTATTTTCGTAATAGCTATGTCGTAATTATTTATAGTTTTTATTGCTACCAACTCTATATTATATCAAATTTATAGAGAAAGGACTACATAATTTGAAATTTATTGAAGGATCTCCTGTAGATGTAACCCTTCAAGATATATTTTTTGAATACTAGGGTCCTACATATACAAGTATGATCCCTTGATGAAACAGCAGAAACAAATATCTTTGAATTAGCATCTAATGAATATATTATCAGTAATCTCTTTTTCCTATTATTACCCTATCTAGTCCCGCTAAATCCTTTATGATTTCTATATGTCTAAAATCTTTTTTCTCCATTATTTTACTCAGGTCTTCTCCTTGATCATGACCGATTTCAAAAACTAACCAGCCTTCTTTTCTTAAAAACATAGGAGCCTCTTCAACAATCTTTCTATAAAAATCCAATCCATCCTCCCCACCATCTAGGGCTAAGGATGGCTCATAATCCTTCACTTCCTTTGACAGGTTTGCTATTATTTGTTTTGGTATATAAGGGGGATTGGAAACAATAAAATCAAAACCTTCCTTCTTATTTCTCTCTACTAGTGGTGTAAATAGACTTCCCTCAGCAAAAGTAATTTTATCCTCCACTTGATGGGTTTTTGCATTTTTCAGTGCCACCTTCAATGCCTTTGGAGAAATATCTACAGCAGTTACCCTGCAGTCCTGTATAAAGGCAGCTAGGCTTACAGAGATGGCGCCACTGCCTACCCCTATATCCAGCACCTTAACACTATCAGGTGAATAATGCTTCCTATAAAGCTCTATTACCTTCTCTACTAGAATCTCTGTATCTCCCCTGGGAATCAATACACCTTCCTCTACCCAGAAATCCAAACCCATAAATTCTTGTCGATTAATGATATACTGTACCGGCATATGCTTTAGCCTTTTTTCTACAGCTTCCCAATATCTATGACAAATTTCCCGGGAAATTTCCATTTCTGGATAGATGTGCAGCTTTACCCTTTCAATCCCCAGCAAATTACATAAAACCACCTCAGCATCCAGCTGAGGGGTGTCGATATTTTTCGCCTTTAGTTTCTCCACTGCTTCCTTTAAGATTTCTTTGGCTGTAATCACTAGGATTCCTCCTTTAAAAGCCTCCATCTTTACTTGCATAGACGGAGGCTTTGACTTTTTACCACTTGGTTTCTTCTTCGTTTTCCACCAATACACTTTTTAAGGCTTCTATTGCCACCTCCAGTTGCCCATCATCTGGTTCAAAGGTGGTCAGCTTCTGCATCAGCATTCCAGGATAATTGATCATTTTCATAATAGGAGAACTGCTTCTGCCTCCTATTTTAATAATTTCATAGGATATTCCCGCTACTACAGGCAGTAATGCTAATCTTGTGGCAGCCCTTATCCATGGATTTGGCCATCCTATCATAGAAAACATAATAATACTTACCGTCATGACAATAAATAAAAAGCTGGTTCCGCATCTTGGATGCAGGGTTGTATACTTACGGGTGTTTTCCACCGTCAGTTCTTCACCATGCTCATAGCAATAAATTGCCTTATGCTCTGCCCCATGATACTGAAACACTCTTTGAATGTCTTTCATTCTAGAGATCAAAAGAACATAGCCAAGAAACATACTTAATCGTAAAAAGCCTTCTGCTAGATTTAAAACAATATTTTTTTCTACATATCTTCCAAGGAAGCTGGTGGCAAAGGTAGGTCCTATGAAAAATAATCCTATGGACACTACCATGGCTATTGCAACAGATGTATAAAGTAATACATCATTGGCCTTATCTTTAAAAAGCTTTTCCATCATTTTCTGAAACTTATCTGGTTCTTCCTCCTCTATTCCTTCCTCTGCAATTTCTGCAGAATAGGTTAGGGAGCGCATACCCAATACCATGGAATCTATTAAGGCAATAGCGCCTCTTAGAATCGGAATCTTGTTCAATTTATATTTTTGTACTATACCTCCAACTGCTTCTTTTTTTACTATAAGCTGCTGGTCAGGACGTCTCACAACAATGGCTATTTCTTTAGGACCCCGCATCATAACGCCTTCAATTAATGCCTGGCCCCCTATACTGGTTCGTCGTACTTCTCCCATAAATTATATTCCTTTCTAAAAATAGTTTTACTATCTTATTATATACCATCTCATGCAAATTTACTATTCTTAAATAATAACTCTTATCATTTTGCAATTCTATATTTTTTTTATTTTTTTTTATATTTAGGGTTTAAACCTTCCAAGTTTTGCGTATATATATAATATAATAGAATCCGGTAGCTCCCTATCAATCATTTCAACAAGAAATTGGCTTTTATTAGGAAGCTGTAACCTTAGAAACACAAATATGCTCCATAGTTTTACAAAACTTTTTGAAAAAACTAATGTAGAGAGGCGTTGATAGGTGAAAAATGAAAAATCTTAGTCCACCAAAGCAATTAAAGGATTGGTATAGCTACTTCCGAATCTATTATCAATAAAACGAGTGCATTCAAGTAATAAATTGAAGGCACTCGTTTTAAATGGTTTCATCTATGTTTTTTTACTCTATCCCTAAGATTACACCTAGTATAAAAATCAAAAGGGATAATAATGTAATCAATACCCATCCTTTAGAACGTTTTGATTTTTTATTTAACACCCTGAACACCGGAGAAATCACACCTGCAACTAATCCCAATAATCCTATAATCATCAAAGCATTAGACATAAAAAACCTCCTTTTTCTATTTGGCTACCGCATGGCATTTTCTACATCTAGCTTCATAGCTTTCCTTTGCCCCTACCAAAATAATAGGATCACTATATTTTGCCGGCTGCCCGTTTACCAATCTTTGGGTTCTGGTAGCAGGCATTTTGCATACCATACAAACTGCCGTCAGCTTTGTCACATACTCCGCCATCGCCATCAAATGAGGCAATACACTAAAGGGTTCACCTCTAAAGTCCATATCTAGTCCTGATACAATGACTCTCTTTCCTTTGTCAGCAACTCTTTGACAGACCTCTATAACCGCTTCTCCTAAAAACTGTACCTCATCTATGGCCAGCACATCAAAATCTTCTTTCTCTATGTAATTCATTATTTCTTCAGCACCATCTATCGCTATACATTTCAGTTGTTTGCCATTATGGGAAGTAATATTGCCGCCACAGTATCGATCATCAATAGCTGGTTTAAAAACCACTACCTTTAGCTCAGCAATCTGAGCTCTATTGACCCTTCTAATCAACTCTTCACTTTTCCCTGCATACATGGGTCCCACAATCACTTCTATACTGCCACTTTGGGCATATTCTACGATATCTACCATCAGTTCATCCCCTAACCCTAAATAGAAGTTTTTTTTGCAAAAAATCAAGGCTAGAAAGGATTCCTTCTAACCTTGATTGAGTGCTTATATTAGGAAACTTACATGCCGAATTTTTTCTTGAATTTTTCAACACGTCCACCTTTTTCTACAGACTTTTGCTTGCCTGAGTAGAAAGGATGACAGTCTGAACAAATTTCAACTCTGATTTCCTTTTTTGTTGATTTTGTTTTGAAGCTATTTCCACATGCACAAAAAACATCTACTTGATTGTATTCTGGATGGATATCCTTTTTCATTGCTTTCACCTCTTTCCGTTAAAAAACTTATGATAAAAGAATATAAACTAGTTTTATTAAGTATTGACGTACCATTGTTTTTGGTCAGCAATTTAACTACTACATTATAGCATAGTTCCTTAATAGTGACAAGAAAAAAAATCCTTAAATACTTTTCCTAATCTTTTCTATAAAATCCCTGTTTTTCTTAGTTTCCATCAGGTTATTAACAATTTTTTCAGTAACCTCCTGTACAGGATTATTGCTCATGGCTCTCCTAATGCTCCATATAGCCTCCAGCTCTGTCTGATCTAACAATAATTCTTCCCTTCTAGTACCGGATTTATTAATATCCACAGCAGGGAAAATCCTTTTCTCTGAAAGCTTTCTATCCAAGTGAAGCTCCATATTTCCTGTACCCTTGAATTCCTCAAAAATCACATCATCCATTCTACTGCCAGTTTCTACTAAAGCAGTGGCTATAATGGTAAGACTGCCTCCTTCTTCGAGATTTCTAGCAGCACCAAAAAATCTTTTGGGTTTATGTAATGCTCCTGGATCCAGTCCACCAGAAAGAGTTCTGCCGGTAGGTGGGATGGTTAGATTGTAGGCTCGCGCCAGTCTAGTAATGCTATCCAATAGAATCAATACATCCTTCCCATGCTCCACTAACCGCTGGGCACGGTTCAACACCATTTCCGCCACTTTGATATGATGACTTGGAAGTTCATCAAAAGTAGAATAAACCACTTCCCCTTTGATGGATCTTTGCATATCCGTTACTTCCTCAGGCCGTTCGTCGATTAGCAATACTATGATATCGATTTCTGGGTAATTAATGGCCACACTATTTGCAATTTTTTGCAAAAGAATAGTTTTTCCAGCCTTGGGTGGGGCAACAATAACTCCTCTTTGTCCTTTACCTATAGGGGCAATCATATCAATTAAACGAGTAGACAACTCGCTGGTTTGGTTTTCTAAGTTAATTCTTTCTTTGGGATAAATAGGGGTAAGATCTTCAAAGTTTGGTCTTCGAATAGCGGATTCAGGATTTAATCCATTAATTTTTTTTACATATAGAAGAGCTTTAAACTTTTCGCCGCTTTTAGGAGGTCTAGTTATACCAGTGATTTTGTCACCAGTCCTCATGTTAAACCTTCTAATCTGAGATGGCGATATATAAATGTCACTATCACTAGAAAGATAGTTTTCCCTTCGTAAAAAGCCATAGCCATCTTGATGTATCTCTAGTATGCCCTCTGCTATGTTCATTTCTTCGCCTTCTGGTATCTCATCAGATAGATGCTGAGGTAATTCTCTATTTTTTGCATTTATATTTTTATTTGTTTTGTCTTTAGATACTTCCTCTTGTTCTTTTTTCTCTTTTTCCTTCATTTGTGAAATGACATCTATTAATTCGGCCTTTTTATACTTTGCCCAATTCTTCAGCCCTAGCTTCTTTGCTTCCTCACGAAGCTCCGGTAGTTTCATTTCGTGTAAATCCGAATTATCCAACACTACACCTCCAAGTAATGAATACAACAGGGACAAAGAAGGATAAGCTTTGTCCCTAAACAATATTATTTTTTAATCATGCTATCATGTTTTGTCATATCTGTCAATTATTTCATGAGATTTGTTGCCTAGAGCTTATGCTGCATCTTAGATTAATAAGCGTAGGAGGGTTTTTTGTTAAGCTTATGGATAGCTTCTATAAAACGTATAGTTGCGGTTTCAGAGCGCATTACTACAGAATGGGTTTTTACTATATGATTTCCTTTATACATAACTCCCTTTAACAAATCCCCATCAGAAATCCCAGTAGCAGCAAAATATACTTCTTCTCCCTTTACCAGGTCCTCCATGTATAGTCTTTTATTGACATCTACCCCCATTTTTATACATCGCTGTTTTTCTTCCTCTTCATAAGGAACCAGCTTTCCCTCAAAATGGCCTCCTAAGCATTTTAAACCAGCAGCGGCAATAACTCCTTCAGGAGCACCTCCGATCCCCAGCATGATATCTACTCCAGTATATTCAAAGCAGGTAGCCAAGGCTGCTGCCACATCTCCATCCTTAAATAAGGTAATCCTTGCACCAGCTTCTCTACATTGCTTTATGACCTCCTGATGTCGAGGTCTATCCAGCATCGTCACCGTCAAATCTGTAATACTTTTATTTAAGGCATCTGCCGTTGCTTTAAGATTCTCCAGAACAGTAGCACTTAAACTCACCTTTCCAGCTGCCTTAGGCCCAACAGCAATTTTATCCATATACATGTCAGGAGCATTTAATAGACAGCCCCTAGGGGCCATGGCAACTACTGCGATGGCATTAGGAAGCCCTTTTGCTACAGAGTTGGTTCCCTCCACAGGGTCTACAGCAATATCTACCTTCATAGCTTTTTCCCCTTTTTTGCCTACAGTTTCTCCTATATAAAGCATAGGCGCTTCATCCATCTCACCCTCGCCTATCACAACGATGCCTTCTATGTTCATACTCTCAAACATCTTCCGCATGCCGTCAACGCCTGCTTGATCAGCAGTATTTTTATCCCCTCTACCCATATGCTTTGCAGCTCCTAGCGCAGCTGCCTCAGTAACTCTAACTAAATCCAATGCTAAGTTTCTATCCATACAGATCACCTGCCTTTCAAAAATTTGCTTGCCTTCTGTCCCTTAATATTTCTTATGCTTCTTTAATACCTCTATCATGGTTTCATTTTTATCTAAACGATGGATGGCCTCCACAAATCTTATGGTACCAGTCTCTCCCCTCATAACAACTGAATGGGTTTGCGCCTTATTGTTTCCTAGATAAAGTACACCCTTTAATAAATCTCCTTGAGTAATACCTGTAGCAGCAAAGAAACAATCGTCACTGCTGACTAGATCATCAAGTGACAATACTCGATTTACATCTTCCTCACTTAAGCCTAATTCCCTGCACCTTGCTGTTTCTTCATTACTCATAGGATAAAGAATTCCCTGCATGTCTCCACCTAAGCATTTTAAGGCAACAGCAGCAATCACACCCTCCGGTGCCCCGCCAATCCCCAGCATAATATCTACACCGGTTTCTTCAAAACCAGTAGCCATAGCAGCCGCCACATCACCATCACTAAAGAGCTTGATTCGAGCACCAGCTTCCCTCACCTCTTTAATAATGTCTTTATGTCTTTCTCTATCCTGTATAATCACTGTAACATCTTCAATATTTTTATCCAATGCCTTTGCTACAGCCTCAAGATTTTGTCTAATAGGTGCATTTATGTCTACAGCGCCCTTTGCCTTAGGCCCTACAGCAATTTTTTTCATATATGTATCTGGGGCATGTAGTAAACAACCCTTTGGTGCAATAGCAACAACTGCAATAGCATTGGGTAACCCTTTTGCAATCAAATTGGTACCCTCTAAAGGATCAACAGCGATATCCACCTCTACCTCATAGCCTTTACCGCAGCCTACTTCCTCTCCAATATATAGCATCGGTGCTTCATCTAATTCTCCTTCACCAATCACCACTGTTCCTTTAATAGAAAGCCCGGAGAAAGTGCTTCTCATACCATCCACCGCCGCCTGATCAGCACCCTCCTTATCTCCCCTACCCATATAAGAGGCCGAGGCTAACGCAGCTGCTTCCGTCACCCTGACTAACTCAAGTGATAAACTTCTATCCATTCTATTTCCTCCTTCTCATAGCTAGTAGCATTTATCTTATTTTATGAATTGCGTTATACTTATTATCCTTCATACTATCAATATAATATACTAATCTCAATATATTCTCAACAATATTATTCCCTTTTCTGCAATAAAACTATTGGTGGACCGAAGAAAATTATAAAACAATAAAATAAGAGATAGGATCCATTGCACATGCAATCATATATCCTATCTCCATTTATTATTGTAGAAATATTTTATTATCTATCTCTGCTATAGTACAATCCCACCATCTACTGATAATACTGTACCCGTCACAAAGCTAGCCTCTTCAGAAGCCAAGAACAAGCAGGCATTGGCGATGTCTTCTGGAGTTCCTAATCGATTTAAAGGTGCCTTTTCCTTCATCATGGTCAATACCTTTTCCGGCATTTTTTCTGTCATCTCTGTAGCAATAAATCCTGGGCATACAGCATTGACATTGACATTTTTCCTACCTAATTCCTTTGCCATTGTTTTTGTCATACCAATGACACCAGATTTTGTTGCAGCATAGTTTACTTGCCCAAAATTTCCATATAATCCAACAACAGAGGAAATATTAATGATTTTACCATATTCCTTTTCCCTCATGATTTTTACAGCTTCCTTAGAGCAGTTAAATACCCCCGTTAGATTGACATTGATGACATTATCCCATTGCTCTCCCGTCATTTTATACATCTGAGCATCTGCTGTAATACCAGCATTGTTTACCAAAATATCTACAGTCCCTAATTCCTTTGCAATTCTTTCAAATACCTGCTGCACCTGAGATCTATCCGTTACATCCATCCCATAGCCATACACCTCACTGTAGCTTTCCTTCATTTCCTTTATAGTCTTTTCTACATCCTCCAGGCTTCTATCAACCAGAACAATTCTAGCTCCTTCTGCAGCATATTTTTCAGCAATAGATTTTCCTATCCCTCTTGCCGAGCCTGTAACAACTGCAACTTTGTTTTTTAGTCGCATTATATACCCTCCTCCTTTATTATTTTACTGCATTTTCCCAATCCTTTAAGAAACGGTCTATACCGCTATCCGTTAAAGGATGCTTCAGCATTTGCTTAAATACCCCATAGGGTATGGTTGCGATATGGGCGCCTACCTTTGCAGTCTCCAGCACATGCATGCTATGACGAATACTAGCGGCAATTACCTCTGTATCGATTAAGTAAAGATCAAAAATCTCTACAATTTCCTTTACTAACTCTACACCTGTATGACCAATATCATCCAGTCTTCCTAAAAAAGGGCTGACATAGGTGGCTCCAGCTTTGGCCGCCATCAAGGCTTGGCTTGGTGAAAATACTAAGGTGACATTGGTTTTTATTCCTTTAGAGGATAGCACTTTTACCGCCTTTAATCCCTCGTCTGTCATAGGTATTTTGATGACAATATTTTCATGAATTTTCACTAAATCCTCTGCCTCCACCACCATTTCCGCTGCTTTAAGGCTGATAACCTCTGCACTGATGGGTCCATCAACGATTTCAGTGATTTCTTTAATTACCTCTTTGAACACCCTTCCTTCCTTAGCAATAAGAGAAGGATTGGTGGTGACGCCTTCTAGTATACCCCAGCTGGCGATTTCCTTTATTTCTTCTACATTTGCCGTGTCAATAAATAGCTTCATCTTATCCCCGTCCTATTCCTAAAATTTTTCTAGCCTCCTGAGGGGTAGCTACCTCTCTACCTAGCTCCTTGGCGATTCTCACAATTCTCTCCACTAGTTGTCCATTAGATTTTGCCAGTTCTCCTTTGCTATAGAAGATATTATCCTCAAATCCTACCCTGACATGACCTCCCAGTATAATAGCCATTGTAGCCAGTGGCAGTTCATGTCTACCAACTCCTGCTACCGTCCATGTAGAGCCTTCTGGAATAGCCCTCATCATATGCAGTAAATCCTCCGGTGTCCCTGGACAAGCTCCTGGTACCCCCAGAACAAAATCAAAATGCATTGGGGTTTCTACCAATCCTTTTTTTGCCAGTTTCTTGGCATTTTCAATCATACCTCTTTCAAAAATCTCCATCTCTGGTTTTACACCCAGCTCCTTCATTTTGGAAGCAAACTTCTCCATATACTCCTCACTATTCATAAAAACATCAGGGCCAAAATTACAGGTACCACAGCTTAAAGTAGCCATTTCTGGCTTTAAATCCACCGGCTGCAGCCTCTCATCAGGACCATGCCATACAGCGCCTCCTGTGGAGGGCTGAAAGATGATGTCACATTTTGCTTCAATCTTTTCTTTGATTTCCTTATAAATATCAAAGGATTGTGTTGGCTGCCTTTCTTTATCCCTTGCGTGAATATGAACGATGGAGGCACCCTTTAAGTAGCATTGATATGCCTCTTCAGCGATTTCATCTGGTGTTGTTGGCAGATTAGGCTGTAATTCCTTCGTCACCTCCGCTCCTGTTAAGGCAGCAGTGATTATTAGCTTATCCATAAAAACCTCCTCCTTCTACTTATTTCTCTGTTTATCTTTTTGTACTACACAGGTGCCTATAGCTTTACATACCACCATTGGCTCCTCTAAAACATCACATGCAGATTCATTAAGATCAGGACGGGGTACAATCACCTTTCTAGCTTCAAAGGTCATTTTTCTAGAGCTGTTACCAACTTTAACGATTTCACCAACGGCTTCAATATAATCCCCAGCATAAACTGGAGCAGTAAATTCTACACTTTCATAGCCTACAAACAAGCCTTCATCTCCATCATTTCGGATTAACAGCTCTGTAGCCACATCTCCAAAAAGCTGCAGCATTTTCGCCCCATCCACTAGGTTTCCTCCATAATGAGCATCATGCATACCCATTCTTACTCTAATCATCGCCTTCATATATAATTCCTCCTTATTAATACCATTATCTCTTGTAAAACCCTTTGATTCGTGATTTTGGATAATAATGGTTGTTTCATTATTATTATGATATCATATATAAAAAGTATTCTCTACAATTCCATGCTTGTTTCTCTAAAAAGCTCCTTCTTTCTTTTCTACCCTTTATTATTTTACAGAAAATTTTTTTGGAAAATAATACTTTTAAAATTTTTCCTTAAATAATTATTCACCGACATTTTTATATAATATAATTTTCAATAAAATGTTTTCAGCCTATATTAATTATTAGCATTTGTAAATTATTGTTATTTCTCTTTGTATTTTTATGCACTCGCTATTGTATATTTATTTATTTATTGCAATTTTTTAGTAGTTCAAAAAACTTTATTAATCGTTAACAAAATAACACTTGCATGTAGCCAAGCATCATTGTATAATTATTTAATATATAGATTACTTTAAATTTTCTAATAATTTTTAACAATCTACTCTCACAGTTTTTCTCCAATGGGTTAGCTCACTTGGAGTTGTATCTTGTATAGAGGGAAATAGTAATTATTAGGAATTGAGAGTTAATCTAGAACTTATTTATTTTCTAATCGTATTATTTTTAAAGGGAGGGACTTTTTAATGGAAAAAACTGCAGTAAAAAGAGAGAATTGGGGGTCCAGGATAGGGTTTATCATGGCAGCAGCTGGTTCAGCCGTTGGTCTTGGTAACATCTGGAGATTCCCATATCTACTCGGTGAAAATGGTGGGGCGGCATTTCTTCTTATTTATTTAGTTTTTGTTGTATTTATCGGTATTAGTGTTATGATTGCCGAATTTGCCGTAGGTAGAAAATCAAATCGAGCAGCTGTTGGTGCTTACAAAAGTAAGAGCCGTAACTGGACCTTTGCAGGAGCCATAGGGGTCTTAAGTGCATTCTTTATCATGGGCTTCTACCCAGTAGTTGGTGGTTGGTCAGCAGCTTATGTTGCAAAAACCTTTACTGGACTATTGGCTGATCCTGCAGCAATAGGAGATTCCTTTGGTGCCTTTATTACCGGTTCCACACAACCATTAGTATGGATGCTTATCTTTATGGTATTTAATGTAGTGATTGTAGCAAAAGGTATTGCAGGCGGTATTGAAAAAGCTGGAAAAATATTGATGCCTGTATTATTTGGTCTTTTAGTATTAATTGCCTTTAGAAGTCTTACGCTTCCAGGGGCAGCAGCAGGACTTGGTTATATGTTTAGACCTGACTTCTCAGCGGTAACAGGTCAAACTTATTTAGCGGCATTAGGTCAAGCCTTCTTCTCCTTGAGTCTAGGTATGGGTTGTATGATTACCTATGGAAGTTACCTAAACAAGAAAGAAAATCTTGCAAATAATGCTGTACTTGTAACTGGTATGGACGTTGGAGTTGCTCTATTAGCTGGTATCGCTATGTTCCCAGCAATCTTTGCCTTTGGCATGGAGCCAGCAGCTGGTCCTGGCCTTGTATTCGTTGTTATCCCAACTGTGTTTTCTGCAATGGGCGGTATTGGTACAATATTATCTCTTATCTTCTTTGTAGCCTTAACAGTGGCAGCTCTTACTTCCTCTGTATCTCTAATGGAGGTTGCAGTTGCTTACTTTATTGACGAAAGAGGTATGGAAAGAAAGAAAGCAGTTTACTCTGTATCTGCTGCTATGACTGTACTATGCGTTCTTTCATCTCTATCATTAGGTTCAATGTCAGGAGTAACACTATTTGGAGTTGGATTCTTTGACTTCTTTGACATCCTAACTGATAAGATTTTCTTAGCCATCGGTGGACTATTGCTTTGTGTATTCGTTGGATGGTTCCTTGATAAGGAAGAACTTAGACAAGAACTTACAAATGGTGGAACAATTCAGTTTGGATTATTTGAAGCATGGTATAACCTAGTAAAATTTGTAATTCCTGTAGCGATTACTATCGTTGCTATCGCTGGTATCGCATCAATAGAACAAACAGGCTTAATGATCTTTGGACTATTGATGATTTTTGTGCTAGCAGTATTCTCTAAGAAACTATAGTGTATAATAAAATAAGTTTGTAACCTAAAAGACTATTGGCTTTTCGCTAATAGTCTTTTTATCTTTGTTCTGTATTCTATTTTTTCTTCATTTCAATCAAATGCTTCCAATACCTTTTGGGTAAATAGTTCCTCTGCAGCTTGGGATTGATTCGGGTTTTAATGGCTATATTTTTAAAGTACTGCTGCCACATCTCTTGATATTGTAGCTCTTCATCATCTAATACTATTTCTCCCTGCAGATTTCCTTCCGTAATAATCCATTGATTTTTGTTATATAAGGATGCTATGTTTCTTTTTTTGTCGTGGATTACCCAGTTTTCCGATGCTAGCCGTTTTGCAAAGTGAGGAGCTACCAATGCTGTGATATTATACTGCGGCTCTATGACTGCATAGTATAATTCTCCCTTTAGCTTTTGGAATCTTATAATCCCCAGCATTAAATGAGCTTCCTTTCCTACTCTTCTACTTATTTTATGTAGCTGAAATACAGCTTCATGGGTATGATACTGATCAATCTTTTCCCCTGCTTTAAATCCTAGCTGCAGATATCTATAAATAAATGTACCAGCATCTACATCCTCCGATAGAAATCCATAAAAGACATTCTTTAAGGCTATTGGTGATATCTTGTCTCTGATGGCATTATATACCTTTTCTGCCTTTTCTTCCTCTGTTTCAATATGTAGGTAGCTTACAAAAAGATCCTCTTGGATATCTCCCTTTGCAATGATCTTCTCTGGCTTTTCCTTGCGATAATAAGCTTCGTAAATGGCGGTTAGAAGCCCCTCAAAGCTGCCGTCATAAATATAATCTATCACTGATTCTTCCTCCATTTTCTACTAATTACTATGCTTTAGGATGTAAACATAGATAGCTGCTGTCCCTCTCTTATGTTGGTTTTTTCATGCTGAGGCTCTTGTCCCACCAGCACCTGACGGATCAGCTTTTCCTTAAAGCCTACTTCACCATAATATTTACCATCACAGGTGATGAAATGCTTTGCCCGCTTTAGTACCACACCTATCTTCTTTAGACTATCATAGCTTAAAAAATGAAACCTTCTAGCTGCCACAATACGCTGGGCGGATTTTACTCCTATGCCAGGGATTCGCAGCAGCATTTCATAGGGTGCTTTATTAATTTCCATAGGAAATAGGTGGATATTTCGAAGGGCCCAATCACACTTTGGATCTAGCATGGTATCAAAATTTGGCTGACTCTCCTGTAAAAGCTCCTGGGCGTTAAAACCATAAAATCTCAAAAGCCAATCCGCTTGATAAAGCCTATGCTCCCTTAACAAAGGAGGAGCTGCTATAGCTGGAAGTCTATTGTCTGTAGATACAGGGACATAAGCAGAATAATAAACTCTTTTCAAGCTAAATTTATTATACAGTCCCTCTGATAGTCTCAGGATACTTAAATCATTATCTGGAGTAGCCCCCACAATCAGCTGTGTACTTTGTCCTGCAGGTACAAAGCTTGCTGCCCTTTTATATAGCCTTCTTTCTTCCTTCCTCTGAATAATCTGAGAGGATATCAACCCCATAGGCTTTATAATAGCCTCCTTCTTTTTCTGCGGCGCCAAAAGCTTAAGGCCATTGCTGGAGGGAAGTTCAATATTGATACTCATTCTATCTACCAATTCTCCAGCTTCATAGATAAGCCTTGGATCTGCTCCTGGTATGGCCTTCATATGTATATAGCCATTGAAGTGATACTGCTGCCGTAGCAGTTGAACAGCTTTAATCAAAAGCTCCATCGTATAATCAGGACTTTTCACGACAGCAGCACTTAAAAAAAGTCCTTCTATGTAATTTCTCTTATAAAAGTTTATTGTCAGCTCCGCCACCTCTTCAGGTGTAAAGGAAGCTCTTGGTATATCATTACTGATTCTATTTACACAGTAGGCACAGTTATAGATACATTCGTTGGTAAGCAATATCTTGAGCAGAGATATACATCGACCATCCTCCGACCAGCTATGACAGATTCCTGACTTATGGCCGCTGCCTATCCCTCCTTTGGTATTTTTTCTATTGCTGCCACTGGATGAACAGGAAACATCATACTTTGCTGCATCCGCTAAAATCTCCAGCTTATTTAATACCTCCACTTCCTTCACCTCTCCAATCCATCGCCTTCTTATGCTTCTATTTTATCTCAAAAGGAAATAGGTGTCAAACATATGTTCGTACTGGGTCGAGGTGAATTGAGGGACAAAGAACCGTCCCCCGTCCCTTTGGTTTTTTTTGATATAAAAACCTAGTGACCTCAATGTATATGCCAATACAAAAGGTACTAGGTTATAGGAATAATTATTTATTTTTCTACTTTGCTCTTTTTTTTAGCTCTTTAAATATCTCCTCTGGTGCAATGTCTTTTTCCTTCAGTAGCACCAATAGGTGATATAATAAGTCCCCTGCTTCATATACCAGCTCATTTTTATCAGTGTTTTTTGCAGCAATGATGACCTCTGCAGTTTCTTCACCTACTTTTTTTAGAATCTTATCTATGCCCTTATCAAAGAGATAATTAGTATAAGAGCCCTCCTTTGGGTTGGCTTTCCGATCAGCGATTACATCATATAGTTTTTGTAGTATCTCTCCATTGACAGCTTCTTCTCTGTCTTCCCTATAAATGGGATTGTAAAAACAACTTTTTTCGCCAGTATGACAGGCTGCTCCTTCTTGGGTAACCTTTACCAATAGGGTATCTCCATCACAATCATAGCTGATTTCTCTTACCTTCTGGATATGCCCTGAGGTTCCCCCCTTATGCCATAGCTCTCCTCTACTGCGGCTCCAAAACCAGGTCTCTCCTGTTTCAAGGGTTTTCTTTAGAGATGCATCATTCATATAAGCCATCATCAGAATTTCTTTGGTTTCCTCCTCTTGGATAATGGCAGGAATTAGCCCCTTGTCATCAAATCTTAACTCCGTTAATTCCTTCATTTTATCTACCTACCTTCGCATATGAATTCCTTTTTGCTGTAAATATTCCTTTAAGTCTCCAATGGCTATTTCCTTAAAGTGAAACAAAGAGGCGGCCAGAGCAGCATCTGCTTTTCCGGCTGTAAAGACATCATAAAAGTCCTCCATACTGCCTGCTCCTCCGGAGGCGATTACTGGTATGTTTACTGTTTCACTTATTTCTCTTGTGATATCTAAATCATAGCCGCTTTTGGTACCATCCTTATCCATACTGGTTAACAGTATCTCTCCTGCCCCCAGCCTTTCTACTTCCTTAGCCCATGCTACTGCCTCCAGACCTGTGTCCTCTCTACCTCCCTTGACATACACATGATAGCTGCCATCCGTCTGCTTTTTTACATCAATGGCCACCACCACCGCCTGAGAACCAAAAATACGAGCACAATCTGTAACAATTTTGGGGGTTTTCACAGCTGCAGAGTTGATAGATACTTTGTCAGCACCACTTTTCAGCACTTCACGAAAATCCTCCACACTGCGGATTCCACCACCTACTGTTAAGGGAATAAACACTTGCTCCGCTGTCCTTTTTACAACCTCCAGTATTATATTTCTTTCCTCATTTGAGGCAGTAATATCTAAAAAAACAAGTTCATCTGCACCTGCTACATTGTAGGCCTTTGCAACCTCTACAGGATCACCTGCATCTACTAGGTTGACAAAATTTATCCCCTTTACTACTCTACCCTTATCCACATCTAAGCAGGGTACAATTCTTTTACTAATCATTTTTCATCTCCCCCTTAACTGCTGATAAATCAATTTTTCCTTCATAAAGAGCTTTTCCAACAATAGCTCCAGCTACTCCAATATGAGATAAAAGCTGTAGATCTTCTATAGTGGCTACACCGCCTGAGGCGATGATATCTATACCTACCTGCTGCTTCAGCTGACTAATGGCCTTAAAGTTAGGTCCCTGCAGCATACCGTCTCTAGCAATATCTGTATAAATGATGGTTTTTATCCCCATCTCCTCCAATTCCTTCGCAAAGTCTAAAGCAGCTACACTACTGGTTTTGGTCCAACCATCCACAGCCACATAACCATCCTTTGCATCAATGGATACCACCACCCGACTGCCAAATCCAGCTATGGCCTTTTTTAGCATCTCCTTATCTTCTATGGCCTTGGTACCAAGGATTACTCGCTCTACCCCTATAGCCATCAGCTGTTCTATGGCCTCTATACTCCTAATGCCTCCCCCCACCTGGACGGGAATATTGACTGCATCTACAATAGCTTGAATGATAGAAAGGTTTTTTCCTTTTCCCTCCAATGCTCCATCTAGATCCACGATATGAAGCACCTCTGCTCCTTTCTCCTGCCAAAGCTTTGCTACTTCCTGCGGGTCATTAAAATATATTTTTTCTTCATCAAATTTTCCCTGTGTTAGTCTTACACATCGTCCATCTTTGATATCTATTGCAGGATAAATCATCATTTTACCAGCTCCCCAAAATTCTTTAGTATTTGCAGTCCTATATTTCCACTTTTCTCTGGATGAAACTGTAGTCCATAGATATTGCCCTTCTCCACCACCGCCGGGATAGGTCTGCCATACTCAGCAGTAGCTTTTACTACCCACGCCTCCTGTGTTTCTAAATAATAGGAGTGAACAAAATATACATAGCTCTCCTGATGTATACCTTTTAATAACTGACTTTCTTCAGTAATGTCTAATTGATTCCAACCCATATGAGGAACCTTTAGATCCTTTGGCATCTTTACTATGTTTCCCTCCATGATGCCTAATCCTTGGATCTTATCTACTTCATAGCCATAGGAAAACAAAATCTGCATTCCTAAACAAATACCTAAGACTGGTTTACCCTTCTCTACTGCCTTAAGAATCTCTTCCTCTAGTCCCCGTTCCTTGAGATTTTTCATGGCATCATAAAAGGCCCCTACTCCGGGGATGATCAGGGCCTTGGCTTTTTTAAGTTCTTCTACATTATCAGAAACAAAGGCTTCATACCCCATCATATGAAAGGCCTTTTCTACACTTCTCAGATTTCCCATGCCATAGTTAATGATTCCTATCATACTACAATCCTCCCATTTACTAAATGCTGACTATGGGATTAAATAAATTCTACATCCTCTTGGTGAAAGGTGTGGAGGGGTATATTTATAATCGATTTATCTTTTCTCCTGACATAAACATACACATTTCTGCTATCAAAGCTTAAATGACTGGTCCCTTTGTCCAGCATAATGATTTCCCCTTCTAATAAGTCAGCATTCTTTGTTTTAAATTTTTGACCAGTAAAATAATTCCCAACCCTTTCTGAAAGGGTGAAAAGTATATATAAATCCACTTCCTTTAAATGTTTTTCCTTGATTTCATGTACAGTATGGAGAGGATTGTATCCTTTATTGATCATGTAATGGGTATAAAGGTCTGCTATATATAAAATCCTTGAAAACAAAGGTATTTCTGTACCTTTTAATCCTCTTGGATAGCCAGTTCCGTCATACTTTTCATGATGATACAAAATACTATCCAGCATCGTACCAGTAAGAAAGCTACATTTTTCTAGTAAAGAATAGCTATATACTACATGCTGATAATACTGATTTTCCTCCTGCTCCTTCCATTGGTGTCTATACATTTTATCCTCTGGCAGCTTTAGAATCCCAACATCAGCCACCATAGCAGTAATAAACAAAGCTTCCTTTTGCTTCTGTTTAAGCCCCATCCAATTTCCCAGCATGTAGGCGGTTAAAGCTACACTATAGCTGTAGAAATACAGAGAGTGATCCATCTTTTTCATGGTTTCCAGCATTTGAAAAACATTAACAGAAGCTTCTATTACCTGCATGCTTTTTTTGATATCCTCTTCAATAGAAGCTATTTCCGAAGGCTCAGCACCTTCAAATAGAGCCATTAGCTTATCGGTAATGTCCTTTTTGTATTTTGGTAAAAGCCGATCAAATAGCTCCTTATCCTTCTCCTTTTTTAAACCTAAGGCTTCCCCATAAGAAGGTTTTTTATGCTGAACCGTTTCCACTTCCTTCTCCTGAATGCTCTTAAGTATTTCCATAATCTCGTTATCAGCTATGATACGAACAATTTCAATTTTATTATCGTCTAGAAATTTTTGTACTCTTTCAACCGTTTTCTGATTTTTTAATTCAAAGCCCTTGCTTACCAACACTTGTCCTGAGCTTCCCTTAATCTCCTCTCCAATCACCATGTTTTCTATTAGAGACTTTACTGGGACGCTTATTACTTCCTCCGCCCTAAGGTTTTCCTTATTCTTTGACATATCCCAAGTCCTCCATCTTCTTTTTTCATTCTTTGAGTATAGAATTCGTTAGACAGAACTGCCATTCCTTTTCTTGCTTATGATATAGGACTTTAGTCTGCAGACCTTTCTTTCCCTTCATTTTTACAGAAAGCTATATAATTTCAATGTCTTTCAGCGCCTACTCAGCGAATGATTAAAAATCAGATTAAAAACAGGACTTATTACCTAAAGGATTCCCTTAGTGGACATGACCCCTTGGATCCTGGGATCTAATCTAGTGGCAGCATCTAGTCCTCTGCCAAAGGCTTTAAAAATACTTTCTATAATATGATGATCATTTTTTCCATAGAGATTTTCTATATGGAGGGTGATGCCACTGTTAAAGGCTAAACCCCTAAAAAACTCCTCCACCAGCTGCACCTCAAAATCTCCCGTCCTTTCCCCTGTGAAGGTAACATCAAAGTGCAGATAAGGCCTTCCGCTGATATCCATGGTTACCCTGGATAAAGCTTCATCCATTGGCGTCACAATAGATGCATAACGAACCACGCCTTTTTTATCTCCCAATGCCCTTTCAATAGCCTTTCCTAATAAAATACCTACATCCTCTACAGTATGGTGAAAATCCACCTCTAGATCTCCCTTGGCCTGAATATCTAAATCCATAAAGCCATGACGGGCTATCTGCTGCAGCATATGGTCAAAAAATCCTATGCCGGTGTTGATATTGCCTTCTCCTTTGCCATCAATATTGACCTCTACTGTGATGGCCGTCTCCTTGGTGTTGCGTTCCAATTTACATCTTCTTTCCTTCATTTTACTCCCCCTAAACTGCTATTTCCTCAGCTATACCCAAAGCCTTCATCAATAGCTTTATGACCAGCTGGTTTTCCTCCTTAGTGCCAATAGAAATCCTAATACACCCTGCCAAGGGACCTGTTTCTCCAAAATATCTTACCAGTACCTTGTTGTTTAAGAAATGTTCATATACCTCTTTGGCATTTTCTAATCTGCATAAAATAAAGTTGCCGTAGCTTTTATATGGTTTCACCTTTGGTAAACTCTCCAGCTGCTTTGTCATTGCTTCTCTCTCTAGGACAATCTCCTGGATCACATCCTCCAGTATCTCTTTATTCTCTAAGCATACCATTGCAGCTATCTGACTGAGACTAGCCACATTGTAGGGAGGCTTTATCTTGTATAACACTGCCATTAGCTCTTTAGAGGCTGCTCCATAGCCTACTCTGGCACCAGCCAGTCCATAGGCTTTCGAAAGGGTCCTTAGCACAATCAGATTAGGATAATAATTCACTAAATCTATAACGCTTTCACCATAAAACTCAAAATATGCCTCATCCACCACTACAATCCCATCAGAAAACTCAACGATTTTAATGATCTGCTCCCTTGGGATAATGCCTCCTGTGGGATTGTTAGGATTAGTAAGAAAAATCACCTTTGGTTTTTGCTTTTTACTCTCCTTGATAAAGCTGTAGTAATCAAAGGAAAAGTCTTTTCCTAACGGTACCTCCACTGTAGTCCCCCCTGCAATCTGGGCTGTGATTTTATACATCCCAAAGGTAGGGGTGTGAGTCAATATCTTATCTCCCTCTCCAACAAAAGCATTGATAATGATGGAGATAAGTTGGTCCGAGCCACAGCCCATCATCAGCTGCTGTGGAGCTAATCCCAGCTCCTTCTGCAGCATTTTTCTCAGCTGGCAGCAGTCACTATCAGGATATTGATTTACCTTTAGCCCCATTAAGCTCTTTGCAATCTTCTGATTTAATAGGTAGGCTACATTATTGTTTTCATTAGCATCTAGCTTTGCTATGTTTTCACATTCCTTCACCTCATAAGGCTGGAGGCTTTGGATATTTTCCTTTACTAAATTATTAATCATATCATTCATACCTCACTTTGATAGAATTCTTATGGGCATCTAGGCCCTCCTCCTCTGCCAGTACCATTACCTCATCCTTTACCTTCCCGAGAGCCTCCTGACTATAGTAAATAACACTAGACTTCTTGGTAAAATCCTCCACTGATAATGGAGAATAAAACTTCGCTGTACCACTGGTAGGTAACACATGATTTGGTCCCGCCAGATAATCCCCTAAAGGCTCTGGTGTATAGTGGCCTAAGAAGATGGCCCCAGCATTTTCTATCTTGTCTAGTAATTCAAATGGTTTATCCACACATAACTCTAAATGCTCTGGTGCTAATTTGTTGGAAAGGGCTATCGCCTCTTCTAAATTCTCTGCTAAAATAATCTTTCCATAGTTATTAAGGGATTTTTCTACAATTTCTTTTCGATCCAGTAGGGCTGTTTGTCGCTGAACCTCTGCCGCCACTGCCTTCCCTAAGGCTTCGCTATCCGTGATCAGGATTGCTGAGGATAGCTCATCATGCTCCGCCTGGGACAATAAATCCGCTGCCACATATTTAGGATTGGCAGAATCATCAGCAATCACTAGGATTTCACTGGGTCCTGCAATCATGTCAATATCTACAAAGCCATAAACCTCTTTCTTGGCAGTTGCTACATAGATATTCCCTGGTCCAACAATCTTATCTACCTTTGGTATGGTTTCTGTTCCATAGGCCAATGCCCCTATAGCTTGAGCTCCACCTACCTTGTAGATTTCTTGGATTCCCAGCTCCTTGGCTGCCACCAATACGCCGGCAGACAATCTTCCCTGTTGATCCGGTGGTGTCACCATGGCAATCCTTTTTACCCCTGCCACCTTAGCAGGAATAGCATTCATCAATACAGAAGAAGGATATGCCGCCGTGCCTCCTGGCACATAAATGCCTACATTGGCAATAGCAGTAACCTTTTGTCCCAGCATAATTCCCTCAGAGGAGCTAAACCAAGAATTCTGTCGCTGTTTCTCATGATAGCTGGTGATATTGGTGATGGCCAACCGAAGGGCCTTTAGATACCCTGCCTTGATCTGTGAGTAGGCTTCCTCTATCTCCTCCTCTGTTACCAGCATCTGGTCCTTGGATAAATCTACCCCATCAAATTTTTTTGTGTATTCCTGTAGAGCTTCATCTCCTCTAACATGTACATTCCCTAATATATTTTGCACAGTTTCCTGATAATCTTTAAAATTCACACTGCTTCTTTCCTGTAATTCTTTGAAAAATTGGGCTTGATCCCCACCCTTTAAATCAATCATGTTCATCCTCATCGTCCCCCCTTAGCTTACTTTTTCTGCAATCAAATCAATAATGGTGGTTATCTCTTTTTTCTTTGTCTTGTAGCTAACCTTATTTAGTACCAGTCGTGCACTGATGTTGGCTATGTCCTCTAGTACCACTAAGCCATTTTCCTTTAAGGTCTTTCCGGTCTCTACAATGTCTACAATCACATCCGATAAGCCCATTAGGGGGGCCAGCTCCACTGAGCCCTCTTGTCGGATTACCTCCACTGATTGACCTTTTTGTGCAAAATATTTTTTTGTTACATTAGGATATTTAGTAGCCACCCGCAGATGTTTTTTTCCATTGGTACCGTTAGGTCTTCCCGCCACAGAAAATTTGCATACCCCAAACTTTAAATCTACTACCTCATATAGCTGTCTTTCCTGCTCCATCAATACATCCTTACCAACGATCCCCATGTCCACCACGCCATGCTCTACATAGGTGGGAACATCCACCGCCTTCAGTAAAATCACTTCTATATGATGCTGTGGCAAAGTAAATACCAGCTTTCTGCTATCCTCTTTTAGCACTTGACAATCGATGCCTATCTCTTCTAAAAGCTCAATACTGTATTTTGCCAGCCTTCCCTTAGCAATTGCTATCTTTAATGTCTCCAATCTATAAACCCCCTAACTCCTGTACTTTTTCTAGATTTCCTTCTTTGTTGATCCGCATAATCCCATCTATTTTTCTTCGACCTGTATATTCTAAAATTTCCTTCGTATCCTCTAAAAGACATACCTCCACAATATATCCTTCTTTTCTTAGATCCTCCACCTTTGCAGACGTCATTGCTGGACTGCCAGCTTCCTCCAGCAGCAGGATATGCTTCTTCTTTTTCACCTTGAGATTCTCCTGAATCTTTAAAGCCTTGGTAATCATATTCACCACAAAGGCAAAACCAGTAGCAGGACAATCCATATCAAAATCCTTCATCAGCCTGTCATAACGACCACCACTCAGCAGCACCACTCCTAAATCCTTGGTAAAGCCCTTAAAAATCACACCACTATAATACTTCAGAGATGTAACCATGCCTAGGTCTAAAGATATGTATTTACCCAGCCCATAGCTTTCTATCATTCTCCAGACCTTCTCCAGATCTTCCACCGCCTCCAGCATAGAGACTGTAAGAGGCAGCTTTTTTACCTCCTCCAACACCTCACATGGTTCACCGAAAAGCCTTGGCAGCTTCTTTAAAATGGTTTTGATATCCGCCTCTATAGGCAGCCCCTCCACCAATCTATCCAACTCAATAAAATTCTTATTTTCCATGTGATTGATAATGGCCTGCTTTTCTGTCTCTTGAATACCTATCGTCTGTAATATCCCTTTTAACAGCTTCACCTGGCCAATGTCAATCTGAAAGTTTTCTAAACCCAGGTTTTTTAAGCTCTCAATAGCTGTAATGATAACCTCTCCATCTGCTCTGTAGGAGGCCACACCAAAGAGCTCTACTCCTGCCTGACGAAACTCCCGCTTTCTACCTGCCTGTTCCTCATCGATACGAAAGACATTTTGTACATAACACAGCTTTAAAGGATACACAAAATCCTTCATTTTTGTTGAAACAATTCTAACAATCGGCACAGTACAATCAGGTCTAAGTACCAAGATACCTCCATTGGTATCAATCAGCTTAAACATCTTATCTCCATTACTGGCTAGATAATCATTGGAAAAGAGATCATAGTATTCCAACGTGGGGCTGCTAACCTCCATATACCCTGACTGCATAAAGTTTTCCATCAATTTATTCTCAATATGTCTTCGGTAAATACAGTCATCGATTAGCAAATCCTGTACTCCCTCTGGCAATAATACTTTTCTTGATTCCATCATTTCACGCCCCCATTTTATCAGTTTATCGCTTTAGCTAGCTAAATCACTAAATTAATATCTGACATCTATTTTAACCCCTAACCCTTTCCTTGTCAAGAAAAATCAAGAGATTTTTATGTATTTTATAAATACAAAAGCCACGGGGACGTTTCATCTGTCATCTTTATAATTAGGAGCTTCCTACATCTTCTAGAAGGATTTTTCTCATTCTTGTAGAAAAGATACATGAAACTATAATGAATGGATGAGGAGGATATTGTATGATTACAAAAAGCTTGGATGCTGAAATGAAGGCTGCTAAAACAGTGGCAGAATTAATGGTGGCGGCTGCTAGAACTGCACCAAAGGGTAAAGGAACTGATAATTTAGAAATCCTCATTGTAGAGGGAGAATCAAAGGATAAATTAGCCTCTGAAATGCGTGTAATTGCAGAAAAAGAAGGAGTGGCTTTCTTTAACAGAGATGCTGGTAATGTCGATAACTCTCTTGTAGTTGTATTAATCGGTACAAAGATAGGTCCAGTGGGTGTGCCTTATTGCGGCTTCTGTGGCTATGAAAACTGTGCAGAAAACAAAGCCAATGATGGTATTTGTGCCTTCAATACAGGTGACTTAGGTATAGCAGTAGGCTCAGCTGCATCAGTTGCAGCAAATCACCGCTGTGATAACCGAGTTCTTTTCTCCGCAGGGAAAACTGCCCTAAAACTAGGCTACTTCAGTGAAGAGATCAAGGTTGCCTATGCAATACCGCTATCCATCTCCGGTAAAAGTCCTTTCTTTGATAGAGGGTAAAGCTAACCTAGTTAAGGTATCTAAATTTCAACCAAAAGAAACCCAGCAACTACAATAATTAGTGTTGCTGGGTTTTTCTAGGGACGATGTCTATATAGATCTTTCTATCTTTACAAATAATAATCTCGTTATGCAATTATTAAAGAAAACTGATGTTCTTATCACGAAACCCCTTCAAGGTCATTTCATTTACTACCTTAGGCTTTTGACTGCGTTAGCCTAGGTAGGCTTCTCTTACCATATCGTTTTGTAATAATTCATCTCCTGTTCCTGTCAGCACCATACTTCCTGTCTGTAGGACATAGCCTCTATGGGCAATTTTTAGTGCCTTATGGGCATTTTGTTCAACCAATAGGATTGTCATTCCTTCTTGGTTTAGTTTTTGGATAGCTTTAAATATGACCTCCACCAGCAGGGGGGCCAATCCCATCGATGGTTCATCCAACAATAGTAGAGCTGGTTGGCTCATAAGAGCCCTTCCCATTGCCAGCATTTGTTGTTCTCCTCCGCTTAGTGTGCCGCCTTTTTGCTTCCTTCTCTCCAATAGCCTTGGGAACATTTCAAAAGCATAGTCCATATTTTTCTTTATTTTGCTGCTATCCTTAAAACGGAAGGCCCCCATCTCAAGGTTTTCTTCTACTGTCATTCTAGGAAATATTTTTCTCCCTTCCGGTACATGGGCAATACCGCCTTCTGCCACCAAGTGGGGAGGAATCCTGCTGATGGTCTGTTCTTTAAACAGGACCTCCCCCTTAGTAGGCTTCAAAAGGGAGGAGATGGTATTCAAGGTAGTGGTCTTGCCTGCTCCATTGCTGCCTATCAGCGTCACGATTTCCCCTTCCTTTACCTCAAAGGAGATACCTTTTAACGCATGTATTTTACCATAATGGGTATCTACATTTTTTATTTCAAGTATTGGCTTACTCATATGGCTGCTCCTTCCTTATGCTACTTCTTCAGTAGCAGTGTCCTCTCCAAGGTATGCCTTGATAACCTCTGGATTATGTTTTACTTCAAGGGGTGTCCCTTCAGCAATCTTTACACCATAGTTAATGACTGTGATCTTGTCTGAAAGTCCCATCACCAGCTTCATATCATGCTCAATCAACAGGATTGAATGTCCCAGCTCATCTCTGATCTTGATAATAAAATTCTTCATTGCTTCTGTTTCCTTTGGATTTAATCCAGCAGCCGGCTCATCCAGCAACAAGAGCTTAGGCTTAATGGCCAGAGCACGGGCGATTTCTAATAATCTCTGTTCCCCATAGGGAAGATTTTTCGCCAGCTCATTATCCTTCCCCTCCAGCCCTACGTATTTTAAAAGCTCCAGAGCTCTTTCATAGGCCTCAGCTTCTTCTTTTATCTTTCGCCTTCTATTGCACACAATATCAAATATATTTGAATTCAGATGCAGGTGCATACCCACCAGTATATTTTCCACTGTAAGCATATTTGGAAACAGCTTTATATTTTGAAAGGTTCGAGCCATTCTATAGGAGGCCACCCTTTCCGGTGTTAAATCCTTAAGATTGTTTCCATCAAAGGTAATGGTTCCCTCATGATCAGGATAATAGCCGCTAATGACATTGAAAAAAGTAGTTTTCCCTGCACCATTAGGCCCAATCACGCTTACGATTTGTTTATCCTCCATCTCAAAGTCTATATTGTTAACGGCTACTAGACCGCCAAAGGTTTTTGTCAATCCCTTTACTTCTAATAAAGCCATGATTTTTCCCTCCTCTATTCTACTGATACATCCTCTTCCTTTTCAATTTTTTTAAGCTTATTTACTTGCTTCTTTATATAGGCCATGGTTCTCTTGGCCGGTAGGAAGCCCTGAGGTCTAAATATACACATCAGCACCAGTATTAACCCAAAAACCAATCGCTCATATTTAGCAGGATCCAGCTGGGGTGAAATACTGACGATACCCGCCACAGTAAGCCCCCTTAGGAAATTGGATAACTCCTTTAGGATGTGGAGCTGCAGCACAACTACTGCAAAGGCACCGATGATGGCACCAGCTATATTCCCCATCCCCCCCATGATCACCATCGCCAGGATACCTATGGATTCCATGAATCCAAAGCTGGATGGGTCAATAAAGCTTTGTTTTGCTGCAAATAGTACCCCCATCATCCCAGCAAATGCTGCTCCTATTGAAAAGGCTAGAAGCTTCATCGGCACAATGGGTATCCCCATGGTTCTTGCCGCCAGCTCATCCTCTCTGATGGCGGTCCAGGCTCGACCTATGCGTGAATTGTTCAATCTATTGACAACAATCACTGTAATCACCAGCAGGATTAATACAATAAAATAATAATGTATCGTTTTATTCAGAGGAATGCCAAAAAATGCTGGTGGTTTTATAGGACTCAAACCTTTGGGACCATTGGTAAAATTAATAGGTTTATCTAAATTGTTTAAAACAATTCGAATAATTTCTGCAAAGCCTAATGTCACAATGGCCAGATAATCTCCTCTTAATCTAAGGACTGGCAGGCCCAATAGAAATCCTACAAATCCTGCCGCAATCATTCCAATCACTAGGAACATCCAAAACCAGTTTCCCGACACTGGAAATTGGAGAATAGAAGAGGTGATAAAATTATTGGCCTGAGCTGTGGCAAATATAGCGTAGGTGTATGCACCTACAGCATAAAAGCCTACATAGCCTAAGTTTAATAAACCAGTAAAACCTACCACTATATTTAATCCAATAGCAAGAACAACATAGATCCCTATCTGGGTGATAACATCTAAATAATAGGTATTGGCAAACCCTACTAAAGGCATGATAACCATCAAGTCTACAATGGCTATCACCAGCTTTACCTTGGTATTTAATCTTTTTGATAAATACAGTACCAGAAAAGATGTTAAAAATAGAATAAAAGCAACTCCACTGCTGCTAAATAAATACAATAGCAGGGGTGCTAAGAAAATGATAGCCAACTGAAGGATTTCCTTTTCCCAATACACTTGTAGCAGATTCTTGAGCTTTTCCATTTTCTACACCTTCTCTCCTACTGTTTTCCCTAAAAGACCACTTGGTTTAAAAATAAGTATAATAATAAGTATTGCAAAGGCAAAAACATCCTTGTATTCAGCACCGAATACACCATTGGTAAGGATTCCTAAAAATCCTGCTCCAAAAACCTCTAAGAGCCCAAGCAATATTCCTCCCAGCATGGCACCAGGGATACTGCCAATGCCTCCAAAAACCGCCGCTGTAAAGGCCTTCATCCCTATAATAAAGCCTACATAAGGATGAATCAGTGAATACTGAACTGCAAAAAGTGTCCCCGCTGCCCCTCCCAATGCTGCCCCAATAAGAAATGTCAGAGAAATAATAGCGTTTACGTCTATTGCCATTAAGGAGGCAGTGTTTCTATCCTGTGCTACAGCCCTCATGGCCTTTCCTAGCTTATGTCTGTTAATAAATAAATTTAGACTAAACATAATCACGATAGCTATCACCATGATATACAGCACCTTTACAGGGATTCTTAATCCCCCAGTTATATGAATACTGGCAGTGAAAAGCGTAGGGGTAGATAGATAAAAAGCATTTTTCCATAGTCCTTCTACCAGCCTCACTGCATCCTGTAGAAAAAAGGAAACCCCTATAGCTGAGATAAAGGCCACCAGCTTTGGTGCAGTCCGTACTGGTTTATAGGCCACCCTTTCAACAACTACACCCACAGTACCACTGAAAATCATAGCTATAATGATGGCAATCAGTAGAGCAACCGGAGCTGGAAGACTGCCTAGATAGCCTGCGCTTTGCATAAACAACAGTACCTCTGTTCCAGCAAAGGCACCTACCATAAAGATCTCACTATGGGCAAAATTGATGAACTCAAGAATACCATACACCATGGTATACCCTAAGGCCACAATGGCATAAACAAAGCCTAGTGTTAATCCGTCTATCAATAATTGTGGTATCATGCCTGTCATTTGTTCCATATGCAAACAACCTTTCTCTATTATAATGAAAGAGGGAGAAGAAACATCTCAGCATTTCTCCCCCTTTATAAATACACTTAGTCCTTCAAATAACCTGTTGCAGGAATTTCTTTTGTTACTGTAGCTGGGTATTTGGCTTCATCAAAGGTCAAGATATAGATATTGGCTTCAGTATTGTCTCCTCTTTTGTTAAAGGTTACATTGGTAGCAAGTCCTTTAAATCCACTGGTAGCTCTAGCGGCAGCAACAACATCCTCTCTTGATGGCTTTTCTCCGCCATTGCCTTCTATGGCAGCTTTGATAGCGTTTAAGGTGACATTCATTGCATCATAGCCATAGGAGGAATATGCCTCTGGTGCTTTATTAAACATCTTTGTATAGTTATCAATAAATACCCTTCCTTCTGGTGTACCGGAAATATCAGCAGCCAAGGAGGTATAGGTCATGCCTATAGCTGCATCTCCAGCGATGTTGATAACCTCACCTGAGTCCATACCATCAGGACCTACAAATTTTACATCAATGCCCTTTTCCTTTAACTGCTTAGTAATCAACGAACCCTCAGGATAGATACCTCCAAAGTATACAGCTTCTGCCCCTGACGCTCTTACCATTTCTAATACCGCACTAAAGTCAGATTCTCCGGCAGTAACTCCTTCATACCCTAGCACTTCTCCTCCTATGCTTTTATATTGATTCATAAACTCATCTGCTACCCCTTGTCCATAGGTGGTTTTATCCTGAAGAATAAAGATCGATTTGATACCTAATTCATCAAATGCATAATCTGCTCCAGCTGGACCTTGGGCGTCATCTCTAGCACAGATACGATTTACATTGGGAAGCTCTCTATCCGTTACATCATTGGCTGTATTTGCCGGAGATACCATGGCCAAGCTTCCATTGGCATATACCTCTGAAGAAGGTATAGCAACTCCAGAGTTCCAGTGTCCTACCACTGCCAATAAATCATCATCCATAATTAATCTTTGTGCTACTGCAACCCCAACCTTTGGATCCGCTTGGTCATCCTGAGGTGCAAATTGCAGATCAAAGCCTAATGCCTTAAACTCATCCACTCTCTCAGCTAATGCCAACTCACTTCCATTTTTGATGGATTCCCCAACTGCTGCCTGTGAACCTGATAAAGGTGTCACCGAGGCTACCTTGATAACAGAGCTGCCGCCCCCAACACTGCCTGCAACCTCGGCAGTCTCCGTGTTACTAGAACATCCCACCACTGATAAAATAAGCAATACTACTAAAGTAAACATACCAATTCTTTTGATTTTCATCCCCATACACGCTCCCTTTATTTAAATTTTATATAAAAAAAGTCTCCCCATCACAAATGTAGAATCATTTGCAATGAGAAGACTTCGTTGCCTTCTATAAATACTTTATGCTGCATCCATCAAGGTCAATAACTATGAAAAGACTTCATCGCCTTTTCAATAAAACCTTCATAGATTATCATCATTAAGCCAATAGTACCTATCTAATATTGTATTGTTTAACAACTGTTATTTTTATATAAAACATAATAATCTATTTCTACTATCCTTGTCAACAAAAAAATCTCAAAATTGTGAATATTTTTATAAAAGCCACTACGAAAGCCACGGGGACGTTTCATCCGTCATCTTTTTACCGCCTTTTCAACCACACCTCTACCAATATCTAATACCCTGCTGAGTTGTCTAATACTTACTCCTGTGTCTTTATAAATACTATTTATAATTTGATTCCTCTCTTCTATCGCCAATTCCTTTATCAATGCTGTATTTATCATTCTTTCAATTTCTTCTTGAAGAGCTTTATCTGTATATTTTTTTATCTCCTCATATTCTAAAAATTTCTCATTATTTTTTTCATCTGTATAAGTTCTAAAGCTTTCTTTAGTAGGAAAATAACCTTTAATCAATTCTGCATTGATATCCGCTGGCTTTCCATGATAAACCTTCATATACTCTCCATAGCTGCTCCACATATATTCCTCTGCCCGCTGTACTATCTTAGCCTTCACAGGGTTTTGATGAATATACCTTAATACCGCTATTAAATAGCTTTCGTCTTCTATGGTTTCACTTCTATATCGATTTTGGAAAAGATGTCCTGTTCTCCCATATTTAAGATTATGCCATTGAACATAGCCCACAGTGATTCTCTTGATACTATTCCCAATCTCTTCATTTTCTTTCACCAGCAAATGTACATGATTCCTCATCAAGCAATAACCATATACATAAAACCGACCATCCTCTTTAACCTTAAAAATTTGTTTTAAAAATTTCTTCCTGTCTTCATCCTCTAAGAATATATCTCTTCCGTCTATCCCTCTCAGCATAATATGATAAATCCCGGTTTTGCTTTTTTTCCTTGGCTCTCTTGGCATCTGATTCTCCTCCTAGCTCTATAAATAATCTGAGCATCTGACGAATGAAGCGTCCCCATGGCTTCTTTATAACAGTATAACACTTTTATCCAATTATTTACAATGCTTAACAAGGAGGTATGGAAAATTTATATCTTTTTCCCATAATAAAGCTTGTGGAGAATGTATCAACAAAATTTCATTTATGTTGCTAATTATAATGATCTTTAGCAACAATAGTGACTTAATACCACAAAGACCCTTTAAAGAAATCACTTCTTCAAAAGGTCTTTTGTGTTATAAACATTATTTTATATTAAACTCCTCGCTCCCTCAAGATAACTGAATATTTGTATGACAAATGAAACGTCCCCGTGGCCGTGGCTACGATTATTTTCCTTATTTCTTCTTTTATGATTTTAGAGAAGTATCTATGTACTAAAGGCCTCACTAACCTCCGTTAATTTGTAAATTCTATTATTTAGTTCTTGTATGGAGCTGTTGATTTCTTGCATTGAGGCAGTCTGCTGCTGAGCAGACGCACTAATTTGCTGTGTGGCTGATGCAGATTGTTGAGTTACTGTTGCTATACTGTTGATAGAATTCACCACAGTATCCTTTGCATCATTTATATCCTTTGCATCAAAGGCTAATTGGTGCACATCATCAGCAACTGACATAATAAATTCATCTAGGGTTTTAAATACCTTTTCAGTTTCTTCTAATGTACCCATAGATTGCTCCAGCTGTCCAGTAGCCTCTCTACTTTCACTACTGGTTGTTTCTATGATATCCTTAATATCTACAACAATTTGTTGAATTTCACCTGCAGATTCTCCTGATTCCTCAGCCAATTTTCTTATTTCGTCAGCTACCACGCCAAAGCCCTTGCCTGCATCACCAGCTCTTGCGGCTTCTATTGCTGCGTTTAGTGCCAACAGGTTTGTCTGCTCCGAAATGCTATTTATACTTTCTAAAATCTCTTCAATAGATTTAGACTTTTCGGATAAGACATCTATGTTCCTTGCTACATTATGGGCATCCTCTCTATAATCCACAAAAGACGCTTTAAAGACCTTTATTGATTTCATCCCTAGCGCATTATTTTTCTTCATAGTATTAGTAGCATCTGTTGTAGTCTCTAGCTTTCTCAATATTGCTTCTATTTTTATTGCTAAGCTTTGTATCTCCTGCAATCCCTTTTTTGTTTCCTGGGCTTGATTATTTACTCCACTAGCTATTTCTTCAATCGTCCTTGCAATTTCTTCACTAGATACACTTGTCTGTTCTGTTGAATCCCTAATGACATCTGACAGCTTGGTTAATTCACTAGTGGTTTCCTGCATGGTAGTAATGACACCTTTGATACTTTCTACTGTTGTGTTAAAGCTATCTCCTAATACTCCTATTTCGTCCTTATTCTTCACTTTTATTTCCTGTGTCAAATCTCCTTCGGAAACCTTCTCCATGATGGCAATTATTTCTTTAATGGGACTAATGATGAGCCTATTACTGATTAGTACCATCAAAGAAGTAATTACTAGTATATTTATTGCAGTGGCTACAAGTACAGCAAAGTTTTCCCCTACATCAATAAACCTATGTACTATACCATTGACAAACCCTGCAATTGATCCGCTGACCAGTAAAGCAAGTACAGTAAATACAATGAATTTGATTCTTATACTTCCTATACGCCTACTTAACCCCGCTTTATTAGTTTCTCTCATGCCTATCCCCTCTTTTCAATAGTAATAGTGCTTGCATCTCATGCTTCTTTAAAATTTACTTGTTCCATGCTTAGGTTTTTAGACAAAAAAACATGAATTTTTCCCTATCCCCCTTCATGATTTACTCTTTACTTCTAACTATTACCCTTTTGTATGCTAAACAAAACATTATCAATGACATAAAAAAGAAAGTCCTTCAAAATTAGTTTTTTAAAGAACTTTCTTTTTATATTAAAGGTACCTTTGTATCCAACAGTCTATTCAAAACATCTGACAAATGAAACGTCCCCGTGGCTGGTTTAGTTGTTCATCAGCTGCTCGTCCATCAAAATAGTAACATTTAGGTTGCCATTCCTTGAACGTATATCATCTATCAACGTCTTTTCATCAACGTTGTCTTTGCTTCTTATAGAATAAACCAGCTCAAACATAGTCCCTAGATTGGTGGTTCTGATACTTTGTAGAGAAAACTCCTCTAAATGCTCCTTCAATAAATCATCAAATAATCCTTCAAAGTTTAGATTCTCCGGTACAGTGATTTTTAAAATCTTTTGTTTTCCATCTCTTGCTCCAAAATCAATATGATATAAAACAAAAATAAGTGCACAAAGAATGACAGTAAATACAGCGGCAGGTATAAATAATCCAGCACCTGACGCTAACCCCGCCCCCAGCACAAAAAAGATAAAGGCGATATCCCTAGGATCTCCGATACTACTTCTAAAACGTATGATAGATAAAGCCCCAGCCAAACTAAAGGCTCTAGCGATATTGCTGCCGATGGCAACGATAACGATGGAGATTACTACCCCTAGGATAATCAAGGTATGAGCAAAGGTTTGTGAGTAAAACTTGCCCTTGTAGGTCTTAATATAGGTATAGGAAATCATCAGTCCTAAAACGAAGCTCACCAATATGGTGAAAATTACTTCTCTAACTGTGGTAATGGTTCCTATCTCATTGATCATAAAAATGTCATTAATGGTGTTTAACACTACTGCAACCCCCTATATGATATTCTTCTCTGCCACTGGTACCTCTGTGTTACTGTAGCAGCTAGAGTATTTAGAAAAGCTCTGCATTGCACATCGATACTCGCTTAGGATCCTGGCAAGCCATAAAGGCATTCGTTCACTAAGCTTTACCTCTAAAACATATACATGAGGGTCCACATACATTTCCCCATCACTTCCATTTTCCAATCGGAAATTATATTCTCGTTTTCTAAGATTTTTATCAAAGGTGATTCGAATACTCCTATCATCTATAGCTTGAAATGCTTGACGCTCGTAGGCCAACAGCACCTTAGGCTTTAACTGATAAAAGGTCTTTAAAAAATCTATTTCCTTCAAAATCTGCTGATTGGAAACATCTAGATCCGCAGTCCTTGCTCCCAGCTGTTTTTCTGCCAAAAAGCTATAGGCATCCTTCAGCCTGATCAAAGTCCTGCGTTTGTTTACAACCCCCTTATGCTTTTTCTTGATTTCAATAAAAGCATAATCATTGAGTGAAGTCTTATTATAGGTCCTCATTCTCAGCTTCTGTCTAAAGGGCTGTCCCATCATTTTTTCTTGATGAAACAAATGATCCTCTGTATCATAATAGATACTAGCAACTGTATAATAACCTTCCTCATCACCATTGGCATCTAAAGAAAGGTAGGGCCTTAAGGCATCTAGCAGCTCTACATAGACATCATGATGAATCAAATACTTTAACTCATATCGATTAAATACTTCCTTGGCCACAGTATGCCCTCCTTCCTATTTGTTCCTAATCCTCTTCGTATAATTGAATACATTCCTCAATGGTTTTGGCTCTACCGGACTTCAAGTATTTTATGAAATGATCCATTGCATTGGAGTACCAGTATTTCTGTGGCGCCATACATTTTTCTTCCAGCTTCTCTATATTGGTATTTACCTTATCTTTCCATTTTGCTATGTTTGGCATTTTTTTATGCAGCTGAAACATAAAATAGATACCATTTACAGCTACCTGCCATCCAAACCAACCGATAATCACCAGACCTCCAAAGGGCATCCCTTGACTATAAACAAGGTAGAGTATGACTCCCACAGCTAGATTGTATTTAAATGGTACAGGATAAGGCACCTTATAGGCCTGATGCACCTTCCGCTGCAGCTCCTCAGTCTCTTCTATATATACCAGGGCCTCCTCCAGGTTCTTGATGGCTTCCTTTATCTCTATCCTGTTCTCTGTTCCCTTTGTCATAATATCTTCTCCTTTATACCTATACCTTTGCCAATTTAACAGAATCTTAACATATATAGTATACCATCGTAGCTTAATAGAGTAAAGTTTAGTTTCCAGCTACATCATTATACACCTTTTGACATGAAAAATATACTGTGTCCTCAGTTAAAAAGTCCACCCCAGAGTGGACTTTTCCTTATCTTTAGCTAAAGTATATTTCCAAGCAGATTCAATGTCCTAACAGCCCCATCGCTTACCATCATAATGACAGTGCCAGCGATAAGATTTCCAATGAAGATAGCAGGAAAGGCTACCTTTAAGCGCATATCCAAAAGTACTGATGCCAGGGTCCCTGTCCATACTCCTGTACCTGGTAAAGGAATAGCTACGAATAGGATTAATCCCCAGAAGCCATACTTTTTAATCCTATCACTTCTCAGCATGGTTTTTGTAGTAATCCTATCTACAAAGCCTCGAAAGACTTTCCACTTCCTCAGCTCCTTAAAGACAGGTCTTATGGTAAGAATGATGATAGGTACCGGCAGCATGCTTCCTAGAAAGCTGATAAAAAAAGCATGGGCCGGAGACATCCCTAAGGAAACTCCCACAGGAATAGCTCCCCTCAGCTCGATGATAGGTAAAGCCGCCGTCAGCAGTACCGTTAATTCAATTGTCATAAATTCTAGGAATTTAGTCAATAGCTCCATATCAATTCTCCTCTAGCTTTCCATCTGAGGTGACAAGTGAAACGTCCCCGTGGCTGGGTTCTTTGAATACTACCCATTTGCTTAAAATATAGTTTAGTACAATGACGCCAGCATTTACAATCAGCTTACTGATGAATTCATCCATGCTGAAGAACTGAATCAGCAATATAAGCCCTATCAAATCAAAAAGATAGGTTCCTATTCTCACAGCAAAGAAAAGCCCCATTTCTTTGTAGACTTTTTTACCAACCACTTCACTGGAAAATACCCATTTCCGATTGGTATAAAAAGCCACTGAAACCGCCACTACAAAGGCCACCGTTGTACTGATGGTATAATGCACCCCTGCATCCAGCAGCAGCTTATATATGGTGAGATTTACCACTGTAGTCAAGACCCCAAACACAAGGTAGGAGCCATAGTGTTTCATTTTATTTAGCATCTTTTCTCATCACCTATCTATTATCAGACTCCATATTAATTTCCTTTTCAACTGTATACAAAGGTCGTCCTCTACTCTCATCATAAATCCGAACAATATACTCTCCTACAATCCCTAAAGCCAATAGATGCACTCCGCTTAGAAGAACAACTACCCACAGCCAGCCTGGCACATCAGTAACAGTGCCGTTGATCCATGTCACCAGACTAAAGAGCATCATCAGAAAACCAACTACCAATAGCACTACCCCCGTCCCCTCTATCCACTTTACAGGCTTAAAGGAAAAGGACAAGATGCCATCGGAGGCCAGCTTCAGCATCTTTTTTAAAGGATACTTTGTCTCCCCAGCAAACCTTTCCTCTCTTTCATAGAGAAGGGCCGTTTGCTTAAAGCCTACCCAACTAACCATTCCTCGGATAAATCGGTTTTTCTCCGGCATATCATTAAATACATCCACTACTTTTCTATCCATTAATCGGAAATCCCCAGTATCCAGCGGCATCTCCACCTCGGTCATCTGCTTTAAAAACCGATAAAAAAACTTAGCAGTAGCCAGCTTAAACCAGGTTTCTCCTTTACGCTTCTTTCTTTGCCCATAGACCACATGGTATCCCTGCTGCCATAAAGCTATCATATCAGGAATCACCTCCGGTGGGTCCTGCAAATCTGCATCGATCACCACCACAGCATCTCCCTTTGCCTTGGCTATCCCTGCTGTTACAGCGATTTGATGGCCAAAGTTTCTAGCAAAGCTGATGACCTTCACCTGCTGATCCTCTGTAGCTATTTCCTCCAATATATCAATAGTATTGTCACTGCTTCCATCATTAATAAAAACAATCTCATGATGGATAGCGTTGTCTGTCATTACCTTTTTAACTCTTTTGTAGCACTCCCTTGCAACATCCTTTTCACAGTACATAGGGATTACTAAAGAAATCAGCTTTTCCTTCATTGCTTCAACGCCTCATTTCCGTTATTATCTGAATCTCCTGACCAATACCCCATTGCAGCCACCGCTGTCAAAATGAAAAAGGGAACCACAGGATGATGATATCGAGACTGTACCTCTATCAAAACGTGGGCAGCAGCAAAAATCAATACAATCATAGCAAACAACCCTAAGGCGTCTGCCTCTCGCCTCTTGAGACCATATAGTGCCCCCAGGAGGGCAAGGATGATGATCCCCATATAGTAGCTCTGAGCCACTACCTTAACACTATCACTGTGCTCCCGCACCCATAAGCTAAAGTCTGTCTCGGGATAAAGCTCCAGCATACTCCAGTAGTACCCATAATCATCTGTTCCCCACTGGATAGCAAACTTTCTCTCCGCCAAACCAATAAAACCAATAGGATCATTCTTTATCCTTTCTATCGCCCTTCTTTGAGCTTCACTGTGGACCCGATCAAAATCATGATCATATTCCTCAATAATCTCCCAAGCAGTAGGATTCCACATCCCATCCCGTTCAGGATCCGTCCCTACATAGAGATTGAAGCCGCCAGCGGTTTTCCCCAATGGCACCTTCACAGTGTCTATATAGATAAGATTTAGCATCCCTACAGTAAGGATAAAGCCTAGAAACACCAAAGCAATTTTCTTGCCTTTTTCTAATAAAAAGTCCTTCGCCGGTCTGTCTACCCTTTGAAAAAATAGTAGATAGGCCAGCATCGGTGGAAACAATAAGGATGAAACCGGACGGACGATATGGGCAACCGCCATCACTATCCCCACCACCAGTAGCTTTAAAAGGCTCCAGCCCTTTAATTCTACACTAGTATATCGAATAAATAAATATAAGGCCAATAAAAATAATAGTAAAAAGATATGCTCCGAAGCCAGCAAGGTATTGTACATAATTTGTGTAGGATACAAGGCAAAGATAACTCCTGCAGTTTGCCCTGCCGCCTCACCAAATACCTGCCTCCCCAGCAGATAAATCACAATGGCCGTCATAATAGAACAGAAGATATTGAAGGCCTGTCCCACTGCAACTGTCTCCCCAAAGATTCTGTAGACATAGGACAACAACAGAGGATATCCCGATAGATGGGGAAAAACATTCCTTATCTCTAAATAAGCATCATATTCTCCATGAATCAATGCTATGGTATAATTATGAAACCTTGCAAAGTCATAAATGGGCACTGTATTGATCAATCGAACCCATACATAACGAGGAGCAAAGGATATAAATGCAAGAAAAGGTATAAAAATCTTGGGATTTTGTAGAACAGTTATTTTCTTAAATACATAGTATAGGGCAATGAAAATCCCACTAATCGCCATACCATAAGCCACTAGATAACCGGTGGATCTTTGGAAAAGATAAGGTCCTCGGTTAAAGTTGCCTTGGACAAAAACCAATATAAAAAAAATCAAATAAAAAGCAAGTACTGCTGGACGTACAATGCGTTTCCCTAAATCATGTAGCATGTATTTTCTCTCCATATCTAATAATACTTATTCAACTATCCTGTTACCAGGTTTTCCTGTCAATCATTATAGCATATTTTCCTGTAATAATCTATGGGGACAGCCACTCTACCATAATTAAGCAGCTATCCCCAAAATATCTAACCAGTTATTTTCTCTATACTTACTTCTATCTCACTTGTATTTTTCCCATTTTCCTCATCTACTATCCTAGAAAGATACTGAAGGAATTCCTCCCTTAAGCCCTCTCTCTTTAAGGCAAACTCTACAGTAGCCTGCAGGAAGCCTAATTTATCTCCAACGTCATATCGTCTGCCTTGAAAATTGTAAGCATACATTGCCTCTCTTTGAGCCAATACCTTCAAGGCATCCGTCAGCTGAATTTCTCCCCCTTTGCCAGGCTTTGTTTCCTCTAATATAGCAAATATCTCAGGACTAATGATATACCTGCCTAAAATTGCTACATTGGAAGGAGCATCCTTGACAGCAGGCTTTTCCACCAAATCCTTCACCTTATAAACCCTATCCTCAATGTATTTTCCTGCTACGATACCATACTTATTGACATCCTCCTGCGGTACCTCCTGCACCCCTAGGATGCTGGTTTTATACTCATTATATACGTCAATCATCTGCTTTAAACAAGGTACCTCACTATCGACAATATCATCTCCTAAAAGTACCGCAAAGGGCTCATTGCCAATAAAGCTTTTGGCACAATGGATGGCATGACCTAATCCCTTTGGTTCTTTTTGACGTATATAGTGGATATTGACCATATCGGAAACCTTTCTCACCTCTGCCAATAGCTCTTCCTTGCCACTTTTCTCCAGCTCCAGCTCCAGCTCAACAGATTTATCAAAATGGTCCTCAATGGATTTTTTATTTCTTCCTGTTATAATCAGTATTTCCTCTATACCAGAAGCTACAGCCTCTTCAATAATATACTGCAAAGTAGGCTTGTCCACGATAGGCAGCATCTCCTTTGGCTGTGCCTTTGTAGCTGGTAAAAATCGAGTCCCCAGCCCTGCTGCTGGTATGATGGCCTTTTGTACCTTCATGCTATTTCCTCCTTTATCTTCAACCTTATACACTCTATTGTAACACAAAGAAGCCCTCTAGGGTAGGTAATCTATCCTAGAGGACTTGCATAGCTAAAGAAGATTACACTTCTTCTGTGTTATTTTCTTCATCTTCATTATTGTCTTCGTCTTCATCACCATTTTGGTCTTCATCACCATTTTGGTCTTCATCACCATCTTGGTCTTCATCACCATCTTGGTCTTCATCACCATCTTGGTCTTGGTCACCATCTTGGTCTTGGTCACCATCTTGGTCTTGGTCACCATCTTGATCTTGGTCGCCATCTTGGTCTTGGTCACCATCTTGATCTTGGTCACCATCTTGGTCTTCATCAATTACACGGAACATGTTGTTGATTACTACTACTGCTTCTGCTCTTGTGATGTTGTTTGTTGCCCCAAAGGTTCTAACCCCTTCTGCATCTACATAACCGTTCATATAACGAGCAGCCGCAACTGCACCTACATATCCTGTAGCCCAACTAGAAATCTCATCAACAAACACTTCTGATTCTTTAGCATCTCTTTCTAGGTTATGGATTTTGCTAATGATAGTAGCTACTTCTTCACGAGTAATATTTGCTTCTGGCTTCATGATGCCATCACCATATCCTGAAATATAATCAGCTGCTTCAGCTCTTGCCACTACTCTATAGTACCATTTATCTGAAGCTACATCAGCATAATTGATAGGCGCTTCCTCTACATAACCCATGGACTTATTGATTAGAGACATAAACTCTGCTCTTGTAATGTTGTTTTCTGGTTTGAAGGTTCCATCTGGATAACCGCTAACTACACCATTTTCAGCCCAGGTGATGATTCTTTCAGCAGCCCAGTGACCTTCGATATCACTGAAGGAAACAGGCGTTTTTTCCTCATTAGCATCTTCGTCTGTATCTACATCTTCGTCTGTATCTACATCTTCGTCTGTATCTACATCTTCATCTGTGTCTACATCTTCGTCTGTATCTACATCTTCGTCTGTATCTACATCTTCGTCTGTATCTACATCTTCGTCTGTGTCTACATCTTCGTCTGTATCTACATCTTCGTCTGTGTCTACATCTCCGTCTGTATCTACATCTTCATCTGTTTCTACATCTTCGTCTGTATCCACATCTCCGTCTGTATCTACATTTTCCTCTACTGGTTCAGTTGTCTCAACAACCTCAACCCCATCATTGTTTTCAGTAACTACAGCATCCTCAGCAAAGGACGCTCCTACTGATGTAAGAATCATAGCAGCAATCAATAAAATACTAGCTGCTTTTTTTGCAGTTCTATTTCTTTCCATTTGCAATCTCCTCCATCCAAAATGATTTTCTGATGATTCTCTCACGGATTTAATTTATGTTATGTAAACTAACTCTCGTCAGAGAATCTAAACTCATTGTATAGAAAAAACATTGCAATTGCAATGCATATAGGGAATAGTTGCCAATGTAAATACTGGGTAGAGATGCTTTTGTAACCAAAAAAAGAAAAGGGTGCCTTATTTTTATTGAAAAACAATAGAAAAAGTGGTAAAATATAGGAGCCAAAGATTTAGTTTTCCATAGCATGGCGTGGCTTAACAATAGTTTAGACATGGTATATGCTAAAAATAAAATGCTAAAGGGAGTGCACAAAAATGAAAAAAATGCTAATTGTTATGCTGTTGGTTGTTTCCATGCTTACAATGGTTGGATTTGCACCAGCAGAAACATCCTACTGGGAAGATATGAAGGCAATTTATGAGTGGGATGGTTTAGAGGGAGAAGCAGAAATGCAGCTTAAAGTAGTAATCCCTCCTGATGTAGATCTTCACTATAATGTGGAAATGTATTCAGTATCAAATCTAAAGGACTTTGTTTCCTACATGGAAATCGTAGTAGAGGACGTAGAAGGGTTGCAGGAAATACCAACTATCAAGCTTTATACTGTAGGTACTGACTTCTACATAAACACAGATGCTGTTCTTCCTCTTTTATCTGTAATGGGTTTAGAAGAAACAGTAGATATCCAAGAAGAATACATTCTATTTAGAAATACCGAAGCTCCTATTGACATGAACTCTAAGATGCTGCAGGACATCATTCAATTTATTGAAGAGATGGATTTAGGCATCGATCTAGGTATGACCAAGGAAGGTAATACCTACACCCTAAAGCTTGATTCAGATAAAATGATTGATCTTTTAGAGGCCTATATGCTCTATGTCATTACCAATATCGACAAGTTACCTGCAGAGCTTATGCCAGCTGAAATGCCTGAGCTGACAGAGGAAGATCTACAAGAAGTTCTAGAGCTCTATGATACTTTTATCGCTCCAAACATCCCAATGGCCAAGGCTTTTATCACAGGAAGCTACTATCAACAGGTCACCACCTTTGAAGAGGATGCAGTGACAGAAGAAACTGAGTTGGCTTTAATCACCCCTATGGCTCAAATCCAAGTAGAAGGCTTAACTGTATCTAGAAAGCTTACTACCACTGACATTCAACTGCCTGAATCAGTATTAGTTTTTACACAAGAGGATTTAGAAGCATTCATCATGAGTCAATTTGCAGTAGAAACTCAGGTAGGATTTAAAGCCATCGTTGACCTAGAAGGATCCTATGTCAAGCCTGCAGAGGGAACCTTTGAACAAGGTACAGTTCAGTTAAAGGTAGAGGACGGTAGATCCTTTATAGCAGTTGCAGATGCTTCCCAGCTACTGGATATCCAGCTAGAAGGAGAAGGTTTCATCCCAGTAAAGGATTTAGAAGATTATGGATTCTACGTAATATGGAATTCTGATATTGATGCCATCGAAATATACTAAATACCAAAGAGGTCTTAAGAGGGCTAATCCCCTCCTAAGACCTCTTTTCTAAATAAGTTAAAAAGTTAGGTGCCAGGCACCGTTGCTTTGATATGCTGTAAAAACAGCTTTGTGGTGTTATTTACCCCTAGTTTGCTGAGCATTCTACTGCCAACAACATCCTCGATTTCATTGAAAACCAGTTTTTTATCCTTGGTTAATAAAAAATCTACCCCTGCATAATCTATAACCAGGTCTTTGATAAAAGCTTCCACATAAGCCTTTTCATGGGCATTATAGTCATACAAGCTTATCTCCCCACCTTGGCTAAAGTTGGAGATGATTTTATTGCTGGCCCTTCTCAAGACTGCATGGATGATCTTGTTATTGAGGATATAAAATCTGATATCTCCTATCAAATCCTCCATAAATGCTTGCTGTAATCGGATATTACCATCATATAGGTTAACGTCCCTTAGTAGCCCTACCCCTTGACCCCCATGACCATCATTGGGTTTGGATATTATCTTTTCACCCTGTGACCAGGAAACTAATATTTCTGGGTACTGGATACCTTTATTTTTTGCATACAAATAGGCTGCCAGCTTGTTATTACCCAGCAGGGTAATCTCAGGATGATTAAAAGCCCTGATATTGTTTAACTGAAACATGAGGCTGATCTCATAGCTTCTAGTCCTATTGATAACAAATCTATAGTTGGCTGCCCTAGGAACCCCCTCAATGAGAAACTCCTCCTTCAGCGCCAGCTGTAAATCTATCCGATTTTCTTCTGCTTCCTCCTGAAGCCAATGGACATAGTCTTTATTTCTTTCATAATCCTCTTGATTGTATAGCAATAACCCCTTCATCATAATGCCTCACGAATCCAATCCAGTAGGAGATGACTAAAATTGACACCGGATGCTTCCTCAAAGCTTAGATAGTTTACATTGGAGTTTACCTCGCACAGAATCGGTTCATTGTCTTCACCAAATAGTAAGTCAATACCACTAAAATCAAGATTTAGAGCAGCATGTGCCTTCAGTGCGATTTCCCTTTGCTCTTGATTTAGCTCCACCAATTCTCCCGTGGCCCCTAGTGTTATATTGGTTCTAAAATCTGATGGGCTGGTTCTGGCCATAGCCCCTACCATCCTATTCCCAATGATGTTGACCCTGATATCTCTCCCATAGCTGCTATGGATATACTGCTGCATGATAAAGGGTCTGTTGCCAAGGTTGAGAATCTGCTGTTTTAAGGCTTCTCTGCTGTCTATCATATGAACCTGCATACCAAATGAGCCATAGGCCTCCTTCAGTATAATCCGCTCTCCCAGCTGGGCAAAAACTTTATCCAAATAGCCATCGCTTAAATTATGCTGATGAAAGGTAAAGGGGCCTAGTATGGTTTTGGGAACCCTTATCCCTGCCCTTGCTAGCTTCAGGTGCATCAAAGCTTTATTGTCACAATCCTCTATAGCCTCTGGTGTATTAAACAATCTAAATCCCATCAACTCCAGATGCTTCGCCAGTAAGATATCCTTATCCCAAAAGATTACAAAATCAGGTTCATCTAGCTCTAATACTGAATGTAACTGAGGCTTTCCAAGGGAACAGTAGGCGGGAATCAGCTCATTATTTTTGATCAACTTTAAATGATATCCCTTTTTTTTACCCTCCTCAGCAAGCTTGAAGACCAATGCCTCCATCTTCTTTATCCTCAATGCGCCATTATAAATAATCCATCCCTTCATAGTAGTTCCTCCAGCTTATTGATCATCTTTGCCATGGTATTGACAAAGATTTTAGTTTTCTCATAATCATCCACTTTACTCCAGTTGATTTCTATCTGAAAAGCCGGTATCCCCAACTCCCTTGAAGCAGTGGCAGAAACAGTATGTGGGTAGGAGCCTGGAAAGGTATCATCTACCTCTACATTTTGGTAAACAGCTTCAAAGCCTCCCTTGATACAGCTAAGCAAATCTTCCCTACCCTGAATCAGGGACCTACGTCCTGTACCGATATCTATAGAAAAAGCCCTATTGGGAGAGGATAAGTGAAAGTCCAGTACCAGCTTAATATCATTCTCTTTTATATACTCTAATAAGTCACTTTTGAAGTTACAATCCCTATCATAGTTGGCATCGTCTCCTAAGTTTTTGGTTTTATATGCCCTATGGCAACCTGATAATTCTCCTATTAGCTGTACGATGACCCCAGTTCTAAACTCACCAATTTTTTCTTTTTCCTCCCTCAAGTGGCTTACGCTATGGGGAGCAGTCAAAATAATAGGATTTTTCCCTTTGACGATTTGATGACCGCGGGGATTGTCATCTATTTCCTTGATAAAGCATTCTTCCATCTTCTTTAAGTCTAAAGCCTCCATATGTACCTCCAATGATTATCTATTATTTATGTGCTATCTTTTCCCCCACTACAGAAAATGATAAATACATTAGCTTAACTTTATGCTTACAGTATATCATTCCTATATCCTTTTAAACAATCCTATCCTATTCACCTAAGCCTTCTTTCAATAAGTTAAAAAGTTAGGTGCCTGGCACCGTATATTTGAATCTTCCTGCAGATAATGCTTCAATGATTCCTTCTAGCTCCAATATAGAAAGATGTTCTATCAGCTCTACTTGACTAATTCCTGTATCTTCTTCAATCTCTTCAATGGTCTTGATGGAACCCTGGAAGCTATCTAATATCTGCTTCTCGATAGGCATAAGTTCTCTAAAGGGTTTTTCAACTTCTCTTCCTTTATACTTCTTTGATTCTAGGGATTTTGTCTGTATAGATTCACGTTCCTCCAGCAGCTGAGAAGGATGTAAATATACAGTAGCCCCCTGAGCAATCAAACGATTCGTGCCTCTTCCAGTAGGGCTATACATCTCATGGGGAGGAGCTAACACTTCTTTCCCCTGAGCCTTAGCTAGATTAGCTGTAATTAAAGCACCACTTTTTTCCGCCGCCTCCACCACCAGTACCTTTTTGCTCCAGCTGCTGATGAGGGCATTCCTTTTGGGGAAATACTCTTGCCTTGGTTTTGTATTAGGTGGATACTCTGAAATGACAACACCTTTTTCTATGATGCCCTCCATTAACTCTATATGCTCCTTGGGATAACACATATCCAATCCATGTCCCAAAAAAGCTATCGTATATCCACCGGCTTTCAAGCAGGCGATATGGGCATACCCATCTATTCCTTTTGCCATACCGCTGATGACAGGTATATGATTTCTAGCTAGATAGTCAGCTGCCTCTATTGCCACCTGTTTCCCATAGCCAGTACATCTCCTAGAGCCCACTATGGCCACGCCTTCACTATTATCCCTAATATTTCCTTTATAATATAAAACTGTAGGTGCTTCTGGATATACCTTGGCATCACTAGGGTATAGAGGATCATGATAGGTTAATATTTTTATATCCTTTTTCCTAATTACCTCTAATAGATTTGATGCCTTATCTAAAGATCTCGATTTTTTTATAGTTTTTGCTGTGGCCTTACCAATTCCTTCTACATCCATTAATGCATCTTCTTCTGCTTCATAAATTGCTTGAGGGGTTTTAAAATGCTTTAGAAGCCTTTTTTCTATAGTAGCACCTATGCCTTTTAGTTGTCTTAACCAAATCCAATAAACCATACCAACTACCCCCTAAAGCACCATCATGGCAGCACCTTCTTTTTCTAAATCTCTTGCCATTAGAGCCGCTGCCACATCCTTTTTGCGAATTTTTGTTGAGGCTTCCATATCTGCAAAGGTTCTAGCCACCTTCAAGTATTTGTGAAAGGTTCTAGCGCTGTAATTAAAACGTTCATAAGCCAATTGTAACAATCTTTCTCCCTCTGCCTCCAGCTGACAGTATTCTTTAATCAAAGCATGTCCCATTTGAGCATTACAGTTAATGCCATCTATCCTGTCGTACCTTTTTTTCTGAATACTTCTTGCAAACTCCACTCTTTCTCGAAGCTCCTGAGAGGTTTTTCCTGAGGTACTGCTGGATAATTCCTTAAACTTTACTGGCTGTACATATTTTTGTATGTCCATCCGATCCAAGATCGGACCAGATATCTTTTGCCTATATTTTACTACCTCATAATCACTGCAGCGACACTTATCATTACCAAAATATCCGCATGGACAAGGGTTCATTGCCGCCACCAGCATAAAGCTAGCAGGATAGGTATTGGTATATTTTACCCTAGAGATGGTGACAATTTGATCCTCCATTGGCTGTCTCAAAGCTTCAAGAGTTTTCTTGCCAAACTCAGCAATCTCGTCTAAAAATAATACGCCGTTATGGGCCAATGAAATTTCCCCCGGGGTAGCATTATTGCCGCCACCAATTAAGGAATTGGTAGAAGCATTATGATGGGGTGCTCGAAAAGGTCGATCCTTGATTAAATGTCCCCTTCCCCTCAACAATCCTGCCACACTATAAATCTTTGTGACCTCAAGGGCTTCCTCTTCTGTCATACTAGGCAGAATGGTGGGGATCCGTTTAGCAATCATGGATTTACCACAGCCTGGTGTTCCAACCATCAAAAGATTATGTCCTCCAGCTGCTGCAATGACAATGTATTCAATCATAGCCTCCTGTCCTTGGACCTCTTTAAAGTCTACTCTATAGGGATCTACTTCGCTAACAGTCACCATTTCCTCTTGATTCCCCATATACTCCTTCTTATCCTCTAAAAATTCCACTACTTCCTTTAAGGTATCAAATCCATATACCCTAATCCCCTTTACTAAAGAAGCTTCCTTTACATTATCCTTTGGTACAATGATATTCGTGATCCCAGCCTCCTTTGCTGCAATGGTCATAGGCAGTACCCCTGTACAGGATCGCAGTCTAGCATTTAAGGATAATTCCCCGATACATCCATAAGCTTCTATCTTTTTCGTCTTTAATTGTCCCGTTTCCATTAACAGTCCCAAGGCAATGGGCAAATCAAAATGAGAGCCACTCTTTTTTAAATCACTGGGGGCCAGGTTAATAACCACCTTCATTTGAGGAAACTCATAGTTCCCATCATTTAATGCAGATTCAACCCTTTCCCTTGCCTCCTTTACAGCAGTATCTCCCAATCCTACAATAGAAATCATAGGCAGCCCATCGATGGTTTTTGTTTCAACGTCCACCAGACAACCATCTACGCCCGATATAGAAAAGCTCTTTACAATAGAAGCCATGCATTTTCCCCCTTATATTTGTTCATCTGTGATACATTTTAAATACAGACGTTTCACTAATAGATAAGCTCTCTCCAATTTCCTTCATGGTATAATTAGCAGCCAAAGCTTGCTGGATATATTGTTGCTTAAAATTTGTTAGATTTCTTTTTCTAGAACCTTTTTTAATTTCCTCATATAAAGTCCTGTCCTTTGTCACCTCATACAGGAGATCCTCAAGGCTTTTTCTTTCAATAGATGCTACAGTCTCCTCAACAGCCTTCTCCTGACCCTCACCAATAGCTTCAACCTCCTCAAAAACACTGCCTTCCTCCATCTTCTCCATATCCATAAATCCTCCATAGGCCTTTATTGCTTGATACCTGTTTTTAGAGAAGATATTCAAGACAAAATCTATATCCACGATTTCGCCCTTTTCATTCCTTCTATAATATGAATCACTACTCCATCCATAGTCTCTCACTTTGTTACACAGCTTTGCCCTCACAGGGTTTTGATGAATATATCGCAGCAGAGACAGGATATAGCTATCCTCCATTACCAAAATACCCTTATATCTATTTTCAAAAACATGTCCTGTTCTACTATTCCTATAATTATAGTATTTACTATACTTATTATTGATTCGATGCATAATCTTCTGTAATGGTGTATCCAATGTCTTAATGATGAAATGATAGTGATTGTTCATTAAAGCAAATCCATAGAAATGAAAATTCAGCATCTCCTTATATTCCTTTACCAACTCCAGTAGGTATGCTTTATCTTTATCTTTCTCAAAGATGTACTCTCGATTATTTCCCCTTTGAATAACGTGATAAACACCGCCCTTATACTCAATCCTAGGTTTTCTTCCCAAAGAAAAACACCTCCCAGTATTATTTTACCAAAAGGTGTAAATATTTACAATAAGTTAATAAGTTAGGTGCCTGGCACCAGCTTGGTTTATTTATGGGATATCTTTTCTCGAACCTCCGAAAAGGATAAATACATAAACAGGATGATTAGGGCTATGATGGACAGAATCCTAACGTAAATATTGGCGATCTCATTCACCACCGTCAAGGATAGAATCAATCCAATGATGGTCATGATTTGATTGTTTGAATGCTTTCTAAAAAAATACCCTAGGTCTCTCTCAACAGAAACATTGGTGTTGATATAGGGGAGATCTAATTCCCTCCTCATATAGGTTGGAAGGCCTATCAGCAGGTTTATGTCCTGCTGTGATTTGATTCTATTTTCGTTGGTGACAATGCACCAGTCATCGATGCTCAACACTCTAGCCTTACAGCTATACTTTCCATTTCGTATAGTCACTGTGTCTGTTTCCTCTAGTCCTAATAGCTTCATAGCTGTTTCCGACAGTCTTATGGCATTTTCACTTTCATCTATGGGATAGGGTCTTATTACCCTCAGGTCAATACTTTTTTGTCCTATAAAAAAGCTCAATGCTTTTTCTTTACCCTTCTTTACTAGTTCTGTGATGCCCTCCAGTAAACTTCTTTTCCTCTTTTCTGTGTACATAGGATAGACAGATAAAAAGTCTATCTCTTTTTTCTCCAAGTGGTATTTCAATTTTTTTGCCGCTTCATAATAGTTTTCATAGGTTATATTTTTTGATTCATCCTGATAATACTGATCTAAGGACCCATCCAGGCTATCTAGATACATCTGACTGATATAAGTAGGCAGGTCTATCTCCAGCAACTTTCTATGCTTGATGCTTAATCTTACCTTATCTACACTATGGGCATCTACAAGTATCTTATCCATAGGCAGCTTCAAGCTATAGCCATTCAGCTTGTTGAGCAAAACAATCCCGTCCAGCTCTCCATCCCTGCTAACGCTGTCTATGATGTTTTGAGAGACCTCTACCTTATCAATCTTTACATTTTCTACCTTTGTGATAAAGTATCTTTTTAGGTTGACATGGCTGATTTTTTTTATGATAAATTTATCTCCATCGCTGATTTCCTTTAACGGAGGTGATACATAAGCATGGATATCAGAGTCATCGCTGCTGTAGGAAATCATACATATCATTGATCCCTTTGAGCTTGTTATCTCAACAAATTCATGGTCATCAAAAAAACTGGTATCCACTCGATTGCTATTGAGCGTTATTTCATTTTGCATTGTGTAGTGCTTATTTCTAAGAAAACAAATATCCTTTACCTGCAGCTCCATCCTGCCACCCCCGTGTCTATCAATAGCAAAGCAAAAAAATACCTCTTGGTCTTATTTTACCAAAAGGTACTGTTGCCTACAATAAGGCAGTTATAATAAAGATCCTCTTTCATCAGAATAAGTTAAAAAGTTAGGTGCCTGGCACCAGATTTTATTTTGCTGACTTTAATATCTGCAATCTTATTTCTTGATTTTCAACCCGATCAGTTAGTTGATCCAATTTAGCTTTTATTTCGGTAATATCCTCAGCGTTTTGTATATATCCATCATATAAAGCTTTATGGTTGGCATCCATCTTGTTTTCAAGCATAGCTAAATCTTGTTTTGTAGCCATATTTGACTTTATTCCTAGCATATCAGTTTTCATTTCTTGCATATCAGTCTTCATTTCTTGCATATCAGTCTTCATTTCTTGCATTTGTACATCCATGTTATCAATTTTACTACTTAAATCAGAATACATTCTTTCTAGCAAGCTAAAAACCTTGTCCTCCATCCGAAGCTTCCCCCTTCGATTCAGCCTTTAATAATTATAGTATAACACTTCTGTAGCTATATCTACAATTAATTAAAAAAAGTTAGGTGCCTGGTACCTTTCTCATAAAATATTTTGCTATGTTTGTCTATATGCTCTTTTAGGCCCTCATGTTCTAGAGTTTCATAGTGAACAATATCAAAATAGTAGGGTAAAGGAAGCTTTTCATTTAATTCTAAGCTTACTTGATTTACTACTTCAACTGTGATGCTATCACCATAGATAACAATATCGACATCTGATCCATTTTTATAATTGCCCATGGCTCTACTTCCAAAAACCGATGCCTTCTCAATTTCTTTTTTCTCTACTAAGGTATTCATAATTATTTTCATGCTTTTGGTTGGTATTCCAAAACTCATCTTTTTTCTCCTAAAAATCTATGCACCTGTGTTATAGGGCCATAGTATTCTTCTTTTATCTTTTTTATAGCATAATTAAAACGTTCTTCATTATAGGTATGGGCTAAAAGATTTCGCTTCTCCAACATATCTATCCACACCTCTCCATCTTCAATAAGCTCATAATGAAAAGCTGCTTTTATTACATCTCTAGGAAATCTTGCTTCTACCTCTTTTCCTTCCAAGTAATCCCTTAAGGTTTTCCAAGCCAGCTCAAAGGTATACTCAAATCGGTGGATCAATCCTTCTTTTTCTAGTACACTTAGCTTGTCAAAGTCTAAAATAGCAGCATGAAACTGTTTATAGGCCTTGTCAAAATTTTCAAATCTTTGTCGCCATCTTATCTCCTTATCCATACTGAATCCACCCCTTTTTTCCTCACCTTTATTCTCTATAAGTATATCATTTCTACTTTTTTCTAAACAATCCTGCTACATAAAAACCACCTTCTAGCTTTTCTTCGCCAAAAGGTGATGTTAACTGTTAATTACAATAAGTTAAAAAGTTAGGTGCCTGGCACCAGCTATTCCTCCAGCCACACTCTTTTATGGTAAAGCATCTCTATATCCATATCCAGTTCATCTACTTCTTCACCATAGGCATACTGTCTCATGACATTTAAATCAATCCTATTTTGACCTCCATACCTTTCAGCAAACAGGTCTCTAAAGTTATATAGCTGAGAATTATTTGCCATCGTCAGAAACAACAGCATTGCTAGAAAAGCGGTTATTATTATCCCACTGAGTATTGGGCCTGCCTTTGGGAGGCTTTTCCAGAGGGCAGGATTATTGGCTTTCCATTCCTGAAAGCTATGGTCCGCCATTTGGTACTGACCTACATATTGATATACAAAGGAACCAGAAAGATAACCCCATGCCTCCTGTGGTGTTATAATGGTGATCTCTCCATACATCTCCAATGCCTTCTGATACTGGCCCAGGTGAAGATAGGCGTTCCCCAGCTGATAATAGATGACTGTGTTCCCTGGTTGATTCAGTAGGGCTTCCTCAAAATAAGAGATAGCTTTTTGATACTGTCCTTCTCCATAAAGCTCCATAGCCTGTAAATAAGCATCATCAGGATTTCTGTAATAGTAGCTTTGCAGTCTCCTAAAAACCTCCAAGGCCTCCTGCTGGTTTTGGAGCTCCCCATAAATCTTCACCTTCAAAAGGTCTATTTCCTCTGCACTAGGATGTAAGTCCCCTGCCATCTTCAAAGCAGTCAAGGACTCTGTATAGGCCTCTATCTTGTATAGGGAATATCCTAGATGAAAATAAGGTATTCTTTGAGTCCTGCTTAAAAAAGACAATCCACCATAAAAACTCATTTCCTCTAGCCTTTCTTCTATAGCCCTCTGATGTAGCAGAACTGCTTCATGATAATCTCCTGCCTCCTCTAAAATCAATGCCTTTATATAATATACCTCAGGAGCTGTTAATCCCGTCTCTAGAAAAGCATCAAGATTTTCCATCGCCTCCATAGGCTCCCCCAGCCTATAGAACAAAATCCCTTTTTCCTTATAGGCTTCATAAAAATCTGGTTCAAGCTCCAGAATCTTATCATAGATTTCTATGGCCCTTTCCAGCCTTCCATTCATTCGGTGATCAATCACACTTCTTTTATAACCAGCTAATTCATCATAGGGAATCTGAAATCTAGCCTCACCAGCTATGGTGGTTAGCCCCACAAGAAGCATCGTCATGATTATACATCTCACTATTGTTTTCTTCATCATCTCCATTGATTTCCTTTCTCAGAGAAATATTGCTTCATATAATCCTTCCCGTGCCTTACACCATAGCCTAGCAGGAATAATACCACCACAAATCCTCCCCTAGCCCAAGAAAGCTGTATTAGGTTCATATTTTTATATAAACCAAGCTCATAATACATGATGGCCTCCTTTGAAAAAATCCTAGCAAAGCTTAGACTCCCTATCATGTCAAAATGATTGCTCCAAGCTAGGCTGATGACTCTCCCTATGACGAGATCCATAATCCTTGTTATATAAAGCAGAAGAGGAAATAAACTATACCCCAGCAAAGCATAGAGATTTTTATGCATCTTTCCATAGCCTGCTGACCAGGCTACCCCCCCTAGGATAATAACAGTCACCATACTATAGTAAGGAATCCATCTAGTAGGTATAAAGATCAGACCTATAGCATTCATAATAACTAATAACAAAAATACATATAAGGCAGGCTTCCAGCCACCGCTTTTCATTTCATTTAGGTTTACAAGGTGCTCTGGTAGCTCCATAGGATTTTCCTGAAGCTGACCATCTGCTGAAATCTGCTGCTGGAGGGATTTATCGATATAGTCTGCCTCTAAATCATTGCTAAAGGAAAGTGTACCCCTTAAGCTGAAGGATAGTTTTTTAGCTGAATTCACCGTGGCGGGGTGACTGCTGCCGTAAACCTTTTTTTGTATCTGCCAAGCCCTTCGAAAATAAGAGATAGCCTCCTTTGTCTTGCTAACATCTCCTAGGTGATGCAGTACATTTGCCACCTCAGGATGATAGCTGCCATAGAAATTTTCTCTAATTTGTAAGGCTTTTTTGAAGTGCTTTATACGGGCTTTGCTATTGAACCAACCTCCATGATTCATAGCCAAGTGAATATAGCTGTCGGCAACAGCAGGATGAAGCCTACCTAGGGTCAGTTTCTTTATCTCCAGTGCCTCCTTCAATAGCCTTCCCTGACGCTCAGTGTTTCCTTTAAATATATCCCCTATCTGTCCAAAGCTATATTTCATTTCGTAAAAGAAAGCAGCTGCATGTCTTTTGATCCAAGGCAGATCCTTACTATCTAAATAGTGCTTTTTAATCTCCAGCCTTTTTTCTTGAAATTCCTGTAAAAATTGATCTGTTTCCTCTTTGTCGAAGCGCTTCTCCTCTTCACTTTTCTTCCAGCGTCTCATGAGGGAATTAATGGCAATCGCCAGCATCTCCATTGCCTCTGCTGTTTTAGGATGAAAATCACCATAATGGCTTTTCTTTATTTCCAAAGCCTTACTACAGCTTTCTATAGCCTCCATCCATTTTTCTGCCTGCATCTCAGCAAAAGCCAGATTATGATAAGCCCTTGCTGCCCCTAGGCCGCTATCACCAGAGGCCTCCAGCTGTTTTTTTAATTCCTTCTCCGCCAGCGCCAGCCCTAAATCATAATTGCCTTCTTTTAATAGCAGCTTGAGATACATGGTAAAGCTCTTTTGTGTTTTAGGATGCCCTTCCCCGTATTTCTCCTGGTCAATATGAAAGATATGGGCATAAATTTTTCTAGCTTTTTCAAATTCTCTATTAAGATGAAATAAGGAAGCAACACTCTTGAAAAACTGTAATTCTTTTTTCCCTAAGGCCTTATGGAACAAACCCTCTGTCTCTAGAGAATTCATCAGCTTGTCATATAAATCTCCCTTTTCCTCCTGAAGCTGTTGAAAATATTGTAGCAGCTCATACATATGATGATGACTAAGCTCTTGAAAAATTTCCTGCTGTAAAACAGTTTTTTCTAAGGCTTCCCAGTCCTTTAGCTGATAATACTGATAAGGTACCTCCTCCGCTTGCCTGCTGAGGACAGTCCCTTGACTGAAAAAATCCACCAGCCTCCTGCGGCAGGCTTCCTCCTGCCCCTCTTGAGAAAAATATTTTTTCACAACAGATTGTCGTATATAATCATGAAAGAAATCCAGCAGCTGTCCCTTTTTCATCAAATGAAAATCAAGACCATGTAAGCAGTCCACAATATCTAAGTATTTGATCCCCTCCTGATGGGCTAGATGTTTTAGCTCCTCCTCCGATAAGCCATTACGGGAGAAACAAATACTGCCTAAAAGAAACCCTATCAACTGAGAACCAAAATCCTCCTCCATTCTTTCTAGTACCTTATGAAATAAAGCCTCTAAGTCTGCTGCAGAAAGATAATGGTTGATTTTTTCCTGGAGATTATCATACCTTCCCGTTAGCAGCAGCTCAATGAGAAAGGTTTTTAGAAAAAGAGGATTGTTGATATTGCCGTAGGACTTTCTCTGAGAAAATCTAGAAAGGAAAGAGACTTTTTTCTCCTCTACCTCTCCCTGAAAATCAACAATCTCCTCTATCTGCTGCTGAGTAATGCTCTTTCCATGCAGCTTTAGAAAATCTATGATCATTTCCTTCATCTGCTGCTTTGACAGAGGCTTTATGGGGTATTCTAACCATTTTCTCTCCCTGATTTCCTTTATAATACCATTATCTATCGTAGAGATAATCAGCTTCATATTGCCTGGCAGCTTTTCAGGTACCCAGTTTAACTCCTGAGCCTTACTGTCCAGCTGGTTCAAGGCATCAATAATAATCACGACCTTCTTCTTTACCGATTGAAGAAGATCATGAAATCTAATCCTCAGCTCTTGCGGGTCAGTAGGGATCTCTACCTGAAAATCTGTAGTCTTTTCCTTGATTTGCTGAAGAATATACAGCATCACATCGATGTCCGTCATCTCCGATGCTGCTCCTCCATAATACTGCACCACAAGGGTTTCAGGATGGTTTTCTTGATACTCCCCTGCCCAGTTAGCCAATAGAGCGGTTTTCCCTAATCCTGATTTTCCCCACACCACCAGAGGCATAGTCCCCTTCTCAGCATAGCTGTTTAAAGCAGCATAGGCCTCATTATTTTTTAGATAATACGCTTTTCTACTGGAGGCCAGCTCCAGGTGCTTTTTATACTGCTGCTCCTCCTCTGTTTGTGCTTCTTTGATGGGAAATCTTTCATCCAGGGTCTTCTTGATATCCTCATAAACCCACTCCCCCAGCATTTCCTTGGATATGAAATTTTCCCTCACAGGATAATCACTCTTTTTTATGCTGTCCTTTAATGCCTGCAGCTTTTCCTTCCGTTGTAGATCCTCCTCTATCTTCAGATATTTATTTTTTTCTTCAAAGTATTTCTTGTCCTCAAAATAAAATAAAGCATTGACCTCCCCCGGCTGCCTAAATACCCCTTGAAGAATTTCCATTTCAGTAATACTTATCCTATTGTTTACAGCCTCCCTGATGACAGTCTCATATCTTTCCCCTAGATCCTGATCCTTTAAAAGCTCCTCTGCCTCAGGCACCCATCCATAACGGTGACCTAATATACAGATAAAATAAGGCTTACACTTTTGAATCTCGTCTAAGCACAGCCTGATGGTTCTCCCCTGCTGTGCCTCCTCCTCTGTGATGCCCCACCGAAGGTCTACTCCCGTAAAGACAACATCCCTTTCCCTGCAGAGACCTGCCAACCTCGGAAAAATTCTTCTTATCAAATAATCCCTTTCCTCATGAAGATCTTGAAAGGTGGAGGAGATAAACACCCTGATCTCTCTAGGTTCCTCCTGTTTTTTTATCAAGTCCAAAATCCATCCCTCCCAGCTGTTATTCCTTATTTAGGCAAATCAATGGTCTTTTCTCTATGCATGGATATCCAATCTCCATTTTCGTTTAAGGATTCCTTTCCCAGCAAAAAGATAATCCTTTGCGCCTTTTCCATCTGGTTTCTTTTCATAGACTCCTCCAACAAGCTGGAGGCCCTTTCATGGATGGCCCCAACCTGACTATATCTTTTGGATAATTCCTTAAAGGATCGATTCTGATCCTTTGCCGCCAGCAGGGCACCTATGGCAGGAAGTATGGTGGAAAGACCCAGAAGCAAAGCGGTACCATCCTCCGATAGACTTTGTCCAAATAGATGCTTCATCACCAGGATCATCAGGGGAATACACAGCCCTATGACAAATAGCTTTTTCCACTTACTGGTTCCCCTAGAGATCTTATCATCATGCCTCAGGGTAGCCTTCTTGAAATATTCCTTTTGAGAATCAATCCAATAGCCCTTTACCATGGCTAGAGACTCCCTCTGGAGGCTGGCTTCAGTATTAAAATTCAGGATTTGGACGGATTTGATTGCAGATCGAACCCATTCCAGCTCGCTTCTATTTTTATTGAGATAATAATTTTCTACCTTTTCATTTAACCCTGCTAGATTCCAATAAAACTGGATCCGCAAGCCCTCTGCGATGGAGCGATAATCCAGGTGCTTATTATTGAAATCATATCTAGTAGAAACCTTATAAAGCACCATGGCTATCAAGTATAGAGATAAATACCCAATCAAGATAGCATCCTTCTCAAAAACTCCATAGAGATTAAAGCAGAGTATCCCTATCAGTACTAGACAGAAAATCCCTTCAATGAAGCGGTTTTTAATCCTCTGATACTTTAAGCTCAGCATATCCGCCACCAAAAAAAACTTCAAGATCTCCATATTGCCATTCCCATTCATCTTTTCAGGATTGGGAAAATACCCCTGGAGGATATTATCTTGAAAATTCTTTTCTACCTTCTCTTCCTCTAGCTTCAAAAGATCCTTGTTAAAGTTATTAAGATGCTTTAGATAACGCTGGTTCTCATCCTCTCCCTTTGGGGCGTATACATTGATGTCAAAGGCATTTTCCAGGGGTGCTGTATGTCTCCTCCTGGGTGTTAGGATATGATGGACATAGCCTGTCTCCACCATAGAGAAGAGATAATCCTTTTGCTTGTATTCCTCTGACACGCCCGCTACCTTAAACTTCACCACCTGAGAGGTGCCTCCCATATCCTCAAGGTATTTCCCATCCCATAGTGCGATGAGAAAATCGCTATACTCTGCCATCAGTACCCCTACATCCTCATAGTACTTGGCTCTCTCTCCCTGCTGATTTTGCCAAACCTCTTTATAATAGGGGCCTTCGTAATACTTATAGGCCTTCTCCAGTAAAGACAAAAAGGTTTTTCTAGCTGTCTCCTCCTGAAAATCCTCAAGATAGTCTTCCTTTTTCATGGGCAGTGCCACAATATATGGAATCCCCAGCTTTAAAGCTATCTGGGCCATCAGGGTATCTGCCCCCTCCGCCAAGGCCGTCATGATATAGATGGGGGTCTCCTGGTATTTCTCCTGTATTCCCTCAAGAATGCTTTCTATCTTTGTCTCCAGTATAGGAACATCCTTCTCCACCAAATCTCTATGACCTGTCATACCTACAATAATAGGAATCCTAGTATCCTTCAACTGAAAGTCTATGGGTTTCTTCATGGTTTAGCTCCTTTATGCTAGAAATATTTGGTTAGTTTTTTTATTCAAAATACTAATTCGTCAAAAAACGTCAAAATCCTGTTGATCCCCAATAAAAAACACCTCTCGGCATTTCTTCGCCAAGAGGTGAGTATATTTATAATAAGTTAAAAAGTTAGGTGCCTGGCACCAGCTTTACAAGTTTAATTATATTGAAGCCATACATGATCATATGTGTAACCATCATAAATTTCTATTTGAATCCATAGATTTATATCATCATCTACATGATAATCTACCACATACCATGTATCCGTATACTGTAAATCTCCTATCAGCTGACTACTTCGACTAGGACCGGTTCTACATTCTGTTCCAGCAGGAATCTCTACCCAGGTTTGCCATAAATCATAGCCTAAATCCACGACTTTACTTACTTTCACTTCATAGGCAGCACGTTCTTTAAATTCCTCCAGCTTCTTATTCAAGGTTTCTCTATTCACTCTTTTGAACCTATCTCCATCCACTATGACTATATCATTGCTTAGCATGTCCACATAAAATAAATACGTATATTCATTAGGATAGTCGTTATCATGCTCCGTATACTCTCCATTATGATATTGCATTATAGCTTGACTAAGATTGCCTTCTAATCCTCCAGTAGTTTCTGAATCACCCTGTATTTGTATAGGCATTTCACCTTTTACTTCATCATCATAAACAATCAAAGTCCCATCTCTTAGTATTTCCATAAATATATTATCTTCTTGGTTTTCCCATATGCCAACTAAATCACTTAATCCCAGCATTTTTTCAAATACCACTTCATTGCTTATGTATACTTTAGAATATTTATCGGCATCTTTTATCACTCGCTTTTCTTCCTGATTATTACTCAATACAAATACTTCTTTATTCTCATTATAATAAGCAAGTGCAGTACCATTTTCAGAGGAATTGAAATACTTTACTGACGAAGCTACCTTGACAGGATCATTATCAAAGTCATATAAATACAACTCCTCATCGTCATTGATATAATATAGAATATCAGACACTATCGTATAATCCACTAAATTCCCTGCAATTCTTTTTCTCTCTTGATCCTTACCACTTAAATACATAGTATCATCATCTGTGATATAGAGTACTTCTTCATTTGTAAAATTTGGTACAAAGTCATATACATTTGACGCAATTAAAGTATTGTTATCTTCCTTTATATCCCTGTAGAACAATGCATTATCATCATTGATAAAATAAAATTTATTTATAAGCTCATATGTTTCAAATCTTTTTACATCTGAGGCTATCCATTTTGGCGATTCATCTTTCTCCAGCACAAACAGTTCCCCTTTATAGCTCGTGAAATTGTAATCAGCAAGATAGACTATGTTTTTATTAGCATGAGATATGATAGCACTACCTACACTGCTGGCATTAACTTTTCTGTTATCATCTTCTTCAGTATTTCTGATATAAAGCTCTCTCTTATCATTTAAAAAAATAATTGTCTTATTATCGTCTGTCACATAAGCATCAAAAGCATTTGAAGCTATTCTCCTGGAAGACTCCGTACCTTCTTTTATGTATAGCGTATTCTTATTATCAAAATAAGCTAGAATACTTCCATCCATAGAGAGACTATATGCTCCGATATATATATCAGAGTCAACTCTTATCCTATCATTAACACCATCATCTACTATATGCTGTATATATAAATCCCATGAATCTCCTTTCAAATATGCAAAAGCAGACTCATCCTCTGACACCACAAGAGAATAAGGTATAACTTCATTGGTTATGCTTACTCTTTCTCCTTCAGCACTTTGATAATACAAGTTTTGATCTTTGTCTACATACAACAGGGCTTTATTATTTCCTAAAAACACAAATGCTTCTTCGATCACATTGGATGCAATTCTTTTCCTCTCTTCATCTTCTACGATCATATACAAATCACCTATTTTAGGATCATCTTGACTACCTATATAAACCAAAATATCATCCTTTACAATAGCTTGCTGAGAAACTGATGAACTACTAGTATCACTAGCCCCTCCACAACCTGCTAAGAACATAAAAATCAATACCATAACAATAGCTAATATGTACTTTTTTTTCATTTGCCTTCCCCCTCATGATTTTTCGTAGTGTCAAGTTTGACACTCTTTTTTTACTAACTAATCATTATATTTTAAAGGTTTCAAAGTTTTTTTGTATAAAAAAACAATGCCC
>NZ_FOHU01000011.1 GCF_900111615.1 Natronincola peptidivorans | reverse complement strand
GTCCTCACAAGCTTCATGAGTGGAAGCGTCCTTTAAACGAAGTCGATATGCTGACAAATGCCGATAATATGCCGGGCAAATGGCAGCTACTGATCTACTTAGGGCAACAAACCATCCTCTCACAACAAAACCAACCTTCCCCTTAAATGTGCCTTTGCACTTTTGCTAAACTTCATCGTTTCACCATCAATGCTGTGGGTTCCAGAGCATTATTTGTGGTATCATCAATCTATTTTTTTGATGTTTTCTTCTTTTAAGAAGGTACTCCCCCCACAAATCATGTTGTAAAATTTTGTTTCTTAGTTTTCATAACCTACTTTACACTATCTAATTATTTGTTTGGAGTATTGTCATTGTGTATATTTTTATACATTTGATATAATAGAATATGATACTAAGTATAAAGGTAGGAGGTATACTATGTTTGACATAAAGGAGCAGCTTAAAATATTGCCGGAAAAGCCAGGGGTATACCTAATGAAAAATAAGGATAATGAAATTATCTATGTAGGCAAGGCTATATCCCTCAAAAATAGAGTAAGACAATACTTTCAATCATTAAGAAATCAAGCTCCAAAGGTAAGAGCAATGGTGGCTAACATTACATCCTTTGAATATATTGTAACAGACTCAGAGTTAGAAGCTCTAATGCTAGAATGCAACCTTATCAAAGAGAATAAGCCGAAATATAATATTTTACTAAGAGATGATAAAACTTATCCTTATATAAAAATAAATATGAAGGAAACATATCCAAGGGTTATGAAAACTAGACGATTTATCAAGGATGGCTCAAAATATTTTGGGCCCTATTCCAATGTAGCTGCCCTAAATGAAACACTGCAAATTATCCATCAGCTATTTCCTATAAGAACCTGTAAAAGAAATATTCCGGCTTCCATTGCAAGAAAGGAAAGGCCTTGTCTTAATTATCATATAAAAAAATGCTTAGGTCCTTGTAAGGGAAATATAGATGAAGAGCAGTATATGCAAATGATTCATGATATTTCTTTATTTTTGAATGGGAAAGAACAGCAGCTTATTAAAAATATCCAAGAAAAAATGCAGAAGGCTGCATCTAAAATGGATTATGAAAAAGCTGCCTCCTATAGAGATCAGCTGGCGGCACTATCCAGTATTATAGAAAAGCAAAAAATTGTATCCAACAATGATATGGACCAAGATGTAATTGCCTCAGCCATCGGTCCTAAGGAAAGCTTTGTACAGGTTTTCTTTATTAGGCAAGGAAAGATCGTTCAACGGCAGCACTACACTCTATCAGTAAATGAAGGAGAAGGCGTAGAGGCGGTGCTATCCTCCTTTGTAAAACAGTTCTATAATAATATCACATTTATTCCTAAGGAAATATTACTAGAAAAAGAACTTGAGGATGCAGCTCTGATAGAGGATTGGTTGACCAAAAAAAGAGGAAATAAAGTGACAGTAAAGGTCCCCCAAAAAGGAGAAAAAAAGAAGCTAATTGATATGGTAAAAAGAAATGCTGTCTTGATGATGGAGCAAACAGGAGAAATCAAAAGGAGAAAGCAGGAAGAAAAAGAAAGGCTTATGAAAGACTTGCAGCAGTTAATGGCTTTAGAGACAGCACCTTATCGCATTGAGGCTTTTGATATATCTAACATCCAAGGGGTAGAATCAGTAGGTTCTATGGTAGTATTTGAAGATGGCAAACCTAAAAATAGAGACTATAGAAGATTTAAGATTAAAAATGTAAAGGGTGCAAACGATTATGCTAGTATAGAAGAGATTATTTATAGAAGATTTAAAAGAGGATTGGAGGAAACAAATAAGATCATTGAGGGGAGGACCACCTTAGAAGAAGGAAGATTCTCAGTATTTCCTGACCTAATTATGGTGGATGGAGGATTAGGTCAGGTTCATAGTGCAGAAAAGTCCTTAAAGGCATTAGGTCTGAATATTCCTATTTGTGGGATGATTAAAGATAATAAGCATAAAACAAAGGGTTTGATTTATGAAGGAAAAGAGTTAAGCTTTAATAAGGCATCGAGTTTATTTTTGTTTGTAGCAAAAGTGCAGGAGGAAGCGCATCGATTTGCCATTACTTATCATAGAAGTCTCAGAAAAGAAACAACCTTACTTTCTATCCTGCAGGAAATACCAGGAGTTGGAGAAAAGAAAAGAAAAGCATTAATGAAGCATTTTAAAAGTATTGACAGGATAAAGGAAGCCAGCATTGAAGAGCTATTAGAAGTAGAACAAATTAATAAAACTGTGGCAGAAAATATACATGCATTTTTCGAAGAAAAATCAAAGGCAAAATCACAGGAAGAATAACAATAGCTTGGGGAGGAAAATCAATGAAATATATTACTGTGGAGAAATTAATAAAAGATCTTCAATTAGAAGAACTCAATCATTTACAAGTGGAGAGCAAAAAAATAACGACTACAGAATTAAATAGACCAGGAATTCAATTAGGTGGATTCTTTGATCATTTTGCCCATGAAAGGATTCAGCTCATTGGTAAAGTGGAGCATACTTTTATTAATACCCTTGATAAAAGAACCAGAGAAGAAAGATTTGATCAACTTCTTTCTTACGAGATTCCTTGCATCATTATTAGTAGAGATTTAGACCCACCAAAGGAATTGTTGGTGGCGGCAGAAAAGCATCAGAGAAAGATAGTAAGAAGCAGTTTAAATACAACAAAACTCATTAGCGATTTGCTTAATTATCTAGAGGATAGTTTAGCCCCAAGTGTTACCTTGCATGGGGTGTTAATGGACATACATGGGATAGGAACTTTAATCACTGGGAAAAGCGGTATTGGGAAGAGTGAAACAGCCATAGAGCTTATAAAAAGAGGACATCTGCTGGTGGCGGATGATGCAGTGGAGGTAAAAAGAATAGGGCACGAGTATTTATTGGGCTGTGCACCAGAAATAACAAGACATATGCTAGAGGTTCGAGGGATTGGAATTATAGACGCTAAAAGCTTATTTGGAGTAGGCGCTATTAAAAATAAGTCTAATATTCATATGGTAATAGAACTAGAAGAGTGGGATTCAGACAAAACCTATGACCGATTAGGCTTAGACGAAAACTATCGAGAAATATTAGGAATAAAAATTGAAGAAATAGTGATTCCAGTTAAGCCTGCTAGAAATATAGCTGTTATCATTGAGATTGCAGCAAGAAATCATCGTCTAAAATATATGGGCTACAATGCAGCAAAGGTTTTTAGTGAAAAGCTATTAAAAAATCTCAAGAGTGAATAATTATTAAAAAAATAACAAAAAAGTGATGAATTCAAATAAGTATATAGGATAATAAATAATGAAAAGAATCTTTATAACCAACATTTACCAATGAAAACAGAGGAAACTGATGATTTTAAGCAGAGAAACCAATAGAATTTTGATGAAATTTCCTCTAAAAATAGTTAATAATTTAACAATAACACATCTTTAATAATTATCTTGAAGTGCTTACATCTAATAGAGAGAATAAAAATAATAGGGGAAGAAAGAACTGCAAAGGCGTGCTAAATACAATATATTATTTCGTTGCCTAGGGTATATGCTTTAATCATAATAATTCAATTATAGAAGGATTTTTAATATCGAAAAAAGTGGCAGAAGCAAAAAACTAAAAAATTAGAAATAACAAAATTTTAGCATCAAATCTTAAAGCTTCAAATTTCAATGGATGAGGCCTTGATTATAATAATTGACAAAATGCTAATTAAAAATAATTAGGAACAACTATTGATTTTAAATAATATTTATTATATATTAATAGTGGTTGAAAAATAAATAATAAGCTTAAAAAACATATGGATGTTTGACTATAAACAGCAAAAAATAATACTTAATAATAACCCTATTTATTCTTTTAATAAAAAGAATACTTCTTCTATAACAAAATAACAATGCCAGTGCAGTTGAAGCAATAGGGAAATAAATAGTAGGAAAAATGGTTAAATTTTTAACAAACTCGATTCTTAGTTAATTTAAGTTATTAATTAATAACATCAATTAATAAATCAGGCATTTGAATATTCATTTAAAATGAATATTTACAAAGTATAAAACAATTTACTACATGTATTAACTATTTATTATCAATTAATTATTCATAAAAAAAGGAGGGACATTATGGCTAAAAATGTTTTGACTGAAGAAAATTTTCAAAAGCTGCAAAAAGTAATTGACGAAAACAAAGGAAAAAGAGGAGCTCTAATGCCAGTACTTCACGAAGGGCAGAAGATCTTTGGCTGTCTTCCAATTGAGGTGCAAAAAAAGATTTCTGAAGAACTAAAGATATCTTTAAGTGAGATTTATGGTGTTGTAACCTTCTATTCTCAGTTTTCAATTGAACCAAAGGGTGAATATGTAATAGGGGTTTGCTTAGGAACAGCTTGTTATGTAAAAAATGCCCAACCTATTCTTGACAAAATCAGTGAAATTATTGACACGAAACCAGGAGAAAATTCTGCTGATGGTAAATTCACCTTAGTAGCTACTCGATGTATAGGTGCCTGTGGTTTAGCACCAGTAATAACAGTAAATGAAGATGTATATGGAAGATTAAAGGTAGATGATATACCAGGTATTATGGAGAAATATTAAAAAGGGGGTTTATTTATGAAATCCATTGCTGAATTACAGAAAATTCGTAAAGAAGCTTTAGAAAAGGTTAATCTTAGAAGTGATAGAAAAGGAACTAGAATTGTAGTAGGTATGGCAACCTGTGGGATTTCTGCTGGCGCTAGACCAGTAATGATGGCCTTAATTGAAGAAGTTAAAAAAAGAAATGTTGAGCATGTAGTAGTAACTCAAACGGGATGTATAGGTGCTTGTAGACTAGAGCCAATGATAGAGGTTTATAAAGAAGGCGAAGAAAAGGTAACCTATGTTGATTTGACTGCAGAAAAGGCTAGGAAAATTATAGTAGATCATATCGTAAATGGTAAAGTAGTGGATGAATACACTATTGGGGCCTATGAAAAATAGAAAACTGCATGAAAGTATAACAATAAAGTAAGGGGGTAAAAAAATGGACTTATTTAGATCGCATGTGCTGGTATGTGCAGGGACAGGTTGTGTATCTTCAGATTCAGCAAAAATCTTAGATAGATTTGAAGAATTATTAGAAAAACATGAGCTTGAAAAAGAAGTTAAAGTAATAAAAACAGGGTGTTTTGGGCTTTGTGAGGCTGGTCCTATCGTAATTGTATACCCTGAGGGTGCTTTCTATAGTCATATTAGTGTAGATGATGTAGATAAAATTACAGAAGAGCATTTATTAAAAGGAAGAATTGTAAAAGACTTATTATATAAAGAATCAGTAGAGGAAGACAAAATTAGATCTATCGACGAGGTAGGATTCTACAAAAAGCAACAAAGGGTTGCACTAAGAAATTGCGGGCTTATTAACCCAGAAGTAATAGAAGAGTATATTGCTTTTGACGGTTATCAAGCCTTAGCCAGTGTACTAACAGAAATGACACCACAAGAGGTTATTGATATAGTAAAGAAATCAGGTCTTAGAGGCCGTGGAGGCGGGGGATTCCCAACGGGTTTAAAATGGGAATTTACAGCTAAAGCAGAAGGAGATCAAAAGTACGTAGCATGTAATGCCGATGAAGGAGATCCAGGAGCTTTCATGGATCGTTCTGTTCTAGAGGGAGACCCTCACGTTATTATAGAATCTATGGCAATAGCAGGCTATGCAGTAGGTGCAGATAAAGGCTATGTATATATAAGAGCAGAGTATCCAATAGCAGTAAAACGACTACAGATTGCTATTGATCAAGCAAAAGAAGAAGGCTTATTAGGAAAAGATATTTTTGGAACGGGCTTTAATTTTGATTTAGAAATACGACTTGGTGCAGGAGCCTTCGTATGTGGAGAAGAAACAGCTTTAATTAACTCTATTGAAGGAAAAAGAGGTATGCCAAGACCAAGACCACCGTTCCCAGCACAAAAGGGTATTTGGGATAAACCCACCCTATTAAACAATGTTGAAACCTACGCAAATATTCCTCAAATTATTTTAAAAGGAGCAGAGTGGTTTGCAGGAATAGGAACAGAAAAATCTAAGGGAACAAAAGTATTTGCTTTAGGTGGAAAGATTAACAATACAGGATTATTAGAAATCCCAATGGGAACCACCCTAAGAGAGGTAATCTATGAAATAGGAGGCGGGATCCCAGAAGGAAAAGCCTTTAAGGCAGTGCAAACAGGGGGACCTTCCGGTGGCTGTATTCCAGCTGAACATATAGATACACCTATTGACTATGACAATCTAATAAAATTAGGATCTATGATGGGATCCGGTGGAATGATTGTTATGGATGAAGATAACTGTATGGTAGATATCGCTAGATTCTTCTTGGACTTTACAGTTGAAGAATCCTGTGGAAAATGTACCCCATGTCGTGAAGGTACAAAGCGAATGCTAGATATACTAGAAGCAATCACTGAAGGGAAAGGCACCCTTAAAGATTTGGAGAGTCTAGAAACATTGGCTAAGACAATCAAGGCGGCTTCTCTTTGCGGATTAGGACAAACAGCGCCAAATCCAGTGTTATCAACATTAAAATATTTCAGACATGAATACGAAGCCCATGTAAATGACAAAAAATGTCCAGCGGGAGTATGTCAAGCATTACTTGAATACAAGGTTATTCCAGAGCTTTGTAAAAAATGTGGTATTTGTGCTAAAAAATGTCCAGTTGATTGTATTAGCGGCGAAAAAGGCAAGGAAGTATATGTAATCGATACGGATACATGTATCAAATGCGGGGCCTGTTTACCAGCCTGTCCATTTAAAGCTATCATTAAAGGCTAAAATAAAACCAAAATCCAGCACACGGCGTATTTGTTAATACGCTGTGGTAGCTGGATTTTTAGATTGTTTTTTAACAAACAATTAAAGAAAAAAAGGAAGTGTGCTATAATAGAAATAAATACTGGCTTTAGCATCATCATATTGGGTGATAATTGACTTCGAACATAGAAATTACATAGGAGTATGAAAAAGGGGGAGGAAAATGGCCTATTCAAAGGAAGTGGTTATTCATAAGATTAATCATAATAATTGTGAATCAATAGAAGATTTAGTTACTGTAGAATATCCATTCACTATATTTCTAAACAATGAAGAGTTTATTACATTATTATGTTCACCGAAGGGCTTAGATTATTTAGCAGTTGGGTTTCTAGTATCAGAGGGGATTATTAAGAGTAAGAATCAAATAGAAAAAATACACATAGATGAAGAAAAAGGTCACGGATATATTGAGTTAAAGAATAAATCTCCTTTAGCAGAAAAACTATTTGGAAAAAGAACAGTTACTACTGGATGCGGCAAAGGGACGGTTTTTTATAATGTACTGGATTCCTTAGGTGCTCAATCTATAGAAAATAACGTACAAATAAAGGCAGAAGAGATTTTGAGTCTCTCCAGCCAACTCAACGAAATGTCTTACTTATTTAAAGAGACTGGAGGGGTCCATGCTTGTGGGTTGTGTAGTAATGAGGAAATATTGTTGTTTCATGAAGATGTAGGAAGACATAATGCCCTAGATAAGATTATAGGGGAAGCCTTTTTGAAGGACATGGGTTTGGAGGATAAAATATTAATAACAACTGGTAGAATTTCATCAGAAATGATTATAAAAACCAGCAAGAGAAAAATCCCAGTAATTGTATCAAGGTCAGCACCAACTGATTTGTCGGTAGAGATTGCAAAAACTTTAAATATGGTGCTTATTGGATTTGCAAGAGGGAGAAGACTGAATATTTATAATGGTGAAAAAAATATTTTAATTTCTACCTAAAAGTGCTATAATGAGAGGTAAGTAAAAACATATAATATAATAATATTCCGAGCTACCATCTCTAAGGGTATTAACCTAAGGGAAGTAGCCTATGGGTATAAAGAGAAATCCTTATGCCTCCCGTAATTGGAAAGGAAAAAGATACTGATGCTATAAAAGCTAGTCCTTTCAAAGGACTAGCTTTTTTGTATAATGAAGTTAAAAGTGAATTTAATGATAAAAATAAACAGAGGAAGTTTATTGATATAAGGAGTGATAGGATGAGAGATCAATATAATCGAAGAGTCAATTATATGCGAATATCCATTACAGACCTATGCAATCTAAGATGTCTTTATTGTATGCCAGAGGAAGGAATTTGTAAAAAAGATCATAAAGATATGCTGACCTTTGAAGAAATTACAAAAGCTGTAAAAATCGCTGCAACTCTTGGTATAGATAAGATCAGAATCACTGGAGGAGAACCTTTGGTGAAAAAGGGTATTGTTGAATTTATAAAAGGTTTGTCGGACATTAAAGGAATAAAAGACATTGCTATGACCACCAACGGTGTTTTATTAAAAAAGCATGCTAAAGATTTAAAAGAAGCTGGATTGAAGCGTGTCAACATCAGTATAGATTCTTTGAAGCAAGACAATTATGCAAGGATTACTAGAGGCGGAGATGTACATCAGGTTCTGGAGGGTATAGAAGAAGTAATAAAGCTGGGGATGACTCCAGTAAAACTGAATGCTGTTGTAATTGGCGGCTATAACCAAGATGAAGTACAGGATCTTGCTAATCTCACCAAGAATGAAAATATTGAGGTTAGGTTTATTGAATTAATGCCAGTAGGGGAAGCAGGCAATTGGGCAAAGGAAAGATTTATTTCTAACGAAGCAATTAAAGAAAAAATAGGGAACCTCATACCTTTGGTTCATCAAGCTTCCAGTCCAGCAAAATACTATAAGCTGCCAGATGGAAAAGGTAAAATTGGATTCATCAATCCAATCAGTAGTCATTTCTGTGGAGAATGTAACAGGATACGCATGACCAGTGACGGAAAATTGAAGCCATGCCTCCATAGTCATGAAGAAATAGACATATTAAATGTCATAAGAAATACTCCTGATGATTTAAAGGATGTCATGGCAAACGCTATCATGGCAAAACCTCAGCAGCATTACTTATATACAGATGGTTACCAGTTGGGAAAAAGAAGCATGGCAGAAATCGGAGGTTAACAAAGCTTGGCAAAAATAAAGAGTATTTATAAAAAGGATGAAGAAGGAATATGGAGAGAATATAAAAAGTCATTTCTAGAAATATCTAATTCTTTAAGTCATCAAAGAGATATTAGCATAATCACCTCCATAGGGTATGATAAATTGCAGTATGATGAAGTACAAGGTTTTTGTCATTTAAAGTTTAAAGCTAATCTTATTATTGAAGGTTTAGATTATAAAGCAATTGAACCTTTTTCTATGATGTATTTAGGGGACAGCAGTATTGAAATAACAATGTTAGGAAAAGAATGTCACCATGATTGTCCTGCCCTAGCTAACGAAAAAAGCTGTGGCCTAAGCAAGCACATATTTTGGGGAAGGGTGAGAAGAGCAGGTGGTATTACAATAGGAGATGTTGTAACTTTATAACATGAAGGATTAAAGAGTACACCAGTACTCTTTTTTTTATGTGATTTTGTCCTAATGAATAAAGGATAATCAGCAAGAATAGAAATTAATAGGAGGGATTCCTATGAGAAAAAGCAAAAAAAAGTTATTGGGGATAGTCATTTACTTGACACTGTTCATGTTTATTATTGGAGGACCATTTTATCTATACTATCTGCAACCGAAAATTGCAGATCATAATAAAGCCCAAATAGAACCGTCCTGGACGGGAGTAATAAGCTTTTGGGATTTTCCAAGATTAGATAGGGACAGCGGTACAAATTTTCGGTGGATATATGAAAAAATACAAGACTTTGAAAAAGAAAATCCCGGAGTTTATATTAATTTCCAGACATTAGATTGGGAAAAAGGTACTGTGAAGCTGGATACTGCAATAAAAATGGGAAACCCACCAGATATTATACCAATTGGCAGCGACTATAGCATCTTGGGGCAGGAAATCCTAGAACCGCTAGACACCTATTTAACTGAAGAAGAAGTAGAAAAGTTTAGAGAAAATGTTATAGAAGCAGTAACCTATAATGGACAGATATGGGCAATGCCTTGGATGATGACCACTTATACCATGGTACTAAACCTAGATCTTTTCCATGAAAGAGGGGTAGAACCACCTGTTGATGGCAATTGGAGCTATGATGAATTTGTTGAAAAAATGCAGCGACTTACCTATGATAGTAAGGGTAGGGGGAAGGCAGATTATTTTGGATTTAATAGTTTCGTACAATCGGGTTATTATAATATATGGGGGTTTTTATTAAGCGATGGTGCAGAAATCATTAATAAAAATCAGCAATATGTATTTACTGATGATTCAGCACAGAGTGGTGTAGAGAAAATCATTGATCTTAAATACAAATATGGAGTAACACCAACAAATTTTGGAGAAAATACTTCCAATGCAGCATGGACCTCCTTTTATCAAGATCAAAATATTGCCGTATATCCAGTGGGAACCTGGGCTTTAAATGTATTAGACAGTTTAATAAAGGAAGGAGTAGGCTTTGAATACACCATTGCTAACTATCCAACAGGAGAATTAGGTGTCCCGATATCTATTAGTAGTGGAATAGGAGCTTATGGCGTAAAGAAACAAGTGGATGACAAAAAGCTACAGGTATGTGTTAATTTTCTAAAATACTTAACAGATGACAAATATCAAATGGAATTAGATCGGTTAGGAGTATTTCCTGTTAAAAAAACTGTAGGAAATATTTACGAAGGAAATGCCTTAATGACGATGCTATATAACAACTTAGATAATACCAAAATGATTCCTCCCCATCCCTACTGGAAGGAAATTGATAATATTCTGCAAAATGAAATAAGATTAGGGTTGTTGGGGAAAAAAACAGCTGAAGAGATACTAAGGGAAGTAAATCAGAAGGTAGAATTATTATTAAACACCATTGGAAAATGAAGTTTTTATCAATAATTGACCTGTTAGAAAAAAAAGGATATACTTTAGAAGAAGTAAACATTTAAAAGGATATAGCTATATTAACAGCTTAGGAGTGAAGATCGTGGATAAAAATAAAATATACCAGCAATTTCTAACCTTTACCAAGAAGGATAATATCTTGTTAGAGGAGCCTATGAAAAATCACACCTCCTTTAAAATTGGAGGTCCTGCAGATATATTACTAATGCCTAAAAGTATTGAAGAGATTCAAATGGCTATCCAGACATGCAAAAAGGAAAAAACACCCTATTTTGTGATGGGCAATGGCTCTAATCTTTTAGTCAGAGACAAGGGGATGCGCTGTGTTGTTATTAAAATCGCTGATAATCTCAATCATGTAACCTTTGAGGACAATAAAGCAATAGCTGATGCAGGTATTCTATTATCTACTTTAGCTAAAAAAATTTTAAAGAAAAGCTTACAGGGCTTTGAGTTTGCTAGTGGAATTCCGGGTACATTAGGTGGCGCCATCACCATGAATGCTGGGGCATACGGAGGAGAAATGAAGGATGTTGTAAAAAGCTGCAGGGTTCTAAACGAGGCTGGAGAAATACTTGATTTATCTCTACAAGAACTAGAGTTAGGCTATAGAACCAGTATTGTGCAAACCCACAACTATATCGTTTTAGAAGTAACCATGGAATTAATGGAAGGAAGCTATGAAGAAATAAAGAGGATTACAGACGATTTAACAGAAAAAAGAACAACAAAACAACCACTTCATTTACCAAGTGCAGGCAGTACCTTTAAGAGACCACCGGGATACTTTGCAGGAAAACTGATACAGGATGCTGGATTAAAGGGTGCAAAGGTAGGCGGGGCTCAAGTGTCAGAACTACATTCGGGATTCATTGTAAATGTTGGAAATGCAACGTCAAAAGATGTGTTAAGTTTGATTGCTCTCATACAAAAAACTGTAATGGAGAAGTTCGGAGTGGAGCTGCATCCAGAAGTAAGGATTGTGGGAGAAGAATAAGGATTGGTAGTTTACAAAAGAGGAGTTTGATGGGATGAAATTTGTTATTATTACGGGAATGTCGGGTGCTGGAAAAAGTCAAGCTGTGAAATGCATGGAGGATTTAGGTTTTTATTGTGTAGACAATTTACCCCCTATACTTATCTCTAAATTTGTTGAGTTATGTCGACAATCCCAAGGAGATATAGATAAAGTAGCCTTAGTCATTGATATACGTGGAGGTATGTTTTTTGACGACCTGTTTGCTAGCTTAGATAGTCTAAAGTCTACAGGACACCAATGTGAAATAATGTTTCTAGATGCCAGTGATGAATCGCTAATAAAACGATTTAAGGAAACCAGGAGAAAACATCCTTTATCAACAGATGGCGGCATTGGAGACGGGATTAATAAAGAAAGACAAAGATTAAAAGAGCTAAAGGAAATGGCGACCAATATCATCGATACCACAAGATTAACCCCAGGACAACTAAAAGAAGAATTGAGAAACATCTATTTAGAAGGTAATGAAACAGATAACCTCATTATTTATGTTACTTCCTTCGGGTTTAAACATGGTATTCCTTTGGATTCAGATTTAGTTTTTGATGTTCGTTTTTTACCGAATCCTTACTACATTGAAGAATTAAGAGATTTTACTGGGAAAGACAAAAAGATTAGGGAGTTTGTTATGAATTCTCCTATCAGTATAGAGTTCTCTAACAAGCTTTATGAGTTAACAAGCTTTTTAATTCCTCATTATATCAAGGAAGGAAAGAATCAATTGGTGATTTCTATTGGATGCACAGGAGGAAAACATCGTTCTGTTACAATAGCGCATGTATTATATTACAGATTGAAAGAAGAAGGCTATCGAACAATACTCACTCATAGAGACGAATCATTGGGGGAAAGGAAAAAAGATTAAATGAAACTTAAGTATTGGTTAAAACCAGGATTACAAATCAAAAGATGGATAATATTCGGATTTGTTGGGGTGCTTTTATTCGCCTTTTCGCTCTCTTATTTCTATATGGCAATGGATATGGAAGTTAGCACTGGCCTACAATTCTTTATAGGACTATTAGGTATTTTTTGCATATATCTTGCTTTATATTATGGGATGCAGTCTTTATTTAAGGATATACACAGCATGGGAGGGAACTTAGATAAACAGGGACTGAATAAAAAAATCTATGATAAAAAAATTCTTGCCCGTGGTCCCAAAATTGTTGTTATAGGAGGAGGCACGGGTCTATCTATATTGTTAAGGGGATTGAAACAGTTTACCAACAATATTACTGCAGTAGTGACAGTAGCAGATGATGGAGGCGGCTCTGGGAAGATCAGAGAAGACTTAGGGATGCTGCCACCTGGAGATATAAGGAACTGTATCATTGCTTTAGCAGAGATGGAACCAACCATGGAAAATCTATTGCAATATCGTTTTGAAGAAGGAACTTTAAAGGGACAGAGCTTTGGAAACCTATTAATTGCTTCTATGAATGGCATTAGTGGCAGCTTTGAAGAAGCTATCAAAAAAATTAGTGAAGTATTAGCCGTTACAGGAAAGGTATACCCAGTTACTTTAGAGGATGTTACTTTATATGCAACACTGGAAAATGGAACAGTAGTCAAGGGTGAATCTAACATTCCTATAAAAGCATTAGAGCAGGAAAGTCCAATAGATAGAGTATTTATTAAGCCAAAGGATGCAGAGGGTTTAAAGGAGGCTATAGAGGCTATAGAGAGCGCTGATGCCATTGTATTAGGACCTGGAAGTCTTTTCACTAGTATACTTCCTAATCTTCTAGTAAAAAACATTACAGAAGCTTTAAGGAAAACCTCTAATAAAAAAATCTATATTTCCAATATGATGACACAGCCGGGTGAAACCGATGGATATGCTATTAGACATCATCTTGAGGCAATATGGAAGCATTGTCCTAAAATAGAAGTTGATTATGTTATAGCTAATAATGGAGAGGTAGCAGAGGACGCTTCTTACAAATATAAACAAGAGGGTGCCAGTTTAGTAAAAATAACGGCAGAAGATAGGGAGAGCCTAAAAAACAATAGAGTAAAGCTAGTAGAAGAAAATTTAGTAGAAATAAAAAAGGATTATGTGCGACATGATGCCGTAAAACTATCTAAGATTATTGTTGAGATGGCATGTGAGGGCAAAAAACAGGGGTTTCTAAAATATTATAAAAAATAGGATTGTAAAAATACGTTTTATTGTAAAATTTTGTGAAAAATCTTATAAATATAGCAGGAATATAAGATACTAATATAGAATACTGACTGAGCAGAAAAAAATTTTAACTAATCAAATTTTTTAACAATAAAATCATAGTAGAAGGAGGACCTTGTTTATTATGGCCATTAGAAAAGCAGAACCGTACAAAATTAAGATGGTGGAACCTATCAAGCTAATCCCTAGAAAAGAAAGAGACAAGAAGATTAAAGAGGTAGGCTATAACCAATTTGCTCTAAAAGCTGAGGACATATATATCGACCTATTAACTGACAGTGGTACTGGGGCAATGAGTGATTACCAATGGGCTGGTATTATGATGGGAGATGAATCCTATGCCGGCAGTAGAAATTATTATAATTTAGAAAAAAGTGTTCAAGATATCATTGGATACAAGTATTTTGTTCCTACCCATCAGGGAAGAGGCGCAGAAAATGTACTATTTCCAATTATGATTAAGGAAAAGGGGCAATATGTTTTAAGTAATATGCATTTTGATACTACTAAGGCTCATGTTGAATTAAAGGGAGGCAGGGCAGTTAACTTAGTAATTGAGGAAGCTTTTGATACAGAGACGGAGCATCCTTTTAAAGGAAACTTTGATTTAGGAAAGCTTGAAGGGTTTATTAAAGAAAAAGGTGTAGAAAACTGTGCTTTTATTATTGTAACCATAACCTGCAATAGTGTAGGTGGTCAGCCAGTATCTATGGAAAATATTAAGGGAGTAAAAAAGATAGCTGATCAGTATGGATTAAAGGTTATTTTTGATGCTGCAAGATTTGCTGAAAATGCTTATTTTATTAAGAAAAGAGAAGTAGGCTATGAAAATAAACAAATCGTAGATATCATAAGAGAAATGTTCAGCTATGGTGATGGCTTAACCATGAGTGCAAAAAAAGATGGAATTGTCAATATGGGTGGTATGATTGCAATCAAAGAGGATGAAGAACTTTATACAATAAGCCGTTCTATGGTAGTTCCTATAGAAGGATTCCCTACCTATGGTGGTTTAACAGGGAGAGATATGGAGGCATTAGCCAGAGGCCTAAGAGAGGTAGTAGAAGAAGACTATCTAGAAAGTAGAATTGGTCAGATTGAATACCTAGGCCAAAGGCTGATAGACGCAGGTATTCCTATACAAAGACCAGTGGGAGGACATGCTGTATTTGTAGATTGTAAAAAATTCTGTCCACAAATTCCTTATAATCAATTCCCTGCTCAGGCAGTTTGTGTAGAATTATATAAAGAAGCAGGAGTAAGGGCAGTAGAAATTGGATCCTTCCTATTAGGTAGAGATCCTGAAACTGGAGAACAACTAGAATCCCCTATGGAATTGCTAAGACTTACCATACCAAGAAGAGTGTATACCTATAATCATATGGATGTAGTAGCCGACGCGCTAATCGAAATTTGGAAAAAAAGAGAGACATTAAAAGGTTTTGAATTTACTTACGAGCCTGAGGTCCTTAGACATTTTACAGCTAAACTAAAGCCAATTGAATAGGTGCTAATTAATTTCATTATAGTATCAACAATCTTAATCCTCTTCCTGCTGAAGAGGATTTCCTTTTTGTGAGTGATTGAAATAAATAGTTGAATATGGTAACTTATTATTATAATAAATCATATAAATCTATTAATACTAGACATAATAAAGTATAGCAGAAAGTGAAAAGACAGAATGTTTAAAGGAGTGGAAGGTGTGAGAGAAGAGATTAGTGCTGGCGGTGTAGTAGTTTTTGGGAATGCTATTCTACTACTAAAAAAATATAATGGAGATTGGGTGCTTCCAAAAGGAAAGGTAGAATTACATGAAACTATTAGAGAAACCGCTATCAGAGAAGTACATGAAGAGGCGGGAGTAAAGGTGGATGTTTTAAAATACCTTGGAGAAATACATTACACCTTCAAAAACAGCTGGGAAGATAATCATGTGATCAATAAAACTGTTCATTGGTTTTTAATGCAATCAAGGACGATTCATTGTATACCCTTAAAAGACGAGGGGTTTATAGATGCTAATTTTATTCATATTGATAGAGCAGTAGATTTAGCAAAATACCATGATGAAAAAGAGATTATTGAAAAAGCTATTCAACAGATTAATAAGACCTCACAAGATAAGTGAGGTCTTATAATAAATGAATTTACTAGAGACTATTGAGGTTGAAAAGTGGTACAAAGTGCTTCATCTGAACTTTTGGCTTGGTCACTATGACCTTTAGCATTAACCTCCAACTTGGGTGCAAAGCAATAATCTGTTTCATTAAATTTACAGTTGTGAACATGACACATTACTTCCATTTTAGGATGATTTCTCATACAATACACCTCCATGATTAATATAAAGTGCCTCACTAATATTTTGCACATTTTTTGATAATTTATGATGAAGTTATATTTTGGAAACAATAAAACAAAAAGGTTGTGGTATTATGTCATTTTCAGCAGACACTAAATCAGAATTGTCGAGAATTATCCCAGAATCCGATTGCTGTAAGCTTACAGAATTAGCAGCCTTAATAAGAATGAGCGGAACCTTACAGCTAACTGGTTTACGAAGGTTTAATCTGAGGATTAATACAGAAAATCCGTCTACTGCAAGAAAAATATTTCGATATATTAAGGATTTATTTCAAATACACACTGAAGTAATGGTGAGAAGAAACCTACGTTTAAAAAAGAACAACCACTATATGATGATGATTACCCATGCAATGGGAAGCGCAATTATTTTAAAAAAAGTTGGTATCTTTAAAAAGGTTGGTAGCTCCTTTGATATTACTTATAAAATTCCAAAGAATCTGGTGATGACTCAATGCTGTAAAAGAGCCTATCTAAGAGGAGCTTTTTTAGGTGGTGCTTCCATCAGTGCTCCTGAAAAAACCTATCACTTAGAATTTGTGACCAATAGTCAAGAGCATAGTGAAGATTTAAGAGAATTAATCAATGAGTTCAACTTAACTGCAAAGACTGTTGAACGTAAAGGCAGTCATGTAGTATACATAAAAGAAGGAGACCAGGTGGTAGATTTACTAAATATCATAGGTGCCCATAAAGCTCTGTTAGATTTAGAAAACATTAGAATATACAAACAAATGAGAAATGATATTAATAGAATAGTAAATTGTGAAACCGCAAATCTAAGTAAAACTGTAAACGCCTCTATGAGACAAATGGAAGCCATAGAATATATTAGAGATACTATAGGTTTAAGCCAACTCCCGCCAACCTTAAGAGAGATTGCAGAAGTAAGATTGCATTATCAAGATGCAAGCTTAAAGGAGCTGGGACAACTATTAAATCCAAATATAGGAAAATCAGGTGTAAATCATCGTTTGAGAAAAATAGAGGAAATAGCAAAAAAATTACAGCATAAGAAAAATGAAAGAGATCACTAGTAAATTTGCACTATGTTTAAAAATCCTACAAAAATATATTATTTTAGTAGGATTTTGGATTTTTTTGGCGAATAGTAATATTTGTGGCAAAAAAACAGGAAATGATATCCATGGCATAGAGGGAGAGAGATTGATGATTAAAATCAATATTTCCGTAGTAATACCTGGAATGATACTAGCTAAACCTATATTTGATAAACAGGGGAAGTTATTAATAGATAAAGGTATGGAATTAAAACAATTATATATAGATAAATTGAAGAAGCATCAGATAAAATATATCTATATTTCTTGGGACAAAAATGTTATGCCTGAAGTAAATGAAGTGATTACCAAAGAAACAAGGCAACAGGCTTTAAACATCATAAAAGAGACAATAAATAATATTCATATTTCAAAGGAAATTGATATCGTAGCTCTGGAAGCTGTAATCACAGAAATTATTACAGATTTGATGTCAGAAGAAGGGATCTTAATCAATTTATCTGATATGAGGACCATAGATGAGTATACCTTTGAACATAGTGTAAATGTGTGTATTTTATCTTTAATGATGGGGATTGCACTTAAATACAGTAAAGATGATTTGAAAGCCATAGGAGTAGGAGCATTACTACATGATATTGGAAAGATCTACATTAGCGATGCTATACTAAATAAACCCCAGCTGTTGACAGAAGCAGAGTATGAAGAAATAAAAAGGCATGCTCTGTTGGGATATGAAATGACGGAAACAATAAAAGGACTCAAAGAAGAAATTCGTTGGATTATACGGGATCATCATGAAAGGTACGATGGTACTGGATATCCCAATAGACTATGGGGGAACAATATACATATTTTCCCAAGAATAGTTGCTATTTGTGATGTATATGATGCCCTAACCTCCAACAGAGTCTATAGAAATGGTATTCCCATACATCAGGCTATCGAATATCTAATTGCTATGGGAAATCATCAGTTTGATTATAATCTAGTGAAGGTTTTTTTGAAAAATATATGTATATATCCTGTAGGTACACTGGTAAAACTACAAACAGGTGAAAGTGGTGTGGTGATTCATACGGATGAAAACTGGCCCACTAGACCCATAATAGAGATAATAGCCGATGATACTGGAAAACCAATGGGTATTTCAAAAAAAATTGATTTAACAAAAAATATAAGCAATGGAATTGCTTGCAGATCAGAGGTAATATAAAAGGATCTTTCAATTACAAATAACAGTGCCCAGCATCGGGCATCTACTAACTAAGCTGTATAGCCTGTTGAATGTCAGGCTTTTTTTAATGTACAAAAATAGAAATATCATATGCACATAAAATATTTTTTGGCAAATTAGACGTTATAGTGACGGTAGATAGATATAATATAAATTAAAGAGAATAATAAATTAAGAAATAAATAGGAGGGTGTTTGCATGATTAATAATATGAGCATTTCTAATGCAATGACAATTAAATTAGATAACACTTTGCCAGCATATCCTGAGTTTGTCAAAGGGATTAGGAGAGCACCGGATAGAGGATTCAAATTAACAGTAGACCAAACAGAGATTGCTTTAAAAAATGCATTACGTTATATTCCAGAAGAGTTGCATGAAACTGTAGTACCAGAATTCTTAGAAGAACTACTGACAAGAGGTAGGATTTATGGTTATCGCTTTAGGCCAGAAGGAAACATTAAAGGTAAGTCCATTGATTCCTACAAGGGCAACTGTATTGAAGGCAAAGCCTTTCAAGTCATGATGGATAATAACCTTGATTTTGATATTGCCCTTTATCCATATGAGCTGGTAACCTACGGAGAGACGGGAAAGGTATGCCAAAATTGGATGCAATACAGATTAATCAAAAAATATCTTGAGGTAATGACAAATGAACAAACATTAGTGATAGAATCTGGTCATCCCTTAGGACTTTTTAAATCCAAACCAGATGCCCCAAGAGTTATCATCACAAATGCATTGATGGTTGGAATGTTTGACAATCCAAAGGATCTGGATATCGCCGAACAAATGGGGGTAGCCAATTATGGACAAATGACGGCTGGTGGATGGATGTATATTGGACCACAGGGAATCGTTCATGGAACCTTTAATACCCTTTTAAATGCAGGTAGAAAAAAATTAGGTTTAGCTGAGGATGAAGATTTAAGAGGTATACTATTTGTAACCTCTGGTCTTGGCGGTATGAGCGGTGCTCAACCAAAGGCTGTTGAAATCGCCAATGGTGTAGGAATCATAGCAGAAGTAGACTATTCTAGAATTAAAACAAGACATGATCAAGGATGGGTAAGTATTATTTCCAATGATTTAAAGGAAGTATTTACTATTGCTGAAGAATACATCGGGAAAAGAGAGCCTATTTCTATAGCATACCATGGCAATATTGTGGACCTACTACAATATGCAGTAGATAACAACATAAAAATTCCTTTGCTCTCTGATCAAACTTCCTGCCATGCTGTTTATGAAGGAGGCTACTGTCCTCAAGGCCTCAGCTTTGAAGAAAGAACAGATATACTTAAGAGGAACAGAGAGGAATTTATACAATTAGTAGATGAAACCTTGAAAACACACTTTAAGCTTATTAAAACATTAGTTGAAAGAGGTACCTATTTCTTTGACTATGGCAATGCCTTTATGAAGGCCGTATATGATGCAGGGGTAAAGGAAATATCTAAAAATGGGATTGATGAGAAGGACGGTTTTATCTTCCCATCCTATGTAGAGGATATCATGGGACCAGAGCTCTTTGATTATGGTTATGGACCCTTTAGATGGGTATGCTTAAGTGGTAAGCATGAAGATTTAATCAAAACGGATAAAGCAGCTATGGAGCAAATCGATCCTAATAGAAGAGGCCAGGACAGAGACAATTATGTTTGGATTAGAGATGCTGAAAAGAATAAGATGGTGGTAGGGACTCAAGCAAGAATTCTATACCAAGATGCTATGGGAAGAACAAAAATTGCTCTGAAATTCAATGAAATGGTGAGAAAAGGTGAAGTTGGCCCCATCATGCTGGGAAGAGATCATCATGATGTTAGTGGTACTGACTCACCCTTTAGAGAAACCTCCAACATAAAGGATGGCAGTAATGTGATGGCAGATATGGCTACCCAATGCTTTGCTGGAAATGCCGCTAGAGGAATGAGCTTAGTTGCATTACACAATGGTGGCGGTGTAGGAATAGGGAAATCTATCAATGGTGGATTTGGAATGGTGTTAGATGGCAGCGATAGGGTAGATAGTATATTAAAGTCAGCTATGCCTTGGGATGTTATGGGAGGCGTAGCTAGAAGAGCTTGGGCTAGAAATGAAAACTCTATTACAACGGGGATAGAGTATAACCAAGAAAATGCCAGCACAGATCATATCACCCTACCCTTCATACCTAAAGAAGAACTGATTAAAGAATTAATTCAAAAAGCCTTTAAAAGCTAGCAGCCACGCAAGCCACGGGGACGTTTCATTTGTCAGATACTCTGTTCTTTTCATTATCAAGCTTATACTATGAAGAGCAGCATCTGATTCAATCTTATACAATAAAAGATAGCTAAAATAGAAAGGTGGAATCATGAACTATGGGGGATAAGAAAAAAATTGTCCAGTGCGTACCAAATTTCAGTGAAGGTAGAGACTTACAAAAAATCGAAGAAATTGTGAATGCTTTTCGAGGCAAAGAGGCAGTAAAACTCCTGGACTATAGTAGAGATGAAGATCATAATCGAGCAGTGGTGACAGTAGTAGGGGAACCAGAAGCACTTAAAGCAGCAGTTATAGAAGCAATAGGAAGAGCAATTAAAGTGATAGATATGACAGAGCATGAAGGTCAGCACCCAAGAATGGGAGCAGTAGATGTAGTACCCTTCATACCGATTCGAAATGTAACCATGGAGGAGACTGTAAAATTAGCGCAAGCAGTGGCTAAGGAGGTTTCAGCAGAATTTAATTTACCTATTTTCCTATATGAAAAAGCAGCCACAAGTCCTGAAAGAGAGAACCTGGCGAAGGTAAGAAAAGGACAGTTTGAAGGCATGTCTGAAAAACTAAAGCAACCAGAATGGCAACCGGATTTTGGTCCAAGGGAAATGCATCCAACTGCTGGTGTTACAGCTGTAGGTGCTAGAATGCCATTGGTAGCCTATAATGTAAATCTTGATACAGATAAATTAGAAATCGCAGATAAAATAGCCAAAAATGTAAGGCATATAAGTGGAGGATTAAGGTATTGTAAAGGTATGGGAGTAGAACTAAAGGAGAGAGGTATTGTACAGGTTTCTATGAACATGACGGATTATACAAAAACAGCCCTATATAGAGTGTTTGAATTAATAAAGATTGAGGCCAAAAGATATGGTGTCAACATCGTAGGTAGTGAAATTGTTGGTTCTGTTCCAATGGAGGCCCTTGTTGACACTGCTGCCTACTATCTTGGTTTAGAGGATTTTACAATGGAACAGGTATTAGAAGCTAGATTAATGGAGTGATGATGATGAAAAAGGGAAGCATATTAATAAAAAATGCTGCTGAAGTAGTGACCTGTAGTGGGTTTCATGCAAAACAGGGTAAAGAAATGGCTGAGTTACATATTGTTCCCAATGGGGCAGTTGTTATTGAAGAAGGGATCATTAAAGCTGTCGGTCCAACAGAAGAGGTGTTAAAACAGTACAAGGAAGATCAGTATGAAGTAATAGATGCTACAGATAAAGCTGTGCTGCCAGGCTTTGTTGACTCCCATACCCATCTAGTTTTTGGCGGCTACAGAGCAGAGGAATTCTCCTGGCGGCTTCGAGGAGATAACTACATGTCCATTATGGAAAGGGGGGGAGGCATTCTTAGTAGTGTTAGAGCTACAAAGGAAGCCACAAAAAAAGAGCTGCTTAGCAGTGCCATGAAACGTCTAGATTCTATGTTATCCTTTGGGGTAACGACAGTGGAAGGAAAAAGTGGTTATGGTCTTGATCATGACACAGAGATAAAACAGCTGGAAGTCATGCAGGAGGCAAATAAACTACATCCCTTAGATGTTGTCAGCACCTTTATGGGGGCTCATGCCGTTCCAAAGGAGTATAAGGGGAGGGAAGATATACTTATTGATTTCTTTCTTAAAGAAGTAATGCCAGAGGTAATAGAGAGAAAACTTGCTGTATTTTGTGATGTTTTCTGTGAAAGAAACGTTTTTTCTATAGAAGAATCCAGGAGATTACTAAGTAAAGCTAAGGAAATGGGCTTCAAAATCAAGCTTCACGCCGATGAAATTGTTCCATTAGGTGGTGCAGAACTGGCTGCTGAGCTTAAAGCAGTTTCTGCCGACCATTTATTACAGGCATCGGATACTGGTATAAAAGCCATGGCAGAGGCTGGTGTGATAGCTACGTTATTGCCGGGAACAGCCTTCAGCTTAAAAGAAGACTATGCTAGAGCTAGATATATGATTGACAACAACTGTGCTGTTGCTTTGGCAACAGACTTCAATCCTGGAAGCTGTTTTACAGAGTCTATTCCATTGATTTTTGCATTAGCTACCCTATATATGGGAATTACTACAGAGGAAGCTGTTACAGCACTGACCATCAATGGAGCTGCAGCCATTGACCAGGCTGATTCTATAGGTAGTATAGATATAGGTAAAAAAGGAGATGTTATTATTTTAGAATTTCCTTCCTATAAATATATTCCTTATCATATCGGTGTAAATACAGTGGAAAAAGTTGTGAAAAATGGTATATTAGTGTACAATAAAGTAAAAAAATAGCGAGGAGGGCTTAGTATTGAGTTTTAAAAGCGACATAGAAATTGCCCAGGAGGCAAAGCTACAGGATATCAGAGAAATTGCAGCAAAACTAGGTTTGACAGAAGAGGATATTGATCTTTATGGGAAGTATAAGGCAAAGGTAGATTATAATTTACTGAAAAAGTCTAAGGATGGAAAAAAACCAAAGCTTATCTTAGTATCAGCCATTAATCCTACTCCTGCAGGTGAAGGGAAAACTACCACAACCATAGGGGTGTCAGATGCTCTGTCTAGACTAGGTAACAACACGATTGTAGCCTTAAGAGAACCTTCTTTAGGGCCAGTGTTTGGTGTGAAGGGTGGCGCTGCTGGTGGAGGCTATGCTCAGGTAGTACCAATGGAGGATATTAACCTGCATTTTACAGGAGATTTTCATGCAATAGGAGCAGCAAATAATTTATTGGCTGCTATGCTGGACAATCACATTAGCAAAGGAAACCAATTAGGAATCGATAATAGAAAAATCACATGGCGTCGTGTTGTAGATATGAATGATCGACAGTTAAGGAATGTGGTAAATGGCTTGGGAGGCAAAGGAAATGGAGTGCCTAGAGAGGATGGCTTTGACATAACTGTTGCTTCAGAAGTAATGGCAGCTTTTTGTCTAGCAAGTGATATTATGGACTTAAAAGAGAGATTAGGTAATATCATTGTAGCTTATACCAGAGACGAAAGTCCTATTACTGCAAAAGAATTAAATGCTCATGGAGCAATGGCGGCATTGTTAAAGGATGCATTGAAGCCCAATCTAGTGCAAACCTTAGAAGGAACACCGGCTTTTGTACATGGTGGGCCATTTGCCAACATAGCCCATGGTTGCAACTCAGTAATAGCAACAAAAATGGCAATGAATTTTGCTGATTATGTAGTAACAGAGGCAGGCTTTGGAGCTGATTTAGGTGCAGAGAAATTCCTAGATATCAAATGCAGGATGGCAGATTTAAAGCCAGATGCAGTTATTATCGTTGCAACAGTAAGGGCATTAAAGCATAATGGTGGGGTAGCTAAGGATCAACTAAACCAAGAGAACTTAGAGGCATTAGAAAAGGGGTTGCCAAACCTATTGAAGCATGTAGAAAATATTACCAAGGTATTTAAACTACCAGCAGTAGTAGCTATTAATAGATTCCCATTTGATACAGAAGCAGAGCTTCAACTGGTAAGCAAAAAATGCCAGGAGCTTGGAGTAAATGTAGCTATATCAGAAGTGTGGGCAAAAGGTGGAGAAGGCGGAGAAGCATTAGCAAAAGAGGTTTTAAGACTAACGGAAGAAGAAAGTGATTTAGAATATGTATACTCGCTAGATATACCAATAAGTGAGAAGATAAAAGCTATTGCAACAAAGATTTATGGGGCCAATGGTGTAGATTTTACCCCAGCAACATTAAAAGAGATAGATAAACTAGAAAAATTGGGCTTTGGTAATCTGCCTATATGCATGGCAAAAACTCAGTATTCATTAAGCGATGATCCAAAGTTATTGGGTCGGCCAGAAGGATTCAATATTACTGTAAGACAGGTAAAGGTATCAGCAGGAGCAGGATTTATTGTTGCTCTTACAGGAGACGTAATGACAATGCCGGGATTACCTAAAGTGCCTGCCGCAGAAAGAATCGATGTAGACGAGAAAGGGATCATAAGCGGCTTATTTTAACCATGAAAGGGAGAAATAGAAATGCTATCGGATATGACGGTCAAGGAGTTTTTAAAAAAAACAGCCTCCAGTAATCCAGTACCGGGTGGAGGCAGTATCGCGGCCTTAAGTGCAGCTACTGCAGCAGCACTTAGCGAAATGGTTGCCAATCTTACTATAGGAAAGAAGAAGTATATAGAGGTTGAAGGAGAAATGCAGGAAGTGGCAAAATTCTTTGATTCTATAAGAGAAGAGCTGCTTAAGGATATTGATAGAGATGCTGACGCTTATAATCAAGTAATAGAGGCATTTAAGCTACCCAAGGAAACAGAAGAAGAGATACAAGTAAGAAAAGAAAAAATCCAAGCAGTAACAAAGATCGCAGCTACTGTTCCTTTAGAGGTGGCAAAAAAAGCCTTTAGCTTGATGGAAAACATTGAAAAAGTCGTGCTCAAAGGAAACCAAAATGCAGTTACTGATGGAGCGGTGGCTGCTATGATGGCAAGGACAGCAGTATTGTCAGCCTTGTATAATGTCAAAATCAATTTGGGTTCTATCAAGGATGTGGCTTTTGTAGAAAAGCTGTCGGAGGAAGTGGCTGAATTGGAATCAAAAATAGACAGCATAGAAAAACAGATTCTTTCTAAGGTTGTACTATAGATTTTATTTAAAACTAAACATACTTTCATAGAAGACATAGTGGTAATTCAATCACTATGTCTTTTTGTATAAAGAGTAACATTAACTAAACCTAGGTTGTGAAAGCTTCTAAAATTGGACATTCAAAAGAAATCTACGTAGAATACTATCAAGCTAAAGTCAGCTGTTCATTAGAAAAGAGGGTGAATCATGAAGTTTTATGAAGCATTAAACATAGATTTAGAGAAAAAAGAAATAATCTCCTTTGTAGGAGCTGGCGGAAAAACTACTGCTTTATTTAAACTAGCTAAAGAATTAAAGGAAGCTGAAAAAAGGGTGCTAATCACTACCACAACAGCCATTTATACTCCAACCGAAGACAAATATGACCTATTGGTGCTAACTGATAAAGATAATGATACAAGGTTTTCTACACCTAAAGAATATCCTTCCATCTGTGTTTTAGGTAAAACTATTTCCAAGGAAAATAAAATTCTGGGCATAGATGATTGGAAAATCTTAGAACTCAGCAAGGGGAATATCTATGATTACATATTAATAGAAGCAGACGGTTCTAGAAGAAAACCTATAAAGGCTCCTGCAGTTTATGAACCAGTCATACCTTCCAATACAACAAAGCTTATCGGTGTTATAGGGTTAGATGCTTATAATAGAGAAATAGGAGAAGAATGGGTCCATAGACCACAGTTATTTTGTCAATTGACGGAGGGAAAAATAGGAGGTAAAATTGATATAAACAAGATTCTTAAGCTGATTTTAGATGATAATGGACTCTATAAAAATCTTCCTCAAGGCTGTCAGAAATATTTACTGTTAAATAAAGGAGATGATTCCTTTAGAAAAAATCTAGCCATGAAAATATTTCAGGCTTTAAAGAAAAATCAGTTTCCTTTTGGGGGAATGATTGTTGCAGCCATGATTCAAGAAGAGAATTATATAAAATGGAGTGATGCAGTTTGATTACATGTATTATCATGGCATCAGGATTTTCCAAAAGAATGAATAGAGAGAAGCTTACCTTGAAAATCGATGATATACCTATTGTTGAGAGGGTGATCAAAGCAGTAAAAAGCTCTAATGCTAAGGAAGTACTTGTAATATATAGAAATAGAGAGGTTAGAAAAATTGCAGAAGAAAATGGTGTGAAAGCTATTTATAATCCTAATGCTGAAAAAGGACAAAGTGAAGCCATGAAACTAGGTATAAGATCCGCTGATTCTAAAGCAAAGGGCTATATGTTTTGTGTTGGAGACCAACCTTTTTTAGTAGCCACTACTATTAACCAATTGATAGAAGCCTTTGATAAGGAACCACAGAGTATCACACTTCCTCTCTACAATGGGAAAAGAGGGAATCCCGTTATTTTTTCTGTAAGCTTTAGGGATGAACTACTTAGTACCATAGGAGATCAAGGGGGAAGAGAAATTATTAAAAAAGAAGAAAACAAGATTAACAGCATTACTATAGATGATGGGAACGGCGGTATAGATATCGATACATGGCAGCAGTATGAAAAGTTCTTTGGGGGAGATAAAGTTGATGAGAAAAAATATTGCAGTGATTAGAGGCGGAGGAGATCTTGGAACAGCTATAGCCCATAAGCTTCACCGAAGTGGATTTCATGTGTTAATATTGGAAGCTAAGCATCCACTGACTATAAGGAGGAGAGTAGCCTTTGCAGAGGCTATATTTCATGGAAAAACAGAAATAGAAGGTGTAAAGGCAGCAAAGGTTGAGGGATTATATGAGATTATAAAAGCATGGGAGGATAATATTATCCCAATGATAATAGATGAAGATTGTTGTATTCTCAAGGAGATACCTATAGATATTATGATTGATGCCATCATGGCAAAAAGAAATACGGGAACCTCCAAAGACATGGCTCCTATCACAATCGCTATTGGACCAGGGTTTGAAGCGGGAATAGATGTAGATGCAGTAATAGAAACAAATCGAGGACACCATCTAGGAAAACTGATTTTTACAGGCTTTGCAGAAGCAGATACTGGTGTTCCGGGGGAGATTATGGGGCATAGCTCCGCTAGAGTCATAAAGGCACCTTGTACTGGAATAATCAAGGTCTTATGCGATATAGGGGAGACAGTGAAAAAAGAACAGGTGATTGCTTATATTGAAGAGGAGCCAATTAAGGCTACCATAGACGGCGTTATAAGGGGAATGATATTTGAAAAAACAGTGGTGACAAAGAGCAGAAAAATAGCGGACATTGATCCCAGAGGCTGTACAGAGTATTGCTATACTATATCAGATAAGGCTCGGGCTATAGCAGGAGGGGTATTAGAGGCTATTTTTTACTTAAAAAAGAAGAAAAATCTTGCATTATAAGGAGAAAAGTATGGAATATAAATTATTGGATGTTTTAAGGGAGGAAGTAAAAGAAAACAGAAAAGCAGCACTGGTTACTGTCACAAAAGCAATGGGGTCAACTCCTAGAAAAACAGGCTCAATGATGGTGGTTTTTCAGAATGGTAGGACGTATGGAACAATAGGTGGAGGAAAATTTGAAATAGCAGCTATCCATGCGGCAGTTAAATCTTTAGAAGAGGGGAAAAGTGGTAGCTTTCATTTCCAGCTAAATGATGAAGTGGGAAGCCTACAGATGCAATGTGGTGGAGAAGCAGATGTTTTCATTAAAGTCTTTGTCCCTAATCATAAGCTGATGCTGGTAGGGGGCGGACATATTGCTTTAAGCCTATATGAGCTTGGCAAAAAGCTTGGATTTTTTACAGTAGTATTTGAAGATAGAGAAGAATATGCTAATAAAGCCAGGTTCCCTGATGTAGACGAGATACAGTTGGGAAATATTGAAGAAAAACTACAGAATTATCCAATTGATGAGACATGCTACATAGTTATTGTTACCAGAGGACATCAGGCTGATGAATCAGCTTTAAAGTCTGTAATACACAGTAATGCAGCATATATAGGTATGATAGGGAGTAAAAACAAAACTGCTTATATTTTAGATAATTTAAGAAAAGAAGGCATACCACAGGATACCATTGATAAGCTCTATGCACCAATAGGTCTTGGACTGGGAGGAGAAACACCGGAAGAAATTGCCCTAAGCATCCTTGCAGAAATACTCCTTGTAAAAAATAATGGCAGGTTTATACATATGAAGGATAAATAAATGAATTGAAAGAAAATTCCTAGAAGCATTTAAAGAGCAACCCATCTCTTTCAATCCCAATAAAAATATGATAAATTTAATATATCAAAAGAAGTAGGGAATTTTGCTGCCCTATTGAAGGGATGTGAAAACAAATGAGGAAGGATTTTGTACATCTCCATGTACATACAGAATATAGTCTCTTGGACGGATTTACAACCATCAATAAGGTGATGGATAAAGTAAAAGATCTAGGCATGAAATCTATCGCTATCACTGACCATGGTACCATGTTTGGGATAGTAGACTTTTATAAAGCAGCAATAAAAAAAGGTATCAAGCCTATTATAGGCTGTGAGGTTTATACTGCATCTCGAGGAATGAGGGACAAAGATCCAAACAAAGACAAATATCAAGGGCATTTGGTGCTTCTGGCTAAGAATATGGAGGGATATCAAAATCTACTAAAGCTTGTATCGCATTCCTACTTATATGGGTTTTACTATAAACCCAGGGTAGATTATGCAGAATTGGCTAAGTACAATAAAGGCTTAATTGCTTTAAGTGGTTGTCTTGCAGGAGATATCCAACAATACTTACTAAAAGATAGCTATGAAAAAGCAAAAGAGACAGCCCTCCAGCTGCAAAGGATTTATGGTGAAGGGAACTTTTATCTAGAGTTGCAGGACCATGGTCTAAAGGAACAAAAAGAAGTAAATTACCAGCTTTTAAAACTCAGTAAGGATACAGGGATACCACTGGTGGCAACCAATGATGTACACTATATTAACAAAGAGGATGCAGAACCTCATGATATACTATTATGCATTCAAACGGGAAAGATACAAGAAGAAAAAGAAAGAATGAAATTTCCAAACCATGAATTCTATATGAAAGCTCCAGAAGAAATGTCAGCTTTATTTCCCAACATAGAAAGTGCATTGGAAAACACGGTGAAAATTGCAGAAGCATGCAATGTAGAGTTTGACTTTAACACCATACATCTCCCAGAATATATAACACCGGAAGGATTTAGTGTGGAGGATTATCTTAAAAGCTTATGCTACCAAGGCTTAGAAGAACGGTATACTCAGCCGTCAAAGGAGCTAAAGGATAGACTAGAATATGAATTAAGAGTAATTGAAGAAATGGGCTATGAAGAGTACTTCTTAATTGTTTGGGATTTCATTAAATTTGCAAAGGACAACAGTATTCCTGTGGGTCCAGGGCGAGGCAGTGCTGCTGGAAGTATAGTTGCTTATACCTTGGGGATCACTGATATTGACCCCATCCGATACAGCCTTATTTTTGAACGTTTTCTAAATCCTGAAAGAGTCTCTATGCCAGATATTGATATTGACTTTTGCTATGAGAGAAGAGAAGCCGTTATTGAGTATGTGAAAAAGAAATATGGAGCAGACAAGGTAGCACAAATCATTACCTTTGGGACCATGGCGGCAAGGGCTGCCATCAGAGATGTTGGCAGAGTAATTAATATGCCTTATCATGTAGTAGATAAAATAGCTAAGGAAGTGCCCTTTGCTGTTGGAATGACCTTAGAAAAGGCACTGGAAATGAATCCTCAGCTTAAAAAGCTATATAAAGAAGATCAAGAAGCTGGCTATTTGATAGAAATGGCTAAAAAATTGGAAGGCATGCCAAGACATGCCTCTACCCATGCTGCTGGAGTAGTTATTTCGAAAAAGGCCTTAGAAGAGCATGTACCCCTATATATGCATGATCAAAGTGTTACAACCCAGTTTACTATGGGGACATTAGAGGATCTAGGTCTATTGAAAATGGATTTTCTTGGATTAAGGACATTGACAGTAATAAGGGACACAATAGAACTTATAGAGAAAAATAAAGGTAAGAAAATTGATTTTTCCATTTGTACTTATGATGATGAAAAAGTATATGACTTGATTATTAAAGGAGAAACACTAGGAGTTTTTCAATTAGAAAGCGCAGGCATGATTCAATTTATGAAGGAACTAAAGCCTAACTGTATTGAAGATGTAATTGCAGGGATTTCCTTATTTAGACCCGGACCAATGGACTCCATTCCCAAATATATAGCTAATAAAAATGATCCTTCCAAGGTGCAGTATTTGCATCAGAAACTAAAGTCGATACTAGAAGTAACCTATGGCTGCTTAGTATATCAGGAGCAAGTAATGCAGGTGGTAAGAGACTTAGCTGGATATAGCTATGGGAGAAGTGACCTGGTAAGAAGGGCCATGAGTAAAAAGAAAAGAGACGTAATGGAGGAGGAAAGACAGTATTTCATTCATGGTAAAACAGATGAAGATGGCAACATAGAGATTGCTGGATGTATTAGAAATGGTGTACCAGAGGATATCGCCAATAAAATCTATGATGACATGATTGATTTTGCCAATTATGCCTTTAATAAATCTCATGCAGCTGCATATGCAGTATTAGGGTACCAAACAGCCTACTTAAAGGTCCACTATCCTGTTGAATTCATGGCGGCTTTGATTACCAGTGTCATGGGAAACACCTCAAAAGTAGCTCAATATATTCAGGATTGTAAAAGACTTGGCATTGAAATACTTCCACCGGATATAAATAGAAGCTTTGGTAGATTTACAGTGGAAAAGAACAAAATACGTTATGGTTTAGCTGCCGTTAAAAATGTAGGTGTAAATATGATCGAAGCCATGGTTATCATTCGGGAGAAGAAAGGTAACTTTAGTAGCTTTAATGATTTTTGCCAGAAGGTTGATGGGAAGGATTTAAATAAAAGAGCTGTTGAAAGTCTGATAAAATGTGGGGCGTTTGACAGTCTTAAGGTATATCGGGCCCAGCTGATGGCGGTATATGAAAGAGTATTAGAAAGTGTTAGCCAAGATAAAAAAAGAAATATTGAAGGACAAATTGGACTCTTTCAAATGACGGGAGAAACAAGCATTGGATTAAAAGAAGATATATTGCCAAATATAAAGGAATTTAATGATAAAATAAAGCTAAACATGGAAAAAGAGGTCATAGGATTATATATAAGCGGACATCCTTTATCAGAATTCCAACAAGAGTTAAGATATCTTGCTACAGTCAACAGCAGTCATCTACTTGAAATGATGGAAAATCCACAGGGAGTTAATAATAAAGATGGAAAGGTTGTACGAGTTGGCGGAGTCATCGTAGAGAAGGTAACAAAAACTACTAAAAATAATCAGCTGATGGCTTTTATTACTCTTGAGGATTTATTTGGCACGATAGAATGTATCATTTTTCCCAAAACATTAAATGAATATACTGAGTTAATTAAAGAAGATACTATTGTTATTATAGAAGGCACTCTAAATCTAAAGGATGAAGAAAAACCTAAAATTTTAGCTAATAAAATTCAACCTCTTGTAAAAATGGAGGATAATAAATTATATATTAAAATAAATAGAAAAGAAGATATCGTTCTGATAGAAAAAGCCAAAAATATTTTTAAAAAATATCATGGCAATGTTCCAGTTTATGTATATATCCAAAAAGAAAATAAAACCTTGAGGGCAGACAGAGATCTATGGGTGAAACTCAATGATCAGTTGATGAAGGAATTGTCGGAGGTATTTGGAGAGAAGGCCATTAAAATCAAATCTATTTCATAACAGCATTTCTTAATATAGATGAATATCCCGAGAAGTTAATTAAGGTATACATCCTTAAACAATAAAGAAAAAATATTGATTGATAGAAGAATTGTATTTGAAAATATAGGCTAAATTATATATAATTGTTACTAAGCAAATATATGTCAAGAATATCTAGACAGCATGAAGGACGATGAGGAGGCCTGAGGATGTGGACAGTAGTATACATGACAAATACTAGAGAAGATGCAGACTACATTGAAAAAATGTTGATGAAAGAAGGCTTCTTAGTAAAAATAAAACCTATTAGCAAGAACAATGATAAAGGAACATGTGAGGTACTAGTTCCTAGGTCAGAGGTAGAAGAGGCCCATATACTATTATTACAGCATGGTTTATAGGCAACTATAAACCTTGTTGATTTTATAACCAATAGCAAATAACAAATACTATTATTGGTTTTAACAAAGTCAGTCATTAAAAAATTTCCGGTTAAGACTTTGTTCAATTATAAAGACAAATGGGGTAGAATTTACTTGTAGGGACATCAAAAGACCCTGTAGGATAAAAAGGAGGTAACAAGGTGAAAACGATAGGAGTATTAACCAGTGGAGGAGATTCCCCTGGCATGAATTCTGCTATAAGAGCTGTTGTAAGGAATGCAATTTCTAAAGGCTGTAAGGTGATGGGGGTTCAAAGAGGTTATGAAGGCTTGGTTAATGGACAATTGGAGGAACTGAATATATCTTCAGTAGCAGATATTATACATAGAGGCGGAACCATTCTTAAAACAGCCCGTAGTGAAGAGTTTAGAACAGAAGAAGGCAGAAAAAAAGCTTTAAATGTAATAAAAGTATTTGACATAGAAGGCATGGTGGTAATTGGCGGCGATGGTTCCTTTAGAGGCGCTGAAAAGCTTAGTCAGCTGGGTATACCCACCATTGGCGTACCAGGCACAATTGATAATGATTTAGCCTATACAGACTATACAATAGGCTTTGATACCGCTATGAACACTGTTGTAGACGCTATTAGTAAGATTAGAGATACCTCTGCTTCACATGGGCGAGCAAATATCATAGAGGTTATGGGAAGACATTGTGGTGATATAGCTCTTTATGCTGGATTGGCTGGTGGGGCAGAAAGTATTGTTATACCTGAAGTAGGGCTAGACATAGATCAGGTTTGTAGAAAACTCATAAAAGGCAAAAATAGAGGCAAACTACATAGTATTATCTTATTGGCAGAAGGAGTAGGCGGCGCTATAGAGCTTGGCAATATAATCGAAGAAAAAACTAGTATTGAAACAAGAGCTACTATTTTAGGACATATCCAAAGAGGAGGAAGCCCTACAGCCTTTGATAGAATACTAGCCAGTAAGATGGGAGCTAAAGCCGTAGATTTACTAATGGAGGGTCAAGGCAACTTAGTTGTTGGAATAAAAGGAAATCAAGTTTTTGCAATGGATATAGGAGAAGCATTAAGTCAAGAGAAAAAACTTGATTATGATACTTATGATTTAGCAGATATACTATCAATGTAAAGGGAGGAAAATGCTTGTGAAAAAGACGAAGATAGTTTGTACATTAGGACCTGCAAGTGATCAGAAGGATGTATTAAAGCAGTTAGTAAAAAACGGTTTAAATGTTGCAAGATTAAACTTTTCTCATGGCAATCATGAAGAGCAAGGGAAAAGAATAGAAACTATAAAAGAGGTAAGGGAAGAGCTTAATGTCCCAATAGCTGTTCTTTTAGATACAAAGGGCCCAGAAATCAGGACAGGTAAATTTAAGGATCCAGAAGTAGTATTGCAGGAAGGACAAATATTTACCATAACCACAAGGGAAGTCTTGGGAGACAGTACTATCTGTAGTGTAAGTTATACAGGATTGGCTTTAGATGTTAAAGAAGGAGATAGTATTCTAATTGATGATGGTTTAATAGAATTAAAGGTTCAGAAAATTTCAAATGGTACTGATATTGAGTGTATTGTACAAAACACAGGAATTGTTAAAAATCATAAAGGCGTAAATGTTCCTGGGGTAAAAATCAATCTTCCAGCCATTACTGAGAAGGATGAAGGAGATATACTATTTGGGATTAATATGGATATTGACTTTATTGCTGCCTCCTTTGTAAGAAAAGCAGAGGATGTATTGGCAATCCGTAAAATATTAGAAGAAAATAATGCACAGCATATACAAATTATTTCTAAAATTGAAAATCAAGAGGGTGTAGACAATCTAGATGAAATCATTGAAGTCTCCGATGGTATCATGGTGGCTAGAGGAGACTTAGGAGTAGAAATACCTACAGAGGAAATCCCTCTAGTACAAAAGCTTATGATAGAAAAATGTAACAAGGCTGGAAAGCCAGTTATTACAGCAACACAAATGCTAGACTCTATGATAAGAAATCCAAGGCCTACAAGAGCAGAGGTTACAGATGTAGCTAACGCAATTCTAGATGGAACGGATGCTATTATGTTGTCAGGGGAAACAGCCGCAGGTAAATACCCTGTGGAAGCAGTAAAGACCATGACAAATATTGCCAAGCGTACTGAAGAGTCAATTAATTATAGAGAGCTTCTGAGAAATAGAGCTATAGCAAAAGAAACCACCATTACGGATGCGATTAGTAACGCTACCTGTGTTACAGCTATGGATTTACAGGCGTCTGCTATTATTACTGCTACTTCTTCAGGTCATACTGCTAGAATGGTATCTAAGTTTAGACCAAAGGCCTCAATCATAGCTACCACTACTCAGGAAAGAGTCAGAAGAAGATTAAGTTTAATCTGGGGTGTATATTCAGTACTGACAGAAGAGTTGCAATCAACAGATGATATCATAGAAATATCTGTTCAAAAAGCACTGGAAGAAAAAATGATTCAAAGAGGCGAACTTATTGTAATTACTGCTGGAGTACCTGTTGGTGTAGCTGGAACCACGAACTTGATTAAAGCACATATCGTTGGTAATATATTGCTTTCCGGCACTGGTATAGGTAAAAAGCCTGCAACTGGAAAAGTTGTGGTCATAGATGCTACCCAGCCTAATAATAAAGAGGTCCAAGAAGGGGATATTTTGGTTACACAATTTACCGATAAGGATTTAATGCCCTATATAGAATTAGCAGGTGCTATTGTCACTGAAGAAGGCGGATTTACCAGTCACGCAGCTATTGTGGGACTAAATCTTGGAAAGCCTACTATAGTAGGAGCTGAGCTTGCTACAACGAAGCTAAAGGATGGAGATCTAGTGACAGTGGACGCCAATACTGGATTAATTTATAGTGGAAAGACAAGAGTACTATAATAGCAGAAAAAAAATATATTTTTTACACAGTCTTAACACAATATACTGTATTGTTTCATATAATGTAACTATGTAATAAACATTCTCCCCCTTTATTCATATAATATGTGTAAAGGAAAACTCTCAAAGAGCTTACAAATCTTAGTAGGCTCTTCTTTTTTTGTATAATCATCAATTCAAAAAGATAAAATTGAAACTTTTTAATAATTCTAGCTATCCGCCACACAAAACCATCCATCTATTGATTTGCAAAACAAATCCCTAGCAGCAGAAAAAAAGCATGATTATGATAAAAAATTCATATATAGTAAAAAAAAAGAAAAACTAGCATATTTATGAAAAAAGGTTTATAATAAATAATAAAAAAAAATTAGAAATAGTTGGAAAATTAGAAGTTTATAAACTAACAATCTCATTTTAAATATAGGATTAGGTGGTGATGCTTCTGTAGATTAAGGGGAAAAGAGAAGTGCAAAAAAGATAAACAAGCATATATTTACAAATTAGGGGGAGAAAAAATGAAAAAAAGAGTGTTATTCTTATTGGTTTCAACATTACTTATTTTGGCGCTACTTGTAACAGGTTGTAGCCCACAACAATCTGAACCTGCTGATGCTCCAGAAGAAGGAGAAGCAGCTGCTGAGGTTATCAACATTGGGTGGATAGGTTCATTGACAGGTGATCAAGCAGTATGGGGAAATTGTGAAAAAAACACCGTGGAAATGATGTTTGAAGAAATCAATGAAAATGGTGGAATTTTAGGAAAGCAAATTAGAGTGATACCCTATGATACCCGTGGGGATGCTATGGAAGCAGTAAATGCAGTTAGAAGATTAACATCTCAAGACAAAGTAGCTGCTGTTATCGGCCCAAATGCAAGTGGGCAAGCCATCGCTATTTCATCTGTGCTTGAAGATATGGAGGTGCCAGGAATTGCTACGGTTGCAACAAATCCAAAGGTAACTGTGGATGACAATGGTGATGTAAAGCCATTTAACTTCAGGGTATGCTTTATCGACCCATACCAAGGCGCTGTTGCTGCCGGTTATGCTGTAGATGTATTAGGTTTTTCCAAGGCTGCTATATTATACGACGTTGCAGATGACTATTCTCAAGGGTTAACTGAATTCTTTGAAAAAACCTTTGTAGGAAAAGGTGGAGAAATTGTTGCAAAAGAAGGCTTTAAATTTGGTGATGTGGATTTCAGACCTCAATTGAGCAAAATCAAAGAGGCAGATCCAGAAGTATTATTTATGCCATACTTCTTTAAAGAAGTTGCTTTAAGTGCTAACCAGGCAAGAGAATTAGGTATCGATGCAGTATTAATGGGTGGAGACGGATGGCCTTCAGAGGTATTACTAGAAATGGCAGAGGAAGCTGTTGAAGGTAGTTATTTTGTGAATCACTTAGACTTTGCTGATCCAGAGGTACAGGATTTTAAAGATGCTTATACAGCAAAATATAATTTACCTGTAGAGTTGAATGGATATCTTGCATATGATGCAGTTAAGCTATTAGAAAGTGCTATAATTCAAGCGGGCAGCTTTGATCCTGTAGAGATAAGAGATGCTTTAAAAACTGCCAATGTTAAAGGGATAACAGGACAAATTAATATCAACCCAGATACTCATAATCCTGAAGGAAAAGATGCAGCTATTATCAAAATCATAGATGGAGACTACGTATTCCAACAAAAATACTCAGCAGATTAATTTTATCCTTTAGTATATAGAGAGGGTTCTACCCTCTCTATATTATGTAAATAGAACGAAAGATTGATTAGCTCATGAAGAATCTCAAAAGGAGGTAAAACATGTCTGCTTTTTTACAGCAAATCATTAATGGATTGTCCATAGGAAGTGTATACGCATTAATGGCAGTTGGTTATTCTCTTGTATATAGCATTATGAATTTCAGCAACTTTGCCCATGGTGGGGTGATTATGATAGGTGCTTATATAGGCTTCTTTTTAATGACTGCTTTTGAACTGCCTTTTATAGCAGCCTTTGGGCTTGCTGCCATAGGTGCAGGACTTTTAGCGGTTACACTAGAACGCATTGCCTATAGACCCCTAAGGAAACGAAATGCACCTTTCTTATATTTTATTATTTCTGCTATGGGTGCCTCCATATTTTTAGAGAATATTGTTATTGCTACAATAGGTCCTACATTTAGAACCTATCCTAGAGTCTTTTCTACAACACCATTTCAGTTGGGAGCTATCTCTCTAGGAAGATTGGATGCTGTTATGTTTATCATATCAGGTCTCAGCTTGCTATTGCTTATTTATATTATAGAAAAAACCAAAACAGGAATGGCAATCAAGGCAACTGCCTATAGTATCAGGGCCAGTACCTTAATGGGAGTCAACACAGATAGAATTATTTTTATAGTTTTTGGATTAGGGGGAGTATTAGCAGGGGTGGCAGGTGTATTGTTTGGTATGAAATACACTGTTTATCCACAGATTGGATTTATTACCATGAAATCCTTCATAGCAGCTGTTTTTGGAGGGTTAGGAAGCCTTCCAGGAGCAGTAATCGGCTCGATCTTATTAGGGGTAATAGAAACCTTAACTGCAGGTTATTTTTCATCACAATATAGAGATTTAATTGCCTTTGTCCTATTAATAGCAGTGTTAATTTGGAGACCAAGCGGTCTTATGGGCAAAATCACTGAAGATAAGGCGTAGGGGGTGACAACATGGATTGGTATTATATTCAAGGAATTTTAATTTTATCTGGAATAAATTTATTAGCTGTTTTAGGATTATCCTTATTAACAGGATTCACAGGGCTGTTTTCCTTTGGACACGCTGGTTTTATGGCAGTAGGGGCCTATACGACAGCCATGATGACAGTGAAACTGAATATGCCCTTCACCTTAGCTTTATTAGTAGGAGGTTTAGCAGCAGCAACCGTTAGTTTAATCATCGGAAAGCTAACCCTAAACCTAAAAGGGGATTATTTTTGTATTGCCACTCTAGGATTTGGGGAAGCCATCCGCTTAATTCTTGATAATGTTCAATACTTTGGCGGTGCAAGAGGATGGCCTGGAATACCAAGGGAAACAGGGCTGATGAATGTAGTAGTATGGAATGTTATTGCAGTCATTATCTTAGTTAATCTAATCAAATCACGACATGGTAGGAATATGCAGGCCATAAGAGAAGAAGAAATGGCCTCCCAGATTATTGGTATCAATGTTTTTAAATACAAGATGATTTCTCTAGCTATCAGTGCAGCTTATGCAGGGGTTGCTGGTGGTATGCTGGCACATTATACAGGATTTCTGCAACCTAGGATGTTCCAGCTAATTAAATCTACTGAATTGACAATCATTGTTATTTTTGGTGGTTTAGGCAGCATCTCAGGAAGTATCATTGGTGCTATTGTACTAACCTCATTACCAGAAATACTAAGAACCTTCCATCAGTGGAGACTGGTGGTCTATGGAGCATCTGTAATCTTCATCATGATCACAAGACCACAAGGGCTAATGGGTGGCTATGAAATCAGCATTACCAACATAAAAAAGCTTATCTCTCATATTTCTTCCTTAGGTAGGGAAAAAACAACAGTAGGGGGAGATAATAAATGACAACCATATTGGAGTTAAAAAATGTTACCAAACAGTTTGGCGGATTAACAGCTGTTGGAGATATGAATTTTCAAGTAAAAAAGGACAGTATTTCAGGATTGATCGGACCTAATGGTGCGGGGAAAACAACGATTTTCAATTTGATCACTGGAATCTACAATGTTACAGAAGGAGATATCATTTTTGAAAATAACAAAATACAAAATATGGAGCCCTACAAAATAGCGGATATGGGCATAACGAGAACCTTTCAAAACATAAGACTCTTTAAAAAACTTACCACCTATGAAAACATATTAACAGCCTGTCACTATAATACTGATTATAGTGTTTTGGATGCTGTTATCAGAAACAAGAAATTTAAATCAGGAGAAAAGAAATTAGTCCAGCAAGTACAAGCACTGCTGGAGATTATGGAATTAACTGATCGAAAGGATGTTGTAGCTGCAAACCTACCGTATGGACTTCAGAGAAGATTGGAAATAGCTAGAGCCTTGGCTCTTCAGCCTAAGCTTTTACTATTGGATGAACCAGCAGCAGGCATGAATCCGGATGAGACAATAAAGCTGATGCGATTGATTCAACAGATTAGAGACGAATTTAATCTGACGTTATTGGTCATAGAGCATCATATGGATCTTATTATGGGTATATGCGATAAAGTAGTTGTCTTAAACTTTGGAAAAAAATTAGCAGAGGGTACAACCCAAGAAATTCAAACAAATCCAAAGGTGATAGAAGCATATCTTGGGGAGGAGGATGTCATTTGCTAAAGGTTGAGAATCTAAATGTATATTATGGTGGAATCCATGCCTTAAGAGGTATCAACATAGAAGTAGAGGAAGGACAAATTGTTTCTATTATTGGTTCAAATGGAGCAGGAAAATCTACGTTGCTTAACTCTATATCCGGCATAGTCAAGCCTCAAAAAGGGGTAATCAGCTATAAAGGAAAGGAAATACCTAGAGCTCCCCATAGAATTGTTGAGCTGGGCATATGCCAAGTGCCAGAAGGACGTCTAGTCTTTGCTAACTTGACAGTGAAGGATAATCTAATCATGGGAGCCTATTTAAGAAATGATAAAAAAAGAATAGAAGAGGATTTAGAAAAAATCTATCAACTTTTTCCTAGATTAGAGGAAAGAAAAAATCAAATGGCAGGAACCTTAAGCGGCGGAGAACAACAAATGCTGGCTATGGGAAGAGGTTTGATGGGTGATCCGGACCTAATCCTATTGGATGAACCGTCCTTAGGGTTAGCACCCTTATTAGTAAAAACGATATTTGAAATCATAGAAGACATAAAAAAAATGAATAAAACCATATTATTAGTGGAACAAAACGCCTACAAAGCTCTTTCTATCGCCGATAAAGCCTATGTTTTAGAACAAGGTACAATAAAGAAAGAAGGGGCTGCAAAAGAAATCCTACAGGACAAATCAATCCTAGAGGCTTATTTAGGAAAGGCCCATTAATCAGAAAAAATTTAAAAATTTGTAAAAGGGAGCACAGGCTCTCTTTTTTTGCGCAAAAAACATACATCATTTAGGCATATCTGTTATTTGTAAAGGACAATATAGAAGATTAGATGAAAATATGTTATGATAGTAAAGGTATTGAAAAAACAAGAAAGACTTTCTCTTTAACATAAATTATGTTGATAATTTTTACCTTATTATATTCAGGATAAAAGGTATTACAATACAGAAGATAAAAATAAAGATACTGATAGCATATAGAGGACTTTCAGCAATATGGGAGCAATGACAGGGGGATGTTATAAGCATGAAAAAGAATGTAGTAGGAATTATTGTTATATTGGGAGTAACAATGGCGTTATTAATATTGGTCTTTATCTCTGCATGGACCAGTTTCAATAAGGAGCTATATATCAATGAAATTATGTCATCCAATGGAAGTACTATAGCAGATGAAGATGGCGACTATGAAGATTGGATTGAGTTGTATAATGGTGGTAAAAGGATCATTGATTTAGAGGGATACTATCTATCAGATAATGAGAAGAGTCTTACAAAATGGCAATTCCCACCGGTACAGATGGAGCCGGACCAATACTTGGTAGTATGGGCATCTGGTAAGGATAAAGTTGGCAGTACTGGAGAAATTCATACAAACTTTAGGATTAGTGCAGAAGGAGAACCTATTATTTTAACCGCCCCTGATGGGAAAACAATTATTAATAAGGTTGAAGCTATTCCTATTCCTAGAGATGTTTCCTACGGCAGAGCAAAAGAAGGTAGTGAAAAGTGGGTGTTTTATAGTGAAGCTAGTCCAGGAAAAAGCAATACAACAGGTATTGAACATATAAAGAAGGCTCCTCCAGTGTTCTCACATGAAGGGGGCTTCTATACGGAGGAATTTCAGCTTGTTCTTTCTACAGAAGAGGCAGATGCAATCATTTACTATACACTAGATGGGTCAGAACCAGATCCCAATAATTTGGATGGTAAAGTCTACAATATCAAACAATCTTACCCAGAAGGAGAATTGATTTCAAGAAGTATACAGACTTATCGTTATGAGGGACCTATCGAAATCAGAAACCTAGCGGGTAAGGCTAATGACCTATCAACCATCAACACCAGATGGACAGAGACTCCTCAACAGCCTAATAGCGAAACCTTTAAAGCCACTGTAGTGAGAGCCATTGTGTATTCTTCTGAGGCGGAAAAAAGTAATGTCAGCACTCACACTTATCTTGTAGATCCAGAGATTCACCAAAGATATACATTACCAGTCATATCAGTAGTAACAAATCCACAGTATCTTTTTGATTATGAAACAGGTGTTTATGTGGCAGGAAGAGACTTTGATGACTGGAGAGGAGATAATCCTCACGAATTATTACACGGACATGTGCCGGGGAACTATCACAGGCGAGGAAGAGAATGGGAGCATCCTGCCAACATTACTATTTTTGATAAAAAAGGCAATACTGATTTTGCCCAAGATATAGGTATCAGAATTCATGGCGGTGGGACAAGGTCCTTTGCTCTAAAGTCCTGGAGACTAATAGCCAGAAGAGACTATGACATGAAGAATACAATAGATCACATAATATTCCCTGGGCTAACGGCTGGAAGTGATGAAAATCAAAGGATTGACAGCTTTAGAACACTAATACTAAGAAACTCAGGTAATGATTTTGAAAGCACATGGATAAGGGATATGATGATGCAACATTTGGTACAGCACCTGAGCTTTGACACACAGGCATATCGACCAGCAATTCACTTTATCAATGGAGAATACTGGGGAATGATAAATATTCGAGAAAGATTTGATGCCTCCTATATTGAAAGTCATCATGGAGTAGATCTAGAAGACGTTGTATTATTAAATGAAGACGCAGTGATTGATGAAGGTAAGGAGGAAGATCGAGATCATTTTCTAGCAATGAGAGAATATATTGAGAAAAATGACATGAGTGACATGGAGAAGTACCGTTACATTCAAACCCTGATGGATACTGATAATTTTATTGAATATCACATGAGCAATATATTCTTTCGAAACTATGACTGGCCTCATGGAAATATCCGATTTTGGAGAAAGAGGACAGCGGCATATGAACCTGAGGCGCCTCATGGGCATGATGGACGATGGCGATGGATGATGTATGACACAGACAATGGATTCGGACGTTATAGCGATGATGCTTATAAAGACAATGCTATTCACCATGCTACTAGAGTAGGCGGTGTTAATGGTGAACGAGACTTTTCTACAGTTATTTTAAGAAATTTACTAGAAAATGAAGCGTTTAAAAATCAGTTTATTAATACCTTTGCAGATCATATGAATACAAGCTTTAAACCGGAGAGAGTAAAATCGGTAATAGCTGAAATAAAAGCAATAATCCAACCGGAGCTGGCGGAGCATCTTCAACGCTGGGGTGTAGGAGGAACAGGTTACCAGGTATTGAATACCTTTGCAGAAAAGAGACCTTATTATATGAAACAGCACATTCAAGAGTATTTTAACCTTAATGGCACTGTAGATTTGACTATCCGCACTGAGCCAGAAAAGGGGTATATCCGTATCAACAGCATTGATCTTAAGGAAGGCACCCCTGGAGTCAATAATCCTCAAGCTTGGACAGGTACTTACTTTAGTGATATCCCAATTACCATTACAGCTATACCTGAACCGGGGTACCGCTTCGAAGGATGGAAAGGGATTCAAGGTATTGAAAAGGAGTCCTTAATAATCTCTTTAACAAAAAACCTAGATATTACAGCTGTATTTGTAAGGGAATAGACTAGATAATATCCTTAATAAAATAATGGAAATGAAAAAAACTCATATACTGATAGACTCCCTTTATGGTAGACAGATAAAACAAGAAAACTGTCATGGTGAAGGGAGTATATTTTTTTATTCAAAGTATATAGGAGAATTTTTAGCCATATATAATTTATGTTATAATTATTAATGGAAAGGAAGGTGCTTCATTTGTATAGTAATGAGACTAGAATCGTACCAAGATATAGTGAAACAGATCAAATGGGAGTGATTTATCATTCAAATTATTTTGTGTGGTTTGAGGTAGGAAGAACCGATTATTTAAAAAACTCTAGCATTAGTTATAAAGAAATGGAAAAAATGGGCATAATACTTCCAGTGATAGAAGTAAATTGCAAATATAGGACCTCAGCGAAATATGCTGATAACTTAATAATTAAAACCATAATAAATAAACTAACAGCTACAAGGATTATGTTTCATTATGAAATAATAAGAGAAGAAGATAATGTATTTATTGCTGAAGGATTTACTGAACATGTATTTGTAGATAAAGAAAGTGGAAGACCAACGAACTTAAAGAAAAAACATGAAGTCATATACCAACAACTGCAGAATATACATAAAGAAGAAGTGAAGGCATTTAGGTAGTGTCCTAATTATAATAAGGATTATGGGTGATTATGAAAAGTTCAGCAAAAATCCCTAGAGAGGTGTTTGTATGTTATTAAAGCTTATTTTACTATTTACTATTGTACCAATAGTGGAACTAGCAATATTATTGAAACTTAGTAGTTACATAGGGGTAGGGTACACCCTGCTGATAGTATTCTTTACGGGCATCGCAGGAGCATATTTAGCCAAAAGCGAAGGTAGAGGTGTCATTAGAAGAATAAAGATGGAAATGAGTCAAGGGCGAATGCCTGGAGATGAATTGATTAATGGACTATGTATTATTGTAGGGGGAGCCTTGCTATTGACACCAGGTATCTTTACAGATGCTATAGGTTTTTCCCTCGTCATACCAGTGACAAGAGCTATGATTAAAACAACTATAAAAAGTAGAATTAGAAAAATGATTGATGAAGGAACTGTGACCTTTTATTTTAAAAAATGATAATAAAAGTTTCTATTCAATAAAGGTGGGTATAATTTATAAAATAATGGTACATAATGCTTAACAGGTCTATTTTCAAAAACAAGAGGTAAACTGATTCTAATTTTGGAGCACTGAATGTGCTCATTTTTTTTTGATAAAAAAAAGACGGTAAAAAACCGTCTAAAAAGGAAAGTAATAAAAACCTTCCATATATGAGGGGACGGGGGACAGGTATACTGTCTCTCTGATTTTAGAGATGGTAATATCTGTCCCCTAGTCCTGATGGCGTAGATAAATAAATATCTTTTATCATCCTTGAATAGCCAATACTGTGGTTGATTATTCAGGATTAACAAAGGATGAAGGTACTAGAGGATGATTTAAAATCGTATCTTCAGCTATAATAGAAGACAAACCCTCCACCTGGAATTCCACAGATTCTATATTATCTAAGGATGTAAAGGTATATACAAGAGAATCAATCATCATCTTTCTACTGTCTGGATAATCAGTATATGCTGTTACAAAAGCCTCATTTAGCTTTAGTGTAAGATTGTTATCCACTATAGTATAATCCAGTAAAATTACCTCCTCCGGAACGGTAGGCTGCAGGTTGTAGTTATAAGATATCTGCTGACCACTATATTTTAATCCATCAAATATAGAAGCTATAGCCGGATTTGCTGTGTTCATTGTCACAGGTGTTAATAGAATACGATTTGTACTAGAGATATATCCTACATAGTATTTAGGTGATTCAGAAGGATATATTGGTTCATCAACAATCATTTCATGAAAAGCAAAGTCTCTTATTTCATTGTCAAAATAAAATTGCACACCTTGAACCTCGTTTATAGTAGACAAAGAATATACTATGCTATCTACTGCAACTCTAGCAGAAGTAGCATACTGCTCATAGGCGCCTATATCTCCTGGTAGATATACATTAGCGATACTTCTATTTAAGCTCAGTCCTTGTATGTCGGGTATTGGAGAACCAAGAGGTAAGCCTAAAGCATCCTTGGGTCCCTGTATCAAATGTTCGATTGTATACCTTAAAGGGGTTCGAGTAAAGGGTATCACTCTCGTAACAGGGATCAGATGATTTGAACTATTGTCTGGGAAATACAAGGTTAGAGCAGATTGATCTCTATTAATAGATTCCAAGGCTTCCATATATGTAGCTTCGGTATGATAATAAATTGAAATTCGGTTAGAGATAATGGGATCTTCAATAGCGTCAAGGTTAAGCTTCACTTCAAGCTCATAAGAACCATTAGGAACATCAAATTCACTTTGAGGTATATCTACATAAAAGCTTGTAGACAAACCATCGTTAATATTTATCTCTTCTATGTTCATATTGCCCACCAATGCTTCTTGAAAATACAAAGAAAGCTCAATAGGATTTTCACTCTTAAACTGCAGCGGTATTTGGTTTTCATCAACACCTAAAGCAATTTGAAGCTGAGGGTGAGAAGGGGACAACATGGTTATACTAGTATCAACTGTAATGGAGTTTTCTTGTGACGAACTGAAGGGCTTGGTAAAATCTAAATCAAAGTTAATGCTTAGGGTGTCGGCGTATAAAGGTATACCTGAAGCTGCCACAAAAATCATTATTAATAGTAAAATAGACTTAATGGGTCGTGCCATTTTTTCAGCTCCCTTCAAAGCTTGTCCAGTCTTTGTAACTAATATATATTATAATACAAGGCGTTCCTATGGTAAAGTAAAACCATGTAACAAAAGGTGACAAAAAAATGGGAAAATAGTGTAGAATAGTATTGAGGCATTATAATTCGATAATAGAAGAATAAAGGAGAATCCTTATCTTATGCTAAAAAAGAATGATGTATATAATATTGAGATAGATGATTTAGGTCATAGTGGTGAAGGTGTTGGCAGAATTGACGGATTCACGGTTTTTGTAGAAGGAGGCATCCCTGGAGATTATTTAAAAATAAAGCTTACCACGCTGAAGAAAAACTATGGCGCAGGGAAAATCATAGAAATTATTCAAGGATCTGAAAATAGAATGAACCCCTTATGCTCTTTGGCTAATGTATGTGGAGGGTGTCAAATCATGCATATGGACTACGAGGCGCAGCTAGAAGTAAAGGGAAAGAGAGTGAAAGAAACGCTAGAAAGAATAGGTAAAATACAGACAACTGTCAAGTCCACTCTAGGAATGGAAAATCCTTTTGAGTATAGAAATAAAGCACAGTTTCCAGTGGGAACAATAAAGGGGAAAGCTATTTTAGGTTTCTACAAAAAAGGAAGCCATGAGATCGTGGACACAAGCTACTGTTATATTCAAGCACCTATAAATAAAGAGGTTGTAGAGGCCATAAAGGAATATATCAAGGATTATCATATCAGTGTATATGATGAAAAAACAAAACAAGGACTAATCAGACACTTGGTAACAAAGGTAGGCTTTACAACAGGAGAAGTAATGGTTGTGTTGGTTACCAATGGTAGAGAATTACCTCATAAAAAACAATTAATAGAAATTCTCACAAAGAAGGTTGAGGGACTTAAAAGTATAATACAAAATATTAATGATAAAAACACCAATGTTATCTTTGGAAAGGAAACCATCAAACTCTATGGAGAAGAAAAAATAGTAGACTATATAGGAGACTTGAAGTTTTATATCTCAGCCCAATCCTTCTTTCAAGTAAACCCAGTACAAACAAAAATACTATATGAAAAAGCCTTAGAATACGCAAAGCTATCGGGAGAAGAAAATGTATTTGATATCTACTGCGGTATAGGAACTATCTCTCTATTCTTAGCAAAGACAGCAAAAAAAGTGATAGGAGTAGAAGTGGTGGAGGCGGCTATAAAGGATGCTAAGGAAAATGCCGAAATAAATGCTATTACAAATACAGAGTTTTATACAGGAAAAGCTGAAGTGGTAATACCACAGCTTTATGAGGAAGGCATAAAAGCTGATGTAGTGGTAGTAGATCCACCTAGAAAAGGCTGTGAGGAGGCAGTATTAGCAACTATTGTCAAAATGAACCCCAAAAGAGTAGTCTATGTTTCCTGTAACCCTGCTACTTTAGCGAGGGATCTAGTATATTTAGAAGTAAGAGGCTATAAAACAGTTGAAGTACAGCCAGTGGATATGTTTCCTCATACGGCTCATGTAGAAACTGTCGCTCTACTATCCAGAGTTTAGAAGGGTTTCGCAGGTCAAACAACTTAAAATTTGCCACCCTGCCACCCATTTGCCACCGCTTTTTCTAAGTGGGTGGCAAATCATTTGATCATACTTTCAAAACGATCCACGCTATCCTGCTTTAGCTTGCTGGTAATATGGGAGTAGGTATCCATGGTGGTGGCAAGCTTACTATGGCCCAGTCGCTCCTGGATCTCTTTGATATTTGCTCCAGCCTCCAGCAGCATCGTAGCATGGGTGTGTCTTAGGGAGTGGAAGTTAAATGGAATCATCAGCTCGTAATTCACTACACGACTTAAGTATTTTAAACTATCGGGAGAAACCAGCTCTCCATTTTCCTTAGTACATACAAAGTGACTATCAATATAATGCTTACCATACTCCAGCTTATTTTCCATTTGATTTTTACGATGCTTTTTTAGAAGGTTGATGAGGGTATTGCCAATGAAAATTTCACGATTAGAGGATAGGGTCTTCGGGGTACCAAATACCCATTCCCTGTCTTTTTTTATGACGATCTTCTCCACCTTAATGGACCTTTTCTCAAGATTTACACAATCCCAGGTGAGACCACAGACCTCAGCAGCCCGCAACCCAGTATGGAAGGCAATCTGAAGGGGAATATAAAAGCTGCTGCCCTCTGGAAAACGATCCGCAATCCTTTTAAAGTCATCTAATGGAATTACCTTCAAATCATTCTTATCCTTCTTGACACCACTGTACTTAGGCATGGAGACATATTGCATGGGATTTTCCTTCCTAAATCCATAGGGATAGACCGCCATCTTTAATGCCCCTGAGAGCACTCCATAAAAACCAGCAAGGGTATTCTTTGTAAATCCATCTCTAAACTTCTTATTCAAAAACTCTTGCAATGTTGCTGGAGATAAAGATCTGACCCTATAGATCCCCAATGCTGGCTTAATATGTTTCTCAATGATGTTTTTATAGCCAAGCTGGGTGTTGTGCTTGCAGTTGATCATGACATATTCCTTGTACCAGTAGTCAAAATAATCTGCTACAGAAATATCACTTTCATCAATAACAGAGCCAGCCTTTTCATATTCGTTGAGGGCTTTTCTCAGAGCCTCCTGAGCCTCCTTCTTTGTATTACCAGCCTTTCTCTCGATTTTCTTCCTTTTGCCACCTACTCTTCCAGCTTCAAAGTAGTAATACCAGCTGTCACCTCTTTTTCTTACACCGCCTTGCATTTTGATCACCTACCTTATTTTTTCCTTGCCATCCTTTACTTTTCAACCCATTAAAATCCCTTCAGCACCTCCTTTATGGATGGACAATATACTCCTCCTCCATCTCCTTCATAATCTGCAGGCATGCCATTGGCAGTTTCAGGGTACTGGCAACCTGCTCTATAGTAAACCCCTCAAGGGCAATACTATCTAATTTTATATCCAAAATCCTTACGGCAAAGTAGTTGGCCTGTCTTTCCAGCTTATCCAAGTTGGCTAATGGATGAAAGGCACTGCTATGTAAATTTGTATGGAGAAGGGCATGGCCCAGCTCATGAGCAAGGATAAACCTCTCATATTCAGCAGCAAGCTCCCTTCGAAGAAAAACCACTTCCTCCTCCAAGTAATTTCTGTTATAAATGGCATCATGCCCCTGCAATAAAATACTATGCTTCTCTAGGTACACAATAGATATTCCCAGAGCTGTATAAAGCTCATAGACATCCTTGGTAGAATAAAGGTCTTCTAACCCTGTAACAATTTCATCAATCCATTTCATGCAATCACCCCTGCCAGCTACCTTATTTTTTATATTTATAGGAAAGTAGCTGTAACTGTCTTAATAGCTCATTTGCAAAATCCAAAACTTCTTCATCCCGCATCTTATTCACATCAAATCCTCCAAACCCCATGATGGCAGGCTGCTTTAAGATGAATTCCATAGCCTCCTGTGGTGTGGTGAATTCTACTACAGGCTGCTGCAGCTCTTCATCCTCTTTAAAGAATGTATCCACTGTGACATCTAACGCTTTAGCAATCTTTTGAAGGGTATCAGCAGTGGGATTACTTTTATCATTCTCCACTTCACTGATGGTGGATTTTGATAATCCTGTCTGCTCCTTGATATCCATGATGGAATATCCTTTTTCCTTTCTCATTTTTCGAATACGCTCTCCTATTGTCAATTTTCCACCTCCTTAAGTACGCTATAACCTACTTCCATTATATCAAATAGTTCGGTAGAGTAAACATTTATTTTAAAAAATTAAGGAATTAATAGAAAAACAGAGAAAAGTTCGGTATAAAAGGAAATAAAGTTCGATAAACCAGGAAAACAATCCTTTATGATGGTTCGGTAAACTGGTAAATTATTCATAGGAGGTGAGGGAATGGAGAATAAAATTAAAGCCTTTATTCAGGAAAAGGGAATAAAGATATCCTATGTCCTATCTGAAACAGGTCTTTCAAAATCTTACTTTTACGATGTCATGAAGGGAAAGACCATTCCAAGTCTGGTGAATGCCAGGAAAATTGCAAAGGGTATCGGAGAGCCTTTAGAAGAGGTTTTTCCCCAAAATCAGTATCCAATAGAAAAATAAAGCTGGAGTTAAAAGATTCTGGATAAAAAGGCAAGCAGCTAAAGAAAAAGGAGGCAGCGTCAATGAAGCATGAGGATTTTTTATACACAGTGGAGGAAGTGGCTCAAATATTGAAGGTCAACAAAAATGCAGTCTATGACTTAATCAATGCCAAGGTACTGAAGGCCCTAAAGCTTGGGCGATTAAAAATTACCAGATTTGAGCTCTTAAGATTTCTGAGGGAATACTCAGGAAAGGATTTAACAGATCTCAAGGAGATCAAGGAATTAAGCTAAGAAGAAACAAAAGGGGGAAATCAAATGAAGGGTAGTATTGCAGTAGTGCTATGGCCCAATAGTGGGAAAAGCGTAACCATTGGAGAGGCTTTAGCCTTTGTAGAAGATGACAGGTTCTTTATAGAAATAGATGATGGCAAAGACTTAACCTGTGGAGTGAAAATAAGATGAAGGCAGTATTAAAGGGAAATGAGATTATTCTTCTAGACAGCTATCCCTATAAGGAGCTGATTAAGGAAATTCCCGGCAGAAAATGGGACAGCACCGCTAAGATTTGGCGAGTTCCAGCAACAATAGACAGCATAGAGATGCTGAAAAACGTAATAAAGCTAGGATCTGACATAGAGAAAATCTATCACAAACAACAGCAACTGAGGAGGAAAACAGAGATGGAAAAAACAGCCCTCCATGTGGAGGCTATAGCACCAATGCCCATTAAGGTAAAGGCCTTTCAGCATCAAATCAAGGGCTACAATATGGCTTTGCGGATGATGGGGGTGATGAGATGATGACAGCTCATAAAGAAGGCTTCGGCCTCCTCTTTGAAATGGGCTGTGGCTGAGCAAAACCCTAACAGCCATTTCAATTATGGGGCGAATTTACCTAGAGGGGAAGGGGAAAAAAGCATTAGTTATTGCTCCAGCCTCAGTAGTGCCGGTATGGCCTAAGGAGCTAAAGGAGTATGGAGCCTTTCCCTATGAAGTAAAGGCCCTAGAGGGAAGCAGTAAAAATAGAGTAAAGACCTTAAAGAGCTTTAAAGAAAAGGATGTGCTGCAAATAGCAATCATCAATTATGAAGGCAGCTGGCGGATTCTAGAGGAGCTGCTGCAGTGGGGTCCGGATATCATCATTGCTGATGAAAGCCAAAGGATTAAATCACCAGCAGCCAAGCAGTCCAAAGCCCTCCATCGCCTGGGGGATGCAGGAAAATACAAGCTGATTTTATCAGGAACCCCGGTACAAAATGCCCCGCTGGACCTTTGGAGTCAGTATCGATTTATAGATAAAAGCATCTTTGGAACAAGCTATTATGCCTTTAAGGCCCGGCATGCCATCATGGGAGGCTATGGAAAGCATCAGGTGATAGGCTATCGACATATGGAGGATCTCATTAGAAAGGCCCATAGCATTGCCCTCCGGGTAACAAAGGAGGAGGCCTTGGACCTGCCGGAGACCACCGATGAAATCAGGTACTATCAGCTGGAGCCAAAGGCAGAAAGCCTCTATAAAAAGCTAGTAAAGGACAGCTACATTCAGCTGGAAAAGGGGGAAATTACCGCCCAAAATGTCCTAACCAGACTGCTAAGGCTGAGCCAGCTGACGGGAGGCTATATCCACACCGACGATGGCAAAGTCAAGGAGATATCCATTGCCAAGCTGGAGGTCCTAAAGGAAATTGTGGAGGACCTGATGGCTGAAGGGAAAAAGCTGGTGATCTTTGCACGATTTCTGCCGGAGATCAAAGCCATAGGAAAAATGCTGGAGAAGATGGAGCTTGAATATAGCTGCATCACTGGAGCAGTAAAGGACAGAGGGGAGGAGGTAAGGCGGTTTCAAGAGGAGGAGACCTGCAGAGTCTTCATCGCCCAGATCCAAACAGCAGGCTTAGGAATCACCCTCCATGCTGCCGATACAGCTGTCTTTTACAGTCTAGATTTTAATTACGCTAACTACGCCCAGGCCAAGGCAAGGATCCATCGAATCGGTCAGAGAAACAGCTGCACCTATATTCATCTGATGGCACCCAAGACGGTGGATGAAAGGATTATGGCAGCTCTGGAGAAAAAGAAAAATATCGCCAAGGAAGTGGTGGACAATTGGAGGGAGTACTTTGAATAAAAGGATTAAGGAAGCCCAAGAGGCACTAGAGCAAGCCTGGCAAAATTTCAACTATGCTGAGGAAGCCTACCGGGATACAGCCATAGTACAAGTGAATCAATGTATGAAGGATTTAGCTAAGCTATTGGAGGCAGAAGGGAAAACAAAAAGCAGGATAGCAAGGGAAGGAGGAGATGAAAATGAAGGACTTATTTCAATTGGCAGACAGCCTAAGGGAGCTAAAGGATAGGAAAAAACAGCTGGAGGAGGAAAAGAAGGAGATTAGCAGCAGGATTGAGGCAATAGAGGAAGGTCTGTCTCAAAGCATGATTCAGGAGGAGCTGGAAAGCTTTAATCGTGGTGGGATGATGTATTACTTAAACACCAAGCTCTATGTCAGTGCCATACCTCAAAGGAAGGAGACACTATTCTCAGCCCTAAGGAAGGAGGGTTATGGAGACTTGGTTTACGAGACAGTGAACGCCAACAGTCTAGCAGCCTTCGTAAGGGAGCAGGTGGAGGAGAATGAGGATCTCCTGCCAACATGGCTGGAGGGCTTGGTCAGTACCTATGAAAAAACTTCTGTAGGGATGCGGAAGGGAAAATAGAGGAGGCATTGGGATGGAGATAGGAAAGCTGATGGAGATATTAGAGGAGCATGGAAAAGAACACAGACTTTATGATTCTGATAATCCAGAGTATTACTTAAGTGAAATCAAATACAGAGAAGAAGAGGACAGGCTTTATATGTATTTTAAAGAAGAGGAGGAGAAATAACATGGCAAAGAAATCAGCAGCAAAAAAAGCTGTAGAAAAGATAGAATTCCAGGCTCCAGTAGTAGAGGAGACAATAAAAGAAGCAATGGCAGAGGATATGGAGGGGCTGGAGATCTTCTTCGATCGAGGAAAGATTCCCTCTGGCGGAGGCTTAGCCTTTGAGATTCCCGGTGAGGATATCGACCAGCCACAGCTGGTACAGCAGCTGGTGGGGGTGATGGTGGATCACCATCCAGTCAATGGCTACTGGCAGGAGAAATACAGCGGAGGGAACAATCCACCGGATTGCTCCAGTATGGATGGCAAAAGGGGAGAAGGTACTCCAGGCGGGGACTGTAAAACCTGTCCCCTCAACCAATTCGGCAGTGACGAAGACGGCAGGGGTAAGGCCTGTAAAAACATGCATAGGATTTATCTCCTAAGAAGTGGTGAAATCCTGCCGATTTTGCTGACTTTGCCCCCTACCAGTCTGAAGAACCTCAGTAACTATATGGCAAAGCGTATCATCACCAAGGGCCATAGATCCTATAGCGTAGTGACAAGGATTACCTTAAAGAAGGCCCAAAGCAGCAGCGGCATCACCTACAGTCAAGCAGAATTTACAGTAGCAGAGGTGCTGGAGAAGGAGACAGCTCAGCAGATGGCAGCTTTTTCAGAGGGAATCAAAGGCATCACGAGACAGGTGAAGGTGATGGATGACTACATCCTAGAAACAGTAGATGATGAGGAGCTTCCCTTTGAAAGGATGGGGTAAAGCCCCAATAGAAAGCAATGGGGAGGCAAGGTAAGGAGATGAATTTGGAGGAGAAGATAGATTATAAGAAATTCTATGAAGGCTATATCAAAAAAGGAAAAATCAGCGGTGAGAATCTGGTGGGGCTATGCCCCTTCCATGATGATACAAAGCCCAGCTTCGGTGCCAATATCAAAACAGGAGTTTACAATTGTCTAGCCTGCGGAGAGAAGGGAAATGCTATTACCTTTATTGCGAAACTCCATGGTGTAGATAACAAAGAGGCCTATAGGCTGTTGTTTAAGGAGGAAGGCCTCTATGAGGAAAAGCATTATGGGAGAGAAGATGTTAGCGGCATAAAGGATAAGTTGCCTAAAAAATCTCATAAAAAAGAAGGCAATAAAGAGGGCCGAGCTACAAAAGCCTCACCCAAGAAAGAAGCACCTAAATATACAGTCAAGGACTACTGCAGAGAAAAGCATCTGCCAGAGGAATTTATAAGATCCCTAGGGATAAGAGACGGCAAAAGAGGCATCACCATCCCCTATAAGAACGAGGAAGGAAAGGTCCTCTCCAACCGGCAGCGATACCACAGGGACAGCCCTACACGATTCTCTTGGGCTAGGGGCAGCAAGGTAAGCCTCTATGGCCTATGGCAGCTAGACAAGGCCAGAAGTGTTGGCAGGGTTCTTCTTATGGAGGGGGAAAGCGACTGTCATACCCTATGGCACCATAACATAGAGGAGGTCCTAGGGGTGCCGGGAGCTGCCACCTTTCATGGGGATTGGGTGGAGATGTTAGAAGGACTGGATGTTTATATCCACCATGAGGGAGATATCGGTGGGGATACCTTTTTCAATAAGATTTGTAAAACTCTAGAGGAGAAGAACTTTCCAGGGAAGGTTTATAAAATCCAATGTATTTCCCTAGGAGTAAAGGACCCTTCAGATCTCCATATCAAAGACCCTGCCAGCTTTCAGGTAAACTGGCAGAGGATTATGTCAGGGGCAGAGGAAATTTCCCTCACCAGCTTACAAGAAGAAAGCCTTATTCCCAATGCCCCAGTTAAGCTGAGACAGCCCACCGGATGGAGAATAGCAGAAGGGGGAATTGAAATGCTCCACACTAAAACAGGGATGCCCTATTTAGTTTGCAGAACCCCCATCTTGATCGCTAGAAGAATCAAGGCCTTAGGGATGGAGGAGGAAAAGGTGGAGATTGCCTTCTATCGTGATAGAAAGTGGCACTTTGTGAGGGAGCAGAGAAGTACCATATTTCAAGCAAGAACCATCATTAAGCTAGCAGATGTAGGTGTTACTGTCACCTCAGAGAATGCCAAGTTTCTCGTAAGATTTCTTGAAAACCTAGAGGCAGAGAATTTTGATATCATCGAAACCCTCCAGTCTGTAAGCCAGCTGGGCTGGCATGGTAAGAATTTTCTACCCGGTAAGGAAGGAGATCTGGTACTGGATGTGGAGCGAAGTGAAAGAAAATGGGTAGAGGCCTACAGTAAAAAAGGAAAGCTAGAGGATTGGATCAAAACCATGAAGCCCTTTAGAAAAAACACCATCTTTCGCTTTATCCTAGCCAACAGCTTTGCAGCCCCCTTATTAAAGCTCCTAAATCATAGGATCTTCTTCGTCCATAACTGGGGAGATTCAAGGGGAGGGAAAACTGCAGCACTGAAGGCTGCCTTAAGTGTATGGGGAAATCCTGATGAGCTGATGACCAGCTTTAATGCCACCAATGTAGGCTTAGAGAGACTGGCAAGCTTTTTTAATGATCTGCCATTAGGGATAGATGAAAGACAGGTGGCGGGAGGAAAGCAGGAGTACATAGAGACTTTGGTCTATATGCTTTCCATGGGCTATAGCAAGGTGAGGGGTACCAAAACAGGAGGATTGCAGAATCAAAGATCCTGGAGAAGTATTGTCCTAACAACAGGAGAAGAACCCTTAACCACCATGGGATCCCAAACCGGTGTCCATACCAGAGCCCTAGAGATCCATGGCAGTCCCTTTGAGGAGGAAGAGGGGGCTAGAAATATGCACAGTATCGTCACCATCAACTATGGAGTGGCAGGTCCCTTCTTTATAGAAAAACTTATGGAGGCCTTTAAGACCCATCAGCTGCAGGAAAGACATAAAGCCATACAGGAGACTCTGATGGGTATCAATGAAAACCATAAAAAGATAGGCAGTCATGTATCTTCTGTCGCTGTGGTGATTTTGGCGGAGGAATTGATTAGTAAATGGTTATTTCATGAAGATGATATCTCTATCGCAATGGGGAATGAGATTTTATCTAACCTAGAAGATATCATCAATACCGATATGGTGGAGAAGGCCTATGAATTTATCCAGGGATGGCTGATATCCAATATAGAGCAATTTCGAGGTAATCCCAAGAGGGAAAGCTATGGAGTGCTGGAGGAAAATCACTTTTACATCTTCCCACAAATCCTACAGGAAGCCCTAGAGAAGCAGGGCTATTCCTATAAAAAAATCCTGCAGGGCTTTGGAGATCGAGGGTATGTTGATGTCACCTATGAAAAATGTGGCAAGAAACGTCAATCTGTGGTAAAGAAAATTGAGGGGAAGGCCTGCAGAATGGTGAGCTTTGACTTATCTGGAATGGAGGATTTAGAGGAAACACCGCCCTTTTGAGGCAGTAACCCTGAAAAGTCAAAGGAGTAACCTTAGTGGTAACGTAAGAATGTAGTATTTTCAAGGGCTAATCTGTACCATTACCACTGTTACCATAGTTACCCTAGTATATAGTATATATATAGGGTGCAAAGTCCCATCCCTACCAACATTACAAAAATAATAGATATATATTTTCTAAAACAAGGGGTAACGGGTAATTGCAAAAAGAGACTAGTAATTGCAAGGGGTACAAGTATAAAAAGTTACCTTACTGTAGGGGTACCCAAGTAAAACTGGAGGAGAAAATGGATAAAAAAGAAAAACTTCAGCAGCTATTAAAGCGTAAAGAAAGGGCTGATGCTCTTCCAGCTCAAGGAAAGCTAAAGTGGAAGGACGAGATTATTAAGCTGGAAAAGGAATTACAGGCCTTAAAGCAGGAGTTGGAGGAAGACATGAAAGTACAACAAGTGCAGCAACTAACAGAAGAAGAGTCTATGATTCTAGACCTGTTGGCTTTAAATAAAACAGCTATACAGTATCTTTATGAGAAATTCATTAATAGCAATAATGACATTATCGAGGAGTTTATTGATGGAATGATAGCAGCCATCTATGATTACCTTCAAACAAAGGATAAGGAGGAGTTAATCAAGGCCAAGACCTTAAATGATGTCCTCCTAGATACTATCTATCAAAATTGCAGGAGTAAAGAGGCAGGGAAATACAAGCAGCTAGGATTCGAGGAAACCAAGGAACAGACCCCTTGGAGATAAAGATGAGAAGAAAATAAAGGAGGATACCAGATGCAGCCATTGATGGAGAATTATTTGGCACTGTATTTATCAATAACAAAGAGATATAGTCCAGATAAGGCCCTACAGGCCATGGGGATTAAACGAACACATGGAAAGGCTAAGGATGAAAAGCTGGAGGGAATAACAGCATACAACAAGGAGACAAGTCATAAGGCAATGGAAGGGGGACATTGATGAAGGAAAAGGTAATCCAAGAGAAGATTATTCAGTATCTAAAACAACTTCCAGAGGCATGGTATTTTAAAACCCATGGAGGTATGTACCAAGCAGCAGGGATCCCTGACATTATCCTGTGCTACAAAGGAAGCTTTATCGCCTTAGAAATAAAGAAGTCTGGTGGAAAGACCACAAAGCTACAGGAGAAGGTATTAAGGGATATTGCTAAAGCAGGAGGTACCGCAGCTGTAGTCTATGGCGTAGAAGATGTGAAAAGGGTGATCCAGCAACTCCAAACTGAGGGGTGGTAGAATGGATGATCTAAACTATAACTATATGGCTCTACTGGAAGCTATTCTATCACCACAGGAACTGCTGCCAGACCTGATTTTAAATAAGTACGGATTGCTGCAGCTAACCCCCAAGGAATTAAGAGAACTGGAGGCCATGGAGATGAAAAGACTCTATCAGCAAAAATGGACCTATAGACAGATTGCTAAGAGGTTTGGAATGAGTGATAGTGGAGTTTATCGGAGGATGAAGCGGTTTGGGTAGTATCAGAGATATTATTTTTTTTTCTAATTATTCTAAGGAGGGCAATATACATGTTTTGGAGAAGTAGTTATGCTAAGAAAGAAAAATTAATGATTTACAACAAATATATTTAAGAACATATGTAATAAATTTAAGCCAGATTTAATTTGTATTGGGGTGAGTTTATGAATAGTATTGTAAGTAGCATAATTGAAGAAGCAATCAATAAATCTAAGTCTTATGAATGCTTCAGTTATAAACAAGAATTGATCAAGCTAATCGATGATCTTGATGGAGTACAGAAAAAATGTGTAAGGATTGTAATAGATGTCCTTTCTTTTCACATGAATGAAGATAATCCTAAACAGCCTTTTGAACCTTATGCAGTTCTAGATAATAAACGGAGTGCAGCACTAGAAGACATTTCAGATGAAGATATAGATGTTTTAATTAATATATTACAAAATATTGAAGACTGTGAATTCAAAGCAAGGGTTGCTGATGTGATATGGACAAGGAATAAGGTGTATAAATATGGGCAAGAGGCTATTGATATGTATTTATTATCAGCAAATAGATTAAAAGATTGTAAAAATTGGACTAAGTTTTATAAAAGAGCTAGAAGGGCATTAAAACTAGCATTATTATTTGGTAGAGACAGTGATAAAGTCATTCAAGTTAATGAATTCATCAAAAGAACAATTAAAGAAATTTATGAGAAAGATTCTCTTTTCCTTACAGGTAAGTTAATCGAATTGCTGATTGAGCAAAAAGATACTCAAGGTAATGATTTTATCAGTATTCTTGAGACAAAGATTAGTGATAATATGAAAGTTAATGATTACAGAAAAGCAAGGTATTATATGGATGTAAAGGCTAAGTGGTATAGAAATATAGGACTTGATGATGAATTTCAATCCACTATTAAGGATATCGCTACCTCCTATGAGGAAGAGGTAGAATACCTTATTGAAGCTGGATACGATAACTATATGGTGATAGTTAGACTATTGGAAGACGCAATCAATACTTGTCGAAGAATATCAGGTATGAAAAAGACTATAGATAAGTTATTATTAAAGCTAGAAATATATAAAAAAAAGGTTAGTGAAAATTTAAAGGAGTTCTCTCATACAATGGATATCACTAACATAGTAAATAAAATTGAAAAAAATTTTAGAAATAAGGAAAAAAAATTATGCATAATCAAACTTGCATTTATTCAGTCAATTACATCTAAAGAAAGCCTCAAAAATAGAGTTATTGAACTACAAAGCAAAGCACCATTATCGTACTTAGCAAGTCGCGATATAATAGACAAGGATGGAAGAAGAATTACAAGTATGCCTAACCTATTTGTAGAAGCAGAAGAAGATAGATTGAAAGCTTTGGAAGCACATATGTTAAGAGAGGCTGCAAATAATCATTCGATTTTTTCCAGTATTATGCTTAATAATGCATTAAAAATAATTAGGGAAGAACATGAATTTGATCAAGATGATTTTAGGTTCCTTGTAAGAGACAATATGTTTATTATGGAAGGAAGAGAAGAATTTTTCTTGAAGGGATTATACGAAGGTTTTAAAGGTAATTTTATGACTGCAATCCATTTATTAATGCCACAAATTGAGCATTCATTCAGGGAATTTGCACGTATGTGTGGAGATGTTGTTATAACCTTTGAAGCTGATGGTAAAGAGCAATATAAATCCTTAAATAGTATCTTTGAGTTGCCTAATTTTGTAGAAGCATATGATGAAGACTTGCTATTCGACTTAAAATCACTATTGACAGAGAAATATGGTTCAAATATGAGAAACAAATTTGCACATGGTTTATTATCATATGATGAAGCAAGTTCTTCTCTGGCATTATACGTATGGTGGACGAGCCTAAGATTATGCTGTATGTATTCAAAGGATGTGAATCAATATATTTTCGAGAATTCAGATGAGTTTTATAGAAAACATGAGCAACAAGAAGATTAAGAAATGCATTTTATTTATTGCCAATCAATAGGTAATTGAAATTCAAGCTGAACTAGGAATTATTTTTAGAGAGTGTCAGAATGGCAGAGGTTCAGACTGTTAAATGAAAACAAACAAATAAATAAAGATCTAATTTATCAGGGCCTAAAACCAGCAATCTAGGGATGTTAAAGATTAGTTTTGCTAGACTCTATAGGCCCAAGAGAAGAGGGGTTATTTTATTGGTTATGGAAAGTGATAGCTTTGAAAGCAGTCTTCCCTCTGTAGAGGTGGACACTAGTGGAGGGAAGTATGCAGTAGCTGGCCGCTAGGTTTACGTTAAAGATTTAAAATATATTAGGCAATGAAGAAAAGTTTTAAGTCCAAGGTTGCAAGGACTTAGAACTTTTTTATACTTTATTTAGTTAAATTAAAGTATGATAGCATTTTAAAATAAGAAGGATTTAATTATTTATCGTGGAAGTATATGGTTCATAATGTTTTTGGGAGTGATTTCATGGAATGGATAATTCTATTGTTAATAATAGCAATAATATATACCTTTTATTTAATCTATCGTAAGATTACAACTTCAATAGGAACATATTTCGAGAGAAAAGCCGCTGCTAGGCTTAAAAAAGAACAACTAGTTGAATTAAATAAAAAAATTGTTGGTATTAATAATGAGCTAGAAGAAGATTTAAAGGATATTAAAAGTAAATTGGATAGTATAAAAAGTTCAAAAGACTCTATGTTAGCGGTAATAAAAAACTCAAAACATGAGCATATAAATATATGTCCTAAATGTAGCTTTACTACTAAGGTAGATAAAGCTCGCGACAATTCCTATATACTAAAGTGTAGTAAGTGTGGTTACTCCATAACATTTAAAAAGAGGGTAGAGAGTATTTTATCTATGAGGGTAACAACAAAGGAGGAGAAAATATGAATGAATTTAACTACTATACTGAAAAAAATAGGCTGGATGGACAGATTCAAGAACTAGAAGCTTTGAAAAAAGAAATATATATTCTACATGAAGAAATCCAACAAAATAACAATAATACAAAAGAAATGGTAAGCAAAATTGTAGAAGATGAGAAAAAGAATTTACAAGAGGCTATTAATAGTTTTGAAAATGATAAGAAAAAAACGGATGAAAAGATAAAAAATGAAAAAAAGTTATTAATGGAAAAACAACAAGCTTTTGATATTTTATATAAAGAAAAGACTATTGGATTTCCATGGTTAGCAAAAGCGTATAGTGAGTATATCGAAATAATTGATACAACCAAAGAAGAAATACTAAAGACTAAAAGAAGACCTGCTATAAAAGCAGCTGAACTAGTAAGAGAAATAAAAGCTGAAAAAAAAAACGTTAGCTAACGAAAATATGATACTACAATATATTGTGGAGTACTACGAAAGCTTATTTCCTGATCTAGAAAAATTTAAGGATGAAGGGATACAAGAAGAACTTAACACAATTAGAAAAACAGGATTTCATTTAGAAGAGGATGATGGAGATAATACAAGTAAGTGGCTTTCACAGGAAGAGTACAGTAGGCTTTCATCAATTGAAAGGTACCAGCTAGCATTAGATAGATATAAAGCCAGGCATAAGAGCAACTGGGCCATAGGAAGAGATTATGAGAGATATATAGGTTATTTATATGAAAAAGAAGGTTATAAAGTAACGTTCCATGGGATTGCAAAAGGGTTAGAAGACCTGGGAATTGATTTGATTTGTTCTAAAAAAGGGAAAACAGAGCTAATTCAATGTAAGTATTGGGCTGAAAGAAAAACTATACATGAGAAACATATTAATCAATTGTATGGAACAACTGTTAAATATTATATAGATAAAAATCATAATGAAGGATTATATACTTTTAATGATGCTTTAAAATCAGGTGATATCGTTCCTAGATTCATTACCTCTACAACTTTGAGCGAAAAAGCTAAAGTTTTTGCTAACACATTAGGTGTGGTCGTAGATGAAAACATAAAACTTGAGGAATATCCTTTAATCAAATGTAATATTAATCACGAAACTGGAGAAAAAATATATCATCTACCATTTGACCAGCAATATGATAAAGCTATGATCATTAATGAAGGAGAGTACTATGTAGATACAGTGAAAGAAGCTGAAGATCTAGGTTTTCGTAGAGCACTGAGATGGATACAAGATTAAAATAATTATTAGCAATTGTGAGGTTGCTTGTGAGACAAGTGGCATAGAAATTAATTCTAATGACTATATGTAACACTCTTTAAAAACACTCTAAAGCCAGCAATCTATGGAAGTTAGGAAATAGCATTACAGTACACTAGAGGATGGGTGTTTTCTTGCTTATGAAAACTATGAATCAGTAATAACTTTGAAGGCAGTCTACCCTCTGTAGAAGTGGACCTTAGTTAGGGAAGTATGAGGGATAAGGTGTAATAATGAATACCGGACTTCAGAGAACTACTTCGAAAATCCCAAAAATATTGCTGTAATAAAAACCCCCAAAGCTCCACTTCGACACCCCTCAACTATTACTGAAATTATGTACATTTAGGGAAAGTGGAATAAGGATAGGATTGACCTAAGAGATAGACCTTTTATGGATCCTATCTCTATGGAACAGTAGTTGGGGGACGAGACCCGAAAAACTTACCTTGTCTGGGACAGTCTGCCGATGCTGCTAGAGAGGCAATCTGTCCCAGTAAAGAGTTGGAAGAAGAGCATTAGCGATTAGGATGGTTAAAAGATTCAACCAAGATAATTAATAAAGTACTAAGCGAATACCCAAAACTGAAAATAATATCAACTGGTTTACAAAGTGGAAGTATATGAAAGTAAAATTACACATGTAAGTTGCTGTATTTTAGTACAATATTTAGTCAAAATATATCATTTCATAGAAGCAACTTAAGTTTTAAAAATTATTAACTAAAAGTCAAATGGTCTGGTTTTGTTGACATGATTTTCTATTTAAGATAAGATAAGATTATAATTCTCTCTATATAAATAGAAATGGGGGTTTTTAAATGTTCTATATTCAAGATGGTCGATTTAGTGGATCTTTAACGACACATGAAGCAATCTTAACAGCAGCAACTAGTACACAAAACATGCTTGATTATGGTGCTGGAGTATTCGCTTTTGCCACCTCTGGTGGTACTTCTTTAATATTTGAAGACCAAGTTATTAGAGATTTTTTATCGAATAATCCTTTTACTTTAATTGTAGGTATAGACGATATTACAAATACAAATACACTTAATAAGTTACGAGAGTTAAGAGATTTATATCAGCCTAATTTAGAAGTAAAAGTTTTCTGTGATAATGATTCAGGTTCATTATTCCACCCTAAATTTATATGGTTTAAGGTTGATGGAGAGCTGAGGCTGATAGTTGGTTCTGGCAATTTAACAGAGAAAGGTTTAAGACGTAATAAAGAAGCATTTACAATAAATAATCTTACAAATGATGAGTTAAATGATTTTGAAGAATATTGGAATTTATGGGTTAGCCAAAACAATGATAAACTACGTGACTTAGACGATGAAGAGGTTATAAGAAGAGCAGCTCGAAATGCAACTAGATTTGCTAGAGGCCGTAGGTTGGAGCTGGAATTAGAAATGGAAGAGGAAGAAGATACTCCTTGTGAAGTACGAAATGAGCCATTAATAACAGAACCAGTCAATGATGAAGTGATTCCAATTGAAGTGGTGGATACAGATACTCCATTTGTCCCAGAAATTTTAGATGCTGAAGACTATGGGGCCTGGACAATAGAAGATAACCTAGAAGTACTTATAGCTGAGATCCCTAATAGTGGAAATAGATGGAAACAAGCTAATTTCAATCGTGCTGTGTTTGAAGGATTCTTTGGGGGAATAGCGGGAGTTAATGAAGAAAGACGGATCTTACTAAGAAATGTAAGTATAACAGGAATACTAGAAGAATTAGAGGTTAGGCCTACGGTATCAGTAAGAAGTCAAAACTATAGAGTTGAGTTGGCTGCAGCAAGCGGTATAGAGTATCCGGAAGGTGATAATAGACCTATAGGAATTTTCATAAAAGTAGCTACTCGTTCTTTTATTTATTCACTTATTATGCCTGATCATGACATTTATAATGAAGTTATAGTCTACTTAAATAATTATCAACCAAGGGTGGGAATTAGAATGAGACGGTATTTAACGGATGTTGAAGACCTTAGAGAAAACTGTCCAAATTTGAACTTTTGGTTAATTTAACATATTGGAAGTACTGAATAACCATCTCGTTGATACTGAGGTGGCTATTTTCTTTGTATTAATTAAAGAAAAATATGTACTAAGAACATAAGTTCTTGTATAATAGATTATAGAAGAACATTTAACAAAAAATATAATGGTTAAATACAAAAGGCTGTTTACTCTCTATCAACGTTAGCTTTTACGGTGTAATTAGTATAATACTGTAGATAGGTTGTAAATGTTTGGTTACTCTTTTGAAAAAAGTTAGGAGATTTATATATGGGAAATATAAAAAAAGGTGAGCAACTAACCCTTTTAAAAGCAGTAGTAGACTCTAATTCTGAGTCATTTAGACCTATACATTATTTGGGAAGTAAATTGAGGATTCTTGAGTTTATAGGAAAAGTTATTGATGATATAGATCCTACGAATAGTAGAGTTTGTGACCTCTTCTCAGGGTCAGGGACTGTTTCTCAATTTTTATCAAAGAACCGTCCTGTTACGGCAATTGATATACAAGAATATTCCAGAGTATTAACATCATCAGTGCTTAAACCATTAAGTAGCTACTATTCTGTTGAAAAAGTAGTATCTGAATGTATTAATTCTGAGCACTATAAGAAATTGATGTGGTGTCTAGAACCAATGATTGAATGTGAAGAAAAGTTTATAGAAGAGGCATTACAAGGGAGCCCATTCTTCATTTGCGATTTAGTTGAAAATGGTTCTATAATTAAGTTTGAAGAAGGGTGTTGTGAAGCAGAAACGGTGATGTTAAAAGAAGCTTTAAGTAAATCTGCAGATCGTTTAAAGGAGTCAAATTTTATAATTGGGCCTGAAGCTTTGACTTCACGATATTTTGGCGGTACATATTTTTCTTTCAAACAATCAGTTCAGTTGGATGCTCTACTAGAGTATTCTTTATCTTTAGATATTAATGACAGAGACACCTTTACAGCTGCAATATTAAGTGCTGCTAGTGACATAGTAAACACAGTAGGTAAACAGTTTGCACAACCCTTAAAACCATTTGACTCAGATGGTAAACCGAAAAAAAGTATTGTTAATAAGATTGTAACAGACAGAAAGAATAATGCATTTGAAATTTTCTCCTTAAAACTGGAAAGTTTTCTTGGATTAAGAAAGACTAATTTTGACCATCGTACCTACCGAATGGATTTTTCAGATGCATTAGACAATTTAAGCAAGGATGTAAAAGTTGTATATGCAGATCCTCCATACACTAGATACCATTATAGTCGTTATTATCATGTTTTAGAAACAATCTGTCTAAGAGATAATCCAAAAATATCAAAGACTATAGTAAAGGGGAAAGAAAAGTTTAGTAGAGGTATTTATAGAAACGATAGACACCAATCACCATTCTCCATAAAGACTCAGGCAAAAGAGGCTTTTGATACTTTATTTAAAAAGGTGAGTCAAAATAATTCCTCTCTTGTTCTTTCATACTCTCCATTTGCTGAGGATAGAAAAAGCACACCTAGAATGCAAAGAATAGAGGAATTAGAGTCTCTTGGTAGGCAATATTTCAATAACGTAAAAAGTGTTTCCGTAGGTCAGTTTGCACATAGCAAACTGAATAAAACAGATAAGAATTTTGAAACTAATTATAGTGCGGAAATCTTAATTGTTTGTAAAAAATAAATTTATTGAAAGAAGGTGATTATTATTAAAAAATTTAAATTTTTAGAGGAATTTTCATATGGTGTAAAAGATACCGACAACATGATAATACATGGAGATAATAAAAAAGTTTTAGATCAATTATCTAAAAGCCATTTAGGTTTGGTCAAGTGTATATATATTGATCCACCATATAATAATAGTGAAAAATATACCCATTATAAGGATGATATGGGACATGATAGATGGGTAGATTATATTACCAACACACTTAAAAGATTAGAGCCTTTATTAAGTCAAGATGGAAGCATATGGATATCTATAGACGACAATGAAGTTCATTATCTTAAAGTTTTAGCTGATAAAGTTTTTAAAAGAAAGAACTTTTTAACTACTATAATATGGGAACATAGAACTTCGAGAGAAAACAGAAAAGTGTTTTCTAATAATCATGAGTATATCTTAGTTTATGCTAAAAACCCTGACAAATTTAAGGCATCTAGAAACCTTCTTCCAGCAACACCCGAAATACTAAAAAGATATAAGAATCCAGATAATGATCCTAGAGGTCCCTGGCAGTCAGTTTCAGCACATGTACAAGCAGGTCATGCTGTTAAGAGTCAATTTTATGACATTATAGCTCCTAATGGAAAAGTGCACTCTCTTCCTAATGGAAGGTGTTGGGCTTATAATAAGGAACGTATGGATAAAGAAATTAGTGAGAATAATATTTGGTTTGGAAAAGATGGAAATGGTGTTCCTAGAATAAAGAAGTTCTTAGTTGATAAAGAGGTAGGAGTTACACCAGAAACTTTATGGTTAGGTTCAGAAGTAGGCACTACAAATACTGCAAAGAAACATTTATTATCACTATTTCCAGATAAAAAGGTCTTTGATACTCCTAAACCAGAGGAGTTAATAAAAAGAATTTTAGATATCTCAACTAATGAAGGTGATATAGTGTTAGATGCGTATTTAGGTTCTGGTACAACATCAGCTGTAGCCCATAAGATGAACAGGAAATATATAGGAATTGAAAAAGGGGAGCATATATATGATATAGTTGTACCAAGGATGCAGAGAATAATTGATGGTGAAGAATATGGAGGAATAACAAAAGATACTTATTGGAATTGTGGGGGAGGTTATAACCTCTATCAGTTTAAGGGAGTGCAAGAAATTAAACTTAAAGAAGGTAATACCATTTACCAAGTCAGTTAATAATAATTAATCGCAAATAAAATTATAGAGAAAAAAACTAGCAAATTGGATTTCTTCTCTTTTATATTTTCTAAGTAAGAAATAAATACTAAATGACATGCTAAAAAGGTACTTTTATTTATTGTTTACATACTAAGTTGGAATAAATAAACTATCCATTATTTTTAGAAAATATGGAAGTTGATACAATTGGAATTTATTTAATTAAAGAAGCAGTAAGATGTTTTTCAAATAATGGTCCATGGGGACAGGTCCCTCGTCCCACCATAAAATTCATGTGAGTTAGAGGGGTAGGTATTTAAGCTGAGAGTCGGGTTAATATATTCCTATATTTTTGTTGCATATGTTCCTTAAAGCATTTGATTTCCAGTATCGATTCCTCAGGAAGGGCCTCGATATATACCTTTTCTAGTGAAGGCGAAGTCTTCAATGGCTATGAAATATAAGTTGGTTCTTCTTATGAGATAATCGGTGGAAATATTGAAGATATGATTAAAGCTTTGGATCCAAATACAGCACCAAGATATTTAAAATATGTTCCTTTCTGGGCTTAATTTAACTTGCTGCTAACTTGCTGGTAATTTGCAAATTTAAGCTTTTTCAAATTCCAATTCCAAATTAAATATGAAAAATTTAAGGTGACAGATAAAATGAGGATAAAGAATAGCTTCTACTGAATAGCTTTACTTTATCCTTATTTTTTATTTTTTCTCCATAATAGAAATTCCTGTATTAGATCTAATACTTCCTGAAGATTACTATACCTCACAACCACCTCAAAGCTAACCAATCCAAGGGTATAACAAACAGCTGTAAAGGGCCGATAGGACAGCTTGTTCAATAGATACTCTGAGGCACCATATAGCAAAACAGCTACAGCTAGGGAAGAGGTTAGAACCTTCAGGATTAACACCTCAGTGGTCTTTTCTAAAAAGGTATCCACCACATCCTTAGAATATGCCCCTAGAAAGCAAAAGAGATAAATATAAGCAAAGAGGGTGACATCCTCCAATAGATTTGCCATTACTTTTCACCCTCTTTAGAGATTAGGGGAGAAATGGTCTTGTGCTTTTCAGCTTCATATCCTTTGATTGACTCTATACTATAAACAAAGTTTTGCAGGGCAGCCAGGCTGACAAAGGATAATAGCAGGAGAAAGAACTTGATTAATATTTTTTTCTGCTGAAGGGCTTCATTCTTTTCAGCTACTTCTGTCTCTTGATAGATAATTTCCTTCTCTACAGGAGCTAAAGTTAATTCCATTGATTGACCTTCAGCCATGGCGATGTAAGCAAGAGATTTTTCAAAAGTATCCTCAGCAAAATAAGAGGATTTGTAGGATATATAAATATTCCATGAGAGGGCTACAGTAATCATACATAAAATCACTGCGATTCCTTTTGTGATAGGAGTTTTGGTTTTCATTGTTTTTTTCACCTTCCTTTCTTTTATTAGAGGAAAAGACACAATTCCCCCTAGAGGAACCATGTCTTTTCTGTAAAACTACACTATACAGCCTCAATCAGGGTGTCGGTAGTTGTTTCAATGATGTAAGCCGAATGAATCTCATACAACTCCCCAGAGCTAGTGATAACTGCATTTTCATCTATGATGGTTTGCATAACTGATTGTACTTCACTAGCCTCTAGGGTATCCTTAGGATCAGCAATATTTAATGCAACGATCCTATCCCCTGTAGTTTTAAAAAGTAATCTTAATCGTCTATTCAAGCTTGTTCCTCCCTTCTATAAAATTTTGTTTTACCATGATTCTACGATTCTACGATTTGATACTGCTCAATTGCGATAACGGTTTCTGCTTGAAATTTACACAATGTAATCACAGAAGCAGCAATATTATACATAGAGATAAGCGCAGCTGAAGGTTTCATGTTTGCAACTCTTCTGGTAGAATATCTGTGATTTCCTTCAGGGTCTGTTTCTGTAATAAATCGAACAGAAACATGTTTAGTTTCATTCAATTTTGCTACTGGCATAGGTTCACCTCCCTTCAAAATTATAATTCAAACTTTTTCACTACTTTGTCACCTTCAAGTAGCTCTTGGTCATAATCAATAACAAACAAGTCTTCTTGAGGTACTTCTTCCTCCTCCAATACTTCTGTAATTTCCTCTTCTGGTGGGTCCATCATAGATAATTGAAGGGTTTCAAAAGCCACAGAAATTTCCTCATTGGGTCTGAACTTTCGAATAGCTACTAAATTTTCATCATTCAGCTCGATATCACTTAGAATGATGCTGATGGATTGGCTCCAGTTGTCAGAGGATACCTTGTTGCTAATATCAATCTTTTTAATTTTCGCGATCAGCTTGGTAGTGGGCACTGCTTCGCCTCCTTTCCTATCGATTTATTACTATCCACGCCAGTAGGATGGTGCTGTAGTTTTAACGTCTACATGGGTAAAGGTGGGGTAGATGCCAATCCCAGTAAAGCCTAATTCCTCTGCTATCTGGGCAATGGCCTCTGGGGAATAGCCAGGGACTTTGATATCTGCTGCACGACCTAGCATATGCTGACTATTAGGGCTTCCCCCTACCTGTCGATTATGTTCTAATGTACGATAGCCGGAGGTAAGATTCACAGGTCCCCCCACACGATCCCGAAGCTGCTGGAGCTTTTCTAAAAGACGATGATCCAGCTTCACCAGCTGCGTACCTCCTCCACATTGAAACTCCCACAGCTGAAAGTTTTTAGCAATCTGTATTTTGTTCATTACAAGCCTCCTTCTTTGATTTTTCTACATTATATAGGAGGAATTTCAAAAATTCAGTAAAGAGGTAAATAAGGCTTTACAAAGCCCCAAAAATTTCCTATAATATAGACAGAACATATGTTCTAGATGATAAAAACAGGAGGATCTAGAGATGGAAAAACCAAAGGATAAGAAGATGGAGATCCTGCTTTCAATAAGGGATTATATTGAGAAAAGAGGCTATAGTCCCACTGTAAGAGAAATTGGAAAACTAGTGGGCTATAAATCTACCTCTACAGTGCAAGGATATTTGATAGAGATGGAAGTATGGGGAATGATTGAAAGACAGCGAGCTTCTCCTAGAGTTTTGAAGATTACAGAGAAGGGAAGGAGGATGATGAAGGCTCATGATGGGATAGGCATGTAAAAGATTCGGAAGGGTCATAAGAAGAAATAGCTAATATAGGTAAATATCATAAGCTATATTGCAAGTAGTGTAATAAATGTGGGATTTAAATGCGTTATTAGCAGGTGATACACAAAAGATATTGGAGGGTTGATTATGGAGGGTATAGAAGGTAAAATTCTGAAGGCAATGGATGTACATATAAAGGGAAATGTTCAGTGTATGACGATGGAGGAAATAAGAAGGATTGGTGATTTAAAGGATACCTCTATGATGCGGTATATGATAAATCTAATGAACATGCGTTTAATAAGACAAGAAGATGAAACTATTGATAGTTTTACCATCACTAGACGAGGTAGAATTGTAGTCAATGCTACCCCTGAGACTGAAGATTAGGAAATCAACAGACAATTTAGTAGATACAGGCAGCTGCCTTAACCGGCAACCACCTGTATCTTTTATTGTATTCCCGCCGCCCACCCTCAAAACTTCTGGGGTCCACAACCTTTTGTCTCCAGTCATTCATCCAGGAGACAGTTTTTGTTTCACAAAATATGCTCTCCTTCCTTCATTCCTTACAACAAAAGATTGTAGCTTTGGGGGCTTGACCTCCGCTCCCTCCACAGACTGCAGCTGTGCTGCTGAGATGGTGTAGAGGAGAGACTGAGATCATATGGCTTGTTATTACCATACGTCCATAAAAGCCATACTTTCTATCAAGGTGTATCGGCAACCAGGGGAGCTGCAGACTGTTCCAGTCGCTGGGTCTATCTTTGGGGCCTTCTGCTACCGCCACCGCCACAGACTGTAGCAGCTAGGGTGAGAAAATAGGGGAGGGCTACAGACTGTTCTGGTGGCTGGGTAGGAATATGAAGGCTTTTGTTAGAGAGAGTCTTTGCAAGTCAGTCTCCACAGACTGTCTTTCTATGGAGAAGTTCAAGAAGACAGACAGACTGCTGCGATAATAGGGCCACCTTTAGGGTCTTCATCCCCCAACTAACGCTCCATAGAGGTAGGAGCTATCTAGAGTATGTTTTTATAGAAACTCCTACCACTATTCCACTTTCCCTAAATGTCTTGTTTAGTAAACAGTTTTGCAAACTGACGCTCCGCTTTCCCTAAACGTACATTTAGTGAATAGTTGGGGAGGTTGGTAGTAGAACTTTGGGGTTTATAGATGAAGTCAAGTGCTAGGATTTTTGGTTAGAGGGGGCAAGTATACAATTTCTTCAGGAGGCATGTTATTTCCTATTCTTATAATTGCCTCCTAATTTGGTGTTTTGAAAGATTACATGGGAATGTGTTTTAAAGATTATGCTTTTAAATAGGTTGTATAAAGATTAAAAAGAAAAATAGATATAATCGATTCTAAAAAACTAGTTAGCTCTAATAGATAGAGAAAAATAAAGAAATTTGAAATAAAAATTGAATATAAAATGCAAGTAGACAAAATATGTCCATGGAAATATATAAAATATAAGTTATAGACAAAAGAATAGGAAAAATTGAGGTGATATAAATATGACAAGAGAGTGCAGGAAAGAGGATTGCAAATTGTTAAAAGAAAAAGATAAAGAAATTATCCGGTTAAAAAAAGAAATAATTGTATGGAAAAAGCAAGCTTCTTTAGATTATCTGACAGGTGTTTTGAATAAAAGAGAAGGGATGAGGAGATTGAAGGAAGCAATGAAAAAGGCCTTAGATAACCACCAAATTATTACAACTGCTTTTATTGATATTGATAGATTAAAAAAGGCAAATGATAAATTCGGACATTTTATTGGAGATCAGCTGCTAATAGACGTTAGCAATATCCTAAAAAGCAGTATTAGGAAAGAGGATTTTATTTTTAGATTTGGAGGAGATGAGTTTGTAATGATATTTTCTAACACAAAAAGGCTGCAAGCGAAAGAAATTTGGGAAAGAATCTATAAGAGGGTAGAAGATTATAATATCCAGAAAAATTTACCTTGTAATATTAGCTTAAGTATAGGTTTTTATGAATATAGGCCTAGCGAAAAGTTTACAGCAGATAAATTAGTGGAATTAGCAGATTTTGAAATGTATAGAGAAAAACATCAAAAATGGAAGGAAATTTAGAATTACTGTCGAAATTTTACAGTATAGGAAAAAAGAACTATAAAGAGGTGTTTATATGCCTACTAAAGCAAATAAGTCAGAAGGCTTGTTAGAAATCTATCATAGATTACTAAATGGCGATGTAGTAAAAAAGGGGGAAACGGCTGATGAGTTAGGGGTAAATCCCAAAACTATCAGTAGGTATGTAGCAGATATTAATGCTTATTTAAGTAATACCGGAAAACTTGAGCATATAAGATATAGTCGCAAAGAAAAAGGCTATGTCTTAGAATCTGACGAAGAAGAGATTTTAAATTCAAAGGAAATTTTAACTATAAGTAAAATTTTATTAGAAAGTAGAGGGTTATCTAAAAGAGAGCTTGATACGATACTAAGAAAGCTATTAGACAATTGCTGTACTAGAGATAAGGCTTATATCAAAAAACTTGTAATAAATGAAATGGAAAATTATGTTGAACCTAAGCATGGAGAAAATTTAATAGATAAAATCTGGAGTATTAGTGAGGCAATTAATTGTCAGCGAATGATTGAAATTAGATATACAAAATTGGGAGAAAATGGAAAAATAATAAGTGAGCCAATTGATAGGAAATTACAACCAGAAGCTATTCTTTTTTCGGAGTATTACTTTTATCTCATAGCTTTCATGAAGGATAAGCCCTTTAAATACCCAACTATCTATAGATTGGATAGGATAAAAGACTATAAAGTTTTGAAGGAAGGTTTTAAAATAAATTATAAAGATAGGTTTAAAGAAGGAGAATTTAGAAATCTGGTACAATTTATGCAACCAGGTGAATTACAAACCATTAAATTTGTCTTTAGAGGAAAATCTATTGAGGCAGTATTAGATAGACTGCCGAATGCTGAAATCATTAAACAAAAAGAAGCGGAGTATCTAGTAAAAACTGAAGTGTTTGGTCAGGGTATTAAGATGTGGTTATTGAGTCAAGGGAAGGACATTAAGATTATAGAACCAAGAAATTTTATAGAAGATATGGAAGATATAGCAGATAAATTGTTAAAGCAGTACAAACATAATAAGGAGGGATAATTTGTGAATGGATTTAGGATGCCTGATGAAAAAATGAATCTAAAAAATACACTTAAACAAATGGCAAGGCTTGTTAAAGAAAAAGAGGAAAAAAAAACCATTAGTAAACTTAAAAAAGATTTGATAGAAAAGTCTAAAAAATATTAAAAAAGTATAGTAGTACAAAATAAAAGTAGTATACATAAGCTAAGATTTTATACTGAAAGGGGACTATCGAATGTACGCTGATATAATCCAAGCAACAAGAAAGGAAGTTTTACGTTTATTAGGGCAGCAAGATAAAATAATGGAAGAATTATTAAACACACCTAGCCTTTTAAAAAGTCAAAAAGATGATAAGCAAATTAGAAGTCTCAGTGAGGAAGGGACTCAGTTATGGCGTCAAACCTTGAAAGAGGAGAGCTACAAGGTGGATCGTTTAGAAATGACTTTAGCAGTAGTAGGAACAATGAAAGCAGGCAAATCCACCACCATTAATGCTATTGTAGGTTCAGAAGTGCTTCCAAATCGAAATATTCCAATGACCACTTTACCTACTCTAATTAGGCACACTCCTGAAAAAGATATACCCAAGCTAACCTTTCCAAAACCTGAGCCATTTAATGTAGCACTAAAACAATTAAATAAAGAGTTGAAAAAAATGCAAGAGAAAGGTAAATTGGACAATTTAGAAACAATGTCTTCTGAAGATGGAGCTGAATTAATAAATAGTATATTAACAGATTCATTTTCTTTAATCCATGAGGAATATAATGGACTTGAGGAGATATATGTATTTCTTAAAAAGTTAAATGATATTTCTCGTCTTTGTGAGGATAAGCAGATAAAAGTAACCTCTCCTTTAATAGAGTATGATAGCATAGATGAATTTCCTCAAATAGAAATAGAATTTTATCATCTAAAAAATAGCACCAATGAAAATGGCACATTTACACTTATTGATACACCTGGACCTAATGAAGCAGGTGCAAAGTATTTAAAGCAGATTCTTATAAAGCAGATTGAAAAAGCTTCTGCAGTAATGGCAGTGTTAGACTATACTCAGTTGCGATCTGAGGCAGATGAAGAAGTGAGGCAGTCTCTAAAAGAAATTCTAGAATATGGTGGGGATCGCTTATACCTATTTGTTAATAAATTTGATCAAAAAGATAAAAATGGTATGGATAAAGAAGAGACCAGACGATATGTGACAAGTCAACTATTTGAAGGAAGAGTTGATTCCTCTAAAGTTTATCCTGTATCAAGTAAACGTGGCTATTTGGCTAATCAGGTGTTACGTCAAATTGAAACAGATGGGAGATTACCCAGCTATCAGGAGAATGAGTGGGTAAGTGATTTTGGAGAATCTGCATTCGGTGTAATGTGGGCTAGTGAAATTGATGATATTGAAGAAGTTAAGAAAAAGGCTAAGAAACTATGGAATATTAGTTTGTTTGATGAACCATTAGCAGAAGTGATTAAACAAGCATTCAGTGAAGCAGGTTTAATTAGCATGAAATCTGCCGTTGATAAAATGTATGCTTATGATCAGCAAGTCATTGATTCTTTAGGTCTGAGGTTCGGTGGGCTTCAGGCAAAAATTGAATTACTTCAACAGCATATTGATAACCTTGAAGGAGATATAAAAAAGGTAAAAGAATCAAATAAAAAGGCACAGGATAAATCAAAAAAAACAGTGAAAGAAATGAAAGATAGGTTGAAGGAAATTTTAGAAAAAAGCAGCAATGTATTGGATATAGGGATTGATTCATTATTTAAGGAAGAAAAATCTAAAGAGAAAGAAAGGGAAATTGAAAATAGAGAACAACGAAAAGAAAATACTTATATGTCAACATTACTTGGTGCAATAAGTGCTGCGATTGGAACTTTGCCAAAGGAAAAAAGGGATTCTCTTGATATAAATCCAAATGGACCCAATATATTTACCAAAGAAGAAAAGGCAAAAGAATTTGTGAATAGTTTATATGATGTTATAAATGAATCAGTAGGAAATTTTTCCCAAGAAGTTGAAAAGCATTGTAAAAGTTTAATTAAGTCAATAGAAAAGGACCTATGGGGAAATATTGAAAGGGAAATGGGGTCCGTTTTAAAAGAAGCTGCAATAAAATTAAATGAGTCTTTTGAGGTAAAAATACAGTTATCTAGTCCAAAGCCAGAACCTATGAATATTAATTTTGATCTTATTCAACAAAAATTAATTAAAGAAGAAGAGAAAAAACGCACAGGAACTCGATATGAAAGAAGATGGTATACTCTTTGGTTGTATGAACATGAAGTAGAATATACATATACAGAAAAAGTATATGAGGTAGATGCAAAAGCAATTGGCTCAAAGGCTAAAAAAGCATTAAATAAGAAATATGATGATTTAGAGAAAGCGTTACACGACTTTATTAATAAAGATACTAAGAAGAAAATAGATGAATATTTTAAAGAATTAGAACTCTATCTAGAAAGATTTAGAGGAGATTTATTGGATGCAAAAAAGGATAAAAAATTGGAAGAGAAGGATCTACAAAATTTGTTAGTCTCAATGAAAGTAATAAAAGAAAATGTAACCGAGCACAGTAAAGACGTAAAAGCTGTAAAAGTAGGAATTGAGAATGAAGGTGTTAAAGCATGTTAAGTAAAATTAACTGGGAAAATCTAGAGATAAATACAAATGAGGAAGATAATGATTGGAAAAAACTAATAGAAGAGGTACCTATTTTAAAAGAGAAAATGATTGTAGATTTTGTAAATGGTTTAGAGGTAACGAATGACCATATTAGAGTTAGAGCAAGTAGGCAAGGCCCTGTAGCAAGGTTATGGGATGGTATTACAGGAAAATCTGCCCAGAGACAGCAAATCATAGATCAAAATTTTAGTCAAGCATTACAAACCACAAAGGTGTGGCTGCAAAATCTTCAATCGGCACAAATTGAAAGTAATTATGCTTTAAATAACGTCATTAATAGACTTAATGAAACACGACAGGGTGTTACAAAATTAATAAATCATCATTTACAATTAAAGCAGACGGTAAGCCAATTATATGAAGAGTTAGAGATGTTAGAAGTTAAATTTCTTGATAAACACATTTATTTAAAAGAGGAGATTGAAAGGCTAGGATTAAGACAAAGTGCTATGATTCATCTAGATAAGGCATTTGATGCCTGGGAATCGGGCAGAAAATATAAAGGCCTTTCACCTTTTACTCAACTGATTCTGGTATTAGAGGAACTATATTGGAGTCCTTTTGGAGAATATGATCAAATCAATCAGGAATTTCGTGAACAATTAAAAGATAAATGCGTTATTCAGTTAAGAAGAATAACCGGTCTCCAAGGGGACATGCTTGTTCCTACTGAACAATGGTTTACATATATAGCAAGCGAGAAAGTCTTATATAAAGATATGTTGAGGTATATTTTAATATTTGAAGAAAATAAATATAACCATCTACCAATTAGTTCAACAATTATTAATACTACGGAAAATGCAATTGACCTCAATAACTATCATAATGATAGACTGCCACTGGTTTTAAGCCCCTCACGATTAAGCGAACGACTAATAAGAGAAACAGGGGAAAGATTATATGTATAAAAATAATGAACAATTTGAAAAAGAGAATAAACTAGGCTTAGTGCTATCAGGTGGTGGTGCACGGGGAGCATACGAAGCTGGAGTCAGCTTGTATATGGCTGAAATAGGTTTAGAACCAGATATGTATTCTGGTGCTAGCGTAGGTGCACTCAATGCTACTTTTTTAGCCTCAGCTTCTTCTATTCAAACCGGAGCTCATAAACTTAGAATGATATGGGAGAACATTAGCAATGAAAAAGAGTTGAAGATAAACGCAAAAATGCTTGGAGTTGGATTTTTATATACTTCTTTAGATATTGCAAGTCAACATAATTCAGCAGCAAATAGGATAAAAAAATCTTTCTTGGATCATCTTCAGAAATTTGAAGAGGAACATAGATATACACAGATGTTAGTGAATAGTCCTCTAGAAGGTTTAGCAAAACCTACTAAGAGTCTTTTAAATACTGATGGATTAAGAAGTCTAATAGAGTATAGTATTAATATGGATGAATTAGACAGAGCTAAACCAATTTGGATATCAATGTATCCCAGTTTTGGATTGATTGATGATCTAGCATCTTTGATAATGGCAGAATTAGGATTTTCAGAAACAAGGTCCTCTGACTATATACATCTACAAAGCCTAGAGGTAGAAGAGAGAGTAACTGCACTTCTAGCTAGTGCAGCTTTACCTCTTGCTTATGATAGTCAAATTATTAATGGTAAAAAATATATTGATGGAGGGCTAGGTGAATGGCGAAATAGTCATGGAAATACACCATTAAAGCCATTAGTAGATGCAGGTTGTTCATATGCTATTGTTGCACATTTGAGTGATGGTTCGATGTGGAATAGACATCATTTTCCTAATACTACAATTATTGAAATAAGACCTAAGCATTCGTTGCATCCTAATGGTAAAATAAAAAGCTTAATGGACTTTAATCATGAAAGGATTAGCACTTTAATTGAACAAGGTTATGAAGATGCAAAACGATGTATAGGTGAAGTTAAAAATGCTCTAGAATTGAACTATAAGTGGCATCAAAGTAGATATTTACTTAAAAAAAGTATTGAAGATCTAGAAAATGATGATTTTAATGAAGCAATTAAAATGTTAGATAATTATTAGATGAACACTCATATATTATTAATACTTCAGTAATTTATAAAAATAAAAAATTGAATCATCCTACTGCAGATCTTTACTACGTGAAAACCTTTGTGTCATTTGACTGCTACCACATAAAAAGTGAATAAAAGGAGACATAACATTTAATAAATCAATATCTATAAAATGTTCAAATTTATGGTTTGAGATCACACAGTAAAATAGATAAGAGCCACTTCTACAAAAAGTTATAGGGTACTATAGAAAAGTATAGAAGGTTACTATACAGTCTTTAGTTCCCTATATTTCAACATTTCAAGAGCATTGAATAATATATTAAGATATACTTAGAGATGATAAAATAAACCCATCAAATAAACATCCCATGTAGAAACTATCGCTAAACTTTCCAGAGTTTAGAAGGGTTTCACAGGTGAAAGACCTTAAAATTTTAAGATATAAAATAGAATTGATTATTTCTAGTTTTAGAGAGAACTTGCATTACCTTGAGAGAGTTTAGGCATGAGTCAATTTTTATAATCATTCCTCATGTACATTTATCTTATAAGGATGTCATTAATTTAGATAGATATAGCTGAGGATTTAGAAATTCATGTAGAAGGCAATATTCTAGTTGGTATTTAGAAAAGATAATACTTGAAAATGTTAGGTTTCTTAAAACTGATAAACATTTTAGTTATTGAAAAAGCAATATGTAATACATACAAAACTTTAGTTTTATATAGGGGGAGCATTTATGGGAAAAAAAAGAAAGGTATTTATATCCTATAGACGTTCAGGTGGACAAGATGTAGCTGCCTACATAGAGTCAGAATTAGGGCGCAGATATGGTGTTGAAAGCTATCTAGACGTAGAAGAGATCTATACAGGAAATTTTAGTGAAAATATAGCGAGTGCAATAAAAGATTGCGATTTATTTTTACTAATTATTTCAGAGGGTTCTATTAAAAGATTTAAAGATCCGGAGGATATATCAATGGAAGAAGTTAAACTGGCCATGGACCTTAAAAAACCAATTCTCCCAATTAATTTGATTGGAGAAGACTTATATACAAGAGACTACAAAATAGACGGATTGCCCAAATGGGTAGAAGAGCTTAAAAAATATAATACTAAGAAATATACACACGAAACAAAAAAACATATTATAAGTTATATAGGAGAAACATTACTTTTACAAGATTCAACACGTAAAGATATTATGGATATCAAAGAACTTCTAAAAAACATTTTAGATAAGGATTCTGTAGGCTTCCTTAAATATATGAATGAGATAAATATCAATATATATGATTTGTATTATAAACAAATGAGTTCTGAATATGATTACAACATTGACAATGTAAGAAGAGATTTGTTATCTGAAATATTTAACACATCGGGACTACGCTGGAGATATTACGATGTAGACTTATCTGAAATATTTCCTATTATACTTCCACTGGAGGTAGATTTGCAAAAAATGAGAGAAGGACATGGTTTGTCGTCATCTATAAGCTATGAATTGCAACGTTATGAGGAGCCACATAATATGTTTAAAGAGATAGATAATATATATAGCAGATACTTAGCATTAGATGAAGAGATTGACTATATAAAATTGATAATTGAAATTCTTTTGGAAGAAGAAACTGAAGCATTGGAAAAGCTATTGTACAAAAAAGAAATTATTAAATTTCCTTATGAATCTAAGAATACACTTGAATTTTATAAAGATTTTAAAAACTATTTAAAAGAAAAGTACAAAGATGTGCTTATATATACTAGACTATCTGAAGAGAAAAAAGAGAATATTAAAAACTTCTATTTTTTGGGAAGACGTGAAAACTGGGGAACTAGATATAAGAAAAGAGCTCGAAAATGCTTAAAAAGGTGTGAATTATGTATAATAGACAAGAATTCGTGTATATCAAATTGGATACTTGAAGATATAATAAGAATTTTTCACCACATACTGACAACTGGACAAGAAGATAGTTTGTCAATAGAACAATATTGTTATACTAATAGACCAGATGTTAAGTATGGAGAGACTTGGAGATACGTAAAAATAAGCAGTTAAGAAAGAGTAATGAACAACTACTTAGTATAGAATGGTATAGAAAATTAATGGAGATGGATAACAATGAATTCTCCTACCTATATCTCTATTTTTTTCATGAGAAACTTCCAGCCACCTCTTGCCACCGAGCACCAGGTCTTGTAAAAACATGCTAAGTTTTGAAAAGATATAATACTACCTATAAAACTACATTTTTCAATGCATTAAGAGATATTATGATAAGCCTAAATATAGAAAAATATCTCTTTGATCCTTTTACTGTACTCCCAGTATTTTGCAAACTAACCTAACTTGTATTTGCAGCGGTTAATTCATCTACAAGTTTTTTTGATTTTACAAAGCATTTATATAAATTAGTATAAGGAGCTTGTAAGTTAATAAAGTTATTTATTTCACAAAAAAAATGCCCTATTCGACAAATATAGACAAAATTGTCTATAGGGTATCAGGTATGATTATATAAAGGCTAGTTTGTACGAAACATAAAAAAATTACGTAGAAAGTATACTTCATAAACTAATAGTTCTTCAAGGGGGGGGGATGCCAATGTTTGATAAATTAAAAGATAGGGCAAAAGAACTTTATGAAGAAGGAGATTATAAAGGAGCACTAGAGATATATGAGGAGTTAATTCAGTTGGACCAAGATGTTTTCGAAAAATCCTGCAAGTATAATTATATGTGGTGTTTATACAGGGTTAAAGTCAATAATAAAAATGCATTCCTTAAAGAAAATATATATCAGACTAGAGAATATATTGATTATATTCTAGAACATCTATCCCCAAAAGATATGTTATTTCAAATCACTGTATTTAAAGTACTGAAGTATTTAAAGAATAGACCTAATTTTGATGCAGAAAAAATAAACGATTGGTTAGACAAGCTGAATCCTAGCATATTATCAGATAAAGCGTATTACTATGAAGTTGAAGGAAAACAAAAAGCTAAATCTTCTAATAAAGAAGAATGGTATGCTCTAAAAAGTAAAGCTTGTGAAAAACTAGAGATTTTTAGTGAATGCTTAAGGGTTTCGGAGGAGGCTTTAGATATCTTTCCACAGCTACATCATAGTAATAATATATGGTTTAAAAGAAGAATTGCCATATCGAAACATAAGCTAGGTATGACAGAAGAAGCTATTAATATTCTAAAGGAATTATTGAAGCAAAAAAAAGATTGGTTTATCTATAAAGATATAAGTGAAATCTACTATTCTCTAGAAAATTATGAAGAGTCTTTAGACTATGCTTTGGAAGCAATACTTAAGCCTGGTGAGGATGATAAAAAGATTAATCTTTACTGGAATGTAGGGATGATATTTTATAGGCTTAATGATCAGAGCAATGAAGAGGTCTTCAAAACTTATTCTGTTAAATTGAGAGTAGATAATGGATGGAAAACATCCGCTGAAGAAAAAAAATATTATGAAGAACATAGGGATATAATCGATAGTCAGCTTGATAAAGAGCTAAGAAAAAGAGTTATGATGATTGCTGAAAAGCACAAGTGGAAGAATAAAGAGAAACATTATGGGGTGATATCTAAAATATTACAAGATCATAAAGCTGGATTTATTACAAATGAAAAAGGATCTTATTATTTTAGAGTAACTAATATTCAAGGAAAGAAAAAACGAGATCTTGATGGTAAAAAAGTTAAGTTTTATTTAGAAAAAGCATTTGACAAGAAAAAGAATAGGGAAACGGAAAATGCAGTAAATATTACTTTTGTGGACTAGGTGATAATATGTTAAATTTAAAAAATATTCCAATTGATAAAAATAAATTAATTGAGAAGCTTAGAAAGTATGCTGAGTTAAGAGAGTTTACAGTTGACATTATAGAAAGGGATAACTTCTGTGAAATTAAGTTTTATAATAACCAACCAGCAGGTCTATTAAGAATTTACTTGACAAGAAAAGGTGTGACTGTTGATGGAAACACTGGAAAAAATAAGAAACTTAATCAAGAACTCATAAGCTATATAAATGAAATAACAAGTGTTAAAGAAATAAAGGAAAAAAGAATTAATTTTAAACAAGTATCTTTTGAAGATTTTGAAGAAATTTTACAAAAAATCAGCGTGTTTTCTGACGGTAACAAGGAGTTTACCATTACAGATCTACAGTGTAATAATCCATCTGAAAGACGCCGAATAGTTGTAAAAGACAATCAATCTAAAGAAGAAGTTAAATTAACATATTATACCAATCTATCTCTATATATACATGGTTTTTCTTGGAGTATAGGTGAGGAGATAATTAACATCATCTGCAAAGTTACTGATAAAGTTAATATTAGAAGGATTAATTATTTAAATGAAGTTGTTCATGATTGTAACGAAGCTTATATTGTTGATAAGGGAGAGGAATGTAATATTTGCGATAATAAATGCAATGGGGAACATAGCAAGTACCTAAAAGAGATACATTTTGGTGATAGAAAAAGATATAATTGTGATAGAATCATGAATTACTACTTTCCTAAATATAGTTATCGTTATTCATTTGAAATAGAAAAAATATTAAACTATTATAGAGATATTATCAATCAATTTCAGGATATACATGTATTATCCGTAGGATGTGGACCATGTACTGAATTGATGGGAATTGCTAGTTTTAATTCCCAAAATAAAAAAACAGTAAAATATAATGGTATTGACTTAAACCATAAATGGAAAAGCATTCATGATAGAATTATCAATAAATTCGATGATTCTTACAAGTTAAATTTTTATTACAAAGATGTTTTTCAATTCATTAATCAGATAAATCCGCAAAAGAAACAATTACATTCAAACATTGTCATTTTTCAGTATGTATTATCAGATATGAAAAAATATAAATCAAAAGATGAAATATATTTTCTTTTTAAAAGGTTTCATGATGAAATTTTTCAGTATTTACCTAAGGGAGCATTAGTAGTCTGCAATGATATTAACCATAAGGAGAAGGTAAGGGACCTATATGATTTATTTGAAACTATTTTACCACAGGGAGAATATCATATAGACAAATATCACTTTATAACGAAGACGGATAGTTACTATAAATATGGCAATGGAATTGTAGAAACTCGAGTACCATATTATATACCTGAGTACATAGATAATAGGTATAATCCATGGATTACCTGTAATAGTGCAGCATTTATTATAAGAAAGGTTTGATGCTATGATATTAAGTGTTAGTAGAAGAACGGATATTCCTGCTTTTTATTTTGATTGGTTTTTAAAACGAATAGAAGAAGGGTTCCTTTATGTTAGAAATCCTATGAACCCTAAACAAGTGAGCAAAATTCTAATAAATAAAAATGTGGTTGATTGCATCGTTTTTTGGACAAAAAATCCTGAAAGGGCTTTAGAGAAGTTAGATAAATTAGAAGATTATATGTTTTATTTTCAATATACAGTAAATCCATATGATCATGATATTGAAAAGAATGTTCCAAATCTAGATACCAGGATTAAGACCTTTATTAAACTATCGCAAAAAATTGGCAAGGATCGTGTTATATGGAGATATGATCCTATCTTTCTGACAGATAAAATAGATGTTGAGTTTCACCTAGAGAAATTTGAAGAAATGGTAAATGTATTAGGGGATTATACGGAAACTATGGTTATAAGTATCTTGGACGACTATCGTAAGATTAAAAAGAATATGGAAAGTCTATCTTACCGACAAATGTCCCAAGAGGAACTTTCTTTTTTGATGAAAAATTTTAGAAACATTTCAGATAACAAAAATCTTAAAATATATAGTTGCGCAGAGGATATTGATTTGGTAGGTTTTGGTATTGAAGCAGGCAGATGTATTGATCAAGAGTTAATATCAAGATTACTTCAGCAGCCTATTGAAATTAAAAAAGATAAAAATCAAAGGGATGTTTGTGGTTGCGTTGAAAGTATAGAAGTGGGTGTCTACAATACGTGTGTACATAGTTGTAGATATTGTTATGCAAACTTTAGTGATCCGGTGGTAAGAGAGAATAATAAAAACCATGATATCAATTCTCCCATGTTGATAGGGAATGTAGAGGACAAAGATAGAATTACTGAAAGAAAAATAAAGAGATTTCGTAGTAAAACTAGCCAAATATCTATGTTTGATTAAAAGAAATAGTCAATTAAGATAAGTTAGGCTATAGGGTATTTTGCATGTGATAATCCCGAAGAAAAAGAGAAAGAGTTATTACTTAAATATCAGCAAATAAATGGGACCCTACCTGTAGCTAATTGGAAGATTGGGTGATATCAAATGGTGACTACTTTACATGAGTGTGCTTTTTAAAAACTATAGATCGATAATTCTAAACTAAAGTAATGGACGTGATGATAATGAAGGAAGTGACAGCAGCAATTATTATAAGAGATGATCTGATACTAATTGCTCAAAGAGGACAAGGAGAAAAGCTTCAGGGGAAGTGGGAATTTCCAGGGGGAAAACTGGAAAAAGGCGAAACCCCCCAACAATGTTTAAAGAGGGAAATTCAAGAAGAATTAGATATTGAAATCGAAGTAGGGGATTTTTTTGCTGAAAGCATTTATAAATATGCTACAGGTGAAATCAAACTGTTAGCCTACTTCTGTAGAATGGTTAGAGGCAAAGTGAAATTATCTGTTCATGGCGATGTAAAGTGGGTTACTGTTAATGAGTTGGATGGATTCGATTTTGCCCCTGCGGATATACCATTGATAAAAAGGTTAAAGGAGGAACTATAATGGCTTATTATATTGTTTTTCAAAACAAGACCTATCATGAAGAGCGAGTAGGCGGTTATCTTTGGGCCCCTAAACGGACAAAATCTGGGAAAGCGATTTATCATTGGACCAATATGACAAAGGTTAAAGAAGGAGACATCATTTTTAGCATGTATAAAAGAAACTTGGTTTCAGTGAATATTGCTAAAAGTAACTGTATCGATGCCAATAGACCGGCTGCCTTAGACAGTGTCAATCTATGGGAAAAGGAAGGGTGGCTTGTTCATGCAGAATATAACGTTTTAGACAAGCCTATCGATATCAACCTGTACATAGAAGAGATTTTACCCCTATGTCCTGGCATGTACTCTCCCTTTACCACTGGAGGAAGAGGGAACCAGGGATATCTATTTGAGATAGAAAACCCTCTTGGAGAATATTTGTTGGGCTTAGCGCAAGCTAAGAATCATATTCAACTCACTGCAGATTTGTCTAGAGAAGAGAAGGATTATATCAAAGAGGTAGACGATCTCCTAAACAGATTTATGGATGAAACAGAGAAAGCAGGAATAAGAAAATCAAGAATTGGTCAAGGGTTATTTCGAAATAAACTACTGGCTAATACAAGGGAATGTGCCATTTGTGGTCTTGCAATAAAAGAATTATTAATCGCTAGCCATTGTAAGCCATGGAAAGATTGTAGTGACATAGAACGATTGGATGTACACAATGGAATACTATTATGTCCTACTCATGATGCCCTCTTTGATAAAGGGCTGATAACCTTCCAGGATGATGGCAGGATCATCATTTCAAATAGGATAAAAGAGAAGGAATATAGACTATTAAATATCAGTAAGGAAATAAGACTTCCTTTCAAGAAGGAGCAGTTACCCTATATAAAGTGGCATAGAGAAAATCAAGCTCAGTAAAGGAGTTTAATAAAATGAACTGTTGCTATAAAGGGTTTATCTATGAATTTCTAACCTTACCTAAAAACCAGTGGCTAGATGAAATGATAATGAATTATAGATTGCTATGTCATGAAGAGCCAAGTAAAGCCCAGGTAGAGGCTTGGGCTGATTCTCACCATCAATTGATATCTAACCTTTCGCAATATAAAGACAAAGCCTATTACCTTAGTTTTGAATATCAATTGCCCCATGAGGGGGGGAGAAGACCAGATGTGATTATATTAATGCATCAGCAAGTTGTAGTTGTTGAATTCAAACAGAAGGATAGGATTACTAGAGCTGACATAGATCAAACTGCAGCCTACGGAAGAGATCTTAAACATTATCATGAATTCTCCCATGCCATGGACATAACTCCCCTATTAATACCTACAAAAACACAAGGCAAATTGAAAAATTTCGGACCAGTGAAGGCCTGTTCACCGGATAGGATGGGTGTAGTCATTGATGCCTTAAACCGTGATGGCATCAATTATGATCCAGAAAAATGGTTAGCTTCTGACTACGTACCTCTACCCACCTTGGTGCAAGCAGCTAGAAAAATATATCAAAAAGAAGCTTTGCCTGCTATCAGGAGAGCAAATAGTGCTGGCATACCTGAAGCGGTTGAGGTTCTAAAGACTATAGCCAAAGAAGCAAAAGAAAAAAATGAACGGGTTTTAGCCCTAGTAACAGGGGTGCCGGGGGCAGGGAAAACCCTTTTAGGACTTCAGTTTGTCTATGAAGGGATGAAAGAGGATACTGCAAAACAATCTATTTTTCTATCAGGAAATGGACCTTTAGTAGAGGTATTACAACATGCTTTAGGAAACAAGGTTTTTGTACAGCCCCTTAGAAACTATATTAAGCATTACGGCATAGAAAAAAGAGGTATCTCTAAAGAGCATATTGTCGTATTTGATGAGGCCCAAAGGGCTTGGGACAAAGAACATGTGCAACAAAAACATAGGACAAATGCTTCAGAGCCTGATTTAATTATTGATATTGCTGATAGGATACCAGAATGGACGGTATTTCTCGGCCTGATTGGAGAAGGACAGGAGATCCATAATGGGGAAGAGGCTGGTATGATCCAGTGGAGGGAAGCGTTACAAAGGAGTAAAAACAACTGGAAAGTTGTGTGTCCCAGTAAGATATCCCATATCTTTAAAGAAGTAGTAGAAGTCATCGAAGAGGATAGTTTAGATTTAAACATTACATTAAGATCTCATCTTGCAGAGGATGTCACCTTATGGGCCAATGAACTTTTAAAAGGAAATATTAAAGGACCTAAGAAGTTAGCAGAAAAGATCATTTCTGAAGATTTCAATATGTATGTGACGAGAGACTTAAATAAAGCTAAAAGGTACTGTAAAAACAGATACTCAGGTATTAAGGAGAAGCGTTATGGCTTGTTAGCTTCTTCAAAGGCAAGAGTATTACCTAAGTTCCGTGTGGACAATACCTACAATACCACGAAACAGTTAAAGGTTGGGCCTTGGTTCAATGATGGGGATGATAGTCAACTCTCCTGCTGCAACTTAGATAGGGTGGCAACAGAGTTTGCTTGTCAAGGTTTGGAATTGGACATACCAATTATTTGCTGGGGGGAAGATATGCTTTGGCAGGGTAGCAATTGGAGAAGATTTCAGCAAAGTGGTGCTAAAGCTAAGGATCCTAATCAATTAAGGATAAATAGCTATCGGGTTTTATTAACACGAGGTAGGGATGGACTGATTATCTATGTGCCTGATGATCCAATGCTGGATGGTACATATGAAGTGCTGCTGCAAAGTGGGATTGTGGAATTATAATGTAGTAGGCTTAAATCTGAAAGATATAGAAATATGCTTTATATATACTTATTATGAACTTATAAAAGGGAATGAGGGATAAGTTATGAGAGTGTCTGAAGAAATTTTCAATGTATTTGATAGAGAATCATTTAAATACCGGACAGACCAACCGGATTCTGATCAGGTAAGAAATGAATATCAGACTGCGTGGAATCAATGGAAGGATTTAATACAGAATAATGTATATCCCAAGCTAGGAGACAAATTTATTGTAGAGCCGACAGAAAGTTGGCAAAATAGTGGAAGTTTGAGACAAAGATTCTGGACACGGATTAAAACGAAAGGCCGAGAAAAATCTGCCTCCTGTATAGCTGCAATGATCAATGTCAGTAGTTTGAGGGTTTATCTAGAGTGGCATGATTATAAATCCGAGAATTCAACGAATAACGTGGAACAACATAATGAATGGGTTAAATATGTGAAGGAATGGGCTCAAAAGTTCGACATTGATATAAAGCAATATAGCGTATGGATTTCTGGAAGCACTAGTGCAGTAGAGGATAAGACTATACCACTGGAGGCTTTTATCAAGGATACAAATAAACATCAAGAAATGATCATAGAAACAAAGGAAAACTCAGGTTCATGGTTAAGAATAGGCAGAATTATTTCAAAGGCAGAGGTATTGTCTTGGGTAGATGCTAGTTTTGAGATTGCGGAAATAGTTTTTCAATTAGAATGGCTATACGACAAAACTAACATAACAGAAATGGAAAACCAAGATAGAAGGTATTGGCTATTTAATACTTACTATGCAAAATATCAAGAGGTTTGGATGAAGAGCAAGGAAATTGGTGTAGCTTCCATGCAGTATGAAATAGGTATACAGAAAGCAAATGATATTACTCGAAATGTAAATGTCATGAAACAAATAGCTTTAGGAGATTACGTCATAGCATATACAGGAGATAAGGGATTTTTAGGAATTGGAAAGGTTACAAGAGAATTTTTTGAAGAAACGGATCCTAATAAATATATAGCTATAGGAGAAAATAACTGGAGACAAAGGATTGGTATTGATTGGCTGATTAAAGTAGATAAACCTGTGTACTATAGAGGAGAAAACTTTAAAAGCAAGGTGGGACTAATCAATGAAAATGCGGTGATGGGTTCCTATGTCATATTTGAGATAAGTAAGTTGGGGTTTAAATTTATAAAAAGTATGTTAGAGAATTCCCGCTATAATAAACAAGGAAGTGAAAAAATGAAATATACATTTGCTGATTATGTGGCAGCAAGAGGATTTAAATTTGATGAGGATGTTTTGCATAATTATATAATCTGTTTAATGTCAAAGCCCTTTGTTATATTATCAGGTATTTCAGGAACAGGCAAAACAAAGATTGCACAATTCTTTGCTGAATATATGTGCCCAGATGAGGAAAAAACAGTGGATGATGTAGCTGAAGTAGATGATGACCCTTTTAGTTTTATATATAAAATTCAGCCATATAACTTAAAGTACAAACAGCTTATAATCCCGCAGAAGTATGCGAAATTATTAGATCTACCTAATGAAGGTTCATCCAAGCATGTAACAGTAAAATTTATTGACATACAAGACGAGTGTCGAATATACAATGCACCTAAAGGCGATTATAGGCAACTATCTTTAACAGGAAAAATAGGGGAGTATATAAAAAATAATTGTAGCTTGGATGGATACATAAAGATTTCCTTTGAAAAGGAAGATGATAAGGATGTTATTGTATTTAAGCATGTAAGCACTGAAAAAAAGAAAGTGAAAACCCGCAGCAGCCGATATGCCTTTATATCCGTTCGTCCTGACTGGGTGGATAATAGAAGTCTTTTAGGTTTTTTCAATCCTATTACCGAAAAATATCAGGCGACTGAGCTTTTAAAATTAATGTTAAGAGCAAAGGAAGATAAAAACAAGCCCTACTTTGTTATACTAGATGAAATGAATCTAGCGAAAGTGGAATATTATTTTTCTGATTTTTTGAGTTGTTTAGAAAGTAGAAGAATAGGGTTGGATGGAGAGGTGAGAAGTGAAAGTATTAAGCTTCATGATTGTGAAGAGGAAGTGTTATATGTAGATGAAGATGGCAAGGAATATATTATTCCAGCTAGATTAGAGATACCCTTTAATATTTATTTTACTGGAACAGTCAATGTTGATGAAACTACATATATGTTTAGTCCTAAAGTGCTAGATAGAGGTAATGTAATTGAATTTAACGAAGTTGATTTAAATTATTATGGAGAAATGTTATGGGAAAATGAACAAAATGAAAATGATATACATGTTTATGCAGACTCTGAATTCGTTTCTGGTTTTACAGATGATTTTCAATACCATAATAAACTTATCGAGAAACAATTTAATCTAGATAGTGATTCAAAAAAATGTTTTGAACATATTGTTAATATTAATAATATCCTTAAAAAGTATAATTTACATTTCGGATATCGTGTTGTAGATGAGGTTTTATATTATCTTACTAATGCGAGAAAAACTGACTACTTTGAACCATTGAAGGCATTAGATTATCAAATCATCCAAAGAATTCTACCAAAAATGTATGGTAATCGTAGAAAACTTGAGGCTCCACTTACTGAACTTTTAGCATACTGTTTTGGATGGGAGATCAACGATTTAATAAAAAAAGTGCACTTGCAGCCAGTAGACCAACAATATATTAGTGCTAAGTTAAAAGAAGAAAGTATGACAGAGGAAATATTAAAATCTCAGTTTGCGAAGCATGAGATTCGATTCAAAAAAACAGCTGTAAAGTTATATAGAATGCTTATCTTGCTAAAAGATAATGGATTTGTTAGCTTTATTGAATAGGTGAATATATATGGAGACAATAAAATTTTCAGAACTAGGACGTGAACTGCAATCCTTTGTAGACTATGGTATTGAATTTGAAAATGAAGAGTTAGTAAAACAGGCAGAAACTCAATATCCTTTTATTTTTAGAAAGGTAACAGACAAATCAGGAATTTTAAATCTAAAAAACTTTACAGGAGTCTTTGAATTTCTAGGCAAGTCAATTAAGGTCTCTAGTAGTAAAATTGACCCCAAAGACTACGAAAAAATGTTATATGATATAGTAGAAGGAATGGCTCAACTTCCTTTTGACTTCAACACTCCTACTTATGAACGATTTGAGATAAAAGATATAGAAGAAAGCAGTGTATTATATCATGTTTTTCTAATTATAAAACATATATTGATGAACCCAAAGGAGAACATGGAAGATAGTTTTGAAAGTATTGTATCTAACCCTATTCGACGAGAAGAACGAATAGATATTAAAAAGGATGTTTGGGATGCTTCCAATATATCGTTTAAAACTATTGAAGGCATTGTGAACTCACCAAGTCAATTAGTATTACTACAAGGAGATAATCCCTTAGGTAATACAGCCCTAGCCCAGGCAATTTATAATAAAAGTAGAAGTCAATATTTTCCTACTCAGGTAATAGAACCTTTAGTTATAAGAGGTTTTGATGGGCCAGAAAATCGGTTTATTAAGTACTTTATATCCCTATGTATTGAGATTATTGAGTGTTTTCAAGAATATGTTCTTCATCAAGTATTAGCTATTAACAAAAACCAACTATTAATAGTTTGTGGATATATGCTTGAAAAATTAGAAGAAATGTATAATCATCAGATGCTAAGAGAAGTAGGACAAATGAAATATCTTCCTTTTAATTCTATCTCCCTTCAAAAAAGGGAAGGATACAAGAACTTTTTAAAGTTTTATAATATGGTATATAGCTCCATCCATATTCTATTCGATGAAAGAAAAAGCAAGCTGATTATTGAAAATAAAGATATTGCTCAACTTTATGAAATTTGGACTTTTATTAAGATGATTGATGTTGTTGGAAAATGTATTGAACAAGAGCCCATATCAGCACTTAAAGTTAAAACAGATGAGGTTAGAGCAAATATTGGATATGGAATTCGTATCAAATATCTTTACCGAGATGAGGAAGTAAGCCTTTCCTACAATAGAACCTTTAGAAAAGGGGAAAAGGCATCCTACTCTTTGACACTTAGGCCAGATATTGTGCTAGAAATAGGTGAGGCAAGATATATATTTGATGCCAAATTTAAAATACAGAAAATAGAATGGGACCAATCTGTAATAGATGAGGAGAAGGAAGATGAGTCCTTTACCTTTAAAAATGGAGACATATACAAAATGCATACCTACAAGGATGCAATTAAGGGAGTAAAGTTTGCTTGCGTCTTATATCCTAATCCAATTCATGAGAATATAGATTTTTTTGAGGAAGAAGCGGGGAGTAGTTTTGGTGTAGGAGCTATACCATTGATGCCTGGGAAAGGAAATGATAATTTGATTAGATTTTTAAATGAGAGGTGTTTCAAGGGTTTTCAATAAACAATAAATTATAATCAAGAGATATTAAATAATAAAGAATATATGTAAAGAAAGCAGGAGAAAAGGTATTTCTCCTGCTCTAGGCAATGAACCATACATACAAAACTTTCTGCCACCCCTTGCCACCGCTTTGCCACCCATCCAAAAGTTATAGGGAACTATAGTAAGATATATAAAACTATTATATAATCTTTAGTTCTCTATATTTCAACGTTTTAATATGATTATAAGATATATCTTGATACAATTGAAGAAGCTATGATAAATCTATGAAATAAACGGCTCATGTAGAAGCGATAATTCTGATGACGAATTGTGGTTCGGACAAGAAAAAGTAGGGTTCGACCAGAATATCTTGTGGCTTGAGACGGATTTTAAGCTTCAAATGAATAATTGTGAAGAATTGAATCGCAACTTAGCCTTATGATAAAGATGAAGGGAGGCAGATAAATGATTAGTATTGCAATCTGCGATGACGAATTACAAGAACTTGAGCGCGCCCATCGCTTTCTTACGAGGTACATACAAGAGCACCCACAATATGAAATAACAATACATTCCTTTTCAGCCCCTTTAGAACTGTTATCTTATGTGACGGAGCATGGAGGGTTTGACATACTGCTACTAGATATCTATATGGCTGGTATGCTGGGTACCGATGCAGCAAGAGAATTGCGGCAGCTTGATGACAGCGGAGAGATTATATTTATTACCACCTCTCGAGACCACGCTATTGAAGCTTTTGAAGTAGAAGCTGCACAATATTTGATCAAACCCTATGCAGAAGCGAAGATTTTTGCCGCATTGGATAGGGTTATGCAACGTATAAATAAAGATAGGCGAGCTATTGTCACCCTTAAGACATCAGAGGGTATGACTCGCCTTGCGATTCGGGATGTGGTGTTTACGGAAACCGGACGAAACAACTACCAGCTTGTGCATACCATTCAAGGGAAGAAGATGGAGGTCCGCATGACAGCCACGGAGCTTTTTGAGTTACTCTCACAGAACAAATATTTCGTTAGATGCGGTGCTTCTATCAACGTGAATCTCAAATACATCCGCCAGATTTCCAGGGATACCATAACCTTTGATACCGGTGAACAACTGGCTTACCCTTACCGCGCCTATCAGAAACTCAAAGAGGTGTTTTTGCGCTTTCAAATGTCCACAGAAGAATAAAACAGGCAATTACCCCTAAAATGATGGCAATTACCCCAAAAACAATTTTCGGGGCAGTTTTGTGCTACGATACTGCTAAGAAAGGAGGAGACGAATGTGTTATACAACATTTCAGTATTTTTCTCATTTTTGCAATCTGTCATCGGCTTTACCCTGATGACATCCACCGCCATGCGTTTTCGGGAGCCTGTCAAAAAACGAGTTATAACAGGATTGTTTGTGATGCTTTTCGGGATAAGCCTCCTGTGTTATCAATTATTTACCCAGGGCATCGACTCGGTAGATAGATTTGCAATCCTTATCATTTTAGTCATCCAACTTTCGTGGTATTTGATTTGCTCAGATGATGATTTTTTTGTATCGCTTTTTAGTTTTCTAACCTTTGTTAATATTTATGTGTCCATTAGCTATATCAGTGATATTTTATCTATGCATCTAGACGGGAGTGCTTTCGTCATTGCACGTATCGTCATTCGCTTGGTAATATACTTAGTAATTCTTCCATTACTGTTCAAATTTGTGCGCCCACGTTTTCGTCGGCTGGTGGATGCTTTGGACCAGGAATGGCGGGCAGCAGGGTTGGTACCCTTGATGTTTTTGATCATGCAAATCATGGTGCTATACTATCCTGCGCCCTATTGGTATTGGACTCATGATGATTGGTACAGATACATTATTATCACTGTCTACCTATTGTTTTTGGCGGTATACTACCTCTTATACATACAGGCAAGTGCCATTGTTGAAAAATACGCATTGGAAAAGCGGCAGCTACTTATGGCACAGCAGGAGAAGCTGTGGGAATCAGAACTTGCCCGCCAGAAGGCGACAGCAGCTTTGGTATTTCAGCAACGGCACGATATGCATCATCACAACGCAGTCATTATAGAGATGTTGCAAAACGGGGATGCGGACCAATTGAAGACTTATATGAAAAGCTTTGACGCAGCATTAGATGCACACAAGGCCAACGCCTTTTGCACAAACCCAATTGCCAACAGCATTTTCAATGTTTACGCCCGTAGGGCAGAGGCGGAGGGTATCAAGACCACCTTTCGTGTCAGCGTGCCAAAGGTCATCGGCATCGATAACATCGACCTCACCTGTGTACTGGGAAATGCTTTAGAAAATGCGCTGGAGGGCTGTCAGCGGCTGTCGAAGGATATCGAACGTGAAATCATTGTTATCGCTAAATTTATTGATAATCGCTTGCGTGTGCAGGTGGAAAATACCTGCCGAAGTGACATTGTCTTTGATGGGGAGCTGCCAGTAACACAAAAACAGGGTGGTGGAACGGGCACAAAAAGCATCCTCTACACCGCCGAAGGTTATGACGGTACGGCGGGCTTCTCGGTGAGGGACGGAAAGTTCATCACGCAAATCGTACTCAATGGGAATTGAAATCATTTACAATGAAAGATGTCGAAAGCAGCTGTCGGTTACCTTCGATAGCTGCTTTTTTTCGTCAAAAATAGGCAATTACCCCAAAAATGATGGCAATTACCCCAAAAACAGTTTTTATTTTGTACTTTTGTTAAAATATAAAGTGAGTTCAGGGATATTTATTATTTGTCTTAAGTGCAGAAAAAGGATTGAGGTTTTAATCAATGAAATATATTAAAGAAAAAGGTAAGAGATATGAATATTTATGGTTTTAACATCCTATCCAGCTATTTAGTAGTAGAAGAAATGATGAGAGGGTTAAGGGTTCCCCCGTTTGATGAAGAGGTTGATCCTATCATTAAAAAACTTTGGCAGGAATACTACTTGGTCATAAGCAGCATAGCAATTATACTATTGCTAATAATTAGTATTGGAGCTTTTAAAATTTACGCAGGAAGAGTTATTAACGAAAAAAACAGGGAACTTGAAAAGGTCGTGGAGAAGTTAAAAGATGCTTATCAAGAGATAGAAAAGCTTTCAATGAAAGATTCTTTAAGTAATATATACAACCGAAGATACTTTGATAAAGTATTCCCAGAAAAATTCAACTTAGCCAAAAGAAGTAAGACAATAATCAGTCTTTTAGTGATTGATATTGATCGATTTAAAGAGATTAATGATCTATATGGGCATCTCGTGGGGGATGAAATCATTAAGGTTGTAGGTCAAACGATTGATATGAGTCTTTATAGAGCAATTGATTTTGTAGTAAGATATGGTGGTGATGAATTCGTAGTGTTTTTACATGATACTACAGAAGAAGGAGCATTACTTGCATCTAATCGAATTCTTTCGGCTATAAGAGCAATAAAGCTTAATAGCAATAATGAAAAGGATGATATAAAAATAACGTTGAGTATCGGAGGCGTTGTTGCGATTCCCAGCAAAGAAACATCTGTATCTGAACTATTTAAACTTGCAGATGATGCAATGTATGAAGCAAAAAAACAAGGTAAAAATAGAGTAAAGCTAGTAAAAATTTAGCATTTATCTTAACGGCAAAGAAAAACAAAGGCAGTGAAATAAATTCTTACGAAGCAGGAACGAACAGGAAAGGGGTCAAGGGCATGACTACATATTTCTATGGTAGACCCCGCATGCCTGATGGGTAAAAATGATGAAATCAAGAGTAGAAATTGTCAAAGACTGAACTGGAAACTGAGATATAATAAAGAGAAAATAATGTAGTTATATAATGGATAATATAAAAATAAAACCCCCATAAGAAAGAGTTGATCAAATGAAGAAATCAAGTTTTAGTAATTATCAATTAAGTAGTGAGTTGCTAAAGGCTATTAGCATGTTGAATTTTAAGAGTCCTACTAGAGTTCAAGAAGAGGTTATACCAGCTTTATTAGAGAAGAAAGATATAATCGTGAAATCCCAAACAGGAAGTGGAAAAACTGCATCTTTTGCCATACCAATTTGTGAATTGCTAGATTGGGATGAAAATAAACCTCAAGCATTGGTGATTGTGCCAACACGAGAGCTTGCGGTTCAAGTTAAAGAAGATGTTTTTAATATAGGTAGGTTTAAAAGGGTAAAAGCACCTGCGATTTACGGGAAGTCTTCTTTTCACATTCAACAAAAGGAACTTAAACAAAAAAGTCATGTGGTGGTTGGCACTCCTGGACGTATTATAGACCACATCGAGAGAAAAACCTTTGATACATCAAAAATTAAATACCTTGTAATAGATGAAGCTGATGAAATGCTTAATATGGGGTTTATAGAGGACTTAGAAACGATAATTAGTAATATACCAAGAAATCGTGTGACGATATTGCTATCTGCTACCATGCCGAAGGATATAGAAGACCTATGTAAAAAATATATGAAAAACCCTATCCATGTTGAAATAGAAGAAAGTTCAGCGATAGATAGAATCTGCCAAGTAAGATTTAACATAGAAGAAGAAGAGAAGATAAACCTTTTAGAAGAGATAACAATAGTAGAAAACCCTGATAGTTGTATCGTATTTTGCAATACAAAGCAAAAAGTAGATGATGTTTATGAAGAACTATCAAATCTAGGGTATACCTGTAAGAAGATTCATGGTGGAATGGAACAACAGGATAGATTAAGGGTGATGAGAGATTTCAAGCAAGGTTATTTCAGGTATATGATAGCAACAGATGTTGCTGCTAGAGGAATAGACATAGATAATATTACTCTTGTAATTAATTATGATATCCCCCAAGACAAAGAAAGCTATGTTCATAGAATAGGTAGAACTGGACGTATAGATCGAGAAGGTAGAGCAATTACTTTTGTAACAAATTATGAAAATAAATTTTTAGAAGATATACAGCGATATCTTGGGCAAGAGATCCCTCTTGAAGAAAGACCGGAGAAAGAAACTATAGATAGCTATAAACGGGAGTTTGATAAAAAAATCAACACTAGACCAGAAATAAAAAAGGAAAAAGGTGAATTTCTAAGTAAAGAAATTATGAAATTACATATAAATGCAGGCAAGAAAACGAAGATGCGACCAGTGGATATTGTTGGCACTCTTTGCAGCATCAATGGTATGACAGCAGAAGACATAGGGATCATTAATATCCTAGATGTATCTACCTTTGTTGAAATATTAAATAATAAAGGAGAATTAGTTTTTCAAGAACTACAAAATATGAATATCAAAGGGAGGCCTCGTAAGGTTAGTAAAGTAGAGATGTAAATCATTGCAAAGATTTGAGAGGATGAAAAAATGGACGGGACAAAAAGAAATAATATTAAAATAGGAAGTACTGTTATGGTTGTACAAAAGCAAGATCAAAGCATGGGTAAATTAACTGAGGGTATAGTTAAGAGGATACTTACAAAATCGCCAGAGCATCATCATGGTATCAAGGTTATGCTTGAGGGCGGAGTTGTTGGAAGAGTAAAGAAAATAAAGTAAATAATGGGTATGAGGAGAAGGGAGAAGTAGGGAAAGAAGCTAAGTACAGCAAAGATACCCACCGATGTTGGTTTTTCAAGGAGAACCGTATGAAGATGAAAAATTTGTAGAAGCAAGTTGAAATCAGTGGTTTATAAGGTATTAAATGAAAATTGAAGAGTAATACATGTTCCCCTAGACATAAGTTTAGGGGACTTTCTTTAAGGGGGAAAGAGATTTCGCAGAAAAGAGGAATTTTGCGAAAAACAACTATCTAGAGGTGACAAACAAACAACCCTGTGGCTAATAAATAGACTAATTTCATATGTATATTGACAACAGAATGTTATTATAGTAATATATTACCAATGGTAATTACCACTGGTAATAAAAGAAGGAGTGAGAATGTGGAAATAGAAAGAAAGCAAATAAATAGAAATCTAGTAATAGAGACTGTTTTGGGTTTGATTGAAGAAAATGGAGGTATAAAAAATGTAAATCTAAGGGGTATTGCTAAAGAAATTGGATGTGCCCATACAAATTTATATAACTATTTCGATAGTTTTAATGAAATTATTTGGGAGGCGTTGGGTCAAGTTGTACTTAAGATGATGGCTTATGTAGAATCTAATGTGGATTCTGAGTTGAAAGATGATGAAAAAATATTTATGATATTTTCTACCATAATAGATTTTTCAATGGACCATCCTGGTTGGTTTAGGTTGATTTGGTTGGAAGAAATAGATGGGAAGCCATCTAATGAAGTTATACAAACATTATTTAAGCCTGGTGAAGGGTTAAAGGAGGAACTTATTAAAGCCAGTGGCAATGAACTTACTGAGGAGAGAGCAGTAGAAATTGGAGATATATTACACACTTATATTCACGGTGAATTGTGCAAATGGATTAATAATCGTAGTTTTACAAACAGTATCGAGGAAGCAAAAGCCAAATTGTTATCAAATCTTAAACAATTATATAGATTGCTAATGGATAGGGGGTAAATAAAACATGCAAGTTATGAAAAGAGATTGGTGGAAGATCATAGGTATCATTTTTATAAGTGGTTTCATAAATATGGTTTTGCATGCATGGCTAACTCCAGATGATATATCAAACTTATCTGATATGAAATTTAGTTATTTTGTCGAGAACGGGATGGTTTTCCCAGCGATAATTATTTGGGAGTTGTTAGCCTATAGTGTCTTCGCACTAGTTTTTATTCTTATACAAGATAGTCTGCAAGGTCAAAGATGGAAAAAGGGCCTCTTGTATGGTTTGTCTTTTGGCGGTTTATACTTTATTGGAATGTTTGAGGCAGTTTTGTTACTAAATACTAGTGTACTGAGTGAGTTCATAATGGGTCTGACTGATGCTACAGCTTTTATAATATCTGGAGTGCTTCTAGGCGTTTTCATTGGAACTGATTCAGTGCAAAAATATAAGAAAAAAAATCCTTTGGCAATTTTGATTATTGGTTTATTTTATTTGGTTGGAAGATATTTTGCATATACTGTAGTGAATGTGCAATCGGCATATAACACTAATCCTTGGCCAACCTTGATTTGGACACTGAGTCTAGGGTTATGGATAGGGAGTATTTATTATATGTTAGAGACAGGTATTAAGGGGAGAACCAGTATATGGCAGGCAGTATTTTTTGGGAGCATCATTTATGGCTCAAATTGGCTTTTAAATCATATATTTATGTATATAATAATAGAATTTACCTTTGATCTTTTAATTCGTTTAGGAATAGATATAGTATTTATAATTATTGGAGTGTATGCTTATAAGAAGTTGTTTAATCGGAGCTTAAATGTAGAAGAAAGTGCTTAATACCAATAAAATCTCAATGGAACGTTTAATAGTATTTCCAATAAAGGGGAGAGTTCTAATATGGAATCAATATTACTTGGGTATAAAACGAAGACAGGATTTACAAAAAAATATGCAGATTGTGCTGTTACAAATCAGTGGATAGAATATGAGGTGAAAAAATGCTAAAAAGAGAAGGATATGAACATGTTGAAGGGAACTCACAAATAGTCAAAACAATTGAAAAAATGTTTATTGCTTTGTTTATAACACTGGCTCTTTTGAGTGGGTGGATCGGGATTCTGATCGACATGCTTTTGCCAGAACAATTAGACGAGCAAACCCTTGGGATGGGGATATGGTTAGTATTACCATTCCTATGCGGTATTGCCATAAGAGGGTTTCGAAAAGATTGGAAAGACTTCGGAATCAAACCAAGATTTAAACAGAATGTTAAATGGTATGGTTTGGCTATTCTATTTTTCCCTGCAATTACATTATTGTCTACGTTATTTGCTTGGATTTTAGGTTTTGTGAGTTTTTCATCTTTTTCAGCAGCATCCATTATACCTAGTATTGCTTTTTTGTTCATTGGACTAATCATAAAGAACATCTTCGAAGATTTTGCATGGCAAGGGTATTTGACTCCTAAACTTGCAGCAGTAAAAACCAATGATTTCAAACTCTATTTAATCGTAGGTTTGGTATGGGCGTTTTGGCATGCTCCCTATTATTTATACTTTCTACCAGATAGTATGTACAGTACACCCTTAGATAGGATTCTTGATGTGTTTGTTAAGAGTCCCATTATTATTACTATATGGGCTGTTATGTTTGTAGAAATGACTAGAATTACACGCTCCGTTTGGCCAGCTGTTTTAATGCATACATTCGAAGATGGTATCCCCAATTTTTTGATATTTGAAGAAAAGATCTTTGAGTTTAATGGGGTAGGAGATATTTTGTTTAATCCATTGACGGGTATTATACCATTAGGGGCATATTTAGCCCTTGGTCTTTGGCTAAGAAAAAAACGAATTGACAGAGATGAACTATTAACTTGAAAAATGACAACTTAAGTTGGGGCACCTACTTGGGATAGGGAAATAAAAATAAGTCGTCTAGGGGTGAATAGTTGATATTTTTATTGACAATATAATGATGATGGAGTACTATTATGCTATACGATATATCGCGTCACATAATAGCGTAAGACATAGTAGAAAGGGTGTTTAAAATGTCATATAATGGTGGGCCTATGACAGAGGCCATGTATTATGTGTTGCTAGCACTTATGAATCCCAACCATGGATATCAACTGATGAATGCAATTACAGAGGTTTCCAATGGTAGATTAAACATGGGACCGGGAACACTTTACGGGGTCCTCTCTAGAATGCAGAAAGATGGACTCATTTCATTAGCAGAAGATGATGGCAGAAGGAAAACTTACAGTATAACAGATGATGGGGAACGGGCACTTCGCATAGAGTACAGTCGACTAATGGCTTTAGTACAAGACGGAATGATTTTGAAAGAAGGTTATGAAAATGAATAAAATCGTACGAAAGCTACGACCTAGTCATTATTGGCGTATCGGAGAGCATGAAAGTTGGTTTGCAGACATGGCGGCAGAGGGATTGCATCTAAAAAAGATGGGGTTGCATTTTGCCCAATTTGCTAAAGGTGAGCCAAAAAAAATGACCTACAGAATAGACGTGTCGTTAAATAAAAAGATTAGCTCAGAACAAAAGGAAATGTATGCTGAAAGTGGATGGAATTATGTTACAAGCTATGGTGAATTTAATGTTTTTGCATCACCAGTTGAATTAAATGCACCTGAACTTCACACTGACCCTGCGGAACAATCCTATACATTGAAAAAACTGGACAAAAAATTAGCAGTGAATGCTGTTATCGTTGCGGTGGCGACGATTTTAATGCTAGGTATGGTGTCTGCTATTTGGTTTCTGGATGGGACACCTACACTGGTTTTGATAGAGGGAAGGATGATTCAACAGACGATCCTAACTATCTACATAGTCTATTTGGCCTATACTTCCCTGCAGGCAGCTATATCTATACGTGCTTTACGAAACACGCTTTTAGAGGGAAAGTCTATTAATCATAATGCCCCATGGAAGAAACACCATAGGTTAACTTCTATTATTGCTATGATTTATATTGTTATTCTTGTTTTGGTAGTTGCGCCTTCTTTTGTGCAGCTTGGTAAGAGTAACACCAAAACATTACCAGAGGTTAGTGCTGATTTACCTATTGTAAGACTAGGGGATGTAGAACAGAATCCTGAACTGGTTCGGGAGTCCTCCTATATTCGGGATAATATTGATTGGAGTAATAGATATAGTTATCATTGGAGTCTACTAGCACCAATACAGTTTCAGTCAGATGAGCACGGCATTGTTTCCAATAAAATGTGGGAGGATGGCAGTGGAGTATATTCACCAAGTGTTCACACAAGAGTTTATCAGTTGAGTGTACCATCTATGGTAGAAAGTCTAATTTCTGATTTGATAAAAAGATATGACCTAGCACATAGAGGTGGAGATTTTATTAACATAGAGCATACAGACTTTGATGTTCTCATTGTTCATGAAGTAGACGAATTTAAACAAGTATTTGTCTCTAAAGGTAAAGCTGTAATGCATGTTAGATATTATGGTTATGCAGATATAAGTTCAGTAATTGAAAGTACTGCACATAAGATTACTTTAATTTCCGAGTGACTGCCACAAATCAAAGTTAGTAGTATCAGATGAAGGATACTTGGATTTCAAAATCAAGATTGAGCTAGAGGAATTATAGAGGAGCTTTAAGTAAACTGAAAATAAAAATGCCAAAGGATTAAACTAGCAAATTCATTCATATCAAAATTATGAAAATATAAAATCTATAAAAGTAAAATTGAGGCTTGGAAATGGCTCCAAGCCTCAATTTCTTCCTCCACTTTCCTGCGAAGGCTCAGGGATTTGTTACTATAATAGCCGTAACAGCGGTTAATTAAGGTCAAAACGATCTGCATTCATTACTTTGACCCAGGCAGCTATAAAGTCCCGGATAAACTTCTCTTTGTTATCGTCTTGAGCATAAACCTCTGCAAGGGCACGAAGAACAGAGTTTGAACCGAACACTAGGTCAACTCTAGTTGCTGTACGCACTACTTCGCCTGTCTTGTGATCACGTCCTTCATATATGACTCCGTCTACAGGTTTCCACTTTACTTTCATGTCAAGCAAGTTAACAAAGAAGTCATTAGTCAGTGTGCCTACGTCATCAGTGAATACGCCGTGCTGTGTGCCACCGTAGTTTGTACCTAGAACACGCATGCCACCAACAAGTACAGTCATTTCAGGTGCAGTCAGCTTTAATAGCTGAGCCTTGTCTACTAGCAACTCTTCTGCACTTACACTATACTGCTTTTTCTGATAGTTGCGGAAACCATCAGCGATAGGCTCTAGCACTTCAAAGCCTTGTATATCAGTTTGCTCCTGTGTAGCGTCGCCACGTCCGGCAGCAAAGGGAACCGTTACATCAAAGCCTGCATCTTTTGCAGCTTTTTCTACTGCGGCACTACCCCCTAATACAATTAAATCCGCCATACTTACTTTCTTTTCTAAATCACTTTGTATACCTTCTAATACATGAAGCACTTTTGCAAGTTCTGCTGGTTGATTCACTTCCCAATCCTTCTGTGGAGCAAGACGGATACGGCCGCCATTGGCACCGCCACGGAAATCTGAGCCGCGGAATGTACTAGCTGAAGCCCAAGCAGTTGTTACTAACTGGCTGACTGTAAGTCCTGAATCAAGAATCCTTTCTTTAAGCTCTGCTACCTCCGCATCTGTTAATTCATAATCAACAGAAGGGACAGGATCCTGCCAGATAAAATCTTCTTCTGGAACTTCCGGACCTAAATATCTTTCTTTAGGACCCATGTCACGGTGCAATAACTTGAACCATGCACGGGCAAATGCATTTGCAAACGCATCTGGATTCTTATGGAAACGGCGAGAAATCTTTTCATACTCAGGATCATAACGCAATGCCATATCGGCGGTGGTCATCATTGTAGGAACTTTAATGGAAGGATCTTCTGCATCCGGTGCAAGATGCTTTTCATCAGGGTCTACAATAAGCCACTGATAGGCACCTGCAGGACTCTTTGTAAGCCACCACTCATATCCAAACAATAAATCGAAGTAACCATTATCCCACTGTGTGGGATTAGCTGTCCAAGCACCTTCAATACCACTGGTGATGGTGTCACGACCTTTACCACTGCCATGTGTGCTTAACCAACCTAAGCCTTGGGCTTCAATAGCAGCAGCTTCTGGCTCTGGACCAACATGAGCAGCATCTCCTGCACCGTGGGACTTACCAAACGTATGGCCGCCGGCTATTAGTGCAACTGTTTCTTCATCGTTCATTCCCATACGTGCAAAGGTTTCGCGGATGTCGCCGGCACTTGCAATGGGATCTGGTTTACCGTTTGGCCCTTCTGGGTTGACGTAGATAAGTCCCATCTGAACGGCTGCAAGTGGATTTTCAAGCTTACGATCACCTGAGTAACGTTTATCACCCAGCCATTCCATTTCAGCACCCCAGTAGATGTCTTCTTCTGGATGCCAAATGTCTGGGCGTCCTCCTCCAAAACCTATTGTTGGACCCCCCATGTCTTCAATAGCAACATTACCTGCTAGAACTAGCAAATCCGCCCAAGAAATCTTATTTCCATATTTTTGCTTAATGGGCCATAGCAATCGTCGGGCTTTATCAAGGTTGCCGTTGTCAGGCCAGCTGTTGAGTGGAGCAAAACGCTGTGCACCAGTTCCACCACCACCACGTCCGTCACCTGTACGATAAGTACCGGCGGCATGCCAAGACATACGGATAAAGAATGGACCATAATGTCCATAGTCAGCAGGCCACCAATCTTGACTGTCTGTCATTAGATTGCGAAGATCCTGCTTAAGAGCATGGTAGTCTAGCTTTTTAAATTCTTCTGCATAATCAAATTCTTCTCCCATCGGGTTAGATTTTCTGTCATGCTGACGTAAAATATTTAAGTTCAATTGGTTTGGCCACCAGTCTCTATTTGACGTACCACTAGATTTGTTACTGGTAGCGCTGCCGTGCATTACCGGGCACTTTACAGTGTTATCAGTACTTTTAATATCCATTTATTTTCTCCCTTCTCTAAATTAAGTAGTAAATTCGTACAACTCTAATCGCAAGAAACTCATAAACTGTATAGCAATAATTATTCTTATGTTATAATGAATCTAAACTATTACTTTAACTGAAGATATTTGACTTTATCACATCCTTTCTAGCTTGGAAACTTTTTTAAAATTACTCACTGGCTACGTGTAGTCTTTTTACTGGTTCTTCTGATGTTAAGGACCTGGTTCTAGCTCTACCTCTAGGTGGAGATTTAGATTTTCTCTTGGTTTCCTTAATCTTTTTTTTACCCATTGGCTTATAGCCTTAATCTAACTCTTAATAATATTCTGACTGAAATGTAAATCATAAATTATTGTGTATTTATGTTTATGAGATATAAGAATGTGGTAATTTTATATTAGGAATTCTTCTACAAGTTGAAAGGAATCCGCTCTCTTAATTTTGAGGGAACAGAAAGCATTTGACACATATTGTCTTGACTTATTATATAAAGTATCAATGGAGGCTCTAAATGAGATATACAGTGAAAGATATGACAATGATAGGAATAGTAGGAGCATTGACTGTGGTAATAGGTTATGTATTTTACTTCATGGGGAGTTTCTTACCGATCCCAGGGCATAAATTTATTATTTTAGCACCATTTTTAGGATTTATGCTATTTATACCCGTTCAAAAGGTACAAAAAATAGGTGTAATAACAACTGTAAGTACAGTTTTTGCTATTTTAATGACCCCTGTAACATTATTTATGGGAATTGCTATTTTTTTGACTGGAATAACTACTGATTTAATAACGCTACTTTTGTTTCGTGATTACAAACATTCATGGAAGATAATGGCATCTGTTGGACTTTATCCTATGATATCTATTTTATTGACTTTTTTTGTATCCTACCACTTTACAGGAAATGCTATGTATAAGTTGTTAGGGAATTGGGTACATATTACTATATTATCCAGTATTATTTATATTTTAGGCATAGTAGGGGCATATTTATCTAGCAAAATAATATACAATAGAGTTGCTTCACGGCAAAGTTCCCACTTGTAGCAGATGAAAAAGTTTTTATGTATATAAATAAATTTGAGGCTCAATGACAGAACTCTCCCAGGGGGAAATATTATCATCTCTCTATCAAAATACATGTAGGGTGTGTGGTTTTTATTAAAATATAGAGTAAATAAGAGAATAATATAAGCATATTAGCAAACAATCCCACGAAGATTACTTGCATGGGATTGTTTTTTTATAATGGAAAAGAAGCAATAGAATACAATAAATACAAATAAAACACAATAAAGTTAAATAAAACACCATAAAGTAATTGACGAGTGATAAAAAGTCTATTATAATTTGGTCATAGAGAAATTAAGAAAGGAAGAAAAAATAATGAAAGATAAATTTTATACAATAGATCAAATCTCAGAACTGTTAGGAATGCATCATAAAACTATAAGAAAATTTATAACCGAAGGTAAGCTTGGAGCAAGTAAAGTTGGAAAGCAGTGGCGAATTTCAGGACATGACTTAAGTGCCTTTATGGAAAAGAAAAATATTAGAATGAGCAATGAAGAGATAAATGAGGAGTCAAATATTGATTACTCTACTGTAGGAGAAAAAGCAGACACTATATCAGAGCGGATAAATGTATCAGCTGTGGTGGACGTCAAAGAAACTGAAAAGGATGAATATATAAAAATATCAAATACACTTATAGCTATAGCGAATTGTAAAGACCCAGAAATCGGAAAATCTACAATTCATATAAAATATGATGAGAAGGATAAAAGATCAAGAGTGATTCTTTGGGGGAGTATAAAATTTATAGAAAATATGTTAAGCACAATTTCAATGCTTGTAGAGAAATAGATCCAAAGAGAGCTGGAATCATAAACAAAGAACTGATTATTGAGGTTGTATTAAGAGTCTTTTTAGAGGGAATGAATATGACTGTAATTTCCAGCATAGATTAGGAGGTTAGTGAAGTGTCTAGTGAAATAAAGAGCTATGTGAATGAAATGATGGTGAAAATTCCAAGTGGAGAGATAGTATTGAATGACGATAGAATAAAGCATAAATGGAAGGTCGAAATAAAACCGTTTCTTCTTGCTAAATATCCTGTAACCCAGGATTTATATGCTTCCATTACCCAAGAAGTCCCTTTCTCTTTTAAAGGGGATCGAAATCCCGCTGAAAATGTTTCATGGAATGAAGCAATTTCTTTTTGCAACCTACTTTCTCAGAAAGACGGATTAAGGGAATGTTATTCTATAAGTAGTAATGGCCAAAATGTCATCTGTAATTGGGAATCCAACGGCTATCGTCTTCCTTCTGAAGCAGAGTGGGAGTATGCCTGTAGAGCAGGAACCACAGAAGTTAGATACGGAGAAATTGATAAAATTGCCTGGTACAAAGAAAACTCAGCTGGCAAAACCCATGAAGTAGGACAAAAAGAACCAAATGCATGGGGTCTATATGATATGTTAGGAAATGTTTGGGAGTGGTGTTGGGATGTATATGATGAGCAAGTATACGGTTCCTATCGAGTTTTTCGTGGTGGAGGTTGGTGTGATCCTGCAAGGGGCTGTCTGGCGACTAATCGCCGACGTAGTCACCCAACGTTTGGCATCGACGACCTTGGATTCCGCCTTGCAAAGTCTTTTAATGGAGTATGAAGTCTAATGAAACAAAAATGGTGAAGGACTCATTCAAAACATATTCGCTTTACATAGTGTAACAAAGATTACTCATTGATTGGAGGACGATTATGAAAGTAACTACGATAAAAGAGAATAATGTAGAAATCGCCTTTGTAAGTAGTAACGAGATACTAATAAATGATGTTCAGTCTGCATTAGATCTAATGGCAACAGTTAACTTTGAAGCAGACTGTAATCGTATAATTTTGAATAAATCAGCAATATGTGAGGACTTTTTCCGCTTAAGAACACTGCTGGCTGGGGAAATTTTACAAAAATTTATTAATTACAAGATAAAAATTGCAATAGTCGGAGATTTTTCTATGTATTCAAGTAACAGCTTGGAAGATTTCATATATGAGTGTAACAAAGGGAAAGATATATTTTTCTTGTCAAATGTAAAAGAGGCTATTGAAAAATTGAGCATTAGTTAAAGGGGAAAGGCACACTGTCATTGACGCAATTATCTGGATAATACCAGTAGTTGACTTAACTTATAAAAACTGCAGTTTACGTGATACGCTGAACTTATCATAAGTAACGACCGTTTTTAAAATATATGTTATCACATGCACCCATGTTGAGGCAGTTGTGTTGGTAGAGAGGCAATAGGCTGGTATCAAAGGCTTCTAAAATTTTTAAGCAAAAATAGAGTAGTGATACATGTTCCCCTAGACGGTGTTTGGAGAAATTTGCTTTAGAAGGGGGAAAAAATTTCGCAGAATAAAGTTATTTTGCGAAAAAGTATGGAAGTATGCAAAATATTTAAGGAAGTAGAGCGATAATTATTTGCTGTTATTAATAAAAAAAAACTATAGGATTCTAAAGAAATGAAATATGATTATTCTTATTAAAATACTACTATAAATAATTCATAGATACTTGATATAAACTAAAGATTGTTGTATGATAATTTAAAAATTTTTTCGCACATATGCTTGCCACCGGGTAAGTATAAAAGTGTCAAGAGTACTTCGTTAGGTGTTAGAAGAAGTGCTTTTGACACTTTTTTGTCAGAATCCTGTTAGAATCCTCTGATATAATATAATCAGTAGGGACAGTTCTTTTTGGTTGCGTTTTGAAGTTTAAACAATTATTCTAAGAATTGACAACAGCTAGGAACTATCTCTGATGATTACCCAATTAAAATCTGTTAGGAGGTCTATGTTATGTGTAAGAAACGAGCCTTGCCTTTTCTTATTATCATTACCATGCTGCTTAGTTTTTTTCCATTTATGGTTGCAGGAGCTGAAACAGATGACGGTACAAAAGAAAACTTTAGTGAAGTAATTTGGGATTTTGATGATGGGACAACCCAAGGATTTGACGTAAATGCCGATAGTCCTGTAAAAAATGTTACTCTATCCAATGATAATAATTCTCTTAAAATAGAAGGTTTATCTGCCAGTAATGATATCTCAGAAGGAAACTATTGGGCAAACCTTCGGATTTCGGCTGATGGATGGAAGAAAACTCAGGACATATTAGGAGCAGAAACCTTAACCATGGATGTAATAGCAGCTGCACCTGCTACTGTGTCTATTGCAGCCGTTCCTCAAAGCCCAGCCAGTATGTGGGCGAATCCTCGTAGAGCAGTTATAGTCCGGGAGAGTGATTTTACACAACAATCTGACGGTACATATAAAGCATTGCTAACAATTAATACAGACGATGCTCCTAATTTTAATGCTATTGCAGAAGATGCTGATGACAGTAAAATGATTAGTATTATTCTTTTTATTGGTACTAAAGATGCAGATGTAATTTACTTAGATAATATCACAGTAAATGGTGCTCGTAAGATGATAGATAATCCTGGTACTCACGACCCATTAGGCGCACCTACTATAAAACCACCAATAGCTGGAGATTCTAGTGTGCATTTAGAGTGGAATGGAGTAGAAGGAGCAAAAGGATTTAATGTATATTCAACGACAACATCCGGTTCTTATTCAACAGCTATGTGGAAAGAATGATAGCTATTCCTGAGGGTGTTGACCCAAGTAAAATTACAACAGGTATAATTGTAGATTCTGATGGCACCGCAAGACATGTACCTACAAAGATTGTTGCTATAGAGGGTAAACATTACGCCAGAATCAACAGCCTCACCAACAGCATCTATGCTGTAATATATTATCCCATAGAATTTAAAGACATAGAAACTCATTGGGCAAAGGAAGATATCCATGATATGGCCTCAAGAATGATAATAAGCGGAATAAGTGAAGAAATATTTGAACCTAACCGTGATATAACCCGAGCCGAATTTGCGACAATGATAACTAGAGCTTTAGGGTTAAAGCCCGGTGAAGGAAACAACTCATTTACCGATGTTAATTCCGATGCTTGGTATTATGGCTACATCAAGACAGCATACAGCTATGGAATAATATCCGGATACGGAGATAATAAATTCGGACCCATGGATAAAATCACAAGAGAACAAGCGATGACAATGATAGTAAATGCAATGGAAACTACGGATTTAGAAATTGAAGTAGAAGACATAGATAAAACAGGAGCAGAGTATGTTGATTTTAGTGGAACCGCAAACTGGGCAAAAGGAAGCACTGCTATATGTATAGAAGGTAATATCATACCAGCACAAAATATCTGGCAACTCCTTGAGCCTAAGAAGAATGTAACAAGAGCAGAAACCGCCGTAATGATTAGAAAACTTCTTCAAAAATCCGATTTGATATAAAAAACAAGCTGTTTAAAGGGTCAGGCATGAAATATTCCTTTATGAATAGTATGATGAAATAGAGTGATTATAGGGCAAGAAAGCAATAAATAATTCAAGCCTGACCCCGAAGGTGCATGGGTGAAATTACAGTCCTTAAGATCCACATCATCAATTACGCAAAAACCCGTGATGTTTAAACCGAGTATCGTAAGGCAGGATACTCCATAAAATTCTACGATAAGCATACTGCCGACTTGCTTTTGCACAAGGCGGCAAAGGCGGCATTTGATGAATTGCATATGAAAAAGCTTCCTACAGTAAAAGCCTTGCAAGCTGAATATGCCGAGTTGCTTTCCGAGAAGAAAAAAGACTATATCAGGTATAGCACTGCTAAAAAAGAAATGCGGGAAATCCTCAATGCAAAGGCGAATGTCGATAAACTTCTGGGGAGTGACACGACCAGAAAAGAAAAGGAAAAAGAACAGGATCAGCGATAAGCTACCCTGTTCTTTTTCTAGCCTCCGCAGGAGGCGCAGCCACACAATTTATTGTGTGTTCAGTGGGGATTGGAGATACTCCCCAACAAGCAGATTTGCCAACAATCCCGTAAGGGAATTTTGAGCAAAATCGCAAGGTGTGTACCACCTTGCCCTGCTTGCCGGTTAGCAGAAACAACGAAATAGCACAATATAGCGACCATAAAGTATTGTGAATATGAGAATAGACTCCTTGTTCTAATTTTCGTATATGGTAGCTATATCATGTATTCTACGCTTCATTTCTGTGCGGATATGTAACGGTTCTAAACACTCGCATTTATCCCCAAAACTGAAAAGAATATTGTAGTAGTATTCGTTCTCTATGAAAGGAAAACTAACAATGTAATGCTCATTGCCGTCAGGCGAAAAGTGTTCATAAGCGCAAAAATCAAGTACCCTGTCCATGACAGATTTATGAATACGAATTTTGATTTTTGTTTGCATAGTTGCCAAAATATCAGCAAAATCTAACTGCGGTTTTTGATAATCTCGTGGCGTAAAAAATTCCTCTTGTATTTGTAGGTTTGATGTGCGAGATATTTTGAATAAGCGAAAATCATTTCTTTTAAGGCAATACCCTTGCCAATACCAATGGCTATTTTTCAATACAAGCTGATAAGGCTCGGCTGTTCGTGCAGTTTTGTTTCCATAGCGGTCTGCATATTCAAAAGAAAGCAATTTGCTTTCAAGTAAAGATGTTTTAATGATTTCTAAATATGCTTGAATATTTCTGTTGCCTATCCACGGACTTAAATCTATGTAAATCTGATTTGCTTTTAATTCAATGTCTTTTGCTCTGTCGGCGGGGATAAAGCTCTTAACTTTTGCAAGGGCGTTTACCAGTTCATCCCCTCGTATCATAGTAGAAAGATTGGAAAGCCCCATCAGGATAGCGGAAAGGTCTGCAGTCGAAAAAACTTTTTTATCAATCTTGTATTTCTGCATGATTTCAAAGCCACCGCCAACTCCCGGTGCAGAACAAACAGGAATACCCGCCATGTTGATAGTGTCTATGTCACGGTAGATTGTGCGGGGTGAAACTTCAAACATATCTGCTAACTCCTGTGCGCCTATCCGCTCTTTTTCAAGGAGTATCATAATAATGCTAACAAGCCTGTCAATTTTCATCTGACAGCCGCCTTTCAATTTTTCAAAATTTCTTTTTATCATTATAGATTATGGCCATACTGTTGTCAACAATTACATGGTACAATAAAAAAGCAAACAAATCAATCTACCTTTCAGGAGGAAGGAGGAGACACTATGCAGAAAAAAGCCTTAGTAATAATAGATATTCAAAATGACATAACAAAGAATTACAAGGATGTTATTGGCAATATCAATAAAGCTATTGATTGGGCAGTCAATAATAATATTCATGTTATTTATATAAGGCATGAAAATTTATCAGCCGGCACGAGGACTCTTAAACCCAATACATATGGGTCTGAATTAACTTCAGACTTGAAAATAGTATCAAAAAATGTTTTTACAAAATACAAAGGAAACGCATTAAGCAGTGAAGAATTTACAGACTTTATTAGTAAAAATGAAATATGTGATTTCTACATAGCAGGAGCAGATGCTGTTGCTTGTGTTAAATCAACCTGTTACAACTTACGCAAAGCAAATTATGGCGTTAATGTCCTATCAGATTGCGTTACCAGTTATGATAAAAGGAAAATTGACGAAATGCTAAGTTATTATGAAAGTAAAGGCAGTAAAATCATTAGTTTAAATGACTTGTTACCTAATCACATCTTTGAAGCACAGAAATATTACTGAACTCAGTCGATGAAGAAGGCCGACTAGGACTATGGCGGCGATATGCGGTTTGTTGTCTGCTTCAAGTATGATTTTCTTGGCGTTAAACGGTCTGATATTTGGTATCAATACAGGCATGATATGTATGTTTACATTGAATGAAATCATTGAAATTGCAATAAAATTATATTGTTTGTTTGTTGGTGCTTTTTACATAAGACAGTTTTCAAGGGAGATCGTCAAGCCGCTTGCAGGGACGAGAATCTAAATACATTGAAAATTCACTGGTGTATTATTAAAAAATCAAGAGGAGGAATATCCATGTTGAAAAAATCCCCAAGCGGGAGTTTGTGTCCATACTATTATAGAGGCGGCGAATTAGAAACACAATGAAAATGGAGGAAATTTATGTTTACAATCTATGTTTACGTTCTTGATACTTTAGCCGACTGGGAACTGGGGTATGTTATTTCGGAGCTGAATTCTGGTCGATTTTTCAAAAAGGGCGAGCAACGTGTATCGCTCAAAACGGTTAGTTATTCTAAAGAGCCAATCAATACAATGGGCGGGATGACAATAGTGCCCAATTGCTTAATTGATGATATTGTTGTGAGTGAAACAAGCATGTTGCTATTACCGGGCGCAGATACATGGAACGACCCAAAGCATCGCGCTATCATCGAAAAAGCAAGCGAATTTCTCTCTTTAGGCGCTACGGTGTGTGCAATCTGTGGGGCTACCGCTGCACTTGCCAACTTTGGGCTATTAGATAAGCGTCCGCATACCAGTAATGGACCGGGATTTCTTGAAATGGTTTCTCCTGGTTATAAAGGGCAAAGTTTTTATATAGACAAGCCATCTGTCGTGGATAACAATCTTATTACTGCAAGTTCCACCGGAGCTTTGTTGTGGGCGAAACAAATTATTGAGCATTTAGGTGTTTTTCAATCAAACACACTGGAATCTTGGTATGAATATTTTAGTACCGGTGAGCCTAAACATTTCTTTGCCCTCATGCAAACTTTGCCATCTAGCAATGAAAACTGATCCGCCTTTGTCATAAACAGAACGGGGACATAGACCATATGCTTGTCGGCAAATTACGTTTTGACATCAAACGGCGGTTTTGCAATTAGAATCAAATCCGCCGTTTGATTTTTCAATTGGTTTGCGGAGGGTGTTATTAAATTTGCCCTTTTATAAGGATACGGCGATATCAAGGAGGTACTGCTGTGTTAATTTTTCATCGACATAATTTGACAAACTACCATCAATTTTAAAAAGCCTATACCCATCGTCAGGATATTTCGGTCCTTATTATAAATACACATATCATATAGTAAGATTTATTTATTCGTATGCCCGATTGAATTTATTTCAGTCGGGCATTTTTGCGTTTATAGAGCTTCACTGTCGCTCTCCACCTCTGTTCTTTCGATTTTACCAATTTATCCAAAATCAAAAGGACTGACAAATTATAAAATTTTTAAATCTATAAGATTATTATCCATACTATACGAGGGATGCATTTATAGAGGTGTCGGATGAACTGGCGGTATTATTTGAAAAATTTGAAAAAGCGGAGGCGACATACGAAAGAAAAAAATGCCGCTATAAGTAAATAATTCAAGCCTGACCCCGCATAACAAACAAGCCTGACCCCGCATAACAAATATAAAAATTAGTCTTTTGACCTTTTTAATTATTAAAATCAGATGAGTTATCCACGATTGAGGGATTGGAATTATGAAATGTCCTCAATTATCTAAAAATGTAAAAATATACAAAAAATGCAGTAAATACATAGATATTATTTTGGTTATATAGTAAAATATGATCAGAGTATAAAAAGACACCTTATTTAAAACAAGAAATACAAAGGTTTGCAAGCTGACTGTAATATATAAGACATGGACACACCTACCATTTCTAAAAGAACATTTTTAGCGAAGCAGCTTTTAAGAAGGATTGGAAATATTTAAATCAATATAAGGAGGATGAGAAGGAATGAAAAAGAGAATAAGCTTATTGCTGATACATACCATGCTGATAAGTTTACTCACCATGCTGATGAGTTTACTCCCCACCAGTGTGCCAGTATTAGCAGCTGAAAGACACATACCACTTGGGGTTGTAGAATCTGTATATGGCAGAAATACTACAAGTCAATTCATTTATTTTGGTAAGAATAAGGGGACTGACCCTATAAAGTGGCGGGTAATGGTAGTAGAGGATGATAAAGCTACCTTGATGAGCGAGTATATCTTGGAATATATAAGATACGAAATTTCAGACAATAGAAACTGGTCAAATGCAGAGATTTGTAAGTATCTTAACAGACAATATTCATTTGCAAGTGGGGGCTTTTTAACTACAGCTTTTAGTAGTGTTGAACAAGCCAAAATATTAGTCTATAGTAATACGGAAGAAAGTGGATACAATAGTCCTGGTACCTTTACACCTAATCAGAAAATAGTTTTGCCATCTTTAGATGAAGTGAAGGATGGTGGCACTTTTGGCATGAATGAAAGTGATAGAGCTGCACTAGAAGCTGAAGGATTTCTAGGGACTCCAAATACTGAAATGTATAAAAAAACCTGGTGGCTGAGGACGCCCGGCGAGCAGAATGACTCAGCGTTGTCTGTCAGATCTAGTGGTAGTATCGATTACCATGGCAACTATGTAGGCGATAAATTGGGTATTCGTCCTGCTTTCAAACTCAACCTGGCGGATGTGCTCTTTACATCTGATGCATCTGGAAATGGGGTAAAAACAGGAACACCAAATAGCATGTTAAATCGTGTAGTTCATACAAATAATGAGAAAAAGTTAACACTTATAGATAGTAATCAAGGTTTAGTTAGTGCAGCTACAACCAGCAAATACATACAAAGAGAAGATACTGAAATAGAAATTAACTATCAAGGAGCAATAACTGGTACGAATCAATACCTTTCGGCTATGATAACAGATAATAGGGGTGTACTAAAATACTACGGTACTATCAAGTCATTAGCAAATAGTGAAGATGGAAGTGGTACAGCAGAGGTTACTATTCCTCGAGATTTTGAAGATGGTTGGAAACTTAAAATTTTTACTGAACAGCTTAATGGGGATTACCAAACAGACTACGCAAGCGTACCAGTAGAGGTAACACTTACAGCTAAATGGAAACAGAATAGTTCAGGTGGTGGAAGTAGTTCAAGTGGTCGGAGTAGTTCAGAAGGTGGAACCAGCACTTTGAGTCTCAATGCAGAGCAAGTGATTAATAGGCTAAGTAAAGATGATAAAGTAGCTATCATCAATCTGTTTAAAGAATATATGCCATATACATTTTTTAGTACAGATTTGACACTAGAGCAACTTAAAGTTTTTACTAATAATAAGTTTACAGATAAACAGCTGCAAGAGATACTTGACAACCCACAACTTCTTCAAAAGTTAGGAATAGATGACTCTATGATGAGCAGAACAGTTTTCTTAAAGCCAATCCACAATCCAAGCTTTACAGATGTGAAGTCAGATCATTGGGCATATGGAAGCATAATTGAGGCTGCATCACTGGGGCTAGTGACAGGTATGCCAGACGGCAGCTTTGCACCAAACAATCCTTTGCAAGTAGCAGATACCTTTGTTTTTTTAGATAAGGTATTACTCCTAAACAACATAACAGAACCAAAGCTTCCAAGAAGTACAGTAGAACTATATATAAATGACAAAAATCACTGGGCCTTTAATCATATGGCTTCTATTAAATCAAAACTAAGTGAAGAAACCCTAATGACAATCAGTCAGCTAGGAGATGCACCTATCACAAGAGAACTTTTAGCCCAAATCCTTTATGAAATCACAAAAGGCAGACTAGAAGCCACTCGAGAAGTTCGGCATTTTACAGATATACAAAGCTCATCTTATAAAGAAGCAATAGACTATTGCGTAAGTAGAAGGCTTTTAAGTGGCACAAGTTCAACTACGATGTCACCTCAAAAATCATTAACACGAGGGGAGTTAATGTCAGTACTTATCAAATTGGAGAGTATGCTGAAATAATTAAATCATAAGTTTATAAAAAACAGAGGATTTAAAGGAGAAGGCAGGAATAGAGGCCACTGAAAAAGTTAACAACCTCCAGACTGTTCAAAAATCTTCAGATCAAATGGAACAGAAAATAATAGAATAGATAATATTAGTATAGAAATTCAAAAATAAGAAGGATATATGACCTTATGGTGGAGCTATCATCAATATTTATTACAACATGCCTAAGTAGATGCACAGGGTAATTTATCTACTCTTTTCTTATATATAAACTCCCCTTAGGGATAAGGTAAAAGGGAGTTTTGAACTGAGTACTAATACATTTTATTCCCTGTTGCTGACCAAATACTAACAATCCCATTTATTCTTGTCATTTTTATCGCTGTCATGACAACATGACTTAAAATAGAGAGGTGTAACATATTTTCCACAGGGATAGTATTCCCTCATAATTTCTGGTGGAACAATTTGGCCTTCGGGTACATTCTTTGCTGTATAAGGAAATATCGGTGACACCTGATTGTTTCTATAAAAAAGGGTAAGAGGAACTAAAGGCAGTTGGCTGGCATCAATCCAAGCAAACCCATTTTCTGTAGTAACATGAGGTGGACGTGGCGCTCCAAAACTTATAACAAGATTGACATAACCCTTTTTATCGATAATGGCCTGAAAATCACCAAGGGTGTAAAGCCCCAATAAGCCCACCTGTGTTACAAAAGACATACTCCAGTACCTCATGTCCTCATTCCCTAGTATTCCGATATTATGATAGGTGTCAGGAAATGTGGGAGCTTTCCAGCGAATAAATAACAACTTACCTGGGTCTCTTTTAATTTGATTAGAAAGTATATAGACTGTATTTAGATCAGGTTGTAGAATTCGAGTGGCTATGACACCTATACGACTCCATGTTAAATGGCAAGTTACATCAACCATATCATTACAACACTGGTGAGCAACTTCTCTAGTAAAAACACTTGCTGGGTTTAGTAGGTTTACAAACTGAGGGGGTTTTTCAACAGTTACAGATATGCTTGTGTCTCTGGAGGCCTTTTTTGCAGTACAATAAGTGATTTTCGGAAGCCCAACACCACCTGTTTTATCATAACCAATACTGGGAACGTAAATTCGGAGTCCAAAGAGGCCGAATCTATTTGGCGTACCATCTTTTAAAGTTCCCGCATAAAACGTGTTATTTCCTGCCTCTGGCATGAAATGTTCCGAACCCTGTGGAGGAGGTGTAAAGCTTATTTTAATAGTGTAATTACGATCGTCTGCATTCCAATCAGCACCAGGTAAAAAAGGATTAATATTGCCAGGGTCTGGAATTAACATTCTATCAGGAGCTGTTGTTATTACATTGTCCAGTTGCCCAGACAAAGTATAAGACATATATCTTGCATATGGAAATTTTCCTTTGATAACAATCTCTATATCGGGATCCACTTCATACGGAAAAGCATAATAGCTAGCATTGAAGTCTCCAAGCATCAACAAAGAATTACTGGGTTGGTAAATCCATTTTTGCATATGAAACACTCCTTAAAACATTTATTTTTGCTTTATAATATGTAGTTATTAATTGGTTGTGATTACAATAGTGGACGACAGCATTAAATTATAAAAGAGTAAGTTTAAGCAACACACCAGATATATATAAGGGCTATTATAATTTATATTAGGAAAAAATGATGTGGAGGGTGTGAAAAAGCAAAAGATTATTATAGTTCTAAAGAAATAGTCTGATTTCAAGCTTTTTAAGGGTTTTAGTTAGTTTATAATATATTATAAGCTTCCTCAGATCAATGTTTGGGGAGCTTTATTTATGAAGGATGTACTTCTATAAAAAACTGATTGATTTAAACTCTGAAGCTTCTTTATTTTATCTGATATAAAAAATCGTTGCTATACTAAAAAAGGTAATATATACTAAACATAGACCGACGGTCAGTCTACAAAGAAATGGAGTGAAATTATGAGAACTACTAAAGAGTATAATGAAAGGAGAAATGAAATTCTTAATGCTGCTGAAAAGCTATTTCATGGGAAAGGGTATGAGAAGTGTACTATTAATGACATACTTAAAGAGGTTGGCATTGCAAAAGGGACTTTTTATTATTATTTCAAATCTAAAGAAGAAGTTGTGGATGCCATTGTATCGAGGTATAAAGAAATTGTAGTTAGCAGGGCAGAAAAAATCCTTAAAATAGATAATATTAGTCCAGAAGAAAAACTTATGCATGTCTTTAAGGCTATGAGGATGGAGGAGAAGGTTAACAGTGATACCCTTAATGATTTGCATAAAACTGAAAATGCATTATTACATCAAAAAACCTTGAATCAGATAGTTACAGCTATGGCTCCTATTTTGGTAAAGGTCATTGAAGAAGGAATTGAAAAGAAAGTGTGGAGTTGCAGCTATCCGTTACAGTATATGCAGATTTTTCTAGCAGCAGCATTAACTCTAACCGATGAAGGTATTTTTGAATTAGATGCTGATTCCCAGATGAAGGTTATAGCAGCATTGATTTCGATTCTTGAGAAGATGCTAGAGGTTCCTGAGGACTCCTTTATGAAGTTATTTATGCAGAACTTGGTCTAATGCTTATTATTTATGGAATCCTAATATTTTCTTTTGCACTTCGTTTTGGTTTTAGCTCCAAAAAAATTAAAGAGATATGGGGTATTGGAGATGAATTGGTTAATTGTTAAAAATGATTTTAAGAGAAATAAAGTGATTAATCTGGCATTACTTTTGTTTATGATGTTCTCAGCAGGTCTTGCTGTCTCGTCTGTGATAATGGGGGTACAAACCTTTACATCGATTTCTGAATTATATGAGAAAGCTCAGCCACCTCATTTTCTTCAGATGCATAAGGGAGAAATTAATCAGGAGAAAATAGATGCCTTCATGTCAGACTATGAAGGTATAACCTACTGGCAGACCATTACAATGATTAATGTCCATGGTGAGTCTCTTACTGTTGTTGGTAATAAGGATACATACAATCTTTTTGACTGCCGTCTTGGCATTGGTCTGGTAAAGCAGAATGAAACTAAGGATTTACTCCTAAATTCTAAACATGAAAAAGTTATCATTGATGAAGGGGAAATTGGGATTCCCGTACTTTTAAAGGAAATGTATGGTATGGAAATCGGAGATCATGTTATTTTGACCCATAACGATGTCCAAAAGAAATTTGTAATTAAGGAATTTATTTTGGATTCCCAAATGAATTCTCCAATGGTCTCTTCTACAAGAATACTGTTAAGCCATGAAGATTTTGACATGCTTAAAGGTCAGGTTGGAGAAAAGGAATATCTGATAGAAGCCTATTTTACCAATTCAAAAGAGGCTTCGGATTTTCAAACAGCCTATGAGAATGCAGGACTTCCTCAAAATGGGCAGGCAGTAACCTATGCAATGATTTTTTTATTAAGTGCAATAACGGATATCACAACTGTATTTGTTTTACTTCTAGTAAGCATACTTTTAATCATTGTTTCTTTTATCTGTGTTAAGTTTACAATCATGGCTGCTTTGGAAGAAGAATTCACAGAAATAGGTACAATGAAGGCTATTGGACTTCCATTTGCCGATATCAGGGATATTTATCTAAATAAGTACAGGATATTAGCGATGGTAGGTGTAATAATAGGATATATTTTAGCATTGTCAACTAGTAGTATATTTACAAATCATATCAGGACTACATTTGGAAATATCAGGATGTCCCCTGCAGTAGTAATATTATCACTAGTTGTTGGATGCTTTGTTTTTCTTCTTATAAACTATTATTGTAAAAAGGTATTAAAGAAAATTAAAAAGGTTACTGTTGTTGATGCATTGGTTAGAGGGAAGGGATTTGATAAAGATAACGGCCATATAAAGGACGGACTATATAAATCAAAGAAACTTCCTGTTAACTGGCTGATGGCAATCAGGGAGGTTTTCTATAAGTTTAAAAATTGGATAATAGTATTTGCAGTTGTGTTAATTGCTGTACTAATGATTATGGTTCCTGTTAATCTGATGAATACCTTTGAGGTACCTGAATTTATTACATATATGGGAAGTTCTCTGGAGGATATACTAATTGAAGTGGAAAATGGAGAAAACCTTGAAACCAACTATGGGAGGGTAATACAGGTTTTAGAAAGTGATGCTGGAATTGAAAGCTATTATGAATATCGAAGGGTACGTGTTCAGACCACCGATGCTGAAGATGAACTTAAGAATTTACATATAGACAGTGGAGATAACTCAGGAAATCAGCTAAAGTATATCAGTGGAAAGGCTCCTGATGAGGAAAATGAAATTGCCATTTCCTATCTTAATGCCAATGAAATAGGAAAAGATGCTGGTGATACAATAGTACTTTTCTATGATGACAAAGAAAAGGAATTTGTTATTTCTGGAATATATCAGGATGTTACCAGCGGTGGATACACAGCAAAGTCAAAATATGATTTTTCAGAACTGACCAGTGAAAAATATTCATTTTCGGTTAATCTTAAAGATAATATAGAAGTGGAAAAAAAGGCAGATGAATGGTCTGAAATCATTGGACCTGGAGTAACAGTAGACCCAATGGAGGCGTTTATCAACCAGACATTGGGAGGTGTCGTAAAACAGCTAAAAACGATTGTTTCTCTCATTGTCATAATTGGAGCATGTTTGGTAATGCTTATCACTGTTTTATTTTTAAAACTGCGTTTGGCAAAGGATTTATCGGAAATTGCAGTATTAAAGGCTATAGGATTTTCTGAACTGGATATTAAAAAGCAGTACTTGATAAAAATAGGCTGTATTTCTATAGCTGGTATTTTGGCGGGTATTATTTTAACGGATGTCTTAGGAGAAAAGATAGTTAACCTAGTATTAAGTATTTCAGGGCTTGGGGTTAAGAAGGTTGAACTTATTGTCGATCCTTTAGTTCAATATATCCTGGTTCCATTGTTGTTACTGACGTTGATGCTGTTAGCAACATGGATTGTTCTGAGAACAATAAAAAGATATAATATTATTTCTATTATTAATGAATAGTAAATTGAGGAGGTGCAATATGAAAACAATATTGAAGGTACAGAATTTATGTAAAAGCTTTGAAGATACACAGGTATTAAATAATATAAATTTTGAGGTTGAAGAGGGTGAGTTCATAGCAATCATGGGGCAGTCGGGTTCTGGAAAATCCACATTGCTTTATAGTATCAGTGGAATGGATAGACCTACTTCAGGCAATGTATTGCTTTGTGGTAAAGATATTTCTAAACTGGATGATGAAAAAACAAGTGAAGTGAGACTAAAACAAATGGGATTTATTTTTCAACACTCCTATCTTCTAAAAAATTTATCTATCAGAGATAACATTGTACTTCCTGGGTTTAAGCTTGGTAAGCTGTCGAGAGAACAGGTAAATCAAAATGCCGATACACTTATGGTAAAGACAGGCATTGACAGTGTAGCTGAGCATGATATTAAAAAAGTTTCAGGGGGGCAGCTGCAACGTGCAGCCATATGTCGGGCACTGATCAATCAGCCAGATATTTTATTTGGAGATGAACCGACTGGAGCTCTAAACAGCAGTACCTCAAGGGAGGTATTGGATATCATTAATGCTGTCAACACAGAAGGCACAACAGTTATCATTGTTACCCATGATGTGAAAGTGGCAGCAAGGGCAGGCACAGTAATATTCCTAATGGATGGAAATATCCATGATAAACTGACATTAGGAAAACATGACGGAGATGAAGAGAAAACACTTTTCAGAGAGAAAAGGTTATATGAGTGGTTAGAAGAAAAGGCATTTTAGTAAAACAATATCCACACTCCATCACAAAACATGTGGAGTGTGTTACTTTGATATCAAGGGTGGATAAATAATAGTGCTTTAAAGTGACATAATTAAGGGTTTCCCAACATTGAGTTTTCTCTTGGCTGTTTTGCTAGAGGTAGCAATGTAGGGAAACCCTTTTTTTTATTGTTTGTGGGAACATATCATCCGCCTTAAAGGTGATAGGGTTGAGTTGACAGATTAGATAATGATGAGAGATTAAAGAGAATCATCTGGAGGGATAATAGTAAATATAGAAGGAAGGTCAAGAAAAGCTGTAATAGAAGCGCATTGACGATAGAGTTTTATATCTAGCCTTTGTGAATACTTTTCATGTCATGATTATAATAAGGATTACTTTATGAAAAAATGGAGACAAGGGCTTGATAGCGATAATGTTTTAATAGGATATAAGGCAAATTAACTAAAGAATAAAATGAATAATAAGCTATTAAAGAGAAGTCCAATTAATATATGCCCTAAAAGACTAATACATCCTACTATTCTTTTATGGCTGTTTAGTATCTTTAAGAGGGCATTGATCACACTGACCTCTATGTTGCATAGAGTTATTGTCATTTTTTTTCTCAATTGATGTAAGCTTTTTGCGACCCTTAATAGCTACGTTTGAAAGAGTTCCCATAGGACAAATTGTACACCATGTTCTTGGTTGATAAAAAACGCCCAATAAAATGCCTACAATGCTTGTAATGATAATTAAGCGTACGAATACAAATCCAATTTGTGTTAAATTTCCTTCTGCTTTAATGATACCAATTGCAAAGTTACTAAGTAAAAAGAGAACAAAAATGGTCTTAAAGAGAGTAGAGTTTAAAAACTTTGGAGGCTTTCCTCGTTGGCTTATATTTTGCATCAATTTACCTAAAAAGCTGCCTCGAGGGCAGTAATTACTACACCAAATACGCTTTCCTTTAATAATACCAACTACAACCGGTGCTAACATGCAAATCAGTGCAATTAGCCCAATAATAGGATAAACCACTCCTATCACCAGAAAAGCTATAAACAATGTCCATAGAACATCAGCTGCCTTTAATTTGTTTCTTTTAGTAGACATTAAGCCCCTCCTCTAAAACGGTCTGCATTTTATTTTTTCTATTAAGACTTGTTTTTATGCACAAATACTCATTCGATCTTAAGAAATAAATATATTAGTCAAGATGAGCAAGGGATGTCTTGACTAATTGTTTTATTAAGTCATTAATCCTGAACTATTAAAATATCACCTACGACTTTAACAGTATATTTTAATAATTTTTGATACTTATCTAAAAAATTCAATACTTCAGCAGTAGACAAGCCTAGTAACACAAAAGAAATAATAAAACCAATCGCATAATCAACATACAATTGATTCGTGAAATTGAGATAGAATATAGCAATACCGCAGGACTTGTAGTACAGAAAAACGGAAAGCTCATATATGAGAAGTATTTTGATGGACACAAAGAAACAGATACAATTCACATTTTTCAGTAACCAAAAGCATTACCTCAATCCTCATTGGAATGGCTATCCATCAGGGATATATCAAAAGCATAGACCAGAAGGTGTTGGAATTCTCCGACGGTTACCTTTGGTGGAATCTTGACTCTGATGGAAGCAGAACCTTTGAAAGGGGGCAGCCATTAGCCAATCTTAAGTTTTTTAGAGATGATGTATGATAGAAATATTATGAATGGATGAACCTGTCCCCCATGATTTTTTGCACAAACATTATAAACACAAGGAGTTATAATCCTTGTGTTTAAGTTATTTTATATTACTAAAGATACTTTGTATTTTGTTTCTATATAGGGGATCCAAACTGCATAAACGGAAATCTAGATCTTGAGCATCGATGTTTTTCGGTACACTCAATTTTGTAAAGGTCTCATCTAATCTTTATGAACCGTAATCTTATTTCCAAGAGGACTTAATTGAAAATATTGTTACTATTTATAATTATGTCAACCCCTTATAATGTTTATATAAGTAGAATGAGAAGTTAGCGTAAATATGAGGAAATTATTTCAAAGTGAGGGAAATTCGTGAAAAGACATTGGAATTGGAACATCACCATTGAGAGAAGAAACTATAGGATAGACCTTGAGTATAATATAGGATTAATTAGGCATATGAAAATCTATGTCAACGGACATTTAGTAAAGCCAACGAAGATCAACAAAGGAGAAGAAGGAGCTGATTATTTCTTTTCTATTTATAATCACGAATGCTGTATCTACAGCCGGATTATAGGAGAGGATCTCCAGTATAGCGTGACCTTAGGGAAGACAGATTTAATAACAGGAGAAGAGGTAGAATATGTAAAAGTGCCGCCAAAAGAGGAAGAGGTAGAAGTGAAAATGACAAAAAAAGAAATGGCAGTAAGGGCTGTTTCATTTATTGTCTCTGTAGGGCCTATTGTTGTGGTGCTTAATCCTATGATTGAAGGACTTTTGAGGATGTTGAATTGGGAGCCAAACGAAGCTATTCGTGGGGTCATTGAGGGTGTATCTATGACGGCAATGTATATGATAACTGCAGACTACATTGTTAAAAAACTTAAAGGAAGAGGCTTGCTAGAGGAAGCTGGTAGCTCACATTAAGAGAGGATGTTAAAAACAACGTTGGTTGATATAAAAATGTAAGTATCTGAATATCAGTTATCTTCCTAGAGTAAAATTAAAAATTGGAGTGAATTAATTGAAAATACCTGATGAAATAAAATGGCTATCACTCTTTCAGGCGGAACCACAGTTATTGGATGAAGATGTACCCTATTATTACAACCAGGCAAAATACGAATTTACCAATGGCAATCATGAAAAGTTTATTGTGACCATGACACCCTCCTACAGTGAATTGAAGCTAGAGGCTTTTAGTAGTGATACCAATGAACTACTAGGACTATTAGACTTAAAGAATATTGTAGCCATAGAAATCCTAGCCGATAGGAAGGAAGAGAAAAGAATCATGATTACTACTCCCTATTGGGTCATGAAGATTGACCTTGTGCCTAGGTACAAAATTTTTATGAATCAACTGTTAGTAGATTAAGGAGTGTATCTATGGAAAACATCATAAAAGACATGAAATTGTTTTGGAAAAATGAAAACTATAGAGGGCTTACTATCTTTTTTCTCATTCCCTTTATATGTGAAATCATCATTTTTTCTTTTCTGTTTCCTGAACCCCTACCTTTTTATAAAACCTATAGTATTTTTACTGCCCGCACAGGGATTTCCCTGATCATGCTATTATTAACCTTTAAGGGTAGTAAAATAGCTACTGCTTTAACAATCCTATTAGGATTATACTCTCTAGAGCAAGCATTTTTGTATCTCCTAGTGTTTGCAGGGTCTTTTTTGAAGGGTTAAAGGTTTAAAAGACTTCCATAGGTGACTTGGATAAAAGTGAGAAAAGAATGGAGAATTGATCAATGAAAAAGCTAATAGGATTAGGCGTAATAAAAGGGATGTTAGGATCCTCCCTAGCGATTATTGTTTTTATAGTGGGAGGTTTAGTGCTTATAGTAGGATCAATAGTGGGATTTGGTTTATTACACGGTATAATAGCAGGAATCCATCACTTCTTTGAGAGAAGTGATTTTATTGCCTATATTATTCCCGGCAGGAATCTTATTTTTGGGATTATAACCTTTGTTCTATTGGTGATAGGGTTTCTTGGCATCAAATTTATAACCCCTTCAGAAAAAGTAGAAATACAGTTTGAAGAGGCTGATTTTAACCCCAAAGATCTTAGCTTTTTTCTAAAAATCGTGTATATACAATTTCGATTTGAAACTCGTATTTATGCAGCTTTGTGGCATTTTGTTGGTGAGCATAAAGGAAAGGTGCTTTCCCTCACCCTTGCTGCATCCTTACTCCTGGGATATTATAGCTTCACCGACTACAGCATCCTGTACCAAGATACCATTGTAAAACATAGCTTTTTCAACCCAATGGGGCAAACCTATAGCTGGGAAGATATAGAAGAAGTACGGGTGGGTACTAAGGGAAAAAGAAATGACTATGATTATTACTATACTATTCAATTTAAAGATAAAAACATCATCAGCTTAAATCCCCATACCAGCATCAATTCTCATAGTTATGATTTTTATGATGATCTTCTTATAATTGATCATCGAGTAAAGGAATTAGGCATCAATAAAGTGATCGATAGGTCTAATTTAGATAAAATGGGGAGGAGCTACTATCCAGATCATTTAGAGAAGGCTCGAAGGTTATTTGAGGATTAGCTTGAAAAAGAGAGTAGGGATTCCATGAAACTAGAAACCTATATAAAAAAATTTGAGAGAAGAGTAAAAAAGCATCCTAATGATTGGCAGATTCATAGAAAAATAGGAAAGAGATTGGTTTATAAGCTTAAGAAGAAGATAAAAAGAAACCCAAAAGATATAAGTCTAATCAATTGGTGCGGTATTATAGCCTTGGAATTGAATGATTCAGACTTAGCTTTAGAGATGTTCCAAAGGGCTGTTGCTGTCAATTCTAATGTTCAGACATTAAATAACCTTGCTTACTTCTATCAAATTGAGTATGATGACCATCAAAGGGCTGTAGAACTATTGGAAAGAGCTGTTAAAATGGAACCTAATTCTGGTTTGCCCTATGGTCTACTAGGGGAAGCCTATTTAGATTTGGAGCTTTACAAAAAGGCGGCGGAGGCTTTTACAAAGGCTCTTAGCTTTGAAGAAAATCCTTCCCTATTAAATAATTTAGGGGTGGCATTATATAAGCAAGGGAAAATCAGGGAAGCTGCAATTCATTTTCAAAAATCATGGAAATCTGAAGATAGGATCAAGGATAATTTTCTGGATCTAATCCTTAACTATGGTGTTTGGGATGAATATCTTAATCCTGTCTTGAGCTATGGTGTTTCCATGGCTCAGCTAGGAAAAACAAAAGAGGCTGAAGAAGTGGCAGGAAAATTAAAGCTATTTGTAAAGGGCTATTTAGAGGCAGGGAAAAATCCAATCCATTTAGATATTGCATTTCTAGAAATAGCTGAAATCTACTATGAAGCCCACAGCTACACTAGGGCAAATGAAATGTTTCATGCTGCATTGGGTCCTAAGATGACCTATGGTATTTCCCCTAGATGGATTAGTCAATATCAATATTCTCTAATCCAATGCGAGCAGTTGCAGGAGGCTGAAGCATTGCTTAAAAAGGTAATCTTGGATACCCAAAAGTTAATGGAGGAGATCCTAGAGGATGACTATTATACCCAGGAGGAGCAGCAGCAACATGTCGATGATTATACCCAAGATATAGAAGAATATAAGGATTTATTCCAAAAGGTTAGAGAGGGTCATCCTCCATCGGTAGACTTCTGTCCTCCAGTAATGGGAAATTGTTATATGTTTGGCTGTATGCGTCATGGAAGGCCAGTGTATATTAAAAATGAGGGGATTATTTTTATTGATAAAATATAAAAGTCTTTGGTAAAGAGGTTAAAACAGATAAAAGCAAGATGAGTAGGTGATGAGATTGCCAGAAATTCCTAAGTTTTTAATACAAAAAATCAATAGAATGCCAGCAAAACCAGGTATATATCAAATGAAGGATCGCGAAGGAAATATTATGTATATTGGTAAAAGCAAGGCATTAAAATCAAGGGTGAAATCTTATTTTAGCATACAAGGCAAGTCCGAAAAGATAGAAAGAATGTTATTCCATATCCATGATATAGATTATATCGTTACTGATACACACTTAGAAGCACAGATACTAGAATGCACCCTTATCAAGAAGTTAAAGCCCATATACAACGTACAATTTAAAAATGATCAAAACTATAGATATTTAAAAGTAGAGAATTATAATAAAATTAAACCTGTAAAAGTTATTAGTGATAGAGAAGATGCAAATTGTTTTGGACCCTATAGAAATAAGAAAATTCTTTCAAATTTAGAAAAGCTTTTTCAAAATATATATCCTATATTAAAACATGGAGATTCCTATGGTTTTTTCTATAAAATATTACCAGAAGCAATGAAAAAGGACGCATTTGAGGAAAATAAACAATGCCTGATGGAGATTCTATCAAAAGAAGAGTGTATGCTACGTTTTATATCTGAAATTGAAAAAAAAATGAAATTAGCTGCTGCAGAATTTCACTTTGAAACAGCCTTAATCTATAAAGATTTACTTTATCATATAAACTATTTATATGATGTTAGTATAAAAAAAGCTGAGAAATTAAAGTGGGAAAAGATTTTGATGGGTGAAAAGATAGAAGATGGTTACAAACTTTTCTATATTTCAAGCGAAATAATAGTATTGAAGCAGAAATATAAAGAGATTAAAAGAGAAGCTATAGAGGAGTTTATCATACGGGCAAAAAAACTAGAGAACAATAGAATTGAGATAAAAAATGAAAAAAGCAATTTGGATTTTCAATATATTCTTCATGCTGAAATGAAAGACAAATCTTCAAAAGCCATCTTGTTTCTTGACAAGGAGTATAACTTAGAAGAGCTAGTAAATAAGCTTAGATGATTCTAGGCACAGGGATGGGGAGACAAAAAATAATTGAAAGCACAAAAAAGATGCTTTTTGCAGCGGACAAACGAAACGTCAGACCGCGTAATAATGGGTTATTATTCCATAAACATTTTAAATTTTTTCATACTAGATTAGCTAATATTTTCAATCAACATTGGGAATCTATAAAATTGGAGGCTACTAGAGGCTGTTTTACCCGTTAGTCTCCTTATTATTTCCTTTACTCCTAGTATATTTATTGCGCGTTTTATATTATAGGCTAAAAAAGCAAAAGAAATCTCCGCTTTTACTGACTGCATACCTTTTGTCAGAAAATACGTCATACCTAACCCCCTCTTTATCGTTCCAAAGGGATGTTCTACGATCATTTGCCTTTGTTTATAAAG
>NZ_FOHU01000013.1 GCF_900111615.1 Natronincola peptidivorans | reverse complement strand
TAACTTTCTTCGTCCTCACAAGCTTCATGAGTGGAAGCGTCCTTTAAACGAAGTCGATATGCTGACAAATGCCGATAATATGCCGGGCAAATGGCAGCTACTGATCTACTTAGGGCAACAAACCATCCTCTCACAACAAAACCAACCTTCCCCTTAAATGTGCCTTTGCACTTTTGCTAAACTTCATCGTTTCACCATCAATGCTGTGGGTTCCAGAGCATTATTTGTGGTATCATCAATCTATTTTTTTGATGTTTTCTTCTTTTAAGAAGGTACTCCCCCCACAAATCATGTTGTAAAATTTTGTTTCTTAGTTTTCATAACCTACTTTACACTATCTCTTTGTAGATAACAAATTTTTGTACTTACCCATGTGAAGTAACCTAAGAAGCATCCTGTTTTTTGTAAAAATCAATTATTTACTGTGTTATCTTTTTAGCTTTTTCATTCTTTTTCAGTAGCAACATCATTGTTAATAATACTATTGTACCACGTGGGAGATGCAAAATTAATTTTTAAGTAAATAATATAGCTTGTACTAGTTAATTGATAAATCCTCCATGATATGAAGCAAAAAAAACGCTGTACTCATCTTTATATTGAGGACAGCACTTTATCTTATTCATTTATGCATTATGCTATAGAGATTACAGAATAAAGCGTTTCAACAGGCTTCATGCTTGCCTTTTATATTCTTGTTCTATGATTGTAATATTATGATTTAAAAAGTCACCTTGTTTTTCCCTTGATGCTTTGAGGAATAAAGCTTCTTATCAGCATTTTGAAATAAACAATTAACATTTTTAGCTTCATAAAAAGACGTCACACCTAAGCTGATTGTAATATATAATTCACTTTGCTTAGAGGAAATAGATGTCTTTTCTATCACAGTACGTATTTTTTCTGCAACTAGGCTTGCTTCTTGGATACTTGTATCAGGCAATAATATGGCAAATTCGTCTCCACCATATCTAAAACAACTATCTGTTGATCGGGTATTTCTTGTCAAGATTTCACCTATATGTCTAATGGCTAAGTCCCCCATTAAATGACCATAAGTATCATTAATAGTCTTAAAATCATCAATATCCAATAAAATAACAGAAAAAGTAATGTCTTTTCCCTTCTCTTTTTGCCTTTTATAAAGAGTAAATGCTTTTTCCAATTCTTCAAAAAAATGTCTATGATTATATAGTCCAGAAAGACTATCTATTGCAGATAAAATTCTGAGCTGTCTATTGGCTTCTTCCAACTGTGTGTTAAGCTGAACCAATTCTTCCTGTGCATTTTTTAAAGATGTAATGTCTCTAGAGGTACCCCAAGTACCAATAATCTCTCCTTGAGAGTTATAAAGAGGATATTTTGAAGCCAAAAGCCACACAATATTTCCATCTGGTTTAATCCACTTTTCCACTCTATTTATAATTGGTTCACCTGTATCTATAATTTGTTGTTCATCCCTATAGGCATTATCAGCAAAATCTTTTGGAAAATAATCATAATCATTTTTCCCTATAAGCTCTAGAGGACTATCAATACCAAAACCTAAGGCATGGGCCTTACTGCTTAAAACAAAGGTAGAATTTCTATCTTTAAAGTAAATGGTGTCTTGTGAATTGTTCATTATGGTATTAATAATCAATAATTCACTAAGCTCTGATTCCTTAATAGGGAAAATACTATTGCCTATTCTTTTCTTTTCATGCCCTTTGTCCATAACAATCCCCCATAACTCATTATTAATGAAGATATTAAAGAATTTCGTTAGTAAGCTTCTATTGATTATATGAATAATATCATTTTTATACTTAAATTTCAATTAATATGAAGTATCTTTTGAAAATATTGTTGCTTTTAGATTGACCAACATTATGAACTACACTCATCTTATACTTCATTTGAATTACTTTTTTTGATTTTGAAAATATATTGTATAATTTTAAGTTCATTCTAATTGAGTTGTATAATTCCTCATGGATTATATTTAGCTCATAAAAAAAGCCTTCTTTTAATATTGCTAAGAAGACCTTTTGTTGAATAATATATCTCCATTAATGGGGTGCCTTTTAATACTCTTCAACTTATAATGAATTATTATATACCATCTTGTTTTTCCTTTATTATTTGCTTTTGGTTTTATCAAAATCATTTATTTTTTTAAACAATTTATAAATATCAGTTTTGCTATGGTTACATTTTTCTATCAGATAATTCATTATTTCTTTAGGGCTAGAGGAAGTAAAAAACTTTTCATTTTTATCGATTTCATATAATATTTCTTTGTATAATTGCTTCTCGCTAGGAAATAAAATATCCTGAATCTCCATTTTATAGGAGGCAGGCCTTGTTTCACTTCCTCCTTGATCAACATATTCTTCAAACCATATATGCCCTTGTTTGCATTGAAATTTAACATGCTGCAGTTGTTCTATTTTTATTATTTCTACTTCATTACATTCTTTACACTTCATATATGTCAACACCTACTTCCTTTTTGAAATACCGAATATTTTAATTCCCGGTTGTACTTCAATAGTAGTATACTCCTCATCATTAATGAGAACATTTCCTTGATCATTTACACTTATATTTATATCAGCACCTTCAAGATTAAATTTTTCAAGATGATAAGGAGTAACTAATACAAAAATAGCATTTACTTGTAATGGAGATTTGTTACTGCTACTGGTTAAATTTGCTTGATTTGTAGTGTTAAAGCTTCTAATTGAACTTGTGATAGTGTCTTTTGATTCACTACAGAAGCATAAACACCATCTGCCGTATCTTTTTACCTACCTTTATACCCTATAGTTTTTGTAGTACAATATATGAAGAAGATAGTACTAAGTGCTATTAATAATAAAACTAATTTTTTTGATGTAACGAATATATAGTTTTGTCTTAGTAAAGATTGCAAAAATTTAATCCACCAACTAATAAACAATATCTGTTTATCAGGTGGTGGATATTTAGTGTTTTGTACATTGAATAGCATTACTATTTAATTACTTTACCTAATCTCCTCTTTGGTGTAATAAGCTATTCCTAGCGCACCAGGCCCCACATGTAATCCAATTACTGGTCCTATCTCTTGTATTCTGATTTCTACGTTTACCTTTTCTTTTAATTGACTCACTACTTTTTTTGCTTCATCTATACAATTAATATGATGCACGATAATCTCACCTGATCCAAAGGTTTTGATATCATTCAACACTTGCTCTATTATAGTTGCTACAGCTTTCTTCTTAGTTCTAACCTTCGTAAATATCGTTGTGATTCCATCTTCTACCGTTAGAATCGGTATTATTTTTAATAGGTTACCTATTATAGCATTTGCTTTCCCTATTCTTCCCCCTTTTTCTAAATATTCTAGATTATGTGGAACAAATAGGAACCTGCTTTTTTTCATCATTTCTAAAGCAGTCTTTTTTACTTTACTTAAAGCTTTATCTTCTTTAGCTGCTTTCGCAGCTGCAATAGCAGCGAACCCCAATTGCATACAGTTTGACTGAGAATCAATGATCTCAAGATTAGCACCAGGATAATTGTTTATAATCATATCCTTAGCCATGTTTGCTGTTGCATAAGTACCACTCATCTTTGAAGACAAAAATATACAGATCAAATCATCTCCCTGCTGAACAATCTTTTCCATCTCGTTATATAGATCCCCCACGGAAGGTTGCGAAGATTTGGGTATTCCCTTCTCTTTCATCATCTTATAGAAGCTTTCATTGTCAATATCAGTTTCCTTAAAGGTATGTTCTGGGAATTCAACACTTAAGGGAACTATGTTTATATCTAAAGTGTTCCTTAAAGACTCATCTATATAGCTTGTACTATCTGTCAAGATTCTAATAGCCATAAAATCTACCCTCCTAAATATATTCATCTGTTAAAATTATTATAATTGATTTTTTCATATACAGATATTCTACACATAGATATTGAAACCCTTCAAAAACTTCTACTAAATTGACAACTGCTGTTTTGTATTTCATATTAAGAAACAACAGTATTATGTTTCTATTTTAGTTTGATTTTTTACAGCTAGAAATATATAATTTTAGTTTCTATAAATTCTTCAATCTTAAGGAATCCATAAGAAAAATACTTGCTTCTTCTTCTGTCTGTAGGAGAACCTGGATTGAATAGTAATACGTTTCCCATCAATTTACAAAAAGCTTGATGGCTGTGACCAAAGATAATACAATCTACCTTTTCATCCTTAAAGGCATCCTTCGCTCTTTGCGGGGTATCTCCTCTTTTCCCTCCATCGCCATGGATCATGCCCAGCTTAAATCCATCTAGCTGTATGATTTGTTTTGAAGGAAGCATCTTTTTTATCTCTTCTCCATCAACATTCCCTGATACTGCTTTCACTGGGGCAAGGCTCATTAATTCATCCAGTACAAATTTTTCGCATATGTCTCCTGCATGCACTATCAAATCCACCTTTTCAAAGTTGCGTAAAACTTGTAAAGGGATTGCTTTAGCTTTATTGGGGAGATGTGTGTCAGAAATTACTCCTATTAGCATATTTGCCTCCAATTATAAATAATGATTATATCCTACCTATTATATTTATTCATTTTATGACTGCATTATTCATTTAAAATTGTGTTAAGGCCTTAAGACACTCAAAGAATGCTGAAAGAAAAACTATAAAGCAAATTACGAATGAACATCTTTTAGATAAAAATTTATTTTTAAATATCCTGTAACATTATTAACGTAAAAGAAGCCACATAAATGCAGCTTCTATTCATAAATTTTTAGTTGGGGCTAAAGAAATACTTTATTTGAAATAATTAACCCCAGCTTCAAAAATCTTAAAATCTTTTTTGCCATATATATTTTTGTGTACATTTTTACCTACCCGTTCTACATGTCCCATTTTGCCAAAAATCCTGCCGTCTGGGGAAGTGATTCCTTCAATGGCTTCTATAGAACCATTAATATTATACCTACCATCATAGGTTGGTAATCCATTATCATCTACATATTGAGTAGCAATTTGCCCCTTAGTAATCAGCTGCTGAATCACAGCATCACTTCCATAAAAACGTCCTTCTCCATGGGAAAATGCTGTTTCATATATATTTCCTACTTCTTCCATTGTAAGCCAAGGTGACTTAACAGATACCACCTTAACTTTGGCCATTCGCGATACATGTCGGTTTATTTTATTAAAGGTCAAGGTAGGTGAATCTTCTTGTAAATCTCGTATTTCTCCATATGGCAATAAACCTAATTTAATCAATGCTTGGAATCCATTACAGATGCCTAGCATTAAACCGTCTCTTTGATTTAATAGCTTCATCAAGGCTTCCGTTATTTTAGGATTTCTCAGTACAGAAGCAATGAATTTGCCGGAGCCTTCTGGTTCATCTCCTGCACTAAAGCCACCTGGCAAAGCAATAATTTGAGCTTGTTTAATTTTTGTATTCATTTCTTCAAGGGATGCTACTACATCATTTTTTGTTAAATTCTTGAATACTATGGTTTCAACAATTGCTCCGGCTTTTTCAAAAGCCATATGAGTGTCTACTTCACAGTTTGTTCCAGGAAAAACTGGTATAAGGACACGAGGTTTTGCTACATTAATAGTGGGCCGCTTTCCTTCACGCCTATAAAATGCAATTTCTTTTGCCTTACCTTGATCTTGATGAATCGTTGGAAAGATAGGTGCTAATCTTGATTCCCAAGAGACAAGAGCTTCATCCATCGATATCACTTCATCTCCTACTTCAAAGGAAATCTCCTCTTTAGTATATCCAAGTATACTAAAACCCTCATGTTTTACAAATTCCTGAGCAACCTCTTCTGTTACTTCAAGAATCAAACTGCCATAAGCCTCTTCAAAAATATCATATTTTTGCTTCTCTGTTAACCTTACTCCAATAGCATTTCCAAAAGCCATCTTACTAATAGCAGCACATATGCCGCCTTTGCCTATGGCATATCCTGATAATATTTTTCCCTTTTCTACGTAGCTGTAGATATGATTATAGCCTTCTAACAGATGTTCAAAATCAACGATCTCTTTAGTATCTCTTTTTGCATAAAAATGTACCAAGGTAGAATCTGTCTTTTTCAATTCAGGAGAAATCACCTGTCGTACATCCACTGGCGTAACAGCAAAGGAAATCAATGTTGGGGGTACATGGATATCCTTAAATGTTCCTGACATTGAATCCTTGCCACCAATAGCGGCTACATTAAATTGAGTCTGTGCATAGCTGGCTCCTAATAATGCACTATAGGGTTTGCCCCATTTCTCAGGTACATCACCAAGTTTCTCAAAATATTCTTGCAGAGATAATCTAGCTTTTTTGTAGTTTCCTCCTGTTGCTAAAAGCTTTGCCATAGAATCCACCACAGCATACAAAGCTCCATGAAAAGGAGACCACTTTGACAGTTGAGGATCATAGCCATAGCTCATCATAGAGCCTGTATTGGTTTCTCCTTTATCAACAGGTATTTTAGCCACCATAGCCTGGATAGGAGTATTGTAATAATTACCTCCAAAAGGCATAAGTACTGTTCCGCTGCCAATGGTGTTATCAAATCTTTCCACTAAGCCTTTTTGAGAACAAATATTTAAATCATTTAAGGTATTATGCCATTGTTTCTTTAGATTATCTATTGATTTATTTTGCTGGAAAAAGTTTTGCTTCTCAGGAGCTTTGATGTGCACTTTTGTTTTACCTTGTACACCATTTGTATCTAAAAAAGCTCTAGATATATTTAGAATTTCTTGTCCTTGCCATTTCATTATAAGTCTGCCATCATCAGTAATATTTGCTACATGGGTTACCTCTAAATTTTCAGCAAAACAATATTTTTTAAAGCTATCATAGTCTTTTGAAGCTATTACTACTGCCATTCTTTCCTGTGATTCTGATATGGCAATCTCTGTTCCATCTAAGCCTTCATACTTCTTTTTAACAGCATCCAAATTAATCTCTAAGCTATCCGCCAATTCTCCAATAGCTACAGAAACCCCACCCGCTCCGAAGTCATTACATCTTTTAATCATTTTAGATAATGCTGGGATTCTAAAAAGTCGCTGGATTTTTCTTTCTACCGGTGGATTACCTTTTTGCACCTCAGCCCCACAGTTGGTTAAGCTTTCTTCATCATGCTCTTTTGAAGATCCAGTGGCTCCACCTATACCATCTCTACCTGTTCTGCCTCCTACTAATAGCACAATGTCTCCCGGAGCTGGACGCTCTCTTACTACGTTTTCTTTTGGTGCAGCCCCTACAACGGCTCCTACCTCCATACGTTTAGCAACAAAATCTGGATCATAAACCTCTGAAACCAATCCTGTAGCCAGTCCAATTTGATTGCCATAGGAACTAAATCCTGCAGCAGCCTGCTGTGTAATCACCTTTTGCGGCAGCTTACCCTCTAAGGTTTCTGTTAATGGTACAGTAGGATCCGCTGCTCCTGTCACCCTCATACTATGATAAACATAACTTCTCCCTGATAAAGGATCCCTTATGGCTCCACCTAAGCAGGTGGCAGCGCCGCCAAAAGGCTCTATTTCTGTGGGATGATTATGGGTTTCATTTTTAAACATTAGTAACCAAGGCTTAGTTTCACCATCAATATCCACTGGTATTTCTATGCTGCAGGCATTAATCTCTTCAGATACATCCAAATCTTCAAGAATACCTTTTTTTCTCATGCTCTTCATATTAATGGTTGCAATATCCATTAAGCAGTCTTGTCTCTCTTTTCCCTCATAAACAAAACTTCTATCGACTAAGTAATCTTGGTACGCTTTTTTTACCGGTTCGTTCATAGGTTTATCCTCAATATTTACCTCTTCCACTGTTGTTAAAAAGGTAGTATGACGACAATGATCCGACCAGTAGGTGTCAATTACCTTTAGCTCTGTAATGGTTGGATTTCGCCTTTCCTCTTTTTTAAAGTAGTCTCTGATAAAAACTAAGTCTCCGTGTGTCATGGCAAAGCCCATTTTTTCTTTGTATGAAGCTATCCCGTCATCATCTAAGTCAATAAATCCTTCAATTGTCTCAATAGTATCAGGAGTCCCAAAATCCATCTGTAAAGTCTCTGGTACAGCCAAGGAAACCTCTTTTGATTCTACAGGATTGATAAGATATTGCTTAACAGTTTCCACATCTCTAGAACCAAGAGCACCCTTCAAAACAATGATTTTAGAAGATACAATGGTTGGCGCATCCTCTAAGGTAATGATTTCTATACATTGTCTAGCAGAATCTGCCCTTTGATCATATTGACCAGGTAATAATTGGATTCTAAAGGCCTCTTCATCCTCGCTAATAAGACCATAATCCTCCGTTACAATGTCTACATTGGGTTCAGATAAAACCAAGGTTTTTATATCTTCAAGTCTCTTTATATTTACATCTTCAAGATCATAAACATTGATAATTCTTACACCTTTCAGTGCTGCTAAGTGTAAGGTGTTCACCAAATCATTTTTTAAACTTACTGCCTCAACATTAAATCCAGGCTTCTTCTCAACACAGACTCTTTTAACCATTTTATACCTCCTTAGTGACTGTAAACCTACTATAAGAAAATATCCTTAATATAATTGTAGCACATTAATTGAAAAATTTGAATTAATATTTGTTGTAAAACGTATATTATATGCTTTTTTTATTGTATTATACGTAGTTTCTTGTTCTCTGCGCCTTTCAGTAACTAAAAAACAGCTACCATGAAGTGATAGCTGTCAAAAATAAAGTGTTTAAATACAATATTCTATAAGTATATTCACTTTATCTGATTAAACCATTTTAGAATGAACCTTTCCTTCATTTTACATTTTAAGTTCCTTGTGCATACATCGCATCAGCTATTTTTAAAAAACCTGCAATATTAGCACCCATCGCTAGGTTATTTTCATGTCCATATTCTTTTGCAGCACTGCTTGTGTTTTTGTAAATATCCACCATTATACTTTTGAGCTTAGTATCCACCTCTTCAAATGTCCATGAATACCTTAAGCTGTTTTGGGCCATTTCAAGTCCAGAAGTAGCTACACCACCTGCGTTTGCAGCTTTTGCAGGTCCAAATATAATTCCATTTTTAATAAATATTTTTACTGCTTCAGGGGTTACTGGCATATTGGCTCCCTCACCAACTGCAAAGCAACCATTAGCTATAAGGGTCTTTGCGGCTTCCTCATCAAGCTCATTTTGAGTAGCACATGGTAGTGCTATATCACATTTTACCGACCAAATATTTGAATATCCTTCAGTAAACTTAGCTTTTGGATGGTATTTAACATACTCGCTGATTCTTTTTCTTTCTATTTCCTTAATTCGTTTTACAGTTTCCAGTTTTATACCTTCAGGATCATATACATAACCACTGGAATCACTTAGTGCTACAACTTTAGCACCCAATTGTTGGGCTTTTTTAGCAGCATAACTGGCGACATTACCTGATCCAGAGATTACAACTGTAGCACCTTGAAAGGATTTCTCTGCAATAGATTTCATAGCTTCCTCCATAAAATAACAAAGACCATAGCCAGTAGCCTCTCTTCTTACTAGACTTCCACCCCAAGCTATTCCTTTACCTGTTAATGTGCCTGTAAAACTATTTCGAATCCTTCTATACATACCATACATATAACCAATCTCTCGTCCACCCACTCCAATATCCCCTGCTGGAACATCTGTGTTTTCTCCAATATGTCTATGCAGCTCTATCATAAAGCTTTGACAAAATCTCATGATTTCTCCATCAGATTTTCCTTTTGGGTCAAAATCACTTCCACCTTTACCTCCACCCAGAGGTAATCCAGTCAATGCATTTTTGAACACTTGTTCAAAGCCTAAGAATTTTATAATTCCAAGATATACCGATGGATGAAATCTTAATCCACCTTTGTAAGGACCAATTGCACTATTGAATTGTACCCTAAAGCCTCGATTTGTTTGGATAACACCATTATCATCAGCCCAAGGTACACTAAAAATAATTTGTCTTTCAGGTTCAACCATTCGATTAAATATCCCTGCTTTAATCCAGTGAGGATTTTTTTCAGCAACTGGTTCAAGTGATTCTAACACTTCTTTTATAGCTTGATGAAACTCAGGCTCATTTGGATCCCTTTTTAACACTTGCTCCATAACACTTCCTAATAATTTCATATTATCTATCCCCTCGCATGAAATTTTTTCTAATTAAATCTATGCTATTTGTATAATACCCATGCAAATATATAATATGCAAATTATGCCAATTTTAAAGTGAACCAAGAACTACTAATGTTAATATTTGGTGGAATAAATCAAATACATGCCCTGTTGTCTGAAAAGGCATCTATTTTCCTTGGTTGATAAATTGAACCAAAAAAGATTTTATGAAAGTTAAAGTTTTATGCTAGAAACAATGCTCATAAAAAATCAAGTAGGAAGAAAACTATCCATGACAGTTTTTCCACCTACTTGATTTTACTTTAATATATATCTAAAAAAGGGGGAGATATATTATCTAAACTAAGAATTGTACATTATTATTTTTTTGCCGCCGCACTTTCTCCAGCAATTCTACCGAATACTGCTATATCAGCTAGCGCGTTTCCACCTAAACGGTTGCTTCCATGAATTCCACCTGTAACCTCTCCAGCAGCATATAGACCTGAAATTACAGCACCATTTCCATCTAATACCTGTGCGTAAGTGTTGATTTCAACACCACCCATTGTATGGTGAACGGTAGGCATACGTGCTCCTGCATAGAATGGACCTTGCTCTATCTTTCTCTCAAATAATGTTCTCCCGAAAGCGTCTGGTCCTCCTGTCTCTGCAGCCTTATTAAACTCCTCTACTGCCTTTACTAAGTTTTCAGCAGGTACATCGATGGCTGCTGCTAATTCTTCAAGAGTATCACCTTTAAATGCTCGTCCTTGTTCAACAAGCTCATTCATAGATTCATTGAAGTTATTTTTTTCATCTCCGGTTGGGTAGTCGGAGCTATCAATGATTACCCATAGGAAAGAATCCTGCTGCTCCATTAGTGCCAGCGTCATAACATCTCTACGAGCACCTTCATCAACAAAGCGATCACCAGATTTATTTACAAAAATTCTATTTTCAACACCCTTTTCAATGTTTCCAGCTAAACTTCCTGTATTAGGATCTCCCAGTGGAAGCAATTGAATATCTCCTAATCCAATGAGGTTTGCTCCAACAGCTTCAGCCATTACTAGACCATCTCCTGTTGCCCCTGGATGATTAGTACTTTTAATACCAGCTAAAGAAGGCCAGCTTTGATTATATGCTTCTAGCAACTCATTGTTAACAGCAAAACCACCTGTAGCTAAAACCACACCATTGTTGGCATGAACAATTACATCACCTTTTAATCCCTTAGCCATAACACCTGCTATTTTACCATCTGCTACAATAAGCTCTAAAGCCTCAGTATCAAGAAGCACCTCGATATCATCAGTTGCATTAATGTATTCTTGATAGGTGTCAATAAAACCAGTTCCTAATGGTGTTGATGGTCTATGGGCTCTTGGCCACAATCCACCCAAAACAGTAAATACTTCGTCATTAAATTTCATTCCTAAGCTTTCAAGCCATTCAACAGCAGGGTATGCGTTTTCAACAAGAATTCTAACTAATTCAGGAGTGCCCTGCTCATCTCCACCCTCAAAGGTTTGAGTATAATGTAACTCGACAGAATCTTCAATGCCTTGAGCAACCTGTCTCGGGGAACCTGCTGCATTAAATGCTCCTCCAGAAAGAATTGTGTTTCCACCAAGCCTTGGCATTTTTTCAAGTACAATAACCTTCGCACCATTTTGGTGAGCAGATACTGCTGCAGCTAGTCCTGCACCTCCACCGCCGATTACAACAACATCTGTTGTGTATTCAACAGCTTCACCAATTGCATCTTCCCTTTCCTTTTTTACACTTAATGCTGCAATATCTGCATCAGCTTGCTTAAGGGCTTCTGTTACTGCAGCAATAATAGCATCACAAGTGATAGTTGCCCCTGTTACGATATCCACAGCAAGAGTTTGGTCATCTACAATTGCCTTAGGAATTCTCTCTATGGCAGCGTCAGTTATGCCAGGACTTTCATTATGTTTCAAAACCTTTACTTCTTTTATTTCGTATTCATCAACGGTTACTTCAACAGTTATATCTCCATTATGTCCAGGTGCTGATGCTGTATAAGTACCAGGTTGAAAGAGGGCTGATTCTGTAGTGTCAGTAGGTTTTGACTGACAACCGATGATGGATATAGCTAGAATGATACATAGTAAAACAGAAACAAATCTTTTTGATTTAAGCATTCTCTTCATCCTTTCTTTTCCCTTATGTGTTATTTGATGGTAATCTTTTTTTGCTTACTTTCTTTGAAGCTTTTTTAAGTAATATCATGCTTCAGCTACTGGCCGGCACTTCATAGCTAAAGGATCATTAGTGATGCTATAATGCTTTATAGAATGCATTCACTGAATACATTCATTATATATAAATGTTAATTATATGTCAATATATTTTATATTTTTATTTTCTTATACAATCCATTCACTTCATTTCTTTTAAGGATTTACTTTATGTAGTATATTTGTTATACTTTTCTTAATAATCAAGTTGGGACAGGAGAAGCTTTTTATGAAGGAAAAGTTAACTAAAAGACAAATTCAGGCTCTAAATACTCAGGAAAAAATATATAAGGTTGCTGTTGAGTTGATTGAAAAGAAAGGTTTTCAAAATATTACAGTAGAAGAGATCTGTAGCACTGCAGGTGTATCAATAGGCTCTTTTTACAATTCTTTTAAATCAAAGCATGAAATATTAGATAAGATTTTCAAGCTGGCAGATGAATACTTTTTAAAGGTAGTTGCTGTTAATATCAAGGAGGGAAATACTCAGGACAAAATCATTGAATTCTTTCGTTATTATGCTGATTATAATGTTGAAAGAGGCATTGATTTTGTTAAACAATTATATACCGTCAAGAATAACCTTTTTGCAACCAAGGGAAGACATATGCAGGGTGTTCTGCAAGCTATTATTGAAGAGGGCCAAAAGAATGGTGAAATCTCTAGTGATATGACATCAGAAGAGACTGTTAACTTCCTTTTTATCGCTGTAAGAGGTCTTGTTTATGACTGGTGCTTACATGAAGGCCAATATGATCTTCCTGAGGCTACTCTAGGCTATGTAAAAAGATTAATAAAAGCTCTATAACCATAACATCTTTTAAATCATTATTTTTGATATATTATTTTAAAATACAATTAAATAGGGATTTTTCAAAAATATATATTTTTGAAAAATCCCTATTTCTTATTTATGATTAATTTTTTAAAATAAAATCTTTAAGACGGGAGCCACAAGCAGTAGAGTTAAAGCGGTTCTTTCTATTAATATAAGTAATATGTCCTTTATTTTTAAGTCTATTTCTGTAGCCAAGATACAAGGAATCGATCCTGAGAAAAAAAGTATGGAGGAAATTGAAACAACGCCAGTAGCGAACCTTGCTGCTATTGGTGCCCCAACATCGGCCATCACAAGAGACGGCATTAATACTTCTGCCCCTGCTATTGCACTAGCCTTAGCTACCAGCCATGGTTCTGGGATACTCAATAGCAAAGCAATGGGATAATAGGCATAGGCTAAAATATCATAAAGAAATGTCATTTTTACAGCATAAAAAGAAATCAATCCAACGGACAAGCCAATGGGTAAAAACCTTAAGCTCATACCTATGCCATCTCTAAAATTGATAATCATGTTCTCCCAAATAGATTTAGCATTATCAGCTTCTCTTAATGCTTCAATTATCGCTTTACTCAAAAGTGGTTCTTGGAGTTCCTCTTCAGTTTTCTCTTTTGCAGTTATATATATATTCTCAATCTTATTTAAGGGTTTGAGCCTTACAGTTATTGCTGTTACTAAAAAGGTGATTATCAAGGTAGTCCAAAAAAATGTATTCCATATCGCCATTAACTCTAAATTTTTTGCTACGATAACCATAAATGCAGCTGAAACTGTAGAAAAACCAGTAGTAATGATGGCAGCTTCCCTCATTGTGTATTTACCTTCTTTTAAAAGCTTATTGGTCATAAAAATCCCTACCGAGAAACTTCCAACGAAGGAAGTTACTATATTAACTGCAGCAATGCCGGGTACCTTCCACACTGGACCCATTACCGGTTTTAGTAAAACCCCCAAGAAACCAAGCAATCCATAGCCGGTGATAAAAGTTATGAATAAGGACCCTAATGGAATAATTAGTGCTACCGGGATAATAATTTTTTCTAATAATAGAGGTAACATATCTTCTTTCATTAACCATTGAGGTCCAAAATTGAAGAATGCCATTATTGCAAGTACAACGCCTAAAAGCTTTAATCCTGACAAAATAATGGAGGTGCTGTCTTTGTTCCATGTTTTTTCGTAGAAGGGCAAAAAACCTCCTATTATCACCATTGCAAAAGTAATCCCCGGACCAAATCTTGGGACTGACACTGTAATAGCTGAAACTAGATGGTCTAGTAGGATTGTTCTATTTCCCATAAGGGTAAATGGAATAAAGTATATACAAATTCCAATGAAGCTGAATCCAAGAAATTTTAATATATTGGCCCTACGGTATATATTCTTTTTATGACCCAATACTTTATTTGCATCCACATTTTTTCCCTCATTTACTGTATATTTTATGTAATTATCACATCAGTTTCTTTTATGAAATAACAATGTTTAATTAGATTAAATATTCTCAAGTCATCAGTTTATGATGCCACTTGCAAAAAAGGTGTTGCTTACCGATAACTATTTGATTTTATCCTGTTGATCCAGCACTTCATTCATGCTGCCGGTTCTATATCCCAAAGCATCTATTGTTACATAAGCAAAACCTATTTCTTTTAGTTTGTTTCCAATCTCATCCATTAATTCTAGGTTAAACAGTTTCACCCTTTCTGACTTTTCAACTTCAATTCTAGCAATTTCGCCGTGATGTCGAACTCTTATTTGTCTAAAGCCTTTATCTAATAAGAATTGCTCTGCTGATTCCACCATCTCCAGCTTTTCTTTGGTTATTTCTTGTCCATAGGGAAATCTTGAGGACAGACAAGCAAAGGAGGGTTTATCCCATGTTGGAATCTCCAATTCTTTAGAAAGAATTCTTATATCTTCTTTAGTAAGTCCAGCTTCCTTTAAGGGACTTACTACCTTAAGCTCTTTTGCTGCCTGCATCCCAGGACGATAATCCTGTAGATCATCATAGTTTGAGCCATCCAAAACATAGCTTATATCATATTGGCTGGCTACCTGCTGTATCTTTGAAAACAGTTCATGTTTACAATAATAGCATCGATTGGTTGGGTTTTGGGAAAAACCTTCAATCTCTAACTCCTCTGAAACAATAACGATATGTTTTACTCCAATACTTTTAGCATAGTTTCGGGCTTCATTAAACTCCCTTTCTGGAAATGTAGAGGATCTAGCAGTAACTGCAATCACCTTTTCCCCCAGTACTTCCTGTGCTATCTTTAATAAAAAAGTGCTATCTACACCCCCTGAAAAAGCAATGGCTACACTTCCAAGCTTCTTTATGTTTCCCTTTAGTTTAGTAAATTTTTCTTGAACCATTTGATTTTTCCCCCGTCCTGTAAGCAATTACTCCGTCATTCTTCTTTTATTTTATCATAACTAATCAAACAGTAAATAAATTTTTATTAAAGTAGTTAGGTCTAGTTGACATCCCCTATATCGACAAAATATCGAATAAACCATTAATTTTTCCTTAACTCTTTTAATATTTTAACAGTATATATAGCATCATTTAACGCTTTGTGAAATCTACTATCTATATCTAGATTAAAAAGCTCCACTGCATTTTTAAGTCCTATTTGCCTCCCTTTAGGTAAATTGAAATGTTTCATAGCCATTTTTTGAATATCGCAACATTTATTAATCCAGTCTGTGTTGATACCGAAAAAAATACAATTTCTCTTTAATTCATTTATATCATCTACACCCCATGAACACATAAAAAAATCCTCTTCACCAATCCATTCTTTGAAATGCTCAATTCCTTCTTCTATAGGGAATCCTCCATATAACTCTTCAATAGTTATCTGTGTTTTCTTTTTTACTTTTGGATGAAGCTTTGTATATAGTTGAGGCTTAATAAATATTTTGAAGGTATCCTCTATTTCTATTTTATCATTTGTTTTTACTGCCCCTATTTCGATAATTTCCTGAGGGCATAAAGGAATAGTATTGCCTCTAGCTAATTGGTTTGTTTTCCTATTAATTTTAAAGGGACTATTAAATTCCAAATCAAAAACTATATGCTTCATAACATGCACCCACCTACTATTTTAAGATTTTCTGTTGCTTATATTATCATTGAAATCTTTGTAGAATCTTATTCTTTATAATAATTTTAAAGCATTATTTTTTAATCCTTTAACGCTACTATAATAGCCTAACACTTCAAAAAAGTCAAAGAAATCCCAGTCTAAAGGGGTGGAGTGGCGGCGGGATAACCATCACCCCCATAATATGAGATAACTCTGTAAGCATGCTGTTTCTACATGTATTTGTTCCCTCTTGAAGGACTATTCATGTAGAACCATATGCAGTTTAGCTTTGTATTCCCATTATTAGTACTATTCTTTAAAACTCAAATCCATAAAAGAAAAATCTGTTACATTGAACAATCCCATATCTGTCAGTTTGATTTCTGGAATAACAGGTAATGCTAAGAAAGATAAGGTCATAAAAGGGTCGATGTTTTTGTTGACAGCTAGTTGATTATAGGCTATATCTAACATTTCCTTTAATTGAAGGTCAACCTCCTCCATAGTACCATCAGAGATTAGTCCCCCTATAGGAAGGGCTAAGCTTTTTAATACTTTTCCTTTACTGCAGATGGTGATTCCTCCCCCTATCTTTTCTACCTCTTTAATAGCCAGCAACATATCTTCATCATTGTCTCCAATGACGATTATATTATGGGAATCATGTGCAATCGTTGACGCAATAGCACCATTCTTCATTTTAAAATCCTCTACCAGTCCTAAACCTATATTTCCTGTGGATTTATGTCTTTCAATTACAGCCAGTTTTAATATGTCTAGGTTTCTGTTGTATTGAAAAACCCCATTTAAAGCATCTACCTTTCGTACTGCTTTTTCTGTTACTAAGCTATGGGGCAGCAATTTAATCACATTAACAATATCCGAAGTGATTTTTACCTCTAAATCTTCCTTTGTAATTGATTTCATATTTATGGTATTGCTTACTTTAGAATGATCAGTGACCTCAACATCAAAAAGTGGCTTTTTGTTTTTGGCTACTTTATTTCCCTTCTTGTAAACCTCCAAAACTTCAAAGTTCTCCAAATCTTTTAGGACGATAAGATCAGCATCATAACCTGGTGCGATTGCTCCTATATCTTTCAAGCCATAGCATTCTGCGGCATTGATGGTTGCCATTTGAAGAGCTGTAATAGGATGAATTCCCTCTTTTACTGCTAACCGTAGGTTGTTGTCAATATGACCTCCTACAAGAATATCCTCTGGATGCTTGTCATCTGTGCAAAATAAACATCTTCTAGCATTTTCTCTTGTAGTACCCCGAATTAATGTTTCTAGGTTTCTGGCGGCTGAACCCTCCCTTATCAGAATATACATTCCTAGTCTTAAACGATTTTGCATTTCCTCAACAGTGGAGCATTCATGCTCTGTTTTAACTCCCGCAGCTATATAAGCATTTAATTCTTTGCCTTCAATGTTAGGTCCATGGCCATCTATTTTTTTATCTTCAGCAATCATAATCTTGTCTAATATATTATCCTCTGCTGAAATTACTCCTGGATAATCCATCAGCTCTCCCATGCCCAATACCCTGTCATGGTGAATAAGTCCTTCTAGTTCTTTGGCGCTAAGTATTGCTCCTGCATTTTCAAAGGAGGTTGCAGGTACACATGACGGTAACATAATATAGAAATTGAGAGGTAATTTTTCACTTGCATTCAGTATGTATTCAATCCCCTCAACACCACATACATTAGCTATCTCATGAGGATCGGCAATAATCGTAGTCGTACCTCTTGGCACAATTCCCCTAGCAAATTGACCTGGGGTTACCATAGAGGACTCAATATGCACATGGGCATCAATCAATCCAGGAGCTACATACCTTCCATCCATTTCATAGACTTCTATCCCTTCATATTCGCCTATGCCAACAATTTTCCCATCATCAATAGCTATATCGCCCTCAATAATTTCATGAGAAAAGACATTGACAATCTTAGCATTTTTTAATACAAGTTCTGGCTTAACTCTACCAGCCCCTATATCTATTTTCCTTTTTAACTTTTCTCTCATGCTTTAAACCTCCATTTCCTTCTCTTTCAAAGCAATTAATAGCTTATCAGGTGTAACAGGAATCTCCTTTATTCTAATGCCCACAGCATCGTATATAGCATTGAGTATTGCAGGAGCTACCGCCAAGGTTACTGGTTCTCCTATGCCTTTAGCACCGTAGGGACCCGTTGATTCTGGGTTTTCTATGAAAATCTTTTCAACCTCAGGCATATCTTCAGCAGTAGGTATTAAGTAATTCGTAAAACGGTTATGCTTTATTTTTCCCTTTTGTAGATTTAAATCTTCATAAATGGCATACCCTAAACCCATTGCAAAACCACCATCTATCTGCCCTTCTACTAGCTTAGGATTAATGGTTCTTCCAGTATCCTGTGCGCAAACACTGCGAATTACTTCAATAGTGCCTATTGAAGTATCCACCTCTACCTCTATTCCATATACACTAAAGGTATAGGGCCAATAGGGGGCCCCTTCACCTGTATCTTCATCCATTTGTGTTGTTTGAGCAGTAAAGCTTCCAGTTCTCCTTAAATGCTGATCTCCAACAAGAAGAGCAATTTCTTCGAAGGAAATTCCTTTTTCAGGGAAGGTTTTCAAGAAAATTCTTCCGTTTTTAACAGCTAATCCTACCCTGCTATTTAAGCCTAACCTTTCAATAGCAACATCAATCATTTCTTCTCTTAGATTCTCGGCAGCTATTTTTATGGCATTCCCTGTATTATAGGTTTGCCTGCTGGCAGCGGCGGTTCCAGCATCAGGTGTAATACTTGTATCCTCGCATACAAAAATGATTTCCTCTACAGACATGGAAAATACCTCGGCAGCAATCTGACTTAGAATTGTTTTAGCACCTTGGCCTACTTCTGTAGCTCCTACATAAATAGTGATCTTTCCATCCATCCCAAGCTCTGCTATGGCATTAGAAATATCAGGAAAGCCATTGCCATAGCCTGTTCCATAAAATACGCTTGCAAAACCAATCCCACGTTTTTTCAATTTAAACAGCCCCCTCTGTTTTTTTTGAAAAGTTCATAGCCTCTGCTACCGCCTCAATGCAGTTTTGTAGAGGGATACTTTCCTCCAACACTTGGCCAGTTGCTGTTTTGGAGCCAACTGTAAAGCAATTTATAAGTCTGAAGGTGATTGGATCTATTGCCAGCTTTTCCGCCAACATATCCATTTGCTGTTCATGGCCGATAGGTACTTGGGCTGCACCAAATCCCCTCATGGCTCCAGCAAATGGATTGTTGGTGTAAACCGCATAGCTATCTATCTTCACATTAGGTATTTCATATGGACCTGTGGCATGGACTCCTGCTTTTCTTAATACATTTATTGCCCAGGAGGCATAAGCACCAGTGTCACCGATAATCTTAGCCTTCATAGCCATTAATTTACCTTCACTATTGGCTCCTGTTTTATAATACATAGTCATTGGATGTCTTTTACTATGGGCTTCAAAGGATTCTTCTCTAGAGTAAATTGTCTTTACAGGTTTTCCTGTTAGCATAGCTGCTAAGGCAAGATGAATTTGCATAGTAATATCTTCTCTCCCACCAAAAGCCCCACCAACAGCGGTATTGATGACTTTAATCTTTTCCAGTGGCATTATTAATGCCTCAGCTATCTCCAGTTGGTCAAAATGGGGGTACTGTGTGGCAACACATACCACAATCGAATCTCCATCTTTATAGGCTAATCCTGCCTCTGGTTGAAGGAATGCATGGTCTACCATAGAGGTTTTATATTCTCCCTCCACCACTGCGTGACATTTTTCAAAGGCAGCTTCCACATCTCCTTTTCTCAGCTTGTAATGATAGATGATATTACTACCATCATGGACCTTTGGTGCATCCTCTTTCATAGCTTCAAACGGATCAAAAACTCCCTTTATCTCCTCATAGGTCACTTCAATAGCTTCTATTGCTCTCTTTGCAATTTTTTCTGTGACAGCTATGACAAAAGCTAAAGGGTCACCTATCGCCCTAACTTTCTTGCTGCAAAGGACTTCATGATCCTTTAGCAATACGCCATGATGATTATTAGGAACATCTTTATAGGTTAGTATTTTTATTACACCAGGTATTGTTTTTGCTTTACTGATGTCTATTTTAACATGGGCATGAGGTTTTTTTGAACGTAGAGTTTTTCCAAAAACCATATCATCCATGAACAAATCTTGAGGATAAATAGCTTTACCTGTTATTTTTGCCAATCCATCTACTCTTATAACACTTTTGCCTACAACTTCAAGCTTCATTTCTCTTCTTCCTCCCTTCTTAAATACTGGGAAGCTTTCTCAACGGAGGTAATGATTTGATTGTATCCTGTGCATCTGCAAAGATTACCAGATATACCTTCCCTTATTTCCTTTCTAGAAGGGGATGGATTTCTATCCAATAGGGCCTTAGCAGATAATATCATTCCCGGTGTGCAAAATCCGCATTGCACTGCTCCTTCCTCTAAAAAAGCTCTCTGTATGGGATGTAATTCATCCTTTCTCTGTATACCTTCTATCGTAATAATCTCTTTCCCCTCTGCCTGAAAAGCCATCACCATACAAGCGTTCACTGAAACACCATCCATAATAACGGTACAAGCCCCACATTCACCTTCCCCACAACCCTCCTTCGTTCCTGTTAAACGAAGTTTATCTCTTAATACGTCTAAAAGCCTCATATCTTCTTCTATATCAACCTTATAGACCCCACCATTTACTTTTAATTGAATCACCTTCATGCTTAAATTCCCCCTTCTATTTTACAGCTTTTAAATGCCTTATCAACTGCCTTGTGAAATATACCTATGACAGCTTCTTTTTTGAAGGCTAAGGATGGACGCCCATAAAGTCTTTTCTCTATTTCTTTCTGTAGTTTTCTTCCACCTTGGTGGACTGTACTTGGATCTAATGCTTTTTCCTGCAGGAATTCTTCAACCCTTCTTTCCCTTAACCCATGTCTTCCTAATGCACCAGTTGCGATTCTTGTTCCCTTACATTTATTGTTCTCCTCTAACTCTAGAAATACAGCTGTGGATATCTTAGAAATAGCCAAGGCTTTTCTAAAACCAAGTTTGCTAAAGCCCAAACCTTGATTTGTTTGAAGCTTTTTAAACCTTATTTTGGTCAATAATTCGTCAGCTTTTAAAGCCACTTTTTCTTTATCTATAATAAATTCTTCTAGGCACATTTCTCGTATAGCATTTTTTCTTTCTAATACTACTACAGCATTTAATGCCAATAGTGGAGGAATAAAATCTGCTGCTGGGGAGGCATTACATATATTTCCTCCTATTGTTGCGGCGTTTCTTATTTGAGGTGATCCTACAGAGGCAGCTGCTTCTACCAATGCTGAAAATTTATCATGAAGGGTAAATTCTCTAGCTATTTCTGTAAAAGTAACTCCACTGCCAATTTCTATCCATTTCTCTGTCTCTTTTACCACTTTTAGTTCTTCTATATTGGATATATCTACCAATACACTAGATTTTTCTATTCCTTCTCTTAATTGAATGATGATATCCGTCCCACCTGCAATAATTTTACATTGCTCTTGATAATGCTCTAATATTTCAAGCGTCTCTTTTACATTTTTCTTTCGAAAAACCTCTTTTATTTCCAACCTTCATCCCTCCTTATACTAAAAGCATTTGTTTAAAGGAAAGCTATGCATATATTTCAAAATAGTAGCAAATCAGAAGAGATGAAATATAACATAGCTTTCTATTTTTATGCTTTTTTAATATTTCCCCGTAGCAATTGCTGATGAATCATCTTATTTGCATCCCTTAAAATCTCCTGCTCATTTAAGGTAGTCAATCTTCTATTTTCCATTACAACCTTACCATCAATAATTGTAGTCTCCACATCAGCAGCGCCTGTACTGTAGACTAGCTGTGATATAACATCAACTTCTTGCTTTGGACAACTATGTAATTTATCCAAGTTTACAATGACTAAGTCAGCTTTTTTCCCAACTTCAATGCTTCCCAGTTCCTTCTCCATCCCCATGACCTTAGCTCCTCCTATGGTGGCCATTTCAAATACTTTTTTAGCTGGCATAGCTGTGGGACTCAATAGTCGAGCTTTTTGAATCAGAGCAGCACTGCGCATCTCTTGAAAAGCATCTAAATTGTTATTGCAGGGTGCACCATCGGCAGCCAAAGAAACTGTTGCCCCCATTTCTAGCAACTCCGGGATTTTGGCAATTCCTGAAGCTAATTTAAGATTTGAGTTTGGACAATGGGCAATACCCGTTTCAGTTTCTGCTAATATCTTCATTTCTTCATCCTCCAGCCATATACAATGAGCTAGAATTAGATTTTTACCTGTAAGACCTAAGTAATGGAGATAACTAATATTTCTCATCCCTCTATCCTTCTGAAGGATTTTAATCTCTCCCCTGTTTTCTGAAGCATGTGTATGAATCATGACACCATGCTCTCTGCTTAGGTCCTTAACCCTCAAGAGTAATTCCTCCGTACAGGAAATAACGAACCTTGGTGCAAAAGCATATTGGATTCTATTGTTACTTCTACCATGCCATTTCTTTAATAGTCTAAGGCTTTCTTCTATAGAGGTTTTTGTGTCTTCCATTAGTGTTTTTGGAACCCCTTTGCCATAATCCATCATGCACTTACCTGCAATTCCCCTAAAACCGCTTTCATCTATAGCTTCAAAAATAGCATTTGTATGATGGACTGTACCCATATCAATAATAGCTGTTGTTCCACCCTTTATTAATTCTGCAATTCCAAGCTTTGCAGAAATGTAATTGGACTCATAGCTATGGGCTCCTTCTAACGGCCATATTCTTTCCTTTAACCAATCTAGCAGCTCTAAGTCATCAGCCTGCCCGCGATAGAGGGTTTGGGTCAAATGTATATGGGTTTGAATCAATCCTGGGATTACTACTTTTCCTTCAGCGTCAATGATCCTTGCATCCTCTATTTCTATCTGTGGAGCTACTTCCTTAATACGATCCTTCTCCATAAGGATATCCCCTTGGATTATTTCTCTTTTTTCGTTCATTGTTATGATTCTACCATTTTTAATGAGTGTTTTTTTCACAAGCTCGCCTCCTACTATCATTAACTTTAAAAACTAAACCCAGTTTATCTATTTTATTAGGTTCACTTTTTACAATTAATGAAATCTATTTCCCGTCCTATAAGAACGGGAAATAGATTCTTTTCTTTTAATGGATTAAAAACTTAGCAATAAATAAAACTGTTAATATATACATAATCGGCGACACTTTACTTCCTTTTCCTGTTAATAGCTTTAAGAATACGTAGGAAACCATACCAAATACAATACCTTCAGCAATACTGTAGGCTAAAGGCATCATTATTATCGTTAAGAAAGCCGGAATCGCTTCAGTAAAGTCATCTAAATCAATCTTAGTAATTGGTGACATCATGAATAAGCCAACCAGTACCAAGGCCGGTGCAGTAGCAGCTCCGGGAATCATAATAAACAATGGTGAGAATAATAGTGCGATAACAAACATACCTGCAGTTGATAGGGCTGTCAATCCAGTTTTCCCCCCCTCAGCTACTCCAGCGGCACTTTCTACATAGGTAGTAACTGTACTAGTGCCTAGGCATGCACCAAAGGTTGTTCCCACAGCATCTGCAAATAGTGCTTGTTTTGCTTTAGGAAGCTTTCCTTCTTTATCTAACATATCTGCCTTGGAAGCTACCCCTACTAAGGTTCCTAATGTATCAAACAAATCAACAAATAAGAATGTGAATAATACAATTAACATGTCTATACTAAAAATATTGGAAAAGTCAAATTTAAAGAATATTGGCTCTAGGGAAGGTGGTGTACTCATAAACCTGAATCCTTCGGGTAGATTGGTTACTCCCATAGGAATTCCTATAGCTGTAGTTGCAATAATCCCAAGCAGTAAAGCTCCTCTTACGTTTTTAGCTAATAAAATTCCAGTTACAATAATTCCGATAATCGCCAAAGCTGGAGCTGCAGTACTTAAGTCTCCAAGTGCTACAATAGTACCTTGCCCCGGTTCAATCATTCCAGCATTTACCAGTCCTATAAAGGCGATGAATAGTCCAATGCCTACTGCAACTGCATGTTTTAAATTCATTGGAATAGAATTTACTATAGCTTCTCGGACATTAAGGAAGGTCAGCAGCATAAATATGATACCCTCTAAAAACACTGCCGTTAAAGCAAATTCCCACGAGTAACCCATACCAAGCACTACTGTGTAGGCAAAAAAAGCATTTAATCCCATTCCTGGTGCTAAAGCGAATGGATAATTAGCATAAAATGCCATTACCAATGTTGCAATAATTGAGGATACAGCCGTTGCTGTAAAAACAGCACCGAAGTCCATCCCAGCATCGGATAGAATCAACGGATTTACAATTAAAATGTAGGCCATTGTCATGAAGGTGGTAATTCCTGCAATTACTTCTGTCTTTACATTTGTATTATGATCTTTCAACTTAAAGGTCTTTTCTAAAAACCCTTTTTCTACTTCCATCTTTGTACTCACAATTTAACCCCCTTTTAGGCATAAAAATTTTATTATTTTTGCCTGTGGTAGGATACCACTTCTCAAATGTCCTTTATCTGCTATCCTCCTTTCTATTTCCCATTACTCGATAACAGGCGGTAGAATTTCAAAATTATTTACATCAATCAAGCCTTGGTCTGTGATTTTCCATTTAGGACTTGTAGAAAGTGCTAGGAAGGACAGGTGCATAAAAGGCGCATGAACTTTACAGCCCAGTTGTTCTTTAACACTTTTTTCTAAATCAGCTATTTTTCTACTTACTTCAGAGCCTGTCAATTCATCGGTAATTAACCCTCCTACTGGAAGTCTTAATTCTTCTATTATCCGACCATTTTTTGTTACTGCAATACCACCGCCAATTTCGATAACATGATTAATCGCCGTCACCATATCCTTTAGATTGGCTCCTATGGCAATAATATTATGGGTATCATGAGCCACGCTTTCGGCAAAGGCCCCCTGTTGTAAACCAAAGCCCTTTACAAAGGCTTTGCCTATGCTTCCATTTCTACCATACCGCTCAACACAAACAATTTGTAAAGCATCTTGTCTTGTATCTGGGAGGACAGTTCCTTGTTGAGTTCTGACCTTTAGCTCTAACCCTTCTGATAAATTCTGATCTGGTATCAACTCTATACATCGAACCCTAGCCTCGCTGGCTTCAGCTTTTATTTTTATATCTTCCTCAGTAATTGGTTTGCATTTTACAGAATTTTTTACATTGCTTGGATAGATATACTTGGGCATATCTATTAAAAGCGTTCCTTGAGAAGCCACTAGCTTTCCTTCTAAAAATACAGCTTCTATCTTCATTTCCTTTAAGTCGTCGATAATAGCTATATCTGCTAATTTACCCGGCGCTAATTCACCTCTATCTTTAAAACCAAAGTAGGTTGACGGATTGAGGGTAACCATCTGTATCGCTTCTATAGGGTCCACACCTTCAGCAATGGTTCTCCTAACAATTTCATTCATATGTCCTAGCTTTTCTAAGTCCTCTGCTACCATATCATCCGTAGCTAAAATACACCTTCTCGAATCTAATCCTTCTTCCGTTATCGCCTTTATACATTCTGCCATATTTCGCTGTGTAGAACCTTCCCTCATAAAAACATAAACTCCCTGCCTTAGTTTTTCTATACACTCTTCCTTGGTGGTTGTTTCATGGCAGGAGCATGTTCCACCTGTTGAAATGATATGAGCGGCTAACTCATTACCAAATAATTCAGGTGCATTACCGTCTACGATCTTTCCTATGCTTTTGGCATAAACAGTGGAAGCCACTAAATCTGTGATAACCTCTGGGGTATTTCGATAAACATGTTTTGCGTTACTAAAGCCCTGTAGCTCTCCTATACCGATTACATTTGGGTAGTTTAATATCTCTTTCATATCCTTTGAGGTAACATCATAACCGGCAGTCTCTAGGCCTGGGCAATCAGGAGTTAAGGCTGGCACCACCAAATGTACGTGGTTAGGAACTATATTAGCCTCCTCTGCCATAGCCTTCATACCTATGGGACCAAGTGCGTTCCCTATTTCATGGGGATCTGCCACCAAAGTAGTTGTCCCGGATGGAATGGATAACTTCGAGAATTCTGTTATGGTTAACATACTGCTTTCAAAGTGCATGTGGGAGTCAATAAAGCCAGGAGATAGATATTTGCCTCTCACATCTACTACAATGGTCTCCGGACCTATTAATTTTTCTCCATCTCCCACTACCAGGATATACTTTCCCTTTATAGCAATATCGCCTTGATATATCTCCCTTGTTAACACATTGATTATATTGCCTTGATATAATACAATATCAGCAAAATGGTTTTCTGACATCAGTACATCAATAAGCCCTCTATATTCTATAGCTTGTTTTATTACTAAAGCATCTGACAATTTTCTCCCCCCTTCTGCTTCATTCCTTTAAAGCTTACTTCAATAAATATCTATGTTATCTACAATGCCTATAATAGCTGCATCAATAGGGGATTGTATCTTGTCTGCAGCGTACCTAGCTGCTGTCCCTTGTGTGTAGATAACAATTTCACCGATACCTGCCCCTACAGTGTCCACTGCAACTAATGCTTCCCCTATGGGTTCTTTTTGCATATTAAGGGGTTGTGTAACCAAAAGTTTGTTTCCCGTTAATCTCTCATCTTTTCTAGTAGCCACTACTGTTCCAATGACTCTTCCTATATGCATTTTACCATCTCCTTTTAAGGGAATTCCTAACCTTTTATGATTTTTATTCCCCTTGCTTTTGCAGTATCCTTTGCTAATGGGGTAATTATTGCATCAGAGGGAACCATCATATTCAGATTAGAGCTGTCAAATGCTAACACATCTCTTTCTGTAATGACCCTATGCCCAGTACTGGCTTTCTCATTCTTTACATCAAAATTATCAAGTGGAGATTTTCTAATATCATCAAAACACTCCAGTGATTTAACCCCCATCTTCTCCAGCTCTAGTAATACAAGCTTTATCTTTTCCTGGATGTAAGGATTGGAGGTAGTGGTTCCTTTATACTCTGATAAACTCTTATAATTCATCCATATGGGTTTCCCCATCCACAAAGCCTCCCATAATAGCTTTGGAATCAGCTGGTCTTGAATCCCCAAAGAAAGCTTTATGGCTGTGTTTTGTGTTGCCAAAGGCACCAAAATCCCTTCAATTCCCTCCATAGAATTGACTTCTATAGATGAACTACTTTCTCTATATACTTTTCTTGGTTGCAACAGCTTGCATAACTCGTCAATGTTTAATAGTTTCTCTCCATTGCTAGAGATTGTAAAATCAAAGCTATAGCCTTGGTTTTTAAGACCTTCTAATTGCTTTAAGTACTTTTCTTGATCAGTAACTGTGCCTGTAAAGACAATCATCAAATGTTCTTTTTTCTCCTTAGAAAAGCTATTATTATTCTTTAATATAAGATGCTCCATAATTTTTTTGGTTTGATTATATCTATTCATCCTTTTCCCCCTCAATCATAGAGTAGGAAGCCTTCCATTAACTATGACTATTCTCCTTTAAGCAACACTCTCTCCACTTCTGCATGAGGTCTTGGTATAACATGAACAGAGTGAAGCTCTCCAACAGCTCTAGCAGCTTCTGCACCAGCGTCTGTTGCAGCCTTTACTGCCCCTACATCTCCCCTTACCATTACAGTTACAAGGCCAAAGCCTATCTTTTCATATCCAACTAAGTTCACATTTGCTGCCTTAACCATAGCATCAGCTGCTTCTACTGCCCCTACTAATCCTTTCGTTTCTATCATACCTAGTGCTTGACTCATCATTTATTCCTCCTTTTTTTTGTTTTTACTCTGTTTATTTTGTTTTGTTTTAGATTCCTTAGGCTGTTCTTTAACTATTTTTTTCTTTGCTTTTTTTTCAAATGCCTGTATTATTAAGTCAACCTCCTCATGCGGTCTAGGAATAACATGGTGGGACAGTACAGTTCCTACCTTACTGGCTGCAGCTACTGCTGCCTCCACACTGGCCTTAACAGCCGCAACTTCTCCTGCAATATGAACTGTTACACTTACAGCTTTTCCTGCACCTATTACTTTTTCATATCCTACTAATTTAACATCTGCTGCTTTACCTGCTGCATCTAAAGCTGTGATGGCCGTCGTCAATCCTATGGCTTCAACTAATCCCAATGCTGCCCTCATGAAAACACCCCGTTTCTCCTTCTTTGATTTCCAAGAATTCTTTCACTCTATCCCGTTAATCTCTTCTAGATCTTCCCATTAGAGTTTACTGGTTTTAGCCGCAAGCTCTGATAATGACATCACCGGAAGCTTTTTTTGATTTTTTATTGAGATACCCTTATCCCTTTGATTCTCAATTTTTTTGTCTTTATAAATTAGACTAATTAGCAATTCTTCTTCTTTTTGCTGTAAATCAACATTAGTTTTCTCTGTACTTTTCTGTTTCTCCAAAGATTTACTAGCAATATTATTCATAATAACCTTTGTTAACGGATTTGCCAAAACTATCACCCCCACTTTACTATGCTATCTTAATTTAACAGCTCATCCACCTCATCATGGGGTCTTGCAATTACATTTGTAGAAATAATTTCTGCTATAGATTCAACAACCTCTACTGCATTCTCTACAGCTGCCTTCACTGCTGCCACTTCTCCACCCACAATTACAGCTACAATGCCCGAGCCTACATAGTTGAAATCAATAATCTTTACATCAGCTGATTTTACCATTGTATCAGCCGCTTGTATTGCTGCAATTAAGCTTCTTGTTTCTACCATTCCTATGGCTTCCTTCATATGGCATTACCATCCTTCTGTATGTTTTTGTATTGGGGAAAATATTTTGAAATATCTATATCCTCATAGCCGGGAATTACAGCTCTTTCAAAGCTTTTCCCTAATTCTCCAATGGGTTTTGTTGCATCTATTCCTACTTTGTCTGTTACTCCTTTCAAGCTATGGGAGGGCTCTAATCCCGATCCCAAGGCACCAGATATAATGGTAAGATCCTTAGAAGCCTGCATCCTTGTTGCAATGGCCCACTCTATATCATCTGGATCAAAGATATCAACATCGTCATCCACCACAACCACATGCTTTATATCTTTACTGCTGGCTAAGGCGCCTAAAATGGCGCTTTTGCCAGCACCTTCTTGTTTTTTGCAAATTGAGACAAATGCATGTAATCTACATCCTCCTGATACTGTTACATTTACATCCTGTACATCTGCTAAATTTTTTACTGCTGTATAAAGCTCAATTTCTCGAATCAATCCATTGGATAGATGCTCTTCTCTACAGGGAAATGCCGTTTGAAAAATAGGATTGTTTCTATGCATAACCGTTTTAACTTCTACTACTGGATGAGGTGCTGCTCCTCCATAATAACCCATTAATTCTCCAAAAGGACCCTCTTCTTTTCTACGATTTGGAGGCATAATGCCTTCTAACACAATCTCGCCATAGGCAGGCACTTCTAAATCAACACTATGGCATTTTACAAGCTCCAAAGCCTCTCCCCTCAGAGCACTGTCCACTTCATACTTATCTGCACCATAGACTTCACTGCTAATCTGAGAAGCTAGTAATAGACTATAATCATAGCCTAAAATTATGGCTACCTCTAACGGTTTATTTTGCTCCTCCATTTGAAAAAACTGTTTATTGGCTAAAGATGAGGCAACCAAAATGCTTACTTCGTTGCCACCATTGACCTGTAATCTTCGAACAGATATATGTCTTTTACCCGTCTCAGGGTCTTTTAAAACCACAATTCCTGAAGTAATAAAGCTGGAGGAGTCCTTTTCATGGAAGGTGGGAATAGGAAACATTCTTGGTATATCAATATTTCTAGTGATAATATTTTCCATCACTGGTCCCTTTGTTAAAAGCTTTGTAGCTTTTGGATTTGCAATAGCATCCATCATCCTGAAAATTCTTTCCTCATGTTTCATTCCAAGCATCTCATAGTAGATTTCGCGGTTTCCAAATAGGGCCCCTGCTACCGACATTTTGCTTCCCTTTATCTTATTAAATAATATAGGAACTTCATTTTTAAAATATTTTAACACTGCCCCTAGCTCAAATTTAGGCTCTACCTCTACATCACATACCTGTAGATAACCCTTTTTATTCAATTCATCAATAGCAGCCCTAAGCATTTGAGTTTCCATTCTTTTCTGACCCTCCTCCCATATGTTTTGTCTATTCCCCCCACCTTTTAAATAGGCCATGCTCTATCTCCATTTGATCTAATGTCCTACCCACCATAATACTTACGATATCCTCAATGGTCTCAGGATGGTGATAAAAACCAGGGGCAGCTGGTAAAATTCTTACTCCTAGCTTTGCCAGCTTCATCATATTTTCTAGGTGTATTACACTTAAAGGTGTTTCCCTTGGAACAATCACCAGCTTTCTTCCTTCTTTAATGGTTACATCAGCGGCTCTAGTTAAGAGATTATCTGAAATGCCATGAGCTACCGCCGCTAAAGTCCTCATAGAACATGGAATTATAATCATCCCATCCGTTTTAAAGGAACCACTGGAAATGGACGCCGCAAGATTCTTGTTATCATGGTGAACGGAAGCCAGTTCCTTCAGCTCTTCTAATCCCATACCGCATTCATGCTTAACAACGTATTCTCCCATGGTAGATACAACTAAATGGGTCTCTATTTCTAAGGTTTGTAATACTTTCAATAGTCCTACAGCATAGATAGCGCAGCTACCTCCTGTGATGCCTACAACGATTTTCATAGCATACACCACCTTCCTATGGGTTTTCTATTTTACCCTGTTTTCTGTATCTCCTCCACCAACCCATGGATCTTCACCTTTTTCCCAAGCCTCTATGTATTCATCTATTGTCATTACTTTTGTAAAGATGCTTAAATCATTCAAGCCATATTGGTGCATTTCTTCAGTCTTTGAGGCACAACCATCACTCAAAGTAATTACTTTATAGGCATGTGCCAATGCATCTGTTGCTGTACTTCTTACACAGACATTGGTCCATACCCCTGTTACTACAACAGTATCTATAGCTTCCTCTCTTAGATATAAATCAAGATCTGTGTGGGCAAAGCCACTGTGTCTTCTTTTGGGTACGATATATTCATCTCCCTCTGGATAAAGAGCCGGAATAAAATCTGAACCCCAGGTCCCCTTCACTGCATGTACTGGTCTTACACGGAAATCAGCATCATGCTTTCTATGGGCCTCTTGAATATGAACTAAGTGAACATCATCACCTTTACGATTTCTGACCCATTTAAAGAGTCTTTGTAAATCAGGTATGATGGTTTCCCCACCAGGGCATCGTAAAGGCGCCTTTTCACCTACAAAATCATTTAACATATCTATTACAAGTATGGCATGTCTAGGCATGAAATTCCCTCCCTAATATTTAATCACTCTATCTAATTTTTGAATGTTTTGTCTTCTGACGAATTGACCGAAGCCTTCTTTTCCAACAATGCCAATTTCATCATCATAAACTAGGGTTCCTCTAACAACTGTTTTTACAGGTTTGCCTTTAAGCTTAATCCCATGTAATGGGTTGTATTTAGCCATAGAGTAGGTTTTCTTTTGATCAATTGTCCATTCCTTCTCAAGATCAATAATGGTAAAATCTGCATCAGATCCTATATGCATTGCACCTTTTTTAGGATATAGTCCATACTGCTTCGCCGCATTGGTGCTGAGTACCTCTACCATTTTGCTTAGGGTTAATCTGCCCTTGTTATAGCCCTCACTGACGATAATAGGCACCAATGTCTCTACCCCTGGAATCCCTGGGAAAGCTGTCCAAATGTTTACTCCCTCCGCCTCTTTTTCTGTTGCAATCTCATAAGGTGCATGATCAGTACCCATAAAATCTACACTACCATTTTGTAGGCCCTCCCAAAGCTCCACATTATCTTTCTTTGTCCTAAGGGGAGGAGCTATTTTAGCGTACTGCTGATGCTCTGTCATAGCATCCTGATAGTTTAGCATTAGATAGTGAGGACAGGTTTCAGAGGTTACATCTAAACCTTTCTTTTTTGCTTCTCCCACTAGCTTTGCTCCAATTCCTGTACTCATATGAACAATATGTAGTCTTGCACCAGTTTCTTCAGCGAAGCTTATTCCCAGTTGAATAGCAGCTTTTTCCGCTAGCTCTAGTCTTGCTTCCGCCCAAGCTGGTCCATCCATTCTACCTTCTTTTTGAAACTGATTTACATAGTAGTCACACATAGCGTAATTCTCAGCGTGGATCCCTACTGGTAATCCAGTTTCTGCAACCCATCTAAAGGCCTCCAGCATTTCAGGATCTGTCACTCTTTCATAGGTTGGTACTGATGGCGTCATATAAACCTTATAGGCACATACCCCATAATCAGCTTGCTCTTTAATGATTTCTTTTTTACCTGCTCTTATGTCTTCGCCTGTTACCCCACCCCACATTGCATAGTCAATGATAGCTTTATCCTTAATAGCGTTTAGCTTTGACTCTAATTCTTCTACCCCTCTTACAGAAGGTTTAGAGCAACAAGGCATATCCATAATTGTAGTTAATCCACCTGCAGCAGCTGAAGAGGTCCCTGTTAAGAAATTTTCCCTATGAGTAAAGCCCGGGTCCATAAAGTGTGTGTGGGAATCAAAACACCCTGGAATTGTTAAATGACCCTCCGCATCAATTACTTTTTCATACTGAATCCCTTCTAAATCTGTTAAGAAGCCTGCTATTTTTTCATCCTTTACAAGAATATGGGTTAACATGGTATCGTCCCCCTGTGGAATTCTTGCATTTTTTACCACTACATCATATTTCATTAAAAATCCCCCTTTAATATCTTTTATAGTAGAGCTATTCTTATTTCATTAAATGGCTTTCTAGTATTTGATCTTTTCTAAAGTTTTCTAAACCTAAATAGTATTCTAGTGAATTCAACAAATAATCTAGTTTCACTGGGCCTACAATTTCCGAGCCTGTAACCGCCACGCCATATCTTGCCGCCTCTTGCTTCACAAAATTGAAGGTCCTATATAGAGGTGTAGCACCACAATCAAACATATTCATTGAAACAACTACCCCTGACCTTTCTGGAAACTTGATTCCTACAGCCCTAACAGTGCTAAAGCCGCCACTTGGTCCTCTAACCCCTTTAGCAATGGCTTTTGCTATAGTTATATCCTCAGTTGCTAAAAAAACATTATAAGCTGTTAGTCCTTCATAATCAGCACTGATGATCGTTGCCCCTGCTGTTGGATGCAAGGCAGCTGGTCCTATATCAGGCTTTCTTTCCTCCTGATGAACAACCTGCTTCAATCCTTCATATTGCCCTTGACGAATAAAGGAAATAGACTTTTTTTCTTCGGTTCTGGCATTAGCACCTGCAAAATAAACAGGTACTTCATATCGTTTAAATACTTCTTCCCCAATTTCTTCTGCCAAGGCTTTACATTCTTCTAAAGAAATATTTTTGAAGGGAAATAAAGGTATGGTATCCTGCGCCCCTATTCTGGGATGGGTTCCCTGCTGCTTTTCCATATCAATCAGCTGATAGCTTTTACCAGCCATCATCAATAAAGCTTCCTTTAAAGCCTCTGGTTCTCCAATAAGGGTTACAACTGTTCTATTGAAGTCGTACTCAGGCTCATAGCTTATCAGGGTGACTCCCTCAACACTTCTTAATGGCTCTACGATTGATTCAATAACTTCTTTTCTTCTGCCTTCACTAAAATTAGGTACTGCCAAAATGTACTTTTTTTCAGCCGTCATAACGAAGCCTCCTCTTTAGAAAATATTATCTTGCTTGTTTTTGAACATGATTTATATTCATCTCATTTTCATTCTATTCTGACACTTTACTAGAAAATTCCATAAAAGTAGTAAATCCCCTTTGTAAGATATATACAAAAGTTCAGCAATTTCATTAGCAATATTCGCATCATTTTTGTAAGATATGCATAAATTTTACGTGTTTTTATTCAAAAATTTTATAGCAATATCGCTAGGTCCTTTTAAAATACAGATTCCTCCTCCCTCTGTATTTTTTGTCTTTGACCCCATAATAATTATATAAATATATATTCAGTAGGAATTTTCTGTAAAAGAATGTATAATGAAATCATCATCCTTAGTCTTTTCTAATATTGAAAACCCTTATCCCATTTCATGATTTAGGTGAAGAAAGGAGACTGGTCATGGCTTTACGATTAATTGATTTATCTCAGGAAATTTTTCAAGGAATGTCTGTATTTCCAATGCATCAACCTACCTTCATTATGACCAACATGACTCACGAGGAAAATATGCAAGCTACGGGCAGCAAAACCTTAGGCTTTTCAGCCCGCAATCTATTGATTAGTGAGCATGGTGGTACCCACTGTGATGCAGTTTGGGAATATAAGCCCTCTGGTGCTACTATCGATGAAATGCCTCTGCATCATTTTTGGGGAAGTGCAATTTGTATCGACTTATCACACGTTTCTCCATCCCAATACATAGAGATAGATGATTTGGATTCAGCCCTTGCTAAATCTGGTCTTACCATTGAAAAAGGAGATATTGTTCTGCTGTATACAGGTCACTATGACCGTTACTTTGGTACCGACCAATGGCAAACTACCTATAGTGGTTTAAGCTATAAGGCAGCAAAATGGCTAGCAGAAAAAGGCATTGTAAACATTGGTGTAGATGCTCCTGCCATTGATCACCCAGAGGATTTAGACTTTTCTGGTCATTTAGTCTGTGGTGAATACGACATCACCAATACAGAGAATCTTTGCAACCTGCATTTACTAGTAAATAAAAGATTTTTGTATTTTGGTCTTCCTTTAAAGATCCGTGCTGGTTCTGGCTCCCCTATACGGGCAATCGCATTATTGGAGGAATAATAATAGCCCCTACTTTATCTAGTAAGGGCTCATACTGTGGAAATAACTTTGTCAATTTTATTACTTAAATAACCCAGCAACCTAACGTATTTTCATATGCGATACGGTCACTGGGCTTTTTCCTGTATTGAATCTGGTGAGCTTTTTCAACAGTTCATATTCATTGACTATTTCAAGAACCACCTTTATTTTTTTAGTAATTTTTTAATTTTTATAGCTATTTCTAGGTTTAGACGGTCTTTATGATTCTCTAAATTCATACCTGTAATCTTTTGAATCCGTTGAATTCGATATAATGTAGTGTTGTAATGTGTAAATAAATCCTCCGACAGCTTTTTTAGATTTCCGTTGCTTTGAAAATACATATCTAAGGTTTTTACCAGTTCAGCTGATCTTTTACTATCGTATTCTACCAAAGGTAGGATCGTAGCTTCATAGAATCTTTCTAATTCCTCCTGCAAAGAATCCTGACATAATATTTTATAAATTCCCATTTTCTCAAAGTAGGCGGTCTTTTTTTCGCCTATCAGCTCGCCGTTTTCTATTGCCTTAATAGCATCAATATAGCTTTTATATACTTCACCCAATCCAAAATAAGGCCTTCCTATTCCTATTTTATAGTGCTTTTCTTTTAACCGCTGTTCTAAATTTTTTTCTAAAAATTCACAAAAATTCTGTGTAGATGTTTGAAGTTTATTTTTACCAGAAAAGGTCAATAAGACATTGATACTATCAGTTTTATTTGCTATAAAGGCTTTAAGGTTCAGCTCCTTAACCAGTGTTTCGATATCACTATTTATGAGGGCTATTGTTTTCAATATTTCGTCAGTTACTATAGTTGTCTGGCTTTCTAATTGAATCACCACCATGATATACCCTTCATCTAGCTTTAATTTAAATACATCAGCCCTTTCTAATGCTTTTTCCTTTCTATTTTTATCTAATGATAGAAGATCTTCTAAAAATTCAGCCCGATATCTATTTTCAACATCTCGTACAGAGATTTGTTTAAGGATTTCTAAAGCAATAGTGGTGGAAGCTGTTTCTAAAACTGATAAATCGAAGCCTCCTAGGGGTGTTTCCATTGCCCAGGAAAAAATATGTCCATAAACATTATTTTTCACTACAATAGGCATTACCATTCTAGTGATATGTTTGCCTTCAATAGTTTCTATAGTTTCTTCAAACTTTCTTTTCTTTATTTTTTTACCTTTGTTGTATTCATAATAGTCACTAAAATTTTCTAGCAGAAAAACTCTAGTTTCCTCTTCAACATCACCTAGCTCCATTATTATCTCATTGGTAAATTCTAACCTAATTATAACTGGATTTCGTAGATTTTCATAAATAACCATTCCAACATCTTGAATTTTTCCACCACTTAACACAACCTTCATCAGCTGCTCATGAACTTTTTCTAATCTTTGCAATAAAGAAGCTTGCTTATTAAAAATTTCCATAAAAATAGGCGTCATGATATCTGAGAATGGCGTTCCATAATATAGATCAATAATGGGAAAGTTTAACATATCTGCAAGCTCAACTACTTCTTGAGATATAGATTCTAAATAGGGATATATTTTAATACCAATTCCTGCTAACCCTTTTTGGGCACATTCTCGAATCAATTTTTTTTGTGTTTCAACATCATCCTTTTTAAAGGAATAAGCTGTTGTTAATAGGAGCTCCCCTGAATCTACCCAATTGAGAATGTCTGGATCTGCCATAATATTTACTCTTGAAACTGTGTTGCGGCTTCCTTGTAATCCTGCAATCAACTTGCATTTACTCATGCATTCCATTTTCATAACATCTTCTATGGTGATACCATTTTGTCTTCTCATCAATATTCCACTCCTAATAACCAATATTCCTTTGTTTGGTCAGCAAGATTTTCATGAATTTGCCAAAATTAAATCCAAGAGATGCCTAGAACCTCACCTTTACATGCACAATTTCAGAAGAATGTCCTACCCTCATGGGTGGCCCCCATGTTCCAGCCCCAGAGGTGACAATTACGTGGGTATTTCCTATCTTTTCATATCCCCAATCTACCATAAATATTTTTCTAGTAAATATCCTAAAAGGGAATAATTGCCCTCTATGTGTATGCCCAGAAAGCTGAATATCCACACCTGCCGCTCCAGCTTCATCAATATCCACTGGTTGATGATCTAACATAATAATGGGTAATCCTCTGTCAACATCTAGCAATATTTCCTCTAAGCTCTTTCGAGGGCTTCCTATAAATCTTTCATATGCTTTATCTTCTCTTCCAACTAAATAAAATGCATTAGCTATTTTTACGTGTTGATCTCTTACTACATTTATTCCTGATTTTATAAAATATTTTTCTGCTTCTTCCACCTGCCCGCCAATATACTCATGGTTTCCCATAGATGCGTAGATACCCAGTGGAGGATTAAGTTTATGAAAAACTTCCATCATATTTTGCTCAACAAATGTATCAACCCGATCATCTATAATATCTCCCGGCATAACTATTAAGTCAGGAGACAAGGAACTGATTTCCTCCACAATCTTTTCCAATTGATTTCGATTAACAAATCTCCCTAAATGCAAGTCTGACAGCATCACTATATTTACTTCTTGTAATGTCTCTACTTCTTTATCCAATTGAACTTCATACCTTACTATTTCAAGATTACGTGCACTCCACCACCCATAAGATACTATAATCAGAACCAAGCTAATCACCGTCAGACCCATTGTTATAGCAAGCTTAGGATGATGCATTAAATCCTTAGGGATAAACTGAAATTTTTTATTAAATAATAACACTAGCTCTCCTAAAAACAAAAGCATGATTAGATAAGTCATAATGCCCATCCAATAGCCGCCAATAATCTCTAAGAGATGACTTAAGCTATTTGATAACCACCTATCCCCCACACGAGCAATAATAAACGAAAAAGCTATTAACCATATAACTATCCAGTAACCTACTATAGAAAAATTTACACCGCTAGCAATAAAGAACTGTAGTCCTCTGTAGCCAATATAATAGGTAAGTCCTCCATAGATAAAAAGCATCAGGATAACCATAGCAACAAATAATAGATTCATAAAAGTTCCTCTCTGTCTTTAATTTTTTGTCCCTCCTCTTGATACCAAGAAAGCATTTCCTATACATAATCATTATAACCTTGCTTTTGCCGCAACTTCCGCAAAATACGATGAAACGCTAGTACTATTTTTAATAGTATAGTATTCTATATTTTTCTCTAACTTCCTCTAAATCTAAATCCTTTTTCAGCATTAATTCATTTTACTGCACCATTATATAATGTATAGATGTCCAATCTAAGAAGTTAAAATATACATTTTTTTATTTACCGTGATTAATTATACGATGATGAATCGTAATTTTGATACGCACAGGCCTGCGGTTTCACCAATGGATGATATCTGCAAATGCAGCCCTTTAGTGTATCAAAATTAAGCTTAGCAATATCCAAATATTTCTTAGTATAATGATAGCTTTCAACTTGTATATCTATATATCTCCAAAATTTTATCTTTACATTCATTATAGTCATCTATCAGCAATATTTCGATTTATCGAATTAATATAGGTCACTTTGTTTGATTTAATCCAGTTATTTCTCCAAGGATGACATAATGCTTAAGAATAGGTTAGTAAGCTCTGGGTCAAACTGACTTCCACCATGTCTTTCAATTTCCTGTAATGCTTCTTTATGACTTTGTGCTGCTTTGTATGGGCGGCCTGAAATAATTACCTCGTAAGCATCTACGATTGAGATTATTCTAGCTAAGATAGGAATCTCTTCACCTTTTAATCCTCTTGGATATCCACTTCCATCCCATCGCTCATGGTGCGCCAAGATATCTTCTGCTACATGGGTGTACTCTGGAAGAGTAGATGTAATTCTATATCCCACTTCACTATGTTTTTTTACGATGGCCCACTCTTCTTGGTTAAGTGGACCTGGCTTTAATAATATCTCTCTAGGTATTGAGGCCTTGCCAATATCGTGTATGGAAGCCAGTAGTTTAATATCCTCCAGGATACTCCCTTTAAGTCCATAAGCCTTTGCCAGCTTGAGGCTTAGTATAGTCATTTTTTCATAATCATGATCTGCTTGATCCATTTTATCTAGTAGAGCATTTGTAATTCTTTGTCTATTCTCCTTACCTTCATGTAGCTTATTTTCATACATGATTCTTTCTGCATCCTTAATTACATCAAAAATATCTTGCTCTTTCTTTTTCTTTGTAGCATATCCCAAAGCAATACTTAATGGAATTGGTTTTGCCTTTTCTTGTTTGCACATATGCTGAATTCTTTTGCATGTTTTGGCAGCTGTATAGGCACTGGCTTTGGTTAGAAGGATTGCGAATTCATCACCACCCCAACGGGCAAGGATATCTTCTTTACGAATAGATTTCTTCAGAACATTACTTATTCTTCTTAGTAGATTATCACCTTCTAGATGGCCAAATGCATCATTGGTCAGCTTCAAACCATTTATATCACCTATGATAATACTTATAGGTAATTGTCTTTCCACATCCAGTCGCTTTAGCTCCTTTTCAAAAAAAGCTCTATTATATAAGCCTGTTAATTTATCATGAAAGCTCAGCTGTTTAATAATTTCTTCTGTCTTCTTCTTCTCACTAATATCTCGAACATTAGCAAGAATTACATCTTGATCTTGAAATGAAATCCTAGTAAGATACACCTCAACATCAAAAACACTTTCATCTTTTAGAGATTTTGCTCTCCATTGAAAAAACTGTTCCTCACCAGCTAAAACTTGTTCCCATATAAGTGGCAATTGCTCAAAATCATTATCTGAAGCTGATAGATCAATAACTGCCATCCCTCTTGCTACATCAAAATCCACCTGATACAACTGTAGCATTCTTTTATTTACATATAAAATTTTTCCCTGTAAATCATGAATAATGATTGCATCATAAACACTATCAAATATTATCCTTAGATTATCCTTTGTCATAAATAGAGCATCAGTGATATCTTTCGTTTCATCTTTTATCATAAGGTTTCCTCCTCTTGTTATCTAATGTAACAGTCTTGGTTGCAAGTAAGCATTCTATCAATTTCCAATTACTTTCTCCTTTTTATCAGAACTCCTTATAGTCAAAAAGATATCCTAGTTTGTGTTTACCACAACAAATAATGTGCCCTTCTGCAGACTTCTTGTTTACACCTATGACTTTCTATCTTAGAAAAACTTCTGTTAGAATAAGCGTTTTTTACTTAGTAAACATTTCTTGACAATGTTGTAGACCTACTAAATCTTCTGATTTTGTGCAATACTAATTCTTCCTCTGTTTTCCTACAAAAAACCTTGACTTTTACATAACTTATTGAATTTATACCTTTTCAAAACAAAAATACTCTATGTAGATTAAAAATTATCAGAGTTAATTGTATTTAGTCATATTCTAAAAAAACTAGAGCTGAAAAGAATAGTTCATCCTTCATCCCTAGTTTTCTTACATAACTGTATTAGTTTCTATTGTAGATAAGACATGGTAAATAAAAATCACAATTAGAATCGTCTTATGAAAGCATCATGTCTGTACCTTTTCTACATTTCTCATCAGCTTTCCTCCAAAAACATTGACTGCCAAGCCCGTCATCACCAATAAAGCTCCTATAAACTGTCCTAGAGAAAATGTCTCCTTTAAAAGTAAAGCAGCACTGCTCATCCCTACCACTGGAACTAACAATGCGAAAGGAGAAACCATCGATGCTGGATAAAGAGAAAGTAATTTTCCCCACAGTCCGTAGCCAACCAACAAAGAAAAATAAGCTAGATAGATTATTGAAACTACTGTGATCCAGTTGACAGAATACCAAGCTTCCTGCCAAGCATTGGTCCCTTCTATGTATAGAGACAAAAAAGTTAACGGTAGTATAGCTACTGCACCAGCCCAAACGATTAGAGATAACATAGAAAAAGCAGGAACACCCTGAGTAGCTCGACGCATGATTATATTACCTACGCCCCAGCTAGCGGATGCAGCCAAGGTAAACCAAAAACCTGCCGCAGTCATACTACTGCCTTGCTGTAATCCTACAATCACCATACCACCAGCAGCAATTATAAGTCCTACTAAATGATTCCAACGCCATTTCTCACCTAACACTAGGACAGCAATCGCCAATGTGAAAAAAGCCTGTGACTGATGTACAAGAGAAGAGAGACCTGCAGGCATCCCCATCTTCATCCCTATAAAAAGCAATGCAAATTGCCCCACATTAATAGACAATCCCAAAGCAATGAGCCAGCGCCAATCTATCGGGGGTCGAGGCAAAAAAAAGATGGCAGGAAGACAGACAGCAATAAATCGTATAGCCGCCAACATTAATGGTGGCATGTTTTCCAACCCCAATTTAATAGCAATAAAGTTTAGACCCCACAGTATTGCTACAATGAATCCTATACCTATGTCACGTTTGTTCAAGAATATACCTCCCTAAGTATGATAAATAATCAGCTGAAACATTAGAATACAAAGGAAAATGATCCTAGTACTTTACTATCACTAACATAACAAGAACTAAACTGCTCTAACAATGAGGCTTTACATTCATTTAAAATGCCTCTGAAAGATAAATGATTATACTTTATAACAACTACCCATCGCTGGTGTAGCGGCCATTGTGAGCAAATATCCTTCACTCTGTTCAGGATGACAACCTCTAGTGTTTTCTGGCATCGCTATTTCGTTTCTAATCAACAATAGTATTTAACATAGCTTTTTAATTAAAAAGCTTCTATGGTTTTGAAAGCTCTTATTAAATGTACCCATTATTATTCCTGTAATAATTGTAATCCTTTATTTTTATTCAGTCAATAGAAACCATTTCAGTTACGTATATTTATAAAAGTGTATTATATACTTATCCTCTACTATCTCTAATCAGTATCAGTTCCAGTGATTGTACAATACTCCTTGACATAGCTGCTGCATAAGTTAAGGTTGCAGCTTTCGCTTGAATACTAAAAGACATTCTTATGGAAAAAGACCGCACTGCTTTCATACAGTACGGTCTTTTTTAGATAACGTAATAATTACTTAGATTTTCTATTTTGTAAACAAATTATATAGTACCTGTGCTGTTTCTGCTCTAGTAGCAGTAGAAATTGGCATAAGATTGCTACCATCTCCACGAATCATTCCAGACTCCACAAAGAGTCTCATGGCTTTTTCTGCATAATTGGCAATATCACCTGTATCATTATATTCATCAAAGGGCTTACTAACATTCCCTGCCTTAGGTAGTTGTCCTAATTGGTCTAAAACACGATATAGGATTACCAGCATGTCTTGCCGGGTTATTGCTGTTTCCGGTGAATAAAGATTATTCCCTACACCTGATACAAGTCCCAGTCTTTTTGCGGTTCCCAGATATTTGGTATAATATCTGTTGCCAGCATCTGAGAAGTTGTCGGTGATGTGATAATCCAGTTCTATACCATAGGATTTCATCACCATAATTAAAAAATCGGCACGGGTTACATTGTTACCAGGAGCAAACTTTCCATTCCCTACACCACTTACAATACTTCTTTCATGAAGATTATCAATAGCATTTATCGCCCATGCATAATGATTGTTCACATCATAAAAGTAATTGGATTGATTGGTACTAATGATTAATTCTTTGCTTTCATTATGAAGCCTATCCAGGGCAGTAACCACATAAGCAACATTATTAGGATTATCATTTTCTTTATCTATAAATTGCTGCATACCTTTATCATTTTTCTTTACTGTTGCAATTAGCTTAACCGCACTTTCATCAGAATCAATATCTATCCTATTTCCTTTTTCTATCCTGTAAATCCCATAATAAGCGGTATTTTTATCCTGATCCACCCATGACAGCTTGGTTCCATTAGGATGAGCTTCTATTTTTCCTTCAGTAGGATGATTAGGTGCCCGTCCTCCCTTCCAAGGCATAACAGGAACTAGAGCCTTTGTTGACCATAAGTTTTCCTTTATACTATTGACAACCTGCTGTTTATTAGGATCACTAAAATTCCGAAACCTAAACATAATACTTCCCATTATTTCAGGCTTCACTACATTATATTTAAGCTGTCGTGTAAACTCTTCTACTGCATTTTCTCCCAAGAAATATTGGTCAAAATTATCATTTACCTTGTAAAGGGCTTGACCTATATAAAGATGTACATTTCTATCTCTTATCACATTTGACCACCAGCTGGTAACTTCACCATAGGGAGCACTGGTGTTTCCAAAAGAAAAATATACTTGAGGAGCGATATAGTCTATGATCTCTTCTTCTACCCATTTCTTTGTATCTGCAAAGCTTCTATCATAATTAGGTACCCCAGCACTTGTATTAGAACCATCAGGGTGTCCATCCTTTTTATTGCCCCAAACACCAGAAGGACTGATGCCAAACTTAACCCAAGGCTTTGTTGATGCTATTTCATTTGAAAGTTCCTTTACAAGCAAATAGGTATTATTCCTTCTCCAGTCTCCTATATTAGAAAATTCACCTGAATTATACTTCAAAAAGGTATCTTGGTCTTCCAATTCTCCCATATAGCTTTCATAATAAAAGTAGTCATCAAAATGTATTCCATCTACATCATAATTATTCACTACCTCCATAACCCTTTGCATTACCCACTCTCTCGCTTGAGGAATCCCTGGATCTATAACAAGTCTTGACATGGCGGTTCTTACCCACTCAGGCTGCTCTTTGTAAACACTTTTGTCTATATCCAGAGACTGCAGTGTAGTTTCATTTGTATTGGTTGAAATCCTGTAGGGATTAAACCAGGCATGAAATTCCAGGTTCCGTTTATGTGCTTCTTCTATGGCAAAAGCCAAAGGATCAAAGCCAGGATCTTTACCGAAGGTTCCCGTAAGATATCGGGACCAAGGTACAATATCCGATGGATAAAAGGCATCCCCTTCAGGACTTACTTGAAAGAAGACAGCATTCATATTCATCTCAACAGATTTATCTAAAATGGAAATAAGCTCATCCTTTGTTTTTTGTATTCTTTCTTGATTATTCTTCATGTTTCTAGCTTCTGCAGATGGCCAATCTAGATTTAGAACGGTAGATATCCAGGCTCCTCTGAGATGTCGCTTTGTAATGGGCGTTTCATTTGGTATATATTGTGTATATTGATCCCATGGTTTTGTAGCTGCAAAGCTATGTATAGGCAAAGCGACCAATATCAATAAAATAGCAATGCAAAAACTAATAAATTTACTTAAATTGTTTTTAGTTAACATTTTTTGCCCCCCTTTTAGATGTATCAAAACTCTATTAACCATAATTATATCAGAGCTTTTCATCCATTTATAGACCACATAAATTACCAAACAATTAATATATAGACTCCTATCGTCAGGCAAATATAGGTTATTTCATTTAGGTTGATTTTTTACAGTCAGGATAAATAGTAGGTAACTCATAAACACAATTGAATAGAGTGAGGAAGTGTGCTATCATATTGGCATATAAACTATTGAAATTTCAGCTTATTTAAAGAAGGAGTTGCTATTATGAAGGATTTTCCTTCAATCGAAGAGGTTCATCATCTATTAGATGCAATAGCAGAAGAGATACCAAAAGATTTTTATAAGGAATTAAATGGAGGTATTCTTTTATTACCTGAGTCTAAGGAGCATCCACAAAGTAGAAGCAGTGACAAGCTTTATATCATGGGTGAATATCAGAGAAGTCATAGTACAGGGAGAACAATTAAAATCTATTATGGTTCCTTTAAAAGAGCCTATAAGGAAATATCTAAATCAAGATTGTATCAAAAGCTTAAGGATACACTACTGCATGAATTCACCCATCATTTAGAATCCTTAGCAGGAGAAAAAGGCCTAGAAATAAAGGATGCCCATATGCTTAATCGCTATAAAGAGAGATACAGCAAGGATTAAATCCACTGACATAAAGCTATGGTCTAGGGAGGGATGAATGATGTATGACTTAAAGATTAGAAATGCTAAAATCCTCGAGCTTGATTCAAACCAGGAGACAATTTGTAATATAGGAATTAAAGATGGTGCAATATCTTGTATAGGGTATTGTCCTGAGTCTTCGCGGGAAGAAATAGATGCAAAAGGCAGCATTGTTTCTCCTGGCTTTATTGATATCCATATGCATGAAGAAACGCTTAAAAGCTATAAAATCTCAAGCCCCTATGATATCTCTCATAGCATGCTTCTTATGGGGGTTACTACATGTGTAGCTGGTAACTGCGGAATCAACAAACAAAGTTTAGAGGACTTCGTGGAATTTATAAATCATAACGGGGCACCAACCAATTACATGTCCTTTGTTGGCCATAATTATTTGAGAAATGTTGTTGGAAATATAAATCCCTATAATAAATCTTCAGCAATACAAATAGACGATATGAAAAGACTTGTTATAAAAGCCGTTGAAGGTGGTGCATTAGGAGTATCTTTTGGTTTAGAGTATTCTCCTGGGACGGATTTAGAGGAAGTATTTCAGTTGTGCAGCGCTGTAGATGATAGAAACATGCTATTATCTGCCCACTATAGGAAAGATGCCCGATATGCTGTGCAATCATTAAATGAGCTTATACAAATTTCTACCGCCACAAATTTTCCAATGCAGATTTCTCATATAGGCAGCTGTTGTGCCTATGGGATGATGCAGGAATGCCTTGATATCATAAAACAAGCTATAGATCATGGGATTGATCTATCCATAGACTGCTATCCCTATGATGCTTTTGGCACTTATATCGGCTCTGCTGTGTTTGATGAAGGATGCTTTGAGCTATGGAATAAGTCTTACGACAGTATTCTTTTAACAGAAGGAGAGTATAGAGGCATACGATGTGACAAAGACCTTTTTTATCAAATGAGAAGTGAATATCCTGAGATAGAGGTAATCACCTTTGTCATGAATGAGGATGAAGTAATCCAAGCAATACAATCTCCTTTGGTAATGGTGGCCAGTGACGGGTTTTTTAAAAATGGTCAAGGACATCCTAGAGGAGCAGGTACATTTCCTCGGGTATTAGGAAGGTATGTGAGGGAAAATCAATATTTAACTTTAGTAGATGCCTTAAAAAAAATGACATCTATGCCAGCCAAAAGATTAGGTTTGTCTAATAAGGGTGAGGTAACCGAGGGATTTGATGCAGATTTGGTTATTTTTAACCCTGATACCATTAATGATTTAGCCACATTTGAAGAACCTAAAACTCCACCAGTGGGCATTGACTATGTTATTGTTAATGGAGAGATTGCTGTGCAAAAGGGTGTTATCCTTAATGATAGACTGGGAAGATACATACCTGCAAATCTTTCATCTCGATCTTAACAGGAGCATGTTTTTTATGTTGATTGCTTAGAAGGAACTTTTAAACTTTGTTTAAACCAAGAAAAGCTGTTCTCTCTTTTATTAGGAGAGCAGCTTTTTATTATTATGATTAATTTCATAAACCTTCAACTAATTTGATGAAACAAAAGGAAATCATCCCACCATCTGAGTTTTTCTGCTGTTACTGGCAACACCAAGGCAACTTACTATGTTGTTAAAAAGTATAAAATACTTAAAGGTAAATATATTGATTTGTCGAAATGACATTAAGTGAGAAAATATCATCATCAGCATGGAGGGATTCAATTATGGATGCATTAATACAAGTATTAATTTTATTTTCACTAATTGGTGTGGGTTATCTATGTAAAAAGCTAAAAATAATTAGTAATAATATGAACAATGATATTAGCAGCTTATTGGTCTATGTATCTCTCCCTGCCTTAATCATTGTATCTATCAGTAGTTTTGTTTTTTCTGATACTCTTTTTGAAGTAGGTGCTAAGTTATTAGTCATATCCTTTGGACTGAATTTCGTTTATATTGTTTTCTCTTATCTGTTTACTAAATTTCTAGGGGTTGAAGGAACTACCAAAGACGTTTTTCAGTTTGCTTTAATATTTCCTAATTCAGGTTTTATTGGCTTTCCAATTGCATATGTGGTATTTGGAGAAATCGGCGTGTTTTATATGGCCATTGTTAATATGATGAGTGATGTATTTTTATGGACTTTTGGTGTAAGGCTTCTTCAAAGGTCCTCAATAACATCTATGAAACCCTCTAAAGGTACCCATCATGTTTCCTTATTAAGTCAGATGATGAATCCATGTATTGTTGCTGTTTTCATAGGTTTTGGATTATTTCTGACCTCAACAAAATTACCACTAGTCATTTACAACTCATTGGACCTGTTAGGAAGTATTACCACTCCCCTATCCATGATTTTTATTGGTTCTATGTTGGGAGATTTAAAGGTAAACCAAATATTTAATGACGTCAAAATTATACTATGTTGTTTCATTAGATTGCTGATACTGCCATTTATAATTTGGGGTATCCTAAAGTTGTTTAACCTAGATGAGATGTTGCTTCAAATTCTCGTTATTGCCACTGCTTTGCCGGTAGCCGTTGGTATGTCCATCGTAGCTGCTAAATATGAAAATGATCATTATTTGGCTTCTAAGGTTGTATTTATCAGCACTTTATTTTCTATCGTTACCATACCCTTTTTTATTTGGATATTATAAGCTTCATCCCTTAACTGTTTGCTTGTATATCCAAATAGATGATGCTAAAATTACTAAGCCATAGACTATTGGTCCTCTAATAATATTTGAAAAGTTGCTTGCAATCGGAAAACTACGAAAGAGATAAGTTGTTAATCTACCTAGAGATAGTAAAAAACAAAATATTACGGTTGTTAACCCCTCTTTATCTGTTCTTTTCATAACCGTCCATGCTATTAATGAAGCTAACAGTGCAGCAATCATTTCGTAAATCTGAGTGGGATGAACTGGTCTTGGTATTAAGGAGGTTATTCCTACATTGTTGTATATTTGTCCCAGGTGTGCTTGGGACATTAATGGTACATTTATACCCCAAGGTAAATGAGTAGGTTTTCCATAACAGCATCCATTTAGAAAACACCCTACTCGCATGATTATGATAGCAATACCTATATGAGGGATTATATTATCCGTTAATTTTAAAGATCCTACACCCAGCTTTTTCGTTATAAACCACCAAGCTATGCTAGATAATAATAATCCCCCATATAGTGTAAAATTTCTCAGATGAAATGTTGTGGCCATCTTAGGATTGTTTAGTACTTCTGGCAAATACAAAATAATATATAATATTCTAGCTCCTATAAAAAACGATGTAACCATAGCAATTACTAATAGTGCTATTTTAGTTACTGTTATGTTGAGTTTTCTAAGATGTCTAATTGCTGAAATAATTAGGTACCCAGCTGCAGCTAATCCCCAAAACCTGTAAGCGCTTATCATTATGCTATTTCCTTCACTTAAAGTTATATTGATTAGTTCTGGATACATTTAATCAATCAACCTTTCACTCATTGTCTACTCTTGTTGCTCTCCAAGTTCCAGCCATTATATCAAACTCTCCATGGGGAGCATTGAAAGTACCTGTTATATGGTCCTCACTTTGCAAATCTCCAAAATAATACATTATAGAATCATCAGTATCCACTGTAATACTTACTTTGCCATCTGTATAAATAGCTTTGAAAGGGGCTCGCTCTCCTCTTATATCATCGCCTATTGCAGAATCAGTAACTTCTTCTGGTCTAATGTGAATATAACCAGAATATTGGTTTTCTTGCTCTGTTTTCACAAATTCTATGGTAGTAGGTATGTCTTTGTGCATAAGCCCCTTTACTATATCTTGAATCATTAACATAATTGCTTCTCCAAATTCATCCTCGCAGCCTTCAAAAAATGCTTCAAACTCATCCGCCGTTCCTATACTAGATCCTTCTTTCGCCTGAATGTTGCTTAAATCTTGTTCTGCAAATACTGAGTCCGTTATTACTGAATAACCCTCCCAAACACCTGTTAAATCAACATCTTCTATTTGACCAATAGTAACACGTGTATTGGGTACATCTACTGTAAACGCTACTGTTAATTCTGGATTTTCATTTTCTAAATCTTTTATCGTTTCATAAAGTCTTATTTCGTTTGGTGCGCCAGCTGCTAGATGACCTAATACGGTAAATTTTGTTTGGACATAACCATCTTTGTTTAATCTACCCGTCCACTGCCTATAATCTGCACTGTCTGCTAATGGTCCAAGTTGTATAATATATCCTGCATAGTCTAATTCTTCGTTACCTCTGGATTCTTCTTGGACTTCAAATGTTATAACTCTATTTAATTCATCTCTCGCTTTTCTTAATTCCTCTTGATATTCTAAAAATTGTTCATATCTGACTTCTTTTTCTATTCTTCTTAAAACAGGTTCCAAAGTGTATCTTAATAAATTGCTCTTATATTCTTCTGCTATTCTTTCTTTTAGCTGTTGATTAAGACCTCCACCACCACTCCAAGCATGGTTCATAACGTCTGATTGATATTCAGCTATAACAGCTTCATCTTCCTGCCAAAATAGATAGGTATACATATTCAATTCAGTTTCTAGTAGGGCTTGAAATCTTTCTGGTGTACTAGCATGATCATGTAATTGCTTTATTCTGTGATACCAGTCTTGCCCAGTCCTTTTTTGTCTATCATTATAATATCTATCATAGGCTTTAAACCATACCTCTTCTCTACCACCTATTACTTGCTCTATTAATTTATTTAATGAGTAATCTATTGCTGTTACACCTATCATAGATACCTTTAATGCTTTTGTTCCCCATTTACCTATGGCAAGTCCTTGTGCAGTATTAAAGGTGTTAATAGCCATAGCCTGTTGATCACCCCTGCTGTAATCTGAGGCTAATTGTGCTATGGATAAGGCTAACCCTATATTTCCAAATATATCAGATAAATCAGATAAATATTCAGAGCTATAAGCGAGCCCTTCAAACTCCATAATAACACCTGTTGCCGTAAACCAATCACCCACAATAGAGCTGCCTAAATCAACTGCCTTTTGACCTGGTGTCATTTCATTGCCAAGCGCTTCCTGTATTATTTCCCCATGCATGCTGCCTTGTCTCGACATATGATTATGTGCTTCAAACAAACCGGAAGAAATTCTAGCGTATCTAGTTCCTTCATTTGTAATGGTAAATGCACCATAGGTTGATAAGTGATCTGTCGTTATGATTACTTGCTTATTTGCTTCATCTATTTCATATACTACTGGCTCCCATTTATTGCTGCTTTTATTGAAGTATCCTGCACCTACAATACCTTCAGTAGTGTCATAGGGTATTGTGATGGTATATAACCCATCATAATTACTATTACTTGCAGTGAATTTATAAGCACTTACTACAGCATTTTCTAAAGGTTTAGGTGCTTTCATTTTAGTTACTTCCATTGTTATATTGTCCTCCTCGGACATAAATACAGCATCGATCTCTAGACTAACACCTTTATGCTGGATTCTACCATTGTCAGGAGTTAATACTTGCTTTTGTATAGTAAAATCACTATCTTGATCTACTTCTAATGCTTGTGTGTCTTTATATTCTCGTGTTGTGTCAATACCAAAAATACCATCTTGTATATATTCTTCTAAAGCTTTACTGGTAGGCTCAGATGTCTGAGCTTTGTCTACACCTTTTGAGCCACAACCTGAGAGCGCCATTGAAGTACATATTATCATCATAATAAAAATTTTTAATTTTTTCATTTCAAATCTCCTTTTGTTCAAAATGAGGTCCGCATTTAATAGGTAAATAACCTCCTGTTCAAACCTAACTAGAAACCCACGGAAAAAAATAAGATGGAAAAACACTATCAGTATAAATTTTTCCTTTAGTTTTGTACGCCAAATGAAAAATACCTTTATTTTTTCTGCAGTGATGGCAATACTAGCAATGCTCCCCTTTAATATTAATCTGATGAAATCCCTTCGTAAACTATCCTCCTTTTTCTTGGTTTAAATTCCAGTTCTAAAAAATTCTCAACGCAATTCTGCTATTAATTATTACTAGATTACCATGTTTTCTTATTTTTTTGCCCACACAAAACAGGTTGTTTATTGACAAATAGAGAAATAAACAACAAAACAAACCTACCCCTTTAGGGTAGGTCAGCAGTAGATAACGAGAACACAATTAAGTTAAATAAAATCATTATAGAATGGAGAATCAACAAGGATTAACTCATAGTCCTGGAATCTATTGATAGGTTGATTCGTCTTAGTAGAAGCTAGTAACTCGGAAGGATTCGCTGGGATAGACCCGCTAGTTAAAACATCTAGAATTTAATTGGGCTATGTTGAATGACATCAAAAGCCTTTCCTGCTGGAGTATCAGTTCCAAATATAATATTATATAACTTGTCTTTTATTTCATTGTAACTAAAAGTCAAACAATTCACCTTGCCTTTTTTTGAATATATTAATGTCCAGCTTCCTAATAGCTGTATCGACACTTATCACCATGTACCATTACACTCCTATCAGATTCTGGGATATTCTTCGAATTTTTCAAGATATAAGATTAGATACTTTAAACTATTCATCACGGCTAGCATGTTTTCTTCTTCCTCTGAATTCCGATATCTTTCATTTAATTCTAGTTGAAAACAGATGATACCTAGCTGCTGATATACAGTTCTCGTTACTGTACCCCTTGGAGTACCATCAAATAAATAATTAAACCTAACATCTTTAATCCCGTGTGTTGTAAACTTATCTATAATTAGATTCTCAGTTATCCAATCAGTAGTTAACCCATTTAAAGTGCCTACATCTATATCATGGGGCCTATCCCTTCTCATCCCATGTAAGTCTATTAAATATTTTATATTATTTTTAGCTGTCTTTTTTATAAGTTCTCGTTTATAGTTACAACGAAGATCTCTATTAGCATCTCCGTTGGCTGTAAAAGTTCTATACATTACATGACAATCTGTCAATTCATGAAGTGCAAGGGCTATGCCCCCAGTTCCCACATCAGCAGCTTTTACATTGCCATTCCTAATCTGCTTTACACTATGGGGAGCTGATACCATTATAGCTATTGAACCTCTCCTATAATTATAGATTCCTTTGCTTTTGTCTCCATAGTAGTTATTTACTTTAAACTGTTCCTCAAGTTCTTTTACTCTCTCGGTTATATTCATGCTAGCCCCCCCCTTTACTGGTCACCTCAACAATCTCATGTCATAGGAGTACTGCTTTTCATTTGTGGAGGCAATACTCAACAAATGAAGTATCCCGTAATCTACTATTTTCTCCTCACATCTGTCTTAAGGTTTTTTTTACTTACTGATGCTTTTTTGCCATGTATAATTTCCTCAACGGCTGTAACCTTTCCATTCAATATGCTGACAGGTGTAACATCAATTTTTAATCCCTTCATCATTTTATACATGATAAATTTTTCTCGATCTCTCACAATATTATAAACTACCCCTTCTTTACCCATCCTACCTGTACGACCAGCCCTATGGAGGTAATCAATTGGATTTAGCGGTAAATCCATATTGAATATATGGGATACATTTCTGAAATCCATCCCTCTAGTAAATATATCCGTTGTAACTAAAACTTTAAGCTCACCCTTATTAAAAGTAGCTAGGATATGTTGCCGATCCTGATTTTTTGTCCTTGTTTGTATGCCTTCAACAGATAGCCCAAAGTTTTTTAATTCCTTTACAAATCTATCCACGTTTTCGTTTTTGTTGATAAAAACCAAAGACTTAGCTGGTTTTAATGCTTGTATAAGCTCTGTCAAAGTTTCCGTTTTCTTTAGTGCCTTACTTACTATATATACATGTCTAATTTTTGATGGGACAGGTTTAGCCTTATCTAAGGATATATATTGGGGCTCTTTCATTAATGATTGAAGAATGCTTAATGCATCTTTTGAAAGGGTGGCAGAAAAGCTTACCAACTGTCTATCCCTCAGAGTAGTATCAATCACTGCATGTACCTTTTCTTGTAATCCTTGCTCCATCATTTGATCGACCTCATCCAAGGCTATCAGCTTTACACCATGCATCTTTATCTTTTTTAATCCTATAATATGTACTAATCTTCCAGGAGTGGCTATAATAAGCTGAGGCTTGCTCTTTAATTTGTCTAGCTGTCGATTAATATCCATTCCTTCCACCAACGGCATTGCAGAGATATTTGTGTTTTTAATAATACCCTCTGCTTCTCTATGAATTTGAAGGCTAAGCTCTCTACTTGGAGCCAGTACAAGCATTTGAAGTTCTTTTTTCTCAGAATCAATTTTTTCTATCATCGGTATTAAATAAGCTAAGGTTTTTCCTGTGCCTGTTTTAGCCTTACCTATCACGTCCTTACCCTCTAGAATATAAGGAATAGCGGTAGCTTGTATCTCAGTAGGATTCTCAATCCCCTCTGTCTCAAGATTTTCTAATAGAAATTGTTTAAGATTAAATTCTTCAAATTTTTTACTCACGATTAAAATTCTCCTTTAATAGGTCTTCTAACCCATTATTTTTTGTATTATCTTCTTACCTCTTAGCTGGAATTCTGTACGGCTAAAGTAGACAGATTCTTATATAAGGCATAAATTCTTTATTCCACCTATTATATTACATAAATAGTATTCATTAAGACTATCGCTCTTTAACAATTTCAACCATTATTTAATAATAGCATAAAACTTCTTTTAAAGCATTTATAGTTTTTAAACTCTTTAACCATTTAATTGTCTAATTCTTTTATTTTTTCCCTTTGCAAGAAAGCTATTACTACCTTATTATATTCTCTACTAAACACCTTTTTTCTATTATACAAAAAATTATAGGTGTTTTTCAGACTGTTTACACAAATAAGCTGCTTTTTACTACTTGAAATCATGGACTAACTATATACTACCTAATTTTCTCTATGAAAAATATAAGCTTAGTTACTGGTATTAATCCCATTGATACTAAGTTTTATTGGTACAGGCAAACCCCTTTGATTCTATTAAACATTTTGTCGTGGTTGGTAGACTATATAATCAAACTAAAGAAACATGCTGCACATGGTACTACAACCAATACAGCATGTTTTCTATTCGCCATAATTACCTTCTTATCAATTCTCAGTTTTATTTTTTCCGTCTAATGATTAATAGCTTCAGACGAAGCAATTGACCTCAATGCCCTGTCCCATAGCAACTGTGGGTAGAGCTTGTTAACTTATGTCAAACGTCTTATTTTTTTTCTATTTCCATAATCAATTCTTTAAAATACAATCCTATTTCAACCATCCGCTCATCAGTCAATTCAATTACTTCTTCGCTATGCTTAATGAACTCTGTTTTACCTAATTCAGCATAATTTGGAGCAGGTTCAAATTTACTATCTATAATTTCATTTGAGGTAAGATTCATTTCAAAATATACATTTGGACCATCAACAGCACCTGTAACACTTCCGGTTGCTTTAGTTATGCCGAATGTCAAAATATTTTCGTCACTAACTATCGAAATACCTCCCTCATTTAATGTGCTAAATTCTTCAAAAACCTTCAATCCAGCAATATACATTGACCTATCCTGATAGTTGTATGATAAAAAATTTGCAGCTTCACCATCAATTACTTCATAATTTCTTTTACTTAATGCACCTTGGTGAAATGTAGATTCTAAAACCTCTTCAGCTAGTTCCTTTTCTTTTTCTGCATCAGCAGACTTTTCTTCTTTGTTAGGCTCATCGATTATACTGACTATTGGTTCATCTCTTTTTTCTCCTGATTCCACAGAGTTTTCTAGCACAGGATTGTTTTTTCTGCAACCTGTAAAAATCATATTTATACAAAACAATATCAAAATTATCAATATAAACCTTCTATACATTCAGACACCCCCTATACAGAAACAACATAATCAATAGTTCAACCTTGCCACTGCTTGTGCCTAACAAAGGCAGCAATTTGGACGAAACGATAGTGGAGCTGTAGATGCATATTATACATAATTATGGAGATTCACCCTATTAATTTTTCTAAATCATTCTTATCATCAATTATCTTGCCTTTATCAAAATACTTCAATATTAGATTATTGTTTCTTTTTTTTGCAAGCTTTAATATTTCCTCAAACTCATATTTTTTTTCTGCGAGAATTCCATTTCTAAAACTTATATGCAAATCTCCTTTTCCATCATTACTATGTAAATATATTGTATCTAAGTGTTTCTCTATTTTTTTATACCATGCTAGAATTGATATCTTTCCCCATAACAAGGCATGCCCTATATCGAAAGCTAAACCAAAATTATCTTTATTTACATGTTCAACTATATCAATCAAATACTCAGGATTAAATTCGAAGGTGTTACAAAGGGATATTTTTATATCATTATTTTTTTTTAATATTTCTTCCCAAAATCTCTTAGAAGCCTCTAACCATCCTTTTTCATAAAAATCAACGTTAATAAATGGAATAAAATTTGATAAAAATATCACTTCTTCTGCTTTAATTTTTTTTGCAAATTCTATAGATTCTATTATTTTTTCCATTGTAATTTGTCTGATTTTTGGTTCACTAGTACCAGGGTTTAAGTCAATATATGCACCATCAACGATATATTTATATCCCGTTAACTCATTAATAAAAGCGATATCTTCATCACTATGTTTTTCTAAATATCCTGTATATAATGGATTTTCTATATTGATAACAGTAAACTCATTATATTTACTTTTAGTATTAAAATCTTCTAGGCTACAACCAATTCCTATACTTGGCATTGTATATTCCCCCTTGCTATATGTATTTATAAATAATTATTGTATATACTTACATAGCCTATAATTGATATTTTACTATAAATTTCATTAAAATGGTATATTTCCCATTATTCTTTCTGCTTTACTTTGGTTTCCCGTGACAATTAATCATTGATTGAGGTTTTATGCAAATCAAACTAAGCTATAGCATTTTTTTAAAAACTGTATTAAAGTTCTAGCAAAAAAGTCTAAAGGCGGAATAATCCCACCATAGAAATATTAATCATCCACTCCAATAGGAAACTTATATAGCTGAAATTTTATCCACAATATAAAAACCGTACTGCTTTTACAGTACTGTTTTTCATCTAATTGATAGAGTCGAGGGGAATCCAACCCCTGGAGGTCAGCCCTTTACCTCCAGCTTTTCCGAGGTCAGTTACTGTTTTGATTCTATTCTCCTCTTCCTCCAGCAGCAGAGTATAGATTTCACCAGCTCTGATTCTACTTTGATTATACCGCCATCCCTTAAGACCATACCTGCTAAGATGACCTCCTTATCTAGGCTGTGGACCATCTAGTAAAAAGTAGCAGTTATATTAAGCTGTTATAACGTAATTATCGTTTTCCTTCATATCCAAATCTTCACTACATCCTAGTTGCTCATAGCAAATCTTGTTTAACCCCTAAGACTTACATTTTATAGTGCTAATAATTCGTATAGTGTATATATCATTTAATATATTAACGAACTCGCAGCCAAATTGGTAAAGTCGTTAAACTTATGGCTAAAAGCATTAAAAAATATGCAGCAAATTTATGGTTTTCCCTCCACACCAAGGAGGCATACACAAAGGTATAGTAGGTTAAATACAAACCAACGAATATCATAATAATGTCCATTTTTCATCAATCCCTTATTTTTTGTAAATCTAGAGAATCTAACTGCCTACCAAACTCTGAAATCTCTATCTCAAAACTTATAGAAATTTCAGCCTTGGGATAGCTTTTCATCCAATGATAACCTTCATATTCCTTTAGGGTCCAAAACTGTCGCCGGGCTACCTGGGACCATTTAAAAGGCTCTGCCATGAATTCTTCCTGCGTCCTGTCAATAAGTGCTTCCGCCTTTCCTTGAAGATATGCTGTTATACTATCTTTCAATACCTCCATATTATTTGGATCCTCAATATAATTAATTAGACTAGGCACCCCCAATAATTCTAGTGTTAAGGGGATCGTTACATTTATTTTAGGAACATCCTTCTTTAAATTCATTTTAATCCTGTTATGCTGCTCTTTATGAACCCTAAACGCGACTTTGTAGTCCTCATCTATAGGGTCAGGATAAGTGACGAGAAAAGGGTCTGTTTCAACATCAGGTCTCAAGGCTAAAGCCAGCCTGGTTTCTTCTCCTGTTAGAACACCTATCATTTTACCCTTTTTAAAAACAGCTGAACCCAGCACTTGGGTAGGATTTCCCCCTAGCTTAGGAAATTCTCCAGCTATATATTCATCTTCTGTAGGTTTTTCTATTACTGGATTAACCTCTGCCGTTGCATAAGCGGCAAGAAATACGCCAGCATCCTCTTCCATACGCTGAAAAAACTTATCTAGTATCGATAAGGGTGTAAGGGATGTCTCACGCCATCTACTCTCCATATGTTCAAAAAAGGAGTAAGGTCGTTCCTCTAATTTAGGGTTATTATTTCGTATGAATTCTTCTGCCTTTTCTTGAGAGACGATAATTTCAACATTTCTCCTAATCTCTCTATCTCTTAATACAGGTGAAAAATGATGAATAAATTCCTCAGTCCGTGCAAGTTCTTCACTAACAACAATAACCCTTAGGTGAAGAAAAGAGATTTCCCGTGATACCGAAGAATTCACTATATCTCTAGCGCTGACAAAATCAGGGGCTAAAAAAGTAATGGTTTCTGATGGCAGTCCAACATCTCCTCCCCCACCACCAGGATCAACAGCGGCAGCATTGGCAATGTCATAGGTGATCTCCAACATTCCTTTTTCAGCAATATCCAAACCAATGATCATCACCAATGCTCTTTCCTCTACCTCCTGCCTGTCCCAACATCCCATCAGCAAGATTAATAGTAGAAATAAAAAAATAAATTTACAGACTCTCATCTTTACTCTTCTCCCTCCATTTGCTGATGAACCATAGAACTATAGGAACAGTAATAAAGTAAAGCCAACTCCTTTGCAACAAAAAATTATCTCGAAAATCTAGGGTTCCCTCTACAATATTCTCAGGGATAAGGCTCAGCATTGCTGTTAAACCAGCTAAAGGAAGGATTAATGGCTCAAATTCCTTTAATGTTAAACTGTATCCTAGAATAATTGCCATAACATAAAAATAAATTGCAAAACGTAAAGTCTTAGCTAGTATCCAAAAGAAAAAGAAAATAGCTTCTACATTAGTGATAAAAGGACCCAGCTGTGCCCGTCTATTTAACTGATGAAAAGGATGGTTAACAACGGTTGCTGGATGAAAGTCGAACACTATGATATAAATAAGTAAAAAAAGAGACACCAGGAAGGCAGATACAATTAATCCCCTAATGCTGGCGGTCCTATAGCTTCTATAATCTTTAACGAAGGGAAAAAGGACAGCCATCACAATGATATCAGCAAAGATAGTGCTATAAACCAATCCATCCTTTAGTAATGCCACGACACCAGGTCCTAATAAGGGAAACAAATAGCTATCTTGAAAATGCTGCCAAGTAAGAACTATAAGAAGTAGAAGACTAATAGCAAAGCAAGGCAAAAGTAGGGACGCAGTACGACCTATGCCCTCTAACCCCCTATTGGCAATAAAATAGCTGACTACTGCCCCTAAGAGAATAAAAAAGGCGACGGGGGTATTGGGATAAAACATAGTGCTGACAGCATCAGCATAATTTCTTAAATTGATGGCGGTGGCAGATAACAGGATAAAAAAAAGACTAATGGCTATAACGAAACCTAAATATTTTCCTGCAATTGCATAAATAATTTCTATAAAGTTTTTCTTTTTAAATCTTTTTAATAGGGCCAAGGTAGCTAGGAAAGGCAGTATGATCACTATAAAAGAAATTATGGGTAGAATCCATGCTGCCGTTCTGCCTGTTCTTAAGATAATTGTAGCAGTCAAATCTGTGAATTTTGAAGCAATGAGAATGACAATAATAGCAAAAAACTCCCGTCGGTCAATCTTACCATCAGAAATCTCCATGATGATTAAGCTCCTCTCTTAGGTGGTTTTTTTCTTACAGAATCCTTCGGGTCCAGATAAAAGGGTCGAAGCCATTGCTTCCATACAGGCCATCTAAAGAGGGTATCTTTAGATGAAGGCCCGCTAGGAGCTAAGGGTGACATAAATGGAACACCAAAGGATTTTAAAGTATTTAAATAAGCTAAAAGTCCGATTAACACTAAGGCAATGCCATACAAGCCTATAATTAAGGCTGATATCATAAATATAAACCTTATTATTCTAACAACAAAATTAAAGCTTATATCAGCAACGGCAAAGGCAGATAAGCCAGTCATAGCCACGATGATAATTAGAATGGGGCTAACAATTCCTGCTTCAACAGCAGCTTGACCCAAAACCAGAGCTCCTACAATGCCGATAGTGGGTCCTAAAAGGCTTGGTACCCTTAGGAAAGCCTCCCTTAATATCTCAAAGGCAAGCTCCAGCATAATCAACTCAAAATACGCTGGAAAAGGCACATGCTCACGGGTATTCATTATTGATAACAGTAGCTCAGAAGGAATCATCTCAGGATGAAAGTTAGTAATCGCTAGATAAACAGCTGGTGTAAACATAGCTACCAGAAGAGCAATCATACGAATTACTCTAGTAAAATTGCCATAGGGCCATCGCATATATTGATCCTCTGCTGTGTGGAATAAGGCCCAAAAAGTAACGGGTAAAACCAAGCATGCAGGAGAATTATCCATGATTAATATGATATGTCCCTCCTGTAAAAAGGCTACAGCCCTATCGGGTCTTTCTGTATAAAGCATCGTAGGTATAAGGGAATAGGGGCGTTCTTCTAGGTGTTGCTCCAAAACACTCAATCCTTGCACATTATCACTATTTACTTGTTTAAGCCGTTTTTTAACCCGCTCCACCAATTTATCGTTTGCAATATTTTTCATATAAATTAGAGAAACCTCACAAATACCTGATGTGCCAATCTCTATACCCTCTGTAATGAGATTTTTACTTTTAAGCTGCCTTCTAATGAGGGACCGGTTGATTAGACTGGATTCTACAAATCCCTCTAATGGCCCCTTAATGACATTTTCTCTTTCTGGCTTATCTATAGATCTATGCTCATAACCTGTGGTTTCTAAAGCAAAAATCTTTTTGCTTTCATCTACCAGCATGATGGTCTTTCCCATCAAAACACCCTTAATTGCTTTCTCTAATGTATAATAAACTGTAGTATTCTGTATTGATAGCATCCTTTTTACAATATCCTCTTGGAGTTTACTATCCACATTAGATGGCTTGGCTTGTATTAAAGTTTTTATGACGTGCTCCTCTATTACCTTTCTATCAACCATACCAGCCATAAATAGAAGAACGACTTCCTTTTCAAGGGTATCAATATATATTTCCCTAACAATAAGGTCCTTATTATCAGGATAAAAAAATGCTTTCTTTAGATAGTTTAAGTCCTTTTGGAGATTGCCAGTAACTACTGTTTTTGCAGAAGGAGAATTATTCGATTTTTTAAAAGGGAAAAAAGGCCACATGATCTCACCTCATTTTTTATAAAATTATGAACTTTATCATTTCAATAAGATATAGATTTGTGACTAAGAGTTCTAATATACAGGGGCTACGGTTTCATCCAAAAACGTGGGCTGCAAATGTAGCCCTTAGCATATTAAAAATCATGTCTAGTGTCACACATCCGGAGATCTTAGAAACACTATAAATAGTTTGTTCAATTTTCCAAAATCTAAAAGTTTTTTTGTGCAATATACTTTTTATCAGTTAATCTGTCTCGTTACGATTGCTTGAACACAAAAACAACAAAACGTACTATGTCTGTTACTGCAACAGATATAGTACGTCAAGAATCAGGGTGCTGTTTTGTTTGACTTGTCCCTATTAAGCTTTTTGTATGATGTTCCTGCCAATACCCAGTACTCTTTTAAGTTGTCTAATACTGGCTCCTGTTTCATTCTTTATTCTTCTTAAAAGGTTCAATTCTTAAAATGCAGTTTAAGAATTACAGCTTCATAAAACGCTTTATTAAATATCTTGCAGGTTTATAATAAAAGCCTTCCATAGCTTTTGATACCTTCGTTAACTCATCTCTAATTGCTATTTTTTGTGGACAATGTATTTCACATTTTCCACACTGTGAGCAAAGAGAAGCATTATGGCTTTTGGTTTTAAAGCTGGTTTGCATGATATATTTTCCAATAGCCGATAATTTTCCTTCTATTTCTCTATCATTATAACAAGAAAAACAAGTAGGAATGTCTACACCCATGGGACAAGGAATACAATAGTTACATCCTGTACATGGAATTTTGATTTTTTCCTGTAATATACGTCGGACCTCACTAAATAATTGCTCATCGTCTTCTGTAAAGGAATTTGCTTCAGATTCTGACGCTACCCTTATATTTTCCTTCACCATTTCTAAGGAATTCATACCTGATAATACAACGGTAACCTCAGGATGATTCCATATCCAGCGGAAAGCCCACTCTGCAGGAGATCGTTTTATATAGGCTTTTTCCCATACATGATAAACTTCCCGTGGGAGGTTTGTCACTAACTTTCCTCCTCTTAAAGGCTCCATCACCATAACAGGTAAACCTTTAGCGGCAGCATACTTTAATCCACTTTTTCCTGCTTGATTGTTTTCATCTAGATAATTGTATTGAATCATGCAAAATTCCCAATGGTAGGCATCTATAAGTTTTATAAACTCATCTCTTCCTCCGTGGTATGAAAATCCGATATTTATAATCTGCCCTTTTTGTTTCTTTTCTTCTATCCATTTAAGGATACCAATATCTATAAGCCTATCCCAAATATTAATATCCGTAAGCATATGCATAAAATAGTAATCAATATAATCTGTTTGTAATCGTTGTAATTCTTGATAGAATATTTTATCAAAATCCTCATATTTCTTAATCAAATAGGGAGGCATTTTTGTAGCAATTTTTACACGCTCACGATAACCTTTTGCAAGCACTCGCCCCAATATTGCTTCACTATTAGGATAAATGTAAGCAGTATCAAAATAGTTAACCCCATTCTCTATAGCGTAAATAATCTGTTCTTCTACTTCCTTCTCACTTTTTGCAAATCGCATGCATCCAAAGCCAAGTATAGAAAGCTTATCGTTATTTTTTGGATTTACTCTATAATTCATGTCCATTACCAATCCTTTCGTTGTCTCACAGGTTGGAGATAGCCCTGATAATTCATTTTAACTTTTACAGTAGTGATTGTCAAAGTCTACTCCATCATTGCTTTTTTTCTCTGTCATCATTTTCCCTTGCTTATAGGTAGCAGTAATTGTACAATAATCTTATTGACCATCATATAAAGGTTGATTTATAATCTAAAATACTAGAAGGAGACGTGATAAAAGATGAAATTAATGTGGAAATCTAGAGGGTTTAAAGCAGTATATATCCTTTTATTGATTGGTGTACTGTTAAATTTATCAGCATGTACTACTACAACTTCATCCCCTGACATTGATAATGACGAAAATGTTGAGGTGGAAAATCCTCTTGTTACTATTGAAATGGAAGATGGGGGAACAATTGAAATAGAATTATATCCAGATACAGCACCAAATACTGTAAATAATTTTATTTCCCTTATAGGAGATGGGTATTATGATGGATTAATATTTCATAGAGTTATCCCTGGCTTTATGATCCAAGGGGGAGATCCTGATGGCAATGGTACAGGTGACCCGGGATATGCTATTGAAGGAGAGTTTTCATCAAACGGATTTGAAAACAACCTCCTACATGAAAGAGGCGTCATCTCTATGGCCCGTTCAATGGACCCTAATTCTGCAGGTTCACAATTCTTTATCATGGTATCAGAGTCTCCACACTTAGACGGGGATTATGCCGCCTTTGGTAGAGTAATCAATGGCATGGAGGTAGTGGATAGAATTGTAGCTTCTGAAAGAAATCAAATGGATAAGCCCACTGAGGACCAAATAATGAAAACTGTAACAGTAGAAACCTTTAATATTGATTATGATTCACCTGAGATCATTCAATAAAAACGTTAGAGATTATTTATATAGGATATTATATGAGGACCGTACTATTCACAGTGCGGTCTTTTTAAGTGCTTCTGCTTTTATGCCCTTCTCTAAGTGAATTCCACCACTTGAAACAAACTCCATCACCAAGTACATAGCTCCTGCTGATTTAAAAACTTCATCAACAACTTAAAATCTACGTGTATTATTCAACAAATCACAGATACTAAAACAAGACTTAATTTAGAGGCTTTCCCATTTCAAACTTAAGAATGAGGGTGATTAAAATAGATATTTTTGAAACAACCTATGATTATTTTTTAAAGACAGTCTTTGGTATTGCTAATCCCATTAAAAAATCAATTATCAAAACCCAATGCAAAGTCCATAAGTTTATTAATTTGCAGGCCTTAAATATTCTTAAAAATGATGGTTATGCTGAAGAATACAACTTTTTTAGTAGCTATATTCTAGATATCAATAAAGGAGCCGTATGGGCTGATCAAGACTTCAAAAGCTCAAACCATTTTTATAATCCCTATAAAAAGAAGGGCCTCTATGGTAGAAGAAGTGCTATGGAGCTGGGGGTAGACTATTATTTTCAATCCATTAGCTTATGGAAGAGAGGGGAATTTAATAAATCCTTGTTTTATTTAGGTGCAGCCTTGCATATTATTCAGGATATGACTATCCCTCAGCATGCCAACATCCGATTACTGGACAGTCATCGTCAATATGAGGCCTTTGTTAAGAGTACCTATCAATATATAGGTGATTTTAAAGTGAAGGGAGGAGCCTACCGATTAGATTCCATCGAGGGCTACATTCGATTCAATGCCCGTATCGCCCTTAAAGTTCATAAGCGATTTAAAGACATCCTAGATAATGAGCAGCGTTACTATCTAGTAACAAAATGTGCTCTCCCTTTGGCAAAAAAGACCACATCTGGTGCAATGGTTATGTTCTATGGCGATATATTCAGATGATTAGCCTTCCTTGATATATGAAATCACCTTCAATCTAAGCTATCGTAATTCCATATATCACCACTCTTTTTTTCGATTGCTTTTTCTTGGTAAAGCATCCACCAGTCTGCTATTTTCTCCTAACATCTGCCTTAGGATTTTTTCTACTTACTTAAACTTCGTAATAATAAACCACCTATGTGCTTTACTCATAAATGGTTTATTATTTATTGCTGCTTTATTTTAGTTTTTACTTCTACGTGCAACTAATTGATATCGGTTATTATCATGTCCTCCTTTTGGTAAAACCTCAAACCCATTTTCTTCTAACAGGCTAAGAACATAACTTGATTTATCTGCATCGGCTCCTTCAAAAGTAATAATTAATTCATCATCATCCCCAATATCCTTTATTAAATTCTCTAGTTCTTTATTGTTAATTATGTTTCCTCCCGTTGCATGGTTTATATAGTGATCAGTCATTTCAATCCTCCTTATTTGTGTTTCTTCATTATTTTTTGAAATATTTAGTTTATTATTCTTTTTTTATTGCACTTAAATATGAACTATAATACTCTTCCTAATAATAAAAATGTATCTTTTTCCCTAGTACTTAAATTATATTATGTCACACAACTGTCCTTCTCCTTGTTATACCTATATTCCTATTCTTCATAACAAATAATGGGTGTTCCTTCTTCTATATTTTCAAAAATTATTTTGGCTAAATATACTGGAGTATTGACACACCCATGGCTTCCATTTGTCTTATATATGTCTCTTCCAAAAGTATATCTCCAACTTGCATCGTGTATTCCTATATTGCCGTTAAAAGGCATCCAATAAGTTACCTTAACTTCATAACTTCCTCCTCTTAAAGTTGCTCCTTTTTGTTTGTAGTTAAGCATATAGACTCCAGTGTCAGTCCCATTTCCTCTATTTGGATTCCCTGTTACTATAGCACCATTAGTTATAAGCTTTCCCGCTTTATAGAACCATAAATATTGCCATGTTAGATTGATTTCTACATAGGTATCACCTATATCATCTTTGCCCCTAGATACAGCTTTTTGAGCATATTTAGGCTCTTTTACAATTATTTCACCATGTTTTATATTTTCTAATAATGCTTCTGCTTCAGCACTAGAGTTAATTTTCCATCCATAAAATCCACCCTTCACTTCTACTATTTTATTTGTGGATGTTTTGAAATCTCTTGGTATACCAACTGTATCATATTTTTTACTCAGTCTTTGTATATATTCTAAAACTGCTTTTTCATTTATTACCACTTCTAGATCTTCGTCAACACTAAGCCATTGATATATTATATCTCCATCCAGTACTTCATTTTCACTTCCAAATATATAAGTGATTTTTGTTGATACATACTTATTTAATAAATCCTTAGTTTCAGAAGCTTTATCAGAACTTAAGGTGTACCTTGGATTTTCGTAACAAAGATTTTCATTTAAGTCTAGTTTTGTTTCTCCTTTTAATATGCTCATTTCAATGACTTCCCTTAATTTGTCTTCATTCACCCTGTTTCCATATACTTCTTTCATTATTTCATATGAACCATTTGAATACTTAAAGCTAACATCTTGGGGTTCTATCATATCTTTATTTAAACAACTTAATTCATTGATTCTATTACCCAACCTATCTTTATCATAAATAAATAAATCATCCACATAATACTTATGTTTCTTTAATAATGAACCTATCCATTTAAATGAACTCTGTAGACGATAAATTTCAGAAATGCTATTTTTTTTATGATATTGCATTCCTATATCCTGTGCTGTTATTTCTTCTATTTCCATGTTCCGTTCTATTAACTGCAGCTTATAATTATTAATATAGCTTCTCATTATATCTTCTAAATCATCATGTGCCTTTAATGAGACATCTACTCCATTTATTACTGTATTGAAAAAGAAATGATTCGTAAAGTATAATGCAATAAGTAAATAGACTAGTAAAATTGAGGCTATTAAAATAATAATATTTTTAGTAACCTCACATTTAACAAGTTTTTTTATGCTAATATGCTTCATAACCACTTCTACCTTTCAGCAAATATACATTTTATTCACATATATCAATTTATTAATAATATGTTTGTATTTTTGACTTTAAAACTTAACTGTAAAATCCTAACTTAAAGGATTAGGCCTTTCATCACAATTACTCCTTTCGATATGTCATTGTCCAGTACTATATTATTTATTATTATTCATAGAGGCTTACGTGATAAAAGCCTTCATGTTTTTAGCTTCATAGATAGTCCTTTATTTCTTTACAAATCCATAGGCTCCTCTAGCTTCTTAATCACATCTTTATAAGCTTTATGCACACATTTTATTGCTAAAAGATACAAAACAATTGCTATAAAAAACAACGTCGTTAATTCAAACCAATCACCAGAACTTAAAACAATGATTGCTCCATTCATTACTAAAACGATTAAAAGAGATAGTATATTCTTCCAATAAAATAGCTTTCTTCTTTTTTCTCCTCTTCGAAAAAATGTGTCTGCTATCAAAATGTAAATTCCACAAATCATAGCAGGAAGATGTATTAGATATAATAGATGCATGCTTTTATAAAACTCTAAGCCTTCAACATTCCCTACTAGACTTAGAATAAATATATTTATTCCTGCCATCAATGTAACTGTAAGTATCGTAATAAAGAACCATAGCATCAAATTTAAGGAGACTTCCCTTTTATCTATTGGTAGAGATTTTATTAAGGAAAGATTTAATGTGAATATCATTTCACTTTCCTTTATCGACATCAATAGTACCAGCATCATATATGGAAAAAACAGGCTAAAGTAGTAAGGACCATCTAATAAAAAATGTGTAATATTTGCAACTAGCCCTCCTACAATTATCATCAAAAAAATCGTTGCATTGTAAAAATAAAGTCTTGTTACACCAAGCATCATAGTTCCCTCCTTAGTAATTCAATAACGCATTTAGTCTAATGGCTTATCATAATGATTTTTACTTTATCCTATCATTAATCAGCCATATCCATCCCTTGGATACGATTTAGAACCCAAAGAAATAACATTAATACAACCATAGCCATTATAGCAGGATATATGATCCACCCATTGGCACTGATGCCTAAGTAATCAGATCTTGCTATGAAAAACGATGCGATAGGTAAAATAGTATATAAAATAATTCCTCCTTCTAAAACCTTTTTTCCTCTCTTCCATGCTACATAGATTATAGATAAACCCACTCCCCCTACCACAACTACAGATGTAGTAAAAAACAACAGCTTAAAAAAGTCAGTATCAACTAAAACCCCCATTGATTTTAATATAATACCAGTAATGAAGAATGGTATAAGTATCAAACACCAGATTATAACGCTATTACATAAAGTGAAAAGCACTCGTGCAAAAAAATAACTTCTTCTTCCAACAGGTAAGATATTATCCATGATACCATCATTTGTTGAATTTTTTTTACTATCATTTTCAGCTGTTGCTGAGTATCCATTGGCAGCTGCCATAAGACTAAATATATAAATTGACCATAAGGGAAAGAACATGCTTATATTAAAGCTTGCTATAGAACTATCCCTACGAATCATATCAATATAAAATAAAACTGCAGAAATCAAAGTGAAAAATGCAAAAATACTAAGGGGAAACAGTAATGCTTTCGATTTTGGTGAATGAATCATAATGACAAAATGCATTTTTACAAGCTTTAGCATTCCACTTCCTCCCTCTTGGAAATATAGTACATAATATCTTCAATAGTAGGTTTTTCTAAAACAATTTTGTCTGGATATTCATTCTGTAAACTATGCCAATTTTTGCATAAGCCTTCTCCTCCAAAGCTATTACATCTATAGCTTAGAAACTTGTTTCTTTCCTTTTTTATTATTTCTTCTGAGGCTTTTACTAATCTATAGTTTTCAACGATGTTTACATAGGTATCTGAAAGCACCACCCTACCCTTATCCATAAAGGTAATGTAGTCAGCAATCTTTTCTAAGTCTGAAGTAATATGGCTTGAAAACAACACACTGCAGTTACCATCCTCTATAATCTCCTGGAGCATTTCTAGAAGCTCCCTTCTAAATATGGGATCCAGTCCTGAAGTGGGTTCATCCATAATGATCAGATCAGGTTTATGAGATAGTGCCATTACAATAGCAAACTTTGTTTTCATACCCTTGGACAATTTTTCTAGACTTGACTGTGGATCTAACTGAAACTTTTTCATATATTGATTGAAAAGTTCCTGATTCCAAGTCTTATAAAACGGTGCTATCAGAAGTGCTATCTTAGACAACTTTAATCCTAGAGGATAGATGTTATCATCATATACAAATCCGATTCTCTCTTTGATTGCTTTTTCATCCAGACTATTGTCCAATCCAAATACTTTAATCTCTCCGCTATTTTTACTTAATAAATTCATAATAAGCTTAATGGTCGTTGTTTTACCCGAACCATTGGGTCCTACTAATCCCATAATGTATCCCTTTTCTAAGGAAAAGGATATATTATCTAGTTTAAAATTTTTATATTCCTTTGTTACATTCTCTAATTCAAGTATTTTATCCATAAAAACCACCCCTTAACTATACATACGTTTTACTAAATCAATCAGCTCTTCTAATGATATTCCTAGAGCTTTGGATTCTTCAATAATCTCTTGTAAGCCCTTCTTAATCTGTACATTTTTCTGTTCCTTTAAAGCCTCACCCTGTTTTGCTGATACGTAAAAACCTTTCCCTTTAACAGCCTCTAATAAGCCTTCCCTCTCCAGTTCTTGATAAGCGGTTTTTGTAGTGATCACACTGACATGAAGTTCCTTAGCTAAGGCTCTTATAGAAGGCATGGTATCCCCATCCTTCAGTCTACCTGTAAGGATATGCTTTCGAATCTGATCTGCAATTTGTGTGTATATTGGTTTTTGGCTTGAATTGCTTATGAGTATCTCCACAGATCTATCACCTCTCTGGCGAAATTATCAATACCACATGCTCTGTATATGTTGTTTATATACAGTATATACATGTGGTGATTTTATGTCAAGTATATATTAAAGAAATTTTCACTTCATTGTGAACGGGCGGTAACAAAAAGACATTGTTTTTTTCTAATGACCTGCTATTAGATGGATTCCTATCCAGCATTGATATTTGATGCTGAGATAGATGAAGATTTTGACTTAAGGATAATTGATTGAATTGATTAATAAGAAAAGGTAAAACTATTTCACAAGAAGTTACTTTAATAAATTAATGGAATGGACTTGGAGGGATTTTATGACTAAAAAAGTAATCATTGTAGGCGGCGTAGCTGGTGGTGCTTCTGCCGCAGCAAGACTTAGACGATTGGATGAAAAAGCTGAAATTATCATGTTGGAAAGAGATGAATACATTTCCTTCGCCAATTGCGGCCTCCCATACTATATTGGAGAAACTATTCAGGAACGCAATGAGCTTTTGGTACAAACTCCTGAGGCAATGAAAGCTAGATTTAACATTGATGTTAGAATCAATAGTGAAGTTATGGATGTTGATATTGAAAATAGAAAAGTCACAGTAAATAGTAAAACTAACGGCACCTATGATGAAAGCTATGACTATCTAATCCTATCCCCTGGAGCAAAGGCACTGAAGCCTTCCATCCCAGGGATAGACAATAATAAGGTCTTTACCTTAAGAAATATTCCCGATACTGATTCTATAAAAGCCTATGTTGATAATAATGAAACAAAAGCTGCAATTGTTATTGGTGGTGGTTATGTAGGAGTTGAAATGGCTGAGAATTTGATACAAAGAGGTCTGCATGTTACGCTATGTGAAGCTGCTCCCCACATACTTGCCCCCTTTGACTCAGATATGGTAGTTATGGCAGAAAAGGAATTAGTTGAAAATGATATAGAGCTTATATTAAATGATGGGGTTAAAGCCTTTAACCAAATTGGAAATCAAATAGAAGTTGTGCTCAGCAGTGAAAAAAGGGTTGAAGCCGATATCGTTATTCTCGCAATAGGCGTTGTGCCGGATACCACTTTTTTAAAAAATACTGAGTTAGAGCTTGGACCTAAAGGACATATTATCGTTAATGATAAGATGCAAACAAATATCGAAGATATTTATGCAATAGGAGATGCTATAGAAGTAGTTGATTTTATAACGAAACAAAAAACCGCCATCCCTTTGGCAGGGCCTGCCAATAAACAAGGTAGAATTGCAGCGGATAATATTTGTGGAATAAACTCTAGCTATAAAGGAACTCAAGGTACAGCCATCATTAAAGTATTTGATTTAACAGCAGCAGGTACGGGTGCTAATGAAAGAACCCTCCAAAGATTTAATATCCCCTATAAAGCAGTCTATCTTCACCCTATGTCTCATGCTTCATATTATCCTGGATTTATGCCTATGTCATTAAAGCTTATTTTTAATGACATAGGAAAAATTTTAGGAGCTCAATGCATTGGCTATGAAGGTGTTGATAAGAGAATCGATATTATTGCAACAGCTATTAGATATGATGGTACAGTTGATGATCTAGCAGAACTAGAGTTATGCTATGCTCCTCCATTCTCTTCAGCAAAGGATCCCGTAAATATGGTGGGTTTTATGGCTCAAAATGTATTAGCGGGTCTATCTCATTTAGCAGCATGGAAGGATATAGCATCCTATAAAGATCAAGATTATATTCTAGTAGATGTTAGAACTGAAGATGAATTTCAAAACAGTCATATCCGAGAAGCTATTAACATTCCTGTAGACAGCATGAGGGAAAGATTAGGAGAACTGGATAAGAACAAAACTATAGTGGCGTACTGTGAAGTAGGTTTAAGGGGCTATATTGCAGATAGAATACTTACTCAAAATGGATTTAAGATTTTAAATGTTGCTGGAGGCTATAGAACCTCCTCTATTCTTAGTTTTGATCCAAAAAAGCCAGGCAACACTAAAGAATTTAACCATAAAAAAACAGCTGGTAGTATCACCATTGACCCTGATACACAAGCCGTCAAGCATAGAAAGGAATAATTTGAATAAGAAAACTAAAAAACGAGGATGTAATTCATTTATTAGCATCCTCGTTTTGGAACAATATATTATATTATCCTAGGATTTTCCTCCACTACATTCAAATTCATAGATTTCAGTATTCTTTTATTTCTCTAAGCTGTTTATCTAACTGTTTATATTTCGGTAACCCTCTTTCCATGGTCACTTCTGGTGTTCCCTGAATTAGAGGCTCTATGTAATGAATTGCTTCCTCTGTTACATGATTTTTTTCTGAGGTAATCCATTCTTCTGGGAAATATTTGATATTATTTGCCACCTTTGAGACATCTCCTTCAAACATCTCGATTCCATAGGACTGTTGGTCTAATCTTCTAAAACTAACCATACAGCCGGTTTTTCCTTCTGCAGCGTAATCGATAGCAGTCTTCCCTGCTTTATAGGCTTCTTCTAAATCAGTTTCTGAAACGCAATGCATTGCACTTCGTTGCATTACGCCTAGCTCCAAGGTTTTCACTCTGCTTGTAATGCCACTTTCAATAATCAATCTCCTTAAATACTGTGCAACGCCCCCTAGCTGTGCATGACCAAATTTATCATGCTGATTCTGAACCTTGATTTCGCATAGGAAATCGCCATTCTCGTTTTTTACTCCCTCTGAAACTACTATGTATACTTGATTTTTTTCTTGAAATACTTTTTTTACATCCTCTAGAAATTTCTCCTGTGAAAAAGGCATTTCCGGCAGGTAAATAAAATCTGCCACAGACTTGTTATCTATTTTAGCCAGTGCTGCGCTTGCAGCTAACCAGCCTGTATCTCTTCCCATGGTTTCTATTATGAAAATACCGTTATTTACATAGACACTAGCATCTAAATAGGTTTCCAGTGTTGCTGTGGCAATAAATTTTGCTGCACTGCCAAAGCCGGGGGTGTGATCTGTAATAGGCAAATCATTATCAATGGTTTTGGGAATCCCTATAAATTGTATATTATATCCCTTCAAGATTGCATATTGATTGAGTTTATTGACTGTATCCATTGAATCATTTCCGCCTATATAGAAAAAGGCTTCAATGTCGTTTTCTTTTAATATGTAAAATAACTTTTGATATTCGCTATCATCTGTTTTAAAATCCTTCATTTTATATCTGCAGGAACCCAGCCCAGAAGACGGGGTATGCTTTAACAGTTGAAGATCCTCAGATGAAAGCTCTGACAGGTTTATGATATCGCCTTTTAGTATCCCTTCAATTCCATTTACCCCCCCGAACACCTTGTCGTAATAATTGGTGTTCTGATTCGCCATTGCTACGCCAACTACACTGGCATTAATTACTGAAGTGGGACCGCCAGATTGTGCAACAATGCAGTTTTTCATGTTTTCTCCTCCTCTTTTGGAAACTACTTGCTTATGCTTCTTTTATAAAGACAAGTTAAGCCAATATATTCAGTCAATAAATTACTTGCATTTTCATTAAGATTCATGCTATGGTGCAAAGTCCAATTTTATTATTGTTAAAAGGAGTCCTAGGAGATACTGCTTCTTAGCACCGTGCTTTTAATTCAGTGTGCAAAATGCCTATTTCTATACTAGGCTACATCAGACTGTATGGCAATTAGTTTCTTGATGTTTTTATTGCTCTAAAAGGCGATAGAGAATCTTGTATCTTCAATCTTTAAAGATTCATTACTACCCTCAGGCGGCTAATTCTAGCACAGCCTAGGAGAGCTTGTGGAAGCATCTGTATTTATCTCTTCTCCTATTTCAACAGTCTCACATACTATAGCATTCTTCCCATAATCCTTAGCATTGTAAAGAAGCTTATCTGCTCTTTGCAGCAAGGATTCAGCATTTTCATCTTTTCTTAGTGCTACTAATCCAAAGCTACAGCTAATATTCTCTACCTTATGCCATTTGCTTTCTAGGACGCAAAGCTTCAATCGTTCCAAGATTTCCATAGCCTGATGGATATCAGTATTAGGAAGAAGTATTACAAATTCATCTCCCCCCCACCTGGCAAAAATGTCAGTTTGCCTTATTGCTTTCTTTATTGTTGATGTTATGTTTTGCATAACACCATCACCAGCTAAATGACCATGGCTATCATTGACTTTTTTAAAATCATCTATATCAAACAGAACAAGAGATAGAGGAGTCTTATTCCTATTACAATAATCTATACGTTGATTTAGTTCTTGATTAAATTTCGATCTGTTGTAGATACCTGTCAAAGGGTCAGTTATTGACAATCTTAGCAGTTTCTTGCTATGTAGGAACTGCTTTCTTTTATAAGAATTGGTTAGATAAGCTCCTATATTACAATAGATAATTAAAACAATATTATATGCAACAATTTTCAAAAATAAAGGTGTTTCCATCCCCTCTATATGTTTAGCATGAAATATAAAATAACTAATACTGAGCAGAACAGATACTGCCTGAGTATAGATAAGCTTATTGGGTGTAATATAGATAGCTAATGTTATAATCATTACACTAAAGTAGGATAATAGTGTAATAGCCTCATAATAATTTATTATTACTAAAAAACCAATAATAGCCAAAATCTCAAACACTGTAATGAAGTATGCTAAATTATCATATTTATCTATTTTTTTTACAGCTAAATATACAATTAAAGAAATGATTAGAAATACTGTCCTAATGAGTAATATCATCGTAAAGGAAAAAGAATCCTCAATGGCAAAATAATCAGATATAAGAAACAACATGAATACTACTCCATATATAAGTGCAATAGGTCCTACCACTTTGGCATAACGTTTCATATCATAATAAAAAAATTCTTTTTCAAGATTCTTGTCCACAAATTCTCCAAGTAAGGATATGTCATGTTTTCTGATATTTGCCATTATGAGGAGCACCCCTTTCACTTATTAATTAACATATTATTCCATTCTATATTAAACTGTATCATTTCTTTATAACATTTTCAACCTCATAACGAAGAATAACATGCTAAAAGTAGAGAAAGGCTTGAAATCAAACAAGTCCCTGTCCCTATGTCTGTAAAGATGATAGAATACGTTGAACTATAGCGAGAGTAGTTTTTATTTTGTGCTAGACTTTAAACAGGATTCTTTCTTCACAGAACAAAGAGATTGTTCTCATTAATCCTTGCCAAAAATTAAACAGAAAAACCTTCTGATGATTTACTCATATTTAAAAACCTTAATTAATTTCTACCCTCTCTCCTGTAACCATATAAATAACCCTTTCTCCGATATTGGTAGCGTGATCTGCTATTCTCTCTAAATCTCTTCCTATAAACAATAGGTTAGTAGCTTGCTTTATTATGCTTTGATCTTCTATCATCATTTCTAGTAGTTCTGTATAAATAGCTTCATAAATATCATCCACTGCTTCATCATCATGAGCTACGTCTTCTGCCAATTGAATATCCGCCTTCATGAAGGCATCTAAACTCTTGCTAACCATATCCTCTGAAAGTCTGGCCATCTTAGGGATGTCAATTAGGGGCTTAATCAATGGTTCACTCCCAATCTCCAATGTTACCTTCGCAATATTTACTGCATGATCCCCCATCCGTTCTAAATCTGTAATGATTTTCATTATGGTACTAATCACCCTTAAATCCCTTGCCATAGGCTGTTGTAATGCTAATAGCCTCATGCATTCATTTTCTATCGTTAATTCTAATTCATCTATTTTATCATCCATTAAATAGACCTTTTTTGCAGCTTCTAAATCCTGATTAGCTAAGGCTTTTATGGAAACTTCAATTATTTCCTGCACCATAGCCCCCATTTTCAAAAGCTTAACATTCAAATTTTTTAATTGATTTTTAAATTGACTTCGCATCTTAATTCCTCCATCCTTAACCAAATCTTCCTGTTACATAATCTTCAGTACGTTGATCCCTTGGGGTGGTAAAAACTCTTTGAGTTTGGTCCATTTCTACTAGCTCACCCATTAAAAAAAAGGCGGTTTCATCTGAGATTCTGGCTGCCTGCTGCATCGAGTGGGTTACAATAACGATAGTATACTCTTTTTTCAACTCTGTAATCAGTTCTTCAATCTTTGCTGTGGCGATGGGGTCTAAAGCCGATGTTGGTTCATCCATTAATAATACTTCAGGCTCCATTGCCAAGGCCCTTGCAATACAGAGCCTTTGCTGCTGTCCTCCAGAAAGTCCTAAGGCTGATTTATTCAATCTATCCTGCACCTCATCCCATAAGGCGGCTTTTTTCAAGCTTTTTTCTACAATCTCATCTAGCTGCTTTCGATTTTTTATTCCATGACGTTTCGGACCATAAGCTACATTTTCATAAATCGACTTTGGAAAAGGATTAGGTTTTTGAAAAACCATTCCAATACGGCTTCTCAATGTAACCACATCCACATCCTTATGATAAATATCGTGGTTTTCTAGTTCAACTCTACCTTCAACTCGTACCCCGTCAATAAGGTCGTTCATGCGATTTAAGCTCCTTAAGAAGGTTGACTTCCCACAGCCTGAAGGTCCAATCAAAGCCGTTACCTTTTTTGCGTCTATATTTAAAGAGATGTCCTTTAAAGCTTGAAAATCTCTATAATATAAGTTTAAGTCTTTTATAGAAATCTTTTTCATTCTTATCCTCCTTAACTTGTCTGCATTAAGCTCTATTACTTATCTTAAATTTTATTCGAATTGATGTTGCTATCATGTAGAATAACCCTACGATTCCTAATAATACAAGAGCAGTTCCATATTTTATCTCCTCTGGCATGTTTGGCACTTGTGTTGAAATAATATATAAATGATATGGCAGTGCCATTACTTGATCAAATAAGGACTTTGGTAATCTGGGTAAAAAGAAAGCAGCTACCGTTAATAAGATGGGGGCCGTTTCCCCTGCTGCTCTTCCAATCCCTAATATGGCTCCTGTCAAGATTCCTGGCATCGCATGGGGAAGTACAACATTTTGAATAGTTTGCCACTTTGATGCTCCCAATGCCAAGGAGGCTTCTCTATAACTTATTGGAACACTTTTTAATGCTTCCTCAGATGCAGTAATAACAATGGGCAAAATCAAGCAGGCTAGTGTAAGAGACCCTGCTAATATGGAAGATCCAAATCCTAAGAATAGTACAAATAAACCTAAACCAAACAGCCCATAGACTACAGAAGGCACTCCTGCCAAATTTAGAATTGCTAAACGTATTATTCTAGACAACATACCTTGTTTTGCATATTCAGTTAGATAGATGCCTGAACCAACTCCTAATGGTAGAGCAAAGAGGATGGTTCCAATAACTAGATATAATGTTCCAATAATGGCGGGATAAATCCCTCCTGCCCTCATCCCTTGTCTTGGCATAGCTGTTAGGAACTCCCAATTGATTGTTCCGATTCCTTTTAGTAGGATATAACCAATTATCAATAAGGTTGGTATCACCACTATCATTGTGATAAAGCTTAATATGCTAAAGACAACTCCCTCTTCTATTTTTTTATTCACTTATCTTGCCTCCTTTTTCCCATGAGAAAGTGCAAAATCTGCAATAAAATTAATGATACTGGTCATCAAGAATAATACAATTCCTACTGCAAATAACGCATGATAGTGGGTGCCATTTCTTACAGTATCTCCCATTTCCGCTGCTATAGTGGCAGTCATTGTCCTGCCTGATACTAAAAATGAATTTGGAATCTGAGCTGCATTTCCTGTCACCATCATCACAGTCATGGTTTCTCCAATGGCTCTACCAACTCCCAGCATTACAGCTGCAATAATTCCAGAGGAAGCCGCTGGCACAAGAACATGAAGAATGGTTTCCCATTTTGTGGCTCCTAAGGCAAAAGATGCTTCATGGTATTCCTGAGGCAATGCATTTAAGGCATCATCGGATATACTAATAATCGTTGGTAATGCCATAAAAGATACCAGAATTGAACCAGTTAACACAGTAAATCCAGATGACAAGTGAAAAGTTACCCTAATCCAACTAGATAAAAAGACAATTCCAAGAAATCCTAATACAACCGATGGTATGGCTGACAAAAATTCTATAATAACCTTTAATACCGTCTTGGTTTTGGGTGGTGCCACCTCAGCAATAAAGATGGCACTTCCAATACCTAGGGGGACGGAAATAAAGACAGCTCCTAAAGTCACCATTAATGTCCCCGCTACTAAGGGTAAAATACCATATTGAGGGTTTACTGAAATCGGAAACCAGTACCTACCGAATAAAAATTCCTGTAGGGTAATATCATTAAATAATTGTATCCCTGAACGAAATAAAAATAGAAAAATCAAAGCAATAATAGCTATAGATGTGATTCCTAAAATAAAAATGAATTTTTCAATAATATATTCACCCATACTATTCTTTATATTCTTTTTTAAAGCTTTTCCTTTCTTTTTCTTTACTAATTCCATTGTTATGTCAGTCATTTTAACACCTCTCAATCTATATAAGCTCTACTCATCTATTAACATCAACTACAGTAATCTGTATCTTAAACGATCAAAAATATATTAATGTTTTAAACTGCAAAATTGTCTTATCTTTGTTTTTCTGTCCCCACAGAAAACAAACACATTGTGACTATAATTAAGATCAGCGGACAGTAAAGCCTACTATCCGCCTATGACCTCTTTAATCATATATCCTGTGACATTACTTTGCTATTTAGTCTTGAATTACAATTTAGTTTATTGGGATAAATCCAGTATCCTCTACAATTTTTTGTCCTTCGTTACCTATAATGAAGTTCATGTATAGCTCCACCACTCCTTTTGGTTCTCCAGCTGTATATAAGAATAATGGTCTCGCTACAGGGTAATCTCCTGATTGAACGGTTGATATTGACGGCAAGATTGCTTCACTATTGCCATCTGCTGATACTGCAACAGCTTCAACAGCATTACTTAAATACCCTAGCCCAATATATCCAATACCGTTGACGTCTTGCATAACTCCTTCAACAATTGCTTGTGTAGAAGGCATTAAATTAGAATGTGTTGCATATTCTTCATCCTCTAAAACAAATTCTTTAAAGAAAGCATAGGTACCTGAGTTAGATTCTCTAGAGTATAATGTAATATTTCCATCATTTCCACCGAAGTCTTTCCAATTTGATTTTTCCCCAGTATATATAGCTTTTAAATCTGCTAGTGTTAATTCTTGTACAGGATTATCATTATTGACTATGATAGCAATTCCATCTCTTCCTGTTACATGCTCTACAATATCTATACCATTGTCTTTTCCTTGTTGTATTTCTGCATCTCTAATTTGTCTTGAAGCTTGAGCAATATCCACAGTTCCATTAATCAAAGCAGCAATTCCTGTACCTGAACCACCACCTGTTACAGCAATCTGCGCTTCAAGGTAATTGTCCATAAAAACCTCTGCCCATTGCTGCCCTAAGTTTACCATTGTATCTGATCCTCTAACTTGTACAAGCTTGCTGAAGTCTACACTGTTTTTACCATTTTTATCCTCTAAGCTTACATTGTTTCCATCACTTGGCTGATCTGACGCTGTGCTACCTCCACAGCCTACTAAAACAAAGGTTGCTACCATTACTAATACAAGTAATAATACTAACTTCTTCATTATTAAATCCCCTTTCGTATAATAAAATTCTCTTAGTTACTTACAAGCTTATTGTACTGATTTATACGGATAGATTGGTTAAGAAGCAGTTAATAGAATGTTATGGTTTTGTTAAATGTATTAACTTCTATTATATTTTAGAAAGAATAGCATAAATTGTGGTTACTACAATTTGTATTTTGTATCAAACGTACAAACTTGACTTCGCCAATATGTTTTCGCTAGGGAGACTTAGTCCCTTTCGACGCCTGCTATCGCAGGGTAAGCACACCCCATGTCTAGTAAATCAAAATACATGATTCCCTAGACATTAAAAAAGATATCCCGTTTGGAATATCTTCTTTACTCTTCAATTGGTAATATAACTATAAATTCTGAGCCCTTATCTTGCTGACTGTTTACTTTAATTCTGCCTTTTAAAGACAAGACGATATGTTTTACTATTGCTAGACCTAAACCAGTGCCCCCAACTTTATAACTTCGGCTTCTAGCTTTATCTACCCTATAAAACCTTTCAAACAACCTTGGAAGGTCTTTTTTAGGAATTCCTATTCCATTATCCTTAACAATAATAATCAAATTCTTATGTCTCATGTAAGCAGTTATCTGAACTTTTCCTCCATTAGGTGTATATTTAATAGCATTATCTACTAAATTAATCACCATTTGTTTGAACCAATCTCTGTCACCATAAAGCATTGGTAAATTCGAATCTATCATAGAAGTTAATGATATTTCCTTGCTTATAGCAATTGGCTTCATTATTTCTTGAACTTCCTTTAATGCTTCACTGGGATATATTTCCTGCTTCAATATTTTGTGCTGAGAATTTTCTATTGCTGATAAGGTTAAAATGTCATCAATTAATCGCGTTAATCTCTGGGTTTCTATATCAATAATGTCTAAAAACCTATCCTTTGTCTCCTCATCCTCTATATCTTTTGATTTTAAGGTTTCCACAAATCCATTGATAGATGTTAGAGGCGTCTTTAACTCATGAGATACATTAGCAACAAAATCAGACCTGATTTTTTCTAACTTTCTTATCTCTGTTATATCCTCTATTAATGTTACGAGACCTATTGTTTTTGTGGGGTCATCCTCTAATGTAATTTTGTTAGAATGGATTTTAAAAGTTTTTTCTTTGGGTTTTTTTATCTTAATTTCCATAGGGACTTCTTGATTATCAGTAAAAGCCCTCTCAATTTCCTCATCCAACTGATGGTTTCTAATAACTTCTAAAATATGTTTACCTAAAGCATCCTTTGTGTTAATACTGAATAGTTTTTCAGCTGCAGGATTTAGTAATATAATATTTCTTCTAGTATCCACAGCAATGATAGGACTAATAATACTAGTCAGTAGTGCTTTAAATTTCGTATTACTATCAGATAGTCTTTTTATTGTGTCCTGTAACTGATCTGCCATCTGATTAAAATTATCCGCTAGTTCTCCAATTTCGTCCTTGGAATTAACATAGGCTCTAACCCCTAGACGTCCTAAGGCCATTTCTTTTGATGCCTCTGTTATCTTTTTAATTGGCTCCATAATTTTCTCTATAAAACGATAACCTATTAAAGCAGAAATAATAAGCCCGCAGACGATAGATATTATAACATAGTATAATAGTGTTTGATTAATTTTTTGTATTTCTAATAAATTCACTGCTAACCTAACAACAAACATATCACCATCTAATTCTACAGGTAATGCAATGTAAAGCATATCTAAATTTAAGGTATCACTATATCGTATACTTCTACCAATCTCTCCTCTATAGGCAGTTTGAACTTCTGGACGATCTATATGATTTTCTAAATACCCCTCTCGTTTGAAGGTTTCCGCCATAACATTACCACTACTGTCAATGATGGTTATTCTAGCATCTATTCTTTCCCCCAAATCTTGCATTTTTTGTTGGAGTTGATGAGTATTGAAGTTCATTCTACCTTCTATTATAAAGTCTTCAATCAATTTAGCATTTGTGATTAACTGCTCTTCTAATTGATTAATGTAGCTGGAACGAATAAGATTTAAAGATAAAAATCCAGTTAACAGTATGCCTACTAATAATATAATTAAAAAAACAGCAAGAATTTTTTTTTGCATGGTATCACCTACTTCATTTTATAACCTATACCTCTTATGGTATCAATATACTTGATTGTTTCATCATCTCCTATTTTCTTTCTTAAGTGGCGTATATGAACATCTACTGTTCTGGTTTCGCCAAAGTAATCATAACCCCATACTTCATCTAGCAAGACATCCCTAGATAAGACCTTCCCCCTATTCTCCATCAGGATTTTTAAAAGGGCAAACTCTTTTAGAGTAAGTTCTACTATTTCTCCATCTACTGTTACCTCATGTTTTTCTAAATCAAGAACAATATCCTTTAGCTTTAATATTCTTCCTTCACTGCTAAGGGTATCTTCTGTTCTTCTTAAAATTGCCTTAACTCTAGCCGTTAACTCTCTAATACTGAAGGGCTTTGTAACATAATCATCTGCACCCAATTCAAGCCCTAGAATTCTATCAGTTTCCTCACCTTTTGCTGTTAACATGATGATTGGCAATTTATCAAATTCTTTTGTTCTTCTTATCTGCTTGCATACCTCTATACCATCAATTCCAGGAAGCATTAAATCTAAAATTACCATATCTACAACAGTGGTTTCTAATAACTTTAATGCATCTTCTCCATCATCACTAGTCAACACCTCAAATCCACTTTTCTCAAGATTATATCTAATTAACTCTAAAATATGTTCCTCATCATCAACTATCAAAATTCTTCTCTTATTCATCAATCTACCTCCTCAATTCATACTAATTTCTATAATAGATTACCCTATGTTCATAAGTTTCTATAATTGAAAATAGTTGAATTCCATCAAAATATGAGTATTGCTTATATTATATTTCTAGCTTTTAAATCTTTTTCCTCTAAGGACAATGCTATTGACTCCTTAAAAATTCAACAAATGGCCATTTAAATAGTTGAAAACACAAAATTACAGACTTTTGTAAAATTTATGTTAAATTTTTAAAAAACAGCTTTCTACTACCTTTCAGAGGTATCTCGCTAAAAGTTAACTATTGCTTAAATTCTTTCAACCCTATACCCAATTTCTGATAGTGCTCTATCTTATTATATTTATCTAGTTATATTCCATATCCTCCTGTCTTTGGATCCTTGAAAAGTGGTATATGAGGTGGATTAAACGTAAAAAACACGAAGGCAAGAATAAGAAGGATTATTGCTAAGACTGAAATTACATTTATTACTCCCTTAATTTTGAAGGGGGCTGTTATTATTTTATATCCAATATACTGACTGATAACTACACTTATTATAAAAATTGTTATGTCTACCACAACATAGTTCTTTCCTATAATGCCTGTATACGTATAAAACAAGGTGATAATCATAAGTATTCCAACATAAAAGGATATTGCCTTCCCTGTGATATACTTGCTATAATGTTTACCTATATACATGAATTCAATAATTGAGAAAATAAAAGCCGGCCAAAATAATAGCTTTAAATGCTCCCATGTACTTTCGTTAACTGCACCAAATATTCCAACAATAGCATTCTCATCAGACCATTCATACACGAAATGAAGTAGCACACCCCAAATTATTATTAAGACAATTCCCCATTTAGTCCATTTTTTAATATTTTTCTTCATTAATTATCACCTCACTATATGTTTATGACGTATAAATATATTGTTAGACTAGTAAGAATCATATATTCAATGTGTTTTTAAAAAAGTAATTCCCCAATTATCAAGGGCAGTGTTTTGTCTGTCACTAAAACTGTATAATTTTATTAAATATGCTTCTCTTTACTATCGATAGTTATTATAATTACCAATTGCTCTCCTTAGTTCTCTTTTTTGTTCGTTTAAACATCAACAAAAATGCTGTCCTCACTACCACCATGAGAACAGCATTTTACTCTTTAGATTAATAATCTTTAACTTTTTAATTGTTTTCTTGTTAAATTGGTGGAGGCGAACCGTACCCTCCAATATCCACATTAATAACCTATTACAGCACAAGCTATACATGATATAGGTTTAGCTTTCTTACACTTCAAGCATTTTAAAAGTGTTGGTGGATTTCCTATTATTGAATCTTTTTTCTTCATATTTAATGTAGCACCCCCTTATTGTTCAAACAATTATAGTACTTTATTTATTTGGTCTAACCTTAATTACTTATACCATAGATAAATCCTGCTACTGCTCCAACCGTTGCACCAACAGTAGCTCCTGGTACTCCTAAAATTTTTCCTATGTTTCCTCCAAGCATAGCACCTGCTGCTCCACCTGCTATTGAATTTTTACATGCCTCTCTGAACTTATCTGTGTTATCCACACTATATGTATTTGACATTTTATAACCTCCTGATATTTAATATAAATTTATAATTTATTACATTTAGTTGTATTAATTACTTATCTATTACTACCCCTGCTCCACTTCCTATAGCTTCTCCTACCTTCTCTCCAGTTTCTTTCCCTGATTCCCCTCCAACTACTCCACCTATTGCTCCACCAATAGCTTTGCCTATTTCACCGCCAATTTTCAAACCTGTAGTTCCATCTCCACCTAACAATGAATTTTTAAACACAACATCCACTCCTTTTTTATTTTTATTATAGACATTTAAAACAATTTTCAATCCATTATTTTCCTTTAATTAGGCTATGTTTTTATACATTTTAAACAATTGCTTTTTCTCAACAGTTGAATATATCTTGATTGCTTCGTCTTTATCCAAAAACTCAAAAACCACGTTGAATATTACTTCAACGTGGTCCTTATAAACAATTACTTTATCTACATAGTTTTGAACAAATTTTTTGCATTCTGGAAGATTCCTTTCTTTAACGAAATCTCGGAACATAGAAAATAGCTTTTTAACTTGCTCTTCTTTAATAGTCGATGCATTTGATTTATTTTCCATTTCTAAAATATTTTGTTCTAATTTAAGTTTCCTACCTTGTAGTTCATCCATTCTTCCTTTAAATTCTTCTTGATAGAAGCCCTGTGCTATTGCTGTTACTATATTATCTATTTGAGTCTTAACTTCTTCTACTTCATTTTTTAATGCTTTAATAGAGACTTCTCCTCTTTCTGCTTGTTCTTTCAAATGATTATTAATTTTCTCTACTAGAATTGGTATCGCTTTATCATTAAGAATATTTTTTTCTAGTTCAGATAGTACGAATTCTTCAATATACTCTTTTCTTATTTCCTTATTATCGCATGTTCTCTTTTGTAGCCTACACCCACATCGATATGATACATACTTAGGCTTATTTTTAGCATTTCTCCTATTTCCTTGCATATTAGTACCACATTGCCCACAGATTATTAAGCCTGTTAAAAGATATGTCTCCTTTGCTTTATTTGCTCCTGGTGCTCTTTTTCTTGAATTCATAATCTCTTTTGTTTTTCTAAACACTTCTGTCGATACAATAGCTGGTATTCCTCCTTCTACCCTAATGATTTCACTCTCATCTTTATATAAATGACTGTTTCTTTTACCAAATGCATCTTTTTTAGAGCTTCGATTGAAAATGTATACCCCAGAATATTTTTCATTGTCTAGTATGCCATAAATGCTATTCTTCCCAAAAGTTTTACCTGTTTTAGTTTTATAACCTTTTAAATTTAAGTGGTCTATTATTTTCCCATAGCTATACCCATTGATATACATATCAAATATCGTCCTGACAATTATTGCTTCCTTTTCATCTATGGCATACTTTTTATCAGGCATTACTTTGTAACCTAATGGAGGTATTCCACCTGTATGCTTACATTGATAAGCTGTTTCTTTCATTCCTTTCATTACTTCACGAGCTAAATTTTTAGAATAGTATTCTGCCATTCCCTCAAACACTGACTCCATTATTACTGATTCAGGACTACCATCGAGATTCTCAGTAATACTTACCACTCGTACTCCATTTTTTTTAATTTCCTTTTATAGAAACTGGAGTCGTATTTGCTTCTCGAAAATCTATCTAATTTATGAACTAGAACCATTTCAAAAATTCCAGTAGCACTGTCTTTTACCATTTGCTGAAACCCTGGTCTCTTATCCGATGTTGCTGTTTTAGCCTTGTCAGCATATACCTTTACAATTTCAATTTCATTCCTTTGACCATAGTCTTTTATTGCCCTTATTTGAGCATCAATAGATTCATCACGTTGATTATCACTTGAATACCTGACATAGGCTACCCCCTTCTTTTTACACTCCATCTCCTCACCTTCCTTCTATTGACTATATACTAGCATTATCAAGTTCTTTAACCATTAATGTTAATAATTGAGCTAATGGATTATAATAATCTTCCTGCTCTTCTTTATCTGACTCTATCAAACTAATAGATGTATTATCAGGACTATACTCCTTTTCATAGAGCTTTCTTCTTGATATAGAAGTTAAAATATTCTTCATTTTCAACCCCCTCGCTAATCCTAAACATTATAGTAATATATTTTTAAAAGAGCTTTCAAAACCCCTCTATTATTATTTTCAGGGCATTTAGGACAATTTTCCCTGATGCCCTGAAAATGTTGTTTACCCTATCTATTTTTCTTCTTTATTCTTCTAACTTCAGCTATGGCTTCCCATTCATTGCCTAGTTTGTCTAAGTTATGCTCAATGTTAACTTTTACTTTCTTTCCTTCAATCTCCCTTATATCTATTTGTCCTGATGGCGATTTTCCTAAGACCTCTTCCAAGAGGATGAAGAGTTTACTTGTAGGACTTAAGTGGCTGCTAGCAACAAAGTTAACAGTAATAACCTTATCATCCTTTGGATTATTTATTTTGAATGGAACCGTTATCTTGGTCCATGGTCCATATAAACCTGTTGCCTGACTTTCAGCTGTTATCTTTCCTATCTTAGCAATATAATTCCCTTCATCTAGTATTGCTCTTCGTTTTGAATTCCCAAGGATGAACAAGTCCTCTAAATCGTCATCCTTATCTTCATCATAGTCATCATTGCCATCATCATCTTCTTTATCATCTTCATCTTCCCAGCCATCATCGTCTTCTTCGTCTTCTTCATCACCCTCATCATCCCAACCATCATCGTCTTCTTCGTCTTCTTCATCACCCTCATCACCCCAACCATCATCGTCTTGTTCATCATCTTCATCGTCCCAATCATCATCATCTTCTTCATTTTCGTTGACCCAGTCGTCATCGCCTTCTATGTTCCCCTCTATATCTCCATTTTCATCTGTGTTTTCATCTTCCCTATCTAATTCATTATCAAGTTCTAGTCCCTCTTCCATCAATTCCTCTATTTGATTTTTTCTCGCATTTTTTTTCATTTTGTTTGTCCTCCCTTTATTTAATTTGGCTTATTTACAATTTCTTAATCTTTAAGCTCACCTTCAAATATGTCTCTCTTAATATGTAGCAATCTCGGTCTATAAGATTTCCCTAGGTTGCTACTTCTGGTGTTTCTTGGTATTGTTTTCTTTGGGCATCTTTGTACTTGTCCATCTTTCCCTTTCTCGACTAAAATTAACTTAGCTTCATCTAGGTGTTTCCAAAGAGTTCTCTCTTTTACTGGGAATATTTCTCCTCTACTTGCTAAAAATCTACATACAACATTATAAGTAGTATCAGGCAATAGGTAATAGTAATTTTTATCTGTCCATCCAATTCTCTCACCCTCAGTTTTTACTTGGTTAAAGCTATCTATAGTATTTATAGGCTCTAACCTTACTTTCCCTGTTGATAAAAGCTCTTCCAGTACTTTCTTGAAAATTTCCACTGGCTTTTCTTGCCTGACAAGGGAATTTTGTTTAGTGATTAAACTTATGAGCACTCTATCTCCCATCTTACTTAAAATCTGTGCCATCTTTTTATTACAAGCACCAACTTCTATCATATACTCCAGCATCAACTCAAAAGCAATCATCAAGCATGTCGCTGCATCACCAAGTCTACCATGAGCTGATTCACCTTGGAAATATGACCTTTTATTCTGAAACCTTTTTGCAATTTTCTGGGGTAGTTCATCCATTTGAGGAATTAACCATTTTATATAACCTACCATAGACTGAGATAAAAGATGATTGTTTTTCTGTGCTCTAGTTAGCAACTTCAAATTTATCTCATCATTTAAAATCTCTACTCCTAAAAATCGTGCTACGGATGATTGTCCCTTAGGTACATCCTCTCCTGTTACTAGTGCCATTCCTCTAGGTGGATAGTCCTTTTGAAATTCTATTGTCGATGTTAACCTTCCCCTTCCTATCCTATCTCCATACATTCTTAATATCCTCTGAGCAGTTTGATTAATTTTAGATGCTTCGGATTTACTCGACTCTGGATGGAAATCATCGATTAACAAAAGGCTATCTTTTGTAGCAAATGCTTTCCTTTCTAGCGCATTTGCTGTATCTTTAAAGCTGGCAGGTGGATTTTTTCCATTAAAGTTTCCAAAATGACATAGATACAGCATTGCTAACGTTGTTTTCCTTGTTCCAGTGTTACCATGAAGCCACATTACAAAATTTGGCTCTATTCCAGCTCGTTTAAAGACTTCTACTAGTGGGGCTAAGTATACTAATGCCAATAGAGGTATTGTTACTTCTTCTGTGGCTAACTTAAGTAGACTCAAACTCTCCTGTGCTGCTTTCTTTGTACTTGGTATCTTATTAGGGAATTTATACCTTTTAAGAAACTCTTCAAGTTCTACAGTTACATCAGTTTCTCCTACCCCTCCCTCCGAGTGTAGGTAAGTGTACTTATTGTTCATTTCTTGCCTCCAACCAATATGAGTGAATATAGTATGTTTCTTTATGTTCTCTCCCATATTTTGAATGGCATCTCTCACAATGTCCTTCTTACCCATACCTGCTTTAATTGATGTTTCAATTCCCCAATTTGATATGACCCAATTCATTCCAACAAATTCTTGAGGACTTATATCTACAGGCGGTAGTTTATATCCACCCTTTCGAATCCCCTTTATTCTAAACGTTCTTTCCTGACTTACTCCATCATCCCTTATAATCTCCTTGGTAGGCATTGCAACAAAATTACTTAGACGATAAGGACTGCCATTCTTATCATAGCTACAAAGATTGCCCTGATTGTCCAAGTCAAATTCATTTATATGCCTTAGTCTTTGTAGATATGGCTTATACACTGGATTACTTGGTGGGTCTAGAGTCTCTCTCTCCTTTTCATTGGTTTCAGCTTTCTGCTCTTTATTTTTACTCTTTTCCCTCTTCTTCTTTGGGAAGTTTTCTTCTAGCTTATCATCCAAAGCTTCACCTCCTTTATTAAGTTTTCAAAGACCAATTTGTTGATTGCTTACTACATTACCTATAATAAGGCATCTATAATCTCATCACTAAAAGCCTAAAATAAAAAATTTTTTTGACCCCTATTGTTTTTTGTACAAAAAAAAGCCCTATCTCAACGGGCTACTAACTTTCATCCTTTTTATTAAATTTTAATTTTATCTATTGCTTCTTTTACTTTTTTTAATTTTTCATCTTTTAATTCACTTACTGTGGTAGAATTAGGTCTTTCTAACTCATCTTCATACTCTTTTATTGCTTCCTTTAAAGCAAATATACTATCTTTCACAAATTCAGGGAATTTTTTTTCTGCTTCTTCTTCTGATAATCCTTCCTTATAATCACTTTCAACAGAATTATATATTTCTTCTTGCCTATTCTCAACAAAAATGTCTACAACTGTATTCCACTGCTTAGAAGTTGACTGTAGTAGTAGTTTATAATAGTTTAGAAGATTTACTTTATCTACAAAACTTAGATTAGGTCCCTTAAATACATTTTCTATGCCTTGCAATTTTTCAATATCATCTATAATTATATCTAATGCTTGTTTTTTTATATCCTCAACACTTTCTGAAACAGGATATGTGCTTACTGTAAGCATCCTATTAATTTCTTTAGTATATTTATCCTTCTCTAATTTCTTTCTTAAAATAGATTCAACACTTGAAATGACCTCTTTCAGAAAATCAAGTGATACGTTTTTAAAATCTTGCTTTCTTATGAACTTCATATTTTTTTCAGTATATTGACTTATTAACTTTTTTACAACATTTTTTTCACTGCTAGGAATACCAAAGCCCTCACTATCTAGTTCTTTCAAAGTTTTCGGGTCTACTCCAATGCATGTCAAAATGTCCTTAAATTTATCTTTCTCCTTATTATAATAATTTTCAAAATGTCCTTCTTTATTATTTTCTTCATATGCTTCCTTTATGATATTGTATAACGATATATACGTTTCCTGATTTTTCAAAATTATTATCCTCCTATTGTTCCTTATTGTTAGATTATATATTAGGGCGTTCAGGGCAGTAATTAAACCCTGATTGCCCTGATTTCCACTATATTATTTACCCTTCATAAAAAAAGAGAAGGTTAACCCTCTCTACAATTATATTTTAACTTAATTGGATATATCAAGTATTAGTATAGGAATGTTTAATATTCATGGCTCAATAACATTGTACAATATGTACCATCATCAATCACAAAAATTTTCCTCTGTACAGGTTTTTCTATATCAATTATATGCTTTTTCTCGTATGTGGGTCGCTCCTGTCTATGAATGATTTGTTGCTTAAGTTTTCCATCCATGCCCTTATAGAAGTTAGCTGAAATACCTGTAGATAGTTTAGCTTTATTTCTTCTTTATTTAAGTCATCTATCAAACCCCAAATAAACATTTGTATTTTATTGGATATCTCCATTTCCATTCCTGCTGTCGTGTATGTTTGATTATTGAATACAACTATTGTCCTCCTTTTACAAGATATCTTTCATTACATTACTGTAAATTATATAATCAAATTAGCCAAAAATTCTAATCTCAAAATACACAGATTTGTACATTTTTTAGTATAATATTTTCAAAAAAGATAGGGG
>NZ_FOHU01000014.1 GCF_900111615.1 Natronincola peptidivorans | reverse complement strand
ATCAGCCCAATCGCTACAGAAGAAGGCTTAAGATTCGCTATCCGTGAAGGTGGAAGAACTGTAGGTGCTGGAGTAGTTGCTTCTATTATTGAATAGTAAGATTTGAGCAAAATTAATTTAGAAGAAGAGGCTTTCTCTTCTTCTAAATTTGCATTTATGAAAAATAGAAAAAAATTAATAAATATCTGAAATAGGGTTGAATTTTACAACTAGATGTTATAAAATATACTAGTGTCTATTTGACATGTTCCTATAGTTTTATGAAGAGTCAATGAAGCGAAAGGTTGCTAATGTAAGGAAATTTTCGTGGAGAAATGTCTAGATCTAAGAATCGGGCGACAAGACTACCTGACATTGATATAAAAAAATCTCAACACACCCGGAACGGTGTATCAGTAGTCTAGGTCGTACGTAAAAAGAAATCACGTGCGATGAAAGGGAGGGAAAGCAAATGGCAACAGCTAAAGCAAAGCAAAAAATTAGAATCAGACTAAAAGCTTATGATCACAAAGTATTAGATCAGTCAGCTGAAAAAATTGTGGAAACTGCTAAAAGAAGTGGAGCAGAAGTTTCAGGACCAGTTCCATTACCAACAGAAAAACAAATTATCACTATACTAAGAGCAGTTCACAAGTACAAGGATTCAAGAGAGCAGTTTGAGATGAGAACCCATAAAAGATTGGTTGACATCTTAAACCCAACGCCTAAAACAGTTGATGCATTAATGAGATTAGACTTACCAGCAGGCGTAGATATAGAAATCAAATTATAATAAATGAATTTAACTAAGATAAAGAGATGAGATTCATCCTATCTTAGTATGATTATACGCAATGTATAATCCGCTGTAAGATTAATAGGAGGTGTAATAGAATGAAGGGTTTATTAGGTAGAAAAGTTGGAATGACTCAAATTTTCAACAACGAAGGGTTAGTAATACCTGTAACTGTTATTGAAGTAGAACCTAATGCTGTGGCACAAGTAAAAACTGTTGAGACAGACGGATACAATGCAGTTCAAGTAGGTTATGATACCTTAAAGGAAAAAAATGTTAACAAACCATTAAAAGGACATTACGATAAGGCTGGAATTCCTGCCAAAAGAAAACTAAAGGAATTTAGAACAGAAAACGCACCAGAATTCACAGTAGGTCAAGAAATCAAAGCGGATCTTTTCCAAGAAGGTGAAAAAGTAGATATTACAGGTGTCTCTAAAGGTAAAGGATTCCAAGGTGTTATTAAAAGACATGGTCAAAGCAGAGGACCGATGTCACATGGTTCTAGATATCATAGAAGACCTGGTTCAATGGGTGCGTCTGCGTATCCAGGGAGAGTATTCAAGGGCAAAAAATTACCTGGGCATATGGGAGCAGTACAGGTTACTGTTCAAAATCTTGAAGTGGTAAAGGTAGACACAGAAAGAAATGCTCTTTTAGTAAAGGGCGCTGTGCCAGGACCTAAAAAAGGATTATTAATTATCAAAGAAACAACAAAACAAGGGAAATAATTTAATTGCAGAAAGGAGGATTTACTATGCCTAAAGTATCTGTATACAATGTGTCTGGAGAACAAGTAAATGAAATAGAATTAAGCGACAATGTATTTGGCGTAGAAGTAAACCAACACGTGCTTTATGAAGTTGTTAAAAATCAACTTGCAAATAAAAGACAAGGAACACAGTCTGCTAAAACTAGATCAGAAGTAAGAGGCGGCGGGAGAAGGCCATGGAGACAAAAAGGAACTGGACGTGCTCGACATGGTACCATTCGTTCACCACTATGGGTTGGCGGAGGTGTTGTATTTGCACCAAAACCAAGAAATCATGGGTACACATTACCGAAGAAAGTAAAAAGACTTGCCATGAAATCGGCACTTACTTCAAAAGTAAATAGTAATGAACTTATTGTATTAGAAGAACTTACTTTGGAAGCACCAAAGACAAAAGAGATGGCTAACATCTTAAAGAACTTAAAAGTAGAAAAGAAAGCGTTGATTGTAATAGGGGATAAAAATGAAGCTGTTATCAGATCAGCTAAAAACATCCCAGGAATTGAGACAGCTTCTGTAAATACATTAAATGTTTATGACATTTTAAAATATGACAAATTCATTATTACAAAAGATGCGGTTCAAAAAGTGGAGGAGGTGTACGCATAATGACAAATCCACACGATATTGTTATTAAACCATTAGTAACTGAGCAAAGCATGGCGGACATCGCTGATAAAAAATATGCTTTTGTTGTAGCGAAAAGAGCTAATAAAACAGAAGTCAGAAAAGCTATAGAGAAAATCTTTGGTGTTAAGGTGGAGAAGGTTAATACCTTGAACATGAGAGGAAAAGTTAAGAGAATGGGAAAAAATGTTGGCAAAAGAGCTGATTGGAAAAAAGCTATTGTCACATTAACAGAAGACAGCAAAACAATCGAGTTATTTGAAGGAATGTAAGAGTTGATTTGCAATACGAAGGAGGGAAACAGAAATGGGTATAAAAAAGTTTAATCCTACTTCACCAGCTAGAAGAGAAATGACAGTTTCTACATTTGAAGAAATCACAAAGGTGGAACCTGAAAGATCACTCTTAGAAACACTTAATAAAACTGGTGGTAGAAATGTTCATGGTAAAATAACCGTTCGCCATAGAGGTGGCGGTATGAAAAGAAAATATAGAATTATCGATTTTAAGAGAAACAAAGATGATATACCAGCAAAGGTTGCATCTATCGAATATGACCCAAATAGAACAGCTAATATAGCTTTACTACACTATGCTGATGGAGAAAAAAGATATATTATTGCTCCAAATGGACTAAAGGTTGGGGATGTAGTAGAATCTGGCACAGGTGCAGATATTAAAGCAGGAAATGCTTTACCATTAAGAAACATCCCAGTAGGTACCATCATCCATAATATCGAAATGAAGCCAGGTAAAGGTGGACAGATTGCAAGAGCTGCTGGTAACTCAGCCCAACTAATGGCGAAGGAAGGGAAATATGCACTATTAAGATTACCTTCTGGAGAAATAAGACAAATCATGATGGATTGTAAAGCGACGGTAGGAGAAGTAGGGAACCATGACCATGAGAATATTACTATCGGTAAAGCGGGTAGAAAAAGACATATGGGAATTAGACCTACTGTAAGAGGTTCTGCCATGAATCCAAATGACCATCCACACGGTGGTGGAGAAGGTAGATCACCTATTGGAAGACCTTCACCAGTAACACCATGGGGTAAGCCTACACTTGGATACAAAACCCGTGATAAGAAAAAAGCTTCAAACAAATACATTATATCTAGAAGAAAGAAATAATTTAGCCATATAATGAGAAAAGATAAAGAGACACATACTTCTTGAAGGGAGGAAAAGTAATGGGTAGATCACTAAAAAAAGGACCTTTTATTCATCAAGGCTTACTAAAGAAAGTAGAAGAGATGAATGACAAAGGTGAAAAAAGAGTTGTGAAAACATGGTCAAGAGCATCTACTATTTTTCCACAAATGATCGGGCACACTATTGCTGTACATGATGGTAGAAAGCATGTCCCAGTATATGTTACAGAAGACATGGTTGGGCATAAACTAGGGGAGTTTGCTCCTACCAGAACCTATAGAGGACATGATGATAACGATAAAACAACAAAGAGAAAGTAATATTATTATCTTTGGCTTTGTGGAATTATATACTTGTTTGATCTAGATTACGAAAGGAGGTCATTCCATGGAAGCAAGAGCAATTGTAAGATTTGTTAGAATAGCTCCTAGAAAAGCTCAACAAGTTGTTGATTTAGTACGAGGTAAGAAAGTTGACGAGGCTTTAGCAATACTAAAGTATACACCTAGAGCGGCAGCACCAATAGTAGAAAAACTTGTTAAATCAGCTTTAGCTAATGCTGAAAACAACTATAATATGGATAGAGAGAATTTATTTGTATCAGAAATTTATGCAAATCAAGGACCTACAATGAAACGTTTCAGACCAAGAGCTATGGGTCGAGCTACTACCATAAGAAAAAGAACAAGTCATATTGGTGTTGTACTAAAAGAAAAGTAGAAATAAGGAGGGAAAATAATGGGTCAAAAGGTAAGCCCACACGGATTAAGAGTAGGAATCATTAAAGATTGGGACGCCAAATGGTATGCCAATAAAAAAGATTTTTCCAGCCTACTTGTGGAAGACCACAAAATCCGTAAATACGTTAAAGAGAAACTTTTCATTGCTGGAATTTCTAAAGTAGAGATTGAAAGAGCTGCCAACAATAGAGTTAAAATAAATATTCACACTGCAAAACCTGGAATGGTTATAGGTAAGGGCGGACAGGGTGTTGAAGAAGTAAAAAAAGAATTAGAAAAGTTAACGAAGAAAAATGTAGCAGTAAATGTAGTAGAAGTAAGAGTGCCAGAGGTAGACGCTCAATTAGTAGCGGAGAACATTGCTTTCTCACTAGAAAGAAGAGTTTCTTTTAGAAGAGCAATGAAACAAGCTATGCAAAGAGCAATGCGTTCAGGTGCAAAAGGAATCAAAGTTCTAACATCAGGAAGACTTGGTGGAGCAGAGATGGCACGTTCCGAAGGCTACAATCAAGGAAATGTTCCGTTACACACTTTAAGAGCGGATATTGACTATGGTTTTGCAGAAGCTACTACAACCTATGGGAAATTAGGTGTAAAGGTTTGGATTTACAAAGGTGAAGTATTACCTACTAAGAGAAATGTTAATAAAGAAGAAGATAAAAATACACAAAACAAGTAACAGTTATGCCTTGAAGGAAGGAGGAATAGCGCATGTTAATGCCTAAAAGAGTAAAACGCCGTAGAGTACACAGAGGAAAAATGGCAGGTGAAGCTACTAGAGGAAACAAGGTTTCTTATGGAGAATATGGAATCATGGCTCTTGAACCTGCATGGATCACCTCTAATCAAATAGAAGCTGCTCGTATTGCTATGACAAGGTCTATTAAAAGAGGGGGTAAGGTTTGGATCAAAATATTCCCTCACAAACCTGTAACAAAGAAACCTGCTGAAACTCGTATGGGTGCTGGTAAAGGTTCACCAGAGTTTTGGGTAGCTGTAGTGAAGCCAGGTAGAGTTATGTTTGAAATTGCAGGAGTATCTGAAGAAAGAGCAAGAGAAGCTATGAGATTAGCTATTCATAAATTACCAATCAAATGTAAATTTGTAACACGTCAAGAATTAGAAGTAAAGGGTGGTGAAGCTGATGAAAGCTAATACATTAAGAGATATGTCAGATGTTGAATTAAACCAAAAATTAGCTGATTCAAAAAGTGAATTATTTAACCTTCGTTTCCAATTAGCGACCGGCCAGCTCGAAAACCCTTTGAGAATCAGAAATGTTCGCAAAGATATCGCAAGAATCAAAACCCTTATTAGAGAACGAGAAATGGGTAAATAAATTCATAATGAATGATGATGTAGGTGAGAAGGGAGGCCAAACTGGTGGAAAGAGGAACAAGAAAAAGTAGATTAGGTCGTGTAGTAAGTGACAAAATGGATAAAACAATCGTAGTATTAGTAGAGGATTTTGTTCGTCATCCTTTATATGGCAAAGCTGTTAAAAGAACGACTAAATATAAAGCACATGATGAAATGAATGAATGTACTATTGGAGATAAAGTAAGAATTATGGAAACAAGACCATTATCAAAAGATAAACGATGGAGACTTGCAAAAATCGTTGAAAAGGCTAAATAGAATAGGATTGAAAAGGAGGTATCGCTATGATTCAACAAGAATCACGACTTAGCGTTGCAGATAACTCGGGGGCAAAAGAATTACTTTGTATTCGTGTATTAGGTGGCACGAAGAGAAGGTATGCCAGAATAGGTGACGTAATCGTCTGCTCAGTTAAAAGTGCAACACCAGGCGGAGTTGTAAAAAAAGGTCAAGTGGTAAAAGCTGTTGTAGTTAGAACAAAAGCTGTTACTAGACGTAAAGACGGATTTTATATTAAATTTGATCAAAATGCTGCTGTTGTTATTAAAGAAGATAAACAACCAATGGGGACACGTATCTTTGGGCCAGTAGCAAGAGAATTAAGAGATAAAGAGTTTATGAAGATTGTTTCACTAGCTCCAGAAGTATTATAAACGAGGAGGTGTTACAGATGCGTATCAAGAAAGGTGACACAGTAGTAGTAATAGCTGGAAAAGATAAAGCTAAAAAGGGTAAGGTGCTACAAGTATTACCTAAAGCGAATAGAGTAATTGTGGAAGGCGTAAATATGGTAACAAAGCATCAAAAACCAAACGCTCAAACCCAAAAAGGCGGCATCATCAATCAAGAAGCCCCAATAAATGCATCTAATGTAATGATTTTTGATAAAAAAGCTAACCAAGGTGTTAGAGTAGGATATAAGATTCTTGAAAACGGTGAAAAAGTAAGAGTAAGCAAAAAGACTGGCGAAGTATTAGACTAAAGCGAAGAAGGGAGGTAAGTCTAGTAATGGCTAGATTAAATGATAAATATAAAAATGAAGTTGCTCCAGCGATGATGGAGAAGTTTGGATATAAAAGTGTCATGGAAATCCCTAAAATTGAGAAGGTAATTGTCAACATGGGGGTTGGAGAAGCTAAGGATAATCCTAAAGCACTAGAAGTAGCTGTGCAGGAATTAACAACAATCACAGGACAAAAACCTGTTATTACTAAGGCTAAAAAATCAGTTTCTAATTTTAAACTTCGAGAAGGTATGTCTATCGGCGCTAAAACTACTTTAAGAGGCGAAAAGATGTACGAATTTGTAGATAGATTATTAAACGTTGCTTTACCAAGGGTAAGAGACTTTAGAGGCGTAAGTGCTAAAGCCTTTGATGGTAGAGGAAACTATGCTTTAGGTGTCAAGGATCAATTGATTTTCCCAGAAATTGACTATGATAAGGTTGATAAAGCAAGGGGAATGGACATTATCTTTGTTACCACTGCGAAAACAGATGAAGAAAGCCGTGAGTTGTTAAAATTAATGGGAATGCCTTTCGCAAAATAAATAAGGAGGTATAAGTAGTGGCAAAACAATCTCTGAAAGTTAAGCAAGAAAGAAAAGCAAAATTCAAAACAAGAGAATATACAAGATGTAAAATATGTGGAAGACCACATGCTTATTTAAGAAAATTTGGCATATGTCGTATTTGTTTTAGAGAATTAGCCTACAAAGGGCAAATACCAGGTGTTAAAAAAGCTAGCTGGTAAAATTGGGAAGGAGGTAAGGTTATGACAATGACAGATCCAATTGCAGATATGCTTACTCGCATTAGAAATGCCAGTGCGGTAAAACATGAGACAGTTGATATTCCAGCCTCTAACATGAAGAAAGAAATTGCAAACATTCTTCTTGAAGAGGGTTTTATAAAAGGCTTTGATGTTATAGAAGATGGGAAACAAGGGATTATTAGAATGCAATTAAAGTTTGGTAAAAATAACGAAAAAGTTATTACAGGCATTAAGCGTATTTCAAAACCTGGACTAAGGGTTTATGCAAAAAAAGATGAAATTCCCAGAGTTTTAGGTGGATTAGGGATTGCAATTATCTCTACATCTAAAGGAATTATTGCAGATAGAATTGCTAGAAAAGAAGGCGTTGGCGGAGAGGTTATTGCTTACATCTGGTAATCGTAATAACTTTTAAGGAGGTGCAAACATGTCAAGGATAGGTGTAAAGCCAATTGAATTATCAAAAGGCGTAGAAGTAAATGTTGATAATAATAACGTTGTTACTGTTAAAGGACCTCAAGGAACATTAGCAGAGCAAATTCATAAAGATATTCTTGTTAAGGTAGAAGAAAATACAATTCTTGTTGAGAGACCAACAAACAACAAAAAACATAGATCTTTACATGGTTTATCAAGATCACTTGTCGCCAATATGGTAGACGGAGTAGTGAAGGGATATGAGAAAAAATTAAATTTAGTTGGTGTAGGTTACAGAGCTAATAAGCAAGGTAACAAACTAGTACTAAACTTAGGTTTCTCACATCCTGTAGAAATGACAGATCCAGAGGGTGTTACTACAGAGGTACCTTCTCAAACAGAAATCCTTGTTAAAGGAATCAACAAACAAAAAGTTGGAAATTACGCAGCGAAAATCCGAGAGTTAAGAAAACCTGAACCTTATAAAGGAAAAGGAATTCGATACTCAGATGAAATCGTTAGACGTAAAGAAGGTAAGACTGGTAAGTAATAGAAAGGAGTGAAACAAGGTGATCAAGAAGGTAAGCAAAAATCTTACAAGAAAGAAAAGACATCAGCGCGTTCGAAACAAGGTTACCGGAACAGCTGAACGACCAAGATTAAATGTTTACAGAAGCTTAAGCAACATGTATGCTCAAATCATTAACGATGAAACAGGGCAAACTATAGTAGCTGCTTCTACTTTAGATAAAGAAGTTAGTGGTGAAGGGAAAGCTGTAGGAAACAAAGATGCAGCTAAGCTTGTAGGAGAATTAGTAGCAAAAAGAGCATTAGAAAAAGGTGTAAAGACTGTAACTTTTGATCGTGGTGGATATATTTATCACGGCAGAGTAAAAGCATTGGCAGAAGGAGCAAGAGAAGCTGGACTTGACTTTTAATAAGAAGGAGGGAAATACATGCTACGTAATCGTATAGATGGTAGTCAACTTGACTTAAAAGAACAAGTTGTTGACATAAGACGTGTTACTAAGGTTGTAAAAGGTGGTAGAAACTTTAGATTTGCTGCTTTAGTAGTAGTTGGTGATGAGAACGGACATGTTGGAGTAGGTACTGGAAAAGCAATGGAAATCCCAGATGCTATTAGAAAAGGTATTCAAGATGCAAAGAAAAATTTAATTAAAGTACCAATTGTAAATACAACAGTGCCTCATGAAGTAATTGGTCACTTTGGTGCTGGCAATGTATTAATTATGCCTGCTAGAGAGGGTACCGGAATTATTGCTGGTGGACCAGTTCGAGCGATACTAGAACTAGCTGGAGTTAAAGATGTAAGAGCAAAGTCTTTAGGCTCAAACAACTCAAGGAACATGGTAAACGCTACAATGGATGGATTAAAAAATCTAAAAAGAGCAGAGGATGTAGCTAGACTAAGAGGCAAATCCATAGAAGAACTCTTAGGTTAGGAGGGAGAAAACTATGGCAAATTTAAACATTAAACTAATAAAAAGTGTTATTGGTACATTGCCAAAGCAAAGAAAAACAATAGAAGCCTTAGGATTAGCAAAGGTTGGGCAGTCAGTTGAAAAACCCGACAATCCACAAATCCGAGGTATGGTCGAAAGAGTAAAACACTTAGTAGAAGTTGTAGAAGCATAATTAAGGAGGTGTAAAGATGAAGTTACATGAGCTTAGACCTGCTGAAGGTGCTGTTAGAAAAACCAAAAGAAAAGGTAGAGGTACCGGTACTGGCCTTGGTAAAACTGCAGGAAGAGGTAGCAATGGTCAAAAATCACGTAGTGGCGGCGGCGTTAGAATAGGTTTTGAAGGGGGTCAAATGCCTCTTGCAAGACGACTTCCTAAACGTGGCTTCACAAATATTTTCAAAAAACAATTCACATTAATTAACATCGAAGATTTAAATAGATTTGAAAATGGAACAGAAATTACTGCACAGTTCCTAAAAGAGATAGGTGCAATTAAGAAAATTGAAAAAGACGGCTTAAAGATTTTAGGAAATGGTAACTTAGAAAAAAGCTTAACCATTAAAGCTCAAAAATTTACCCAATCAGCTGTCGAAAAGATTGAAGCTGCTGGTGGAAAAGTAGAGGTGATATAAGGTGATATCTACTTTAAGAAATGCTTGGAAAATCCCTGATTTAAGAAGTAGAATCCTATACACCTTTATGATGTTACTTGTTTTTAGATTAGGTTCTGTAATACCAGTCCCAGGGATCAATATCGACTATGTTCGTAATATAGTTGAAAATGCTGGATTACTTGCAATGTTTGACATGTTTTCTGGTGGTGCTTTTGGCAACATGACTATTTTTGCTTTAAGTATTACCCCTTATATTACTGCTTCTATTATCATGCAGCTTTTAACTATAGCTATCCCAAGCTTAGAAGAGTTAGCAAAAGAAGGAGAAGAAGGTAGAAAGAAAATAGCTCAATACACAAGATATGGAACAGTTATATTAGCCCTAATCCAAGCAACTGGGATCAGCGTAGGACTTTTCCAAGGAGCACTGATTAATAGAGATGCCTTCAGCATAACTGTAGTTGTACTTACCTTAACAGCTGGTACAGCATTCCTGATGTGGTTAGGTGAACAAATCACTGAAAAAGGAATAGGTAATGGAATTTCTTTAATTATCTTTGCTGGAATTGTTTCAAGAATACCAGATGGTATCTACAGAAGCTTTGTGTTAACCCGACAAGGAGAAATCTCTCCCATCACTATTATTATTTTTGTGGTGATTGCAATTGTTATTATTGCTGGGGTTGTAGCTATTCAAGAAGGACAAAGGAAAATTCCAGTACAATACGCTAAAAGAGTTGTTGGAAGAAAAATGTACGGAGGACAAAGCTCTCACATTCCTTTGAAGGTGAACCAATCAGGAGTAATTCCTGTAATCTTTGCTATGTCTTTATTAGCTTTTCCACAAACAATCGCCTTTTTCTTTGGAGAAACCAGTGGATTTGCAATATTTGTAGCTAGATGGTTATCTCCAACTGCAAGACCGGGTGTATTTATCTATACATTCTTAAGTGCTGTATTAATCATTTTCTTCACTTACTTCTACACAGCTGTTACCTTCAATCCAGTAGAAGTAGCAACAAACATGAAGAAAAATGGTGGTTTTATACCAGGGATTCGTCCTGGAAAGCCAACCTCTGACTATCTAACAAAGGTACTAAATAGGATTACTTTAGCAGGTGCTGTGTTTTTAGCTGCGATAGCTATATTACCAACACTGATTCTTAACCTGTTAGGTATGCCGCTTGCTTTTGGTGGTACAGCATTACTCATCGTTGTAGGGGTTGCACTAGAAACCATGAAGCAAATAGAAGCACAAATGTTAATGAGACATTATCAAGGATTCTTAAAATAAACTGTAGTTAATATCTGTCATGAGGAATTTTCCTCATGATACCATCCAAAAAATATGCCGGGAGATGGTAAAATGAGAACAATTTTACTAGGACCACCAGGGGCCGGAAAAGGGACCCAGGCAGCGGTTATTGTAAATGAATTTCATGTACCCCACATTTCAACCGGGGACATATTCAGATATAATATTAAGCAGGGAACAGAACTAGGGAAAAAAGCCAAAAATTATATGGATCAAGGTCTTTTAGTGCCAGATGAACTAGTGGTAGCCATTGTAGAAGATCGTCTGCAGCAAGAGGATTGCAAGAACGGATTTCTACTAGATGGCTTTCCACGAACAGCTCCTCAGGCTGAGGCGTTAGACAATGTATTAGAGCAAATGGGTGTTTCTTTAGATAAAGTTGTAAACATAGAGGTAGATAAAGAAAAACTTATAAAAAGAGTTGTCGGCAGAAGAATCTGTAAAGATTGTGGTGCTACCTACCATATAGAATTTAATCCTTCTTTGAAAGGAGAGCAATGCGACCAATGCGGTGGCAGCTTATATCAAAGAGAAGATGACACAGAAGCAACGGTCTCTAAAAGAATAGAAGTCTATTTAAATGAAACACAGCCATTAATCCAATACTATCAAGCAAAAGGCATACTAGCTGTAATTGATGGTGAACAAGAGATAGAGGAAGTTTCAAAAGGGATTGTCAAGGTTTTAGGGAGAGAATCCTAATGATATATATTAAGTCTGGTCAAGAAATTGAAATCATGCGGCAAGCTGGAAAAATTGTAGCGGAAACTCATGAACTATTGAAAGAGGCAATTAGACCAGGAATAACAACCAAGGAATTAGATAAGCTGGCAGAAGCTTATATAATAAAAAAAGGTGCTATTCCTGCATTTAAGGGATATGGTGGTTTTCCAGCTAGTATATGTACGTCAATCAATCATGAAGTGGTGCATGGAATTCCTGGATTAAAAAGACTTGAAGATGGCGATATTATTAGTATAGATATAGGCGTACTTTATGAAGGATATTATGGAGACGCAGCTAAAACCTATGGTGTAGGACAAATTAGTGAGCAGGCACAAAGATTAATCCATGTTACTAGAGAAAGCTTTTATGAAGGCATAAAAAATGCCTACGAAGGTAAACGACTATCTGATATTTCTCATGCTATTCAAGCTTACGTAGAAAACGAGGGGTTTTCCGTCGTTAGAAATTATGTTGGTCATGGTATTGGTACAAAAATGCATGAAGAACCACAGGTTCCTAACTATGGGTTACCAGGAAAGGGACCTAGGCTTCAAGCAGGCATGGTTTTAGCTATAGAACCTATGATTAATGCAGGAACCTACGAAGTAAAAGTATTGTCAGATGGCTGGACTGTAGTGACAATAGATGGAAGATACTCTGCTCATTATGAACACACCGTCGCTATTACACAAGGAGAACCTGAAATTTTGACAACAATATAATCCAGGTAAATGAGGTGACATTTTGTGGAACAGAGCGATATAAATATAGGGCAAGTAGTAAAATCTACTCAGGGTAGAGATAAGGGAAGATTCTTTATCGTGGTAGAAATTATTGACAAGGAATATATCCGTATATTAGACGGCGACATTAGGAAAATAGATAAACCCAAAAAGAAAAAAATGAAACATCTGGTTAAGCTCAATATTATGTCTGAAGAGGTTAAAGATCGGGTTATAAACAATAAAAAGATGAATAATGCCTTTATAAGAAGAGAGCTTGAAAGACTAGGTGTAAATGCCTAGGTTCAGAATGGAGGTTTGATTGCCATATGTCTAAACAAGATGTAATAGAAGTAGAAGGTATAGTGAAAGAAGCTTTACCAAATGCTATGTTTATTGTGCAGCTTGAAAATGGTCATGAGATTTTAGCACATATATCAGGAAAATTAAGAATGCATTTTATTAAGATTTTACCTGGTGACAAAGTTACAGTGGAACTGTCACCGTATGACTTGACTCGTGGAAGAATAACATGGCGTAAAAAATAAATTTAAATACAAAAAGTAGATTTTCAAGTGTTCTGTTTGAAGGAGGAATAACAATGAAGGTTAGAGCATCAGTTAAACCAATCTGCGAAAAATGTAAAATCATAAAAAGAGATGGAAAAGTAATGGTAATTTGTGAAAATCCTAAGCATAAGCAAAAACAAGGATAATAATGCTAGTATTTTTAGAGATTTTATAGTATAATATGCTATTGTGGAAATTGATTCTTTTGAGCGGCTGCATCAGTATAAACTGATGTCAAAAGATCAAATAACAATATACTTTACAAACACAAAATTTACAAACAACAAAATTCATTATAAGTAAGACATTGACAGGTAATAACGATGGTACAAGAGAATTAGGAGGTGTAAATCACTATGGCCAGAATTGCTGGTGTTGACTTACCAAGGGATAAAAGAGTAGAGATAGGTTTAACTTATATATTTGGTATAGGCAGAAAAACATCTAATGACATACTAGCTGCTGCTGGTGTTAATCCTGACACTAGAATCAAAGACTTAACAGAAGAAGAGATCAATGCACTAAGAAAAGTTATTGATGAAGACTGCCATGTTGAAGGAGATTTAAGAAGAGAAATTTCCCTGAACATTAAAAGATTAAAAGAAATTAGATGCTATAGAGGTATTCGTCATATTAAAGGTTTACCTGTAAGAGGACAAAAAACGAAGACAAATGCTCGTACTCGAAAAGGTCCTAAGAAAACCGTTGGTCGTAAGAAGAAAAAAGCATAGGTAAGGAGGGGCGATAAGAATGGCAAAAGTTGCAAAAAGAAAAACCACTCGTAAAAGAAGAGAACGTAAAAACATAGAACGCGGTCAAGCGCATATACAATCTACCTTTAATAATTCCATTATTACACTAACGGATGTACAAGGGAATACAATTGCATGGGCGAGTGCAGGCCAGCTAGGATTTAAAGGCTCAAGAAAATCTACACCATTTGCGGCGCAAATGGCTGCAGAAACAGCTGCTAAATCTGCTATGGAGCACGGATTAAAAACTGTAGAAGTATTTGTTAAAGGACCAGGAGCTGGTAGAGAAGCTGCTATCCGTTCATTACAAGCAACAGGCCTTGAGGTTACTATGATCAAAGATGTAACTCCAGTGCCTCATAACGGATGCAGACCACCAAAACGTAGAAGAGTATAATAGAGATTTTAAGGATTAGGAGGTGCAAGAATGGCAAGATATACAGAGGCGGTATGTAGACTATGTCGACGTGAAGGTATGAAACTATACTTAAAGGGCGACAGATGCTATACAGATAAATGTGCTGTTAACAAAAGAAATTTTGCTCCAGGACAACATGGAACCAGTAGAAAAAAACTTTCAAACTATGGTATGCAATTAAGAGAAAAACAAAAAGCTAAAAGATTTTATGGAGTATTGGAAGCTCAGTTCAGAAAATACTTCGAGATTGCTGAAAAACAAGCAGGTATCACAGGTGAAAATCTTTTAAGAATATTAGAAACAAGACTGGATAATGTCATCTATAGATTAGGTTTCGCTTCTTCAAGAGCGCAAGCAAGACAATTAGTAGTCCACGGTCATTTCACTATCAATGGTAGAAAAGTAGACGTTCCTTCTTATATTGTAAAAGCTGGAGATGTAATTGCAGTTGGCGAAACTTCTACAAATTCTCCACAGTTTAAAGAACTGAAGGAAACCTTTAAAGGAACAGTACCGCAATGGGTAAGTGTAGATATTGAAAAGTTAGAGGGAAAAATTGTTTCACTGCCTTCAAGAGAAGATGTTGACATACCAATAGCAGAAAATCTAATAATTGAGCTATATTCTAGATAATAAATGATTAGAATCAGTTACCCTCAATATAGTACAGAACATATTAAAAGGAGGGTTTAAACGAAATGATAGAAATGGAAAAACCTAAAGTAGAAGTAGTTGAATTAAGTGAAGACTTTTCCTATGGTAGATTTGTGGTAGAGCCCCTAGAAAGAGGCTATGGCACAACCTTAGGAAATTCCCTTAGAAGGATTATGTTATCTTCTCTGCCAGGAGCAGCAGTAACCTCCATCAAGATTGATGGGGTATTACATGAGTTTACTACGATTCCTGGTGTAAAGGAAGATGTAACAGAAATCATCTTAAACCTTAAAAGTTTATCCGTAAGATTACATGGCGATGAACCTAAAACCATCAGAATTGAGTCAGAAGGAGAAGGTGTTGTTACAGCAGGAGATATTATTGCTGATGCAGATGTAGAGATTTTAAATCCAGAGCTGCATATTGCAACATTAGATACTGAAGGAAAGTTCATGATGGAAATTAATGTATCTAAGGGGAGGGGCTATATAGCCGCAGAGAACAACAAAACACCAGGAATGCCTATTGGGGTACTTCCTGTTGATTCTATCTTTACTCCTGTAAAAAAAGTAAGCTACTCAGTTGAAAACACTAGAGTAGGTCAAGTTACTGACTATGACAAATTGATTATAGAAGTATTTACTGACGGTAGTATCAAACCTGATGAAGCTATTTCATTAGCAGCTAAGATTATGAACGAACATCTCAATCTTTTTATCACTTTGACAGAGCATGTGAATGATGTAGAAATCATGGTACACAAAGAAGAAGATAAAAAAGAAAAGATGCTGGAAATGACAATAGAAGAACTAGACCTTTCTGTTCGATCCTATAACTGTTTAAAAAGAGCTGGCATTAATACCGTTCAGGAGCTTACGATGAAATCAGAAGAAGATATGATGAAGGTTAGAAACCTTGGAAAGAAATCTCTTGAAGAGGTACAAAAGAAATTAGCTGAGCTAGGCTTAGGTTTAAGACCAAGTGATGAGTAACTAGTAGTAAGGAGGGATAGTTATGGCTGGATATAGAAAATTAGGACGTGAAAGTGGTCATAGAGATTTGATGCTAAGAAACTTAGTAACAAGTCTTATAAAAAGTGGACGTATTGAAACTACTGACACTAGAGCTAAAGAAACTAAAAGATTAGCAGATAAAATGATTACTTTAGCTAAAAAAGGCGACCTTCATGCTAGACGTCAAGCATTGGCATATATGACAGATGAAACAGTTGTAAAAGACTTATTCACTGATATAGCTGCAAAATACCAAGATAGAAATGGTGGTTATACAAGAATCATTAAAGTAGGCCCTAGAAGAGGGGACGCTGCTGAAATGGTAATTCTTGAACTAGTATAAATAGACAAAAGGGATTAAGTCCATAAAACTTGGTCCCTGTTTTTTTGCTGAGATAAATAGTTGTGATAAATAATAGTTTTTAAAGAAAAAATAAGTTATAATATAGGATGAATCCTTAAGGATATATATCTAGATTAAAGCTGAGCTTGAGGTTAAGAGAGGGATATTTCTTAAAGTGAAGCTTATCTTTAAGTGAAAATGAAATGATGTTACAGAAAACAAAGAAATTGGGTATATATACCATATTAAAAGAAGAAAACTGGAAAACTATAAGCGAGGAGATCCTAATGAAATCAATGATAGAAGTAGAAAATGTGACCTTTCAATATAAAAATAACGAAGAAGAGATAAAGGCTCTAAAGGATATCTCTATAAAGGTGAAAAAAGGAGAGTTTGTAGTTATTATTGGACATAATGGGTCAGGCAAATCTACATTAGCCAAGCACATTAATGCTTTGCTATTACCTACAGAAGGCAAGGTAATGGTAAAAGATATGGATACAAAGGACGAAAGCAATATGTGGGATATAAGACAAACAGCCGGGATGGTTTTCCAAAACCCCGACAACCAAATTGTTGCCACAATAGTAGAGGAAGATGTTGCTTTTGGACCTGAAAACCTAGGTGTAACACCAGAGGAGATACGTAAGAGGGTAGATGAAGCTTTAAATATTGTAGATATGATAGAGTACAGAGAAAAAGCTCCTCATTTACTGTCTGGTGGACAAAAACAAAGAATCGCCATCGCTGGAGTGATTGCTATGCGTCCGGACTGCATCATCTTTGATGAGCCAACAGCTATGCTAGATCCGGTTGGAAGAAATGAAGTCATCAATACAATAAAGAAGTTAAATAAAGAAGAAAACATAACCATTATTCATATTACCCACTTTATGGAGGAAGCAGTAAATGCAGATCGAGTGATTGTAATGGAGGATGGGAAAATAGTATTAGAAGGCACTCCTAGAGAAGTGTTTACTCAGGTAGAGAAATTAAAAATATTAGGCTTAGATGTACCTCAGGTTACAGATTTAGCTCATGAGCTAGTGAAGGAAGGTATCAGCCTGCCAGCAGATATACTAACTGTAGATGAGATGGTGATGGAATTATGTCGATTAAAATAGAAAAATTAACCCATATCTATAATCCTAAAAGTCCCTTTGAAACAAAAGCTTTAGATAATGTTTCTATTGAAATACAGGATGGAGAATTTATAGGGTTAATAGGCCACACAGGCTCAGGAAAATCAACCCTTATCCAACATCTTAATGGTTTGATAAAGCCCAGTAGTGGTAAAATTATTATTAACAACCTAGATATTACAGATACCTCTGTAAAGCTGGTGGAAGTTAGGAAAAGAGTAGGCTTGGTATTTCAATACCCAGAACATCAGCTGTTTGAAGAAACTGTATACAAAGATATAGCCTTTGGGCCATTTAATCTTGGGTTAACTGAGAAAGAAATCAAAGAAAGAGTAAAAGAAGCAATGGAGCTAGTAAAGCTTTCTTATGATCAGCTAAAGGATAGATCTCCTTTTGAGTTGAGTGGTGGCCAAAGAAGAAGAGTTGCAATTGCAGGGGTATTAGCTATGCGACCTGAGGTATTGATTCTAGATGAGCCCACAGCAGGCTTAGATCCTAGGTCTAGAGACGAAATACTACAACAAATTAAAGTTCTTCATGAGAAATATAAAAACACTATTATTCTTGTATCTCATAGTATGGAGGATATAGCAAAGCTTGTAGATAGAATTATAGTAATGCATCGTGGCAAAGTGGCACTGACTGGAGCACCTAGAGAAGTATTCAAACAATCAAGCATATTAGAATCTATAGGTCTAGGTATTCCTCAAATTACTTTTTTAATGGATAAGCTTAAGGAAGCAGGAGTTCACTTAGGAGAAGATATTTTTACTGTAGAAGAGGCAAAGGAAGAAATCTTAAAATGGATAAGAGGTAAGAGAGATGCTTAAAGATATAACAATAGGACAACATTATCCAACAGGGTCAGCAATACACAAGTTAGATCCTAGAACTAAAATCTTAGTAACATTTGCTTTGATTGTAGGTTTATTTCTTGTAAAAAACTTTATAGGGTATATTTTTGTTGTGAGCTTTATTATTATGGCAACCATTATTTCTAAAATTCCCTTTAAATATATGATTAAAGGTTTAAAACCGTTATATATTTTAATTACCATTACATTTTTTATTAATGTGTTCATGACCAGCGGTGAAAGTTTATTCCATATAGGACCATTAAATGTAACAAGAGAAGGTTTATATCAAGCAGTATTTATGGCGATAAGGCTGATACTTTTGGTGGTAGGCACCTCCTTACTAACCTTAACAACATCGCCTATCATGCTGACAGATGGCATAGAGCATCTCTTGAATCCATTTAAAAGAATTGGAATTCCAGCCCATGAGTTGGCTATGATGATGACAATAGCCTTAAGATTTATACCTACCCTATTAGAAGAAACTGATAAAATCATGAAGGCACAAATTGCTAGAGGGGCAGATTTTGAAAGCGGCAACATTATTAATCGAGCCAAAAGCTTAGTGCCCCTTCTAGTCCCACTATTCATAAGCGCCTTTAGAAGAGCAGATGACCTTGCTATGGCAATGGAGGCTAGATGCTATCGAGGAGGAGATAACCGTACTCGGATGAAGGAATTAAGAATGGTAAAACAGGACATTGTAGGTTTTGCTGTAGCAGGGACATTAATAGCTGTGTTGGTGTTCTTAAGACTATAAAATCTTTAAACATAGATGGGACTGATTTCTATGCGAAACATTATGATTAAAATTGAATATGATGGCACAAACTACAATGGATGGCAGATACAACCTAATGGCATAACGATTCAGGGAGAAATTAAGAAAGCTTTAAAAAAACTAACTGGCGAGGATTTAAATATCAATGGTTCTGGCAGGACAGATGCTAAAGTTCATGCTAGAGGACAGGTGGCGAACTTTTACACAGCTTCCAATATTCCAGTAGGAGGTTTTGCTAGAGCCATCAATCACTTTTTGCCTCAGGATATTGCTGTTTTGGAAGCAAAGGAAGTATCAAAGGATTTTCATGCGAGATATTGGGCAGAGGGAAAGATGTATGGATACCAGCTATACATATATCCTCAAAGAAGTCCTTTATTAAGAAACCACAGCTATCATATCACCTATGAGTTAGATATAGCTAAAATAGAAGAAGCAGTTAAGCTTTTTATAGGCACCCATGATTTTAAAGCCTTTATGTCCAGCGGCAGCAGCGTAAAAAGTACAATTCGAACAATAAAGCATATAAAGCTAGAAAGACAGGGTCACTGTATTTGGTTGGAATTTGAAGGGAATGGGTTTTTATATAACATGGTGAGAATCATAGTAGGGACTTTAGTGGAAATAGGCAGTGGTAAGAGAGATTTAGAGATAGTAAAGAAAGCTTTAGAAACAGGTGACAGAAGAAATGCGGGACATCTTGCTCCACCCCAAGGTTTATTTTTAGAGAAAGTATTTTACCCCTTGACACACTAGGGTGGTTGTATTAAAATATATGAGTGTATGTAAATAAGGATCCACTAGCCCCGGGTCTTATTCATATAAATACCACTAGAGGACTATGTAAGAAAACAGATGATTTTTTAGGAAATCTAGAAGGAGGGAAAACGATGAAATCATATATGGCGAAGCCAAATGAAGTGGAAAAGAAATGGTTTGTAGTTGACGCTGAAGGTAAAACCCTAGGTAGATTATGTACAGAAATTGCAAAAATATTAACAGGTAAAAACAAACCAGAATATACACCTCATGTAGATACCGGTGATTTTGTAATTATTGTAAACGCTGAAAAGGTTGAACTAACAGGTAAAAAACTAGATCAACAATTCTATACTTATCATACAGGACATCCAGGAGGGTTAAAGCAAGTGCCTTTCAGAAGAATGCTTGCTGAAAAACCAGAAAAATTACTTTTCAATTCAGTAAAAGGTATGCTTCCAAAAACAAGACTTGGCAGACAAATGATTAAAAAACTTAAAATATATGCTGGTCCGAACCACAATCATGAAGCTCAAAAACCAGAAGTATTAGATATCTAATATTTATCAGATACGAAAGGAGGAGAAAATAGATGGCAAAAGTAGCGTATTATGGAACAGGTAGAAGAAAAAAATCAATTGCTAGAGTTAGATTAGTTCCTGGTGAAGGAAACATTACTATAAATAAACGTGATATTGAAGAATATCTAGATTATGAAACACTAAAAAGAGAAGTAAGACGTCCATTAGACCTGACAAACACTACAGCTAAATATGATGTTATCGCAACCGTTAAAGGTGGAGGCTTCACAGGCCAAGCTGGTGCTTTAAGACATGGTATATCAAGAGCACTAATAAAATCCGATGATGAATTAAGAGGGGTTTTAAAAAAAGCTGGTTTCTTAACAAGAGATGCAAGAATGAAGGAAAGAAAGAAATATGGTTTAAAAGCAGCAAGACGTGCTCCACAATTCTCAAAGAGATAGTAAAGTTAAAAATGAAAAACCTCCAAATGCTTATATTTGGAGGTTTTGTTCTTTCTAAGAATCTATTAAAACATACTAAAAATTACATAAAACTAACATAAAACTAACGCATAACTAACAAAGTACTAAATCAGATCGATAGCCTTCTTTAATTGTTCTATATCCTTATGCGTATAAATATTAGCAGTGGTTTGATAGCTAGCATGTCCTATTATCTTTTGTAGTGCTACAGTATCAGCTCCAGCGTTACCCATCAAAGTGGCAAAGGTGTGTCTACAGTCATGTGGTTTGTGATCCATTCCCAGTTGCTCCATAATTGGGATGAATTTTTCTCTATAGTAATTATCGTATTTTAGCATATTACCTTCTATATTCATCAAAAAGTATTTATTTAAAGATACTCTATTTTCTACTAAGGGAAGTATCTTACTACTTATAGGAACAATCCTATCTTTTCCTGCTTCTGTCTTTATTCCACCTATTATAGTTCTATTGTCTAAGTCAATAGCCGCGTTTTCCAATATTAGCAGTTCACCTATTCTAAGGCCAGTATAAATCATGATCAAGATAGTATCTACAAACTCAATATGATCTACTACTTCGAACAATCTTTTTATCTCCTTAGAGGTAAATGACTTTCTAGTACTGCCTTCTGTATTTTTACCGATATCCACATAATCAGAATAATCTTTAGTAACAATATCATTCTCCATGGCAAACTTATAAAGTTGATTAAATAATACCTTTATTTTTCTAAGGGTGCCATGGCCCTTACCACAAGTCCTAATCACATCCTGCATATGCTTAGCTCTTATCTCAACAAACTTGATATTGTGTAGTACTTCAGAGGTTTTAAAAGCTGCATTATATCCATTTATATTAGATTTTGAAATAGTAGGATATTTTCCTTCGTTCCATTTCTCAAATACTTCAGCAAATGTAATCGTAGAAACCTTCATGTCATAAGGATTCTTGTTAAATTCAGCAAGTGCATTAAGAGCATCTGGCCTTTTCTCATAATAACCTATTGTTTGATAAAGTTGCTTTCCATTCTCATCCCATCCTATAGTCTTTCTAGCAATCCAAGGCTTACGCCTATTACCTGAAAGCTTATACACACTACCGTAGCCATTCGGTAATCTCATAGCTACTAATCAACCCCTTCCATTATCTATATTATTCAAAATGCCTATAAACCCATAATGGACTAAAAAATAAAGTATAATTTCCAATAGTATGCGAATAACCATATATTCCTTTAAAATGCTCTATAGCCATATCTATAAATTCTTCAGTCACTTCTAAAAATTCTGCTAACTCATGACGATCTCTTACCCCAGCATCAAAAGCATCGATAAACTGTTCTACACGAATCAATTTTTTAATAGCCCACCTACGAGCCTTAAGTTCCTGTTTTCTATTATTGATTTTAGATTGATCTAGTATATTACCACTTGTTCTATGATAATGACCAAGTTCCTCAGCCAAAACACAAGCTTTCTCAGTAGAGTGTTTAATAATTTTACTAATACCAATCTTATTATTTTTACACAAACCTTTAGATTTTGACTTAAAATATTTTTCGACTACTATAATGTTCTTATCTTCTGCATGTATAAGCAATCTTTCATATGTATTCATTTAGATCACCTCAAGTTTTTTTATAACTCCTCTAAATCCTGTTTCATTAACTCTTGTTGCTCTTCTGAATTATCATCATTGTGAGCTGCCATTAACTCCGGCTCTTTATTTTCTAGTTCAATTTTTAAATTTCTCTCATATTCAAGAAGGTTAGAAATGGTTTTATCTATAGATTCTTTTCCAGAGGAAGTTAAAGTTCGATAGCTTTTTATAAGTTTCATTTCATTTGGGCTTAAATATTGCTTTTCTTTATTTTCTATTCCATACATCTCATTTATTGTTACGCCAAATATTTTACACATCTCTAAAAGAATTTCTATATCTACTGCATTGGTTCCGCTTTCCCAACTAGATATTGCATTATGCTTAACACCTAATTTTTCAGCAAGTTGCTTTTGTGTTAATTTATTCAGTTCTCTAAAGCATCTTATGTTATGAGATATCTTTTCTTTTATGGTTTTTAAATGTTTCATGTATAATCAGCACCTTTCACCCTTTTCTATATATTACAATTTTTAATCCGAAATTACAATAAAAACTTCATAAAACATGAAAATAAGTGTTGACACTTCATAATATATGCATTATATTATAATTAACTTCATGAAATATGAAATAAAGACGAGGGAGGAGATGGCTAAATGAATAATTTTAGTATTGGAAAAAAAATAAAAAAGTATATAGATAGCAAAGGATTGAAACAGTCTTTCGTTTCTGAGGCTACAGGAATACCTCAACCAATATTAAGTGCGATGTTAAATGAAAAAAGAAATATATATGCGCATGAATATGCTTTAATCTGTAAAGTTTTAGGGGTTTCGCTAGATACTTTTGTACCAGACGAGCAAGTAGCAACCAAAGAAGCGATATAGAGGAGGTGAGGAAGAGTGAGATCGAGCAAAAAGCATTTAGTACAATTATTAAATACAAACTTTGATGAAAAAGACAAAGAAATTGTTGTAACCTTTAATTATGAAAATGAGAAAAGGGATGACGAAATTAAAGCTCAAAATGATGTAGCTAATTACTTAGATAGAGTAAAAGAGTATAGAAACAAAGCTAAAAATAGACAGTAGAAGTCAACGCTTACTCCTACTGTCCTAAAAAATCAACCTATACACCTATCAATAGTATTCATCAGCCTAGATATTATCTCGTTAAATCTAATAGAATCAGCATTAATATTAATATCACTAGTATTAACATCAGAAACATTGTCTTTAAAATAATCGAGAGCATTGTACATTATCAAGTATTGGTTTTCTGTGAAATTTGAGTCTTTGTTATTGAGTATAGCGATTATATTAAAAGCAACTTTATTAATATCTAGTTTATGTTGTTGTGGAATATCTTCAATTTCATTAGCTATGAATAACTTAAGAGATTCAGTCAAGATAGCTTTATCTTCACTTGTTAAAGAAAACTTAGATTGTAAGCTCAAAATAGTTCACCCCCTTCCATAGGTATATTTTACCATTAAGGGTAGAGACGAGCAAGTAGCAAGCAATGAAGCGATATAGAGGAGGTTTAACTATGCCAGAAGATAACAAGAAAAAAATATCAGTTAAAGATGCAGCGGAAATCATGGGAAAGTCTCAACAATTCGTAAGGATTGGATTACAAAGAGGACTATTACCTTTCGGAACTGCAGTAAAAATGAGTTCCATGTGGACCTATTATATATCACCTAAGCAGTTTCATGAGTATGTAGGTGATGACGAACAAGCAACAACCAAAGAAGCGATGTAGAGGAGTCGGAATGGATGATAGGTGATGTGTACGATTACAACAGTCAAAGAGTTTATATTATGTCCGGAGAAAAGAGAATCATCATACCTTTTGTAGGCTCACAAGAGTACCAAGAAGCCTTAAAAAATGGTATGAGGATTGGTGCAACTGTAGTATTTGATAATCAAAAAAATAGAATAATAAGGTTTTTATAGGAGGTGGGGAAGATTGGAAAAAACATTAGAGCAAAGAATAGGGGAGCTAGAAAAAAAGGTAGCTGTTCTTGAAAGGCAAGTTCAAGAGCAGCCTGTGGAAAAAATTATTGATAAGTTATATGAAAGCCTAGCACTTGTAACAAAGGATTCTATTTAGATTTATTAATCTCTTTATGATATTTTTCAATCATAATTGTGCAAACTTCAGAAGCTATTCCAATATAAAGCTCAATTGTTTTTTGACTACTTGAACCATCGTTAACCTTGATTAATGACTTGTTACATTCTTCTATAGTATTTAGCTTTAACTTTTCAAAATTCAATCAAATCACCTCCTTCCTACTACAAAATTCTGCAGGAAGAGAGGGAAACCTTTATAAATAAATCGACAAAACACTACAAATGAAAGGGGAGCAAGCCATGAAAGATATAACAGTAATGAATCAAAATGGGAGATTATTAGTGGATAGTAGAGATGTATCAGCAATGGTAGAAAAAGAACATCGACATCTACTAAGAGACATAAGAAATTACATTGAAGTTTTAGCTGAGTCCAAAATTGGGCTGAGTGATTTCTTCTTAGGAGGAACCTATGAGGACAGCACTGGAAGAAAATTACCTCGTTATTTACTTACAAAACAAGGTTGTGAAATGGTAGGAAACAAAATGACCGGAGAAAAAGGCATCGTATTCACCGCGAAATATGTACAAGCCTTTAACAGGATGGAACTAGAACTAAAACCTACCTGTATAGAGGACCTAATCATAATGCAAGCTCAGGCCATGAAAGATGTGAAACTACAATTAGAGCAAGTAACAACCAAAGCAACTGAAGCAGAGAATAAAGCTGTAGAGGTCCAACAAGAAGTGCAGGCTATGAGAGATATTGTCGCTCTTAATCCTAACAGCTGGAGAAATGAAGTGAACTCTCTAATCAATAAGATTGCAAGAGTAAGAGGTGCCACAGCACAAGCCTATAGAGAAGTAAGGGAAGAGAGCTATAAGCTCCTGGACCAAAGAGCAGGAGCGAAGCTAAATATTAGACTTACAAACAGAAGACGAAAAGTACTAGAGGAAACAGGTAGCAAATCAAGGGTTGATAAGCTCACAAAAGTAGATGTAATTGCTGATGATAAGAGGCTCACAGAGGTTTACATAGCTATCGTAAAAGAGATGGCCATAAAATATAAGGTCGCATAAATAAATGAAAAGCATAGTACAACCCAGTTATTTAATAGGTCGTAGTGGAGGTGATTGATGTGAAAGAAATAGAAAAAGGTAATAAAGTTGCAGAATGGATGCAAGGCAATGTAAAAGTAGAGGTTTACGATGGTGCCTATGCAGGTAAAAGCAAAGAAGAAATAGACAAAGTACTTGAGAGGATATCAGAAACCATCTCCAAGATTGCACATGCTGCAGCTAATGAGGAGATAGACATAGGAGATTAATCAACGTCTTTGTCTTAACATAAAGTAGGACAAGCATATAAAAGAAAGCGGAGGTGTGAAAATTGAAATCAGAAACATGGGAAAGAATCGATAAGCTAACAGAGGCTCAGACAGCTAGGGTAGAAGAGATTGTCGTAGAGGACACCCGCCTAAGTATTGAATTCTTGGATACTAGAATCACCTGTGAAAGAAAAAAAGAAATAACAGCACAAATAGAGGCTCTGAGAACTGAAAGACTAGAGTTAATAGGAGAATAGCGGAGGGGGATTATTTGAAGCATGGTAAGAGGCTAACTAGAAAGCAAAAGGAATTTTTAACATCAAAGAGGCTGGACCATAAAAATTGGTTAAATGTAAAAAATACCTCAACAGAAATGATATTTGTACATAGGATCAGTGGTAAAACTAGTGCATTTTATAAGGAGGTGTAAATAACAATGACTGTTGAATTAGCGGACAAGCTGTACAGAGAACATGGATTAATAAGTATTTGTAATGATGGGAAATTTATAGACTTTGCAAATTATCTAGAAAAAGAAAAACCCTTACCGCCGGCAAGCAAATAAGGGATTTAGAAATATTATTACTTAGAGTATAACAATTTACAGGAGGGGAGTCAATTGGAAAAGCATTGGATCATTCGAGAAGCTGAAAAAGAAAAAACACAGTCAGGAGACTTAGATCTCATGTATATAGGAGCCATTGATACAATTTTGAATATGGGATTAAAGAAATCAGAACAGCTAGAAACGATTAGAAAAATAAGTAAAGCTTATAAAGAAGCCTTGGAGATAGTTAAGAATCATGTTGTTTAGAGGAAGAGAAAAAGGGGGAATAAGCTTGAAAATAAAAAAGAGAACAGCTGTTAACCTGGCATACATATTAGTTTTTATGATGGTAGTAGCGGGATTTAGAGGTACCATTAATGACAAAAACAGAGACATTGTCATACTGAACGAAAAAAATAGCATGCTATTGAATGACATTAAAGAGATGAAGAATAAGGAAGAAGTTTTAAAAGAAATAGCACTTAGAGATAAGAGAAAGATTCAACAACTCCTGGAAGAAAATGAAAAGCTTAGAATCATAAGGGCACGGGTTACAGCTTACGCTCCATCAGAAAACATTAGTGGTATCTGTGCGGATGATAATCCAGAAGTAACTGCCACAGGTACCAAGCCCAGAGTGGGGATAGCTGCAGCAGATCCTGAAAAACTTGAGTATGGGACAAAGCTATATATCCCAGGCTATGGAGATGCAATTATAGAGGACACTGGAGCTGCACTTAGAAGAAGCAGCGGTGCAAGGTTAGATGTAGTAATGAATACGCATGAAGAGGCTATGAAATGGGGAGTAAAAGAATTAGACATAGTTCTACAGATGTAATTATCCAGAGGAGGACAAAGTGAAAAGAGGTAGCAAAGATATGAATAAACTACCGAAAAAGATTAGAATCGTTAAAGCCTCATTTGAAACCTACTGGTATGCAGATTGTATAGGAATGGTACTTGGAGTAGTCGGAACATCTAGAGGAAGATATTCAACAGATTACAAAAATAAGAATGGCTTATACATGGTAGTACCAAAGGATTGTGAAGTGGTTGAAGAGTAAAGGTTTAAATGAAAAAACACATAAAAGAAAACACATTACTCTCACTTAGACATGCAGTGTAATGTGTTTTCCATCAAAAGTTTTCATTTAAATCTTTAATTTAATTCTAAAGCAAATCCATTGAAAAGTCAACAAAAAGGACATTCTACATAGGTGTTTTCGGACTCGTAATAGGTATTATTTTATCGACTATAGTAATAGTTAATCAATATTATCAAGTGAAAACACAATCTAATAATTTAATAGTAATCAAAAATATTATTTCTATTTTCTCCTATATCTATAAAAAAAGATTAAGGGGGCCAGGGAGGAAAAAAGAAATGCCATACAGAGAGAAAAAAATATATTCTGGAGGAATGCTCGAGGTAGAAATATATCCTATAAGCAAAAATCAAAAAAAACAGCCAAGAGCAAAAAAAGAAAAACTATCATTACCAAAGCAAAAAAAGCTGAATGACAAAAATGCAAAAAAACATTTAATCAGATTAATCAATACAAATTTTACAGATAAGGATCTAGCGGTCCATCTTACATATATAGATAAAGAATTACCCAAAAGTGAAGAAGAGGCAAGAAAAGATGTAACAAACTATATCAGGCGAGTAAAACATTATAGAAAGAAAAATGGACTAGAAACTCTAAAGTATATAGCGGTAATTGAGTACAAAGAAAAAGAGGAAGAAGGAAAAGAAGTAAGGCTTCATCATCACATAGTAATGAGTGGTATGGATAGAGATATAGTAGAGGAACTCTGGACAAAAGGTAGAGCAAATGCAGACAGACTAAAAGCGGATGAGTTTGGATATGAAGGACTGGCCAGATATATTACTAAGGATCCTAGAGGATCTAAGAGATGGACCCAATCAAAAAATCTAAAGCAGCCAAAGGTAAAGGTGAACGATAGCAAATACAGCCGGAAGAAAATAGAAAAAATAGTAACATCACAAGAGGATAAAGAATTTTTCACTAAGTTATATCCAGGATATTTCTTGAACTCCTGCAAGGTAGATATAAATGAAATTACAGCTGGTACTCACATCTATATAAAAATGAGGAAGCTGCAAATATAAAATAAGGGGAAGCGTGGATTAAATTTTATACCTGTAGAAAGAATGGTAGAGATTATGTCCAGGAATGGGATTATACTAAATTATTTAGCTGCATTGTATGAGATGTAGTATTTGAATTATGAGTAATAAAGGGGTGAAAAAATGATAGTAAGCTGGTTTAGTGCTGGGGTTAGTAGTTTTATATCTGCATATCTAGAAAAAGATAACTTAGATAAAATGCTATATATTCACATAAACGACCAGCACGAAGATAGTATAAGATTTTTAAAAGACTGTGAGAAAGCACTAGGTTTTGAAATAAAAATATTGCAATCAAGGTACAAGTCAGTAAGAGAGGTTATCCAGCAATTTAGATACATCAACGGAGCCTATGGTGCAAAGTGTACTGAAATATTAAAAAAGAGAGTTCGCAAGGAATGGGAGCATGATAAAAAGGATTTAACTTATATTTGGGGCTATGATGTAGGGGAAAGACATAGAGCAGAAAGGCTACTTGAAACAATGCCACAGTTTCAACATAAATTTCCACTCATAGAAAGGAATCTCACGAAAGAAGATTGTCATGGAATGCTTAGAGAGTTAGGTATTAAAAGACCTATCATGTATGATTTAGGCTACAGAAATAATAACTGTATAGGTTGTGTGAAGGGTGGCATGGGTTACTGGAATAACATTCGGAAAGATTTTTCGGAAGTATTTGAGGAAAGAGCAAAGCAGGAAAGAGTAATAGGACATAGTTGTATAAAAGGCATATTTTTAGACGAACTAGACCCATACCGAGGAAAATTAGAAGATGAAGTTATGGAGGAATGTAGCATTTTATGCCAGCTTAATATATGACGCACTTCAATATTTTGATGAAGCAAAGGGGGTGTTTAGGTTGGACCTTTTACAAGATAATTACAGTACACTACTAATTGCTATATTTTGCAACTGTAGTATAGAAACTGCTTTTAGAAAGTTGGATAATCCTAACTCAAAAAAACCAGCCCAATTAACCCAAAATGATGTAGAGGATATGTATAAATTGAAACTGCAAGGCCTGACATACAAAGAAATAGGAGAAATCTATTATATTGATCAACATGTAGTGTTTAAGAGAATAAAAAGGTATAAAGAAAAAAACAAAGGTGGGATGATATGAAAGATAGATTTAAACTAGTAGAGGTAAACTTTGCCTATGGGGAAAATATAGATCTTTTCTTCATAGACAGCAAAACAGGTACATGGTATTTAGCTTATGTTTCAAATGCCGGTATATTACATGACATAGTAGACTATACCAATGGATTAGCAGGAAAAGGTATAAATCCAGAAATTAAAACTACAATACGTCTTAAAATTAAAAGCATTAGTTTGGAGGATATTAAAAACAGGAAAATCGAAGGTGTATACTATAGGGATTGTTAGTTTATTAAAAGAAAGTGAGGATAAAATAATGGGTGATTTAGGCCACTGTAAATATTGCGGAGAAGTAATTATGTTAGATTATTCAGAAGAGGCTACAAAAGAAGAAAAAATAAAAATGGCAACTAAATTTTGCAAATGTCCTCAGGCAAGTATGGAAGCTGACAAGAACTTGAGATTGAAAGGGCAAAACAGAGAATAGCACAACTATTTGGAGAAGATGCAACAGACATGGGAATTGATCCTATTCCTAAAGAGGAAATTCATAATTTGATGAATATAATCGTTGAGTTAATATCAAAACAATTGATTAGAGGAACTATGATTGAGATTGATGGTGTAACAAAAGCAAAAATATCAACTTCTGCAAAGGGAAAATTAATATTGAGAGGGCTCAAGCTATAAAGTATAAGCTTGAAGCCTAAGTAATCAGAAGGGGGATATATATTTTGTGGAAATAAAAGAATTAAAACTAAGTGAAGCTTTAATAATTATAGAGGATAGACAACCATTAGGAAAATTTTATTCCTTTGATGGAGCAAAGGATATATATGTGGGAATAGACACCAGCAGAGGTGATATAAGAACCAAGAAATTTAGAAGTATTACAGAATGCATGCAATGGTTAAATGGAAAAGAGCAGCAATATAAAATAGGAGAAGAATATGAGTTGATAGAAGGAAAAAAGACAAAAGAGTGCATCATTGTCCAGGAATGCCAGGAGTACATAACAATGCGAGCAAAAGATAAGAGTTATCGCATAAGCATTGAAAAATACAAGCTTGCAAATGGCCATATAAAGTTAATTTTAAAGGGAGGTAGTAAGAAAATGGGAATAAAAAAGAATGATAGAGATTATGACAAAGCTAAAGAGCTAGCTACGTCTACAGAATATACAGCTGGAAAAATAAAGAAAAAAACTGGAATAACTTGGGGTACAGCTCAAAGCTATATTGAAAAATATAGAAAAAAACAAGAGGAAATCAAAAAGGAAGAGGTTCAAGAGGATAGAGAAAAAACAGGTCAAAATACTAAAGAATTAAACAAAGAAAGAACAACAGTTTTAGCTCTAAAGAAGGTGTTAGTGGGGAAGCTTACAGGGACACATTATGAGATTAAGAAAAATGGTGTCATCATAGAAGAAGGTTTTCAGAATGCGTTAATTTGTAGAGAGACATTAGGAGCTATTATTCAAGAATTGGAAGAATTGAAAATGATGATAAATTAGGTAGAGGAGGATCAAGATGAGTATACTAAAGTGCTCATGCTGTAAAAGATCTTCCAAAAGCATTACAGAATTAATCGTCATAGGGAATAGATCCTACTGCAGCAGGTGCATAAAAAATATAAGGGTTAGAAAAACGGGGTTAAAAGTTAATTTCTATACAAATTTAGGAGCAAGGTGTTTCGTAGAAACAAGAAATAGAGGCTATGCAGTAGAGGAATATAATATAAAAGAATTATGCATTGGTTAGGGAAGGCACAAAGGGGGAAAAATATATGACTAAGAAGGACTTACAAGAATATTATTGGCTACAGCGTAATATCCAAAAGCTAGAAGATAAATTGTTAGAATTAGAGACAAAGGCTACAAAAATAACAACTTACATCACTGATGAACCTAAAAGTACTAATAATAATTCTGATAAAATATCAAATGTTGTAATGAAGATAATAGAGGTACAACAAAGAATAAATAAGCAACTAGAAAAGTCTTATGAGATATTAAGGAAAATAGAAGAGGCTATAGAGATATTACCAGAGAGGGAGCGGTATCTAATTAGGTTAAGGTATATAGATTGCAAAAGCTGGGAGCAGATAGCCGTGGATATGAATTATAGCTGGCAGCATATACATAAAATACATTCAGATGCTTTAAAATTATTAGCTAGAAAAAGATGCGAGTAAATGCGATAGTATTTAGTGGTAATATGATATTAGTAGATAATTATAAAAAAGGCGGTTAGGATTCTGGCTGCCTTTTTCTTATACCCTTTTGGAGGTGGTCATCATAGAAAAGCATAAAACTAAAGTAAAATTTGATAACAGAAAGATAGTTTGTGCATCTGAGATTTTATGTACAGATTGCCCAGAGAGGGATAACTGTGAAGACATAGATATCTACATAGAGGAAAAGTTTGAAGGTGTAAAAGACTGTATGACACACAATTCTTATGAGAAAAAGAAAGGGAAAATCAAACAGAAAAGGCGGGAGAGATAAAAAAGTAGCTGAAATAATTCAACTACTTTTTTTATTTATTATTTAAAGTGGGGCTGGAGATTAGCCCTTAGTTTTCTAATTCAATTATTATTCGAATGACTAAAATAAGAATTAAAAATTCAAAATGAACTTTTCTCCAACGACACTTTTCTCTCATATGATGACCTCCAAAGTATGGGTTATAAATATTTTAAAGTATCTCTAAAAAGTATACATATTAATTATGATATATATGTCGAAATTTGCTATCAAAAGATAGAGGAAATCTTTTTTCTATGTAGAATGATGACTTAGATAGGAGGTATAAGCATGCAGAGAATAGGTCCATATTATGAGTACAATGATATAGAAATGTTTATTAAGAAATATAAAATTAATAAACTTCCTGAAGAATGTCCCATGTGCCATAATAGTATTCAACCAAAAATTGTGTCAGTTTATGAATATGGAGAGAATAAATATTACACCTATAATATATTGCAGGTAGCATTTATATGTACTAGCTTAAAATGCAGGGAATTATTTATAGCTTATTATAGAAAAGAATCGTATCCGATAGGAAGCATTATAGGATATGAGCTGTATAAATCTGCACCAAGTAAGCATCGAACAATTGATTTCAATGATATAATTGATAATATATCAAAAAAATTTTCTGAGATATATAATGAAGCTCATATAGCTGAGATGTTGAATCTAAATCAAATATGTGGGCCTGGATACAGGAAAGCTTTAGAGTACTTAGTTAAAGACTATGCAATTTATAAAAATCCTGATAGAGAAAGTGATATTAAAGATCCTAAAAAATTATTAAGTCATTGCATAAGAGAATATATTGAGGATGTTAGGATCAAGGAACTTGCTAATAGAGCTGCTTGGATTGGGAACGATGAGACGCATTATTCAAAATTATGGGTAGATAAAGATATTAATGATTTGAAGAATCTTATGAAAGTCACGCTTAATTGGATCGAAAATGATGTAATAACTAAAAAATACTTGGAAAGCATGCCTAAAAAATAATAGATATTGAATAACTTAGAGTCAACATACCCTTTATGTCGAAATTTGCTATCGAAAGATAGAGGATTAATAAACCTTTTGACGAATTTGTGGGTGAAAGGGGTGATTGCTTTGAGTAAAACAATAAACTTTTATAATGTTGCAATATTTAAGGATAATCAAAAAACTGATTTGGAATTTTTAAGATTTATCGATGAAGTAGCAATGTTTCCTTGGGACCATAGAGTAAGAAGGATTGGAGAAAATATTGCAGCAATGTTTCCTTTGCACTTTAATGATTCTCATAGAGAAAAAAGAATTATACCTTTTGGTAAATTTAGGAGAAACTATAAACCTTTTTTAGGCAGTGTGGGTACTTCTGATTTAAGAGCTATTCAGAATAACATTGATATTGTAGAGCTTGTTACGATGGTTTATGATCAACGATATAGAACTGCAGTATTAGACTATAATATGCAAGGATTAAAGTCAAAGAATATTGAAGAATACTTCACCTCTTTTATTCATAGAATAGAAGGATCGGAGTGGGAAATAAAACTTATACCTATTATATCGAGAAGAGGCCAAGAGGATATAGAGAGAACAATGCAAATCCGTTATCTAGAAATAAAATTGAAACTTGATAGGTATAATCAGAATATTATCGATCAAGGGGTGCGTATTAATAATCCAGGACATCAGTTAATATTAGATGTACTCGATAGATTTGGAACTGCTAATACTAGCATTGATGCAAAAAATTTAAAATTAGAATTTAATGTTGGACAAGGTAGAGAAGCAACTATGAATCTTGAAACAATTAAGCAATTAATAAATATACTAAATTTAGACAATGATTATATAGATAGTGTTAAAGTGAAATATAGGGATACAAATACAAGAAAATTAGATACAATAGATTTAAAAGATATAGGTAAACAATTTAAAGATAAAATATTAGAAAATGATGATAATAATAATCCAGCTTCAGAATACATAGGTAATACAGTTGTTGGATTATACCAAGGATATGAAGGAACATTATCCCAAAGCTATAGGGAATTTATAGCTGATATGGTAACTAGTGATTTTCCAAGGTTAGTTAGTGAGCCAAGGGAGGCAAATAGAATTCCGCCAGAAAGGGAATAGGTGATAAAATGGAAAATCAAAAGCCTAACTCAATTAGTAAAGTTCATAATTTGATAATTGAAAAAGGTTTGCGATTTATTCCTTTAGGTTTTATTTTAGTAGCAGTTATTATAAAGTTTTTTTCATTCCAGATCGGATCTGTCGAGCTGTTCTATATTGGTGTGCATAAGTTTTTATCAGAAATAATATTTACTCAAACAAGGCTAGAAATGTTAAGTACTATTTCAGTGGTGTTAATAGGTTTTAATGTTACAATTATGTCTGTATTTGGGTCTAGCTATTCCCAAGCTATCATTAGAATTTCTGAAGAAAATCTCAGTGCTAATTTTATCACTTATTCAAAGAACTCATTGGTAGCATCATTTGTTTTTTTCATTATAACAATGTTTTTTGATGCAATCCCATTGGAGTTTTTTATATTTATATATACAACTTCTTTTTTAACTATTATTGTAGAATTTATTAGATTTACAGCAGTTGTATTAAAAATGTATGAAGTAAATATAGATAGTGCATCAGATGCTGTTAAAATTCAAGAAGAAGAAAGAAAAGAATTGATAGGATTATTACGAGAAATAAAGGATATTTATAGCATACAAAATATACAATCAAATACTGATCACTATGACAAGATGAAAGAAGCAATGAAAAAGGAAAAAAAGACAGCAAAAAAAATCTAGTATTGATACTTAACAGAGCCAATAGGCTCTTTTTCTTTTGGAGTAAAACATATGAAAAAAGAATTGCTAAAAGCAATCATAGAGGGTAATGTAAGAAAATTTTACAAAAGTATAGAATGGATAAAGAAAAGAGCAGAAATACTCTTAAGGGATAACAATGAATGTCAGAAATGTAAAAAGAAAGGATTGTTTTCATTAGCTGAATGCGTTCATCATATTAAGCATCTAAAGTCGCATCCAGAGCTTGCATTAACAGATAGCAACTTAATAAGCTTATGCAATGCATGTCATAATGAAGAGCATCCTGAAAAATTAAAAAAGATTGAACCTAAAAAGAAATTTAGCAATGAAGAACGTTGGGAATAGGCATACCCCCGGGTCAATAAAATCGATTTACCTCAAAAAGCCCAGGACCGGATGCCATACATGGTTCTGGAAATTTTTTAAAATTTCTCGCATATAGGGGGGTGGTGGTGAGTTGACAGAATTAGAAAAATTAAGAAAAAAAATTGAACGAGCTATAAACAAACAAATGAAAGAGAAAAAAATAGATAAGCATGCTCACTACAAGGACCTAGTTAAGGATTACCTATCTCTGTGGGATATAAAAAACAAATTAATTCAAGATATAGAATTTAGAGGAGTATCTATTAAGTGGTCCAATGGCGACAGCCAAGGAGGGTATAAGAAAAACGAAAGCATATCAGAGCTGCTAAAAGTAAATAAGCAAATGCTGACTATCCTTCATGACTTAGGCATAAGAGCATCTGATTTGAAAGTAGTTGAGGAAGATGAGGAATTATAAATATCATGAATTTATAGATACTTGGATCGATGCAGTAGAGAAGAAAAAAGTTCATAGCTGTAAAGAACAAAAGTTATTAATGAAATTTGTTAAAAAAGTTTTAAAAGATAAAAATGTAGTAATAGATAAAGATAAAATTTATGAAGCAGTAGAGGTTGTAGAAAAGTATTTTCCTTTCAAACTAGAAGACTTTCAGAAATTCTTTTTTTCTTTTGTAGCTGGAGTATTTTACAAAGATACTGGCGACATAGTATTTGATGATTTCTTTGTGTATATGGGTAGAGGTGGTGGAAAAAATGGATTGATCTCTTGTACATCCTTTTACCTGCAAAGTGATAAACATAACATAAAAAATTATGATATTGATATAGTAGCAACATCTGAAAAACAAGCAAAAACAAGTTTTGAAGAAGTCTATCAGGTAATAGAGGATATTCCTAAACTACAAAAATTATTTTACAGAACTAAAGAAGAAATAACTTATAAGAAAACTAATTCAACACTAAGATATTGTACATCTAATGCGAAAACTAAAGATGGAGGTAGACCAGGAGCAGTAATATTTGATGAAGTTCACCAATATGAAAATTACGATAATATAAAGGTTCATATTGGAGGATTAGGGAAAGTTGAAAATCCAAGAAGGTTTTCGATAACTACTGATGGTGAAGTAAGGGAATCTGTGCTAGATGATTTAAAAGAGAAAGCTAAAAGAGTATTACTGGGGGAAGATCCACACAATGGATTTTTCCCTTTTATATTTAAAATGGATAATGAAAAAGAAGTAGAGGATCCAGAACTATGGGAGAAATCTATTCCTAGAATTAATCATAATAGGACATTAAAAAGAACTGTCATGAAAGAATACAATGATATGCATCAAAGTTCAGAGTTGAAAGTAGCTTTTTTAACCAAAAGGATGAATTTACCCACGCAAAATGAAGCTAAAGCTGTTGCAGAATGGGTAGAAATAAAAGCAACAAATCAACCTATACCAGATTTAATAGGACAAGAATGTATAGGAGCAGTAGATTACGCTGATTTAAAAGATTTCTGCTCTGTTGGATTACTCTTTAAAAAAGATGGTAAAAGGATATTTAAGCAGCACACATTTATACATGAGAAAAGCATTAAATTTACCAAGTTTAATATTGATATAAAAGAAGCTGTAGACTTAGGGTTGGCAACTATAGTACGTGGAGAGCCGATTATACCTCCTAAATTAATAGTTGATTGGTTTAAAGAACAAGCTATCTCCTATGTAATAAAAATGGTTGTTGCTGATAGATATAGATACGCAGGATTAAAAGAAGCCTTTGAAGCTGAGGGAATAGAATTTCATGGAATACCCAGTGGTTATATAACACATAACAAATTACATCCTCTAATAACTCAATTGTTTGCCGGTGGGTTATTAATATTTGGGGATGACAAATTAATGAGATGGTATGTAAACAACTGTTATGTTCAAACAGATAGCAAAGGAAATAAATCATACCACAAGATAGAGCCTATCAAAAGAAAAACTGATGGGTTTTTCTGTTTTCTACATGCTATGAGCAAAGATGAGGAACTTGTTGAAGTGGGAGAATTTACTTCCTATGACGTTATTACATTTTAAATACTAGGAGGTGAATTAATGGCAGTATGGGATTGGTTTTTAGGATTATTCAAAGATGATGGTACGTTAAAGTTAGATGCTTATTGCGGGGAACTTGCTGGAGAAATATTTTATAAAGAATTAGCTGTCCAAGCATGTGTAAATTTAATAGCTAATGCAGTTGCAAGAAGTGAATTTCTTACTTATGAAAAAGGAAAAGAGAAAAAGGGTGAGAACTACTACTTATTTAATGTGGAGCCTAATCAAAATAAATCCTCTAGTAAGTTCTGGAGAGATGTAATCCATAAACTTGTATATCACAATGAATGCTTAGTGATACAACAGGATGAAAAATTTTATGTAGCAGACAGCTTTGATCCTGTGAAATTTGCTTTTAAAGAAAACATCTATAAAAACATAGTCATAGAAGACTACAAACTAAAAGATACTTATAAAGAATCACAAGTATTTCATTTTGAGCTACACGATGAGAAAATTAGAACAGTAATAGATGGATTATATGCATCTTACTCAAAATTAATTATAGTTAGCAGTGCTAATTATAAAAAGAATAATGCTAGAAGAGGAACTTTAGAAATACCCACAAGTTATCCTCAAACCGATAAAGCACAAAAAGATCTAAATGAGCTGCTAACATCTAAATTCAAAAGATTTTTTGAAGCTGAGGGTGGAGCTGTTTTACCGTTAACCAACAACATGAAGTATGATGAATTAGAAAGCAATATAGGGAAAAAAAGTGGAGCTGATGGAAAGGATATAAGAGCTTTTATAGATGACATATTTGACTTTGTAGCCATAGCTTTACAGGTGCCCCCGCAGTTATTAAAAGGGAATGTGTCTGATACAGATAAGGCAGTAAACAATTTTTTAACCTTTTGTGTAAACCCTATAGCTGAATTATTGACTGATGAAATTAACAGGAAGCTATATGGCAAAAAGTTATATTTAGAGAGGACCTATGTCAAGCTAGACACTTCCAGGATTAAAGCAGTAGATATTAAGGATATAGCTAATGCATTAGATATACTAACCAGAATAGGTGCTTATTCTGTAGATGATAGTCTTAGAGCCTTAGGCATGGAACCACTTGAAACTGAATGGAGTAAAGCTAAGTGGATGACCAAGAATTATGAAAGAATTGAACAGAGGTATAAAGGAGCTGGTTAAGTTGGAAAAAGGTAAAAAGATGATTTGTGAATGTTTAGAATGGGGGAATGAAAAAATTAGATATAGTGCTGCACTAGATGGAAGTTTATGAAAGGGGGTGAGGAATTGGACAAAATAGAAATACCTAAAATTCAAACTAGATTAGAAGTTAAGAATGAAGTAGATAGTCAAGTAGCTGAATTATATCTATATGGCACTATCAGAAAAGCTTATTGGTGGGATGACGAAGATGATTGCATATCAGCTAAAGGTGTAAGAACAAAGCTTGAAGGGTTAAAAGGTAAAGGCATTAATGTTCATATAAACTCTGGTGGTGGTGATGTATTTGAGTCTATAGCAATATGTAATCTACTTAAGCAACATGATGGAGACATAAACGTTTATGTTGATGCTATGGCTGGTAGTGGAGCAAGTATAATTGCTACAGCAGGTAAGAATGTATATATGTTTTCTAACAGTATGCAGATGATTCATAAGGCCTGGACTATAGTTTTAGGTAATGCTGATGAGCTGAGAGAAGAAGCTAATAAGTTAGATAAAATTGATACTTCTGTTAAAGCCAGTTACATGAGTAAGTTTGCAGGGACTGAGGAAGAACTAGAAAAACTAATAGCAGATGAAACCTATTTAACTGCAGAGGAATGCCTAGCATTTGGATTATGCACTAAAATATTGGAAGAAGAAAAGGAAGAGGATCCACCAGAAAACAGTATCAAAGAAACATTGTTCAATAAGTACAACAAAAAAATATCAGTTGATAAAGAGAAAGTAGGTAATGAAAAACCTACTCTTTTTAATGCCTTTAAAAAACAAAATTCAGGAGGTAGTGAATAATGACGAAGAAAAATAAATTTTTTAAAAAAGGTATAGACTTACAATTATTTGCATCAAAAGGAATGGAAAATCTAGATTTAATAGTTAAAAGTGAATTAGAATTACAAGAAGAAATTAAAAATGCTATTGAAAGTGGAGATAGTGAAGCCTTTGCTAAGGTGCAAATTGAGCTTGCAAAAGGTATCGAGGCTAGAATATTGCAAGAAGCTAAGCAATCGATGAATGAAGATCTAAATGATCAAGCTGTAATGGTTAAAAGAGGATTAAATCCATTAACCACCGAGGAAAAAGCATACTACAATGAGGTTATTAGTGGGGCAGGATTTGCTGGAACTGAAAAATTGATGCCAGCCACAATATTTGATAGAGTATTTGAGGATCTAAGACAGAATCACCCATTACTTAGTGAGATTAACTTTGTAAATACCACAGCTACAACAGAATGGATTACTAGAAACAATGATGTAGAGGCTGCATGGTGGGGAATACTTACTGCTTCAATTACCAAAAAGCTAGAAATGGCATTCAAGAAAGAAAAAACAGAACTCTATAAGTTATCTGCATTTGTACCAGTGGCTAAGGCTATGTTAGATTTAGGGCCACAATGGTTAGATCGGTTTGTGAGAGAAATCTTATTTGAATCTCTAGCTATAGCTTTAGAACTTGCTATTGTTGCAGGTACGGGAAAAGATCAACCAATAGGCATGATAAAAAATTTAGTTGGTGCTGTTGTAGATGGAGTATATCCTGATAAAACAGCTGTAGTAATGACTGATTTAAAACCAGGCACCTTGGGAACAAAGATTATGGCACCATTAACAAAAGGTGGCAAAAGAGCAGTTTCAAGTGTGCTCTTGGTAGTAAATCCAATTACTTATTGGAAAAAAATATTCCCACAAACAACCTATTTAACAGCTGATAAAACTTATGTTTATGGAGTATTACCAATTCCAGCTAAAGTAGTTCAATCAGTAGCAGTTGTAGAAGATAAAATGATTGCTGGTATGGCTAAGGATTATTTCATGGGAGTTGGATCTACTCAAAAAGTAGAATACTCAGATCACTATAAGTTTTTGGAAGATGAAAGAACTTACATTGCTAAACAGTATGCAAATGGGAAGCCTTTAGACAATGAAGGTTTCTTAGTATTTGATATTTCTGATATGGAAGTTGAAATTCCAGAAGTATAGGAGGGTAAGTAATGAAAGCGAAGGTGTTAAAAACATTTAGAGATAAAACCACCAAAGTTCTATACACAAAAGGCAAGGAAATATCCATAAATGAAAAGCGGTATGAGGAAATAAACGCTACCGCTCTTGGTATTTTTCTTGAAAAAATGGTAGAGGAGCAAAAAAGATCAGAGGAGCCTAACAAAACAGAAAATGAAGTGGAAAAAGAAAAGCTAGAGGAGAAAGCGGGTACTAAGGATAAAAAGAAATCAGGAGGAGCAGAGGGAAAGAAAAAGAAGTCAGATGAGAAGTAGGTGAGTAGATGATACAAGAAATTAAAGACTATCTAAGAATTGATGATGATGCGGATATGGGTTTAGAGGGAATAATACAAAGAGGGAAAAAGTACCTGTCAAGACTGACAGGTACTACCCTTAATTTTGAAGAAGAAGATTTGCCTCAACAATTACTTTTTGATTATTGTAGATATACAATCAATAATTCCTTAGAATATTTCGAGACAAACTTTGCTACTGATATTTTAATGCTTCAATTACAGGAAGGTGTGAAGGCTTGTGAAAACGAAAGTGAAGCATAAACAACCTGTACTGGATAAGAGAATAGAAATATGGGGTAAAATCAAGGAAACAAATGAGCTTAATCAAACTGTATACAAAGATGATTCCATTAAAAAAGTATGGGCTAGCATAGTACCTCAAACTGGTAAGCTTATAAACACTCCTGGTGACACTAAATTTGCAAACGTAACACACAAAATTAAAATTAGGTATGCTGCTTTCCCAGAAATTTCTAGGGAAATGTGGCTTAAATATAAAGACAAGAGATTTGATATAAATTTTATTTTAAATCCATATGAAAGAAACGAATTTCATGAAATATTTGCAGAGCAGGTGTTGTGATGTTAACACTACAAGGAATAATGAAGGCTATAAATACAAAGTTAAAAAATAAATTCAATATAGAAATAAACGATAATGATGTAAAAAAAGGTTTTGATAGACCTTCTTTTTTTGTGAAGTTTGATAATCTGTCTAAGACTGATTATCAGTATATGTTTGAAAGAAGATTAACTGTTAGAATATATTTTTTTCCTACCAATCGCCATAAATATCAAATTGAAGTGCTAGAAGTTCAACAGGATATAGAAACTCTTTTCCATTTAGGGTTAAAAGTAGAAGAAAGATTTGTAAAAATAGTTGATGATATTCAATCAGAGGTAATAGATGGAGTTCTGATGATCACATTCGACTTATCATATTCAGATTCTTCATATGAAGAAGATGAGTACGAAAAAATGGAGGAGTTGAACTTAAATGCTGGATATTGAAGATGTAGGCATGGATGAATTTAGAGAAACTCTATCCTATTTTGAAAAAAACTTCCCTAGAGAATCAAAAAAAATGATGAATAGGGTGGGAACTAGAATAAGAGCAATAATAAAAAAGAAGGCAAATCAAGTTGTAGATAAGAAAACAGGTAATTATTACAAAAGCATAAAAAAAGGAAGGGTGTTCGAAAGCGGTTACAAGGAGTTAACTGTTCGTGTGTTTCCTTCTTATAAAATAGCTCCACATGCCCATCTAATTGAAAAAGGCCATAGAAACGTAGGAAAAGATGGAAGCGAAAATGGCTATACACCTGGAAAGTATATATTTGATAAAGCGGGAAGAGAAATAGATTCTCTGTACACCAAAATAGTAGAGAAGGAACTAGATAAGGCGTTTAAAAAATTATAAGGAGTTGATCCGAATGGGTTTACCTGAAATAGATATTAAATTTTCGACATTGGCGGTATCTGCTATCCAAAGAAGCCAGAGGGGCATTGTTGCCCTAATCTTAAGAGATAGCACACAGACAGAAAATTTATATGAGTATAGGACAGTAATAGACGTAGATCCTGCTGATTGGACAGAGGAAAATCTACAGTATATTAAGGATGTATTTTTAGGGGTACCTTCTAGGGTAATTGTTTTGAGGGGAGATACTACAGATCCCAATTACAATAATGAATTAAATATCCTCCAAAATAAGAGATGGAACTCGTTGGCTATTCCTAATATTGCTAGTAGCGATGCTTCAGATGTTGCTTCATGGCTTAAATCTATGAGGAGTATTAAGAAAACATTTAAGGCCGTCCTACCTAACCATACTGGGGACCATGAGGCTATAGTAAACTTCACTACAGAAGGTATCAAAGTAGGAGAAAACACCTATTCAGCGTCTCAGTATACTGCAAGAATTGCTGGTATATTAGCGGGGTTAGGTCTTGATAGATCTGCAACTTATTATGAGTTACCAGAGGTAGAGGACATTACAGAATCAGCTGATCCTAATCAAGATATTGATGATGGTAAGTTAATCCTCATCAAGCAAGATGATAAAGTAAAAATAGGACGTGCTGTAAACAGTCTAACTACCACTACAGTAGCTAAGTCTAAACTTTTCAAGAAAATTAAACTTGTAGAAGGAATGGATTTGATCCAGGAGGATATTTCTACAACCTTTAATAATGAGTATGTTGGAAAAGTAAATAACAGCTATGATAATCAAGTATTATTTATAACTGCTGTAAATGCGTATCTAAGAGGTCTGAGGGGTACAGTTTTAGATCCTTCACACGATAACCTTGTAGAAGTAGATATTGAAGTTCAAAGAGATGCATGGGAAGGTATAGGCACAGATACATCTGAATGGTCCGAACAAGATGTTAAAGAAAAATCCTTTGAATCCAATGTAATTCTAAGTGGAAACTTTAAATTCCTTGATGCCATGGAAGATTTAACTATGGCAATAAGATTAGTGTAAGGGGTGATATTGAATGTATGATGTTAAAAACACTATAAATGGTACCTTCGGAACCCTATGGGTTGACAATGAAATCTGGGCAGAAGTAGAAGCTTTTGAGGCTATCGTCAATATAGATTATGAAGATGTAAATATGGCAGGATCACTAGCAACACATAAAAAACAAATAGGCTGGAATGGTACTGGCAACTTAACGATTAAGAAAGTAAATAGTAGGGTGGCTAGAAAAATGGCAGAAGCTGTAAAGAGAGGTCAAGTGCCTAGAATGAAATTTGTAGGAAAACTAGCAGATCCTGATGCACTTGGATTTGAAAGAGTAGCTTTATATGACGTTACTTTTGATTCATTTACTTTACTGAAGTTTGAACAAAAAACAGTAATGACTCAAGAGACAGCATTTGCCTATAGCGATTATGATTTAATTGATGCAATTTAGGAGGATTAAATATGTCTAAGAAATTAACTATTAAAGAATTGTTAGCACAGAAAGAACAATTGAAGAACAAAAAAGCTAAAGTTGTTGATTTATATATTGAGTCACTAGATGCTGAAATAGCGGTAGTGACTCCTTCTACATCTATAATTTTAGAAGCACAAGCTGAAGGGGAAAGGGATGCTGTAAGAGCAGATACCTATTTAATATTCAATAGTGTAAAAGAGCCTAATCTGAAAGATGTAGAACTCCAGAAAGCATATGGTTGTGTAGAGCCTTTGGATATTGTAGAGAAAATATTTCTACCTGGAGAGATTTCATCCATTGCTTCGGAAATTATGAAATTAGCGGGATATGGTTCAGTTGTTTCAAGAGCAGGAAAAGAAGTAAAAAACTAATTAGTAGTGATGGAGAGTTATACTTTCTTCATCACTACATTCAAAGAGGCCACAGCTTAGAAAATTTACTGAAACTAGATTTGTTTGAAAAAGAGTTTATGAAACAAAGTATGATTCTATACCATGAGGAAGATGCAAAAAGGTGGGGTGGTAAATGAGTAAAGTAATTGAAAGACGTATGACACTAAGAGATCAAGTCACTCCAACAATGAGTAAAATTAATAAAAATACATTAACATATAAAAAACATACCCGAGATTTACGCAGAGATGGCCAGAGAACATGGTTTGGAATTAGAAGAGGTATGTTAGGGGTGGCTGCAGCTGGAGCGGCCCTTATTGGATCTGTTATGGCAATTAATAAAATGGAAGAAGCATACAAAGCGCAATCTCAAGCAGAAGTTAAGTTGCAGGCAGTATTTAAAGCAACAGGTAAGGCTACTAGCGAACAAGTAGAAGGTCTAAAAGATTATGCTAATACGATGCAGAAAGTAGGAGTTGTTGGTGATGAAGTTACTTTAGCAGGAATGCAACAATTATCTACATTTAACGTAACTTCCAACACTGTTGAAACCTTAACAGAAGGTATGTTAGATCTTGTTGCACAGCAAAAAGGACTAAATGCCACACAGCAAGATATGGTGAACATAGGTAATATGGTTGGTAAAGTAATGGATGGGCAGACAGGAGCTTTATCCAGGGTAGGGATTTCTTTTACAGATGCACAGGAACAGGTATTAAAATATGGTACAGAACAAGAAAAAGCTGCTACATTGGCACAAGTTCTTCAACAAAATGTTGGAGGGGTAAATGCTGCTCTAGCTGCAACAGATGAAGGTCAAATTGTACAGGTAAAGAATGCCATAGGTGATGTGCAAGAGGTTATGGGTGGTGTAGTAGTGAAAATTAAAGGGGAATTTGCAAGAGCTTTTAATGATCACTTACCTGCAATTGAAACAAAAATCAATGCTGTATCTTCTGCTATAAACAATTGGGTTGAAGGCGGTGGGATAACTAGGTTTATAGATACTTTGCAAACTGTACATCAAACAACTAAAGACCTATCACCTGTAATTGGAATTCTTGCAGCTGGGTTAGTTGCATACAAACTATATGCTTTAGCTGCTACAGTACAAACTTGGAGTTTGAATGCTGCAATGGCTGCTAATCCTGTAGGATTTGTTATTACTGCAATATTAGGTTTAATTACAGTCATAACTCTACTAAGAAAAAATAAAGACTTGTTACAACTTAAATTTATGGAAACCTGGAATGCTGCAGCTAGCTATACCGAAAGTGGTATGAATAAAATGATAGGTGGGGCAAATACAGTTATCAGTGCATTTGATTTCATGGGTAAAAGTATAAAATATTCTTTCCATTCAATGTGGAATGATGTTGTTGGAATGAGTGAAAATGCTGTATCAAAACTAGCTAAACCTCTTAATGCAGTACTTAGAGCTGTTGGTAAAGAAGAAATTAACGTTAATTTTTCAAGTGGAATGTCAAGTATGGAAAAACCTATGTGGGAAAAAACAGACTATATTGGAGAGATACAGGTTAAAAGATACTCTGATGATACTATAGCACAAATAGAGGAATCTAGAAGAAGAAAGCAACAACAACAGTCTAAGGACAATACTGAAGCTTTAGAAATGCTCGCCAATGCAATGGATGAAAACACAGGTGCAGTATCAGAAAACACAAGTGCACTAGGTAAATCTAGTAGTGATCTTACTGGTGAACAAATAGCTGACAAGTTGTTACCGAGATTGGAGCGTACTGTATATGGTTAAAGTATATTTGTCTATAAATAATAATGAGGAAGTTCTATTATTGCCAGTAACTCCGGCAGAATATGAAGTAAAAGAACCTTGGAATAATCAAGAAGTGGTTGGATTAAGGCAATCAATCAATTTAATACAAAACAAAGGATTAGCAACAATAGAAATAACTTCTTTTTTCCCTATAAGAGATTACCCTTTTATTCTTAATAGAGATATGTGGGGTATGGAATATGTAAATACAATTGAAAGATGGCGTAAAAGAAGAGTGCCAGTAAGGCTTGTTATAACAAAAGAAGATGAAACAGATATAAATATGCCGGTTACAATTGATGATTTTACTTATAAGACAGAGAAAGATGGGGATATATACTATACACTGCATTTGAAAGAGTTTACTTTTGTAAGGGTGGGATAGACATGTTTAGATTACAACTAGTTAAAAATGATGGATCTAAAACATATGACATAACCCCAATTGTAAATCAATTTTCATGGGACTCAACAATGTCATTAGTTTCTGTTATAGATTTTTCTATCATATGGAATGATGCCAGGTTTATCCCAACTAATCCAGTAGAGGTAGGAGATTTAATAATCATATACAAAGATGAGATTGAAGTTAATAGAGGGATAGTAGTTAAAAATAAACAAAGCGGTAGATCTCCAATTGAATATACAGCATATGATTATGCCTGGTACCTCGGCAAGTCTAAAAGCGTTTATCAGTTCAATAATTTAAGTGCAAGGCAAGCTATTTCAAAAATACTGAATGATTTTGGTCTACCAATAGGCAATATAACAGAAATGGCTACAATTATTAATAAAATCTATATTCAGAAATCACCTGCAGAGATAATACAAGATATTATTAAACAGCACGAAAGACAATCAGGAATTAAAATTTTTGCGGAAATGCGTTCAGGACAAATTTATATAGAAAAAATGAGAGATATGATTGTTCTAGGGAGATTTAGATTAGCTTCAAATGTAGCCCGCATCAATGTCCTGGATAATCCTATTGGTGCAGAAAGGACACAGTCAATTGAAGAAATGAGAAATAGAGTGAAAATTATTTTGTCAAAAAATGATAACTATCAAACAATTGCTCTAGAACAAGACACCCCTATGGTTTCTAAATATGGATTGTTAGAAGAAACTTTTAAAATAGATGAAGAAGATGCAGCAAAGGCCAGACAAGCTGCTAAAGTATTATTAAAAAGATTAAGTAGGATTCATGAGACTAACGCATTGAATTTGATGGGAGATGTATCTTTTAAAGCTGGAAGGCTATTTGATGTAGTAGAACCAATAACAGGTATGGAGGGGAGATTTATGATAACTAATTGCAAACATGAAGTTGCAAGTGGATTTCATACAATGAATTTAACTCTAACTCTGCCGGAGGATATAGCATGACAAGTATAGAAAAGTTAGGAAAAATGTTTAAGGAAAGAGATAATCAAGTTTATTTAGGGCCACAACTAGGGACTGTAATTGCATCACCGCCAAATATCAGGGTGAAGATTGGAGATAAAATCATACTGGAAAAAGACAGATTAGTTATAGCAGCACATGTACTATCAGGCTATAAAAGACAATTTCAAGGACAAAGCAGTGGATCAATAATAACTAAAACACCAAGTCCAGTAACATATAGTAGTTATACAGAACTTGAAAACTTAAGTAATACTGGAGAAATCACTTATACTGATACATTGAAAATTGGTGATGAAGTAATTTTAATGCCTAGTACTGACGAACAAAAATATTTTCTTATAGATAAGGCGGTGAGATTATAGTGCTGCCACAAATATCAAAACTAGAATTTAGAAATGAAAAAGTCATTGAATCCCCTGTAACTCATAAGACCTTTTTATGGGACTTTGAAACAGGGGATTTTAAACTTAAAGATGGTAAACTTGTAACTGTTGAGGGAGTAGAATATATAAAGATTTGGATCAGCAAGGTGCTGCGGACTGAATTTGGAACATTAATATATAAAAGCTATGGTTCTGAGCATCATGGTTTGATAGGAAAAGTGCTGGATAGAGATTTTATAAAATCTGAGTTACAGAGAACTATTAGGGAAGCTCTATTACAAAATAAGGCTATTATAAGTGTAACAAACTTTGAATTTCAACTAGAAGAAGCTCTATTAACTATCAAATTAAATGTTGCTACCATATATGGGAATACGGAGGTGGTGATAGTTGCCGAGTAGACAAGAAGTCTTACATGACATGTTCAATAATGTCTCTAATAATTATGATAAAAGAGAAGGTAGTTTTATTTATGATGCTTTAGCTCCTGCAGCAATTAAATTTGAAAAAGCTTATGAAGATTTAAATGATGTAGCTGATAAACTTGATATAGAAAATCTTAAAGGAGAAGAATTAGAAAGGTTTGTGTATCAGAGGACAGGTATTACTAGAAAACAAGCTACTTATTCTATTGGTAGAGTGTTAGTAAAAGGTAATGGTGTTTTTAGTCAAGCAGATCTATCTGAAACTGAAAGTGCTGTCCAATTTGAAGCAACCGAAACAGTAGAAATTAGTGGTGAAGGATATGTAAACATAAAATGTACTGTTGCTGGAAGCATAGGTAATGTACCAGCTAATCAAATTACGCTTATGCCTATAACCATTGAAGGAATAAATGAAGTTACAAACCCTGAGGCCACTACAGATGGTTTTGAAGCTGAAAGTGATACAGCATTATTACAAAGGTATTATGAGCGAAGAAGGACCCCAGCTACAAGCGGAAATAAAGCACATTATAAAAATTGGGCTAAAGAGGTACCAGGGGTTGGTGAAGCTAAAGTTTTACCGCTATGGAATGGCGACAATACAGTAAAGGTAATTATAATTAACGCTGAAAAGCAACCTGCAAGCATTGAGCTTGTTGAAACAGTACAAGAATATATAGACCCTAACGTTAGTGGGCTTGGTGAAGGAGAAGCTCCTATAGGTGCTTTTTGTACTGTTGAATCAGCTATAGGGAAAGAGATTAATATATCATTCACTGTTATCAAGGATCCTTCGGTATCAGATTCATATAGACAACAAAGTGTAGAAGAAAATATAACCAATCATCTTAAAGAAATAGCTTTTGCAGAAAATTATTTAAGTTATGCTATTGTTGGTAGTTTAATATTGCAGAGTGAAGGGATTGAAGACTATAGCAATCTAGTTATTAATGAAGGCACAGGTAATATATCCATAGCAGCTGATGAAGTAGCAATATTAGGGAGCGTGGTAATTAATGAATAATAAAATGATTACCTATCTCCCTATATTTATGCGGAAATCTAAGGTTTATAATGAAATATTTAATGCAGAAGAACATCAATTCCAGTACATTCAAACAGATATTGAAGATGTAAAAAAACAATTGGATATAGATACCGCAACATGGGGATTAGTCATATATGAGAAGGACCTTAAAATTGAAACAGATTTATCTAAGCCATTAGATGAGAGAAGATCGGTAATCAAGTCAAAGGAGAGAGGATCTGGAAAGATAGATGCTGCTTTAATACAGATAGTAGCGGAAGCTTATAGTAATGGCGAAGTTATAGTTAATTTTAATGGTACTATTATTGTTAAATTTATAGGCACTAGAGGAGTCCCCCCCAACTTAGATGATCTAGCTGCAGAGATTGAAAATATAAAGCCAGCTCATTTATCTTTTGAGTTTGAATTTACTTATCTAACCTGGAATGAATTCGATAATTACAATAAAACATGGAATCAATGGGATGAATTAAATCTTACCTGGGATGAATTAGAAACATATAGAGAGGTGATGTAGTATGCCAAGTGAAAATAAAACACCTAATATAGAATTAAATCAATGGCAGGGAAATGAACATCCCAAAAGAGAGGATTTTGTTGAGGATAATTCAAAAATTGATGCTGCAATCAAAGAAACAAATAATAAACGTGTGACTCATGAGGCTGAAACTATGCCTCATAGTTTCATTGGTAGTGATGGTAAAACATATAGATGGGGATTGGGACAACAAGGTGGACTTTATGGATTCTTATATGAAGAGGTGGTGGAATAATGGCAAATTTTTTACCTATTGCGGATAAATTGACTTTAGATGAGATTAAGACACATTTAACAAATAATCTAAATACAACTGTTTCTAGTAGAGCCGACCAAACAACAGTAAATGCTATTAAGACAAAAACTGATTTAGTTGGGGTTGCAAACCCTACTGCTAATACTACCACAGTTATGGGATATTTGAGAAGGAATTATGATGCAATTACTACTGGTGGTGGGATTAAGTTAGTTCAAAGAGGGACAACATCGGTTGCTGGTGTAAGTCAGGTAGATGTTACTTTATCGACAGTAGTTGTTTCAAAAACATTTTGTGTATTATTAACATGGCAAAATGCTGATTATAGTTCTAGTTCGGGGTTTTACATTCAATTATTAAACAGTAATACATTAAGGGTTTCAAAAACTGTTATGAACGCTGTTAATGTAACTTGGGAAGTTGTAGAATTTAGTTAAAAGGAGGATGAAAAAAATGAAAAATATCATACAATTAAATGACTATAATATTGTTACAACGGTTGCACAAGTTGGAGACGATGTTGTATTAAGTGATAGAGTTATAGAAATTGGTAATGAAGTTGAAGATGTTTTAGGAAAAATGTATAGAGGTGGAGATATTGGTTTTACTGAATTAGATTATATTGAAATAATACAAAAAGAAAATAATATTATTTCCTTTTCTATGTTTGATTATGAAGATAAAATTGTTGTATTTAATGATGAAATAATTATAAAAATAAATCAAGAAATATTTACCTATACAATGGAAAATGGAATACTTGAAATTGAAATAGAAAATACAACAGGCGAACCAATAATTATAGAAACTATGAATGAGAACGTTAGAAATGAGGTGCTTGTAATTGAGTAAAGCAATAGCAAAAAAAGAAGGAAAGAAAATTATTATAAGTAAGTCACCTCAACAAATAGAAAAAGAAATCAGAGAAGAAAGAATTAATGAGAACAAAACTAAACAAAGTGAAGTAATCATTGACGATGTTTTTCAATATCTGAATGATACTAATAGTAGATTAGAAGAAATGTATGACTTAATTAAGTCATACAAGGATATTAATGTAACTTAAAACATTTTAGTACCTGCGATTCATGAATTATTTTAATCTAAGTTATTATCTTTACAACCGTCAGGATTAGACCTAATGATACGTTTTTTATTTTTATTCATGACATGATAACCTGGATAATCATCAATATTATCTGCAACATATCCTCGATTCACTACTTCATTAGTTTCAGTATCTAAAAATTTTTGATTTAAGCCAGTTGGACTTTCTTTAATAACTTTTAATCGGGGTTCTTTTTTGCTAGGCAATTTACCACCTCAATTAGTATCGCAGGTACTAATTATGTTATTTCGTTAGTTGGCATACAAAACCTTTAACAAAATATCGCAATAATCGACAAACACCTTGGGGTGTTTTTTATTTTAAATGAAAGTAGGTGTCTATATGGTATGTGAAAGACATGTAGAAGTAACAGATTCGTTAAAAAATCATGAAACTAGGATAGCTGCATTAGAAAGATGCACTGACGTGGAAAAAGAACGCACTGATATGATATTTAAGATACTCAATGAAATCAAAGATAGTATAGGGAAGATAGCAACTAAAATAGAAGAGATCGAGTCAAGGCCCAACAAGCTTTTATGGGGTGCTATGGGAGCTGTACTAGGTGCCATTATCATGTCAGGTATTAAATATTTATAAGTTAGGGGGCTAAAGTATGAGAAGGCAAAGGAAAAGAAGTATTTGGACAGACCCAGAAGGGTTTTCTATTATTGATATGCTAGCTCTATCCTTTTCTATTACTTACCTCTGCTTAGTAGTGTTAGCCGTATGGAAAAGCTCTGAAGTAGCTATACAGATTCAAGGGCAAATGAATATTCCAATGGGTACCATCATAGGTGGGTACTTTGGGGATCAAATCATACAACATTTTTCTAATAGTAGAGTAAATCAAAATAAATCTACTAGAAACACTTACGATGATAACATGTACCCTTAGGAGGTGAGATATAACATGTATGAAATAGAGCAAAGACTAATACCACCAGGACAGGGAATAAGAGCTCCTAAAAAGTATATGGACCTTACACCTATGGGGGCTTGTTGGCATTGGACAGCTAATATTAGAGCTACTGCAGGAGTGGAAAATCATTTAAGCTATTGGTTACGTGCACAATATGGAACGCAATATATAGTAGACAGTACAAAAATAGCCCAAGCCGTACCTGATACAGAAGTACAATGGCACGCTGGACCAGGAAGTGCTTACACTAATTATATTAAAAATAAATATCCTAGAGGAGCTAATCTAAGTCTTATAGGTATAGAGCTATGTGTTAATTCTGATGGAGATTGGAATGAAACTTACAAGAGAGCTGTATGGCTAGGTGTGCAGCTGTGCAAGAAGTACAACTGGGATCCTTACAAAAACTTTGAAAGGCACTTTGATTGCACAGGTAAAGACTGCCCAAGGATGATGACTCGGTTTGTAGCTGGCGGAGAAACTGCTTGGAAAAAGTTCTTAGATGATGTATATGAAGGGCTAGTAGAGGAGGCAGAGGAAATGGCTAAGTTTGTATTACAGAGTTGGATGCGTAATGGAGGACAAAAGGCTGTAGATGAGTTAGCTAAACAAGGCATGTTAAATACCCCTGAAATGTGGAGAACAGATGAAGCGTTATCTGATGTAAATAGACAGTATCTGTTTTGGATGATGATTGAGAAGCTATCTACAAGAGTCAAAGAATTAGAAAGGAAGGTTAAATAGATGGATAGAGAATTAATAATGCTATTTTTAGATTTTGGAGTGAAAGCTGTAGTCATGCTAGTAATTGCCTTAGCTGGTTATTTTCTAAGAAAGTACAATATGGAACGCTGGGCAGTTAAAGCAGTAATGGCAGCTGAACAAATATGGCAACATATCCCTGGATCAGGTGAAGAAAAAAAAGCTTATGTGAAAGACTTTCTAAGTGAAAAATTCAAGTACTTTGGACTCACTAAAAAAGAGGTTGAAACATTAATTGAATCTGTTGTTAAAGAGATAAAAGATAATAAACTACCTCTGCAAGGCATAAGGCTGGATTAATTTCCAGCCTTTTTTATTTTTTTAAAAATAATCATAGTTGATAAAAAAATATAAATACGAAAAACACTTGACAAAAATGGAACAAATATGTAAAATAATTAAGAAGACATTCCACAAGAGAGGTGTAAATAATGATAATGTATAAAACCCCAAAGGATTTAATAAAAAAAGAGTTAAGTTTATCAGCAAGAAATCAATTATATCCAATAATCCAAATGGGAGATTTGGTTTATCGAGATATAATAAGTGGTCAAGAACAACTATTTTCATCAAAGGTTTTTGCACCATTGTTATCTAGGATTAGAACTAGTGCTATACATTGTCAACTTGATTTAAACATGGTGCCAACAAATTTCCCATTTAAATGCCAAATGAAAAAAGTTAACCAATTTAAACTCTATATCCCGGAATTAACTATTGGTAATCTAATTTTACATATTGCACCAGCTTACGATAGGGATAGTCTTCCTTCATTTGCTAAGTATAAACAAAATTATTCGAATTACAATACATTTGATGAAAAACAAATTGTTTTTGACTATCAAGAGGACCCTTTTGGTATCCAAAGTATTAAAGACGATATATATTATGGGATTGTTACATTTGGAGGTAAATATAATTTGGAATTTGTAAACTTAATAATTCCAGCTCCTGGTTTTAGAAGTATACTATACCAAGTTAGCCTGAAATCAGAATTAAAATTAATTAAGATTGATACAGAAAGTACAGAGGTAAAAAGACGACGATTAGAGATAAGAGAACATGTACAAGAAGAAATAGACAGAAAAGAAAAAGTAGGTGAAAAGGATGGCACTGAATAGTCATAATATAATCCCAGCGAGAATTAAAGAAGCAAGAGAATCAAGAGGGTTGTCAATGGCTGAATTATCAGATCTGATTGAAGTCACAAGTCAAGCAATCTCTCAATATGAAAAAGGAATAATTAAGCCTTCAGTATTTACTCTAAAACAACTAAGCAATACTTTAAGATTTCCTTTTAGTTTTTTTTATAAGCCTAAAAGAGAAAAATCTTGTGATAACAGTCCTGTTTTCTTTAGAGCTGTGAAAAGCACACCAAAAAAGTTTAGAAATGCATATAGTTATTATATTGAATGGGCAGATGAAATATATAACTATTTAAATCAATATATTAAGTTTCCAGAGGTAAGTTTACCAGATGTAAGCAGTTATATTAATGGTGAATCGCTTGATTTCGAGACTATTGAAGAGATAGCTCTAAAAGTAAGAAAATATTGGGAACTCGGGGATGAGCCTATAAATAATTTAGTGGAATTGCTAGAAGACAAAGGTATCATCTTATGTAGAATAAAGTTTAAGAATAAGAAAATTGATGCATTCTCGCAATGGTTTAATGGTAAACCATATATATTTCTTGGGAGTGAAAAAGGTTCAGCTGTAAGGTCTAGATTTGATGCTGCACATGAATTAGGACATCTTCTATTACACCCACATCTCAAAATAGATGATGTATATAGAAAAGATGTTTCAGATAGAATCGAAGCCGAAGCTCACTATTTTGCAGGAGCATTGCTAATGCCCATTACTTCCTTTCCGAAAGAAGTAATTCATAATTCAATTGATTATTTACTAATGCTCAAAGAAAAATGGAAAACATCAGTAAGTGCTATGATTATGAGATCTAAACAACTAAATTTATTTAGTGAAAATCAAATAAATTATTTAAATAGACAGATGACTACAAGGCAAATGTGGAGACGTGAACCATTAGATGATATAATTGAACCAGAAGAGCCTAAATTGTTGAATGAAGCTGTCGATTTAGTATTAAAAAATAAAGTAATAACTTCAGATCAATTTTTAAACGACATATCTTTATTTCAAAATGAAATAATAAATATTTGTTGTTTATCAGATGACATATTTGATCCGCCTAAAAAAGAGCATAAAATTGAATTAAAAGTTATAAAGTAAACTATATTTTAACATTTAAAGATAGAGTAGTTATTGCTCTATCTTTTTTTATTTGGTATGCTCTTAATATATAACATCATGGCACAGAAGAGTAAGGACTACAGTCAAGCATCTCAATAAAAGCTTATACAAATGGAATTATAACTATCTCACAACTAACAAAAAAGCCATGAATACCTTAAAAACAATACTAAAAATTCTCAAAGAGATAATAATATTATTATTAGAAAAGACTGTCCCTATACAAATGGACAGTCTTTTATTTATACTCAATAATTGAAAATGCAACATAATCTATAAAACTACTTTTTTCCCGGGAAATATTAGAGGCATTATGCAAAAAGCTGTCGAATTGCATAGATTACTAGGTGTCAATTTTATTTTTTAATGTTTGAATGTTTTTTGAAATAGATGATATGGCATTATTTAATTGTTGAAGCTCATTAGATAGCCCTGTATCCTTCAAACGACCGTTGTTATCATCCACCATTAACATTTCAAGGGCAGACAGATATTCCTTGGATTTATCAACATTTCTTTCAAGCTCATTCAACTGACTTGTAATATTACTCTTATCCTGTATATTATCCATATGACTCCTCCTTTACATAATCTTAAGTTATAGTTCATATATATTTTTACCTTACAAAAAAATATCATGCAAAATAAAAACAAAAAATAGAAAATTATAATTGTATATAGCTATTATTAGTCATATACATAGATAATATAAAGAATACAAATGGTAAACATTCTGTTTTGTAATTAGTAATAGAATAAGGAAATAAAAGTAGGAGGAGTTATGAGTGAAGTTAATCATCATCAAGAAGAAGTGGATACTTATGGCTCTATTGATTCTGATAGCTATAGGTGTTTTTGCATCATGCTTCCATCATTATAGGTATAGAAGCATAACCACCTTAATGCCTAGCCTGACAAAAGTAATCGTAATAGACCCAGGACATGGAGGCATTGACCCTGGTGCAGTAAGCAAAAATGGAGTGATGGAAAAAAATATCAATCTAGCAATCGCTCATCATCTAAGAGAATATCTCCAGCAAAGTGGAGCAGTTGTAATAATGACAAGAACAGAGGACGTTGGTTTATATAGTGATGGAGGTACCATAAGACAAAAGAAAAATGAAGATCTTAGAAAAAGAAAGGAAATTGTAAAAAATAGCAAAGCAGATATTTTTATCACTATACATCTCAACAGCTTTCAACAAACACAATATTATGGAGCTCAAACCTTCTATCCAAAAGATAATCCAGCGGGTAAGCCATTAGCAATAAAAATACAAGAAGCATTCATTGATGCCCTAGATAAAAACAACAAAAGAGTTGCTTTAGCAAAGAATGATGTATATTTAATAAAAGGATTAGATATTCCCACTGTATTAGTAGAATGTGGGTTTTTATCTAATCCTCAAGAAGAAAAATTATTACAAAAATCAGATTATCAAAAAAAAGTTGCGTGGGCTATTTATATAGGAATACAAAATTATTTTTCCTATAGCCCCTAGATAGCAAAAACTAAATGGTCTTACCTGGAATAATCATATCAATAATCCCTATAACAAGTGCACCTATGATTGCTCCAAATAATGTAACCGTCATAGCAGGAACAACAAACTGACTTATGTAAATAACCACTGCTGCTATAATAAACCCTACAATACCTCTGCCAAAAGGAGAAGCATCAATTTTGAAGACCCTTTCTACTAAATAATTAACAATAGAAATCACTAAAGCTGCAAAAACAACACCCCATAAACCTTCGATTCTAAAACCAGGGGTTACAAAAGCGGCCACTGCGATTACAATAGCAGAGATGACAAATCTTATAATTAGTTTGCCCCAACTGGGTGAATCCTGGGTACGATTAGGGTTTCTTTCTTCTGACATAATAAAACCTCCATTTCTTATAATAGATTCTAAACATTGAGGAAAAACCTCAAGCGAATAGCAAATAGTCATATCTATAAGAAAGACCATGTACTAATAGTAGCATTTGTAATAAATTAAGGTTTTATTCATTGAAAGGTAGAGATAAACACAAAAAACAACTTAAAAGGAAGGAGATAAAATGAAAAAAAGGAATAAATCCTTTGTTATTTTTATTCCCAAAAAAATTATATTATATTTTGTACTAACCATAAGCACAATCATCTTAATAGCTATAGGCTTTAATTCTACTAAAGAAAGCTCTGTTAATCCAAATAAAACAACCACAGTGATAAACAGACTATTAGAAAAGGAGACTGTAGAGCCTATAGGGAAAGTAGCCATTATTATCGACGATTTTGGCAATTTTGGAAATGGAACAAAGGAAATGATAGCCATAGATAAACCATTAACCTGTGCTGTTATTCCCTTTCTGCCTTACTCAAAGCACGATGCAGAGCTAGCACACCAAGGAGGGCATGAAGTCATTATACATATCCCTATGGAGCCTCATGTAGGCAATCCAAAATGGCTTGGAGAAAAAGGTATTACTACCAATCTATCCTCAGAAAGCATTATGCTTATTATCAAGGAAGCTATTGAGGAAGTTCCTTATGCCGTTGGGGCAAACAACCATATGGGATCCAAAGCAACAGAGGATAAAAGAATCATGGAGGCAATTATTACTATATTAAAAGAAAATAACATGTATATAGTAGACAGCAAAACAAGTATGAACTCAGTGGTAAAGGAGCTTGCAGAAATGTATGAAGTGGACGTCTTTGAAAGAGCCATATTTTTAGATAATGAAAAAAATATTCCGGCAATAAAAAAACAACTAAAACACTTAGGAGAGATAGCAATAAAGAATGGCACTGCCATAGCCATAGGCCATGTAGGACCAGAGGGAGGAGAAATAACAGCCATAGCTATAAAGGAAATGATTCCTGTATTAGAGAAGATGGGTATTGAAATTGTTCCGGTTAGTCACTTAAGATAGGGACAGGGGACGGTTCTTTGTCCCGCATATAATCATTTTAGCAAGGTAGAGCTTACTGAGAGATAAAAAACTATCTTTTCAGCAGCTCTTTTTTATGAATTTATAACATGATAATCATCACAAAATAACGTGATATAGGTCACAGTAGATGAAGACCGTCTAGTATATAATAATACTTGTAAAAAACAACTTGAAGGGAGAATTATCATGTTTGGACTATTTAAAAATAATAATGAAGAAGTAACCAAGGCAGGAAAAGAAAACAATCCAATGTTTTGCTATCAATGTGAGCAAACACCAGAGGGTGGATGCACAAAATTTGGTGTGTGTGGAAAAAATCCAGATATAGCAAGCTTACAAGATATTATTATATTTGGCTTAAAGGGAGTTGCTGCCTATGCAACCCATGCTAGAGAGCTAGGGTTGGTAGACCCTGAAGTGGATGCTATTGCTCATGAAGCTTTATATACTACATTAACGAATTCTAATTTTAATCTAAATGAACATATAGGTATGGCCATGAAGGTAGGGGAAGCCACAGTCAAAGTGATGGATTTATTAGATAGAGCGCATACCTCTAGATTAGGAATACCACAGCCTGTAACGGTTTCTCAAGATAAAGTAGAAGGTCATGCAATATTAGTAACAGGACATAATTTATATGCACTAGAGGAATTGTTAAAACAAACAGAGGGTAAAGGCATCAATGTGTATACCCATTCAGAAATGCTGCCAGCCCATGGTTATCCAGAACTTAAAAAATATTCTCATTTAAAAGGCAATGTTGGAAAAGCATGGTATGATCAAAGAAAACTATTTGAAGAATTCCCTGGTGCTATCTTAGGAACAACCAATTGTTTAATGCCGATTAAAGGAAGCTACTCAGATAGATTCTGGAGCTATGGTACCTGTGGTTTAGAAGGAACAGAGAAAATCCTAAATAATGACTTTACTCCATTGATTGAGAAGGCTTTAGCCTTACCAAAGGCAAATCTGCAATCAGATAAGGTTTTAACAACAGGTTTCCATCACAACACAGTATTATCGATTGCACCAGAAATCATTGATGCAGTAAAAACAGGAAAGATTAAACGATTCTTTGTAATCGCTGGCTGCGACGCTCCTACTAAAGGTAGAGATTACTATAGAGAATTAGCCGATACATTACCAAAAGAATGTGTTATTCTAACAACCTCTTGTGGTAAGTTCAGATTTAATGATATAGATTTCGGTACTGTGCCAGGTACAGACATACCAAGATATATTGATCTAGGACAGTGTAACAACTCTGGTTCAGCGGCAAAAATAGCTATAGCACTAGCAGAAGCTTTTGACTGCACAGTAAATGATCTACCATTGACAATTGTATTATCATGGTTTGAGCAAAAAGCTGTAGCGATATTATTAGGCTTATTCAGCTTAGGTGTAAAAAATATCTATATAGGGCCAAGTGCACCTGCCTTTGTAACACCAGGAGTACTAAAGGTACTACAAGATACCTTTAACCTGCAGCTAATAAGTGGAGATGCAAAAACTGATTTACAGCAAATGATGTAATTCAAAATAGCAAAGTTACAAGGTTGAAAAACGTCTATTTTCCTTACCATTAGGATAATAGGCGTTTTTTCCTTAATAAATATTGTCCTATCAAATCTTCATAAGAAAAGTCATATGAATAGACACTAATCTTAGCAAGCAAACTATACAGTATAATAGTGATGAACAACAGAAATCAGTATAAGGATTGAGAGGAGAATACAGATGAAGGTAGCAATTATGGGAGCTGGGCTATCTGGACTTGCATGCGGCATCATACTAGAACAAAACGGCATTCATCCTACTATTGTTGAAAATCGTAGAGATGTAGATGACAGATTTGTCAATGGTGAGATATTTTTAAATGCATTAAGTGCACCTATCAATGACTCTATTGCGTACTTTGCAGAAAACTATAATATCTACCTTCAACCAGTGGGCAATATCAAAGAATTGATTATTTATTCAGAGAATGAAAAAGCAAGTATTAAAGGAGACCTAGGATTTAATGTAATCCGTGGCAGGAGAAATGATTCCTTATGCCATCAGATGAAAAAACAATTAAAAAGTAAGATTATTTATAATGCTGAGCATACCTATGAAGAGCTGTTAAAAGAATATACTCACATTGTTCTAGCAACTGGAGATGGAGCCTATAGCGAGAGGCTGGGAAACTATAAGAGAGATCTAACAGTCTCCTTGAAAGGAGCAATTGTGGAGGGCAGATTTGATCCATATACCACTATAGCATGGCTGGACAACACATTTGCCCCTATGGGCTATAGCTATCTGATTCCAATGTCAAATACAGAAGCTAACATTGTCATAGCATATCCTGATTATCCACAAAATAACCAACTAGATATCAATCTTTTGTTCGAGAGGTTTTTTCAGAGGGTACAAGATAATCTACAGCAAACTCTGAAAATTGTTGATGATTTTCAGATTACTAATTATATCATAGGGAGCTGTGATAAACCGAGAATTGGAAACACCTTCTTTGTAGGTAATTGCTTTGGATCTATCATGCCGTTTTTAGGCTTTGGACAGCATACTGCCATTCTATCTGGTGTTTATGCTGCATATGATTTATGTGGGAAGGGTACCTATGAAGAACTCATCAAAACACTGGATCATAGCTATAAAAATTCATTAGCCCTAAGAAGAAGTATGGAAAAGTTAAACAATCAAAAATTTGATGTACTTGTAAAAAGCTTAAATGGTTCTGTTGGGAAAATACTATTAGATTACAATAAGATTGATTATCTAAAAATCATCGGTAATCTACTAAAGCCAATTATAAGTGTTACAGGCAATGATCAAACCCATAATAATTTGCCATAAAGAGCTTCCTCCCCAAAACATAAAAAAATAGCTAATAAAACTTATATTACATCCATAAAATGATAATGTAAGTTTTTTCCTATTTTTCTTAATTTCTATAAAGAATTCTGATATAATGAGATAGGAAAGAAAGCACTGGCTTCAGTAAGCGGGGACAAAGGGAATCTGCTGAAGAGAGTTCTCTACTTGCTTGGTAAAGTCGTACTTAGCTTAAAGTTTGCAGGTAGAGGATTTATTCTCTAAGGGTATCGTCAAGATAATAAGCTATAATAATTTCATGAGCGTTAACTTAAGCCATAATTTGGCATACTGAGCAGAGGAAAGCGGAGTCGAAGGATCCTAGAATTAAGAAAATCTTCATTGTTCCAAGATCCTTAGCTATGCTCAGGATGACAATTGACAAGGGGAATTTAGAAATAGTTGGGTTAGGTTAATGCCTATGATAATGATTTAAAAAGGGAGGAATCAAGTTGGATAGTGTGAAATCGCAGGGAATAAAACCTGTATCCTCGAAAGAAAGAATGATAGAACTAGATATAATAAGAGGATTTGCTTTATTTGGAGTACTTTTAGTAAATATAGTGATGTTCAATACTACGCTTTTTTCTAAGGTGGCTACAACTGCACCATTGTCTGATCCATTACAATTACAAACTTTTTCTGATAAAATATCCGCCTTATTTATACAAATCTTTGCTGAAGGAAAGTTTTATACGATTTTTTCTTTTCTATTTGGGTTGGGTTTCTATGTATTTATGGAAAGAGTGGAAATGAAAGAACTTCCCCCAAACAAATTGTTTAGACGCCGGCTATTATTTTTATTTTTATTTGGAATTTTACACTTTAGTCTTGTATGGTATGGGGATATATTACATGTCTATGGTTTTGTTGGTTTATTTCTAATGCTTTTTAGAAAACGCAGCCTAAAAACAATAAAAATCTGGATTGTTATTTTACTGGTTTTATCAACACTGATTTTCTCTGGCTTCACATTTTTAAATGAATGGTTTACTGCATCCCTTGATGGAGAAAGTCTCATTGCTCAGGAAAAGGCCCTCAATGATTTAATGGAAAAATCAATAGAAGTTTACAAGAACGGTAATTTCTTGCAAGTAGTAAATTATAGACTAACACAAGAGTTGCCTTTTGTAGCCATGAATCTAGTTTTCCTAATACCTAAAATATTGGGGATGTTTTTAATCGGTCTCTATGCAGGAAAAAAAGGAGTATTCAAAGATGTAACAGGCAACCTAGATTTAATCAAAAAAACATGGAGGGCTGGAGGAATAATTGGGGGAGGAGCAACGATTCTTTATGTACTACTACAATTAAATCAGACAACGATAAATCCATTCATGTATGCTTCTGCTGTAACAGCGCTAAAGGAAATGGCGACAGTCTTGCTCTCTCTATTTTATATTACTAGCCTATTACTACTTTTGAGGAAAGAAAAATATAACAGTATTCTGCACCCTCTCAGATATATGGGTCAATTAGCTTTAACCAATTATCTAGTACAATGCATTCTATGCTCTTTGATTTTCTATGGCTATGGACTAGGGCTGTTAAATGAAGCAGGAGTAGCTACTGGGGTATTAATTACCTTCGTGATATATGGAGGACAGCTAGTATTTAGTAAAAAATGGTTGGAGAAATTTAGATATGGTCCATTTGAATGGATTTGGAGAAGGCTTACCTATGGTAGCTCTTTATAAAGAAAACTAGTAATAAACCTACAACTATTTTTGCTTCAGAATATGATACAATGCTTATAGTAATTAGACAGAAGGGATTGATAGATTTGAAGAAAAAAGCAGCCTTATTTATAAAGGATTATGTGGTGCCTATTCTTATAGCATTAGTAATTGTTAACATCGTAGGAATAAGCTTTGTAGTAGGAGAATCGATGCAGCCAACCCTTGAGAATAGAGATGTATTAGTGATTGATAAAATAACGCCTAAATTCGCCAGTATAGATTATGGAGATATAGTGATTTTTAAATCCAGCTTAGAGAGAAATACTTTTTCTAATAAAATTTTAGTAAAAAGAGTAATAGGTATTCCAGGCGATATAGTAGAAATAAGAAATGGCAATGTTTTTGTAAACAATACCTTTTTAGAAGAAGAATACATTGATAACAGTTTTACAGCAGGTGAGTTGATTATATATATCCCAGAGAATAAAGTCTTTGTTCTAGGAGATAATCGTAATCATAGTGAAGATAGTCGTAGTAGTGTAATTGGCTTAGTTGATAAAAAGGATATTATTGGTAAAGCTATACTAAGGGTATTTCCTACAACAGATTTTGAGTTATTAAATACTACCCTATGATGCAGTAAACACCACCATAGACAATTGAAAATCTTCAAACCTCCAAAAATCAGCACCTCAGTGTATGCATTGCATAGACCAAAGTGCTGTTTTTTGTTTCTGAAGCAATTCCTAGATAATAAATCTCATGGCGCCTCTGAAACGACTTTCCCATCGACCAGTTAAGGGGGTTTTTGAAAACCCTACAATAGGACGTGTATGGAGAAACTCTTTAGCATTCATCATGATACCAGTGTGGGTGATAACCTTGCGATTAATAGCAAAATACACTAGATCCAATGGTTGCAATTCATGGATACCAACCTCCATACCTCCTAAACCCTGAATCCCTTTTACCAATCTATCGGGGTCCTTTCTATACCAATTCCTTTCTATCCTCATGCCGTCATCGTCAGGAAGATGAATTCCAAACTCTTTATAAAAGAGGATAACGAAGCCTAAACAATCTACTCCACCTGCAAGGGAACGTCCATTATGAACAAATGGTACATTTGTATACTTATCAATTAAACCCTCTATCTCTTTTTCTAATAAAGCTGCATTCATGTTATAGCACCTCCCTAAAATAGGAAACTAACCAATTACAGTCTATTGGTGATACTAGTTTATGAGGAGTGAATAAAACAGTGATAATTATTTATAATTATCTATAATACAAAAACATTCATAAAGAAAGAATGTTTTTTAATGAATAAGTCATGGAAGGTACGAATATTTATAAAACCCCTGCATATATAAAAATAGGAAACTGAAGATTAGTTTAGGGGGGTGCCTTGTGGAAAAAGAAGAAATAGAAAGAAAAAATGATAATAATCAAGAGGATGATGCCAAAGAAGAAAATAAATCTGAAATAAATAATGCTAAAGAAGAGAAGGTACCTAAAAAAGAAAACAAGGGAACAAAAGAAACCCATACAAATGAAAAAACTAAAATCTCCAAACACACGAAGTTCCTCTTAAAAGCCTTCATTGCTATACTTCTTTTTATTTGCTTTTTAGTTACTTGCACAATTGCAGCGACGATAGGCTTTGTTGTGGAAGTAATCAGAGAAGTCCCATCTATTGAGTTTAGTGAAATAAACACATTGCTAAATCAGCATTCTGTTATCTATGATGCTAAAGGGGAAGCCCTTGAGACAATTCAAACCATCGAGTTTCGTGACATAATTGAGTTTGACAGAATCCCTCCTCAAGTACAAAATGCTTTTATTGCTATTGAGGATGAACGTTTCGAAACTCATAGGGGGATAGATTTCAAAAGAATTGTAGGGGCTTTCCTGATCAATATCAAGGAGAGGTCTCCAGCACAGGGAGCTAGCACCATCACGCAGCAATTAATTAAAAACCTTTATTTAAGTGAAGAAGTGGATAGAGAAAATCTAATGAATGATATTAGAAGGAAAATAAAGGAAGCTTACTTAGCGATACAAGTAGAAAAATATATGACAAAGGATGAAATTCTTCATACGTATTTAAATACTATTAATCTAGGGCAAGGAGCCTATGGGGTTCAAGAAGCAGCCAAAACCTATTTTGACAAGGAGGTTGAGGAGCTTACAATAGGTGAAAGTGCCATCCTTGCAGGCATTACCAAAAATCCCTCTAGAAATGCCCCTTATTTTCTTAGACTAGAAGAAAACATAGAAGAAGAGGAAGAAAACCTAATCGGCTACCTTCATTTAATAGGAAATAGATATGGTGTATTATACAACCCTAACGCTGTAGTAAGACAAAAAATTGTATTACAGAAGATGCAAGAACTAGGTTATATAACAAAGGATGAATATAATTTAGCATTACAGGAGGATATAAAAGCCAAGCTGAAGCCTAGGGAAAAGGAAAATATGGAAATCACCTCTTTTTTATCAGATTTAGCCAAGGACGAAGTAATAGCAATACTAATGAAAGAAGGGTTCAGCAAAAAAGAGGCGGAACGCAAATTATATACAGGGGGTCTAAGGATCTATACCACCATTGATACAGCAATGCAAAAAAGAATAGAGGATGTGTATGAGAACTTTGGAGAAATTTTGGCTGGCAATATAGAAAAGAGGACCACACCTATTTTAACGGAATGGCGATCCTATAATGGAAGTAACGGCAATTTAGATAGAAACAATAATCTAGTCGACAATCGTGGTAAGATCCTATATTATAAACAAGACAATCTATTAACAGAGGAAAATGCCTTAATTATGGATAAATCTGAATATGTGATAAACAATGATGGACTAGAGTTAAAAAGTAATAAATTTAATATTTATAGCAGCTACATTGGGATTAAGAATTATTATAAAATAGATGACAAAAAAAACCTGGTTTTTCATCAGGTAGGAAACTTAAGTATTTCTAAGAATGATTATAGGCTCAATGAAGATAAGACCATTATTATCTCAAATAATTTCTTAGAAGAAAACAGTAATTTTTATGAAATAAACGCTAAAGAAGATTTACTTATATCACCTAAATATTTCACTTTTGATGACAAGGGTGTAGTACAGCCACAGTCTGCTATGGTGATTTTAGAGCACTCTACGGGAAAAATAAAGGCTATGGTAGGAGGCAGAGATGTAACAGGGAGAAGAATTCTAAACCGTGCAACGGTAGGGTATCGACAACCAGGTTCCTCTATGAAACCTTTAGCAGTATACCTTCCTGCCCTAGATAATGGCTACACAGCAGCCTCAGTTATTGACGATATCCCTCATTATGATATAGGAGGAAGGCTGTGGCCACGAAATTGGTACAATGGATATAGAGGCTTAACCTCCTTAAGAAAAATCGCTGTTGATTCTATAAATGTGGCAACAGTAAAATTATTAAAGGAAATAGGAATCGAGACATCTATGGAATATCTGGGAAGAATGGGAATCATCAATGAAAAAGATCCTTCGCTAGATAGTTTTATCAGTAAAGAAGAAAATCCTAATGTAAACGATGAAAACCTAGCAGCCTTAGGGTTAGGGGGCCTTACCAGGGGAGTATCACCCTTGGCCATGACAGCCGCCTATGGGGCTATTGCCAATGATGGTGTATATATAAAGCCAACCACTATTGAGAAGATTTTAGATCCACAGGGAAGTGTCATCTATCAGTATCACCCTGAAAAAAGCTTTGTGGTGGAAGCAGAAATCGCCCACATCATGACGGATATATTACAAGATGCTGTCACCTATGGCACAGGAAATAGAGCAAGCTTATATACAGGAAACCAAAAAATTCCTGTAGCTGGTAAAACAGGAACAACCAATGCCAGAGCTGATGCATGGTTTGCAGGATATACCCCTTATTATAGTGCTGCTCTCTGGATAGGAAACGATATTCCTCAATTAAATTTAACAGAGGGTAGTAGGATAGCATCTATCTTTTGGAGAGAAGTTATGCTGCAAATACATGAAGACCTAGAGGCTAAAGCGTTTGAAATGTCAGAGAATCTCGTTAAAAGAGCTATTGATATAGATACTGGCAAATTGCCCACAAGCTTAACCAAGACAGACCCAAGAGGAAATAGAGCAAGAATAGAAATCTTTGCCCCAGGTACAGTACCAACAGAACATGGTAATACCCGTGTAGAATTAAGGATTGATAAAACCACCAACAAATTGGCAGGGCCCTACTGTCCAGAAGAGTACGTAGTTTCAAAAACCTTTATAAAAACTAACCCTCCCTATGACCCTTCTAAAAACGCAGGGATCCTACCCCATGATTTTTCTTATAGAGCGCCGTTAACAAAATGCTCTACGCATCAGGAAAACACAGGACTACCTTCTATACAGGAGGAAAAAATAGAAGAATTCATAGATGCTGATATAGGTAGATGATAAAAAAGATTGCTAAAAGGGCAATCTTTTTTACATTAAACATAATGCATTTCTATTGCTTTCCTATTAGTATGATTATAAACTAAAATTGATAAAGACAAGAAACTCATGAAGATATTTACATGTTTGAAGATAGTAAGCTTGGGATATTGGTGTTTTACAATAGACCTTTGTGGGAATATGTAGGATAGGCAAGAAATATGAATATTTAATGTAAGCACTGAAAATACCAAGTTTCATATAATGTAAATAGCACACTAACTCCATACTCTCAAGCAAAATATCTAAATTTATGTTAAAATTAGAAAAAGAATCAAATAGGGGGACATACAATGCTAACTGGTGGAGCATCAAGAACAAATAATTATAAGGATATAGGATTATTTACCATAGGGACATTATTTAAGCTTTTTATATTGCACTATTATATTGGTCTTAGTGACGGACTGATCACCATAACCCTTAGAAACTTTTTAATCATTATTGGAATCTATTCCTTAGCAAGCCTTGTAAAGGAACATAGAAGACTTACTGTTTTTTTGACAATTAATATTGTTTTATCAGCGTTATTTTTTATTGATGTCATGTATTACAGCCATTTTTTTACATTAGTACCTGCCCAAAGCATCTATCAAGTAGGTCAATTAGGCCCTGTTTCTGAAAGTATTTTTTTCTTGATAAGGCCATATTATTTTCTATTATTTACAGATACATTATTACTATGGAGGTATTCTAGGAAAAATAATAAAGGTAGATCCAGAGAAATCTTTGTTGCCAGTAGGAAACAAAAGCTGGTCTACTTAACAGTATTTGGACTAGTGCTTTTATTCACAGTAGGTATTACCTACAGAACAGTAAGAAATACTAACGGTAACTATACACCTTATAACTTGGGGGCTATTCATTTCCATTTATTTGATTTAGTAAACCTTTTTGTTAGAAGTCCGTTAGATATAGATAAAGTAGAAGGAATCGTAGAGACGATTAATCAGGATACTGGAGAAAGAAACGGATTTGCAGTGGCCCAAAACAGAAATGTAATTGTAATACAAGCAGAATCAATACAGAGCTTTGTGATAAATAAAGAAATCGAAGGACAGATGATTACACCTGTATTGAATCAATTGATTCATAACGATAGTATCTATTTCAGTCAATTCTATGAACAAGCAGGTTGGGGAAATACCTCAGATGCTGAATTTGTATCCCACAATGGCTTTTATCCTTCTATCAGAACTTTTAGCTATAAAGCCTATGAAGACAACGAATTTGTTACCTTGCCAATGCAGCTAAAAGAAAAAGGCTATAGCACTATAGTTTTTCATGGTAACGAAGCTAGTTTTTGGAATAGAGAAAATATCTACCCTTCTCAAGGGTTGGACACATATATCAGTCAAGAAGATCTACAGGAGGATGAAATTATTGGAATGGGTATAAGCGATGGCTCTCTCTTTAGACAATCTATGGATTTTTTAAAAGAACAGCCTCATCCATTCTATGCCTTTTATATCACCTTGACCTCCCATCATCCATTTATTATGGAGGAGCAATACAAAGATTTAAATATTGAAGGGGAATACAAAGATACATTACTAGAGAATTATCTGCAAACGGTACATTATTTAGATAAAGAAATAGGAAACTTCATTGAGAAGCTGAAGCAAGAAGGACTTTATGATGAGTCGATTATTATTATCTATGGAGACCATCAAGGGCTAGACATGCGGAACGAAGAAGCAAATCAGCTTCTATCCTCTTTTTTAGAAAAACCATACAGAGAAGATGAGATGTTTCGTGTTCCTTTGATTGTACACATTCCCAATAGTGATTTCCATGAAGAAATTACTACAACTGGAGGACAAATTGATTTCTTTCCTACTATTGGAAATTTATTAGGAATAAGACCTCAACCCAATAAAACTCTAGGAAAAGACTTATTAAATATAGAGGAAGGCTTTGTAGCGAAGCAAGTCCATGTAGCTAGAGGTTCTTTTATAGATAATGACAAAATATTTATCATGGCAAATGATGGTGTTTTTGAAAACAGCACCGCATGGAGTATCAAAACAGGAGAACCTATTGATGTGGAAGAATGTAGAGAGGGCTATGAGAGAGCATTAGCAGAGGTCCACTTATCTGAATACATTTTACAAAATAATTTAATCCCTTTAGTGCGAGAAAAAGGACTAGAATATGTCATTCAGCATCAACCACAATAAGACAATCTCTTTTTTCACCTTCCTTAGCATAAAAATCCTTCCCTAAACAAATAATAGATAAGATAAATTCATACAATTTATTTTCATCAAAGGGAAGGGAGGGTGAAAGATGAAGGCTAATAAAAACATTGGATGTACAGTGAATGAATGTAAATATCATGCAAAAAAAGAATCCTACTGCAGCCTAGATCATATCAATGTTGTGAAGCATGAAAGCAGAGCTACAAACCAAGAAGCTACTGATTGTGGAAGCTTTGAAGTTGAATAATACAAAAATAGAGATGGAACCCCTACAAATTCATCAGGAATGTAGGGGTTCTTATTTATAGGGGAGGAAGATTAATATTTAAAACAAATACCTAATGCCTTTGGACCAAGATGAGCACCTATTACAGGACCCAACTCTTCAATGGTAATCCTTGCCGATGGAAAGGTCTGCTGAAGGATAGTTTTTACTTCCAAAGCTTCCTCTATAGCAAAAATATGACAAATACTAATAAGGGTAGCTTCCTTTGGAATAGCCTCTATCATCTTCTCTAAAGCCTTTTTCTTTCCTCTGACCTTGGCGATGCCTTCTAGTTTGCCATCCTTTAATGCGATAATAGGTCGGATATTTAGTAGAGACCCGAAAAATGCAGCAGCACCAGTGAGCCTACCACCTTTTTTTAAATAGTCTAAGGTTCCCACTGTCAAGTAAATACCCATTCGTTTTTTCTGTGCTTCTACTCGGTCTACAATCTCTTGACGGGTAAGTCCTTGATTAATTAATTCCAAGGTGATTTCTACCAAAGCTCTAAGGTTAGCAGCTGAACTCTCAGAATCTATAACAGATACTTTTGTTGCATCCACAAGGGTAGCAGCAGTAGTAGCACTGCTGTAGGTACCACTAAGCTTAGAGGAGATAGTAAGCACAATGATTTCACAGCCCTCCTCTAGTGCTTTGTTATATACAGCTGAAAAGGCGCCTGCTGAAGGCTGAGAGGTGGTGGGAAAATCCTTCGATGTAGCAAGACGATGAAAAAACTCCTCAAATTCTCCAGGAAAGCCTTCTTCTTCAATGGTCCCTCCAAAATTAACAGACAAAGGAACAATCTCTATATTGTTTTTCTTAGCGAAATCTCTGTCTATGTACGCGGTACTATCGGTAATAACTTTTATTTTTGACATGGAACACTCTCCTTTCAATAAATAACCCTAATTATATAATACCAGGTACTAATATCTGATGTAAAGAAGTAATTCATATTTGCCCATTATATATTTTAATCAAATACTGTGAAGGCTATGTATTATACCTAGAAAAACAATTTACAGAAAAATTCAAAGACTAAATTATAAAGCGTTATATGGATATCAATGCCTGTCTAGAGATCTAAACTTTTAATCAACACCAAGTCTGTTCTCACTAGACAATAAAGAAAATGTATTTATACTTGAAAAGCTACTGGTTTTATGATAATATTAAAAAAATTTCTAAGAATGCATTCTTTGGAGGAAACAGAAATGAAGTTAAAAAATAGCATAAAAATCAATCTTCATCATCATCACAGACAGCGCCTGTAGCTAAGGATTTTTCCATAGATGCAAGCGCTAAAAGTGTTTGTGTCTATGATGGTAGAAGGATAAGTAAAGCCATGTAGACAATTGGGTCTAGGTGGCTTTTTTTAATGATTAAAAATAAGGAGGAAAAACCAATGGAATTTCAATTAAAAAATGTAAAAGGCACAAAGGATTTTTTGCCAGAGGAGCAAAAAGGAAGAAACGAAATTATTCAAGTATTACAGGAAAATTTCCAAATTTATGGCTATCAGCCTTTAGAAACTCCTATACTTTGCTATCAAGAGATTCTGGCATCAAAATATGCTGGAGGAGCAGAAATACTAAAGGAAATGTATAAGCTAAAGGATCAAGGAGACAGGGATTTGGCATTACGATATGATCTAACAGTGCCCTTCTCAAAGGTAATAGGCATGAATCCTAATCGAAGAATGCCCTTTAAGCGGTATGAGATTGGCAAGGTCTTCCGAGATGGGCCCGTAAAAACAGGACGAATGAGAGAGTTTATCCAATGCGATGTAGACATGGTAGGAGTAAAGTCAGTGATGGCAGAGGCGGAATTAATGCTTATGGCAACGGAGGTCTTTGATAAATTGGGTCTAGACATTTATATCACCTATAGCAATCGCAAGCTACTATCGGGCATTCTAGAATATCTCCAAATAAGCAAGGATAATACCAATGAAGTGATATTATCCTTAGATAAGCTTGAAAAAATTGGGGCAGCAGGCGTTAAAGCAGAGCTGACAGAGAGGGGAATGCCACAACAAATAATAGAGAACATTATGGTTCTATTAGATAATCCAGAAGCTAAGCTTATAGATTATTATAAAAAAATCACCTCTAACTCACAGATGGAAGAAGGTGTAGAGCAGATAGAAGCATTAAATGACTATCTGGATGCCATGAATATAAGGGATAAAGTAAGATTTAATCCTTTTTTAGCAAGGGGTCTAGAAATCTACACAGGAACTGTCTACGAAATATTTCTAACGGATGGCAGTATTACCTCTAGCTTAGGAGCTGGTGGAAGATATGATGATATCATTGGAGGCTTTCTTCAAGATGGCCTAGAATATCCAGCAGTAGGTATCACCTTTGGTCTTGAAGGAATCTATGCAGCCTTAACCATGAAAGAAGAGTATAAAGAAAAACCTAATATAGACATATATATCATTCCCCTAGGAGTAGAGAAGGAGGCCTTAAAGATGGTCACTACCCTGAGAAGGGAAGGTATAAAAGCAGATATCGATATGACTAAGAGGAAGCTTAAAAAGAGCCTAGATTATGCAAATAAAGAAAAAATTCCCTATGTTATCATTTTAGGAGCAGAAGAGGTACAAAGTCAGATAGTAAAAATAAAAAATATGGAAACTGGACAAGAGGAGACAACGAAAATCACCGAAGTTTTCCAGAAGTTTAAATAGTTTTTATAAATGATTCACAAATATCTCCACATACTGTATACGAAAGTTCACCAAAATTTCACAGCAGCTTTACTAAGGATACCTATAGCATTACTTAGTGCTTTCATAAGGATTTCTTTTAGTTTTTATAGGAAAAAGGAATTATAGCCCTAGAGATTTTTATTATCTATATGCAAATGGTGTTTATAGCTATGAAAATAGAAATATAATGAAGAAAAAGCGTGAAAAGCTGGATGACAGCAAAAGAGATGCAATGAAATGGGGCATCTCTTTTTTGTATTGATTATATGCGAATATAAGAGTAAACTTATAATATACTAAGTTTTTTTAAAATTATAGACTAAGCTTAAATAGAGATGTAGATTCTGTATAAGCGAGGAGCATATATTTTATACATCATCTGCAGGATAGGAACTGTCTACTAAAATACAAAATAACAGAATCTATCTTTGAATAACACTACAAATTATACGTAGCAATAATAAAGCATTTAAGTACCTGAATAAAAAGGGGGATGTACAAATGAAAAAAGCTTCTAAGCTTTGTATGGCTTTTTATGCCCTAATGATATTCCTAAACCTATTACCGTTGATACCAACCTCTCTTAAGGGAATAATGGGATTGTTTTTTATAACAATAAGCGCTGTAAGGATTGGCTACAGAGATGGTTTAATTACTGCCACATTGTGGATTGTTTTAGGATACATTAACGTAGTCTTTAATATAAATGTAGATTACAGGTATACTATGACAAATATGTTTTTAGGTACTGGATTATATTTCTTTATTGCACATTACCTAGGCAAAACTACAGAAGAATTAAAGAAAAAAAATGTGCAGTTAAAAAATGAGATAAAAACAGGAGAAAAAATTCAAACTGATTTAAAAAATAAGGTGACGGTGATACAAAGCTTAATGGACACCATACCAAGCCCCATTTTTTTTAAAGATTTAGACTGCCTATACATAGGATGCAATCAGGCATATGAGGAGGCTATAGGGGTAAAGGAGAAAGACATCATAGGGAAAAGCCCTTATGATATATATGATGTGGAACTGGCAGATATATACAACAAAATAGATCATGAGTTATTGGCGAATGCAGATGTACAAAAGCTAGTCTATGAAACAGTAGTCACCTATGCTGACGGCAGTGTGCGAAACATTATTTTAAACAAAGGAATATTTACAGACGAAAGAGGAAAGCCCATGGGGATAGTGGGTGTTTTTACAGATATTACTGATAAAAAAGAAATAGAGATACTAAAACAGGATGTAGTGGAAAAGAAGCGAATCATTGATGAAATATTAGAGCAGGAAAAGATAAAAACTGAGTTTTTTTCAAACATTTCCCATGAGTTAAGAACACCCTTAAATGTGCTTTTAGGCTCTATACAACTGCTTGAAAGATATTCTGAAGATGATATTTATGGAAGTAGTCAAGGAAAAGTAATGAGGAATGTATCTATAATGAAACAAAATGGATACAGGATGCTTAGACTTGTAAACAATCTTATTGATATTACCAAAATGGATGCCTCCGCCTTTGAAATACACTTAAGAAATTATGATGTAGTAAGTATAGTAGAGGAAATAGCACTATCTGTTTCTAGTTACATGGAAAGCAAAGGATTACAGCTTGTGTTTGATACAGAGGTGGAAGAAAAAATTATTGCTTGTGATGAGGAAAAAATAGAAAGAATCATGCTAAATCTTCTATCAAATGCTGTAAAGTTTACACCAACAGGGGGGACTGTATTTGTGGGGATTTACCAACAGGAGGACAGTCTATTGATTAAGGTGGAGGATGATGGCATAGGAATACCTTCAGAAAAGCAGGAAGAGATATTTAAAAGATTTTGTCAGATTAAAGACCTATTCTCAAGACAGCATGAGGGAAGCGGTATAGGATTAAATATCGTAAAGGCCCTGGTTGAAATGCATGAGGGTACCATCAGTGTAGAAAGTCAGATAAATAAAGGGACCACCTTTACCATTCAATTACCTATAAAAACAGTGGAAGAAGAAGCTGCTGCATGTAAATCTTTATCCAAACAAGATCTTGTAGAAAAAATTAGTGTTGAATTTTCGGATATTTATACCACTAGTTCATTATCTATAGAAAATAAAGCCTTGGAGAAATACATTGATTAAAGACATGAACTAGTTGCAAGGGACAATACAATTTATTGTCTGCAAGATGGTTATAACTACATATTAAGGATGATTTAAAGAAACTTCCACAATGCCTAGAAAAAACTCGTACATAATAGCGGAGTTTTTTTATTGAGACAATAAATAGCTGCCTTTAAATTACTGAATATTTTGAAAAAAATTGGGTAATTAATTAATACTAGCATGTCCAACATATTCCATGATAAAAGGGAGGGATAGGATGGATGATGAAAAAAGGAAGATGATGAAGAAAATACAAGAATTAAAGAAAAAAATGGATAAAATAATACAAGAAAGACCATCATTAATTGATAATGAAGTAGTTAAAATTAGTCAAGAGGTTGATGTTCTATTAAATAAATATCATGAAATGAAGCAATAAATAGCCCTCCTAAAATTACCTTGTATGTCATAAGACCTTCAGGAAGAAAATATATATGAGGTGATTTTATTGAAAAAGAAACCATTAAAAAAAGATATAAATGAAAACTTTTTTAGAGAAATGAACTATGAACTTGCTGGTGATATAGGAGCTATTGATAACGAAGAGATGATTAATAATAAAAAGCTTATGCCGGGAAAAAAGCATAAGGAAAAAAGTGGAGTAAAAAACCAAAACAAAAAATCATAATTAAATTCACTTTGAAAAAATAAGGAACCATAAATGAAGGTTCCTTATTCTATTGGATATTTTTCCTAGTAGTGTCTTCTGTAGCATAGGATAAACATATAAAGAAATAAGGGCAAAAATAATTTCAACCTAAGCTATAGATAAGCAGTTCAAAATTGCTTGCCTATAGCTTGTTCAGTACAAATGTTTTGTAACTGCACCTGCTGTTTATCCCTAAAGTTTCTATAAATATCTCTAAATTCATTATGCACTTGTAGAAAACAGTCAACTATTTCCTCATCAAATTGTGTCCCTCGTCCTGCTTTTATGATTTCCACACATTTTTCATGGGGGATAGGTTTTTTATAAGGACGCTCTGAAGCCAGGGCATCATAAACATCACATACAGCGGTAACCTTAGCTGAAAAAGGAATCTCCTCTCCCCTTAATCCATAAGGATATCCTGTGCCATCAGGTCTTTCATGATGAAAATATACAATTTCCTTTACGATTAGTATCATTTCTTGGATTTCTTTCTCGTCGAGGGGAGTTAATCTTTCAATGTCCTCTATTATTTTTCCCCCTATAATTGTATGTTGTTTAGTGATTTGAAACTCCTCAGCAGTAAGCTTGGCAGGCTTTAAAAGAATAGAGTCTGGGATAGCTACTTTTCCAATGTCATGAAACGGAATATAGGTTATAATATTTTCCTTCAATTTATCGGGAACATTCATTTCTCTTAGCAAAATCTCTGCATAATAGCTTAATCGTTCAAGGTGCTGTGCTGTTGTTTCTAAGTCTCTAGACTCAGCTAAATTCAACATGCCAATAAAGGTTGCCTGCTGCATAGCCATCAGATTTTGAGACTTTTTCATGATGGTTAAGTTTTTTTCGCGAATATTGTCCGTATTCATTTTAATTGCTATGCCTGTAAAGATATACATAGCACCTCTAAATAACCATCCAAAATAGCCTTGCTGTATAGCTAAAGGGATAGACAAAGGCATCACCCAATAGGACATTAAGATAGATGAAAAAACAGAAGTGAATAGTACGATCTTCCAGGTGCCAAATTGAGCGGCGATTATGATAGGAAAATAGAACAGGTGGGGAAAAGCAGATGAAGTTCCCCCTGCTAAATAAACAATAATATAACAAAACAAGCACATACTGCAGGTAATAATAAAAACTTTTCTCTGATTGGGCAACTCTTTTATTAACACTAGGACACCTACTTTAACAATTATTATTATATATAGTACCGATTATCTAAGTATCTAATCTCCTGCCTAAAAAAGTGTTATAAATAACTAATTTATACTTATTTTCCTTCACATAAAATCATTATACAATTTTTTCTTCACATCTTCCTCTAAATATAGACGAATTGCAAAAATAGTCGACAAAACTTCAAAACAGAGTTTGCTATAGGAAGGGTGCAAAGGTAAATTCTAGTAACATGGAATTTACTTTTGCAAATGGAATTTAAAATTTCATTTTAGCACTAAAAACCCGAAAAACATTTTCAATCTTTACACAGAACATATGTTCGAGTATAATAAAGATATGTGAGGTGAAATTTTATGAAAAAAAGGATTATTTTTCATATTGATGTAAATTCAGCATATTTATCCTGGGAGGCTGTACATAGATTACAAAAGGGAGATGATGTTGATCTAAGGGAGATTCCCTCTGTTGTAGGTGGCAATGAAGAAACTAGACATGGAATTGTCCTTGCTAAATCTGTACCAGCTAAAAAATATGATATTAAAACAGGAGAAACATTATTTTCAGCAAGAAATAAGTGTCCTAATTTGGTTGTGGTACCACCTAACTATACTTTATATATGCAATGCAGTTCTGCTATGATGGAGATCCTTAAAGAATATTCACCTGCAATCCAAAGGTATTCTATAGATGAAGTATTTCTAGACTATACCCATATTACAGATCATTTAGGAGCCCCTGTTGAAGTGGCCTATAAGATTAGAAATAGGATAAAAAACCATCTGGGATTTACTGTGAATATTGGGATCGGTTCCAACAAGCTTTTGGCTAAAATGGCATCTGAGTTTGAAAAACCAAATAGAGTACATACCTTATTTGAAGATGAAATACAGGAAAAAATGTGGCCATTACCCGTTGAGGAACTATTTTTTGTAGGCAGAGCAACAGCAAGCAAATTGAAAAGCAGGGGGATTATCACCATCGGAGAATTAGCAAAAACTGATGTTAATTACCTACAGCAGTTTCTTAAAAGCCATGGATTGTTGATATGGAACTATGCCAATGGCAGAGACAATTCCTCCGTCAGGAATGAAAAACCGCCTATGAAGGGTTTAGGGAACTCCAATACCATTGCCTTTGATGTGACAGAAGAAGAAACAGTCTATCAAATTTTATTAGCCTTAAGTGAAACCCTAGGAATGCGTATAAGAAATGTAGAAAAATGTGCTTATGTAGTAGCTATCTCTATTAAAAACCATCATCTTTTTTCTTATAGTCATCAAAAAAAATTAGATGTGCCAATTGATTCAACAAATATGATTTATAAGCATGCCAAGGATTTATTTAATCAAGCATGGAAAGGAGAACCCATCAGGCATCTAGGGATTTATTTATCATCCTTATGTTCCAATGATTTTTGTCAACTTTCACTTTTTACAGCAGATGAGAGTCAAAACAGAAAACTAGATGGTGCTATAGACAAAATTCGGTTGAAATATGGTTCCAATTCTATAATTCGATCCTGTTTCTTAAATGCTGGGATAAATCCCTTGATGGGTGGTGTTATTTCCGAAGAAGAATATCCAATGATGTCCAGTTTATTATAGGAGGGATGCTTTATGAAGCTATTGATGAAGCCGATAGAGATGATTGCCTGGTTTACTAAAGAAGGAGTGCCAACTCCGATAAAATATAGGCTGATGGAGGATGCTGCTAATATCACTATAAAGGTGGATAGGGTTATCATTAGAGATGAAGAAAAGCTAGCTGGAAATAAAATGTTCATTTACCGATGTCAAAGTATCCTAGACAATACAGAAAAAATTTACGAGTTAAAATATGAAATCAATACATGTAAATGGTTTCTTTACAAGTGGTAAAAAAAGGATAATACTAATGAGGAAACATAAAGCAGGAGAAAAACAAGCAAATAAGCCATTCTACATAATGTTACTTCATACAAGAAAAATTGACAAACAGCTATTAAAAAGGTAAAATAAGGTTAAGGAAAGTAATTTAACCAAGGGATATAAAAAGGAAATAAAAAAGGAGTTCTCCAATAAAGCCTAAAACTAAATATTGTATCGATAATAGCACAGCTATCGAAAGATAGCGTCGCAAAGCTATGGGTCTAAGGAAGAAATATTCTATGATTGCCAGGTTACCGAAATACAAAGTAGAGATAATGAAGTTATCATTATTCCATTTACTATGTATTGAAACATCTGTTCTCTAGAGGACATAGGTGTTTTTTTATTTTAATATAGCATTATAGAACTAGACTTTAAAAATGTAGGAGGGACAAAAATGAAAAGTATAAAAACAAAGCTTATTGTATATTTTTCTATTGTAATCTTAGGAATATCTGCCACACTTGGCATTATTACCTTGCAAACTGTCAGCAGGACCATTGTTTCCGAGGCAGAGGAAACATTAGAATTGTTAGTGGAAGATGGAAGAAAGTTGGTTGGAAGTCGTGTGGAAATTCAGATAAGAATGGCAGAAATGGTGGCGGCACTAGAAGATATTGCTAGTATGGATTGGGAAATTCAACAACCAATATTGACTAGAGCAATAGAAAGGTCAGATTTTCTCTCTATGGCAATTGTTTATCCCGATGGCACTACATATGATTATGCTGGAGTAGTTATAAATTTAGGAGATAGAGACTATGTGCAAAAAGCATTTAGCGGTGAAGTAGGCATATCGAATATTATTATTGCTAGAGGAACGGGAGAACTTTCTATGATGTATGGGATCCCTATAGAAAAAGATGGAGAAATCGTAGGGGTATTAGTGGCTAGAGCCAGTGCTGACTTTTTAAGCACTGTTACTGATGATATGGGTTTTGGTAGCAGTGGCTATGCTTACTTGATAAATGGTGAGGGTACAATCATAGCCTATCCCGATAGAGAAAGGGTATTAGACCAATTTAATCCAATAGAAGCGGCGGTGGTTGAAGAAGACTACAGGCCTGTTGCACAACAATTTGAAAGAATGCTGGAGGAGCAGAGGGGAATAAGCACATACTCTTTTGAAGGAAATGATCTTTATTGTGCTTATGCACCTATAGAAAATACTGATTGGATTCTAGTAATTACTGCCAATGAAGGAGACATATTAGACTCTTTACCGATTCTACAGAGAAACATTATGTTGGCAACATTGATTATTTTGATAATAAGTATAATTCTTTGTTACATAATATCTAAGGGAATTGCAGAGCCAATCATTAATTTAACTTTAATTATAGAAAGGATATCCAAATATGATTTAAGCTTTGACCAGAATAGTAAAGCAATGAAATATTTAGAAAAAAAGGATGAGATAGGAAGTATCACCAGAGCACTAGGCACCATGCAGAAAAACTTTATTGCTCTAATTCAAGATATTTCAAGCACCTCTCAACAGGTAGCATCCTCCTCAGAGGAATTAACCGCCACCAGTCAGCAATCCTCCATGGCAGCTGAGGAAGTAGCAAGGACCATAGAGGAAATAGCCAAAAGTGCTAATGAGCAAGCTAAGGATACAGAAGGTGGCGTACTTAAAACAGATGAATTAAGTAAGATTATAGAAGAAGATTTAGAGGATATGGAGCAAATCAGTAAGGCCACCAAGCAATTAGCATTATTAAAAAATGAAGGGATAGAGACTATAAAATCATTGACTGAGAAGACAAAAAATAGTAATAAAGCAATAGAAACCATCTATCAAAGCACTGTAAATACGAATGAGAGTGCAGAAAGAATTGGGGAAGCCAGCAAGCTTATTGAAGGGATTGCAGAACAAACCAATCTATTAGCCCTCAACGCAGCTATTGAAGCTGCAAGGGCAGGGGAAGCCGGTAAAGGATTTGCTGTAGTAGCGGAAGAAATCCGCAAGCTAGCAGAACAATCA
>NZ_FOHU01000045.1 GCF_900111615.1 Natronincola peptidivorans | reverse complement strand
ACCTTCACAAGCGGAAATGTTGTACAGACTAGGAAATGGATTTGGAGACAAAGTGAGCTGGGTAAAACAACAGTTGATAGTAAAGATATTTTTTTTCAGCTTGTTGGATTTGATACAGGTGAAGACTCTCCTTTATATAAGGCTATGACAGATATAGAGAGCTTGGTTATAAATAGGTTTCAGGGAACCTGTGAAAAATATATAGTAGATGCAAAGAATAGATATATAGAATTTTAAAGATGCCCAAACCTCCACCTGTAAAACAGTCTGGAGGTTTTTTATAGAGCCATAGGGGTCTACCATAGAAATATGTGGTCATGCCCTCGAAAAGGTGATTTAGCTATGTTAAGATATAACCAAACGGAGGTGTGGCTCCTGGGGTTACTGGACAATGTCAATCCTTCCTGTTTCTCCATTTAGTCGAATTTTCTGTCCATCCTCGAGTTTAGTGGCAACCTCCGTCACACCTACCACTGCTGGAAGACCATATTCCCTTGCTACTACTGAGCCATGGGATAGTGGTCCGCCTATTTCCATAATCAATCCTCCAGCTTTTAAAAACAAAGGAGTCCAGGCAGGATTGGTTGTCTTCGTCACCAAAATTTCACCCTGTTTCAGTCTGTTTCCTTCTTGAGGATGACTCAACACTCTAACATGGCCTTCATAGATTCCCGGTGATACTGGTATCCCACTAAATCCATTAGCACTTTCATCTTCAGCTGGGAAATAAATGGTCTCCCCTGTACTTGTTATTACGCGAGGAACAAGATTTCTCTGTAATTCTTGCTGATACTCTCTTCGGTTTTGCTTTACTAGTTTTTGAAGCTTTTTTTCTGATTTAATATCTTGAAGGGTGACAAAAAATATATCCTGCTTATCATCTAGCCTGCCTTCTGATTGTAATTCTTCACCTATTTCTAGTAGTATCTCCCTAAAAATACTGACGGCTTTTGTTAAAATATACTTCGGCAACTCTCTAATCCCAAACATTTTCCGATAATTTTTTAATAGCTTATTAACTCTTTTGGCATCCCCGTGAGCTCCTTTGTCTTTTAGCTGTTTAGTGATATTGTTTATTGCCTCCTCTGCCTGCTGTCTATCCCTATAAAACTTTTCTATCCCTGTGTGATAGCTTTTATTGTCAATATAGGACTGGATTAAGGTAATGATATATTCAGGCTCCTCCCTCCACCGAGGAACTCCTAAGTCCACTTCTTGACAGGATCTATGACCATATCGATGTAAAAACTGTTTCACCTGAGGGTGATGAGGGTCTGGTTTTTCATTGGCATCATCTAGATTTTTTGCTATTTCCAGCAGCTCCATTCCCATTTCCGTAGTCACATTATGGGGAACTGCTTTTTTTACTTTGTTCAGTTGGGAGGTATCTCTAAAATGTCTAGTGAAAATATCCTTTGCCTTGTCAAAATAAGAAAATGATATCACCACATAGTAAAGAATTTTAAGAGGTGCAAAATAGAAGAATGTTACAATATTGTTTTCGATAAATGCTAGTTTTTCTTCTATAGTCTTAAGTTCTTTCCTGCTTTCCTCCATTGCTGCTATTTGACGATTACCATAGGCAAAGGCTTTGGCCACTACTTTTTCAGGCGGAAATACTGCCCCATAAGTGGCTTTTGGAAAGGAAGTCAAAATAAATTTTCCAAAGGCTGGATTTAGTTTGAAAACCGTTTTAATCGGAATTAACTTAAATAAAGACATCTTTTCCTTTACAAGCTGCTCCTTATCTCTTTCTAGGACATGCAAAACAGCTTTTGTAGTTAATGGCTCCATATCAGAAGGATTATTTCTCAGTTTATCCCACCATCTCTCCAGTCTGGAGAACTCTGTCACATCAATAAACAATCTTCCTGCTCCGTGCTTTAACCAGCTGACGGATTTTTCACGATTGTTTTGCTTTAAAACAATATTCATTATAACTTTTTCCCATATATCTTGGCCTATAGGGGTAAGAGGTTCATTCATGGCTTGATTACTCATTAAGAAATTCATATATACCCTTAAGCCTTCTCCTGTACCCTCGGGTTTCAGCATAGGAAAAAGGGATGTAATAGGTCTGGACTGTACCAGGTAAAACTTGTTTTTATAAAAAACCCATTCTATATCCTGGGGAGATCCAAAGTGCTTTTCTGCTTTCTTACCAAGTTTTAATATTTGAAACACTTCTTCTTTACTGAGAGTTGCTTTTTGTCGTTTTTCCTCCGGTACTGCCACTAACTCAACCCCTGCTTGTTTCCTCACAGTCATTGTTTCTTTGGTTGCAATGCTTTCCTCCACAATCTGCTGCCTGTTTTTATCCAAAATCCATTGATCAGGTACTACATTCCCTCCCACAATTGCATCTCCTAAACCCCAAGAGGAATTTAACTGCATCTGATCCCTTCTGCTGTTTATTGGATTTGCTGTAAATAAAATACCGGATTTTTCAGCATTAATTAACCTTTGTATCACAACAGCGTGGGCTAAATCAGTACTATTCAATTTTTGCTTACTCCGATATGACAATGCCCGAGGGTTCCACAGGGAAGCCCAGCATTTTTTTATACTTTGGTACAGCCTATCTTTTCCTTTGACATTCAGATAGGTATCGTATTGACCGGCAAAGGAGGTTCCTGGTAAATCCTCTACTGTAGCGGAGGATCGAACTGCCACTTCAGGATTTCCCATTTCTTCATAAGCTTTATCAATTGCTATCAGTACATCCTTAGGTATTTCTCCTTCTTCAAACAATTGTTGAATTTTTTCAGAAGTCCGCTCTAGCTTATCATACTGTTGATAATCAAATGTTTGTAATAATTCCTTGATTCTGGAGTTCAATTTATTGGCAACAAGAAAACTATTGTATGCATCCACAAGTAATACAAAGCCCTCTGGTACTGGTAGCCCAGCTTCAATCATTTCTCCTAGATTTGCTGCTTTTCCGCCTACCTTTGAGAAATCTCTCTTGGTCACATTCTGTAGTAGTTCAGTATACTTGACATCCCTCATGTTTTTCCTCCTTTGAAAATCCCCCGTGCTATATGATTCATTTTTATTGTAGTTAATACATTCGACAGATTTACTTACTTACCTTTTTTTACCTATTTATTTATACAGCCCCTTCTTTACTCCCACTTGATTCCATTTTCTACATAATGTATAATCAACCATAGAAGAATCCTCAAGGGGGACAGGTGCCATTAATCAATGCATTGGTTGATTTATGCAATGCTGTATCCATAGAGCAATGCATCTCACTGGGAGCTCATGACTTAAAGGATATACATGAGGATTTAGAGGTTCGTTTTAGTAGAGAAGG
>NZ_FOHU01000015.1 GCF_900111615.1 Natronincola peptidivorans | reverse complement strand
AAAAAAATATCTTTACTATCAACTGTTGTTTTACCCAGCTCACTTTGTCTCCAAATCCATTTCCTAGTCTGTACAACATTTCCGCTTGTGAAGGTCAATTCTCCTGCATCTACCTTTTCATATTCCATTGCACCAAAAGGAAGAAAAACATCTCCTTCTCTACTAAAACGAACCTCTAAATCCTCATGTATATCCTTTAAGTCATGAGCCCCCAGTGAGATGCATTGCTCTATGGATACAGCATTGCATAAATCAACCAATGCATTGATTAATGGCAGCTGTCCCCCCTTGAGGATTCTTTTAAACATGGCCTCTACTGAAGGAGGGAATCGATTGGGATTAATATCAGCTTTGGTCATAAGTTCCCTGTAAAGAGAAACATTTGGAAGATCTCTTACCTGATTAGCATTAATGGTTTCTCGCATCCTTATTTCAGCACTTCTTAATCTTTTTTCATCCTCTTTGGTAGTTTCTGAGTTTTTTAAGTTTTTTCCTATTATGATTCCCATCTTAATATCTGAGCTCATATCAAAAACCGATGGATCCACTGTATATCGCATATCATCACTCCTCTATGGTTGATTATACATTATGGTAAAAATGGAATCAAGTGGAAAATAGATGACGAAAAAAATCTGAAAAATTAATGCTCTTATATAAAAAAACTATTCTTTCATGGATTAAGGAAAGAAAAACACGAAAAGGAAAAAAGGTAAAATGAGATATCTGGCGAATGTAAATAATTGAAATAAGAAGGATTATTTTCCAAACATTCGTTACCATTATTGAAAATGTCAATGCTTTTAAGAAGAGAAACTGAAATAGAGATTAATAATCCATGATGGGTTATATTCAAAGGGGGAATAAGTATGATTGAAATACCAGAAGCTATTGTGTTATCCCAGCAAATATGCGAAGCATTAAAGGGAAAAAGAATTGACCATGTCACGACAAATCAATCACCCCACAAGTTTGCTTGGTTTTTTGGTGATCCCAGTGAGTATGATACAAAATTGAGTGAAAAAAGCATAGAAAAGGTTGATGTCTTTGGGGGCTTTATCGAAATCAGCTTAGGAGATACAAAACTGCTGCTAGGTGAAGGTGTCAATTTAAGATACCTAATGAAGGGTGAAAAATTGCCGAAAAAGCACCAGCTGTTTGTACAGTTTGAGGATGAATCTGCACTGATTGCATCTATTCAAATGTATGGCGGTATTTGGTGTTTTAAAGATGGAGAATTTGATAATATCTATTACAAAATAGCCAAAGAAAAGCCGTCTCCATTGTCAGAGGAATTTGACTTAGATTATTTTGAGAAGCTTATAGCAGATGAAAACCTACAAAAGAAAAGTTTAAAGTTTGTTTTAGCTACAGAGCAGCGTATACCGGGCCTTGGCAATGGTGTATTGCAGGATATCCTATTTAACGCACAGCTTCATCCAAAAAGAAAGATCCTAACCCTCTCAGAGGAAGAAAGGGAGAAGCTATATCACTCAATCAAATTTACTTTGCAGGATATGGTTGTAAAGGGAGGACGAGACATAGAGAAGGATTTATTTGGATGCCCAGGGGGCTATGCCACTAAGCTGAGCAAAAAAACCGTCAATGAGCCGTGCAGTCTTTGTGGCAGCGATATCATCAAAGAAGCCTATCTTGGCGGAAGTATCTACTACTGCAAAGGATGCCAGCCGGAATAAGACGAGGAAAAAGAAAATGCAAATGCTCTTGGGTTCAGAAAAGCCTCATTTGCCCGGGAATTACACATCCTACATGGCAGGGCATTTTTCTTTTGTATAATAAAATCAAATGAGGTATTGGAGGATTAATATGGATCATGTGGGAGCTGGAATTATGCTGGTATTCATCGGCCTTTTTCTTGGATTTATAACCTATAAAAAGCATAGCTTTTTTTGGAATTTTTATAATACAAAAATATTACGTAAATATTTAGGAGATAATGCTACAGCTGGAGCATTATATATGATAAGCATAGTATTGATAGTTACTGGTTTTCTGGTATCAACAGGAATCCTTCAATAGCTTTTTAATACAGTGTTAGTTTAGCTTCTAATAGAATAAAAAGAGTGCTATATTCTTCATAAAAGACCTTAAACAGAAAAACTGGAGATCTGATGTCTCTAAGTCTGCAAGATGTAATTCATAGGTTTGATCATACCTTCTAATGGTTAAGAATTTTTTTGTCTTATACATGAAATAAATATAGAAAACTAGTTGTAAGATATAAAAGGTTGATAAGCTGATCTTTTGTATTTTGGGTGTAGTAATAAATTAAGGGGGGAATCAATGGGAACACGATTGAATAGAAAAAAGGAAATTGTAGCCGTATCATTGCCATCACTGATTTTTGGAATCATTTTTGCTTTCAGCAATTTTGTTGTTTTACCGTTAGCAGTTAAAAAAAGTGATGCCAATCCTTACTTGATTGCACAACTTGTGAATACTGTCTTAGTTTTTATACCTATATTTATTACAGCTCTGATTTATTTGAAATGCGAAGATCCCCAATGGAATTGGGTTGCTATTAAAAAAAGGATAGAATTGAGACAAATTGAAGGCAAGCAATTGCTTCTAATGGTTGGGACATTATTAGCTGCTATTTTACTTATTATCATATTTGCAATTGCAATTGAGTTCTTGCCTTTACCATTTGGAATGGAAGAAATTGAATCTATTTCACCTATAGAATTGAGACCTTTAGAAGGAAGGGAATTCTATTTTCTGTTATTGTTGCCTATTGGATTCTTTTTCAACTTTGTAGGAGAGGAGTTGCTATGGAGAGGTATATTGTATAAACGACAAGTTATGTTGTTTGGAAAATGGTCATGGATTGTAAATGGCATGCTTCATGCTGTGTTTCATCTATATATGGGATGGATGGCTATTTTGTTATTGCCAATCTTTTTAGCCATTGCATATACCTATCATAAAACAAGGAATCTTTGGATTGTCATTATCATGCATGCACTTGTTGGTGCGCCAGTGGATATTCTATTGATTTTGGGTATTGTAGGATAAAATATGGAGTTATGAGAGAAGATTTTAATCAAATAAATCACATATCTTTATTACTAACAAATTCAAGGTCATAAAAAAAGAGAAAATAACTGATGAATTTTGACGTTAAGAAAACTCCTTCCCAGCAAGAATTAGATATAATTTCAAGCTGGAAAGGAGTTTTTTTCATAATTTCTAGTTGGCTAAGCTGTCTAGTTCATAATTTTTATCGGTATTGATGTGGAAACCTTTATTTAGTATAGCATCTTTAGCTTTCCTCTCATAACTACATTGAGTAAAAGCGATTTCGCATTGCATTTTATGCTTACAGGTATCACAAGCAATTTTTTTCATATGCTGCTTTTGTTTTTCTGACATGATAAAAAGCTCTATAAATTCTTTTTTATTTTTGATAGTATCTATTATATAGGACTTGACTGCTTTGGTATAATGCTTCTTAATTAAATAAATTGCTTTTTTCCTATCCTTCAGTTGAATAAGCTCTAAGGATACCGTGTTGTCTACAATAGTTCCACGGATGGTCTTGGTACTTATTTTAATAGATAAGCTCCCATAAGGTATATCCAAATAATCAACCTTAGGAAGAATATGCCCCTTAATTTTTATTGGGAACAAATCATCCAAATTATAGCTTTCCTCTAATTGGATTTGAAAATATTTATCAAAAAGTCTAGTACGTAACATTTTTATATAGATAAGTGTGAAAAAAATAATACCCAGTAGTGAAATAATAACACCAAGATTAGTTAACATAATACCACCCTTTCTAATTCTATTTTAGCACATTCCACCACTAGCTTTTAACTGGATATTATTAGCAAGGGAAACAATCCATAACCCCACATAACTGTGCAGGAAATGTAGGATAGACAGCTGAGTTTTCTGTTATTCTATTGATAGAAGGGAGGTCATAGAAATGGATTCTATTAAAAAAATGAATGAAGCATTAAGCTATATTGAAAATCATCTTACGGATGAGATTGATTTCAAGGAAGTATCTCGACTGGCGCTATCCTCAGAATATCATTTTAAAAGGATGTTTTCTTTTCTAGCGGGAGTGCCGCTGTCTGAGTATATTCGCAGGAGACGTCTTACCCTTGCAGCTTTTGAACTGATCCATAGTGAGGTCAGAATCATAGATGTTGCCATTAAATATGGATACAGCTCACCAGACTCCTTTACAAGAGCCTTTCAAAGTATGCATGGTGTAACGCCATCTGAGGTCAGAAATCATAGTCAAGCACTAAAAGCTTATCCACCCATGACCTTTCAATTATCCATTAAGGGAGGAAATGAAATGAATTACCGAATTGTAGAGAAGGAAGCCTTTCGTATTGTAGGGTTGATGAAGAGAGTTCCTCTGATTTACCATGGAGTTAATCCAGCAATCGCAGCTATGTGGGAAAGCTTAACGGATGAAACGATACAGCAGCTTAAAGCCCTTTCCAATATTGAACCCTTTGGAATGATCAGTGGATCCACCAATTTTTCAGAAGGAAGAATGGAGGAAAAAGGAGAACTGGACCATTATATAGGGGTGGCAACAACAGAAAAGTCCCCAGAAAACCTAGCCCAGCTTGAAGTACCAGCTTTAACATGGGCAGTATTTGAGGCGGTGGGACCATTTCCCGATACCCTGCAGGATGTATGGGGACGTATCTACTCCGAGTGGTTTTTATCCTCAAGCTATCAGCAGGCTGAAGGCCCAGAGATCCTGTGGAATGAGGATAAAGATTTAAACTCACCAAATTTCAAAAGTGAAATATGGATACCGGTTTCAAAGAGAGAATAATGTTAAGATGTTAGTAGAGGAGGCAATGGGCTCCTCTCTTTTTATTGAGATTTTATATATAAGAGAAAAGACACCTATAATTGCAAATGAAAGGGTAGATTTCAAAAGACATAGAGTAAATTTAAAAAAGAGATGCTGTGGTGAAGGTAAAACTTTAGTATATAAAAAAATTAAAAATTAAGAATTTTTTGAAAATATGATATAATAATGCATATAATCATAATCTAATATATAAAGCTGTTGAGCAACTGAACTACTTTATTAAAGAGATTATTACTAAAAAAGGGGGTAAGCAGTATGCAAACCTGTAGTAAAGAAAGAGTACAAAACAAAATTGAGACCTTCGCTCAATTTGGTGATACCGGAAATGGAGGTATTACAAGATTTTCTTTGTCGAAGGAAGCCCTTCAGGCTAGGGAGGAATTTGTTAAGAGAATGGAGGCGTTGAGTGCTGAAATCGTAACAGATGATATGGCCAATATGTACGCAACCATCCAAGGAACAGAGGCAAATCTACCTAGGATTGTGATAGCGTCACATGTTGACTCCGTGAGAAATGGTGGGAACTATGATGGGATTCTAGGGGTTATAACAGCAATGGAGGTAGTCGAAACAATTGTTACAGAAAAAATTCCTCATAGATATCCCATTACTGCTATGATTTGGACAAATGAAGAGGGATCTCTTTATCCGCCTGCCATGATGTCCTCAGGTGTTGTTTGTGGTAAGTTCGACAAAGCCAAGATGCTGGCTTCAAAGAGCGCTGAAGGAAAAACCTTTGGTGAAGCTCTAGAGGAGAGCGGTTATATAGGTGATGAAATCAATAGACTTAATCCCAAGGATTATAGGGCTATGCTAGAATTACATATTGAGCAGGGACCTGTGCTTGAAGCTGAAGAAAAGCAAATTGGTGTTGTAGAGGGTGTTGTAGGAATGGTTAACTATAGAATCAGGACCTATGGACAATCTGATCATGCAGGAACCACACCAATGCAATACAGAAGAGATGCTCTTCTAGCTGCAGCCTCTGCTATAAAATATTTACATAGGGAGCTTGATAAGCTTGATAGCAATCTTGTTTACACAACAGGGGAGATTCTTTGCCATCCCAATGTACATACCGTTATTCCAGACTTTATTGACTTCTCGTTAGATGCAAGACATAAGGACCCAGAAGTTATTAAGCAGGTTGTGGAAGTAATCAAGAACATGCCTAAAGAATTTGATAAGTGTCAAGTGAAGTACGAAGAAGCATGGGCCCGTAATACAGTTGATTTTAATGATGAACTAGTTGGCTTTGTTCAAAAGAGTGCTGATGCCTATGGTTATTCAAGTAAGAAAATGTATAGTGGTGCAGGTCACGATGCTCAGTATGTTGCTGATATGATGCCTACTGCTATGGTTTTTGTACCAAGCAAGGATGGTCACAGCCATTGTGAACCAGAGTACACATCAGTTGAAGAGTGCTGGAGAGGCATAAATGTAGTTCTTCAGACAGTGTTAGAAATTGACAAGAAATAAAATCATTCTTTACTACAACACAGCTCAATGAGCTAGCGTAAAGGCTAAAAAATAATATAAATGAGATAGGAGCCCTTGCTATTTTCCCTTTATCAACCACTCTGATGCCTTCACAAAAAAACCTACAAAGGGAACAAAGGCAGCAGTAGCCATGATGTTAAATAAGGTATGGACATTTGCTACTTGTCTAGCGGCATTATAGGGGGACAATGAAGCAGAAATGTTGGTTAAAAAATTGATAAAAGGGAAAATAAGGATAACCCCAAGAAGATTAAAGAGCAGATGAATCACCGCTGCTCTTTTTCCTATGGGAGAAAGGCGGATACTTGCCAGTAATGTGGTAACACAGGTACCTATGTTTTGTCCCAAAAGGATAATAGCCGCACTGGATAAGGATATCAGAGAATTTGAAGCTAAGGATTGCAATATGGCAATCCCAGCACCACTACTCTGAATAATGGCAGTAATACAAAATCCCATCAGGATGCCCAATAGAGGATTGTTACCAAACTCTGAAAGAATTTCTTGAAATCGGATAAGACTTTCTAAAGGAGCAACTCCCCTGCTTAATAAATCAATGCCGACAAAAATAAGACTAAAGCCTAGCAATGCTTCTCCTGCAAAACGAAGCTTCCTATTTTTTTTGTGAAAGGATAGAAATATACCCATCATCAGAGGTATGAAAATATATTGATTCGGTTGAAATGCTATAAGCTGGGCTGTAACAGTGGTACCAATATTTGCACCCATAATAATAGGGGTTGCTTGATAAAGGGTAAGGAGCCTTGCCTCCACTAAACCTACTACGATGACAGTAGCACCGCTGCTGGATTGCAAAAGGGCAGAAGTAAGAATGCCGATGAGTACCCCCAAGATAGGATGAAGATGCATATTTCTGATGAAGCTTTTCAATCGACTTGAGGTAATTTGTTGCAGCCCCTCTGTCAAAAACCGCATTCCCAGTAAAAACAAGCCTAAGCCAGTAGATATACCTGATATAACCATCAACATTGAAATCCCCCCTCATAAAATATACGTTATAAAACGAGGGATAAAACTAAAATTTTTAACAAAAAAGATACCTATCAAAATAATAGGTATCTAAAGCTTTTAAGGTATTTATGATTAAGCTGTTACCAATTTCCCTACTCTCTCATTAATAACCAAGGCTAAGGGCGTTGCCACTACTACTTTGGCAATATCACCAGGAATAAAAGGCAGTGCTCCGGCAACAATGGCTTCATTTAATCCTATGCCAGCTACAACACTTAACCAGATGACACCGATAGCATAAACAACAATAATTCCTCCAACAACATTGGCAAGGGCTAAAAGGCTTAGCTTGGTGCCTTTACCCTTCAACAAGCTTATCACCATGACACCAACTAAAAAGCCTATCAGATAACCCCCTCTTGGGCCGAATACTACCCCAATGCCACCTATACCCCCAGCAAAAACAGGAAGGCCAATGATTCCTAAAAACAGGAAGGTTAATACACTAAAGATAGCTTGTCTCTTGGTTAGAATACAGCCAGCCAGCATGATGGCTAAGGTTTGTCCTGTAACTGGAACCGGTGAAAAAGGTAAAGGGATTGAAACAAATCCTAAAACGATGATCAGTGCTGCAAAAAGACTAGAATATGTAAGGTCTTTTATGGTTATTTTTTTTGACATGTTGGTACCTCCTTGGTAAAAGGATTTCAAAATTAATATAGGACTATTATAAACATTCACAAAATAAATGTCAACCTATAAAGAATTAAAGGTTAACGAATTCTAAAATTGTTGGGAAGAAAAATGCTGAAATTAGAGGAAGAATTAGGCATAATCTCGAATATATTAAAATCGAAAACATTATAAATGAATGCACAGGAGGAGAGACAATGCTTACCATCGCCATTGATGAATTTGGACATTTTAGTAGTAACAATGAAGTTAGTTTTGTTGGAGGATATATTTATACAGGGGAGGACTATCATGAAGAGAAGCTGCGATTATTTAACTTCCTAAAGGAAACCTGCGAAGGGTTTGTGTTTGAAGATGAGAAATTGACCTTTCCTAATGATATGCATTATGATAGAGGCGCTCAAAACAGGAAAAAGGTTAATTACTTTGAAGAAAACATAGAGAAGCCTTTAAAGGAATATCTCACTAAGAACGGTAAGTATCATCTGATCTGTATGATAAAAAGCAGAAAAGAAAGAGCAGATTTTATGAATATCAGTAACTTGGTGGACGATAGAAGGGCCAACAATCTATATGAGCACATGACCAGCGGGCTTTTACGAAACATACTTTTTAGTAATATAGATACAAAGGATGAGGAAGCTATACGTCTGGAAATACCAACTAGGGTTTCTGTTATAAAAAAGCATGAGAAGGAAAAGCTTCAGGAGTTTATAACCCTAGGCTACCCAGGAAATGAAATAGAAGGTGGGAAAAAATATAAATTTTTCTCTACGGATCAAAAAACCTTTAAAACTGCATTGGCTTCCATGATTATGAACTCTCCTAAGCGATATACCACAAGGTTTGAATCAATGAACATTCAATCCATTAACTATAAAGAAGAAAGTGTAGACATGGCTTTTCTTTATCTGGCAGATACCATCTGCAATTGCTTTAAGAGAAGGCTGAAGCTAAATCGGCAAAATTATGGAATGCAAAGCCTTCATGATTGGGCCAAAAGCTATACTGGAGAAAATGAACCTTATCTTTGGGCCTATGATGATCTTGATAGTGTATATCAAGAGATTATGGAGAAATACGAAAGAAAGGACTTTATAGGAACAGTAAGGGCATTGAATCAAGCAAGACATATTGAAAGTGACTTTTCAAAATATTATCAAGACAATTGGTTCAAGAAGATTCAAGAAAACCTTCAAAATGCCTTTGATTTAAACCAGGCGGGGGTGTATATCTCACAGTTAGATGCCTACTATACCAGAGACCATATCAACTATGATGAAGGCATCACTATTTTTGATGAACTATGGAGGTTAGTAAAAGAGAGAGAAGATAAGATAGATAAAGCAACTCTTTACCATTTGGCGGATGTTGGTATCAGGGCTTATAATCATCAGGGGATGGGAGGTAAGAAGAATCCTTATTATCAAATCTGTGAAGAGCTTAAGGAATATGTTCCTATAGAGACTTACCTGACAACTTTAAACAGAAGCATTCAAATCTATGTCAATGAATTCGATTTTGATGGAGCCATTGAAAAGCAAAGCTATACATTGGATTGCTTAGATATTTTGAAAAAAGCTAGGATAGATATATCTGAGCTAAATGAGACAAACAGCAGTATGTCAGCAAGAATGACCTCTAGGGGGAGGGTTTTGAGCTCATTAGGACAGTTTTATGCTTTTAAAAGAAATCCTGAAGCCCTACATTATTTTGAAGAAGCCTTAAAGGAGTTTGGTATGGATGAGGGCAATAGTCAAATAACCACCTCTCATATTTTAAACTTTGCCAGTGATCAAAAAAACCTAGCTGTATATGCAAAATATGCCCCAAGCTATTTTGGAGGAATGGAGGGAATCCATAAACAACTGGACTATCTAGAAAATAGCAAGGGAAAGGCTGCCTTTGGATTCTATACCTATATAAAAGGGTTGCATCAACTATATATGGATAGAATAGACGATGCTTTCCTAGAAAGAATCTTATCCTTAGATTTCAAAAAGATGGACTATGATACAAGCAGTAACCCTTGGCAATTGATTTATAAAAATATAGGAATGATTCTCTATAAAAAGAGCAAACCAAAGTTAGCAGTAAAGTATATGGACAAGGCATTGGAATGTGTCCGTCAACCAGGAGACACCATAATAGCCATAAACCATTTTACCAATATACAAAAGGCTTTTTATAGTGGAAAGAGAGAGGTATTAAAGGAGGCTATAGAGGAATTTAAGCTATGGCTGCAGGGAGAACCCAATATAGAAAGATATTTTGCAGAGGCTCTTACAGGAGAAGCCGAGGGAATCTATGAAAAATTATATGATAAGTTTACCTTTACTTATATATAATGCATGGATGAGGCTATGGAATAAGGGATAGTAAATTTATAAAAAATATCTTTGACAGAAAAGGGGGCAGAAAAATGAAGGACTTGTGTGAAAATAAGGGATTATGGTTAAAGAAAGAGAAGTACGAAAAATATCCTGAAATTTTGGTCCATGAATACAAGCGAATGTTTACCATGCTGGAGGAAGGACAAACCTCTGGGGTACTATTACAAATCAAAGATATGTTTGAGATTATGCTAAAGCTGCCGGTTCTAGCAGCCATCAGCCAGATCTATCATCAAGAGGAATGGAACCAAGAGGGAAAGGGATTGCTCTATAGTATTGTAAAAAAGCCTCTTGCCCTAGGGGACTGGCGGAATATTGCCAACAGACTGGGCAAAAATAAAGACATAGATATAAATGTAATAAAACTAATACAAAAGATTGCAAAGCAATACAAGGATTATGATTTAGTGGAGTGGAGAAATACAAATATCGGGCATGGAGCATTGAAGCTGGATACAGATGCATCCTTTAAAGAGGATTTAGAGGAAAAAATTGCTCTAATCACAGGGTATTTTGATGATGAAGAAATAGACAACATCTATACCAACTTTAAAATATCTACCCAAGAGAGCTTCCAACCTCTAGAAGAGAATCAACAAGCAATAGAAACCATTCAAAGCATCATAGTCATGGAGAAAGAAGTGCCGATGTTTCCGTATATGTTTATAGAAAACAATCAATTGTTTTTTTATGATACTTATTATTCTAGGAAGAAAAAAACCCATATGTTGAACTATACCCATGGTATAAAAAAAGAAGTCTATGGCGAAATTCACCAAAAGGTCACGGCATTACATAAAACTCTACGGAAGGATGGAGATCTCTACCAGGATATGCTTGATGACCAAGATGCTTCTTTAGAGGATCCAGTCTATTTTCAAATAGAAAGAATGGTTTTAGAAGAAATCTATAATGCTCAAGAGATTACTAGACCTTTCTATCTGGAGGAGTGGGTAAAGGGCTGCTTAGAGAAGGAAAAAGGAATTTTTCTATTGCAGATGGAGAGGGGCATGGGAAAAACTACCTTTTCAAGGGCATTGGACCAATTGAAAAATCATACTGTTAAGATAAAGAATACTACAGTCCGAGGATATTATTTTAATGATACCTATGGGTCAAAGGCTGCAGCCTTTGCTTCGGGCCTAACCTATACTTTGAAACGGGGGAAGAAGGCCGAAAACACGCCTTTGGACTATGAAGTTGAAGCTCTTGAGGGTGAAATAGAAGGCATCCATACAGGATTACAAAATAAAAAGGAAGCCATGATAAAGTTTTTGAGGCTTTGCAGCAGCAAGAGAAGGAAAAAGCTGCTATTAATACTAGATGGTATAGATGAAATTCCTGAAAATGAAATCCAGGAGATATTTGCCTTTCTTCCTCCTGCCCAGATGTTGCCTGAAAATGTATATATTTTCATAACTTCACGGGTGGATGAAGAGCTAGCTGAGTATACAAAAAAACAATTAAATACCTTGGGAGATGTGGAAAAGCTAAAGGTTCATAGGAATGATGAAAATAACATTGAAATACTAAAGAGCTATATAAAGAAAAGAGTATTAGGCTTAGGTGAGCAGGAGCCTACGATACAAGAGAAGAAAAAGATAGAAAAAATATTGCAGCTCTGCGAAAATCGATTTCTCTATTTAAATGCTTTAAAGGAAATAACCACCTCGACAGGTCAGGCGAATCTTGATGCATTGCTTGAAGGACAGCACCAGATTTTTCAATATTATTTAAAGGTTCTTAGGAGCCATTATGGAGAAAAATATTTTTATCACATCAAGAAGATCTTATGTATTTTGGCTATAGCCTATGAACCCCTTACCATAAGAGAAATAGCTTATTTGATGGGGGATGAAAAGAGAAGCTTCAAGCTATTAGGTTTTTTAAAGGATATAGGAGGGTTTTTGAAGACTGAGAGAAGTAATCGTGAGAGCAATGTAATCTCCATTGGTCATAAAAAACTGCAGGAAACCATTCAATTGAACTATGCTAGTGAAATCAAGGAGCTGATTCTGTCCTGGTGCAGCCAATTTGAAGGGATTCAGGTGGAGGAATCAGAGGATAAGGATTATTCTTCTGCCATCTACGATGGTGAGCAGCATTTAACAGCCCATATCCTTTATTATGTTACCTACTACCTAAAGAAGGATAAAGCACAAAGAGGCTTTAGGATCAATCCAGCAATGTTTTCAAAAATATTTAATTTAAACAATCAATATTTATTTCATGAGGGTGTTAAAGAATACCAAGTAGTACGAGGTTTGGCAGGGTATGCTAACCTGTTGGACTACGAAGCGTTTTTAAGTGATGAACTGATTACAAAGATCCAGATGAATCAGGGCATCCTCCGTAGCACCATAGGTGAGACTGGGAACGCAATCCCTCATTTTTTAAAGGCCATTAAGCATCTAAAAAATAAAATGCCTAGGAACATAGTAGAGAATAAAGAATTATTGGCCCAAATCTATTACAACCTAGCTATTTCCTGTAGAGGCGTGTGGCAGCTTTCCGATGCTTTAAAATATGCCAATGAAGCCATGAAATTATTAGAGCAATTACATAAAAGGGGAGAGCTATCCCTCCACAGACTTCTTTTAGATATCTATATTGAAAGAACCACCATATTAGAGGAACAGCATAGGATAGAGGAGGCATATAAATCCGTTGAAAAGGCAGTAGACTATGTAGAAGCTCTAAGGGAAAGTAACCATCTGGAAAGGGAAGCTCTGACGGCCTTTACCTACAGCAAGAGAGCCAATGTAAGGGATGCCATGGGAGATTATGAGGGAGCTATGGAGGATTACCGAGAAGCCATCACTATTTTAGAGAATTCTCAAAATCAAGAGGAAGGACATCCGCAGGAATTAACCTATCAATACCTAAACTTTGGGGTAACCTATGCCAATACCCATAAACATCAGGAAGCCATCAGCTATTATAATAAAGCATTGGAACTGATTGATGCTCTTAAGAAACAACAGGCCATCATCAATCGATCCCTATTTTTTAACCTATATAATAACCGAGGACAGGCTTATTTTCACCTTGATAGACATCCAGAGGCAATAGAGGACTATCATGAAGCCATCGTTATGCTAGAGGATATGAGAAAGGATAAAGAAATCGACAATGCCATCCTATATATATACATGGATGCTTATATGAATAGAGCTGCTTCCTATGCCCAACAGGAGGAATATACTGCTGCAATACAGGATTTAGATAAAACCATTGAGGTGAGAGAAGAACTAGTGGAGGATTTCACCAGACTGAAAAAATCATTTGATTATATTAGCTTAGCAGAAGCCTATTTAGGTAGGGGAAGCATTAAGGATGCATTGGGAGAAAGACAACCAGCGATAGATGATTATCAGAAGGGACTACAATATTTTGAGAAAAGTAAATCTAGTCCAAAATTGAATCACCAGAGGATAAAGCATTATAAAGACAGAATCCAAGCATTAATGAAGTTATAAAGAGAATACCAACTATAAGAGGCGATGAGGTTTTACACTATCCATCGTCTTTTGTTATCTTGATTGAAAGATTTCATCATATTTCCGGCCTTAGAGAATAAACATTAAATAGAATACTTTCACCATAGGGGGAGTTGTATGAGAATTTATGTTTTTTCTAAAAGAACGATTGCTATTTCTTTGATAATCATACTTATGATGCTTATACTAATTCTTTTTCTAACTAGCTTTGATAGAGGCTTAGCCAGTATGGTAGCAGTCTTTTCGCCTGAGAGAAAACTGCCCATTTACAGCGTAGAAACGGAGGAGAAGAAAATAGCTATTAGCTTTGATGCTGCATGGGGCGATGAGTTTACTGATGATATTTTAGATACTTTGGATAAATATGATGTGAAAACTACCTTCTTTTTAGTTGGGTTTTGGGTAGACAAATATCCTGATATGGTTAAAAAAATACATAGTAGAGGCCATGAGATTGGAAATCATTCCTCAACCCATCCCCATATGTCAAAATTAAGTAGAGAGCAGATTATTAATGAACTACAGACCACAGAGAAAAAGATAGAAGCTATTATTGGAGAAAGACCTACTGTTTTTCGACCACCCTTTGGGGATTATAATAACCTGCTAATTACCACTGCAGATGAAATCGGCTACTATACCATTCAATGGGATGTAGACTCCTTAGACTGGAAGGAGATGGGGGTGAACCCAGTTGTAGATAGGGTCTCAAGAAATGTAAAAAATGGTTCCATTGTACTTTTTCATAATAATGCAAAATATGTTGCTGAGTACCTGCCATTGGTATTAGAAAGATTACAGCAGCAGGGATATCAAATCGTACCAATATCTGAGCTGATTATGAAAGATGACTATAGGATGGATCCTTCCGGCAGACAACAACCTCTTAATTAACCCAAAAAGCTTTATACATAATTTCTTCATCAACTACAAAATATAATATTACTGTAGTTAAGCGGATGAAGAGGAGATGTGGAAATGATTATCGATAATATAGAGATAAAGGGCGTTACTTGTGACTCTAGAAAAGTAAAAGAGGGGTATGCATTTGTGGCTCTAATAGGTGAAAAAAACGATGGAAATAATTATATTGATGAGGCCATACAAAAAGGAGCCTCTATTATTTTTACGGAAAAAGACATAGAGATCAAAACAGTGCCAGTAAAAAAAGTAGAAAATGCTAGAAGAAAACTGGCGGAGCTATGCAATACCTTTTATGAATATCCTACAGAGAAATTAACTGTCATAGGGGTAACGGGAACCAATGGAAAAACAACCACCACCCATCTAATCTATCATATACTGAAAAGCAATGGCATTTCCACAGGACTTATAGGCACACTAAATACAAAAATAAATGATAAAGAATACAAAAATCAGCTAACAACACCTGATGCAGAGGTGATTTATGCATATCTCCATAAGATGGTTAAAGAAAAGGTGCAGGTAGTGGTTCTAGAGGTATCCTCCCATGGCCTAAAAAACGAAAGAGTGTGGGGCATAGAATTTGATATTGCAGTTCATACCAATATTGAAAGAGATCATTTATACTTTCATAAAACCCTTGAGGATTATATTGCATCAAAGAAGAAATTGTTTGACCATTTGTCCCCTGGAAAGATAGGAATAATCAACTTAGACGATGATGGGGGGGTAAAGCTTTTAGATAAAAACAATCATATCTTAGTTATCACCTATGGCTTGAGTGGCAAGGCCACCATTACTGCCTCCAGCATCGATACAGGCTTAACAACCTCTTTTACTTTTTGTCTACAGAGGGGATTAACCACCTTATCAGGGGTGGAAATAGAGGCTTTTGAGTACCCATTTTCTATCGATATTATTGGTAAGCACAATATCTATAACACCTTGGCAGCCATAACCTGTGGTTTATTGCTGGACATCCCTATAGAAGCTATGGCAAAGTCTTTGAAAAAATTTAAAAATGTTCCAAGAAGGATGGACATTATCTATCAAGGGGAGTACACCATCATTGATGATTTCTGTCATAATCCTGCCAGCTATGAAACCGTTTTTGAAAGCATACAAAGCATGCCATATAAAAATCTTCATATCATTAATGCCATTAGAGGCAACAGAGGCATAGAGATTAATTATGAGATAGCCGAAATCATGAAACAGTGGCAGTCCATATTAAAAGCAGAAACCATTGTTATCACTGAAAGTGTCGATTATACTGAACCACTGGACGTAGTAGGGAAAAAAGAAAGAGATATTTTCATTGAGGTCCTCAGTAGGGAAAATATTTCCTTTACCTATGAAAAAAAGCTGAAGGATAGTATAAAAAATATAATGCCCAAGCTGGGAAAGGGGGATATTTTATTGTTGCTAGGTGCTCAGGGGATGAACCATGGGGCTGAGGTATGCATGCGTTATCTAAGAGCTAGAAATACATATGAAAAGGCACCCCATACAATAGGGTACCAAGATATCATTCCTAGGCATTAATCATAGCAGGATTGAAAAATTATTCATAAAAGATTCTTTTATAAGACATAATTATCTCTTCTGTTGAATAATAATGTTTATAGATTCGTCCAAAAATAAACATAAGAATAGAAGGGGGAGTGGGGTATTGTGTCAGATACTTTTATGAATAGTAATAGTGTAATCCTAGTAGGTAAAATAATTGGGGAAAAAGAGTTTAGTCATGAAATATATGGGGAAGGTTTTTATATTTATACGATAGAGATCCCTCGTCTTAGTGATTCCTGCGATTATCTACCGTTAACCATCTCGGAAAGGCTTTTAGTAGACATCAATATAAAATCAGGTGATATTATAAAAGCAGAAGGGCAATTAAGGTCCTACAATAAATTTATCAATGGCAATAATAAGCTGGTGTTGACTGTTTTTGTAAGGGATATTACTACTATAGTGGAGGAAGAAGAATCAAAAAACCCAAACCAGATATATCTAGATGGATTTATTTGTAAACAGCCAATTTACAGGGAAACACCCTTTGGTAGAGAAATCACAGATTTGTTGATAGCTGTCAATAGATCCTATAATAAATCCGACTACATACCATGTATCGCTTGGGGCAGAAACGCAAGATTTTCATCCAAGCTGGAGGTTGGAGACCATATTAGGACATGGGGACGAATTCAAAGTAGAAGGTACCAAAAGAAGTTTCAGGATGGTACGGTCCTAAATAAAACCGCCTATGAGGTATCCATATCCAAGATGGAAATGGTGGAGGAGGAGTAAAATCAAGGAAGGATGCCGGCTGGAGGATAATAGAATCTAAGTAAATATAGGCACAGTATTAGTGCTGAAGGCGTATATAGCATGAGTCTTTAGATAGACTGGGGATAAGGCAGTAGGCACATGCAAAATGAGGCATTTGATTGATATACATTCCATTCATTTCCCATTATAATAATAACTAACCAACAAAATAATATTTGGCAAAGCCATTGAAAGATGGTGACGCAAAGCTAAAGGGGCTAAGGTGGACTACCACTATGCCAGCCAGTTGCGAGGGTACTGATTCTAGTGTTTATTTATAGAGCCCCTGGCCGTCTGGCGAGGGTTCTTTCTATTTGGAAGGAACCAACGGAAATTATCAAAATATTATGAAAATGAAAAGGAGGAAAAAGAATGGAATTACTAAAGAGATTGTGGAGAGAAGAAGAAGGACAAGGAATGACAGAGTATGGTTTGATTATCGCATTGGTAGCCTTAGCAGTTATTATTGGGCTAAGGGCACTAGGGACAGGATTAGGAGAAATCTTTGATAACATTAAAGATACATTAGCTGGTGCTGAGGCAGGCGGCGGTACAGGAGAAGGATCTTAATACATAGCCCTACCTATAGAGGTAGGGCTTCATTTTCACAAAAGAGGAAGTGAAAAGGGATGGAAAATATTTTATTGATGATTACCTTGATGATTTGTTTAGTAACAGATATAAAAAAAAGAAAAATCTATAATAAGGTTTTGGTACCAGCCTTAACTATTGGGCTTCTTATACATTTATGGACTGGGGGCTGGGTTGGCATAAAAGAGGCTCTCGTAGGTTTTATAGTAGGTCTTTGTATCCTATTGATTCCTTTCCTATTAGGAGGAATTGGAGCAGGGGATGTAAAGCTTCTAGCCACCATCGGAGCTATTAAAGGTGCAACCTTTGCCCTCTATACAGGGATTTGGATGGGATTAGCTGGAGGGGTTATCGCTATTGGGATATTGCTTTATCAGAGAGAGCTATTATCTACTGTAAAGTCAATAGGACAAGGCCTTAAGCTTATGATGATTTCAGGATTTAAGATCATCTCCTTTGATAATAATGTCGAAAATAACATGTTTCCTTATGGATTGGCCATAACCATTGGTGCAATAATGGCTTTTATAATAGTGGGGTGACATTGATGATAAATAAACTTAGAAAAAGTGAAAATGGACAGGCTCTTGTAGAATTGGCATTAGTGCTGCCGATTCTACTACTCCTTGTTTTTGGCATGATTGAGTTTGGTAGGGTTTTTGGTACACAGCTGGTTATCCTGCATGGTGCAAGAGAAGGGGCAAGGGCGGCAGCAGTGGGAGCCAGTGACACAGAGGTGGTTGCTATTGTACAAAATCGAACCTCACCCCTTACCTTGGATGCATCAAAGCTAACGGTTGAAGTGACACCGTCGGATGTATCTCGACAAAGGGGAGATGGCGTGGCGATCCAGGTGCAGTATCCTGTGAAAATCTATGCACCCTTTATTTCAGCTATTATGAATGATTCTTACACGGTATCCGGCAGAGTCATGATGCGAATGGAGTGAGGAGAGAGAAAATGATAAAAAAATTGATAAAAGAAGAAAAGGGAAGTGCAATTATTCTCGTAGCTCTAGGGTTGACGGTATTTATGGGGGTGTCGGCAGTGGTTTTGGATGCTGGGCTATTATATATAGCAAAATCTCAGCTCAGCAATGGAGTAGATGCCGCTGTCTTGGCAGGAGCACAGGAGCTCCCTTTTTTTCCTGAAAAAGCAGTAGATGCCGCAAGAGTATATGGCATCGCCAACGATTTGCGGGAGGAAGAGATAAACATAGAGGTGTATGACAATGATAGAATCCTCAAGGTCTCGGCAGAAAGAAATATAGCCTTCTTTTTTGCTAGATTTATAGGCTTCAGCGATAGCATGGTAAGGGCAGATGCAGTTGCCCAGGTAGCCCCCATTGCAGGAGTCAATGGTGCAGTACCATTGGGTATAGAGGATTTTAACTTTCAATTCAATGAAGAGTATACCCTAAAGGTAGGAGCAGGTGAATCAGAAGAAGGTTGGTTTGGTGCCCTAGCCTTAGGCGGTTCAGGTTCTAAAACCTATGAAGAAAATCTTACAGATGGCTATGAAGGCATCATTAGAGTAGGGGATGTATTAGATGTAGAAACGGGGAACATGTCTAACCCCACCAAGAGAGCGATAGATTTTAGAATAGAAAAATGCAATCATATCCCCTATTGCACCGCAGCCAGCTTTCATCCCGCATGTCCTAGACTTTTAAAGGTGCCTATTATACAGGAGGTAGGACACAAGCAGGTGCAGGTAATGGGCTTCGCAATGTTTTTAGTAGATGAGGTAGAGGGACAAGGAACTGATAACTTTATTACAGGGAGATTTATAAAAACAGTTTCTGAAGGAGAAATTGACTTTGACGGAAGCGACTATGGTTTATATGGAGTAAAGCTAACACAATAAATATAAGACTAGGGGAGATATAGGATGAAGGGTAAAGTGATATTCGTTGCAGCTATTTTGCTTGGATTGGTTACCTCTATGATGATCTATGGCTATTTAAATAAGGCTAAAGAAACAATGAATACAACGGAGTATATAGAGATTGTCATAGCAGTGGAGGACATTAATGCCAATACAGTTGTTTCAGCCAATATGGTAGAGTTGAAGGAAATACCAGCAGCTTATAAGCACCCTAATGCAGTGACGGATGTAAAGGAGGTAACAGGAAAAATTGCATTAATTCCTATTACTAGGGGAGAAAGTATATTATCCAATCAAGTGATTTCCTCAGGAGAGCATAAGCAAGGGCTGGCCTATAAGATTCCCCAAGGGAAAAGAGCGCTGTCTATAGCAGTGAATGAGGTCAGTGGTGTATCAGGATTACTGAAGGTAGGAGATAGAGTAGATATCATCACCACCATCAACGCTGGGGAGGATCCGCCTATTACCTACACCTTGGTAGTACTTCAGGATATTGAGATTTTAGCGGTTGGAAGGAACATCAATCAGCATTCTAACGAAAATCCTGAAGCAAAAACTGTCACTGTGGCGGTATCCTTGGAGGATTCCCTGCCATTAAAGCATGCCAATCAAAGAGGGGCCATCAGCTTAATGCTCCGATCGCCAATTGATGATAGTAAAACCGAGCCTGAAGCCTTTCAGGTGGAGGATTTTCTTGAAGAATAACAAGACTGTGAAGAGGAGGGGGGAAAGGAATGGATAAAATTAGAGTGTTGATAGCAGATGATATTATGGAGACTCAGGGCTACTATGGCAGTTTGTTGTCTAAAGCAGAAGATATACAGGTGGTTGGAGAAGTAACCAACGGTGAGGATGCCATTAAAAAAACCCGACAGCTTCTCCCTGACATCATTATTATGGATTTAAACATGTCAATGATGAATGGTATAGCTGTAACAGAAAAAATTACCTTAAGCAATCCTGATGTAGCAGTGATTATGGTCAACAGCCATGAGGATTTTCAACAGATGAAAAAAGCAATGCTGGCAGGGGCGAGAGATTGCTTAATCAAACCCTTTCAGCCAGAAGATTTACTGGATGCTATCCGTAGAACCTATCAAATAGAGAAAAAGCGTATTGCAAACTTTGAATCAGTAAAAGTACATCATAAAAAGCAACACAGCAATACCCCTCAAATCGTTACTGTTTTTGGTACAAAGGGAGGGGTAGGGAAAACCACTCTTTCTGTTAACATGGCGGTAGAAATGGCGAAAAAAAGCAGTAGAAAGATCCTGTTGATAGATTTAGACCTGCAGTTTGGAGATGCAGCCATCTTTTTAAATATATTACCGAAAAAAAGTATTGCAGAGCTGGCGCAGGAAAAGAACAAGCTGGATATCTCCCTTATAGAAAGCTATCTTGTACCCCATGTTTCTGGTATTAAGCTGCTGCCTGCTCCCCTTCGTCCTGAGGATTCTGAATTGATTACCAGTGATTTTATTATGGAGCTGTTAACGGTACTGAGGGATCATTATGATTATATTATCATCGATACACCACCTTTATTTCATGATACAGTGTTAAGTGCCTTGGATATGTCCAATCAAATCGTAATGGTGATGTCGATGGACTTACCTGCGGTAAAAAATATGAAGCTTAGTCTTGATCTACTGGACACCCTACATTATAAGGGAAAAATAAAGCTCATCTTAAATAGAGCCTCTGAAGAGTTTGGCATTACACCTAAGGATGTTGAAGAAACCTTAGATTTTCATATTGCCAATCAAATGCCCAGCGATGGAAAACTGGTGGTACGGGCTGCCAATCGTGGCGTGCCGTTTGTCATGAATAAATCCAGTGCCAAAATAAGCAGAGCTATTGAGGAAATTGCCCAAATGGTGGCGGAGGATTATGGCTATCAAAAGGAATTAAAGGAAGTCAGCAGCAAAAGATCTGGATTTAAAAGATTATTTAGTTAGGGGTGACAGATGTGTCTCTACTCCAGAGGATAGAAAAACAACGCTTAACAGAAGAGGATGTAGCCACAAAAACAAAAGCACCTATTAAAGAAGAAAAACAAGACAAGTATGGAGAGCTTAAAAATAAAATTCATAAGGAAATCATTGAAAAGTTGGATAAAGAGCTAAAGCAAGGGAAAGCATCGGAGGAATTCCTTGCCCAAAGAGTAACAGAATTGATTACCTCCTGCTTAGATAGGGATGCAGGCTTTTTACCCTATTCTGAAAGGCAGGGAATTACTTCTGATATTATGAACGAGGTGCTGGGCTTTGGTCCCTTAGAATCCCTATTAAAAAATGATGCCATTACAGAAATTATGGTGAATGGACCAAAGCAGGTTTATGTTGAAAAAAGTGGAAAAATCACCTTATCAGATATCGTTTTTAGAGATCATGAACATGTCCTGCACATTATTGACAAAATCGTATCTCCTATTGGAAGACGGATTGACGAAAGTATGCCGATGGTAGATGCTAGATTACCGGATGGTTCAAGGGTAAATGCCATCATTCCCCCCCTTTCCTTAAAGGGACCCTGTATTACCATAAGAAAATTTTCCAAGGATCCCTTTAAGATCCAGGATTTAATTCGTTTTGGCACCTTGACCCCAAATATGGGTAAATTTCTAGATGCCTCCGTCAAAGCCCGTCTCAATATTTTAATCTCTGGAGGCACCGGCAGCGGTAAAACCACAGCCTTAAATGTACTGTCCTCCTTTATACCAAACCATGAAAGAATTGTTACCATTGAGGATGCGGCGGAGCTGCAGCTCCATCAGGATCATGTCCTTTCTCTAGAGACAAGGGCCTCCAATATAGAAGGTAAGGGGGCTATCACTATGCGGGATTTAGTAAAAAACTCCTTAAGAATGCGCCCTGATAGAATCGTTGTAGGAGAGGTGCGATCCGGAGAGGCATTAGACATGCTGCAGGCCATGAATACAGGTCATGATGGGTCCCTTACAACTGGACATGCCAATTCACCTAGGGATATGCTGGCTAGATTGGAAACGATGGTGCTGATGGCAGGGATGGATTTACCTGTTCGGGCCATACGAGAGCAGATTGCATCTGCCATCAATATTATCGTACAGCAAAGCAGAATGAGAGACGGTAGCCGAAAAATCACTCATATCACAGAGGTTTTGGGTATGGAGGGGGATACCATCGTGATGCAGGATATCTTTAACTATATGCAAAAAGGACTGGATGATAAAGGTAATATCATTGGGGAGCATAGGGCAAGTGGAATTGTACCCAAGTTTTTAAATCGAATGGAGGAGGAAGGTATTACCTTGCCAAAGGATATCTTTATACCTTCTCTATAGAGATGAGGTGGTCACATGGAAGGTTTTATAGCAGGCTTTAGCTTTATCACAGTGGTTTTAATGGTACTAGGCATACATGCTATCATGACAGGAGAAAAGAAAAGGGTTTTGAATAGAATGGCTTTTTATACAGATAGCAATCTTCAATTGGAGGAGGAGGAGCTCCAAAAAACCAGGAGAAGCTTACATTTAAAGGAGCTATTAGGGTTATTTGGAAAAGCCTTTGCAACAAAATCCTATACAAAAAAGATAGAAAAAGAGCTATTGAAGGCAGAGATTCCCATGAAGGGGGAGGAGTTTATTGTTTTATACTTTTTTATCTTTGCCTTTGCTATTACAGCCGGTATGGTATTTTGGAAAAGCATAGGTCCCACAGTAGTATTGGGAGTCTTAAGCTTAATACTGCCTAATGTTTTTATAAAGAGAAAGAAGGCAAAAAGATTTGAAAAACTAAACCATCAAATCGGCGAAGGATTAACAGTGATGTCCAATGGTCTGAGGGCAGGATACAGCTTTCAGCAGACCATTGATTTGGTCAGCAAGGAAATGTCAGGGCCATTGGCAGTAGAGTTTGGGAAAACCACAAGAGAGATTAATTTAGGCACACCAATCGATCAGGCATTAATGAATCTTACCGATAGAGTAGAATCTGATGATTTAGAGCTATTGGTTACAGCTGTTTTGATTCAAAGGCAAATAGGAGGTAACCTAGCAGAGATATTAGATAATATTTCCTCCACCATTCGAGAACGTATTCGAATCAAGGGTGAGATCAAGACTTTAACGGCACAGGGCAGAATATCAGGTCTAATTATTGGTCTGCTGCCGCCAGTGATGTTTGTAATTTTAATGCTGATGAATCCCTCCTATATGAACGTAATGCTGGAGAGAGAAATTGGCTGGATGATTTTAGCGGGAGGGGTAGTATCTCAAGGATTAGGAATTTTCTTTATTCAAAAGGTTATCAATATTGAGGTGTAGGAGGAGGTTAGTATGATAGGAATTATAATTTTAAGCTTCCTAACTTTTTTTTGTTTGTTTTATGGTGCTGGGAATATTATTTTTGCAAACAAGCTATTAATGGAGGCACGATTACATGGTATTAAAAACAGGCACAGGAAAAATCAGTATTATATAAATGAAGAGCTGCAGTCCTCCTTTGCTGATAGAATAATAAAGCCATTATTAAAATGGATTTCCACTATCACCCAAAGGTTTACTCCCATCAGAAAAAGAGACATCATAGAAAAAAAGCTATTACTGGCAGGAAACCCATGGAATTTAAGCGGGGCTGAGTTTATTTCTCTCTATTATGCAGTAACGGTGATGATGGGAATTGTTGTTTTTGTCATTGCGTTCCTCTATTTTGACAGTTTGTTTATACAGCTGCTAGGGTTTTTATGGGGATTAATTTTTGGCAGACTGTTGCTAGACCTCCTATTAAAGCTGAAAACTAGAAGCCGTCAGATGGAAATAGGCAAGGAGCTGCCAGATGTACTGGATTTACTGACAGTAAGCGTAGAGGCAGGTTTGGGCTTTGATGCTGCCATAAAAAAGGTAGTGGAAAAAACCACTGGCCCCATTTCCTCTGAATTCAATAAAACCCTGCAGGAAATGAAAATGGGAAAACCCAGAAGGGATGCCCTAAAGGATTTGACCAATAGAACGGGGGAAGAAGACCTTAACAGCTTTATTGGCGCTATTGTACAGGCAGACCAAATGGGGGTTGGTATTGGAAAAGTGCTGAGGGTACAATCGAAACAGATGAGAATTCGGCGAAAGCAAAAAATAGAGGAAAAAGCCATGAAGGCACCGATTAAAATGCTGTTACCTATGGTATTTTTTATTTTTCCAACGATATTTATTGTGTTACTAGGACCTGCAGTAATGCAGATTATGGAAGCCATGAGGTAATAGCTATGAAATCTTATACTATTTATAGAATAGAGAAAAAGGAAATATTATTAGAGAAGGCAGCTTTGGCAGACAGTTTTTTTATCAGACTAAAGGGACTTTTAGGCAAAAAGCATATTGAAGAAGAGGAGGGTATGATTTTTTACCCGTGCCGCTCTATTCACTGCTATGGGATGCAATTTCCCATTGATATCGTATTCTTAGATGACAACAAAAAAATCCTATCCATTAGGGAAAATATAAAGCCTGGTTCTAGAGCCCATGATAAAAATGCCTGCTATACCATAGAGATGAAGGCAGGAGTAGCAGCTAAAAAGCAACTGGAGGCAGGAGAGACTTTAGAGATATCTTAAAAAATTGTTGATATCCTACACTAGGAGATCAGCATTCTCTTTAGTGATAAATCAATATTGCTGTGGAAATAATGATGTACTTATGATATATTCATTTATAGGTTGATTTGACTGTAGGAGGATATATCCATTGAAAAGTAAAAACATCTCAAAGCAGATTTTAATATTAGCATGGCCTGTTATACTGGAGATGATGATGCATACATTAGTATGGACAGCTGATACCGCTATGGTAGGAAGACTGACACCAGCAGCTATTGCTGGTGTAAATCTTGGGGCCCATATCATGTTTTCCATGGGTCATATTTTTGGTGCCCTAGGGATAGGCGCTACCGCTATGGTGGCAAGGCATATTGGTGCTGGTGAAAGAGATAAAGCAGAATACATAGGGGCTCAAGCCTTATTAATAGGCATCCTTATAAGCATCATGGTGGGAACACTCCTAATCATAGGGGCTAAGCCCATTTTTCAAAGAGTAGTACAGGACCCGGAGGTTATCATCCTAGGAACAGATTATCTAAGAATCGTATCTATTGGTCTTTTCTTTTTTATACCATTAATGATAGGAAATGCAATGCTTAGGGGAGCAGGTAATACCGTGATTCCCTTAGTATCTGCTATTGTTGCCAATACCTTTAACATCGTTGGTGACTATGTTTTGATTTTTGGAAAATTTGGTTTTCCTGAGTTGGGGGTAAGGGGGGCAGCCATTGCAACCGGTACTGCACAAGCAGTTGCAGCCATGGTAACCTTATACTTCCTATTGAGGGGAAAATCAGGTATACAGCTGAAGCTTAGCTATTTATTCAAATGGGATTTTAAAGCCATAAAGGCGGTGACAAATCTCAGTATACCCGCTGGCTTAGAGATGATGATGAACGAAGGCAGCAGACTGGTATCTGCATTATGGATTGCCCAGCTGGGAACCATCGCCTATGCCGCCCATTCTCTTGCGGTAGCGGCTGAATCCATCTCCTTTATGCCGGGATATGGTTTTGCTATTGCAGCCACAACTCTAGTGGGACAAAACTTAGGGAACAAAGACATAGAATCTGCCGATAAGAGTGCAAAAAAAGCTACACTTTTTGCTGTTTTACTCATGGGATCCGTGGGGATATTGTTCTTTATGATACCCCATACTATTATGGCACTATTTAGTACTGATAGAGCTACAGTAGCCACTGCAGCCATGTGTCTAAGGGTAGGTGCCTTTGAGCAGATTCCTATAGCCATTGGCATGACAGCCTCAGGGGCACTCAAAGGGGCTGGGGATACAAAGGGACCCTTTAAAATCGCCTTAATTACCAATCTATTGATAAGATTACCCTTGATTTACATGGTGGTATTTGTATTTCAGCTGCATGTTGCCTATGTATGGGGAGTTTCTGTTATACAGTTTATTGTAGAGGCATCTTTGATGACAGCACGCTACAAAAAAGGCAGCTGGAAGGAAGTCAATGTAGATTGGCAGCAGTAAAGAAAGTAATTACATTTGTCTAACCTTTCATGTTATAATATAATGCAGAAGAGCATATATACATTTACAGAAAGAAGGGCTTGCATGTTTATTAATTCTATTAAAACAGGGGTTTTAAAAGGGCTTGAGACTACTTGGATGCTAGCAAAGGTGATTATTCCTGTATATTTTGTTGTAACCTTCCTTCAGTACACACCTGTCATTGACTGGATTGCTTACTTATTCACCCCTCTAATGACAGTTTTTAATCTACCAGGGGAAGCAGCAATTGTATTAGTAATAGGAAATCTACTAAGCTTATATGCAGCGATAGGTGCAATGAAAGCCATTGCCTTAACAAATCTAGAAATAACCATTATTGCAGTGATGCTTTCCTTTTCCCATGCACTATTGGTGGAGACAGCAGTAACAAAAAGACTGGGGGTAAGTGTAATCAAGGTTGTTTTAATCAGGGTAGGGCTAGCATTAGTAGCAGGACTGATTGTAGGAAGGGTAGGTGCAATCCTATGATAGAGATCATAAAGGAAGCTACCCTAGGCAGTGTAGGCACCATAACCACTATCATGAAATATGTTATTCCAATCATGGTGGTGCTACAGCTCTTTAGGGACTACAAAATATTAGACAAAATCGTAAAACCTTTTGAATTTTTTTCCCGAATTTTTAATATCTCCAAAAGCTCTGTGACACCTTTATTGGTAGGTATCATCTTTGGACTTTCCTTTGGAGCAGGGGTGATTATCCAAACAGCAAAAGAAGGCAATCTATCAAAGCGAGATCTGTTTCTTATGGTAGCCTTTTTAGCGGCATGTCATGCAATTATAGAGGATACCCTTATACTTGTGGCAGTAGGTGCCAATGGATTTATTTTATTAGGCTCTAGACTTGTAGCTGCATTTATAATGACCTATTTATTATCAAAGTACGTTTCTATAGAAGATATTGAGGAGTTGGAACAGGCGGCTGCGAAGGAAGTATAAATTTTGGGGAAAACAACGATAGGGGTTGTAAATATGAGCTTTATAGAAGCGTTCCAGGAGATACAAGCTCTGATAACACAGGACTTAGGAAACAGAGGATTAACAAAAAACATATATCTCGAGGATTTTCGGTATGCTATAGAGGAATTGTATGAAGCTTCCATGGTGATGATTGTTACTGGTTTTTGTATAAAGGAAACCATGACAGGAGAAACAGATGGTCCGTTGGGAGCTGCTTCACTAGCAAATGGGTTGCTCCAGCTGGACAAGAAAGTGGTATTAATAACAGATAAGTACTCACAGGAACTAATAGAGGCTTGCTGTAAAAGCTTAAACATAAAAATACCTATAGAAGTTGTACCCTTTGATGGGTCTGATGATTTTTGCAGGCATTTACTAGAAAAATACCAGCCATCCCATATCGTGGCCTTAGAGAGACCAGGCAGAGCAATGGATGGGGGTTGTTATTCTATGGATGGAGAAGATCTAAGAGATATCATTCCAAATACTGACCTGCTGCTGAGAAAGGTAGTGGATAAAAACATAGTAACCATAGCCATAGGAGATGGCGGCAATGAAATGGGGATGGGAAAGGTAAGATCTATCCTTTCTCAATGTCTTCCAGAGGGAGAAAAAATATCCGCCATCACAGCCGCTGACTATTTGGTGATAGCTGATGTTTCCAACTGGGGAGGACATGCCTTTGTAGCAGGACTTTCCTTATTAGCTTCTCAGCGGTTATTACATAATGAGGAGATGGAGGAAAGAATGCTGGGGGCTATTGTACATGCAGGTGCTGTAGATGGATGCACTAAGGAAAGAACAATGACGGTAGATGGATTGAGCCTAGAGACCAATCTACTGATACTAAATGGATTGCACACTATTCTCAATAAATATAGCGGTAGTAAGGTAAGGGAAAATATGCATTATGAAGCATTACAATATAATTAATTCAGACTGTTCAAAAATCTTCAAATTCGAGGCGCAAGAAAACCCAGCGACTGCAGCGTATAGGTAATACGTAAAGGTGCTGGGTTTTTGAAGTAACGAAGAAAATGGGGGTTTTTCAACAGCCTAAAAACCTGTATTGTATGAAAAATATAGGTTTCTTTTTGTAAAAGAATACCTTCTTTAATAAAGCAAGTCAATTAATTACGAATGATTTATCTAGATTTATAAGTGATAAAAGTATAAAATTATAGTTAAGGAAATAGTTGTATAAATTATGGATATATGTTCTACCAATAATTTGTATTTTTTAGATATGTATAAAGGAGGAGGAAATGTTCTATGTTAAAGGAAAAGGCAGAAAAATACTATAGCCCTGAGTGTGATTTAAACTGTGCAGAAGCTACACTATATGCCATAAATGATGCCTACGATTTACAGCTGACAAAGGATGCCTTAAAAATGATGGCTGGTTTTGGTGGAGGCATGGCGATAGAGGAAACCTGTGGGGCTGTCACTGGAGCTATTGCGGCCCTCAGCATTATGTTTGTTGAGGATAGGGCCCATGAGGGAGATCGAATTAAAAGTATTGTAAAAAAGCTGTTTCATAGGGTTGAGGAAAAGCTTGGAACAGCGAATTGTAAATTGTTAAAGGAAAAATATCGTCATAATGATGAAGAAAAATGTAAGTATATTGTGCTGGCGGTGGCAGAGGTAGTGGAGGAAATTATTCAGGATGAGGCCCAAAAAAATAAATAAGTCTTACATCTATGAACGAGATGAAAGAAAGTGTTATTTTTGTGAAAAGCCATTGCCCTTTCAGCAAACCAGCTTAGATCACTATCTTCCTAAAAGCAGGGGAGGTCCTAACGATATTTATAACATTGTTCTAAGCTGTAAAAGGTGCAACAAATACAAAAAAAGCGCTGTTCCAAAGGACTATGAAGAGGTGATAATAGCCTTATTTAAGCAAGGGGTAAAGGATAGAAAGATTATAGCTGTGAATATTAAGCTGCAAAAAATACTAGAAGATATTGAAGCCATTCATAGAATTGAAGAGATTGGAGACTATGTGGTTTTTCAAAGCAATAATAAAAGGGTCTATGTAAAGCATAATAAAATAGTAAAGCTTGTGGTCATAGGTAATTATGAAGGAAATTGATGTTAGAGAAATAATAAGAGGATAAAAACCACAAAAAATACAGCCTTTAGAAGCCTTCAAAAAAATGGATTTCGAAAAAAAATTTTGTGGTGCTGTAGAAAATAGTTATTTTTATGATAGTTTATTGACCACCTTTAAAAATATCACCTTTAATTCCCTCGTATTTAAATGATAGTTATGCAAAAAATAATATCAATTTTAAATACAAAAGAGGTGAATTATTTTGAAAAGGCGAAAACTATTGAACCCCAATAAGTTAAAAGCCATAGATAAATTTAACTCAGAAATGAGTGGCGAAATAGGAGACATAGATAAATCTATAGAAGGCAAAAGTACCAATAGTGGTGGACTTATGGATCCTATTATACCAAAAGACCCTAATGACCTGAAGCTAGAGATAGGTACAGAGACAGGCATACCCAATGATGACTTAATAGATGATTACTTTATGACGGACGACATGTATGTAGACACTGGTGATCTTATACCGAGAGAAATCATTGAAGAGGCGGAAAGACAATTTGCTAATGAGAGAAAGGATGAGCTGGATTGATTTCCAGCTTTTTTGTTTGCAAAGGATGAATACATAAAGGTTGATACAAAAGTTATTTTGATAGAAGACAGTAGTAAGTGATTTTTAATATAAGGAGGAGTTTGTCACTATTTGTAGAAAATAAATAATGAGAAATTAATTTAGTTAAAAAATGTAGTCACTTCTCTTTCGACAAAAAAATATGGAGGTAAATCTTTTATGGGCATCTTATTAGGACTTTTAGGTATTGGCGTTGTTTTTATCTCTTCTATTTTTCTGGCTATAAGTTTTTACAGGAAAAAAGAAAAAAAGTATTATATTATTGTGGGAGCTGTTGGATTGTTATTATGTTTAGCAGGTGTGGGATTAGACGTTATGGAGAATAGAGATGCAGGTAATAATAGGGCTATAAATCCTCCTATTGAAGAAATCGAATCATTATCCATAGATAGTGATATGAATACTGACTTAGAGGATGAAGGTATTAACAGTTCAACTACAGCATCAATAGACGACGACACAGAAGAAAGCTTATACAATCAAGATCATATAGGTTATGAAGGTTTGAAAATACCAAGAGAAGCTATTACAGAATTCTTTTCAAATGATGAATATGGCTTTATTTTTACAGAAGAAGCAGATCCAGAAGGCATTCCTATGGTGATAGGAAGCTCAGCAAAGCATCCTACCACACGTATAACGATTTTAGGCTATAAGGAGAATATAAAGATGGCGGGTATTATGTACGGCATCGATGGTAAGCATATTGTTGCTTATGACAGCAAAAGACTAAAAGAAACATTGGCATTAGAAGTTGAGCTAGTGGGACTATTATTTCCTTCAGATAAATTCAACCAAGTAATAGATTGGTCTGTTAGTACATTAGAGGGAATAGACCTTCATGATGAAGACGGCTTAGGTCCATTTAGCAATACTTTTCATGATAAGAAGATGACAGCTGTTTATGGTATAGCAAATAATCATGTAATAAAACTGTCAAACATCGAAAACATAAAAGACACAGACAATGATGCTGATAACAATAATTTTGCTATCGATCCTATAGAGAATGAAATTGCTGAAGATAAGTTCATCACTGAAGAAGAAGCTATCCATGCTATTATGACTTTGAGTGAGATTGCAGATGCTACAGAAGGGGAAGCATCCTTTCAAATAACTCGCTATCCATCAGAAGACCACCCCTACTACGAAATGAGAGTTTTTAAAAATCAAGGGACACGTGTTACCACCATCAGTTTTTATAATGTAGATGGTTATACTGGAGATGTTTCAAGAAGACTATGATGATAAAAAAAACTACCTCTTCCCTACTTATGTGGGGCAAGGGGTTTTCTGCTTTCCAGAAACCTATGTTTTCAAGATAAGCTCTGAAATGATAGAGGATGCTTCGTTCTTCTCTTTCAATAAAGTCGAAGTTTATCGAATATTTATTGGAGGATATTGGAATTATTTCGGGAATATTTGTTAGATGATGTTGGTTTGAATAATGGCAAAATAAAGGGGGTAATTACTGATGAAAATTAGATACCCAGAAATGGGGATATGTGGTCTTGCCTGTCAATTGTGTCCTCAGTATCATACAGATGCTAAAAGCAGATGTGGAGGGTGTAAGAGTGAATCACGAATGGCTCTTGGATGTCTGTTTATCACCTGTGCTATTAAGAAAAAAAAGATTGAGTTTTGCTGGGAATGTAAAGAGAGCCATGATTGTGAAAAGTGGAAGAAGCACCGTGAAGCGGGAACAAAATATGATTCCTTTAAATGCTATCAAAAGCTTGAGGAGGATATTGATTTTATACAGGAAAAGGGTTTTGAAGAATATAAAAGATTGATGGATATAAGAGAAGAAATCCTAAAGGATATGTTAGATAATTTTAATGAAGGTCGTTCCAAAAGCTACTATTGCATCGCTGCCACTGTTATGAAAATCGAAGAGTTAAAGGAAGCATTAAGAAGAGCCAAAGAAAAATCCCATGGCTTAGATATGAAGAGCAAAGCAAAAGTTTTACGCTCACTATTAGAGGAGATCGCAAAACAGGAGGGATACTCTGTAAAACTCCGTAAAAAAGGTGATGAAAAATAGATGGCATCAAAGGGAACAGTCCTGTCTGTTTACATACAGATAAGGCTATTCTTCTAAAATGCCTATGATTTCTCTATAAGAGGAGAGGATTGTCTTGGAATACACCCATAGAATTCTAATATTATATCATTCGGGAGCCGGCAGCACAAAAACAATAGCTGAACTTTATTATGAACAGTTAGATATGTATTCTATTGATATAAATCCAATTGGATTAGAATATGATTATAAAAAATTGCATGATTATAGCTTTATTATTTTTGCTTTTCCTACATATCATTGTAGTCCTTCACCTTCTATGATGCAGTTTATTAAAAATATGCCGACGTTTGACAAACCAAAGAAGGCTTTTGTATTTACTACATATGGTCTTTTGTCAGGAAATGCTTTAAGAGAATTCATCAAAGAGTGTTTACCTAAAAATATAATTGTAAATGGATATTCGGTATATAGAGCACCTGCTGCCGATGGAGCATTGCTTTTGCCACCAATACCTTTTATGTTTGATTTTGAAAAAAATATAGCTTTAAAGATAAAGTCGGATATAAAAAGAATACAGCAGATGATTCATTCTGAAACTTGTAAAGTCCAATGTCCATCCTATAAGCTGTACGAAATACTAAACTATCCCAATAAAGTCGGGGGGAAGGCTTATAGGCATAAATTAAAAGTACTAGAAAATCACTGTGTGAATTGCAAAAAATGTGCTGATGATTGCATAAGAAAGTGTTGGAATACAGCGGGAAAATATCCTCAATATAAAGGAGAGGAATGCGAATTTTGCTTTAAATGTGTACATCATTGTCCTAATGAAGCTATAATAATATCCGCAAAAACTAGAAAAAGAACTAAACTGAATGAAAGCTTTTATCAGGATTTCAAGGAAAGGATAAAAAATGAATTATTGTGATAGGCTAAAAGGCTTTGTCAATGGGGGATGCTATATATAATTATTCCCATAAATAAAGGAGGGGATAACTTATGGAGTATATTCAAGCGGGTTTAGCACTATTAATGGTGTTTTTTATAGTCATAGCAATCGTAAGAATTTGGATGAAATTCGCAAATCATATTGGGGAAACCCTTGGGATAGGAAATTTTCTAATTAAATTATGGGAAAAAATAAGGAAAATAAGTGATATGTAGATGGATATTTACTTTATCTTATTTATAAAAGACCTAGTAGAGGCATAAGGTGAAAAGCAAAATCATATTGAAAAGGAGTAGGTTTGGTGAGGGAAATCAATTGGAATATAGTGATGAGGTTAAAACTTTTCTTATTAATGGTCATTATATTATTAGTTTTTTATGTAGTCGTTGGGGGAATCATATTTGACCTCGAAATAAATTGGAATATAGTGATAATTACTTCTCTTATCTATGGCATCTTTGGTGCTAATAATTATCAGGAAATCAAAATCCAAATACCGATAGAGGATAAAGAAAGTTTTTCAGTATTTCTCAGGAATTATTTAGAATGTACTGGGTTAAAAATTATAAATGAGAACAATGATCTTTTCATAGTAAAACCAAAGTTTAATTGGGTAGATAGATGGATATCTAGCGGAAGAATTACTTTAACAGTTGAGGAAAATCAGGCAATAGTAGTTGGTCCTAGTATTTATGTGGAAAAAATAAAGATACTTATAAAGGCTACATTTTAATTGGAGTTGCAACAGTTATATATAGCTTAAAGACTCCATAGGTTTTATTAACACCACCAAGTTCTCACCTAGTAAACTATGCAATGGAATTAACAAATTGATCCTACAAGGTTTGATTTTTACGTAATTACTTCAGAATAAATAGCAATTAAAATATAAGACGTATATCTATAAGAGGAGGATACATCATGACTCTTGATTCTAATAATTTGGAAGAAACACAAAAGGATAGCGGGATGCCTGAAAAAGAATGTAGTCAAATTCGTCCGTGGGTAAGGTATTGGGCCCGTGGCATTGATTTTCAAATATGGGTAGTAATTATGGAGAGCATAAGGTTTATAATTCCTGAGGATCAAATGATATGGTTGGATATATCTACTTGGGGTATTTGGAAAGGTCTTGTAGGTATATTCCTTTGGGGGATCATAGGCAGTTTATTGACGATGGCAGTATGGAGTTTCCTTGAGGCATACTTGATATCACGATATGGCTGTACCCCTGGCAAATGGATTTTAAATATTAGGATTACTAAGGAAGACGGAACTAAGCTGTCTTATCAAGAGGGATTAAGACGAGTTTGGGGGGTGTTCTTTTATGGAGAAGGGCTTTTTATACCTATTGTTTCAGCCATCACAAATATAATGTCCTATACCAAGCTTACTAATGATGGTATAACAGAGTGGGATGAAATGGGGAAACATAAGGTTACACACAGCACCATAGGAACTGTAAAGGTACTTATAGCAATAGGTATATTAATGATTCCTGTTATTAAAAACTATATTAATATATTAGCTTGATTCGATATAAAGATCAGTAACAAATGCCTATAGGTTAGATAAGAGGACGTTGCAAATACACAGTACGTTGGTGTACCAAGCAAAGCTTAGCATTATTTTACAGGGTGGAAGTCCCTATTGGACAAGGTCTAACCAACCACTCATACTGAGGGTTGCACCGAAGCTGGGGTATAATTTGTAGTCTTCTTAATATAATGTCTTTGGGAGTGTATAATTATTGGGAAAATCTAAAAATCAAAGCTTTGAGCTTCTTATTATTAAGGTTATACATACGATTATTTGGACATTTTTTGTTCTAATAATATTTTATATTCTTTACACTGCAATAATCGACGAGATGAATCTATACACTTGGGTTGCAATTGTGTTAGTTATCGTTGAAGGATGTATACTTCTTATCAACGGATGGCGTTGTCCCCTTACCAATATTGGAAAGAAATATACAAGCAATACAGAGGTTGGATTTGATATTTTTCTTCCTAAATGGCTGGCCAAGAATAACAAAACAATCTTAACCACGATTTATTTGATAGGTATAATGTTCGTTATTTACAGATTATTAACATAATACATATTCAATAAAGAAAAAAAGATTTGATAATGTATATATTCATAATACAGGAAGGATTATGGGGAGGATTGATTTGTCTGATGTTATTGGGTGTCAGATGGATTATTTGCAACATAGAAATCAAGTGTTACACAAAAATGTTTAAAGATTATATTAGAGGAGGGATTATGTGAAAAGAACTATAGGATTTCTATTTATTTTTACCATAGTTTTGCTCATTGGATGCAGCCAACAGGCTGTAAAAGATACAAGTAATCCCATCTCAGAAGAGCTGTTTTTTGATAAGAACAATGCTGAAGAGCTTTCATTTTCAATAAATGGAGTTAATTTTTTTGATGAAGTTATTTCTACCTACTATTCAATGCCGAACTTAGCAAAATATAAATTCTATAAAATAGAAGATATGCTTTATGCAGATTATTATTTTCTAGAAGATTCAACAAGAGAGGAAATACAAAATAGTAGGCATATGTTTATGGATGTTTTTATAGTCAACAAACCAAGACCTTTAGGAATATCACCACCTAGAGAACTAGTTGAAATGAATTTAAGATGGAGTGAAGTAAATTATAGGGTATTTATAGGGAATATAAAGGTCATTGAACAGAATATGCTGTTAAGTGATAATACAATAGAAAGTAATTATTTTGAGGATTCTAGTATGGAGCTATCATCTAGAGCTATACTGACAGAAGAAATGCAGCAATTTAAGAGGAAGATAGAAAGAAAATACTGGTGGAGGATTAAGGAAGTTTCTTTCCAAAAAAGCTTTAAGGGGGATGTACTATTTATTAAATTTGAAAGTAGAAATCACATGAAGGATGATGCTATTGATTATATAAAAGAGGAAATAGAACTGAATTTAGCTAATGCCCTTGCAAAGTCCTCGGAAGAAATATATAAGACAAACCAAGATTATTTAGGTATTGTTATAGAGTTTTATAAAGGAGATACTAGGTATTATGAAAAAACTTATTATAATGCCAAAGAAAAGTATTGGTTTAGTGAATATTGGGGAAATCATGACTTCTTTAGGCTTAGCCAATAAGACGTCTTAACATAGGAGGATTTTTTATGAGATTTGATTCTAAGAAAGATTTATGGCTTGGACTTTTAATTTGGATTTCTATAGGTGGAGGACTTATTGCTTCAATTATGAGTAAAGCCTGGTTTGCTATAATTCTAATGTTAGGAACCGCAGGTTTTATTGGTTGGATATGGTTTGGTACAAGATATTATATTTCCGGGGAAAATCTTATTGTAAAATGCGGCCCTTTCAGTGAAAGAATATTAATAAAAGATATTAAAAGCATAAAAAAACACGTAATCCGCTTTCATCTGCAGCACTTTCTATTGATAGGATTGAAATAAGGCATGGTTACTCCGGCATGACATTGATTTCTCCAAAAAATAGGGATTATTTTATTGAGCTGATTTTGAAGGAAAATAACAACATAGATATTAGAATATAAGGCAAAAGACAAATAAGACATCACATCCCTTCACCGCAGCCAAGCTTTGAAGGGGATACAGCCGGGAGGTGGTATTGATGAATAGCCAAGTAGATATTATTATAGAAAAGATGAAAACAACTGATGGGGAATCTATTCATTTAAAAAGATGGTCACCTAAAGATTGCTCTCCAAATCCAGTGGTGGTTCAAATTGTTCATGGAATGGCAGAGCATATTGAGCGTTATCATGATTTTGCTAATGCATTAGTGAAGGAAGGCTGTATTGTCTATGGGAATGATCACAGAGGACATGGGAAAACAGCAAAGGATCCTAAAGAATTAGGATATTTCGCTGATAGAGATGGATGGGAGAGAGTCATTAACGACTTACATGAAATCACTGAAAAAATAAAGCAAGAATATCCTCAAGGAAAAATTATCTTATTTGGACACAGCATGGGATCTTTTTTAGCCCGGAGATATGTGCAGCTATTTCCTAAAGCAGTAGATGCCTTAATCTTAAGCGGTACAGGATATAGTAAGGGACTCTTAGGCAAAATTGGCATAAAAGCTGCTGTGCTGAGCAAACTGATACATAATAAAAGGAAGCCAAACAAGTTTTTAGATACGCTAGCCTTTGGAGGCTTTAATAAGCGGTTTCAACCGAATCAAACCAATTTTGATTGGTTGAGCAGAGACGCCAAAGCCGTTGAAACTTATGTAGAGGACCCACTATGCGGATTTATTTTTACAACGGGAGGATTTTATGATCTTTTCAATGGTATTGAAGCGCTTCATCAAAAAGAAAATATAGAAAAAACACCTAAGAACCTGCCTATTTATATCCTTTCAGGTGAAAATGATCCTGTGGGGGATTATGGAGAAGAGGTTAAAAAGGTTTATCAAGCCTATGAAAAGCTTGGGATCAAAGATATTCAATATAAGCTATATACAGGGGGACGACATGAAATGCTAAATGAAATCAATAAACAAGAGGTTTATAATGATATCATTCATTGGATCAAAACAACTGTCAATACAGTGAAACAAATGGAGAATACTAAAGACCAACAGTAAATAAAATCATAAAGATCTTCAACAGCATTGTGGATATAAAAAAGACGCAGAAAAATGATGGAGATAGAGGGAGGTTATTATCTATGAAGCTTGTAGCTTTGACGGGGGCAGGTATTTCAAAGGCCAGCGGGGTACCAACATTTGACGAGTTGGGGGATATAAGGGATAAATTAAGCAGAGAATATTTCAATGAACATCCTCAAGAGTTTTATGATATTCTGCTTAAAATGAAGGATATCATTACATCATCAAAGCCCAATAGGGCTCATTTAGCCTTAGCAGAATATAAAATACCGATTGTCACTATGAATGTTGACGGACTCCATAGGGCAGCAGGCAGCAAAGAAATTATTGAGATCCATGGCAACTTGGACTATGTGTCATGTAAAGGATGTAAGGAAGACTACCCCTTTGAGATACTTCGCAAATCTATTTACTGTGGAGGATGTAATCAACTGCTGGAGCCTAATGTTGTTTTATATGGAGATGAGATTCCTCAATATTTTGATGCTATCAATCTCATTGATTCAAGCAACAGACTTTTAGTTGTAGGAACCTCCTTTTATACCTCAACAGTAAATGATTTGGTTTTTATGGCGGAAACAGCAGGGATAAAAGTAGATATCATTAATGCTGAAGCGGAAATAGAAGTAGAGAAATACTTAAAAGAGGTTTTAAAGCATCAAGAATCGTTCAGCGAATGAATTAAATTTCATTCTACAAAAGGGAAGGGCAATTGGATATCACCATCATCTAGAGATTCTCTATGACACGGGGACGTTTTGGATGTCATATAAGAATACCAAGAGGATAAGTGCTAGAGTATGCAGATACTGATGGTAGAATACCTAGAGAAATCATTGAAGAGGTTGAGAGACAATTTGTCAATAAAAAACAGGATGAGCTGGATTAATTTCCAGTTTTTTCATTTTAAGTAGAAATCATGTATAATATAAATATATACATAAAAGATAATGGAGGTGGTATTATTGAAAACATTTATACTTTTTGTAACGACAATAAATGTTATTTGTCTTTTTATGCATGAGTTTGATGCCTTTTATGTAGAGGAATGGAAAATGCTAGGTTTTCTTAAATCTTTGAAAAGCAGAACCCAATATCTAGTGTTTCTGTATTTTCATGTATTTTTTTGCGGATTTTTCTTTTATTACCTATGGTCTGTATTTCATTTTATAAATTTTCCTCTTTGGATAGGGATAAATGTTTTGGGGGTTCTGCATTTAATCATTCACTTAATCGCTAGGAAGTGGGAAACAAACGTGTTTAAGTCTTTTTCTTCTTTTCTATTTATAGGAGGCGCCGCTGTCACTGGGATGATTAATTTGATATTTTACTCTTACTATCTTTAGTTTTTAGGAACTGAATGAATCTGATTTTAAAACACCCGGGAGAATTTCATCTGTCACCTGAGCAGTCTTTTAAAATATCTCTTCCTCCCATTGATTACCATAAAAATTAATCTCATACTCATGATGGATTTGCTGTATGTCTGCAGCCCTTAAAAGAAACTCAGTATAGTCCTCCCACATGCAGAATGCATAAATTACTAGATCAATTCCTTGTATGTCTGGATTTTTTCTCATTAATTTATCCTCAAACATACCCTTCAGTTTGCTAATGGTCATGGATACTGCTAAATCATCTGCACGAGCTTTTCGTCTAGCTGAGGCACTATCATAACCAAATTCTTGTGCTATAGCATTTTCAATCTCAATAGCCTCCTGATACCAAGCTGCAAGATCTTCATCTGCTTCCTCCAGATTTCGTCTCGATGTTTCTTCCATTTGCTGCAATGTTTTCAGTGCTTCTTCAGTAGATACCATAGGCAAATGATTTTGTGCTTCTTGGTACAAAACTTTTCTTCTAATGATTTTATTGAATGCTTCATTATCCTCCAGGATTTTGTTCTCTTCTTTTCGTCTTATGTCTTCAAGATACCTTATTTCGTGCGCTGACAAATTTGTCTTATCAAGCCCCAAAAGGCTTTCAGCAGTATCTATTTGTGAATCTTCCCCAACTATTGTGCCTACAGCAAAAGCTTCTACTACCATTGAGACATATCTGCTATCCTCAATTTCTTTTTCTATATCTGTGCCGGTAATTTTTTCTCCATTAACAATGGCTATAACGTCTTTTCCCTCCATATTATCCACATTTATTCTAGTATCTTTTGTACAGCCTATTGATAAGAGTAATAAAAGCAGCATGGACAACACAGCTATATCTTTATATCTATTCATCTTTAAAGCACCTCCATTTAGCATAACTAGTTCATTATAGACAATCATGGGGCAAGGACATACATGTATTTGTTTTACTGATGTATTTTACTATGTTGGTCAAATTATATCAAATTTTTCATTTTCAGACTAGGTCCTATTCCTTTGGTAGATAAAATTAAGCAGCTTTGATGGCAAACAAAAGGTCCCTGTGGCCCCATCTGGAGGTGGGCTAAAATATTTATTGAAGGTGATCGCTGCTTTTCTACCTTTTTTTAAAACATCCTTTATCTTGTCATAATTACATGTTAATAACAAGTTGATTTTATGACAAACATAACATATAATAACAGTATAAGGGGAGGTGTAACTATGTTAAATTCTGAACTGACAGGTAAGAGATTTAATGAGTTGCGAAATAGGATAGGACTGACACAAAGTCAAATGGCTCAGTATCTAGATGTTGATCAGAGCTATATTTCAAAATGCGAGAAAAATGAAAGACAATTTAGTGTAGATATACTTGAAAAGGCAGCAGAGCTATTTGGCTGCACAATAGAATACTTTACAAATGAATCTAGCGAATTTATGCCAATACCTATAGCTCTTAGAGCAAAGAGTGTAGCCATGGAGGATTTAGAGACAATAGCGGCTATGAATAAAATTGCTCTAAATCTGCGATTCATGGAAGACTTGCTTGAGGGGGAATAGATTTGAAAGAGAAAATAGAAATAAATGGGGAAGCCATAAGCTTACGTAAGAATTTTGGGGAGGACAGCCACTCTCCTATTGATATCTTCTCTTTACTTCATAATAATGATGACTTAACCATGGTTTTTTATCCTATGAGTAGTCAAATGAGTGGTATGTGCATTAAGGATAGGAGAAATAAAATAATCGGTATTAATTCAACCTCAACTTATGGGAGACAGCGTTTTACAATCGCTCATGAACTGTATCATTTATTTTTTCATGAAGACTATAAAAGCATTGTGTGCTCCAAAGATCTTGAGATAAATAAGGATCCACAGGAAAAAGAAGCAGATCTGTTTGCATCCTATTTTTTAGCACCTTATGAGTCTTTGACAGACTTTATAAAAAATAAACTCAAAAAAGAAAAGCTATATCTAGAAATAGGCGATGTTGTAAAAATAGAACAATACTATGGATTAAGTAGACAGGCGACATTATGGAGACTAGTCAATGATGGATATTTAACCCATGAAACAGCCAATGCCATGAAGAAGGGGATCATAGCTTCTGCAATAAAGCTTGGTTATGATGATAAACTGTATATACCTACACCAGAGGATAAGCAATATGCTACCTTTGGCAAATATATTAAACTAGCGGATCAAATAAAAAGCAAGGGCCTCATCTCAACTGGGAAATATGAAGAAATATTGCTAAATGGTTTTAGAGGAGACATTGTTTACGGTCATAATGAACAAGAGGAAGAAAATTATGACTAATAAACTGTTTTTTGATACAGATTGCATATCTTCTTTTCTGTGGGTAAAAGAAGAAAATATATTATTTAAATTATATCCAGGAAGAATTGTATTACCTAAGCAAGTTTATAATGGATTATCAAATCCAAGCATTCCCCACATAAAGCGTAAAGTGAATCAGCTTTGCTTGAGTGGAGATATTTTCACCAAAGAAATTTTAACAAACACAGATGCCTATCAGATTTACTATGAATTATCAATTGCTCCATCTAAAGGAGAAGGAATTATAGGTAAAGGTGAAGCAGCAGCTATAGCTTTAGCAAAGACACATGAAGGAATTATTGCCAGCAATAATCTTAAGGATATATCCAAATACGTGGGAAAATATCAATTGGAGCATGTGGATACTGCAAGCATATTAGTAGCGGCATTAGATGCTGGGTACATAGACGAAACAGCTGGAAATCAAATATGGAGCAATATGATTTCTAAAAGAAGGATGCTGCCTACCAGCTCCTTTACAGATTACCTTAAAACGATAAAATAATGTTTTACAACAAGATCAGCTAATTATATGGTTGGTCTTTTTTGCATAATGAAGGCTAAGAAGGCCAAGGGGACATGGCGATTGCCCTTGGTTTTATAAAAGGGTTTTATGCTTGCATGGAGAAGGTAATAGTATAGAATTGCATAGACTAGAATCGGCGGAAGCACTGGTGAAAACAAAGGATAAAGTTATCTCTAGAAGTAGCAGAAGAGGTTTTTACAGATGTACAGACCATTTATATAGAAGCTGCCTTGGAGAAATCGATAAATAGTGATTTGAATTAGAAATTTTCAGGAGGTTCTATATTTAAATGTAAAATAATGTTGTGATGCCTTTGATGTAAAATGTGCAGGAATCGGGCGACCACAGGTCGCCCGAATATGTAATATATTACGCATGATCTTTCTAAGACGAATTAGATAAACATTATACAGGCGGATGCCATGAAATGTTAAATGCAATAAATAAACAAGAGGTTTACAGTGATATTATTCATTGGATGAAAATAGTGGCCAAAACATCGAGATAAATGGAAAACCCTATGCTGAGATGGCGGAAAGAGCAGGGATCAAAGTAGATATCATTAATGCTGAAGCAGAAATAGAAGTAGAGAAATACTTAAAAAAGGTTTTAAAGCATAAAGAATGATGTAGCAAAATACCACCCTCTTTTTTGAAGGTGGTATTTCTATTATATAAAATTCCCTATGCACTTAAAGTCTTATCTTTTCTTTTTAATATCTTCCTTACAGCCCAGTTTTTAAAGTCATCAAACAATGTATACACAACTGGAATAAACACTAGTGTTAACAGGGTAGCGAAGCTTAATCCACCAATTACTGTAATAGCCATTGGTGCTTGCTGTTCTGCACCTTCTCCTATACCTAGTGCCAATGGGATAAGTCCTAGCACTGTTGTTAGGGAAGTCATGAGAATAGGTCTTAATCTAATAGGCCCGGCTTTACGAATAGCTTCTGCTCTTTCCATTCCCCTTTTCCTGAGGGTATTAATATAATCCACAAGTACGATGGCATTGTTTACAACAATACCTGTCAGCATGATGATCCCTGTAAATGCTGGGACACTAAAGGGCTTCCTTGTTATAGACATAGCAAGGGCTATTCCTATAAAGGCCAGTGGTACAGTAAACATAATGATAAATGGATGCAGTAGGGATTCAAACTGTGATGCCATAATCATATAGACTAGTAATATAGCCAGGATCAGGGCAAGGGCAAATGCCTTTGCTGCCGCAATCATTTCCTCATTTTCTCCACCTAAGGTTACCTCGTATCCATTGGGTACATTCATTGCATTGATTCTATTTTGTATATCAACAAATACACTTCGAGAGTCTCTTCCACTGATATCTCCCGTAACAGTTACCTGTCTTACTTGATTATCCCTTGATATACTGGCGGGTGCCTCTCCATAGTATATATCAGCCAGCTCTTGAAGTGGAATCTGCTGTCCCATGGGAGAGGTTACATAGATTTTTTGCAAATCACTTAATTCACTTCTCCAGCCCTCATGAAACCTTAAGCTCACATCTATTTCTTCACCACTTACTCTATACCTTGTAACCGTCTGACCCATAATGGCTGTTTGAATGGTTTCAGCCAAGGTATAGGTAGATACACCGTATTGTGATGCTTTGTCTCTATTAATTTTCACCTGAGCCTCTGGTACAGTCTGTTGAATAGAGGATGATACTTCTCTAGTTCCTGGAACTAAGCTTACCTCATCAACCACTACTTCTGCTAGAGATTCTAAAGTTTCTAGGTCATCACCCTTTATATTTACAGTTATGGGGCTACCGCCTGCCCCCATTTGCATCATGTCAAATTTTTGCACGCCTATTTTGGCACCAGCAATTCCCTGTAGCTTATCACGAACCTCGTCCAGTAGCTCCTCGATCCCCTTATCACGATCTAGTCTAGAGCCAAAGGATGCATAGATTACTGCTGCACTGGGATCACCATCATCACCTTCTAAAACAAAGAGATAGTCTAGTTCTGGGAACTCTTGAACACGTTCTCCCACTGCAGCAGCTATTTTAGAGGTTTCTTCCAGTGTATATCCTTTTGGTAATTCAATACTAACAGTAAACATACCTTCATCAGCATCTGGAAAAAACTCAGCTCCAGTAAATAAGGTAGCCATTCCAATGCTAAGAACAAACAATATAAGGGTTCCAGTAACGATTGTTTTTCTATGGCCTATGGACCAACTTAATAGGCCTTCATACTTAATTTCAACTCTTTTCATCAGCTTGTCAAATCCTCGACCTATGATAGCAAGGGGTGTTCTCTTTGTTTTGTCGCCATTACGATCTATTTTTAAAATCTTGGAAGCCAACATAGGTACTAAGGTTAAGGAAATTACTAATGAAGCAAGTAGAGAAAAGGCAACTGTTAAAGCAAGCTCTCTGAACATCTCAATAGCCATATTATCGCGAATGAAGGCAATTGGTAAAAACACCGCTACAGTCGTCATAGTGGATGCTGTTACAGCCATTGCAACCTCTTTACTACCTTCTCTAGCAGCATCGATACGACTATAGCCCTCCTCACGATATCTAAATATACTTTCCAGTACAACAATTGCGCTATCCACCAGCATTCCAATACCCAGAGCTAAGCCTCCAAGGGACATCATATTTAGGGTAATTCCACTAAAGTATATAAGGATAAATGTGGTAATAATCGATATTGGAATTGCCGCCCCTACAATAAAGGTAGTTCTAATATTTTTCAAAAAAATTAGCAGTACAAAAATTGCCAGTATACCACCAGCGAAGGCATTCCTTGTTACACTGCCTAGGGATTCCTTAACAAAATCTGCTTGGTCAAATATCGTTCTAAACTCTACATCCGATAACTCTTCTTTTATCAAATCAAGCTCATCATTAATGCTATCAGATACTCTAACGGTATTAAATCCAGATTGTTTCCTGATTTGAACTAATACCGTTGGATCTCCATTCATGGTGGCATTTACATAAGCATCTTTATATCCTTGGGTAACTTCTGCTATATCAGATAATCTTATGATTCCTCTGGATGTAGCAATGGGTAAATTTCTAATTTCATCAATAGTGTCAAACTCGCCAGTAGTTCTTACTGTATATTGATACTTTCCTTCAGTCAACAATCCGCCGGGTCGACTAAGATTCTCCATTCTCAATGCTTGAGATACTTGGTTTAAGGATAGGTCGTAACCCTGCATTTTGTGAGGGATGATACTAATTTTGATTTCGTCTTCAAGCCCGCCATATATATCTACAGCAGCAACTCCGTTAATACGTTCTAGACGATCCCTTACATGATCCTCTGCCAAAGTCTTTAACCCAGCAAGGTCATCACCGTAGGACATTCCAAACTGAATAATTGGAATCATACTCATATCATACTGAAATATCATGGGATTGCGTACCTCATTAGGCCACATTCCCTTAACCATATCTACGCTCTCTCTCATTTGCAGAGCAGCATAATCCATATTGGTTCCCTGTGTAAATTCCACCATCACCATAGACATCCCATTTGATGATACAGAAGAAACACTTTTAAAGTTATCAACTGTACCCATGACCTGTTCAACGGGTCTAGTTATAATGGTTTCAATTTCCTGAGGACCAACACCATCATATTCTGTAATAACAACTGCCATAGGAAAAGCTATATCGGGAAAAAAGTCCAAATTTAGCCCCATAAAGGACACTGCACCTAAGACAATAATCATCATTACCAGCATTATTACTGATACAGGTCTTTTAATGGCTATATCTGATATTTTCATTATTGCACACCCCCCACGGGCTGTACCTTTTCTCCATCAATAATAAAGTGCTGACCTTTTACAACAACCAAATCACCTTCCTGAAGGCCCTTGGTTATTTCAAAGTACTCTCCATCCTTAGCTCCTGTTTCAACCATTTGCCTAGCAACAATGTCATTATCTTTTAAAACAAATACAGAGCTCACACCATCAATAGTCAGTACTGCTTCCATAGGAACTAATAGAGTATTGCTCCTATTATCTATGACAAATGATATTTCTGCAAACATACCAGGTCTAATTTCATGGGTTACATTATTAATGATTATTTTCACTGGATAACCAACTCTTTGTTCTGATACAACAGGACTGATAGAATCAACAATTCCAGTAAATTTTTTACCATCTAATGCCTGAATAGAGACAGCAGTTTCTTGACCAATAGAAATACTGCTTATCATTCCTTCAGTTACTTCAGTTTCTATGACAACAGCATCAATATCCACAACAGTAAAGGCCGGCATCTGTGGTGAAACCATCTCGCCTATTTCAATATTGCGATTGGCAACAATACCTGTAATAGGAGACCTTACTTCAGAATCTGTTATCATTTTTAGGATTGATTCTTTTTGGGTTTCTAAAACTGATTTAGCTTCTGCTGTTAAATGAGTATTGTCTTCAGCTGTTCCAACTAAAACCTTGTTTTGTAATAAATAGTAGTTGTCTTTTGCATTATTATATTGGGATTCTGCCAACTTATAAGCATTTTCATGGGTATCAAGCATTTGACGGGATACTGCCTGTGCCTCATATAAGGCTTTCATCCTGTTATAGTCTTCCTTTGCACTATAGTACTGAATTTCAGTCTGCCTCATAGCCGCCTCTGCCTGCATTAACTGTTGACGAAGCTGAGCGTCTAATTGGTCTAATTGTTGGTAAAAACTTGTTTTCTCTAGGGAAAATAAAATATCTCCCTCAGCAACTCTATCCCCCATATCCTTCATTATGCTTGTTACTTTTTCTGCAACCTTAGGTACAATTGCCACCTCTCTCAATGGCTTTATATTACCAAAGGAATTATGTACAAGCTGAATATCCCCCGTTTTTACACTGTAAGTCTCTATAGCAGTTAGCTGTGCAGCTACTGTTTCTTCCTCCTTACTTCCACATCCTACAAAAAATGTCACTGTCAAAAGCATTAGCATAATCATACTGATTGATTTTTTGATTCTTAACATACGATACTATACCTCCATAATATTTCTAGCATAATTTAAAGTAATACTACGATTTGTTGTGCTTTTTCCCATATTTACCTTACAAAGCCTTTCTACATTACTCCTACATTCTTTTGCAAATAAGTAATTATAGAATAATTGCAAAAAAAATATATTGCATTTCCCTCCTTTAAACAGTTTAGTGATTGTTACTTCCTTTAGTTCCTAGTATACAGTATATGATAAGGAAACTTACTTTAAAAGTTAATTTTGGAAATATTTACTATTTCAATACGTTATCAATACTTTCGCTAGTTACTTCCAATAAGCAGCTGTTATTATCAGTATTTTCCTGATTTTGATTAATTCTGTAAATAGGATAATACTATATTATCATGTAATTATTGTAATTACTAGTTAGAAATGTCAAGGCTTTAAGGTGCTTTTGAAGGGGAAACAAAAAACCCCACCTATAATATACACCAAAAACGGAATAAAAGTTTCAAAAAATGGAAATTTAGTGTAAGAAAACAATATAGGTGGTCCCAGTAAGTGTTCACCCACTATGCTTTGCGGTTGGTTCAATTATTAAAAAACCAGGTGTCGTAGGGGATAAAATTAAAATATGAGAATATATACATATAACAGCATTGGTTGACCATGATATCATTGATGGTACACAGCAGTTAGAGCTTTATCTAAGCTTACGAAAATGATTGAAAATGGATTTGGATTATAGACATCCTAGATGAAAAATGCATAACATCCGGGCAGGTACAGAGACCTGCCCCTACAAAAAATAAGGCTGTATCATATGGTAGGGGTCGGTTTCCATGCCGACCCTCGGTTTTGCATATGACGCATCATCTATTAAAGGCTGATGGAAAATGCTAAGCAAATATTTTGTAGACTATACTGCATTGGGAGATTTATAAATCATATAAGGAGGACATTTAATGAGTGTATTATTGGAAAATAAGACAGTGATAAAAGAAGATGTATTAACAGAATTCATACAGGAAACTTTCAAAATTTATGAGAAGAAAATTCGAATAATAGCCATAGGAGGAATAGCCTTACCATCAATAATCCTTGCTTCGATGGGTGATTTTCTTCCTTTCACAATTTTAACAGCAATATTTGGAGTATTTCTATTTTTCAAGGGGCATCTGTTTAAAAAGAACAAGATTATAAAAAACTTTTATGGATTACATGGGGATTCACCTCAAGCAACCTATACATTTTATGAAGATAAATTAAAAAGCACTGTGGGACAGTCTAATCTATCTATAAATTATGAGCAAATTACCAACTTACTAGAAACTAAAAACTTATATATTGTGATGATAGAAAGGCAAGGGTTGATGATTAAAAAGGATGGATTTACAGTGGGGAATGAACATGAATTCAAATCATTTCTTATAGATAAATGTCCGAATATTAGAAAGAAATAAAGTGACTAAATTTAAATTCCATTTGCATCATCTGTTTAAGACAAACTAGATAAAAAATACCAAATAAAAGCTAAGCTGCTTAAATAGCATAAGTAAGAAATCAGTACTGATAGGCAAAAGCATACCAGATAAAAATGAATAGCTTTGGTGTCAAATAAAACTTCCCTGTGTTTTTGCCGCAGCACTATCCGTGACGCCTTAGGATGGTCAGTAGAATCACTTATATATTATAAAGGAAAGGTCAATTGAACAGCACCAGCATCTAGGGATTCTATAGGTAGATCTCTATTAAAATACAAAAAAGATATTTACTTCTAAGAAACTTTGCAGCTATAGAAGAAGCTTCTCTTATTCACAATGGATCTTATAACGGAGATAATCCTTTTCTATTTCCAATAACTTCATATGTTTAATGGGAAAAAAACGATGATAGGAACCATAGTCCTCTGGACGATAGGTGACGGTCACCTCCTCCATAATCCCTAAATGATTTGCAAATCTCACTATTTCTCCAGGGATAGCAGTAATAGTTATATTGGAGCTAAAAGTTAAGCCACAACCATAGTCCATAGAGGGTGATGTAGGAAAAAACGTATATATGAAGTGTACTCTATGGTGCATAGAATCCTCTAGCTTTTCAGCACCAGCAAATATAACGTTGTAACGAAGCTTGCGATTATTAGATTGCAGAATAGGACTACCTAAGGAAGCCTCTTTTTCCCAAGTATATAATTTTTTTTTCATATTATCATCACTCCTTAATTATCCAAATTCACTGTTATATGAAAGAAATATATTCCTTTACTTTTCATTTCATGCTTGGCATAGGATTTTTAAATGATTCATTTAGCATTAATATAATAAACAATATTTAGGCTTTAATTATTTATAAGCTGTAATAATCCACTAATGATGGGATGAAAGCCAAGGGGATAATTGAACTATTATAGTAGAACATCAAGAGGATAAAGGTCTACATTTTGTTAAAGTGCTATCGAAGTTTTCTATTTATGTATATACAAACATAGAAAACTTCGATTTTTAATAAAGACAGTGGGATGGTAAAATGAATTTGTTCCCGTGACGAGAAATGTCGAAAGAAATACATAGTGTTTTACCTGCTGGCTTGCGGGGAAGAGAAAGTTTATAGAAAATAGTTATTGCCTTCTGAAAGTAGATAGATATTTTCAATTGGTACATAGATGCAAGAAATAATATAATGTCAAAATAAGTAAAAATACAACTCAAAAAAATTGGAGGTGATTCTCATGATACAAAAATCAATTGATGACTCGAGGTATAATAGCACAAAAGCCAAAACTGTAGCTAGTATATGCAGTATATGTAACAGCGGCTGTGGGATATTGCTGCACATTGAAAATAACAAGCTTATAAAAGCTAGCGGAGATAAGGATAATCCAGTAACAAGAGGTTACATATGTGTGAAGGGTAAAGCATTGCCAGAGATTGTAAACAGTCCCCATCGTCTGAAAGAACCAATGATAAAAAATAAAGATAACAGCTGGCAGAAGATATCATGGGCTGAAGCAATTGACATCATTGCAAAAAAGCTAAAGGAGCTAAAGAAGGACTATGGCCCAGAAGCTTTAGCTGTACATGTGGGGCAGGCAGGTGTTCGAAGGGAGTTTACACCTTATTTAGAAAGGTTCTGTTTTACTTATGGTACCCCTAACTTTTCTACATGTGGCAGTCACTGTCATAAGTCGAAGGATATGGCAGGAAGAGTTACCTATGGTGCCTTGACTGTCCCTGACTACATAAATAGTAAATCTGTTGTTTTATGGGGATCTAACCATCAAAAATCTTGTCCTACTTTAGCTAACAATGTAAATACTGCCATGAAAAAAGGTGCCTGTCTGATAGTGATTGATCCCATAAAGACAGAATTGGCTAAGAAAGCAGACCTTTTTCTCCAAATACGTCCTGGTACGGATGGGGCTCTAGCCCTTGCTATGATCCATGTCATAATCAATGAAAACCTATATGACAAAAATTTCGTAGAAAAATGGACCTTTGGTTTTGAAGAATTAGCCCAGCATGTAAAAGAATTTACACCAGAATGGGCTTCAAAAATTACCCGGGTTCCTTCAGAAAAAATCATAAGAGCAGCCAGGATTTTTGCAACCAATGGACCTGGCAATATTACTCCAGGCATTGCAGTTGAACTACAGACCAATGGATTTCAAGCCATAAGAGGGATGACTGTTCTACAAGCTATTACTGGAAACCTAGATATTGCAGGAGGCGCCTTGATGTCACCACCTGCGACATTATCACCCCTTAGAATAGAGGAAGATTTGGATGCGTTACCTACTGCCATAGGAGAATCAAGATTTCCATTGTTTTATGACATATACAAAAATGCTCAGGCAAATGTATTCAGTGATGGGATACTAGATAGTGAACCAAATGTAATAAATGCTATGATAATCATGGGAAGCAACCCTATCAGTACTTGGCCCAATGCTGAAAAGCTTAAAAGGGCTTTTAAGAAGCTGGATTTCTTGGTGGTTATGGATCATTTTATGACAGAGACCTCAGAGATGGCGGACATGGTTCTGCCAGCAGCAACATTTCTTGAGAGAAATGAGTTTTGGGACCGGGCCACTACCTATGGTTTACCAATACTCTGCCTTATTCCCAAGGTGCTGGAGGAAGAAGGGTGTATCAGCGAATGGGAGTTTATTATGAAATTAGCAAAAGAAATGGGTTATAAAGATATGTTCCCTTGGGAGTCTCAAGAGGAAGCTATGGAATTTAGGCTTCAACCATTAGGGATTACCTTAAAACAGCTTAACGGTACTGAAGGCTATCAGTATAGGGATGTAGTGATGCAAAAGTATGAAAATGCTGGATTCCAAACACCTTCTAATAAAGTGGAGCTGTACTCACAGATTCTTGAGAGATTTGGTTACAATCCATTACCTATCTTTGAGGAGCCAGATGAAAGTCCTGTAAGCAGAAAGGATTTAGCTAGTGAATATCCCTTTGTCCTGACAACGGGTGCCCGTGAAATAGAATTTTATCATTCAAGGTATCGGAATGTAGCTTCTTTACGAAATAGGCTTTATGAGCCACTAGCACTGTTGAATCCCATAGATGGAGAAGAATTGGGAATCAACAATAAACAAAGGATAAGAATTGAAACTCCAAGAGGAGCTATTGAAATAAAGGCCTGTTTTACCCAGGATATTATGCCAGGTGTAATCTCTATACCTCATGGATGGGACAATGCAAATGCAAATCTATTGACGGACAATGCTGTTTTAGATCCTGTATGTGGGTTTCCAGCTGATCGTGCATTGTTGGCACGTATAAGCAAGGCTGAATAAAATAGCTTTTATTAGGGAGGTGAAGATTTGGAAGCAGTGCATAAAGTAGAAGAAAGAAGTAATGTAAAGGAATTGAAAAGCAAGAAGAAAAAGATAAAGCTTTCTGTTAAAAATATTAACCATACCTTTAAATCTCAAAATGGCGACATGACAAAAGCCCTTAGCAATGTATCTTTAAATATTGAGGAGCAAGGATTTGTCGCACTTGTAGGTCCCAGTGGCTGTGGGAAAAGCACACTGTTAAACATTATGTCGGGACTAATAAAACCCAATCAGGGTCAAGTGCTGCTGGATGATATACCAGTGAAGGGTGTTAATGATCGAATCGGGTATATGTCTCAAGCTGATACCTTATTGCCATGGAGAAATGTTATTGACAATGTAGCACTAGGACTGGAAATCAAAGATGTATCGAAGGAAGAGCGGTATGAAATAGCCCAAAGATTAATTGATCGAGTAGGACTTTCCGGCTTTGAAAATAGTTATCCGTTTGAGCTTTCCGGGGGAATGAGAAAAAGGGTAACCCTTATTCGAACCCTAGCAGTTGACCCTGAAATCTTATTTATGGATGAACCCTTTGGGCCTTTAGACTGCTTTACTAAGGAAATGCTGCAGGAGGATATATTGAAACTGTGGCAGGAAAACAAAAAGACTGTAGTATATGTTACTCATGATCTTTCAGAGGCTATTACCCTGGCTGATAGAGTAGTGATTATGACAGCTAGACCTTCTATTATAAAATCTGATTACGATATACCATTGACAAGGCCAAGATCAGTTATGGATATTCGTTTTAATTCTAAATTTATTGAACTGGAGAAAATGATATGGAATGATTTGAAGGAAGAGGTAAAAAGGGAAGGATAAGGGGGGTGTATGACAATCAAATATTTTAAGTTAAGAACTATGGATTTTGTTTGGTCTATAGCTGTAGTACTGATTTTTCTAGTAATATGGGAGGTGTCTGTTTTAACAGGAAAAGTAAATTCATTTTTCTTCAGCAGTCCTAGTTTGATTTTTAAAGATATAGTTAGAATGCAGCAAAATGGAGATATCATGAGGCACTTTGGCATTACTGTAAAACAGGCGGGATATGGCCTTTTCTTTGGGGGATTATTGGGAACAATAGCAGCGATTATGCTGGGTATGAATGAAAAACTCAGCAATATCTTATTTCCCATCATGGTAGGATTAAATGGATTACCCAAATTAGCATTAGGTCCACTGCTTATTATATGGTTTGGTATTGGTATTCAGTCAAAGATCTTTATGTCTGCCCTGATGGTTTTTTTTCCATTCTTCTTTAATGTCCATGCGGGCTATCACAATGTAGATATATCCCTCATTAATACCATTAAAATGATGGGGGGAAACAGGTTTCAAATACTATCAAAGGTAATCTGGCCATCATGTATGCCGTGGCTTATCGTCAGCCTACGGACTGGGGTAGGCATGGCAATTGTGGGGGCCATAATAGGAGAGTACATAGGCTCCAGTAGAGGGCTTGGATGGATGATTATGGATGCTGGAGGTACCTATAATACAACAAGAGTTTTGTCCTGTATTTTTTTATTAACTGCTTTTATGGCAGCCATAGATTATTTAATTAAATTTTTTGAAAAGAAAACCCTGCGTTGGAGACCATCAATTAACTAAATTAATCTAAAGTTAAAGGAGCGAATAACAATGAAGAGAAAAGGATTACTTTTATTATTACCATTATTAATTGCTTTCAGCTTAGTTTTTTTAACAGGCTGTGGCAATAGCAATGAAGAGACAGCAGTGGATGGAAATGTAGAGGATTCTCAGACTGTAGAAAGCAATGAACTGCAGAAGGTAGTTATCACAGAACCCATTCGTTCAGATTTATGGGCACCTATTTACTTAGCTCAAACTCTAGGATTTTTTGCTGAGGAAGGTATTGAAGCAGATTTTCAAACCATTACTGGTGGTGATCCAGGAGCACCGGTTTTGGCTGGTGAAGCTGACTTTGGCTTAAGAGGAGTGGATATGCCAATGATGGTTACTGAAGCAGGTCAGGATGTTAAAATCTTGGTTTCTACAACCCAAAGGTTTCCATTCACCTTTATTGGTCAAGGACCAGAATTTACAACCATAGAATCTTTAAAGGGTCAAGTAGTTGCTGGCTCAACACCTAGCGGTTCTCCAACAAGCTGGGTAAAAGCCGCTGTAGCAAACGCTGGTTTAGATCCAGAACAAGATATTGAGGTGCCTATGGTAAGTGCACCTGGCTATGTAGCAGCTATGAGCAATGGAGATATAGCAGCCTGTGCTGGACTAACAGGCTACCAAACAGAAATGCTATTAGAAAATGGTGGTGTTATGCTGGTGGATGGTCGAAACCCTAAAGCTTTTAAAGAAATTATGGGTTCTGAAGATTATCAAATGTACATCATGTTTGCTACTGATAAATATATAGAGGAAAATCCAGAAACAGTACAAAGTGTAGTGACAGCTGTAGCTAAAGCTATTCAATGGCAAAATGAAAGCTCTACTGAAGAAATTGTTGAAGCATTATTACCACTTTTCCAAGATCGAGAAGAGGAGCTTTTAGTAAGCATTCAAGCTAATAAGGATTATGACATTTTTTCTATAGATGGAAAGCATACGGAAACAGGCTATCAAGCGGCATTAAAATTGAGTAAAATGGCTGGGGTTATTTCTAAAGATATTCCAGCAGAAAAGGTATATGATGAGTCCTTTTTAGATAATGCTTGGGCTAAGTTAGGCAAATAAATAAATCATTATAAGCGAATAAAACGCCGTTTGGAAACCCTAAGAGACGGCGTTTTTTCATAAGAAAAACATACACATCTGAAAAGGTGAGTAAAAATAGCAAAAATTTAATAGAAAAGGTGGTGAATAGCCTGGTTTGTGGCAAAACAAAAGGGATTTCTTATGAATATAAGAAAATATATTTATGCTGGGAAAAAATCCTGTAAAGCTACCACTTGATAAAAAGTGAAAAGCATACCAATACCAAGGAGGACACAGTATGCTTCAAAAGCCAGGTGTTTTATGATAATAAAAGAATTATCCTCTGCTGAAAGAATGAAAAGGCTAGTTACAAGGGAAGGATTAGACAGAGTGCCTATCATTCCATTAGCTAGCTTATATACAGCATATATCTCAAATATCAGTGCAAAAGAGTACTTTCTAGAGCCTGAAAAAGCAATGGAAGCACAGCTTTGGGCCCGTGATCTTCATGGGTATGATGCTGGGCCATCCTATAATATACCAGACTGGGGAGGATGGGATTTTGGTGGTATTCTTGAAATACCTACATCACCAAGAATAAGCCTTCCAAGAATGGTAAAAAAAGCTGTTACCTCTACGAAGGATGTGGAGAAGCTGGAAGTACCTAATCCTAGTACAGCTCCAGCTATGAGTAGATCCTTGGTGTTTGCTAGACTCAGTAGGGAAAAAGGATTTCCAGTTTCCGTATGGGGTGGGTCACCTATGGGGATAGTGGTAAGCATAATAGGCGCTGAAACATTGTTAAAGTGGTTACGTAAAGAACCTAGCCTAGTACATAGACTCCTGCGTTTAGCTACTGATTATATTATAGAAATTGCCAAGGTATATACAAATGAATTTGGTGGAGAAAACTGTTCAGCTCTTGCAACCTATCCTATGGAGTGTTTTGCAATGATGTCTCCCAAAATGTTTGAGAAATACAGTCTGCCTTATGTGATAGAAATCCATGAAAAGCTAATAGAGATGGGCATTAAAAAATGGACAATTCATTTATGTGGTGACCACACGAGAAATTTGATTCATTGGCAACAATCCATTAAGCTGATGCCTAGGACTATATTTACCCTAGGGCATGAGATGGATATGCTAAAAACTGCAGAAGCATTAGGAGAGGAGTATATCATAGGTGGAAATATCCACACAACCTTGATGCAAATAGGGTCAGCCAATGAAGTATATAGAGCATGTAAGGAAACAATAGAAAAAATGAAATATATACCAGGAGGCTTTATTTTAGCCCCAGATTGTGTTCTACCATCTCTTACTCCACCTATCAATCTACATGCTATGGTGAAGGCTTGTAGAGATTTTGGAAAGTATGAGTAAATCCAAGCCCCTTTTGCAACAGGAAAAAATGATAAAACAAATCTGATGGATGAAGAAAATAATTCGGAGGAGTTAAAATGAAAAAAATCATTGACTTTCAGTGCAGCTATGACAATTCTACAAGCATTAGTAAGGAAGTCATAAAAAATACCGGTTTGAAATTTCCAGAAGCCTATAAAAATTGGCAAAGCATGGCTCAGCTAGCCATAGCCATAAAAAAGCATGATAAGGCAGTCTTTTGCGAACTGCCATTTTGTCATACCCTTGAAGGTGAAGCCCTAGGTGGAAGTATTAATTATGGTGATGAGAAGATTGGACCAAGAGGAAAGGGATATATTTGCACAACTGCAGAAGAACTATTAAGCTTACCTGAAATCGACTATTCAAAAGGTCGTATAGCAGAAGTTTTAAAAGCCTGTAGGTATCTTAGGGATGAAGGAGAAAATGTTGCATTATATATTTCAGGTCCCTTTACCATTATGAATGTTTTAGCTGATCCCCGGCATATTTTTAGGATATTTAAAAAAAGTCCAGAGGCTATGAAGGCTATCTTTGACAAATTGCAGGAGGAAACATTGCGATTTGTTGAGGAAACCCAAAAAGTAGGTGTTAATATCATCAGCTATGGAGATTCTACTGGAGGCTTAAACATTTTAGGACCAAAGCTTGCAGAAGAGGTTGTAGAAATCTTCACGTATCCACTGTTTAAAAGAATTGAGAAAATACTGGATGATAAAACGATTCTTTTGCTTTGTCCTAAAACTACATTTGCATTATTGGGAACGGATAAAGCTAGGTGGAAGGATGTTGACCTAGGGAGGCCTATAAAATATGTTGAAGCCTGTGTAGAAGTAGCTGGTGAAGCAAAATTTGTGGGAGAGATGTGTATAAAGAACAAAGGATTTTTCTTGAAAAATGGTGTAATTAAAACAGTGACTTTGTTATAAATGAAGTATATAAAATGAAGCTTAATAAAAAGCTGACATTTGCAATAATAATGGGCCTATAAAGGGAGGCTTTTAGATGCATAAAGATGATCAAATGACACCAAATGAAGGCTTGACGTCTCTCGTGACAGGAAAACCCATGGATGGGCTATTGGCTATGCAGCTGTTTCTTCTATGTCTAAATTAGTGCTAGAAGTGACTCATAAAGAAAAGAAACACTATTTAGGGTTTCTTCTAGAAAATATGAAAAATGGCCATTAGATCCAAAAAAATTCCTTTAAAATATAAAATTATTGTGGTATATAGAATGGAGGCAAAAGAATGTCAGTATCAAAAGAAGAATTAATCAAAAGGCTGTCAGATGGAGTAGTAAATATGGAGGAAGAAGATGTAATAGAAGTAGTCAATGAATATCTGGAAGCAGGGTATCCGGCATTTGATGCTATCATGGAGGGACTTGTGGATGGTATGAACCGCGCAAGTCAATTATATGAAGAGGAAGAGTATTTTGTTACAGATGTATTATTATGCTCAGACGCAATGTACGAAGGTTTATCAGTACTGAGACCCCATCTTCCTGCAAGTGAAGCTGAAAAAGTAAAACCAAAGGGGATTATAGGTGTTGTAGAAGGTGATACCCATGACATAGGCAAAAATTTAGTGAAAATCATGCTGGAGACAGCAGGCTTTGATATGGTTGATTTAGGAAGAGATGTTCCTTTACAGAGCTTTGTTGATAAAGCAAAAGAAGAGAATGCATCCTTTGTATGTATGTCAACCTTGATGACAACAACTATGGGTGGTATGAAGACTGTGGTGGAGCTGCTAAGGGAAGCCGGTATACGAGAGCAGGTGAAGGTAGTCATCGGTGGAGGACCCATTTCAAAGAAATATGCCGATACCATTGGTGCAGATGGTTATTCACCTAATGCAGTTGAGGCAGTGAAATTAGTAAAAAACCTATTGGATATAGCCTAGAAAGAGGTGAAAACATATGTTATCGCCGATAGAACGACTAAATAAGGTCTTCAACAGAGAGACCGTTGATCGACCACCCTGTATTTGTCCCGGTGGCATGATGAACATGGTGACAACAGAGCTAATAGAAGAAGTGGGCATAAAATTTCCAGAGGCCCATATGAATGCAGAAATGATGGCGGATTTAGCAGCTGCAGTCTATGAAAAAGGCTGTTTCGAAAACTATGGTGTACCTTTTTGCATGACCATTGAGGCAGAGGATTTTGGAGCAAAGGTTGATATGGGGACAAATATCTATGAGCCTCATGTTGTTGAATATATCATAGATTCTGTGAAGGAATGGGAAAAGATACCAAAGATCCAGTTTCAGCAAGGAAGAGGAAAAACAGTGATAGATGCTATAAAATTGTTAAAAGCTAAGGGTAGTGATGTACCTATCATAGGCAATCTCACGGGACCTATTAGTACCGCAAGCTCTATTATGGAACCTGTTGTGTTTTATAAAGAGTTAAGAAAAAGCAACACCGCTGCCCATGAGTTTATGAATTTTGTTACAGAAGAACTGATACTATTTGCAAAAAAGCAAATAGAAGCAGGAGCGGATATCATTGCTATTTCTGACCCAAGCGGCACAGGTGAAATCTTAGGGCCAAAGCTATTCGAAGAATTTGCTGTAAAATATATCAATAGAATTATTGATGCTGTACACCAAGAGAATATAGGTACAATTGTGCATATATGCGGAGGCATGAAGAAAGTCTATCCAGAGGCAAATAAAATCAGAGCCAATGTGCTGAGCTTTGATTCTATTGTCAGTATGAAGGAAGCAAGAGAAAACCTGTCGGATAGATTACTAATGGGAAATGTTAGTACCTATGCAATTGAATTTGGAGAGCCACAGAAAATTGCTGAACTAACCCAAAAATGTGTAAAGGATGGAGTCAACATCATATCTCCAGCCTGTGGACTGGGAATGAAGTCTTCATTAAAAAATGTGAAATCAATGATAGAATCCTTAACAAAAGGAGATGCAGTCATCGATGCCTAAGATTTTCATTAAAAACAAAAAGGAAGCTATTGAATATATACCAGATAGAGATCTACTACAGCTACTATTAGAAAATGATATTTTTGTGGATAATCCCTGCAATGGTAAAGGTCTTTGTGGAAAATGCAAGATTAGACTTCTAGAAGGAAATCTCCCAGCTATCTCAGCAACAGAAGAGAGGCTTTTAAAGAAAGAAGAAATTTCTTCAGGCATAAGATTATCCTGTCTTGTGGTACCACAAGAAGATATTACAATTGAAATCCTACAAAAAGAAAGAAAACACGAAATTCTTACAAAGGGATATATACCAGAATTCGATTTTCATCCTGCCATAAGCAAAGAGATCTATGAAATAGAGAAACCCACCTTAGAGAACCAAAAAGCATTTGAGGATGCTCTGTGTAATGCGTTAGGCATAGAAGAACTTGATTGGCAGCTATTGCAAAAGAATGAAGTCACCTATGGACAAATCACTGGAGTTTTTCATGGTGAAGAGCTAATTGGGATTGAGGCAGGTGATACCACAGATACTCTCTATGGAATGGCCATTGATATCGGAACCACAACAGTGGTAGCGGCATTAGTTAATATGAAAACCGGTGAAGAATTAGCCACAGCCTCCATCATCAATCCTCAAAAAAGATATGGTCTTGATGTACTGACTAGAATCACTTATGGGTTAGAGAATCCTAAGGATGCTAAAGAAAAACTGCAACATGCAATTGTAAATGCCATCAACCAAATGATAGGAGAGCTATGTAGTAAAGCAAAAATAGATAGAAATAATATTTACGAGATCGTCGTTGCAGCAAATTGTACAATGATGCATTTTTTGTTAGGAATAGATGCAACATCCATCGGAAAATCTCCATATGCACCAGCATTTGTAAAAGCAAAAAACATATCAGCTATGGATATAGGCATAAAAGCAGCTGCAGCTACAAGATTGTATTGTCTTCCATCAGTTTCAGCCTATATTGGTGCTGATATCGTAGCAGGGGCATATGTTTGTCAATTGCACAAAAAAGAGGGAAATCATTTATTTATAGATATTGGAACCAATGGAGAGATTGTTTTATCCAGCGATGGCAGGTTATTATCCTGCTCCTGTGCAGCAGGACCAGCCCTAGAGGGAATGAATATAAGTTCAGGTATGAGGGCTGCAGAGGGTGCAATCGAAGATGTGAAGATTAGTGATGATGGGATTGAACTTAAAGTGATAGGAAATCTAGAGCCAATAGGAATCTGTGGCAGTGGGATACTGGCGGCTGTAAAAGAGTTGCTTCGTATAGGGCTGGTGAAAAAAGATGGAGGCTTCATAAAAAAAGAAAAATTAGAGGAATCTGATTATCGTTATGATATGCTCCAATTAGACGGAATAAAACGAGAATTTGTCCTAAAAAAGAGTCCTGGAGAGCTTTTGATTACACAAGGGGATGTTAGACAAGTACAATTAGCAAAGGGTGCAATTCTTTCTGGATTTTATGCATTACTAAAACAGGCAAATATCCAAATGAATCAACTCCATCAAGTGATGATAGCAGGACAATTTGGTGCTCATTTGCCTGCTGAAAGCCTAGTGGGAATAGGTATCCTACCACAAGAGGTTGAAGACAAGCTGGTATATGTAGGAAACTCCTCTAAAACAGGAGCATATATGGCCCTGATGTCAACCGAGGTAAAGAAAGAAATTGAAGAACTAGCAAAACAAATGGGCTATATGGAACTGGGGGCATCGGAAGGCTATGAAAGACTGTTTACACGATGTCTTTTGTTTTCTAATTAAGGTGTAACTTACAAGATAAATGGGTGGCAATGTCACCCATTTTTTGTGTCTTCACTGGAGAAGAATATATAGTTATGAAGTTTTCATAGCCAACATAACCTCCAGAAGGTTTCTAGGACCTAATGCTGCTTTATATGGAGATGAAATTCCTCTGTATTTCGGTGCTACTTATAAAGGAAAGGTCAATTGCACATCACCAGCATCTAGGGATTCTATAGAAAGCTCTTCATGAAAAGGCTTTAAAAAGCCTTTAAGTAAACCAATATCCTGTAACTTGGGATCAAGCCAAAGCTTTTCAGCTGACTTTTCCAAAATCACTGGCATTCTGTGGTGCAGATTTTTCATCTGTTCATTGGGAGCGGTGGTTAAGATGGTAAAGGCTTCATAGGGGTTATTATACTTGTCTCTAAAAGTATTATATAAGCCTGCAAAACCAAAAATACCTCCGCTTTTCAGAGTAATTTTATGCTTTACATTTTCATTGTTTATCTTTTTCCATTCAAAAAAACCATTGGCTGGGATAATGCATCTTTTTGTTAAAAAAGGGGTTTTGAAGGTTGGCTTTTCATCTACCGTTTCACTTCTGGCATTAATTAAAAGCTTATCCGTAAAAGCAGGCTTAAATCCCCACTTCATTAGCTGCAATTTTTTTTCTTCCCCCTCTATAAGAATAGGTACGGATTCTGAAGGAAATATCTCAGCTTTTGGTTCAAAAACAATATTAACTGGTCTCAATCCAAATCTTTTGACGATTTCAGCTAAATCAACTGTTAATAAAAATCTTCCACACATTCTTTCACCTTCTCTATAACTTTTATTACTACATAGTATAGCATAATTATTGGAAAAAATAATGGTTTAGAATCGTTGCATCTATATATGTAAATCATTGAAGCACGACCCCATGGACGTCTCCTAGAAATAAGTTACCAAAGGGTGGGAAAAAATGTATAATTGATTTATATAGTTGTGACTCAAGAAAAGTAATCATAGCATAAAAAGCCAAGCAAGGTTTAGGAGGTAAAAATGTGAAAAGTGATGGGGGATATAAAATAGAAGCATTTCCAACAAGTAGAATAGCGACTATTGATATTGGTGCAATCGGCTTAAAAAAACATCACATAAAAGCATTGATAGAACTAGATGTTACAGAAGCACGGAAGAAAATTTTAGAAAAAAGGAAACTATCTCAAAAAATTTCCTTTAACTCATGGCTCATTAAATGTATTGGCTGTGCAGTGGAAGAATTTAAAGAAATTCATGGAATAAGAAAAGGAAAGAGTAAAACAGTCATTTTTGATGACATTGATATATCAATTATGATAGAAAAAGAGATTGAAGGAATGAAGGTGCCATTACCCTATGTTATTCGAAAGGTAAATGAAAAAAGCATTTCTGATATTAGCAGCGAAGTAAGAGCAGCACAGAATCAGGCGGTGGAGGATGAAGGAAATTACATATTAGGGGAGAAAAAGAATGATCTTTTGATGAAAATATATTATGCTATGCCGGGATTTATAAGGAGTTTGATATGGAAGCATATTCTTAGGAATCCTTTTTTAGTAAAGAAAAATATGGGAACTGTGATGATAACATCTATTGGCATGGTAGGGAAAATCAGGGGTTGGGTGGTACCAGTAAGTGTTCACCCACTATGCTTTGCGGTTGGTTCCATTATTAAAAAACCAGGTGTCATAGGGGATAAAATTGAAATACGAGAATATATCCATATAACAGCATTGGTTGACCATGATATCATCGATGGTGCTCCAGCGGTTAGAGCTTTGTCCAAGCTTACGAAAATGATTGAAAATGGGTTTGGATTATAAGCATCTTAGATGAAAAATGTGCAGGAATCAGGCGACCACAGATCGCCCCTACTATTGGTATGAAAAAAACAAACTACCCGCGTAAAGCAGGTAGTTTTACTTATCCTCCATATCCTTCAGTCTATTCTCTTCACTTAAACTTAGATGATCGTCATTTTCTGTAATATGAGGATTGTTTTCATTAAATGGATTTGGAATAGATATACACAGTATTTGTACATTTTTATTGGTACTATTGGTCCAATTATGGGGAATACTTGAAGAATAATGGGCAGAGTCTCCAGGATACAGGTAATGCTTTTTATCCTTATAAAGCAGGGTTAGTATACCTTCAAGAACATATACAAATTCTTCTCCCTGATGAGGATAAGTTTGCAGCACTTCAGTAGTTTTCAAAGTAGGCAAAATTTTAATTAACCTTGGATAGAGTACATGAGCATTGTTAGTGGAGAGAGATGTGACGATGTAGTTTTCTCCAATAACATCTAAGATTTCTTGTTCATGACTTTTTAATACGACAGAGTTTTCTTCAAGCTTATTAGGAAAGAAATAGCTTAAGCCTACATTATAGACCTCTGCAATCTTTGCCAAGGTATCTATAGCGATTGTATTGATACCACGCTCAAATTGGGATAAATATCCTACGGATAAGTTGGTTTTTTCACTTAACTCTTTAAGTGTTATTTTTTTTTCTTGACGAAGCTGCTTTGCTTTTGCACCTATTTGTGTTTTAATTTTCAGCATTAGAACCCTCCTTAACTGAAACATCAGTGTTTAATAAATACTTATTTCACGTATGTAATGTGATTATATTATACCATACATGAAATAACCTAAGAACATCAGCATAAAAATAATAACAGATAGATTCATTATATCAAAAAAATCTATAATAAATTCATATATGTGAAATATATTACACTAAAATTCACAAAACTCAATATAACAGATTGACTATTTCACAATAAGCATCTATAATGTAATTAAGAGGAGCGAAAATGCTTTAGATTGACTAATTATTAACAATATGATCTATGGAAGGATAAAAACTATACATAGAAGTGCAAATGATTAAAATGACAACAGGAGAACAAAAAGCCTAAGAAAGGTTGTGCTTTAATATGAAGCAAGCACTGGTCTTTAATGCTCAGCGATTTTCATTACATGATGGGGAAGGAATTAGAACCACTATATTTTTCAAAGGATGTGGACTTTATTGCAGATGGTGTCATAATCCTGAAAGTCAAAGCTATGCAATGCAAGTGCTGGGTTATGAGGAAAGATGTAAAAAATGCGGAGCTTGCATCATGGCATGCCCAAACAATGCAGTAAGGGAGTCAGAAGGTCAGATTGTGCTGGATAGAGAAAAATGTAAGGCCTGTGGGAAATGCATAGATTATTGTGCCTACAATGCATTGGAGATGGCAGGAAAATACTACACAACAGATGAGCTAGTGAATATAGCAAAAAGGGATATGATCTTATATGAAGAATCTGGAGGGGGAGTTACTCTTTCTGGTGGAGAGGCTATGTCTCAGCCTATAGAGTTCCTTTTGGAATTATGTAAGAAACTAAAAAAGATAGGAATTCATGTTACCATGGATACTTGTGGATTTGCTCCAAAGGAATCCTTTAGAAGGCTGGCACCCTATATAGATTCTTTTTTATATGATATGAAAACCTTAGATGAAGATAAGCATAGAGAATTTATAGGTGAAGGGTTAGATGTAATACTAGATAATCTAATAGAAATTAATAAGCTTTCTTCTCATATTCATATTAGAATTCCCATCATAGGGAAATTCAATGATGACTTAGAAGAAATGCTAAAGGTAGCTGAATGGCTATTAGCAAATAAAATTAAAGTACAAAGTATCAACCTATTACCTTATCACAGTGCAGGATCAATAAAATACCAACGATTAGGACTCTCTTATGATCATGAAGCAATGGGTGTTCCTGAGGAAAGCAAAATGGAAGAAGTCAAAAAAATTTTTATAGAAAAAGGGTTTCAAAATATAAAGATAGGGGGCTGATGACATGGAACTTAGAGGTATGAATGAAAGGGTAAAAAATCTACGTCAACAAAGTGTTACAACTGAACCAAGGATTTATATGGAGCGTGCTGACTTAATAACAGATGCTTATATGAAGTATGACGGCACTGTGTCCATTCCAGAAATGCGGGCGTTGGCATTTAAGCATTTTATGGAGAACTATGCCCTATGTATAAACGGTGGAGAGTTAATTGTAGGAGAAAAAGGGGATGGGCCCCAAAAGTCTCCAACTTTTCCAGAACTATGCTGTCATACAATAAAAGATATGCAGGTTATGAATGACAGAGAGTTAATCAGCTTTAAAGTAAATGAAGAAGATATTAAATTGCAGGAAGAAAAAATAATACCCTATTGGAAAGATCGTTCAATTCGCAGTCGTATAATAAATGCTATGACTGATGAGTGGAGAGGCTGCTATGAGGCTGGGCTTTTCACAGAGTTTATGGAGCAAAGAGGTCCAGGACATACTGTAGGATCTACAGCTATCTATGAAAATGGATTTAAAGATTATAAAGAAAAAATTAAAAAGCACATAGAAGCATTAGATTTTTCAAATGACCCAGAGGCTCTTAGCAAACATGAACAATTAAAGGCTATGGACATTGCATGTGATGCAATTATTATTTTAGGAGAAAGATATGCAGCTTTAGCAAGAGAGATGGCAGCAAAGGAAGCTGACCCAGTTAGAAAAGAAGAGCTTTTACAAATAGCCAAGAACTGTGATGTAGTTCCCGCTAATAAACCAGAAACATACTGGCAGGCTATTCAGATGTACTGGTTTGTGCATTTAGGTGTTACTACTGAGCTTAACCCTTGGGATGCATTTAGTCCTGGCAGATTAGACCAGCATTTATATCCTTTCTACAAAAAAGAGGTAGCTGAAGGAAACTTAGATGATGAAAAAGCATTGGAGTTGCTGCAATGTCTATGGGTTAAATTTAATAACCAACCGGCACCGCCAAAGGTAGGTATTACATTAAAGGAAAGCAGTACCTATACAGACTTTGCAAATATAAATACTGGCGGTATTACTGCTGATGGGCAGGATGGAGTAAATGAAGTAAGCTATTTAATCTTAGACTGTATGGATGAGATGAAGCTATTACAGCCTAGCTCTAATGTTCAAATCAGCCGTAAAACCCCTCAGCATTTTCTAAAAAGAGCCTGTGAAATATCTAGAAAAGGATGGGGCCAACCGGCTTTCTATAACACAGAGGCCATCATCCAAGAGCTGTTAAATGCAGGAAAAACCATAGAAGATGCTCGCCTGGGAGGAACCAGCGGCTGTGTTGAGACAGGTGCTTTTGGAAATGAAGCCTATATCTTAACAGGATATTTCAACCTGCCAAAAATATTAGAAATAACTCTCCACAATGGCTATGATCCTGTTGGTAAAAAACAATTGGGATTAAAGCTAGGTTATGCAGAGGACTTCAAAAGCTATGAGGAGCTTTTTGAAGCCTATAGAAAACAAATAGAGCATTTTGTAGATATTAAGATGAAGGGTTCAAATGTTATAGAGACGATATATGCAAAATATATGCCAGCACCTTTCCTATCAATTATTACCAACGATTGTATATCAAAAGGCAAAGACTATAACGCAGGAGGCGCTCGCTATAATACCAACTATTTACAAGGGGTAGGTATTGGAACCTTAACGGACTCCCTAACAGCTATAAAATATAATGTATATGATCAGAAGAGATTCACCATGAAGGAGCTAATGGAAGCATTAAAAGAGAATTTTGAAGGACAGGACCTTATTGCTCATTTAGTAAGAAACAAAACACCTAAATATGGTAATGACGATGACTATGCAGATGGAATTATGCAACAAGTGTTCAATGCATATAAAGGCATTGTTAATGGACGTCCTAATATGAAGGGTGGAGAATATCGTATCAATATGCTTCCAACCACCTGTCACGTTTATTTTGGAGAAGTCATGCTGGCTAGTCCTAATGGTCGTTTAGCCCATAAGCCCCTTTCTGAAGGAATATCACCTGAAAAAGGAGCAGATACATTAGGACCTTCTGCAGTAATTCGTTCAGCATCAAAAATGGACCATTTAAACACAGGGGGTACTTTATTAAATCAAAAATTCACTCCGTCAGTAGTGAAAGGAGAAGAAGGATTAGATAATATGGCAAGCTTAGTGCGCACATATTTCAATATGGATGGACATCATATCCAGTTTAATGTTATCGATAGAGAAACATTGATTAAGGCTCAAAAGAACCCAGATCAATACAAAGACTTAATCGTTCGTGTTGCTGGATACAGTGATCACTTCAGGAATCTAAGCAAAGTTCTTCAAGATGAGATTATAGGACGTACAGAACAATCTTTTGAAGGATAAGAAGGCAAGGTATTTGAGCTTGACTAAGACTAGGTAGTGACTACAGGAAGAAGGTTGGATTTATGAAACTAGGATTCATTGGTTGTGGTAATATGGCTCAGGCTATGATGGGAGGCATTATTGCAGGGAACTTGATCCCTGCTGATGAAATAATAGCTTCTGATGGATATAAACCTAGCCTGGAAAAAACTAAAGAAAACTTAGGTATACATATTACCATGGATAATAAGGAAGTTGCAGTGAATAGTGAGCTGATTGTACTATCTATAAAGCCACAATTTTATGATGTTGTTATAAAAGAGATTGCACCAATCATAAAGGAAGATACAATTATTATCACCATTGCACCAGGAAAAACCCTAGAGGATTTAGAAAATCAATTTGGAAAAAAAGTAAAGATTGTAAGAACCATGCCCAATACCCCAGCAATGGTAGGGGAAGGAATGACAGCTATGTGTGCCAATGATCTTGTAGCTGAAAAAGAGATGAAGGAAGTCAAAGGAATACTAGAAGGATTTGGTCGTGTAGAGATGGTGCCAGAATACGTGATGGATGCTGTTGTTGCTGTGAGTGGCAGTTCTCCAGCTTATGTATTTATGTTCATTGAAGCCTTAGCTGATGGTGCTGTATTACAAGGAATGGATAGAGCTCAAGCCCGTATCTTTGCTGCACAGTCTGTTCTAGGCAGTGCCAAGATGGTCCTTGAAACCAAGCTTCATCCAGCAGAGCTAAAAGATATGGTTTGTTCCCCAGCAGGAACAACGATAGAAGCAGTTAAAACCCTTGAAGATCGAGGCTTCCGCAGTGCTGTAATTCAAGCTATGGATTCATGTGCAAAACGCTGTAAAGATATGTAGCAAGCGTGCTTTGAAGTTATATAAAAAAGGTTTAAAGAAAAGGGAGTAGATGACTACTTCCTTTTCTTTTTGCAACAGAAAACCCACAGTTCCACCGGCAGTTCTGAAGAAGGGAGAGGGGGTAGACTTGAGTTATTTACTTGCATGGATGAACCACAGCATTGACAGTGCTAGTATCCTGGTGATGCCTTTAAGTATGGTAGTAGAAATCAGTTAACAAAAGGTGGGAAAAAATGTATAATTATTATATAGACTGAGCTATGTGTATATAAATTACATCAGTAATCTACAAAATCATTTAGGAGGTTTGGATATGCCTTGGTGTCCAAAATGCAAGCTGGAGTACAGAGACGGATTTGAAAAATGCAATGATTGCAAAATTGATCTAATTGAAGAGCTAGAAAAACATGAGAAAGAAGCTATTGTATTTGATACTGAGGTACTGTTGACTTCAGTTACTGATCATATACATGCTGATATCATTGAAGCCAAGTTAAATGATAGTGGAATTCCGGTTTTAAAAAAGCATAGAGAAATTGGTGGATATTTAAATATTTATATGGGGATGACGAGTTTAGGTATAGATATATATGTTCCTTCAAAATTACTTGAAGAGGCAAAGGAAATTATTTCCTTAGATGTATCAGAGGGTGAAGTTGCACTATTGACAAATGACAAAACTAGTGACGATGAGGAAGCTATCAAGAAGGCAGAAAAAGAATATAAAAAGAAAAGACTAATGCGAGTGTGGATTATACTATTATTTTTCATGCCAGGATTTATCTGGTTAATCTATGGCCTAATAACAATGCTGATAAATCTCTTCTCGCCCCTACAACATGGGATTATCAGCATGTAGGGGTCGGTTTCCATGCCGACCATCGGTTTTGCATATGACGCATCATCTTTTTACAACGGATCAGATAAACAATGGGAAGCATAAAAAATATTTAGTAATGTAAACAAAAGGTGGAATAGTGATGAAATCAAAATATGGCAAACTAATGCTGGTAATAGGGATGTTTGTTTTGATAGGGATAGTCTATAGAGCATCCATAGATGAATACATCTATGAAGATGCATCTATTTTTTTTGATGAAGGTATAGCTATTGTTAAAATGGATGGGTTATATGGATCTATTAATAAAGAGGGAGAAATCATACTAAGTCCAGAATTTGAAGATATTTATTACTTTTCTGAGAAATATATTAAAGTAAAAAAAGATGGATATTATGGACTTGTTGATGAAGAAGGACAAATAATCCTAGAATTAGCTTATGAAGAAATTGGCTCCTTTCTGCCGGATGCACTTATTCGAGTAAAAAGAGATGGCAAGTATGGTTATATTCATCAAGATGGCAGCATCATTGTTGAACCTAAATATGATGATGGGGACTTATATTTCACAGAAGCACTAGCTAAAATTAAAAAGAATGAACAATGGGGCTTTATCGATAGAAACGGGGAAGTTATTATAGAGCCACAATATCAGGAAATTTATGGATTCCGTGAAGGCTTGGCTGCTGTAAAGATCCATGGTAAATGGGGGTACATAGATAAACTAGGAGGCTGGGTAATTGAGCCTAAGTACGATAATGCTTTTAGCTTTGTAGAAGGCTTTGCAGCTGTAGCTATGGGGGACAAATGGACTTACATAGACAAGGAAGAAAACTTTTTGACAGAGCCAAAATTTCATGGGGCAATTTATTTTTCAGAGGGATTAGCAATGGTAGGGGTCGAGAGGTCAGACGGCTCCAAAGTAGGGTACATAAATCAAACAGGAGAAATGGTGATAGAGCCAATATTCACTAGCGGCTCAAATTTTACAAGGAATGGTGCAAGAGTACAATTAGGTGATAAGTGGGGCTATATCAATAATAAGGGAGAATTCCACATAGAACCGCAATATGATGCACTAGAGGTCTTTTATAATGATTTATTTACGATGATGCCAAATTACAGTGACAATAAATGGGGTCTAGTGGATATAAAGGGGGATGTTGTGTTAGAGCCGCAGTTTGATGAAATAAAGCCTTTTAATTATGAATTAGGCATGATAAAACTAGATGAAAAGTATGGATTAATCGATAGTAAAGGCAACATCCTGATAGAGCCACAGTTTGACGTAATCGATGCATTTACTTCACCAAACTATCTTAGGATTAAAACACAGGAGCAATATGGATATATGGATATAAGGGGTAAAATCATTATTCAACCTCAATACGATGCAGTCGGACTATTTCAGGAAGGTTTAGCTGCTGTCAAAGTCAACAACCAATGGGGCTTTGTGAATGAGGAGAATCAGTGGGTGATTAAGCCTCAGTATGATGAAGCTAAAGGATTTAGTAATGGACTGTCGCCAGTAAAGATAAATGGGAAGTGGGGGTATATAGATAGGACTGGGAAAAAAATATTGTAGGTAATTATGTTTGATTTTACATTATTTCTTCGGGCATCACAGATGAAAAATGTATAGCAAAATCATTATTCACCGTTGTTATAGGGAACGCCTTCTATGTCGTTCCTGATGGATCATGCGTAATATATTACATATTCGGGCGACCGCAGGTCGCTCCTACATGGTGCGTGGTGCCCCTATCTGTTGTGTGGTATCGTATATTGTAGGGGCGGTCTTTGACCGCCTGATTAATGGCACATCATCTTTCTAAAGCGCAACAGATGAATATGAAGGAAATTTTAATAATATCAGTTATTTGGTGTCAATATGGAAAAAATATAATAATGACTAATCAATTTTAGGGGTGACAATATGTTCTTAATAATTATTTCTTTAATGACAGGCTATATAGGTATGCTTATAGGAAGCGCTCATAATCTAGGGGGTGTATTAGGAATTGTAGGTTTTTTAAGTCCTGCTTTGTTTATTTTGCAGAAAATATATTTAAAACTAGAAGAATTGGAGGAAAAGTAAATTAGTTTACAGCAACTTTATCTATTTTTTTAATCTGTTAAACCTTTTATACTCCTCCATCACCTCAAAGATCTCCTGCATACTACTATACCGCACCACCACCTCAAAGCTAATCAATCCAAGGGTATAACATACAGCTGTAAAGGGTCGATAGGACAGTTTATTTAAAAGATACCCTGAGGCGCCATATAGCAGTATGGCTACAGCCAAGGAAGAAGTTAGCACCTTCAAGATCAGCACCTCAGAGATCTTTTCTAAAAAAGTATCCACCACATCCTTAGAATAGGCTCCTAAAAAACAAAAGAGATAAATGTAAGCAAAGAGGGTGACATCCTCCAGTAGATTTAGCATTACTTTGCACCCTCTTTAGAGACTAAGGGAGAAATGGTCTTGGGCTTTTTAGCTTTAAAGCTTTTATTTGACTCTATCCTATAAACAAAGTTTTGTAGGGTGGACAAGCTAACAAAAGATAAAAGCAAGATAACCATGTAGACAATAGATTTTTCTAAAGCATCCTCAGCAAAATAAGAGGATTTGTAGGATATATAAATATTCCATGAGAGAATTACAGTAATCATACATAAAATCATTGCGATTCCTTTTGTGATAGGGGTTTTGGTTTTCATATTTTTTTTCACCTTCCTTTCTTTATTGACTCTGCCAAATTTTCTTGTTGATTTTCTTATAGTTCATCATAGTAAGAGGTATTGGGATTCGTCATCCTGAACAACGTGAAGGATCTTTGTAAAGCTTAATAAAATAGACCCTTCGCTGCGTTCAGGATGACATTTACCTTAATAACATCAGGTTCAGTAAGACTACACTATACAGCTTCAATTAGGGTATCAGTAGTTGTTTCAATGATATAAGCCGAATGAATCTCATCCAGTTCCCCATAGCTTGTCTGCACTGCGTTTTCATCTAGGATAATTTGCATGGCTTGTTGCACTTCACTGACCTCAAGGTTATCCTTTGGATCAGCGATATTTAATGCCACTGTCCTGCCTTCTGTGGTTTTGAAAAGCAATCTTAATCGTCTGTTCACGCTTTTACCTCCCTTCTATAAATTTTTACTGCATGATGCTTCTAGGATTCTACGATTTGGTACTGTTCAGTTCCAACAACAGTTTCTGCTTGGAATTTACTTAATCCTATCACAGAAGCGGCAGTATTATACATAGCTGTCAGTGTGGCTGTTGGCTTCATGTTTGCAACTCTTCTGGTAGAATATTTGTGATTTCCATTGAGATCTGTTTCAGTAATAAATCGAACTGAAGCATATTTACTTTCGTTGAATTTTGTTACCGGCATATTTTCACCTCCTTTCAAAATTATAATTCAAACTTTTTCACTACTTTGTCACCTTCCAGTAGCTCTTGGTCATAATCCATAACAAACAAATCCTCTTGAGGAACCTCTTCCTCCTCTAATACCTCTGATACATCCTTCTCTAGCGGGTCCATCATGGATAACTGTAGAGATTCAAAGGCTACATAAATCTCTTCATTGGGTCTGAACTTTCGAACAGCCACTAGGTTTTCATCATTCAGCTCAATATCACTGAGAATGATGCTGATGGATTGGTTCCAATTATCAGAGAACACCTTGTTGCTAATATCAATCTTTTTAATCTTTGCAATCAGTTTGGTAGTGGGCATTACTTCTTCTCCTTTCTTAAAAATTCATCCCTATCCCCGCCAGCGGGATGGTGCTGTAGTTCGAACATCCACATGGGTAAAGGTGGGGTAGATACCAATTCCAGTAAAGCCTAATTCCTCTGCCATCTGGCCAATGGCCTCTGGGGAATATCCCGGCACCTTAATGTCTGCAGCTCTCCCTAGCATATGCTGACTATTAGGGCTTCCCCCCACCTGACGATTATGCTCTAGGGTACGATAGCCAGAGGTGAGATTCACCGGGCCTCCCACCCGATCCCGAAGCTGCTGCAGCTTTTTTAGCAATCGATGATCCAGCTTCACCAGCTGGGTACCGCCTCTACATTGAAACTCCCACAGCTGAAAGTTTTTAGCGATCTGAATTCTATTCATGATAGACCTCCTTCCTAAGTTTTTTTCATTATACAGAATGAATTTCAAATATTCAGTGAAGGGGGAGTAAAGAGGGCAAGGAAAGCATTGGAAAAACTCATAAAAATTTTATAAACAAAACAGAACGTATGTTCAAAGGGGGTGAAAATAGGGGCTTTTAAAAAAGGTAGAGACAAAGAGAAAGGAAGATGATTAAGGCTTATGAGGTGGCGAATGGATAAAAGGGAAGAAAATAAGTTTGTTCTCTTGATAGTATTAAAGTTAGGACAAGAGAGTTGTCTTTTCTTGTCCAGAGAATCTATCAATTAGATTTTATTTATAATTGTGGGTCAAATATCTTTACAAATGACAACTTCCACTGTGGATAATAGCTTGCAAAATAACCCCGCTAGATATCCCGGTTAATGAATTAGAAGGTCTTATTACTACCTGTGAGTTTGGCGGAATCGATACAACAGTAGGAAGTTCTACTCGTGCTGACCAGGTTGGTGGGTTTTCGGAGGTTGGGAACAATTGAGTACCAAACCCACCAATATCTAAAACATAAATTTCACCTAGGTAGATATCGAAATCACCAAATACTGACGGCTGTGGCAATGTAGCCATAAAACTCACCGCCTGCCCACCTCTAGGAGCAAAGTTCACATAGGCTACTCCGCCTGTTCCAAAAGGCACAGCAACCACAGGTCTTAGAACTATAGAACAGGGGTAATGGATAAGGCCGGGGACACAAAGGACATCCCCAGGATAGATGATATTAGGGTTGAGAATATGGGAGTTACTTGCTATAAGTGTTTCTAATCTTACCCTAAGCATTGTAAATGTCAATCCCGAAATGCACAAAATTTATAATCTCAAAATGTACAATTATTATAATTAGTGGTTATTATTTTTCCTAACTTCAAGTAACTCAACTTTTCCTTTTAATCTATAAGAAGGTCCTGTTATTTTAATAATACTTGAATGATGGATCAGCCTATCTAATATGGCATTAGCAAGTGTAATATCTGAAAAAACTTCCCCCCATTTACTAAAGGGTTGATTAGTAGTAATGATGGTAGAGTTTTTTTCATATCGCCTATTGATTAATTGGAATAGCAGATTAGCTCCCTGTTTATCAATAGGCAGATAGCCTATTTCATCAAT
>NZ_FOHU01000056.1 GCF_900111615.1 Natronincola peptidivorans | reverse complement strand
TATTCAATAATAGAAGCAACTACTCCAGCACCTACAGTTCTTCCACCTTCACGGATAGCGAATCTTAAGCCTTCTTCTGTAGCGATTGGGCTGATTAATTCGATTTCCATTGTGATGTTATCTCCTGGCATTACCATTTCTACGCCTTCTGGTAATTTGATGCTTCCTGTTACGTCTGTTGTTCTAAAGTAAAATTGTGGTCTGTATCCATCGAAGAATGGTGTATGTCTTCCACCCTCTTCTTTTTTCAATACGTATACTTCTGCCATAAATCTTGTATGAGGCTTGATTGTACCAGGCTTTGCTAATACTTGTCCTCTTTCGATTTCTGTTCTTTGGATACCTCTTAATAGGATTCCTACGTTGTCTCCTGCTTGTGCTTGGTCTAGCAGCTTTCTAAACATTTCTACTCCTGTTACTACTAGCTTTCTTGATGCTTCTGCTAAGCCTACTAGTTCTACTTCGTCTTGTACTTTTACTATACCTCTTTCTACTCTTCCTGTGGCTACTGTTCCTCTACCTGTAATGGAGAATACATCCTCTACTGGCATTAGGAACGGCTTGTCAACTTCTCTTTCTGGCTCTGGGATATATTCATCGATGATTTCAAACATTTCTACGATTTTATCTGCCCATTCGCTTTCTTGATCTTCTAATGCTTTTAATGCTGATCCTTTGATTACTGGTGTGTCATCACCTGGGAACTCGTATGCGTTTAATAGGTCTCTGATTTCTAGCTCTACTAATTCTAATAGTTCTTCGTCATCTACCATATCACATTTGTTCATAAATACTACGATGTATGGTACACCTACTTGTCTTGATAGTAGGATATGTTCTCTTGTTTGTGGCATTGGTCCATCTGCTGCTGATACTACTAGGATAGCTCCATCCATTTGTGCTGCTCCTGTTATCATGTTCTTTACATAGTCAGCATGTCCTGGACAGTCTACGTGTGCGTAGTGTCTGTTTGGTGTTTCATACTCAACATGTGCTGTTGAGATCGTGATTCCTCTTTCTCTTTCTTCTGGTGCTTTGTCAATCATGTCAAAGGCTACTGCTGCGCCTGTTCCAAACTTTTTATTTAGTGTAATGGTGATTGCTGCTGTTAATGTTGTTTTCCCATGGTCAACATGTCCTATTGTCCCGATGTTTACATGGGGCTTATTTCTTTCAAATTTTGCTTTTGCCATTTTCTTCTCCTCCTTGTTTTTAA
>NZ_FOHU01000021.1 GCF_900111615.1 Natronincola peptidivorans | reverse complement strand
TATTACGTATACGCTGCAGTCGCTGGGTTTTCTTGCGCCTTGAATCTGAAGATTTTTGAACAGTCTGGAGGTTGTTGACTTTTTCAACAACCTCAGCTGGGGAAATCCCCAGCTTTTTTTTCTGTAAAAGTGTTATCATTATTTACTAGTTTACATAATGCCAGGAGAGGTGATAAAATAATGATAAACTACTAGAAAGAGGTGGCATATGAAAGGTATATTGAAATTTTTATCTTGGAAGCCAAGCTATTCCTTTTGGAGAAAAAAAGATGATTTAGGTCACCGATTATTAGCAAACCATATTAGAATTACAACCATTGTTAGAGGCTGTTAATGATTAAATCTGCAATCGGTATATGCCAATATGAAAAGTCAGTTAATCTTTGGTTGATGCTATGGTATACATAGAGGATTGAAAAATTGCAGATAAGTGTTTTTATCTATTAGAGGTGTACCTAGTAAAGGTGGCCTCTATTTTTATGGGAAAAAATATAAAGGTTAAAGGCCTTCTGACTCTTTCACATAAGAGGATGTTCCTTCTATATAGAATAGACGTCTCTATGGCTCTTGTGGTATCGTAGAATAGGGTAAAATAGATAGGAAAATTATAAAGAAAGTGCAACTTTAGAAGAGGATCATTCGTTCTTCTATTGAAAGGAGGGGGCAGATGGAAGAAAAGAAGGACTTAGAATCAATCTATAGGTATTACTTTAATGATATATATCAGTACTTATTCTATCTGTCTAGGCATCCACAGATAGCTGAGGATCTAACCCAAGAAACCTTTTATAGAGCCTATCTCTACCTGGAAAGCTACAAAGGAGAAAAAGTAAAGCCTTGGCTGTTAAGGGTTGCAAAAAATGCCTTCATAGATTGGTATCGAAAAGAGAAAAGGCATGTTTCTCTAGAGCCAACAGTTTTAGAAAGTATACCCAATAAAGAGCAAAGGGGACCAGAAGAAGTCTATTTATTGGCAGAGAAAATAGAGGGATGGGTAGAACGGGTGAAAGACTTGCCACCAAAGCAGCAGCAGGTATTGTTGCTCTGTGATTACTATGATTTTACCTATCAGGAGATAGCAGACGTTTTACATCTTACGCTGGCAGATGTAAAAACCAGTCTTTTTCGAGGCAGAAAAAAAGTAAAAGAATTGATGGAAGGAGGAGATTAAAGGATGAATTGTTCCGATGTAGAAAAGAAATGGCAGGATTATTTAAATGGTACATTAAACCCAGAGGAAGAAGAAAAAATAGTAGATCATATTAATATATGCAGCAATTGCAATAAAAAACTGGACCATGAGCTGGAGGAAAAAAAGCTCCATCCTCATAAAATATTCAGCATTAACGAAGATAAACAGGTGAAAATTTTAAGGAGGGCAAAATGGAAAAGCAGAGTCTCTAATGCTTTTTCAGTGATTTCTATATTTCTTATGGTGACCATAGTAAGTATGATTTTATCAACAGCATACTTTAGTGTAGGAAAAAATAGAGGAAACACAGCTGCTAATGTTTCAATTATGGTGACAGAGCTGACCATGCCAAACATTGTGCCTGCAGGTAGCAACAGTAGGGTAAAAAGCTTTTTTAGAATGGAGAGCAGTCACGAGTTGCGAAAAAAAATAGGTTATGACTATCAAACTATTGGCAGGCAGAATACTAACATGCTTTTTAATCACATGAATGTTCAACGGGATTGGCATAAGGGGGCGTTAGAGGTAAAAATGTACTTTATTTATCCCCATAGTGCACATGAGGCACCTTATGATGATAAGGAAAATCCAGCTTGGGAAACCTTAGAGATTCTACCGGAGGGAACAGTATCAGAGCTAGCGGTATCCTTTGACAAAAGCTACACATTAGAGGAGGTTTTTGACATCTTTGAAGGCTATGATTTAGACCTCCTTTGGTTTGCTGTAGAAACTGGGATAGAAACCGATCTTGCTACTGGACCCTATTTAAGCGTTATGGATGGTTTGATGGGATTTCCTCACTTTGCTCGTTCTTTAGTGTACGAACCTGAAAGTCCCGGAAACTATTCATTAGCCGTCCGAGGAGATGCAGAGAAAAAAAACAGTGCCTTCATTAGAGGTGTAGAATTTTTAGCTGAACATCAAGGCTGGGCTGAAAAAGCCTATCGTGGAAGTCCAAAAAGATTTCTATTGAATGAACGTTTGGAGTACTTACAAGAAAATGGTGTAAAGATCTATGGTGTGGTCCTTACTGGGCCTACCAAAGAGCTGCTATCCTTGAAGGAGGTAGAAGAAATTAAATACCCTGTATTAGGAGAAGTAGTTCTATGGAATTGGTATAATAGAATGTTTCATGGAACCATCTATAACTAGAAATGGAGCTGAAGAAATGACAGAAATATTCTTGTGGAATAATAAAGGTTTATTTAAGCTGTGATGTTGAGCCTCATTCTACTGAAATTGATGCAGGGATAAAGCGTTTAAAATAGAAATATAATAATAACGATGAAAATCCTAGGAAAATATTATGCACAAAAAATAAGGGGGACTAGTTGTATGAATACAGAAGGATTTAGAAAACTATACTGGGGATTCTTTTTTATGTTAAGCTTTAGAATACAAGGATTTGACATCATTCCCAATATCGTAGGTTATATTTTATTTTTTATTGGGGCTGGCATGCTTGCTTCAAATAGTGAGTATTTTAGTAAAGCTCGCAGCTTTAGTATACCCATGATCCCGTTATCTATATTTTCCATATATGAAAGACCTGCTGAAGGTGGAGGTATTCACTTAGGGGGATTTTGGCCATTGGGAGCATTGATATCAATTGCATCTTTGGTACTGACCCTATTGATTGTATATAATCTCTTTATGGGAATCAAAGACATGGCTACAGCACAAGAGAGAGACGATATCTATGAAGAAGCCGACAAAAGATGGCAGCAATATTTTATGCTGCAGCTGGCGGTGGTTGCGGGATTTATTTTGATTATAGTTCCAGCACTAGGGATTATTTATTTTCTTGCTTTATTCATCGCATCTGTGACATTAATCCTAACGATAATGGGTTTTATGAAAAGATGTGGAGAAAACTTATAAATCATCAGTCCATAGGAGGAAAAACATATGTCAAATTCAACAGAAAAAAATTCTACTCAAGAACATTTATCAAAGGCAGTTGTATATAGCTTTAAAAATGATTATAGCGAAGGGGCTCATCCCAGTATATTAGAAGCAATGATGGAGACAAATCTCCATCAGCAGGAGGGCTATGGTGAAGATGCATATTCCCTTGAAGCAATTAAAATTATGAGGGAAAAGCTTCAAAGTGATCAAGCAGATATTCATTTTGTTGCGGGAGGTACACAGGCAAACTTAATCGTCATCTCCTCTATTCTAAAACCCTATGAATCAGTAATAGCTGCTGATACTGGCCACATCAATGTTCATGAGACTGGTGCCATCGAGGCTACAGGGCATAAGATTAATGTAGTCCATAGCAAGGATGGGAAGCTGGCACCTAAGGACGTGGAATCAGTACTGGAGTTTCATACAGATGAACATATGGTAAAGCCAAGATTGGTGTATATCTCTAATTCAACTGAAATAGGGACGATTTATAAGAAAAAAGAGCTGGAAGAGCTTAGTTTATTCTGTAAATCTAACAATTTATTACTGTTCTTGGATGGAGCTCGCTTAGGATCAGCCTTAACCGCTGAGGAAAATGATTTGAGCCTACCTGAACTAGCCAAACTGGTGGATGTTTTTTATATTGGTGGAACCAAAAACGGGGCATTATTAGGAGAGGCTATTATTATCACCAATGATGAGGCAAAAAAGGATTTTAGATTTCATTTAAAACAAAAAGGGGCCTTGTTGGCAAAGGGGAGATTGCTAGGGATTCAATTCCTTACCTTATTTAAGAAAAATTTATTTTTTCATTCAGCCAGACATGCTAATGAGATGGCAGAGAGATTAAGTGAAGGGATACAAAGCTTGGGATATAAGTTCTTGGTTCAATCAACCTCCAATCAAATCTTTCCTATTTTACCCAATGATATTATTGATCAGCTTAGTAATAAATACGGATTTTATGTATGGTGTAAAATTGATGATAAAACTTCAGCCATTAGATTAGTTACCTCTTGGGCAACAAAGGAAGAGACAGTAAACAGCTTTATTAAAGATCTTGAAGCTCTTAGTGAAATGATAGAGTAAATATTTACAACAAATGATTGCAGCAATTCCTAAATTAATCTATATACTATCTAGTGACGAATCTTATAATACCCATGAAAAATGAATGCTGATTTAACTGGAAAATTGTTCATAAAGGGTTTTTATATGTCTCTATAGAAGGATGATATGATGAAACATAGTCTTTTTTATACAAGTAAAAAAAGCATGATACAGAGGTCAAAAAACTAATCATTTAATACTAGGAGTTGTTATTTAGTGAGGAAAAGAATAAAGATGCTTACGTGGCTGCTGGTTATAAGCTTGGGACTAAATGTTTATAGCATTTTGAAGATGGAGAGGGCTTATAATAATATGACAAATCAGTTGCATGGCAGTATCAATAATACCATGCATAATTTGATGCATGATATAAGTGGACTATATAGAAAAATAGATGAGATAACACAGGAAAATAGATGGGTTGTATCAGAAGAGTTTATCCCTAACATGGAGGCCTCTACCTCAGAAGAGCTGCATTTAAATGTTGAATGGTCCTTGAATGAGGTAGAAAAAGGGGCAAAGATAGCACTACTATACAGGGCGAAGGGTGAAGCAGAAGGTTGGAATCAAGTGATAGTAAATCATACAGGAGGGAATAATTTCAGTGCTCCATTGATCCTATCTCCAGAGAAGGATTATGAGTATCAATTAGTTTCAGAAGGAAATATTATAAAAACTAATGAAATCACTGAGATACCTCCACAGCACTATAAACCTTCACCTTTACACTATAGTGGAGCAGGAGCTTCATCAACTAATGGCAAGCTGCTTGATTTTAGGATCTCATTTGCACAGAGAGAACCTGTCCTGTTTGATTTTTATAAAGTCAAGAATGTCACTGCAATCATTCATTATGGAAATGAACAAAAAGTCTTTCCACTAAAATTAAGGCACATAGGAAGAACAGAATGGGAGCTAGAAATGGGTCCTGATGACTTAGAAAAATCAATTACAGCAGTTATGCTGGAAGTGGAGTATGCAAATGGAGCTGTAGAGGAGACAGATTTTACAACAGAAGTACTGGATGTTATGAGAGATATGGTTAGATAGGTGAATGATAAAAGTGATTTTTATATTTTTCACTGCCTACTTGATACTCCATAATGAAGTGCTTTCTGGAAATTTTTATGATCTTTGTGGAAAATGTATCACAGGATGTCCTGCAAAAGCATTAAGTAATCTAGGTGAGGGCTTTACTCATGATGTGGGATATACTATCGAGAAGGAACGATGTAGCTATTATCAACATACAGTATTAGGTGGGAAACGATGCGGTATATGTGCAAAGGTTTGTTCTCTAAGATAATATCTATATCTTTAAACAATCATTCTTTTCTTAATACTTGAAAAATGTGGGAGCATAAAGCTCCCACTTATTCAATTTCAGCTTATCTCCACTTTAAAAATCTACTCTCTAACCACACAATCAACTGATACATCAAAGCTGTAGCTATAGACAGGATAATGACCCCTGCCATAACAATATCTAGTCGGAAAACCTGACCTCCATAAACAATCAAGTAGCCTAACCCTGCCTTAGAAACCAAGAACTCACCCACGATAACACCTACCCATGTCATACCAATATTGATTTTCATGGTATTTATCATAGTGGGAACACTAGAGGGAAGAACTACCTTTTGTAATATTTGAAATTTGGTAGCGCCAAATGTTTTTAACATTTTGATTTTTTCATCATCAACTTCCTTAAAGCCATTATAGGTAGCTAATATGGTAACGATGATTGAAATCATTAAAGCTGTTACAATGATACCTGTGACACCTGCCCCAGCCCAAATAATGATAATAGGACCAAGAGCAATCTTTGGTAAAGCATTTAAAACTACTAGATAAGGGTCTAATACTCTAGCCACAAAATCTGACCACCAAAGGAGGATAGCGATGATTGTTCCTCCAATGGTTCCTATCAGGAAAGCCATAATTGCCTCAAAAACTGAGATGGATATATGTTTAAAAAGAGAGCCATCTTTGGCTAAGTTGATGATTAACACAAGAATTCTACTGGGTTTGCTGGTGAAAAAGGGATCCATCCATCTTAAGGTAGCCGCTACTTCCCATAATAAAATGAAACCTATTAAAACACCAACCTGAGATAGTTTTATCTTTATACGATGACGATGAACATCCTTTAAGTACTCAATATGACTGGAAGAGAAGTGGACATTCTCTGTATTATTATTATTGAACATAGATATCTAACTCCTTCCAGATTTTATTAAAATAATGCCTAAATTCAGGAGCTTCACGACATTTTAAGGGAGTCTTCTCACCATCAGCGCAGGTCAGATCTATATCATGTATGGTTTTTATTTCAGCAGGACGATTAGAAAGAACAATCACTCTGTCTGCCATAGATATGGCTTCTGCTATGTTCACATAAATGCGACCAAGGAATTTTTCATACATTCATTGGTCGCTTATTTATTTCCATATATGTTGATTTCTAGCTCTTCTCCATGCCAACAGATGTTTTTTATAATCATTTGAAGGATTCTTTTCTTTTTGAAGTCTAAGACTTCTGCAATGACATCCTCTCTAAGGTAGACCTTGTCTAACTTGCCACAGAGAATATAATCTTCGTATTCACGATAAATCATTTCTTCTCACATTCCAAAAAGGTATGAATACTTGCATTACTTAGATAGATTTTTCTTTTCTTCATAGGTATTCCTCCATGATGTTAGAATGTGCAGAAGAAAGAATATTAATCATAAAAATGAAAAATATCTCAAATATGTGAGAAATTTTTACACAACAAAAGCTCCCTATGAAGCAGGAGCTTTGTTATCACAATCCTTGAGACCTTTTATAAATTGAAGTTCTTCAATTAAATGAGCGGATATGGATTCGACTTTATCTATAGAGCAATCATAAGCTGAAATAGTGGCTAAAAAAGAAATAATGATGGTATTCAGCTGTTGGTTGATGAAATCAATTTTTTCCTTTGAATCCTCTTCAACCTCTTCAATCAAGACTTTTTTAACCTTTTCTTCTATGTATAGGTTCCTGATATCTATTGCATTGGGCTGCAACAGCTCTCCGATGGAAATACCAAGGGTCTTAGTAATTCTATTAAGTATAGAACAATCCCTAACAATATACAACTTATCCAAATGATATACATGTCTTACATGTTGAAACGTTTTGGCATTAACCAAAAAACTATGAAAACAGCAGCTAAAACTATTACTGAGTAGAGGGAAAAATGTGTCTTACTTCCAATGTAGAACCTTTGATATATAATAATATAGAAAAAATCAACTTCTGTCTTCAACTGGAAGGTGCACAGGAACTTTAAACCACCAAAGAACTGCAATGGCAACAATTGCTGACAAAATATAAGTCAACAAAGGGTGTTTTTGGTGTAGTCTTAAAAGTGGAAACATCACAAAAAGAAAAGCTATTGACCACCACAATGACCAGCCATATTGATATTGAATTCTGCCTGTAAGAACAAAAAACCATTCCCAAATACCGTATATCATAATCCATTTTAAGGTTCGGATAGTTTTCCCGAAGGCATCCGTAGGATAATTATGAAGAAACATCAATATAGTACATGGGAAAACTATAAAAGTATATAACATCTCTGTTAAAGTGTGATTTGATATAAAGTCCGCATGAAGACGCCATAAAAAATAATTTGAAGTTAGGAAATTATAAAGCAAGTTACCCAATGCTATAAAAAGTATGGTTGCATGATATTTTTTCCAATTTCGCCAATCTCCAAAGCGCAAAGTAGCAATAAATGCTATAACAGCAGTTGCAACATGCATAATAGACCATTTCCTTTACTGTTTAGTATAATTTATTATGCCAATATAAAAGATAACATATGTAAGTTGAGATGGTAGAAAAATACAAGAAAAACTTCTCAAGTAGTCATAGAAAACTATTAAGTATATTGGAGAAGGATTTGATGATAAAGGATTAGATTACCTCTTTTTAACTACATCAATATTTTGTTTTGTGCTGTCTATTACTTCCTGTATAGATAGAACCATCTTACTATAGGGAAAATTAGCAAGTAAAATATATAGGAGTACCACAGCTTCCAGCCTGTAAACGTTAAATAGCCAAAATATACTGTAGTCCATTCAAAGAAAGCAGCAAAAGCCGCCCAAACTATGAAATATGGGATGAAACGAGAAAAATTTTTGGGCATATAGTTTAGAAAGGGTATCGCAAACAAAAGAGACATAAATAGTTTGGTTATAAAGACTCCAAAGCTTACTTCGGGAAAACCTAAAAAATAATATAATTCATGGAAATATCCTATGCCTGTATTGAGCATAATGAAAATAATCTCAAATGTTTCTGGGTATTATAAATATATTATTCTCAATAGAGGTGAAAAAATGAATTATGAAAAGATAAAACTAACATCAGCTGAAATAGGGACTCTATGGACTGAGTATGTATATGGTACAATGACAGACTGTGTAAATAGATATATGTATTCAATTATAGAAGATAAATCAATTAAGAAAGTTTTTAAAGACGCTATTAATATATTTGCAAAACAAAAACAGGAAATCACTGAATTTATTAAAAAAGATGGATTTCCTGTACCGTTAGGTTTTACTGATGCTGACATTAATATGGAAGCCCCACGATTGTTTACAGATATATTTTGTTTACAATACTTACATGTAATGACTTTACATGGCTTAATAGGGCATATTACTTCGTTAAGTGCATCAACACGAAAAGATTTAAGACAAATGTATGATGCTTTTGATAATGATGGAAAAAGAATGTTTCATGAAACCATTGAATTATTGCTTGAAAAAGGTAAATATCAAAGAGACCCTTTGTTTTATCCAAGCGACAATGTTGAGTTTGTAGATAATAGGGATTTTGCATCTGGTTTACTACAAACAAGCCGTCCTTTAGGTGCCCCAGAAATTGTAAATCTCTCCTTCAATATCAAAAAAAATATTATGGCTAAAAGCCTTTCAATAGCTTTTAGTCAAGTAGTTCAAGATAAAGAAGCGAGAAAATTTTTAGAAGATAGTCAAAATACAGCTGATAACCAAATACAGCTATTAAATAAAATTTTACAAAATGATAATTTACCATCTCCTACATCCTTTGAAACGGAAATAACATCATCACAAGTGGCTCCTTTTTCTGATAAGCTTATGCTGTATCATATAGGACTTCTATATCAAGTTGGTCAAGTGTACCACGGTGCTGGTCTTGCATCATCCATGCGGGCAGACCTTGTAATTACTTATGAAAAGGTAATATTAAAAAATATAGCCTTGACAAAGAATTGGTTTACTATAATGGTTAAAAATAAATGGTTAGAACAGCCACCTCTTGCACCTAATAGAAAAGAAATTGCAAGAGATAAGTAATTACACCTCTCAATTAGCTTGAAAAAAATATTTAAAAGTCATTTAGGCCCTTGTTCAAACATTAATTACGTGAGCCTCCTTTGAGGCTCACGTAATTAATGTTATTATATCAACACTATTCTGAAATAAAACCTATTCTTAAAATCATAACTACCAGGTAAATTTTAAACTAACAAGAATTAAACTTACACATCTTTAAATTTTTATTAGTATTATTTTTTATCATATTGCATCATTCTTTTCCTTAAAGAACTAAGTTATGTACACCCCCTTTAGCAAGGTTACAAACATAATAAACTATTATTAAATAAGAAATTCCAACCTAACATATTTTATATAACTTGCAATAAAATAGAGAGAATTACTTAATTACTTCCATGAACATTTATTTCCAGCTGCTCTCCATTCCAGATAATACTTTTAATAATCATTTGTAGGATTTTTTTCTTTTCATCAAAAGCAGCTTCATCAAGTAAAACAGGAAATTTCTTTAACAGACTTTTAACCACTTGGAGATTAGTGGTTTCTAAATGGATAGACTGACTATGATCCATTAGCTCTTCTAACTCTTTTTTCAGCTCAGTGATTTTCAAATCGATTTTTTCTATCTCTTCCATGATATACTTATCTGCCGTCGTCCCTTTATTTTCAGCCAGCTTCAAAGCTAGAGTTGAGATGGTTTGTTTATGGTGGTTTATTTGGTTTTCAAGTAATACTCTTTTATTATGTTGTGTTTCAACTACATTAGAAAGGCTAGCTCTCTTTTTATACAATTCATCATACAATTTACTGCTAGAGGCTGAAAACTTTTTTAATTCGATAAAGACGATTTCCTCTGCCTGTTTACCATTTAAATTCTTAGTGGTACAAAGGCTGCCCCTTGACCGCTCTTTTAATGTACATTTGTAATAGTGATGGAGAACTTCTCCTTCCTTGACTTTATAGGTTACCTTTAACTTAGAACCGCAGCTGCCACAGACAAGAAGAGGCGTTAGGAGGGCAATTCGGCTATTGACGCCTCGAGGAGCTTTCTTACTGTTTACCTTTAATTGATTTTGGACCCTAATCCAATCTAATGAAGGAATAACTCCTTTATGCTTACTAATAGCTACCACCCATTCTGAATAGTGCTTTAGCTTAGAGGACACCCCCTTTTTTTCTTGTTTCTTGTTATACACCAATACACCATACTTTCCATCAAAGCTTTCTTTATTACTGGCGATATCCATTTCTAGTCTATAAAAATAGTTATAAAGGACTTCATCAGCTACCGCATAAACAGGATTTGTGAGAATGAGTTTTATGGCGCTTTTATCAAATGACTTATCTTTTTTACTTTTCATGTTGTTCTCTAGACACCAGCTTTCCAGCTGGGTTAAACTATCTAACTCAGAGTATCTCTCATATATAACTTTCACTGTTTCTAGTTCCTGAGGGATAGGGGTTAACTGATACATCTTTTTCTTGTTCATATGATTGTCATAATAGATGATAGCCTCACTTTTGAAACCTAGAGGAGTATTTCCTCCAAGCCATCTGCCAGTACGGGCTAGCTGCATCATATTGTCCCTAATCCGTTCAGCGATGGTCTCCCTTTCCAGCTGAGCAAATACCAGAGCAATATACATCATGGCTCTACCCATAGGTGTAGAGGTATCGAACTGTTCCTTGATGGAAACAAAGGTGATGTCATGTTTTTGGAGTATCTCTACAAGCTTGGTGAAGTCTGAGATATTTCTGCTGATTCTATCAAGGCGATAACAGATTAATACATCAAACTTCTTTGCCTTTGCATCCTTCATCATCTTCTTGAATTGAGGTCTGTCTGCGTTACCTCCAGAAAATCCTTCATCATCATAGACGGTGAATTCATGGGTATTAAAATGAAGCTTTCCATACTCCTTGCAGAGCTCCACCTGATTTTGAACGGATTCCCCCTTATCGGTGAATTTTGACTTTCTAGAATAGATTGCTATTGTATGTATCTATATCACCACCCTTCTATATATTTATTAATATGTGACGTTGTATAAATAGAACACAGAAATAATTATCAAACATATGAAATAGTGGCGTTGACTCCCTTAAATACAAGTATAGTACAATCCTTCTACGTCATAGGATGTCTTAAGGAGGGAGATGTACCCATGAGAAAAAAGAACTTATTCAAAGTAAAAGTAAATAAACCAGATGAAGAAATACTAGAAAAACTGATTGCACAATCAATAGCTAAAACAACTATGCTTAGAATTAATAAGCTTCCTCAAAATCAAAGGTTATCTACTTTAGAGGAGATGTTAAGGAGGTTAAAAACCGCTGATTTTCTTGAATAAGGCTAAAGGATTGCTATGATAAATATTGCAAATTTATGAAATGTTATGGCGCTTATTAGCGCTGTTGATATATTTATATTGGGGGGATTTTATGTATTTATGGCTTGAAGAGAAAAGAAAAGTATTCAAACATATCCACAGTTAAGTGAAACTTCTATGAAAGATGGAAGGGTTAATTACTACATTGAGAATAGTAATAGAAGCAAGAAGAATATGCTCGTTAATTAAGCTATACTGGTAATGGATATATTTATGGAGGCTATTTAGGTGCCGATACAGAGTATACAGTGGATACTGAGGATGGATTAGTATAAAAGAAATAAGGGCTGCACTCCTTCAGTTTTTAATATTAGATCATTAGCTAAAGTGACTATATATCTAGATTTGATGAGTGCAGCTTCTTTTATATTGTGTCCTCTAATGCTTCGTGTATAAATGGAACCATCTTACTATTGGGAAAATTAGCAAGTAAAATATAAAGGAGTACCACAGTCTCCAGCCTGTATACGTTAAATAGCCAAAGTATACTGTAGTCCATTCATAGAAAGTAGCAAAAATCGCCCAAACTATGGAATATGGGATAAAACTAGAAGATTTTTTGGGCATAAAGTTTAGAAAGGGTATCGCAAATAAAGGCGACATAAATAGTTTAATTGCAACGGCTCCAAAGCTTAATTCAGGAGAAGCTGAAAAATAATATAATTCATGGAAATATCCTAGATAGAGATCTATTGTTATTTCAAGATAGGACACAGTTATCCAGATAACTAACATGTCTTTTCTTTTTATGTGTTTTGGCATAAACCATAGAAATATTAATAAAATAACCACAACTGTTATAGCGTAAAACAAAATATATTCCTCTCCTTTAATATAAGGTATAGTAGTGTATCTAAATAGATACAAGTTAGTATGCCATAGTATAAAATTAAGTATGTACGATTGTTGTATTGCTATTGATTTTCAATAAAATTATCTGTGAAATTTTATGCACAGTTAAGTGCTATTTATATATAGCAAAACATTATTAAAATTAATAGCATAGAAAGAAGGATTAATATAAAAGAAAAAATCAATTCATTTATTTGCATTTGCAGAATACTTCACTATAAAAGTAGCACTTTAAACCACCTCTCTTCTGCTATGTCATGGGTAACCATAATAGCGGTTTTCTGTTCACGTTTTAATATGCCTGAGATATCGTTACTGACAGCTAAACGACTTTGATAGTCTAAAGCTGAAAAAGGTTCATCCAACAGTAATAACTCAGGCTCGATAGCTAAGGTTCGAATAAGTGCAACTCTTTGCCTCATACCGCCTGATAGTTGATTGGGAAAATGATGCTTAAAGTCTTCTAATCCATAAGTATCTAATAATCTTGTCACTCTTTTTATATTTTCTTCATTTTTCTTATTTTGAATTTCTAGTCCAATGAGCACGTTATCCATAATAGTACGCCATTGAAATAGATGGTCACTTTGGAACATGTATCCAATTGTTTTATTAGGTTTTTCTATTTTTTTTCCATTAATAAAGACTTCACCTGAACTAGGTTTCATTAATCCTGAAATAATAGAGAGAATTGTGGATTTACCACAACCACTAGGACCTACGATCGTGACAATTTCACCTTTGTTGACATCAAAGGAAATATTATCTAGAGCCCTAGTTTCGCCATCCAATGTGTGATAAATTTTAGAGATATTCTTTATTTCAACAAGCTTTGTTCCTTTCACAGACAAACCTCCTTTGTAAACCAAATCACAAAAACTAAACCCTATGTTATATATTATGATGGTTGAAGAATTCTGTTACTGATATTTGCAGTGATTTATAAATGCTGATATAAACTCTATATAGAAGAAATTGGACATAACAATATGTAATAGGAAAAGTCATCGCAGAAATTTACAATGACTTAGGCAATAAACAGAATAGAATAAATCGATATACAAAAAAATTTAAAATATCTTTAAAATCAATAACCTTATGTCCCTCCTAAGCATATTATATGAGTGACCAGAAGAAGGAGGTGATAATAATGGGTATGCCAGAAATTCCTGATATGAAGCCAAAAATTGACTTAAAAAAAGAGGATATGATTAATATGCTACTAGCATCTATTGCTCTTGAGGAGATGAGCTTAGCACATATCCTAAATGCAGAAGGTGAAAAAATCCAATGCATAACAGATGATAAGAGGAAATGCAAATTAGATGATTTGTTGGACATTAATGAAAGTGTAAATGAAACCCTAAGAAATGTAATCAAAAAAGAAATGCTACTACAGTTTAAGCTTGAAAATGTAATGAAGATGATGGACAAAAAGAAGCCTAAAAAATGTGTTGATGATTGTTAATATCATGATGAAAAGACCTTATCTTTTTTTAGATAAGGTCTTATATACATAGTGTTTGAATCAATTGGGTATAGTGGGGTGACAAAATGAAAAAGGAAAGTGATGCTTCAATAAATTATTCTAAATTAGGTAAAGCCATGATTGAAACAGCTTTATTAGTAGATGAAAATTTAGCCAGCTTATTAAAGGTAGAAGCACAAAAAATTAGAAAACTTCTAAAAAGTGACGTTTCTTTGGAAGAGCTAGAAACAACGAATACTTTAATAAAAAATATCATAATGGCAATGATGCTAACAGATGAGAAAATGAGATATGGATTAGAGCTTTGTAAGATAAACAAAGAAAAATAATTATTTCTACTTAAAAGCTAACGGACACAAGGACGACCTATGGTCGTCCTTTTAGAGCTTCAATACTACATATTTGACAATACCAAAATGGAGGCAATATATTATAGCCTTCATTTATTAATAAAATAGATATGACAAGTGTGAAGGGCTATAGAAAACTGGGTATATATAATTAACAATAAAAAATAAGTGACATTGAATATCATTATCGTGGTATAATTATAAAAATAAGCTTTGCTTTCATTTTTAGATTTAAATAACAAGCTCAATGACATGACTGAGAAGGGAGGATTACATCGATGCTTGGATCGCTTAATATCATTGCAATCATTGTTTTAGGAATTGGTTTTGTCTTATTATTAATCCATCATACTGCTTTAACAACAAAATTAGATAGATTTTATTGTGATATGGTAAATCATTTATGTATAGGAATAGGGTGGGTGAAATCAAAATATACTGATGAAAAAGTTAGTAGGTTAACTTTAGAAAAAACCCAAGAAAGGATACTGGAGTACCAATATCTATGTGAAAGGGTTCTGAAAAGGAAGCCCTATTATCATTATCTACTTTCCCATATATACAATAATATTGAAGTTTTAAAAGAAGATATGGATAACAATATTTGGGGTGAAAAACAAGAAAAAAAGGTAAAAGAAATCATTGATATCTGCAATAAGCTTATATGGTCCTTTGTAGGCATTAACACTTATGCTGAAGGACATAGAGATGTAGGATACTACTATGAATTAGACAAATCCTATAGTAAAACTCATAAAGTTATTAATAAAGAGCTTAAGCAGTACTGGGAAGAAAAATATCAAGTCAATTCTAGTGAATTTGTTGAACAGTAGATCATAGCAGAATAGGCTTCTCTTTAGAAAAGCCTATTCTGAGATTGTTGAAAAAGTTAACAACCTCTAGACTGGTAAAAAGCCGCTACCTGTTATTATTAGAATCATGGCATTCTTGTCATGACTAAGAAATACATTTGTAGAGCATCAATACTGGAGGGACTGACTACAAGACAAGAAAGGATTGTATGGATTTAGATTACAAGGAGTATATATGTACTTTAGATAGGATTAGATATTTCTAAAGATTTCAGCATGATCATGATCTAGGGTACGGGTTTTTTGAAAGTCCTTCCAATTGATTTCTGTTCGTTGATGACCTCTCCACTTATACAAGCTTACATAATCTTTAATAAAATGAATATTATGCTTAGAGTAATATTTAGAAAGAAAAACTAACTCTCCAGCTTCAACATCAGTACCTATGACAGAAATCCTAAACAAAATGTTCTCATCTTGAAAGACAGCGGCCTTTATATAGTCTAGCAATACTTTGTTAGTCTCATCATGCAAATCAATATCCCAGTATAATAATCTTTCAAAAAAGTAATATTCTTGAGCAAGATGAAACCTTCTTTTTCTAATACTATTTTCATATACAAAGACTTCTAATACCCTGTTAACATTGACCAAAGCCCTTCCTTTATTACCAACTCTTACAGACAAATAGAACCTTTCGGTGCTTTCTTTATACCGTATATAAATGTTATTGGTAATTAAAATATTCATAGGACGTTTGACAAGATAATATAAGAACATACCGGTAAATATTGAATTGATGATTACCCCTGAAAATCCTTGAAGCATAGAAAGATATTTACCTAAGGTATTAATGGCTACAATATCTCCATAGCCTATTGTTAAGTAGGTAACACCGCTAAAATAAATAGCATCCCTTAGAGGAAGTACTTCACTATTGACTATATCCTCTGGGATTGTATTTGAATCAACGATAATACTATGCTTATGATAAAGATGAGCGAAGGTAATTATATTTAAAGTTACCACCATGATATAAATGGTTAATAAAACCATTACTCTTTTCAATATATCCATTATTTCTATCCTTTCATAAAAACCATCTGAGCATTTCAACAATGAATGTTCATAATTTTTTTAATGCAAGATAACCTTATAGTTTAGATTGCGTTAGTTTAATAATATTTATTAGAAAATAGTTTGCAAATTATAATAAATAATAAAGGAACTTTAATTCATGGTGTCGAATAGCAGATACAAGGGAGTAGGTATACAGTCATGAAGGCACTAGTCTTTTGAAAAACGAGCAAATGACTGATAAAAGTGAACTAGTTTCATCAAGCTGAATAAAAATTAAATAATTATGAAGGCAAACTTATCGAAAGCTAAGGACGCAAAACCATGGGTCTAAGGACATATCTTGTCTATGATTGCCAGGCTGCTAGATGATTACCAATAGTTAACGATGGCTATTTTCCCATATTGGCACCTGGATAGGGTGTCTATATTTATATATTAGACAATACATGCTCACAATTCCTTAAGGTCTAAAAGGAGGGATAATATTATGCTAAAAAATTATACAGAGGAACTTATCCGAGAAGTTTTATGGGAGTATAAAAATACTAGTGAGATTTGTCAATGTAAAAACTGTGAAGAAGATATTATTAAAACAGTCTTAAATGATATGAAACCCAAATATTTCATCTCCACTAGCAGTGAAGGAGAAAGAAAGTCTTATATTCTAAATAAACAGCTAAGATTAGAAGCCCTTATCAAAATAACCTCAGCAGTTGAAGAGGTGACTCAACTGTGCAAAAGTCAATACGAAGATTAAATAGAGAAGAAAGTTCTTTTATGAAAAAGATAACAAAAACCTCCTAAAGTAGAACGGTATTAACTACTTTAAGAGGTTTTCTATTTTTTTAATGCTATATAAGTCAATATACTCTTTAAAAAATAGCCACACCGGTTTTTAACAGATCTAATGCATTGGACTTTATTCCCTGTATCATCTGCTGGTAGTACTCCTTTGTTTCATCTACTAAATCCGTTGGCAATTGATGTGATTGAAGTTCCAGCTCCATTTCTCTTAATAGGCTGTCTAGAGTAGCCTCTACAGATGCTTCAAGCATACTAGCAGCTTGCAGATATTTTCGAGCTAATAGTGCGTCATTTAGTTGGTTTGGTGTTTGTTGATTCATATATTCTTCGTAAGCCCTCTGGATTAGCACGTCGATTCTAGTCTTAACTACAGTTTCTAACTCATCAAACTTACCAGCATATTTATCAGAGATGTAATCAACTGAGATATTATTCCCACCACTAAACCCAACACTACCTGCACTAGTAGAAGTGCTTTCTATTAAAGGACTGTCCTTTAAGTCTAAGTCATTAAAACTAAAGAATTCTTCACTAAATTCCTCTTCTAGTTGTGTCCTAAGATTGTCATCAATACCAAAAAAATATTGATATCCCCATATACCAGCACCTGTAACTATTACTAGAAGGCAAATAAAAATAATAAAGAATTTTTTCATTGCAAGTATTCACTCCTTATTCAGATATACTTCTTTAAAGTTAATAGGATCTATTTACAATGTATTATAGCATTTTTCTGCTGACTTATATACAGCCTGGCTTTAGTTACCACAAAATACATAATTCAATGTAACTTATTATAGCTTTTACAATCCCTAAGGGTTAATGAAAAAAATGTGGCTCCACTGATACTATTTCACCATAGTACTCCTCTTTACTTCCATTAAATGGAATGTGTTTCCCGAAGTATAAGATTTCTAAGGTTTTTCGTGTCTGATTCCCTACACAATTGTTTCTATGGTTAGGGCATTCTAAGCAAATATTTATCGTTTCTATTAGACTTTCTTTTAATCCATAGAGAGGATATCCTTTTTTTGTACATAAGGGAGGCTCCCATTCTTTGTCTACAAGAAACTGTTCTTTTTCTTGAGCCTCATATAAACGATTTTGAAGAAATATAATGGTACACTTACCAGTATCACAAACAGCACATTGATGGTTTTCTTGACAAATTCTCGATAGAGATGCTTGTAATTTTTCTGTGTTTAGATACAATTCTCCTGCAGCTTTTTTAAAGGGAGTATCTTCAGAAGCCTGGGTGCGAATTCTATTGATCATGGTTAGTATCATGCAAACAAGGATAACCATAAATCCACTTGTTATTGGCAGGGTCATGTATTGAGGAGGAACTGTATCTCTCAGAGCTAGTAGGCCAAATGTAATAAAGATAACGGAAGAAACCAGCTTCAAGGTAATCTCGGGTACTTTTTTTCCCAGTCTGCTTCCAACAAAAACTCCTAATCCACTGGTAACCACCATCCCTGAAACAGAGCCTATTAATACTAGAAAAGGATAATGAGCCTGGGTTGATAATGTAATAACAGCCAATTGTGTCTTGTCCCCAAATTCACCAAGGGCAAAGGCGGAGGCAACAGTTAGTACAGCTCCAAATCTATTGGAGGTTTGTTCTTCTTCTTCAGAGGCATCTATTTGCAAAGTCCACAGTCCAAATCCAATAAAAGCCAATGCAGCTATCAATCTAATTATGTCTATAGGAATAAGCTGAGTTAAGTAGACCCCTAACAAGGCTGCTAGCCCATGATTTAATGCAGATCCTAGAAAAACACCTAGAAGTACTTTGCTAAGGGAATATTTAACAGCGAAAGCCATTGCTAGTATTTGGGTTTTATCCCCCATTTCCGCCATAATGATAATAAAGAATGATTGAACCAACTCGTACATACCAGAATTCCTCCCTTCTCTACAACAATAAAAAGCGACACTTTTATGTTCAATAAAGCTAACATCCAACAATGTCAGCTTATTAAACGCAAAAGTCTCGCTCCTTTAACATCATTAAAGTGAATAGAACCAGACCTATTAGGTCAGCATGTTGACTCTATTCGTAGGTATACTACAGCTACTCCCTTTTACATTTCAAATATTACTTCTCATGATTATCTTAGCATATGATTGAGAATAGTACAAGGAGGAAGAAAACAGTATGCTCTATTAAACAAAAAAATAATGAAAGCATTGACTAGAATCAATGCTTTCATTATTAAAAAACTACTCTTGTACGAACTCAATTTTACCGCCAGCTGATTCGATAGCTTTGACGATATTACTATATATACTGCCAATACCTGCAGTGCCTGCTAAAATTGGAAGTCTTACAATGATACATATACCGCTAGGGGATGTGATTTCTATCAGGTTTGCCAAGTTAATCACTGCGCCTGCCGGAATAGAAATTCTAACAATTGTTCCAGGTAATTGTGGACACTCTTGTTTAGGTTGTGGGCAATCTTTAGACATTATATCTCTCCTTTCAATCTACAATGTAAGCTATTTGCAATATATACTATGCAGTAAAGCCAGAGAGGTTACATATTAACATAAAAAAGGAAGCATTGAAGAAAGTCAATGCTTCCTTTAAATATATTTACTCTTGAGCAAATTCTACTTTTCCACCAGCTGCTTGAACGGCATTTACTAAGTCATTATATATAGGGCTTATACCTTTTCTACCAGCTAGAAAAGGAAGTCTTACAATTAAACATATACCACTAGGTGATGTTACCTCAATAATGTTTAATAGATTGATTACCGCTCCAGCTGGAATGAAAATTCTAAGAACTGTTCCAGGTAATTGTGGACACGGTGTTGGTTTAGGCTTAGGTTTAGCAATAGATTTAGCAACTGGACTAGTGTAATCTTTAGATACTAATGTCATGGCTCTCCCTCCTTTCTGTTTGCAGTACATACTATGCATAAAAGAGAAAGAGGTGACAAGATTAAGGTTTAAAAGACAATTAGATTTAAATTGAAAATAGTAAAAACACCTATGAGTTTTTGAGTTTTTGACTCAATAGGTGCTTTCCAATAATTTGATTATTTGGTACTTAACCTATCCTCCAGTATACCTTTTTCCTCTAAAGCAAATAAATCATCACAACCACCAATAAACTCACCGCGGATAAAAATTTGTGGAACTGTATCAGATCCAGTTTGAGCTTTAATTTTTGCAAAGGCTTCCTCGTCATAAGTAACGTCAATTTCATCAAAGGAAGCATTTTTCTGCTTTAAAAGCGCTATAGCCCTTCTACAATAAGGACAATAATCCTTTGTATAAATAATTACATCCATCATTAATAACCACCCTTCTTTAAGTGTGTAATAATATATTACCCAATTAACTCATCTATAAATGTTTTTTGCAAAAACACATTAAAAATGCATTAAAAACACATTAAAATTCCATTGGAAGTATAGATACAATTTCTAATAAATGGTAAAATGAATAAGAAAATTTAAAAGGAAATCTACAATGGGAGGATGTGTGAAGAAGATGAAAAATAAAAAATTAATAATAATTTTTATTTTTGGGCTTCTAGTAGGAGCAGGGATATATTTTGGAAAGGAATATATAAGGCTTCAAGAGTATAGAAATACCATTAGGGCAATTGAAATTGAAGGGATTGAATTATCAAAGGTAGTCGATGGGGTGTATGAAGGGTTTTCTGATGGGTTATTGGTGTCAGCTAAGGTATGGGTTACGGTAGAAAACCACAGGATCACAGATATTCAATTAGAGCATCATCATGATCGAGGCATAGCGGCAGAGGTTTTAGTAGATAAAGTCTTAGAGAATCAATCAACAAAGGTAGATATTGTTACTGGGGCAACCTCTAGCAGTAAGGTCATCTTGAAGGCAATAGAAAATGCTCTAGCTGGAGAAGCAGAATAATAAGAAAATCCACCTGTTGGGTACTAGGTGGATTTTTTATGCATTTTTAAACAAAAGCCGAATAAATTGCTCCAACGGCTCTTTCAAAATCATCCGTTTCAACACCAACGATGATATTGATTTCACTGGAGCCTTGATCTATCATGCGGACATTAATACCATTTTTTGCTAATGCTGTGAAGAGTTTGGCAGAAATACCTGGAGTATAGGCCATGCCATGGCCCACAGTGGCGATTAAAGCCATGTTTGGAAATACTTCTATCAAGTCAGGATCACACTGCTGTTGAATCTCATTTAACAGTTTATCTAATTTATTTTCAAGCTGAGCGTCATTGACAACAATGGATACAGTATCGATCCCAGAAGGAAGATGCTGAAAATATATTTCATTATTTTCTAGTATCGTTAGAAGCTTACGGATAAAATTGATTTCAGATTTCATTCTATTTTTTTCTATAGCAATAACAGTAAAATCCTTTCTGCCTGCTATACCTGTAATCGTTCCACCAGGAGTTCCTGGATCTGCATAACTGATAATCATGGTACCAGGATCATTTGGTCTATTAGTATTTTTAATATTGATAGGGATACCAGCATCTAGCACGGGAAAAATTGTTTCCTCATGCAGAACAGTTGCACCCATATAAGAAAGCTCTCTAAGCTCACGATAGGTAATCCTCTCTATTGGTTTGGGATTGTTGACAATGTTAGGGTCTGTCATCAATAATCCTGATACATCCGTCCAGTTTTCATACACAATGGCATCAACAGCTCTTGCTACCAGCGCCCCCGTGATATCAGATCCACCCCTTGAAAATATTTTTATATCACCATTAGGTAGAGAACCATAAAACCCAGGGATAACTGCATTTTTCTTTTCAGCTAAAAACAACTTCATCTTTTCATCTGTTAGTTGTATATTTAATGTGCCATCCTCATGAAAAAAAATAATATCTTTAGGGTCAACGAATTCATACTCCAATAGATGAGATAAAATGATACCATTTAGAAATTCCCCACGACTGGCTATGTAGTCTAATGATGTACCTTCTTCTATTTCTTTTTTAATATCCAGAAAATAAGGCTCTAAATCAAAATCAAGGCTAAGCTCTTTTACGATTTCTAAATAACGTTTTGCGATACAATCAAAAATATCATAAAAATTCATATGATCTTGAAGCTGTTTGTGACATAAGTAAAGCAAATCAGTAATTTTAGTATCTTCCTTATGACGTTTGCCAGGGGCAGATGGTACCACGTATCTTCGTTGATGATCTGAAAGAACAATATCTCTAACCTTAAGAAATTGTGTTGCATCTGCCAGTGAAGAACCTCCAAACTTAGCTACTTTTATATCCATGTTTATTTCCCCCTTTAAGACAACAATAAAGAGTTCTTCAACTTTTATCGTTAATGATTTTGGAACTATTTACTTATTATAAGTTACCTATGGACAAATGTCAACGTGTGGTAGACAAAAAAACAACCTTTCTCTATAGATTCTCCTATAACTTCTACCAAGATATTTTTATTCATATATTGGTATAAAGAGATTATGAAAAGAAGGAGTGAACAATTTGAAGGAAGTAAGCTTTGAGAAAGTTGCTTTATTTGAACATCACTTTTGGTTACAGGTCCTAGGAGACCACGCAAGGTTCATATTTGATAATTTGTCGCCGTCAGAAATGAAAGAGCTGGAAAAAGCCAATCATTTTATTTTTGTCTTTGATAAGTTATTGGCAGAGTCACATAAACCATTGACAGAAAAGGAATTGATGGTATTAACAAATCAAGCATATCGCTATGCCCATGAAATACGTTTGTTTAAATTAGATTTAATCAGACAGCATTTGACCGGAGATATTGAGTTAGGTTTACCGCCTACCTTTATTAACCATATGGTAAATGAGGTAGAAGAATATTTGAGGGTATTATGCTTTTTAATGACAAAACAGATTCCCACTTCAACAGCTATACATAATCATCTCATATGGCTATTGGATGCAGCTGGGCATGCAGCAGGAATAGCAGGAGATTTGGATATGGTAGAAAAAAGGCTGATAGAAAAAAGTGAAGTCTTTATGGAACACTTTGAAGAATTCTATATTAAAGCAGTAGAAATGGCAGGATACATGAGAACCTGTCTAGAAGATTTTCCAGCACTACAGCGTTTTAATTTACAGGTAGAAGGGGAGATTTTCTTATTTAAAGTTTTTCTAAGAGAATTAGAAGAATTAGAGCTGACGAATAAACTGTTAGGAACAGTACCAGCTCTGATGTTAGATCATATGGCGAGAGAGGAATGCTATTACTTGATAAAGCTAGCAGAGGCGTCTAATGTTTCAATGCCAGATTGTGATCCTACACAGCCCCGTACTGAAGACTAGTAAGAAAAAGATAGCATTCCTTATCGAAAATGAATATTTTGCAAAAGCTCACTAATCAACCTATATAACACAGAAAAAAGCCTCCTGACTTATTATACAGACTAAATAAATGTTATAATAAAAAAATGGGAAGGGCAAGGACAAATCAAATGGAGGTAATCATCATGAATTATACTTATATATTATTATGTGCTGACAATACCTTTTATATTGGATGGACAACTGATTTAGATAATAGGCTAGAAGCACATAATGATGGCAAGGGAGCTAAATATACTAGAGGAAGAACTCCCGTAAAGCTAGTTTATTGGGAAGAACATAAAAATCGCAGTGAAGCCCAAAAAAGGGAAGTGGCCCTTAGGAGGTTTAATAAGAAGCAGAAGTTAAACCTGATAGAAGGATTTCAAGAAAGCTTAGAAAAAGAACAATCTATAAATTACAAAATAAAGTAATAAATTACAAAGGATTTGTTTACAAGGATGAACATATATGATAAAATGAGTGGAACTCATGTTCGAAATACATATAGCTATTGCAGCTGGAGGAATATTCTATGACAAAAGAAAAGACTTCTATAGAAAAATTAAGAAAAAAATTGAATGAGGCCATTGAAAATAGTAATGGCAAAGTTACTTTAGAAATTATAGAACTCAGTCAGCAATTAGATAAAGAGATTGTTGCCAGTATGAAAGCAGAGGCGGATAAGAAACATAAAGAAGTTGATAAATCCGGTAAAGACTAAGCTGGATTTCAACGATACTACTGTGTCATCCTCTCCATTCATACAAATACTTAGCAGCTGATGAGATTGCAAGCAAAAGCCACGAATATTAGAAGGTATTCGTGGCTTTATATATTGAAGAATTTTTATTCTTCTCCAGCTGGTGGAGTGAAGGTTCTTTGAGCTAGTTCACTGTCAAGCATATAGATAGCATGACTGTTTTCACCAATTCTTTTAATTTTATTAATAAGGCTGGTAAACATAGCCTCTTCTTCTACTTGTTCATCGATGAACCAATTTAAAAAATTAATGCAGGCATAGTTTTTATCTGCTACAGCAATATCCATTAATTCATTAATTCTTCCTGTAACAAATTTTTCATGATTTAGGCTAGCAGTAAAAGCTTCTTCTAAAGAAGCATATTCATTTTTAGGATCTTCATAGCCTTGAATCTCAACACGCTCTCCTAACTCGTTAATAAAGTTAAAAAACTTCATAGCATGAAATCTTTCTTCCTCTGCTTGAACAATGAAGAAATTAGCAAATCCATCTAAATCCTGGTCTTTGCAATAGCCTGCCATCGCTAAATAAATATTTGCAGAAGCAAATTCGTATTTTAGCTGATCGTTAAACTCTTTTAATAATTTTTCTGACATCATCGTAGTATTCCTCCTAAATTTTTTTACTAAATTCTAATGATACTCTTGAGCAATCATTAAAATAGCTTCGTAGAAATCATTACCTATACAAGTATTATAGAAGATTGTTTGATAAATAACAACATGAATTGCTAATTAAACCAATTTTTATGTTATATAACTTGCTTAGAGTGGCATATTATATATTTACACTTTTTTTAAAAAAATAAACATAAATACGATGTATTTATTTCAGCTAGGGAGCTAGTTTTGACGTTTCCGGTAGAAAATCATTAATTACTTACATTACACCATAAAAAGATTATTTTAAAATAGTCCTTTCATGACGAAAAGATGTCCATTCATGCAAGGGACATTTTTCAATGGGGAAATTTGATAGTATTATAATTAGATTAATTGTACACACCAGCCCCAACACCTGCACCATCAATTCTCAACGACATAATGACCCAAGATGAGCAGAAACTAGAAAGTCGCCTACAGCAAACTGGTGAAGCGAAAATAGAACTGGCTTCTACAGGTACTGGTCAAGCCAATAGGAGCTCATGTGATGTAGTTCCCTGCTAGTAGGTCGGTTAGTGTAGTAAAATAGAAGCATTATAAGGAACAAAGGTTCAAGGTAAAAGACCTGGAGCCTTTGCTCCTCATAATTGACTTTTGGTAGTATGGAGGAAGCAGACTATGATGGATTTGATGGAATTTATTATTACCCTTGGTTATAGTATCACCTTGATGTGCATGCTTTTGGACTTGGAGGTAAAGCGAAAAAAGGGTACCAAAATGATGGCGCTCGTTATGATCCTCTTTTTGGCCTGTGGTGCTTTTGTTTGGTCTAGTTTGGGTTATAAGGACTTTATGATTCTCTACCCTGTTTTTGTACAGGTGCCGTTATTTATAGCATTTTGGTTTTTTTCCAAATATAAAGGGATAAAACTCTTATTTGTTCTTTTGACGGTCATCGTTTTATCTTCGCCCCCCCTGTTGCTAGGGCATATTGTTTCAGCAATCTTTGGCTACAATGACGTGATAGTAAATGTTGTTTGCATAGTCATGTATCTACCCATGACATTTATAGTGTACAAATATTTTCGTCCCTTATTTCTCTATATGCTGCGCAATACAAAAAAAGGCTGGGTAACGTTTTGCTTAATACCTCTTTCGTACAATGCATTTACCTATTTACTTGGAAGGTATGACGTAGAGCTGGTGAGAGAAGAACCTATATTTTGGCTTGACTCTTTGGTTGCGATATTGATTATTGCAGCTTATGTGTTAATTTTACGTTTTTTTAAACAAACCAGAGAACAGTTTGTTTTGCAAAATGAACAGAATATTTTAGCAATGCAGGTGTCTGCCTTACAGGAACGCTGTGAAACGATGAAAGAAGCAGAGGAAAATACAATGATCTATCGCCATGACCTGCGTCATCATTTGAACCTGCTAAATGGTTATTTAGCTGAGAACAAATTTGCAGAAATAAAAAAATATATTACGGAAATCGAAACAAATCTTGAGGACACAGTGACAATAAAATTTTGTGAAAACACAACAGTGAACTTGATCTTATCCTCCTACATCAATAAAGCTAATCATGAAAAGATAATGGTAGAGCCTCAAGTATATATTCCCCAGGGCTGTAAAGTGTCTGAAATGGATTTGTGCATTATCATGGCGAATGCTTTAGAAAACGCGATCAATGCCAGCAGGAATATTAAAGAGATTAATGACCGGAGGATAAGCATTAGTTGTAAGTATAAAAATGACAAGCTGTTTATTCAAGTTACAAACAACTTTAGCGGCGAGGTGAAATTCGCAGAGGATATACCTATCAGTGCAGAAGAAAACCACGGCTTTGGAACAAAAAGCATAGTAGCTATCGTGCAAAAATATAGCGGTCTATATTCCTTTTCTGTTGAAGATGGCGTTTTTAAGATGAGAGTTATTATATAACTTTCATTTCATGACATAAACACGTCATTTCATGTCAATATCATTTTTATCGCTGATTATTTGCTATAATTTGAAAACCCTTTATCAATTGACCCTTTTCATAAAAGCAAGTCCATCATAAGAAATATGTGAGAACGCCAAGCTAGAGGCTTGGCGTTACTCCATAAATGAAAAGTTTATATAAGCTGACTTTACAGTAGGATAATTAGCTTTTGATATAGGGACTAGGGCAAGGGACTGCATTTTGACTTCCCTTTGGCTTAGGGTGTCTATATGCTCCATATTGATGATATAAGAACGATGAGGCTTGATAAAGCACACATTATCAGAGAGAAGCTTTTCAAGTTCAGTCATAGATCCAGTAGCTTCTATAACTGACCCATTTGTTAAATGATACAGTATAGTCCTACCATTAACTTCAGCAAACTCTAACCTATTTATAAAAACTCTGGTGAGCCCTGTATTGCTTTTTATTAAAAAACTTTTTCCTAAAGTGGTTTCCATTTCAGAAATCACCTTATCTAAAAGAATAAAAAGCTTCTCCTTCCAAATAGGCTTTATAGCGTAATAATACGCACCTACTGAATATGCCTCAACTGCAAACTCGGTAGAAGAGGTCAAAAATATGATTTTAATATCTTGATTGAACTGCCGTATTTCTTTCGCTGCATCCATACCTGTTATTAAAGGCATTAGAATATCTAATAGTATCAGCTCATATCGCTGCCCACTCTCCATTGCTGCAATCAAATCCACAGCACTATTAAAAGCTGTATATTCAATTTTATATTTATCCCTCTGCAAAGCTTTATAATCGTTAATATAGAAACCATATTTGAAAGATCCCCTATGGTATCATCGCAAATAGCTATTCTCAACATAAAAACACTCCTAATAGTATGAGTTTACATATGAATTACACCATAAAATGGCTATTTTAAGATAGTCCTTTCATGACGAAAAGTCATTTCATGACAAAAAAACGTCGATTCATGCAAGGGACATTTTTTTATAGATAAATTTGATAGGATAGTAATAGCAATTATTTATATCAAAATAAAATCTAAAGGAGAATGTGGACTATGAAAAAAATATTTTTACTTATTATGGTGATGGTTATGTTGTTTACCCTTGTTGCCTGTGGTGGACCTGATAACAGTGAAAACAATGCCCTAATGCAGTCCAAAGTTGACGAAGCAGACAAATTAGCTGTTGATCTTTTTAACCTGTATAAGGATAATGGATTATTAGAGGGTGAATATGCGGCAGAGTTTCAGGCAATTGTTGATGCAGTAACAGCGAGTATAAACGATATAAAAACGACACATCAACTTTTTCTTGATGAGGGTGGGTATACCGATAAAGATACTGTGGAACTGGCAGAAGTCATGAACACTCTAATTGCCGCTACCAAAGAGGCAATCGCAGAAACAAAGGCAGAACTAAAGGCAGAAGAAGATGCCGTAGCATTGACAGGTAAAGCAGTCGGAATTTTAGCTCTAACAGAAATGCACGACGAATTGGTTGATATCGTAAATGAAACATCATATACAGCCTTCGTAAATGGCTGGGAAAATGATGAGGAGCTCAATTCAGAGCTAGAGGCAGTACTTGAGTTTTTAGAAATTGTTAGCGGCGACCTGGAAATTCCTGATAGCATGGATGAAGAGTATATTGATATGCTTATCACTATGATTGATGAATTGATTCCAGTATGGCATGAGTATTTGATCATCGTTTCAGAACCTTATACAGCAGGTTAGAAGTATAAAATAAATAAATTCTTGATAATCAGAGCAAAACTAAATAATTAAAAAAAGAGCTGTCCTTCAGGCTGTACATCCTATTAACTATTAAGAATAGTGTCAGACTTACAGGTCAGCTTATTTTTAAAAAAACAAAATTTGAGGAAAACTTATGCTTTATTTAATTGCGTTTGTAGTCATTATTGTAGCAGTTATTTTTTAGATAATTTCAGTGCAGCGTTCCTTTGTGGTATTGGATGAAAACATTAGTAATGCTATGTCACAAATTGGCGTTCAGCTAACATCGCGCTGGGATGCATTAACTTCCCTTTTGGATTTAACCAAAGGGTATGCCGCTCACGAATACAAAACCATAACAGAAACTATTAAAGCAAGGCGTTCAATCACGAAAGATTCTTCGCCTGATGATGTAACAAAACAGGAAAATATCATTGTAGAGGCTATGGGAAAAATTATGGCGGTGGCAGAAAATTATCCTGATTTAAAGGCAGATAAGACCTACATAAAAACAATGGATGCTGTCAATCAATATGAAAACATGGTGCGTACCAGTAGACTGATTTACAATGATAGTGTGACAAAGTTAAATCGTGCCATTCGTATGTTCCCTGCATCGATGATTGCAGGTGTTCTTGGCTTTTCAAAGGGTGCTTATTTAGAGGCAGTGGACGAAAAAGCAACGATGCCGAATATGAAGTAAGTAACAAATAAAAAATGGAGGTAGTCTATGGTAAAAAAAATTATTTCCACTATATTTTGCATATTTTTGTTTCTTACTTTAATGACCCAAGCCGCCTTAGGAGCAAATAATGTATCTGACATAAATGTTGATGTTGTCATTTATGATGATGGCTCTGCATATATCACCCAAACATGGAACTGCAATTTTAATGAAGGCACAGAGGGCTATATTCCTATAGAAAATTTAGATGGAATGAGCCTATCGGAGTTTCTTGTTTCAGATGAAAGTGGCGTCTATACTTATATTGAAGATTGGGATGTAAAAGCCAGTTTTGATGAAAAAGCAGGAAAATACGGCATGGTAAAAACCAATAAGGGCTATGAACTTTGCTGGGGAATTAGCGAATACGGTGAAAAACGCTATGCCATTGAGTACAAAATAAATAATCTTGTTGGTGGGTATGAGTATTTTGACGGTTTTAATTTCCAGTTTATCAACTCTGGAATGGGAACACTGCCCACTGATGTAACAGTGAAAATCACAATGCATAATGGAATAAAACTAGATGAAAATAATGGCGGAATATGGGCTTTTGGCTTTGATGGGGAAATCAATTTTGAAAATGGTAATGTGGTAGCTTATACAAAAAACCCCTTGTCCTCTGGTACTGATAGCGTAATTATTATGTTACAGCTCAACAAAGGTTTGATGAACCCTACAAGAGTGGTGAACAAGTCCTTTGAATCTGTAAAAGCAGAGGCGTTAAAGGGTAGTGATTATAATTATGGTACAGATACCAATGACAGCTCTTCTCAACCGCCTGAGGAGCCTGCCGGTCCCTTTGAATGGATTCTTGCATTCTTTATGACCGTTTTTCCCTTGGCTGTCTTTATCTATTTTATATTACGAAAAGGAAAACCCAAAAGGGAAATACAGAGCCTCTATAAAAATGCAGAGTATTTTAGAGAAGCGCCTATCGCAGGCAATCTTGAAGCTACCTTTGTCCTGGCAAGGGATTTTAGACAAATAAATAATGAAGGAGACCTTATTGGTTCAGCATTCTTAAAGATGATTAACACAGGTTGTCTTGAGCCGATGACTGAAAAATCAGTTGGTTTCTTTGGCAAGGAAAAGGAGAGTATTTCCCTAAAACTTCTGCAACCTCCACAGTTTACAGGGGTAACGGCAAAGATGCTCTATGATTTACTGGTTTTAGCAAGCGGCAGTGATCAGATTTTGCAGGAGCGTGAACTTGAGGACTATTGCAGTAAAAATCATAAAGAAATAATGAAGATTATAGAAGCTGCAAAACAAGACGGGCAAAACACTTTAGAAAAAATCGATTGCTATGATACACAGAAAAAAGATAAATTTTCCGGGCTTTCACAGCGAGGAAAAACCTTGCTATTAAATATTATGGGCTTCAAAAAATATCTCCTTGATTTTTCACTTATTGGTGAAAGGACAATTGCAGAAAGTATTATTTGGCAGGATTACCTTACCTTTGCCACACTTTTGGGTATTGCTGATAAGGCGATAGAACAATTTGAAAAGGTTTATCCAGATGCCACGCAGCATAGTAAAAATGCACATTATTATTATCTAGTTTCTCACAGATACACCAAAGCAACCTATCAAGCGGCCCGTTCATCAGGTAGTGGCGGAAGAAGTTCCTTTGGTGGTGGTGGTGGTTTTAGTGGTGGCGGAACACGCTAAAATTTTAATTAAGAAGATAAACTTTACCTATTTCTTTCCCACCCTTATTGGGATAAGGTGGAAGCCAATGCAGGAAATGTCTTAGCAATGGAATACGTATTTTATGAGGAGTACACCGCGTTTTTGGAGCAGTTCCGCCCGGTTACATTTGCTCTGGCAGCTATGATGGACGTGGATGCAACAACTTATGCCAGGGACACAGATACCATCGCTGAGGATATCAAGAAGTTCGAGGAATTGCTTAATGGGGGTATTATTACCTAGGAAGAATTTGATGCAAAGAAAAAACAATTATTAGGAATTTAGGGAGGGGTTTCATTAACTATGGGGTTCAATAAAAAATAATCGGAATACTGCTGATAGTTATTTTATTATTATAGGTGACGTTATTTTCTTATAGATGTTTGAAATGAGAGATATGAAGGGTTATACAGCCTATTCTGAAGTTATCATGCTTGAGATTAAAGACGCAGTGATTTCAACATCAGTGGGTTTTTGATAAGATGAAAAAATTTTCGGTATAAAAGGAGATTAAATAAATGAATAGAAAAAAGATAATGGCATTGATTCTATCAGTTATTATGGTGCTGGGTTCATTCACCATATCATTTGCACAAACAGATTTAGAAATCAAAAACGACGGTGTTTCAACATTCAAAGATATAAAAGGTCATTGGGCGGCCAATGCCATTAACAAATGGTCAGACTATGGCATTATTAATGGATATAACGGATCTTTCAGACCTAATGATTCTATTACCAGAGGTGAAATGGCCGTCATATTAAACAATATGATGGACTATCAGGTGGCAGCCCAAAACAAATTCACAGATCTAAAATCAGGTCGATTCTATACAGATGCTATTCTAAAGGCAAATGCAGCCGGTATCATCAAGGGAGATGGCAGTACAGTAAGACCTACTGATAAGATTACCAGAGAAGAGGCAGCAGTAATGCTTGCTAAAGCATTTGCACTGGATGTGAGCACCGGTGGTATATCATTCAATGACTCAGCATCAATTGCAACATGGGCATCAGGCTACATAAAAACAATGGAAGCAAAGGGCTATGTGAAAGGCACTAACAATAATTTCATGCCAAAATCAAATATCACAAGGGCAGAAACAGTTACCATAATAGACAACATCGTTAAAGCCTATTATACAAAAGCCGGCACAGATACAGATAATGTTAATGGAATAGCAGTTATCAAAGTTTCTGATGTCATATTAAAAGATATAACCATCTCAGAGAACCTAATCATAGCAGAAGGTGTAGGAGAAGGTGAAGTCACCCTAGACAGCGTAACCGTTAAGGGCAAAACCGTTGTCAGAGGTGGTGGTGAAAACTCCATACACATATAAAGGGTCTGACCCCCTCATAATTTGATAAAGTTAGTCGAAGCCAAAACGGAAACTAGACCTCGGAAGAGAAATCTCTTTAGGGTCTGTTTTTGGCATCTCATTACGCGATTTCAAGATAATAAATAAAACCAGGTGGAAAAAATTTATATCAAGGGAGATTTATTATTATGAAAAAAATTATTACACTAACGATGACTATCGTCCTATTACTGGTCATGACACTTAGCCTTGCAGGTTGTGGCGGAGATGAAAGTGCCACTGCCGATCCAGTAAGTTTGGTTGATGTTACCACAGAACAAGGCATTAGCCTCAAACTTCCAAGCGATTTGGCAAAGCAAGATAATGGTGCTTATGCTAACATGGAAACAGGTGATAATGCAGGCTTTGGCGTTACAGAAATTGCTGGAGCCCCACTTTCCTCCGCGACAGAGGAAGATGTTGTAGCACTATATCAAAGTAAATATGATGATGTTGTAGTAACAAGCTTTGAAAATGGCATACAGATCAACGGTAAGGAAGCGCTTGTATCTCAGGTGAATTTAACAACTCCCGGAGGCCATGCGATTACACTAACACTTGTTATGGTTACTGATGACACGAATAATTACATTGGAACTTTTATTTATGGAAAAGATAAGACAGACGGCGCGCTTTATAAAAATCTACAAGCTTGTATCGACAGCATAACTATTGCTGGTACTCCTGATAGTACCGCTGCCAGTGCCCAAGTTGGTACCTCTGTAAAAGACGATTTATCAGAATATCTCTATAACAATTTCGGTACAGTTTTTGAACCTGAAGATAGGGATATCATTGAAACTTATGAAGAGGCAATCTTAACTGGGGATAGCGAGAATTTTGCAAAAGCATTATCCGACACCCTTCCTGCAAAGAATAATGCCTTGCTTGAAAAACTGAAAGCCTACACGCCACAAACGACGGAAGTTCAAGAATTGCATAATCTTTTTATTCAGGCTATCGAATTAAGAAAAGATGCTTATACCCAACTTGTTGTAGTTATGGCGAAACAATCTACTGAAGCTGAAATAGATGCTGCCTTTGTTTTGTTAGATGAATATGAAGCTAAAATTGACGAATTTTTAACAAAGGGTGAGTCCATGAAGAAAGATTTAGGTGTGTAGAGCTCAGTAAGGAGTTCACCCTCCTTGTAATTTGAAATAAATTAAACAGGTGCATGGTCAATTTTCTCTGACCATGCACCTGTTTTTTGAGCGCTTACTTTTATCAAGCTGTATTCATTACAAAATAATATTTGCATTAAAGATTCTGTCTACGACTGAGAAGGAATACACTCCGCCGTATTTTTGTACTACTGCTGCAATGCTTTTCGTGCCAAGACCATGGTTTTCCTCTGAGCTTACCGGCATGTCCTCAACAAACAGGACTGTGCTATCATAGCTGTTACTGGTTTGAGACAGACGAGGGGACAGACAGACGAGGGGACAGGGACTTGTCTGGTAGCAAACATTACGATACGATTTTTCTGAGGCAGTATAATATATACTAAGGCAAATACAGAAAAATAAATTAGAAGTGAATTTAGGCTCTAGAAAACAAGTGGACAGGTACATTATGTTGTTGGTAGGTGGAACCAATTCCAAGAACAGCAAGGGGAAAAAGTAAAAGTAGCATATATCATATAATGATAAGAGGAATTAACCGACAAGATATTTTGAAGACGATAATGATAGACAAAAATTTGTTGAAACACTGGAAGGATACAAATGGAGTAGTTATACAGAATATCTTACAGATAGCCAAGTACTAGATATTAAGTTTGTATTAGTAATTTTCTCTCAGGATAAAACCGTGGCTATTAAGGCACCTGTCCCTGCGTTTCTTTTGTAAAATGACTATTTTAAAATAGTCATTTCATGACAAAAAAACGTCGATTCATGCAAGGGACATTTTTTTATAGATAAATTTGATAGGATGGTAATAGGAATTATTTATAATATAATCTAAAGCAGAATGTTGGCTATGAAAAAAATATTTTTACTTATTATGGTGATGGTTATGTTGTTTACCCTTGTTGCCTGTGGTGGACCTGATAACAGTGAAAACAATGCCCTAATGCAGTCGAAAGTTGACGAAGTAGACAAATTAGCTGTTGATCTTTTTAAAAAGTTGCTGTTGAAAGGGGGATCATTAAACTGTTGAAATGTAGAAGACACTACTTAGATTCTTCGTAAACTACTAAAGAACAAGGCGTTTTAAAGTTGACGTGGAATTTAGGTAGAATAGAGGTGTATAAAAGTGGCTTTAATTTGTAAAAACAAATAACTTAGGAGGAAGAGTAAATGAAAGGAAAAACTCAGTGGAAAAAAAGCATAGCCTTCATGGTTAGCCTGATGATGCTAATCACCATGATACCACTTTTAGCCTTTGGTCAAACGAATGATTTTGATGATCATTGGGCAAGTGAGATCATAAACAAATGGATGAAGGAGGGCTTAATCAGCGGTTATCCTGATGGAAGCTTCAGGCCTAATAATCCAATAACACGAGCTGAATTTATGGTATTGACCAACAAAGCCTTTGCATTTGTAGAGGAGGTTACCATTTCATTCGAAGATGTAAACGAAAAGGATTGGTTTACTCCTGCCATAAAGAGAGGTATTGCAGCTAGGTACATTAGTGGATATCCAGACGGTAGTATGGGCCCGAATAATCCTATTTCGAGACAGGAGACGGCAGTAGTTTTAACAAAAATTATGGACTTAAGCATCAATCCTTACCGCGCAGAGAGTTTTAGTGATGCAGCAAGTATTCAAAACTGGAGCAAAGGCTATATTGGTGCAGTGGCAGTCTCAGGATTCATGAGTGGTTATCCAGATGGAAGCTTTAAACCAGCTACAGCCATCACTAGGGCTGAGGCTTTAGTGGTGCTAGATAAGGCAAGGATAGCAAGAGACGAAATGCTTCAAGAAGAAGCATTTACAGGTATGATTAACAAAGCTGGAACTTATGGTCCTGAAACAGTAACAGAAACCTTTGAGGGAGATATTTATATTCAGGAAAAGGGAATTACCCTACAAAATATCCTTATCAAAGGGGATCTCTTTATTACAGAAGAAGTAGGAGATGGTGAGGTATATTTAAATAATATTACTGTAGAAGGAGATACTTACATTCGAGGTGGTGGCATCGATAGTATCCATATCAATGATGGTAGCTACAGTAGAATTATCATACAGAAGACAGGAAAAGGGATTCGAGTTTTAGCCATGGGTACAAAGATCACTACCCTAATTGTATATCCAGAAACAGCAGGCAATGAAGTTATTCTAAATGGAAATTATGATAGCGTTACAGTATTAGCAGAAGGAGTTAGCATTACGACCCAAGGAAATACCAACATTAAAAAGCTAACAATAGGAAAACAGGCAAAAGATACTACTGTTGCTACCTCAAAGGAAACCATCATTGATGAAGCAGTAGTAGATAGCAATACAGAATTCAATAATCAAGGAAGAATCATTAGAGCTATAGGAACAGTAGCAAGGTCCTCTAACTATGATGTCAACCAGCCGGAGAATCTTACAAGACCATCTAGCGGCGGCGGAGGTGGGTCTACTACACCAGCAATTATTGAGGTAAGTGCTATTAGTATTACACCAGAAACAATGACATTAACAGCAGGTGGAGCAATGAGTACAATAACAGCAACAGTGAGCCCTGAAAATGCTACAAACAAGAATGTAATATGGTTATCAAGTAATCCAGCTGTAGCAACTGTAAATGGTGGAGTAGTAACACCAGTAGCAGGAGGTACTGTGACCATCACAGCAACATCAGCTGCAGATGGAATAAAAAGTGCCACATGCGTTGTAACAGTAAATGCGGCAGTAAACAATGAACCTAAAATGACAGCATCGCCGATACAGGTAACTGTTGATAGTGGTTTTAATCAAACTTTCACATTGACAATAGAAAATGATACAGTTACAAATGCTGTTTATACAGAATACATTCTACTAGGCGGAGTTTTTGCAGAGCTGAACCTAGGCGACATTGACAGAAGTAATGATACTACAGTCACGGCAGAAGTATATGGAAATCTAACAAATGCAGGAACAGGAACAATTACCTTAGATGCAGATGCTTTAGTGCACAGTGAAAGTAATTTGACAGTAAGTGTGACCGTGGTTGAAGGTACAGTAATTCCTGTAAGTGCTATTACTGTGATAGGTGCAGGTGATGTTACTACTATTGATGTAGATAATGGCACACTTCAAATGAGTGCGGCAGTATTACCTACCAACGCCAGCAACAAATCAGTAACATGGTCGGTAGCAGATGGAACGGGATCAGCAACAATTAGTGTTGGTGGATTGTTGACAGCTGTAACTGATGGAACAGTAACGGTTACGGCAACTTCGGTAAGCACGGGGGCTGTTACTGGGACGTTGGTGGTTACGATAAGTAATCAATTAATCCCTTCAACAATCGTATTTACTGATGCAGGCCCGATAGCAAAAACAGTCGGTGATGCACCATTTACAAATGCAGTAACTGGTGGAGACGGAGCAGGAGCAATCACTTATGTTAGTGGAACTCCAGCAACAGCAACAGTAGATGCAGCAACAGGTCAAGTAACAATCGTTGCAGCAGGCTCAACCATAATTACAGCAACAAAAGCAGCAACAGCAACTCATGCAGCAGCAACAAACACTTATACAGTGAATGTAAACCCAGCCCCCCCAGCAACAGTAACGGGCATAGCAGTAAAAACTGCACCAACAAAGACTGTTTATACAGAAGGTGAGAACCTTGAATTAGCAGGTTTAGAAGTAACCTTAACAATGTCAGATGCCAGTGAAGTAGATGTATCATTTGCAGGATTTGGAGCAGAAGGGATTACAACAGTGAAAGCAGACGGAGTCGCTCTTGTTCAAGCTGATGCATCAGTAGTAATTACTCATACAGCAAGTGGACAGACAGCAACTCAAGCGATCACAGTAAATCCAGCGGTTGTAGCGGGACCGCCTTCGGGACAACTTCTTGATGCAGATAGCAGATCAGGTATGACGGGAGTCCTTTATACCCGTGATGGAAACATTTATTATAACCAGCAGGATGCATTTGGCACTTGGGGAAGTGAAACTCAGTTAGGAATAGGGACAGAAGGAAAGCTTGTTTTTGATTTAGTAGGGCATATTCATGTAGCTTATACTACTGATGGAAAGATTGGCTATAGAAAGTATAATGGAGCAGAATGGGCTGCAGAAATGCTCATAGTATCGAATCATTCTGGAACAAATAAATGGCCGGATATTGATGTAGATGCAGGTAATAACCCGCATATTATTTATGTTGATTCAATGGGAGATACTGCAGGTACTCAAAATCAACCAGATGTTATGTATGCATATAAAAATAACGGTACATTTACAAAACATGTCCTTTATAGTGGAAATTATGATTCCGATTGGAAAGAAGGTAGATATCCGGCAGAAAAGAAGCCTCTGATTGCCATGGATGAGAACAATAATCAATATGTGTTTTATCAATGGAGAACCTATGATCATGGTATGGGTGTCAATCATGATAGAGGTCTTACCGTTGCAGGAGCAACAACTACTCAAAGCCTTGGTCATGTAAGTTCAAATACTGATCGATTTGATATTTATGATTTTAAGGAAATTGGTGGAAAGTTATATGCTTTATATCGCGATAATACCAATATTAAAGTTTCTGAAATGACAGTTAATTCAGCTGGTGAAATAGTAGCAAAAGTAGACTTACACACTTTACCAGCAAGTTCTGCATACTCTATTGACGTTATTGGTAGTGACATCGTTATCGGCAGCAAAGACGGCAACAACTTAAGAGTCCACTATAATGAAAACCCAACGACTTATAACGAAATCGTCGTAAAAGGCAATGCAGTATCAATCGTCAACCTTGGAGGAACATTTTATGCTTTCTATACAGACAATGCGGACGATGTCATAAAGAGATTAGCAATAACAGACTAGAAGCAATACAAAATACCCCCAGCAAACCTTGGGAGCAATCACGGCTTGATATGCTCCCCTATAGGTAGACAGATTAAATAAAAAAATCTGCTACTGAAAGGGGAGTATTTTTAATGTCAAAGAGAGTTAAGTATACCGCAGAGGAAAAATTTCAAATAATACAGGAGTATCAGGAGGGATTAGGTACCCTTAAAGATATTGCATCTAGATATAACATCTATAGAAATACAATTACACAGTGGATATATAAGTTCGATAGGTATGGAACAGAAGGTTTAGTTGAGTCCTCTACTTGGAGAAACTACTCTCGTCAATTAAAGGAAGATGCTATACGGGATTACCTATCAGGAGAGTTACAGCTAAAAGAA
>NZ_FOHU01000017.1 GCF_900111615.1 Natronincola peptidivorans | reverse complement strand
CTATTGAAGCTGCAAGGGCAGGGGAAGCCGGTAAAGGATTTGCTGTAGTAGCGGAAGAAATCCGCAAGCTAGCAGAACAATCAACCCAGTCAGTAAAAGAAATAGACGATATGCTAAAGAAGCTGCAAAGCAACTCTCAAAATGCTGTGAGCATTATGCAGGATGTCTTGAACATTATCAAAGAACAAGTGAAGAGTGTAGAAATCACAGAAAGCAAGTTCGATGGTATTGACCAACAGGTTGAATCAGTGCAGACCATAGTCAATAAATCTGTAGCTTCTGTAGAGACAATGAACGCTAAGAAAAATGACCTTGCAGATATCATGCAAAGCTTAGCTGCAATTGCTGAAGAAAACGCTGCTGGGACTGAAGAAGCTTCTGCGTCAGTGGAAGAACAAACAGCTTCTATGGAAGAAATATCCAATGCCAGTGAAGCCTTAGCACGATTAGCAGAAGAAATGCAAGAAAGTATAAGTAGGTTTAAGTATTAAAGAACAAAAGCCTCCTAATAGCAATATTAGGAGGCTTTTTACATTCATGAGAGATGCTTACTTACAATAAAAAGAGGATAATTCGTCAACAATAATAATCAGCCAAATAATCTATTGTAATGCTATAGATAGAATTTTCAATAAAGCAGGAGTCGGGATTCAAGATATAGAATATGAAAATATGCCAATGATTTATACAGAATATTAAAAATGAGGTGAAAACATGGAATTTGCACAGTTTGGAAGCAAATATGTATTGAGGTTGGACAAAGGAGAGGAAGTAGTGGAAACCCTAAAAAAATTTTGTCAGCAGCAGAAAATTACACTAGGATGGGTAAAAGGGATTGGCGCTGTAGACAAAGCTACAATTGGATTGTTTGAGGTGGACAGCAAGCAATATCATTCAGTAGAGTTAAAAGGTGATTATGAGATCACCAGTCTATTAGGTAATATTTCTACCATGAAGGGAGAAACCTATCTTCATCTTCATATAAATCTATCGGATGCCGAATACAAAACCTATGGAGGGCATTTAAATGAAGCTGTGATTAGTGCTACTGGTGAATTTTTAATCGAAGCAATTGAAGGAAGTATCGATAGAGAGTTTAATCAGGAAATTGGGTTAAATCTATATAAATTCTAATATTGATATACGTGCTAAATTTCAATATACTAAGGACTGCATTTGCAGCCATGGTTTTGGGCGAAACTGTAGGTCTTGCATATGGAAATTTTTCAAAAATAAATATGTTGATATCTGTATTCACTTACAATATCTTTCATTTGTGATTCTGAATATATAATCATCACCTTCTGAATACTAAGAATGGAGATGCTATGAAATCATTCCTTCATTAATTTAATAAAAGGAGTTAGAATCACATGAAAAAACAAAAAAAAGTGCTGCTTTATATAAGTATATTTTCCATTATCAGTTATATTAGTAGTGTGCAGATTTTTATCTATGGAGATGCACCTAAAAAACCTTTTGAGTCTCATTCCATTGCAATAGCACAAGTGGGACTTATGGAAAATCCAGTAAATATTGAAGAACTAAAAAGAAATTTCACCAATCAATATAGTGGTCATGTACCCCAACAATGGGGAGAGAATGTTAGGGGAGTAAAAACTAGGATTGATACTACAGATAAAGTCATTGCCCTGACATTTGATGCCTGTGGACAGGGAGGGCATAGCAATGGGTATGATAAAAAGCTGATAGACTTTTTGAACAAAGAACAGATTCCAGCAACACTATTTATTAGTGGACGATGGATTGATGTAAATCCTAGTATTTTTAGAGAGCTAGCCCAAAATCCTCTTTTCGATATTGAAAACCACGGCCATAGACATGTGCCTCTTTCGGTTAATGGGAAATCCGCTTATGGTATTAAAGGAACCACTAGTATTGGTGAGGTTGTAGAGGAAATTGTCCTCAATGGACAAAAGATTCAAAACATCACTGGCAAAAAGCCTAGGTATTTTCGCTCAGGCACGGCTTATTATGATGAGGTGGCAGTAAAAATAGCTAATGATTTAGGCTATGAAGTAATCAACTATAACGTACTAGGAGATGCTGGAGCAACCTTTACAAGAGAGCAGGTACGACAGGCCACATTAAGTGCAACCTCAGGATCTATAATTTTATTTCATATGAACCGTCCCGAGACAAATATCGCAGAAGGTATAATAGATGCTATTCCAGAGTTAATAAAAAGAGGATTTAGATTTGTAAAGCTGCAGGAATATCATGATCGATTGGCACCTCGCACACCAGCTCCAGGAAGCTATTTTTATTATACAGTAGTTAGCGGCGATAGCCTTTGGGCGATTGGAACAAGATATGGAGCAACGATTCAGGAAATACAAAATATGAATCAGCTTCAGTCTAATATTCTTAGAGTTGGACAAAGACTTCAAGTACCAGCAAAGGATACTTCGAGATTAGTACCGCCAGTAGAAGTCAATCATCAGGTAGTCAGCGGTGACAGTCTGTGGGGAATAAGTAATAGATATAAAACAAGTCTGAATCTCATCTATCAGAGAAATAGCTTAAACCAAAACACTGTTCTTCAAATAGGTCAAAGAGTCATCGTTCCAATAGAAGCTACCCATGTGGTGGCGAGAGGCGATACTCTATGGCATATCAGTTTACGCTATGGAGTTAGTTTGCAGCAAATCTACGATAGAAACAATCTAAATGAAAGATCAGTTCTTGCTATCGGTCAGAGAATCATGATTCCTCCTAGGCCAGTTATCTGGTAAAAATGGTTTCCTAAAATAGAAACAGATTGCTGAAAAGCAATCTGTTTTTGGTATATCTGATATAACTATCATCCTATATATGGTAAAATTAAGATGTTACCAAAAAAGTATAATTGACTTAACAGGAGGTTTGCTGGGAAGCAAATTTTATAAGAAAAGAATAACTTAAAAGGCATAGATCATATAATAGACTACTTTGAAAAAATAATGAAGGAGTGTGAACACATTATGATAAAAAGTGAAAAGGAAAAAATGCTGGCAGGGGAATATTATGATGCAGGTGATGAAGAACTGGTAAAGGAAAGAAACTATGCAAAAGACTTGACCTTTGCGTTCAATTATACAAAACCAAGCGAAACAGAGAAAAAAAAGGAAATCTTAAGACAATTAATCAATGCAAAAGGCTCTTTCCATATTGAAGCACCGTTTCAATGTGATTATGGATACAATATTGAGGTTGGAGAAAATTTCTATGCCAACTATGGATGTATACTACTTGATGTAAACAAGATTGTCATTGGTGATAATGTATTATTGGCCCCAAATGTACAGATCTATACAGCAGCACATCCTATAGATCCTGAGGAAAGATTGACGGGCAAAGAGTTTGCAAAACCAATTACTATAGGAAACAATGTTTGGATTGGCGGAGGAAGCATTCTATGCCCAGGGGTAAGTATAGGAAATAATGTCACTATAGGGGCGGGAAGTGTTGTTACGAAAGACGTTCCAGATAATGTCATAGCAGGGGGGAATCCTTGTAAAGTAATAAAAGAACTATAAAAGAAGCGGCGTTAATAATCTTAAAATAAAGGGAGGTAGTAAAATGATTGAAATAAAGCATCTAAAGGATTGTAGAGAACACATAGATTTAGTTATAGATTGGTTATGGAAAGAGTGGGGAAATGACAAAAACTATGGGAACTATCAAAGTATTGTTGAACACAGCTTAAACAAAGACAATCTCCCTCAAACCTTTATTGCCTTCATAGATGGAGAGCCTGTAGGAACAGTTGGATTATGGAGATGTGACTTGATCAGTAGACAGGATTTATACCCATGGCTTGCTTGTTTATTTGTTTTGCCAAAGTATAGAGGTAGAGGTATTGGTATAGAGTTGCAAAATTTTCTCATTCAATATGCTGAAAGCCTTGGATATAAGGAGCTTTTTCTATATACAGTACTAAATGGATATTATGAAAAAATAGGCTGGGAGTACATGGGAGATGGTTTTACTCCAAAGGGAGAAAAAGAGAGAATCTATAAAATCAGCACATCTATAATGCTGTAAGAGACGAGGAAGGGAACTTCAGGGGTGTATTGGAAATGATGCAGGATGTAACCCGCATCAGAGGTCTAGAAGGAAGCCAGAGGCTTTGATCCTGGAGGAATACAAAACAAGAAGCCAGCAATGAAGAAGGTCATTCTTTTAATCTGGATAACAATAGGGTTTTCTGTCCATATAATTATAGTGGATAAAGAAAAATTAGAGGAATATATATAGCTGATCACAAAATTGGTGATATCGTAGCAACATTTCCTAAAGCCACTGATATCTTTATGGAATATGAAATAGACTTTTGTTTTGGAGGAGATAGAGCTTTAGCAGCTGCTATAAAGGAGCAAGGCATTAAGGAAGAAGAAGTAATGATTAAGCTAAATGATGCCTATGATACATTTGATAAATCAGCAAGAGAAGAAAGAGATTGGAGAACTGCATCATTGTCAGAGTTAATAGATTTTATTGTAAATAAGCATCATATTTATAAAATTAAAATAGATTTATTGTAGCCACAACATCCATTGTTGTGGTTACTATTTTTTTCTCTATTATCAATGAAATAATGCACCATTAAATTCCAGTATAGGAAACTAACTGTTAATAAATACTAATAATGTAAAATCCATGAAAACATCCAGACTGAGAAGAAAAACATTGGATGTTATCATGGATTAATACATTAGTATAGTATAAGCTTATTTGAAATTTTATCTAAGAGGGAGGAAAGAAATGGACAAAAACCAGCAACAGAAAGAGAACTTTATACATGAGAACAGTAAAAATAAGGACCTAGAATCTTATCGAGCAGATCATGGTGAGGAGCTTCTTACTACAAATCAAGGAGTAAGAGTATCTCATACAGACGATTCTCTTAAGGCAGGGAATCGAGGACCAACCCTGATGGAGGATTTCCATTTTAGAGAAAAACTTACTCATTTTGATCATGAACGTATTCCTGAGCGGGTTGTACATGCACGTGGATTTGGTGTCCATGGTTATTTTCAAGTTTATGAACCCATAACAGAGTATACGAAGGCTAAATTTCTACAGGACCCTTCAGTAAAAACACCTGTATTTGTTCGTTTTTCTACTGTGGTGGGCTCTAGAGGCTCAGCTGACACCGTAAGAGATGTAAGAGGTTTTGCAACTAAATTTTATACAGAAGAAGGTAATTATGACCTTGTGGCCAATAATATCCCTGTATTTTTCATCCAGGACGCCATTAAGTTTCCAGATGTGGTACATGCCATCAAGCCAGAACCTCATAATGAGATACCCCAGGCTTCTGCTGCCCATGATACATTTTGGGATTTTGTTGTAAACACTCCAGAGACTGCCCACATGATTATGTGGCTGCTCTCCGATAGAGCCATTCCCCGAAGTTTTAGGATGATGGAGGGTTTTGGGGTCAACACCTTTAGGTTTGTCAATCAGCAGGGGAAGGCGCGTTTTGTAAAGTTTCATTGGAAGCCTTTGCTAGGTGTACATTCTCTAGTTTGGGACGAAGCTCAAAAACTGGCAGGCAAAGACCCAGATTATCATAGAAGGGATCTATGGGAAGCCATCAACATGGGTGAATATCCAGAATATGAACTAGGAGTACAAATGATAGAGGAAGAGGAAGAATTTAATTTTAATTTTGATATCCTTGACCCAACTAAAATCTGGCCGGAGGAAATTGTCCCTGTTAAACGAATCGGCAAGATGACCCTAGATGGCAATGTAGACAATTTCTTTGCAGAAACAGAGCAGGTGGCATTCCATCCTGGTCATGTAGTGCCTGGGATTGACTTCAGTAATGATCCGCTATTGCAAGGGAGATTGTTTTCCTATTTAGATACCCAGCTTATTCGGCTAGGGGGGCCAAATTTTCATGAGATTGCCATTAACCGTCCTATAGCTCCTATTCATAATAATCAGAGAGACGGGTATCATCGCATGACGATTGATTGTGGGTCTGTCAGCTATTCACCAAATTCTTTACAGGCTAATGCACCAATGCCAGCCTCTGAAGCTGAAAACGGATATGTTCATTATCAGGAGAAGGTAGAAGGACAGAAGGTACGACAGCGCAACGAGAGCTTTAATGACCATTTCTCACAGGCAACCCTATTTTGGAATAGCATGTCCAGTACCGAGAAACAGCATATTGTTGAAGCCTTTCACTTTGAGGTGGGAAGTGTTATGGACAAAGAAATCAAGCAACGGGTGGTAGATATGTTCAATAATGTAGACGGTCAATTGGCTGTACAAATTGCAGCTGGTATTGGAGCAATGCCGCCAAAAGCTCCAATGATCCCAACGGTTACTAATCAATCTCCAGCTGTAAGTCAGGAGAATACCATCAAGGATGCACGCAGCAGGAAGGTGGCTATATTATTAGAAAATGGATTTAATCATACTGAGATATCTCAGGTGATGGAGTCCCTAGCAGGTGCTGGAGTGCAGACAGAAATTATCAGCAAAAACCTAGGCATGCTGACTAGTGTTGAGGGGCAGCAGCTAGAGGTTGGTAAGAACTATGTAACCACTGGGTCCATTAAATACGATGGACTTTATATACCTGGAGGTCAGCAAAGTGTAAGTACCTTAACGATGCAGGGAGAGGCACTACATTTTATTAATGAGACCTTTAAGCATGCCAAAACAATTGGAGCTACAAGTGAAGGAGTAGATTTATTGATGGCCTCTGCTATCCAAGGTGTTGCTATGGCCGGAGCAGATACACAAGATCAGCTCATGTCAGAGATGGGTGTAGTAACAATACGGAACGCTTCAGACATCAATACCTTCACTCAAGAGTTTATCAATGCCATTGCCCAGCATCGTCATTGGATTCGACAGAATAAAAAACAGATGATTCCTGCATGATGATCAATAACCAATTTAGCAAAGGCAGAGAAACAATTAAATTTATACAAGCTTTTTTAAAAGCAAAAGATAGAAAATGCAGCAGCATGAGTACTTATAGAGGTTATCAGGTTAAGATAGAAGGATAAATAATAAAAAAGCAGTGGCTTATAGGAATATATACTCTTAAGAAGCCACTGTTATTTTTTTTAACTACAACATATTTTATAAGTAAGGGTTAATAGTAAAAAATCTTTTGTAAAAACTATGGCAGGGATAGTGGATTTCAGATAGAAATTATATATAGGATCACATTAAATTCTTTAGCATGTGAGTAAAGGACAATCCATTATCGTAGGAATGACAAAGATACCTGATAAAACATCATTTCTATATGTTGTAGAGGAGAGAAAATACTATGTATTCATCAAAAAAGTTTTATTTTGGCATCAGTATCCTTATTGCAGTAGCTTTAACAATTCTTCTGCCTGGCAGAGCTTTTGAAATGACTTCAGGAGGAATGGTGAGATATGAATTTGGGCTGCCTTTTCATTATATAACCATCTATCAATACCAGTCCACAAGCAACTGGTTGATTCCTAATCTTTTTAATGGGAATAGGGGTCTTGGGGTAGATCCATTGCCATTACTAATGAATGCATTTATTGTATATCTTATTATAGATTTTATTAGACCCTCCTCCTCTCTAGAGGAGAAAAGAGTGTTGGATAAAGAGTTTTTAAAATATCTAGGCATCCTGTTTATAGGTTTTTTACTAATCCATAGATTACCTCATAACTCCTATTCTGTGATGCAGTATATCATCCCGCCCATATCTTTGCAAAGTGGAGGAACTCTATATTTATCCGGTTTGCCTATTGCAATCCTTTTTATCTATTGTCTTGTAAAAATAATTAATCTGCCAAGGTTTGCTGAGAAAAGTAAGTTCTTTATTTTTTTAATCCTTATTTTGGCGATTATGCCTTTGATGAGGGAGAGTATTCATCTCACCAGAAGCGCTTATCATGCTGTTGTAGGAAGTAATTTAACAGCAGTGGACTGTAATTTTGATAATAGCAGTATAAATATAGGTACAGGAGAAGATAGAGAAGTATTTATTAACGTAAGACTAGAATTGGTAGACTATGGTAGGAATCATAATCAGTTTAAAGTGCGGGTTCATATCCCTGAGAAATGGAAAGCTTTTTTTGATGTGGATTCTTTACAGTTAGAAAATGTATATACTACTAATGGTTATAGAAATACCATAAGGATTCAAGAGGAGCTGAAGCTGCAAATTGCTGAAACCTATACTGAAGCATATATATGGGATCATGGATGGTACAATGAGACCTTTCATTATGAACTATATAACGATGAAGAAAGCATCATGATTGTAGATCATGGGAGATAAAAAATTTTTTAGCCGTCTATAATTGATACATACCTTCTGGTAGGTAGCATTCTTTAAACCTAAGTGGATATCAGGACAAAAGGGAAAAGTTGCTTACTTGGAACTTTTATAACACATTTTACGTCTAAAGAGTAATAGGGTATATATCAATAAAAGAGGAGGTGCAACAAATGAGAAAGATAATCTGCAGCATGATAATAGCTTCCTTATTGGTTGTTTCACTAGTAGGATGTAGTATAAGCTCAAATAGAAGCAATGGAAATTATGCTTATGATGGAGATAAGATTGATGCAAGATTTTTAGAAGGTAATCAAAGATTTACTTTTGATATTTTTAAGGAGCTTAATAGAGAAGACCAAAACCAAAGCATTTTTATTTCGCCGTTTAGTATTTCAACCGCGCTATCTATGACCTATCAAGGCGCTGGGGGGGCAACCAAAGAAGGGATGGCAGAAGCATTAAATTATATAGGAATTGAAATGGAAACTCTTAATGACAGTTATAGGAAATTGTTAGCTTATTTAGAAAATATTGATGATCAAGTACAGCTGAATATCAGCAATTCTATATGGGCTAGAGAAGGTGGCGGCTTTAATGAAGACTTTCTTGATGTAAATAAGGATGTATTCGATGCCTATGTTACTGAGTTGGATTTTTCAAGGGCAGATGCAGCAGACATCATTAACACATGGATTGAGGATGCAACAGAGGGGAAAATAGACAAAATGCTGCAGCCTCCAATTCCTGGTAATGTCGTCATGTACCTTATCAATGCTATTTATTTTAAAGGAGAATGGACAGAAAAGTTTGATGAAAATAGAAGCTTTGAAGGAAGCTTTCATACAGAAGAAGGTCAAATAAGAGATATAACAATGATGAGCAGGAATGAGACAACGGAATATGGTGAAGGAGATGGGTTTAAGGTAGTTAGACTACCTTATGGCAATGGTAAAACTGCTATGTATAGTATCCTACCAGATGAAAATACTTCCATTAACGATTTTATTGAAGCTATGGATGCTGATAAATGGCGTGAAATAAGGGAAAGTATTTCTGAGGAAGAGGATGTGGTGCTACGAATTCCAAGATTCAAGATAGAATATGGGATAAAAACCTTAACGGATAGCTTAATTCAGCTGGGAATGGGAGAAGCCTTTAACGAAAAGGCTGATTTTTCCAACATTAGGCCAGGGATCTTTATTGAAGATGTACTTCACAAAGCCGTAATCGACGTCAACGAAGAAGGGAGTGAAGCGGCAGCAGCAACAGTAGTAATAATGGCTGAATCAGCTGTAATGGATCCAACTACTTTTATTGCAGACAGACCCTTTCTCTTTATCATTGCTGATGATGCATCAGATACAATACTTTTTATAGGGAAATTATTTGATATTCATTAAAGAAAGTAAAGGATCTCATAAGACATGTCTAAATATCAACAAATAATTTCCTTCATCATTTTATTTTATTTAAAAATCCTCTTATACTATCATAATAATCTATTCTGATTCTTCTTAAATCGTACATTCCTTGTAACCTATCGGCCTTACCATAGGTTGTTCTTACCGCTGTTTTATAGCCTAAATCCTTTAAGGTTTGTCTGGCATAGGGAGTGACGCCTCCTATTGGATAGCAAAAATGCTTTATTTCTGAGCCGATTATATCCTCTAAAGCTTCTTTTGATTCTTTGTATTCTTTTACTATATTAGCTTTACTGCTATATCTTGCATCGAGGTGAGTTACTGTATGACTGCCTATTTCCATACCTTCCTCATACATTTCTCTAAGTCTATTAGAAGTTCTTAAATGATCTACATCTATCATAGAGGTTATAATATAAAAGGTTCCAGTCATACCCCTTTTACCTAATTCCACTGACACAAAGTGATAGTGAGAAGCATACCCATCATCAAATGTCAGAACTACAGGTTTGGGCGGTATGGGTACATGATGAGCCCAGTGACTATATAGCTGATCCATGGTGATTGTGTTGTATCCTCTTTCTTTTAAAACATCCAACTGCTGTAAAAAACTATTTTGGCTTACATATAAGCCAGTTGGGCCTTCCTTTGGCAGCGTGTTTATTTCGTGGTACATTAGGATTGGAATAGGATTTCTTTCAATGTACTCAGGTCTTTCCGGAATGACAGGATTAGACAATCTACTGATGATTTCTACTGCTTCTTGTCGTGTTAATACTTTGCTGGGAAATAGATGACCATGAGCATCTGCAAGAAGGATTCCTTCGCTATACAGCTTTAACATATTGATATTTGAAGTGTCATTAATTTCATATCTATAATACAAATAATTGTCATAGGTTACTTCTATATCTTCGATTAAAAGATCAGCTAATATTTTTATGGTTACTGGCTGCCTACTGGGGGAGTATTTACCTAACAGAGAATAAATAAAGCTCTTTGTCGCCAATGCCTCCTCATCATAGAGATCAATCACTACCGGCATAGACAAGGGTTCTTTCTTAATCTCCTGGAACCATAGATCAATAAAATAAGCCATCTCTCCTCTGGTTACTTCTACTTCTGAGGCTTCTTCATTTACTTGATTTAATCCCCAGAGTGCTTCTAATACTTCTGCTCTAGTTGCATTTTCTTGCAGTTTAAATTCATGAGGAGATTTAGTTTTCATCACACCCTCCTCTAATACCAAAACAATAGAGGAATAGGACCAGTGATTTTCGTCCACATCCTCTAGATGGAGAGGTATATTTTCGACTTCTTTCAAATCTAATAGCTTGGCTAAAATGACAGCCAGTTCTCCTCTTGTAACAGACTTGTATGGAGCAAATAACTCTTGGCTGACTCCCGTCATAATGCCTGCATTGGCTACCTTATAAATACTCTCATAATAAGGATTTGTATTCAGGGAATAGACATCTAAAAATTCATTTATTTCTATTACTTCGACATCTTCTGCTATTTCTACTACTCCTACATCTTCTATATCTTGTACACCTTCTACTACTTCTACCCCTGCCTTGATTTTCTCTGCCGCTTCTATTTCCTCAGCTAAAACGGGGTCCATTATTACTATGAATGCTATTATTATGAATAAAACCAGCATTAGTCTACAGCGTATTCTTAAATACATAGGTATCTCTTCTCCTTCTCTTATAGTATGTTTAAGCTGTGTTATTATTGAAGTATTAAACAAGCTTTCGGGTCTTTATAAATATATATATTAAAGAAAACCTTCAGCATGCCACATTTTTGCATTCTTTGTTTTTGTCTATTGCCAGACATGAAGATTCTTAATATCTTCTTGAGAAAATTTTTGAAGAGAAAGGTTCAATATTTTTTTGAAATAGTACGCCTATGCAGATAAAATCTAGGTGCTATAAAGAAGCATAAGTTGGCATAGTGTAGGCAAGAAGTATTTCCTATAGATTCAAAAAAAGAAGCCTATGAAATGTATAAGATTCGGTAGGATGATTAAAGAGTAAAATAAAGAACTCCTCTGTTTTTATAGACAGAGGAGTCCTTTGATACCATTTTTATTAAATTGAAAGACTGGTTCTTTATGAAAAGAGTGGTTTGAAGTACTATTTTATCTTTACAAAAACATAATGCTCCATTCCATCAATAGTGAAGGTATCGTCGGCCATGTTTTTGAAGCCATGGATATTTCTAAAGATTATATAAATCTGGGCTTTTTCATTTTCATCGGTAAAGGTCATTTCCTCTTGAGAAAGGTTATTTCTTTGGGTTGGACTTTTTTGATGAAGGTCAGCCACTACTGTTCTCAAATCTTTTTGATATATTACTTCTTCATTATGTTTTATTACAAATTCATGATTTTCGTTATGAGAAATGGAATAGTTATCATCCATGGATTGAAGGTTTTCTTGCTGATAGCTTATATATTCTGCAAAATAATCAAAGCTTCTTATATCAATCACAATACTCCTGTTATCTAAATAATAAGCAAAGTACTCATTATTTCTAAAATCTCCTCTTCCCCCACCCATAAAGGGGAAACCAAATAAATCATCCATATCATCTAGCTGAAAATCTTCTGGTAGATACCTTATGTCATGTAAATCATAATTATTGTTAAAATACATAATGATGCTATTGATTTCTTTTTTATCAGCTTCCACCAACTCTTTTTCTGGTTCTTGTATGCCAGATTCAGAGTCAACCATACCATAGGCTAGAAGTATCTCTTCAAATCTATGATTTTGACTGAGCTTTGACACAGAATAAGCACTCCAGGGCCCAGTAACGGCCAAAAACCCTATAATAGCCAAGGATATGGTGATGATAATGGTATGGATATTCTTCTTTACGGCATAATAAATCATTACACCTGTTACCCATAAGCCCACTATCAGCACAAAATATCTACTTTCCGTTATCCCATAAGCGTTAATTCGAGTGGCGATGGCCACAAACATCATAGCCACCAGCGGAAGAATTGCTTTCGGGAAAAAAGCCAGAAAGAATTTAACCCATTGATTTGAATTCTTTAAAGGATAAATGAAAAAAAGAATAATAACACTTATTATGGAATACCACAAAACCAAATTACCTATAATGCCTTGAGGTAGTTGCATCGTGATGATGCTTTTTCCAAAGTAAGCATATAGGATAAGTGTGTAGACAGTCAGGAGGGGGAGGATAATAAATTGTAGCAAAACCCCTAAAACTTTTGGATAACTATCTATTATAATCTCTTCATTCCATTTAGGTATATCTGACAAGAAAAAAGCTGGAGCGAAAATTCCTGCCACTATAACAGCCATGTCGAAAAAGAGTTTTCCAGGTATATTTGCATTAAAAAGCAAGTTGATGGTTCCTAATATTGCTGCAAGGCCTAGGTAGAGAATAACAGAATATACATAAGAAACAACAAAACGGCTAAAGAGTCTGATGACATAAAGCTCATAGTTCTCCTTTCTATGTAAATAAGGTATAAAGCTAAAGAGGAGATAAAAGCTAATGGTATAGGCTGTATACCTTGTGCTTGTCACCATGTTTAAATCATTCAAAAGAAAAAGGTAATATACAAATAACAGAATGATTACTGCGAAATGATATAACACTTGATGACGCTTACTTGTATCTGTTTTTCCTTCAAAATACACATGAACTGACAAAGTTAAAGGAATCCCCAAGGCTAAGGTCATAGCAATACGTGAATAGGTTTCTTGTAGATGGTAACTGCTATGATTCATGATCATAATAATTATTGTTACTAATCCTGCTAAAAGTAATGACATAGGAAAGCGTTTATAGCTAAAGGAAAGCTTGTTGATGAGTTTTTTTAACTTTGAAAAGATTTTCATATTTATCATCCTTTTAAACTGTTTTTATAGTTATTATATCATTTTATTAGAAAAGGGATATAAGATGATTGACTGATACTAGATTACTAATAAATTTGACTACTTCCTCTGTTAATAAGAAAATATAAGGTGTATACTAATGATAATATGACCTTTAATTACTTGGAGGTTTATCACAGATTTTTAATTGAAGGGGGAAGCATATTTTGAACAAAATCATCCAAAAAATCAAAAAGATAGTTAGTAAATATGTCAGTATACCTAAAACGTTATATAGCAAGCTAATGGATGTATCCTCAAAAGAAGCAATTTATGAAAGTGTGCTTATATTTGCTACTATTTTAATATTAGCCTTATCAACAATCGATATGTTCTTTATCCATAATCTAACTTTTACAAAATTTGTAGAAATACTAGATTTAATCATTTGTGCAGCTTTTGCTACTGATCTGTTTTTAAGATATAAAAAGTCAAAGCAGCATCTTACAAAGCTTCAATTTATAAAATCAAACTTCATTGAACTTTTTGCTATTATACCATTAGATGTTGCTTTTAGAGCTTTTAGATTAGTTAGGATTTTTAGGCTTGCAAGATTATCAAGGCTTTCAAGGTTAGGTAGAGTAGGCAACTTAATGTTGAAATTCATCAATAAATTTGCCAATCCTAGCTATTTGAGATATAAAAGATTTAAAACACTTATACAAGCAAAGGGTATGGAAGAAGAAAAAGTTGAAAAAGGTGAAGATGTCAAAGAGTAAGAATAGAAATAATAATAAAAGCTTATCTCCAAAAAACATCAATGCCTCGATAATTCTCTATAGAATAGACACAGAAAACATTGTTAATTAAACTTTCCTAATGATTTACAAAAATGTGTTTTTATACTCACTTTAAAACAGATCCAGTGATACTACTAGAACACTATTTACCTCATAGGAATATATTATAGTAGAAAATATTGAAACAATATATTCTACTATAATAAGTAAAGAAGGAGGTAAAATTATGTTTCATGGTTACTATAATCAATCGACGTGCCCCCCTGGAACAATACCATATATTATCCGGGCAGGAGACACTTATTTTGGATTAGCAGCTAGATTTAACACTACTGTGCAAGCCATGATAGCAGCCAATCCCACTGTTAATCCTGATATGTTGATGATTGGTCAGCAAATCTGTATCCCAGTGACAGCACCACCACCACCAACCACTTGTCCAGAGGGAACAACCCCTTACACTATTAGAGCAGGAGACACCTTTTATAACATTGCTAGAAGGCTAAATATATCACTAGATGCTTTGGTAGCAGCGAATCCTGGTGTAGATCCAGATAGATTGTTTATCGGGCAAGTAATTTGTATACCAGCAGCACCACCACCAACCACCTGCCCAGTGGGAACAACCCCTTACACCATTAGAGCAGGAGACACCTTTTATAACATTGCTAGAAGACTAAATATATCATTAGATGCTTTGATAGCAGCGAATCCTGGTGTAGATCCAGATAGATTATTTATTGGGCAAGTAATTTGTGTGCCAGGGGTGACACCACCACCTACACCCGTATGTCCTACCTTAAGACGCGGCAGTAGAGGGGATTCAGTAAGAAAGCTGCAACAGTTATTAGCAGATGCTGGCTTTGATCCAGGTCCTGTTGATGGTATTTTTGGACCTAGAACAGAGGAAGCAGTAAGAGCATTTCAAAGAAACAAGGGTCTTACTGTTGATGGTATAGTAGGTGTGGCTACATGGACTGCTTTAGGTGTAGATTGTGCTGCTCCACCGCCGCCAACTACTTGTCCAACAGGAACTACTGCTTACACCATAAGGTCAGGTGATACCTTTTATAATCTTGCTACAAGATATAATACAACTGTAGATGCTATAAGAAGAGCTAACCCAACTGTAGATCCAGATAATTTACAAATCGGGCAAGTGATTTGTATACCAACAACGTAAGTATAGTGAGGGCACCTAATTTCGGTCAGATGAAGCATCATGAAATCGGATGGCAACTGAATTCTATCCCATTAGACCAATTTTTCTAACTAAAGATTAAGAAATCCTAGATGACATTAAGACATCTAGGATTTCTTGATTCTATCCATTGGATAATTTGCAGGAGAATGAAATTGAAGGGCATTTTATTACACATAGGCAAAAAATATTTGAAGAAACAGCTAAAATCTAATAAAACTGGTTTCTGCTAGAAAATAAGCTAAAAATCCCTCCAGTATGGATAAATAAAAGCTTTTTATAATCCTTAAAGGTACCTTTTCTAATTTCCTCTACCAATCCGTACATTGCCTTAGCTGTATATACAGGATCTAGAATGATACCTTCCAGCTGCGCCATTTGCTGGATGAAGATTAGCTCCTCAGGTCTGCTTAAAGCATAGCCGTCTCCCACATAACCATCAATGATCCGCAGTTCTTCCTGTGTATATTGAATTTCTTTTCCTGTATACATAGCGGCTTCCTGTAAAAGCTCATTAATCCTTTTTTTAAAATAATCTGCATCTCCAGCAATATTGATACCATAAATATCAGCGTTACTTTTATTGATTTTATTAGCATAAAATAATCCAGCATAGGTACCACCTGAACCTACTGTTGTGACGATAGCATCAAAATGGATACCCATTTCCTTTTCCTGATGAAGAATCTCTTCCATGGCTTTATAGTATCCAAAGGTGCCAATGCCATTGGAGGCTCCCTCTGGCAAAATATAAGCCTTATGTCCTTTTACGGCGAGGGATTCTTTGATTTCTTCCATAATCATTCCTCTTTTTTCCATATACTCTTCTAGGGTAATGAAATGGATATTAGCTCCAAGGATTTTATCTAAAAAGTAATTGCCATCAATTTCTTCATCACTATTGCCCTTAAGAACTAAATAGGCACCCATCCCTAGCTTTGCTGCAACAGCAGCTGTTGCTCTAGCATGATTGGATTGGATACCACCACAGGTAATTAAATAATCACAGCCTTGATTTAATGCCTCCTGAACAGCAAATTCCAGTTTTCTTACCTTGTTACCAGAAACCTCTGTCCCGGTTTGATCATCTCTTTTCACGTATATTTCCAGATCTCCTAGACTTTTACTCAGCCTTTCCAGCTTTTCAATTTTTGTCGGCAGATTTGCAAGACTTAATGACTTAGGTAACTTCAATAGATATCCCTCCTTAATTACTTTTGCTTAAAGTATATCATTTTTTAACCTTGGAAGGATATATTTTTGCCGAATGGTTTAAAGATATAGAGATTAGAGAAGAACAGAACTGCAATGAATAAATTATGCAGCTGGATATGGTATACTAGAGGGGTAGATTTAGTAAGTATTTAACTCTGCCTTCCCGTTTTTTGGTTGTTTCAAATAGATAAAGGGAAATAAAGAGAAGCTGGGATGAGAAGAAAGGGTGATTGTATTGATGAACAATAAAATAGAATACAATGTGGATAAAAAGAAACAAAGGATATACTTAATCATACTTTTAGTCATAGCTATACCTTTGGTAATTTTCTCTATTAGCAGTTTAGTAGAAGCCAGTAAAAATGTTGCTGTTTATAGAAATAATATTGAAGAGATAACAACAAATGGAATAGGTACAGATGCCTTTATAAGCCACTTAAGGCACCAACGGGCTGTTGAGGAAAGAAATATGAGCATCTTTTTTTTCGTATTAAGCATTAGCATGTTATTTTTCATATTACATTTTCATTTTTTTACAGATAGAAAACTAATATTAGACGAGAAGGGAATAAACCTATATTCAATATACAAAAAAGAACCATCAAAGGTTTTCTTATGGAAGGATATAAAGTCCATACAGTTTGGTGAGATGTATGCTTCAGGAGGGAGAATAGTAAGGTATAGGATGAAGATTAGATATACAAGAATGATAGGGACTGTGTTGAATAATGTTAGTGAAACTATACCTATTAGAAAATTCCAAAAGCACGATGATTTGATAAAGAATATCCAGGAGCTTGGAGAAGTAAATAATATCGAGGTATTTCATATGAATGATTAGAGTTATTAAGAAAAATCAGTATGAATACCTTGGTTACAAAGAAAGCTAAAGTGCTTGAGGTATAGCATTTTTAAATATATAATGATTTAAGAGGCGAGGCTACCTATTTGATGCATACAAATTCTGTAAAAAAAGATAAGATATAAGAGACGATAAGTAGAGCTACTAGGAGTGATGATAATGAACTGGTTAAGAAAGTTTATGGCTGGAAGATATGGAGGGGATCAGCTCTCTCTATTTTTACTGGTTTTATCAATAGTGCTAACATTGATAAGCCGAATTGCTGGAATAACAATATTGATTACCGCAAGCTATATTCCTCTATTTCTGGCTGTTTATAGAATCCTTTCAAAGGATTTGCAAAAACGCAGTATGGAGAATTATAAGTTTGCCATACTGGTAAGCCCTCTTTACTCTAGGCTTAAACAAGGCCAAAGACGTATCAAAGATTTAAAGACCAATAAATATTATAAGTGCCCTAAGTGTAAGACGATGCTGCGGGTGCCAAAGGACAAAGGAAACATCTTGATTACATGTCCCAAGTGTAAAGAGAAGTTTACTAGAAAGACCTAATCAGACTAGCCTTTAGCAAAGCTTAAGGGGGATAAGGAGAGGATAACTGTATATGAGACTAATCAAAAAGATTTTAGGTAAAGTATTATATGGAATAGCTAAGATGATTTCTGCAATCATGGACTTTTTCATACAGCTGATTGTGAATATGGTAGTATTTGTAGGAAGTTTTTTCAAAGGCTGTTTGGCTTTAATGAGTATGGGAGGCTGTTTGTTTTTTTTGTTATTCGCTAATCTGGGTTTAAGAATTTTGATGCATCCTATGGGATTATCTACTATATTGTTTTTACTGGCATTTTTAATGTTTGGAGGCAAATTGGCAGCCTATTTGAAATACATAAAGTATATCATAACGGAGTTTTTGTTTAATACAGCTAATTATCTTATGGATGGAATAAATTATCAATATAAAGGTTTTAATGAATTCAAAGAAGCCTACAGAAAAGCAGAAGAGGATAGAATAAGAGAACAGCAGCAACGTTATTATGAGCAGCAAAGAAAATGGGAGGAACGCTTCAAGCAGCAATGGTATCAACAACATCACCAAGGGGGTCAAGGGGCCTATGGCGGCCACAGTCGCCAGGGAAGCTATGGTCAGGGATTTATAAATCCCAATGTTGAGTTTAAAAACAAGTATGAGAGAAGCTGTGATATTATAGGGGTTCCTTATGATGCAGATAAAGCTCAGATGAAAAGTGCTTATAGGAAAAAGGCAAAGGAGTATCATCCAGACCTTAGCAAAGCTCCCAATGCAACAGAGATTTTCCAAGAGATTTCTGCTGCATACGAGTTTTTGAGTGATGAGCATATACAACGTTATAAAAATATATAAGTCATTTTTGGTAAAGGATATTTAGCATCTAATGATACAGGATCTATGCTTCATGAAAGGCTGACTAAGTTAGGCGGTGAAGTGATGTTAAAGAGGGACATGCATTATGTCTCTCTTTGTTTAAGTGATAAAAGCCACTTTCTGTAGTAAGAGAAAGTGGCTTTTTCAGTATGATATTATTTGATTTCATAAGGCCAGCTATTTATACCTCCAAGATCATATACATTTTTATATCCCAGTGATAATAATAGGTTTACAGCAGTTTTACTTCGATTACCTGACCTGCAATAGACAATAATTGTTTGTTCCTTGTTTGGAAGTTTCTTTTCAGCTTCTTTTTCTAAGGAACTTAGCGGAATTAATAAACTTCCCCCAATATGCTTCTCTTGATGTTCTTCCTTAGTTCTAACATCTAATAATATCACATCTTTGCTTTGCTCTAACATGGTTTTTGCATCAGCAGGTTTAATTACCTGATATCCCTCTTCTTTTTTATTGTTATAAAGAACAAAAGCTATAACGAATATTAAGACAGTGATAATCCATTTATTCAACTATATCATCTCCTACTATGATTGATTAATTAAGAATATTCCTATTTCTAAGTGAATCACGCCCATTACACCCTTGCCCCCTGGGATCCGGATAAACTGTAATATTATTATAATATCAACATACTTAATTGTCAAAGCCGTTTAAAGAAATAAAATTAAAGAGGAATGCCCTTTGAGGTACCTCCTACCTCTTGAAAATAGAGACTAAAATGGTTGCTAAAAAACAGCCTATTTTCTTTGTCTCTTAACTACCACATGTTACAGAAACAGAAAAATAATGGTATAATAAGGGATGATTTGCAAAAAATTATCCTCTAATAAGACAGGTGTGACTTAATCTTTCTTGAATGAAAGCACGATGCATCAGATGGAAAATCCGCCATTATCAGGCGGTCAAAGACCGCCCCTACACATTGACAATATGCAATTGTAGCGACCAATACCTGGCGACCACAGGTCGCCCCTACAATATACGATACCACACAACAGATAGGGGTACCACGCACCATGTAGGGGCGACCTGCGGTCGCCCGAATATGTAATATATTACGCATGATCTTTTTAAAGCGAATCAATTAAAAAAGGTGGAAAAAATATTCTATAGACAATATCACATCTGGATAGACAGGCAAAGAAAATAGCTATTTGCTTATAAACAGAAAGTTGAGAGGGGAATGATGGAAAATGAAAAGAACATTAGTTAGTTTGATTATGGTTTTGGTTTTATTATTCTTGACATCGTGTAATACCACCAATGATATAATCACTCTAAAGGACGGGACTTATATTTTGGAACAAACAGGACCAGAGGCAGCTATGGCTCCTATATCTCCGTGGATTACTATTTCTGATGTTAATATTTCCTTCGTATATGACTCGTTAAGCAGTTATTTACCAGTTGGAGCTTATACAATAGAGGAAAATGTATTAACGATGATGACCAATGATGGATTGTATAAGTATGTATTTCAAATAGATGGAGATAAACTTATTTTTCTAAAAGAGGAGTCGTCAGAGGTGAAATTGACAGATGATAGACTTGGAATTAAGATAACGGATAATGCAGAGTTTAAGCTGCAAGAAAAATAATTTCAATTAGGCAAGGAGAACAATACCTATACTAAAATTTCTTAATTATCATTTTTAAGGGCTTATATAAAGCCAGCAGGAGGATTAAGACAATTATATATAGTATGACAGAATAAGGATCTCCTGAAATAAATATTTCTGTCGGACCATCTGCTCCACCGATGATGCCTATACTTGAAGCATGATTAGGGGAACGGGTAGATCTAACTACTATTCCCGTAATAAATAGAACAATAAAACAAAAGAGTAAATGCTTGTTAAAACTCCATTTAGAAAGTATATTTTTCATAAATTTATTCTCCTTTACTGCTGAGGAATTTTTATCTATTCAATAATAACACATAAAAGGTGTTAAATGATAAGATTCTACACTTGTACTATAGAATGCTATTCTACTCCTTTTATAGTACCACCCTTACCTAAATATTACAAACATACTATAGGTATCTGTTAATGTAAGAATTATTTTATGGCATATCATCTTTTAAATGAAGGGTAGAAAAGAGCCATGGGAGAAGATTTAAAAAAGGTTATCAATGTCAGAGACAAAGCAGATTGCTAAAAAGGTAATCTGTTTTATTTTTTAGTTATACAATATTTCCAACCTTAAAAAAATTTTAGGATTTCTTAAGGTTGAACTATTATGTGCAGTTGTCGATATATGATATAATTATGCTAAACATGTAGAATTATAGGGAAATATGCCGTAAAACTAAACTTCATTTCTTAACTATCTAAGTGCAATTTTCGTATACTTATATATATTTATAATTATCAAATTACAGCTCTTCTAATCTGAAATGTTCATCAATGTAAAATTATTAACTGTAGATTTATATGTATTTAGATAAACTACTAAGAGATACATAAGATTATTTTATAAGGGACAATAGTGAAAATTAAGCAACTTCTAAAATTGAATATTGTATCGATAAAGGCACAGCTATTGAAAGATAGTGTCGCAAAGCTATGGGTCTAAGGAATAACTTATTCTATGATTGCCAGGTTGCCAAAATACAAAGCAGAATTAATTACAATAATTTTTTCTGCAAATTTTGTATGTAAGCGCCTGTCATGAAGAAAATGAGAGGTGATTTTTTATTGTGATTTAGGGAAAACGTTACCAAACACTCGATATCAAGAATTATTACTTAATTATCTTAAAGACATAAAAAAATGGATACTAGGAATGGAAAGATAGCATGCTGTTTTAATTGTTTTCTAAAGAGTTGTATTTAAGAAGCTGATGGAGATATTGTTAATTAGCAATCTTTTTATTAATTCACTTAAGGGGGAGTTCATGTGGAAAAGGTAAATATAATAGAAATTAAAAATATAAGGAAAGTTGGATTAGGTATACAATTTAAGTTAACTGTTTTTATTATTATTGCATTTGCTATTGTTAATGTAGGCAATTCTGCCTTTATACACTATGCATCACAAATCTTTGACAACCCAACCATTCTCAACGTGGCTTCAACACTTACTTCTATTCTTCTAGCTGGATGTGTTGCTTTTTTTATCATAAGATTGTTTATAAAGAAGCCATTAATTGAACTGACAGAATTGGGGAAAAAAATAGGAAACAATAATCTCACTGAAAAAATACAGAGTAAAAGAAAAGATGAGTTTGGACAGCTATCAGATATTTTTAACCATACTGTTGATAATTTACGAGTCTTAATTGAACAAATACAGGATGCCACCCAAACAATTACGTCATCCTCTCAGAAATTAGCTGATAACGCTAAAGAACTAGATGATTCAAGTGAAATTATATCTAATAATACGCAGGAACTAGCTAATGGAGCCAATGAACAAAGTGAAAGTGTTGCAGATATTGGAGAAGCTGCTACTGAAATGGTTAAAAGTATACAAAACATTAATGAGAAGTTAAACATATTAGATAAATCAACAGACTCGGTTATGGGGAAAGCCGAAGTAGGTAATATAGCAGTAAATGAGAATATTAATGTAATGAAAGAAATAGCTGATTTTACAAGTATTTTAGAAGAAAATATTAGAGTATTACAAACTGACTCAGATAAAATTGCACAGATACTAGAAATGATAAGCAGTATTGCTGAACAAACAAATTTATTAGCATTGAATGCTGCTATTGAGTCAGCACGAGCGGGAGAAGCAGGTAAAGGGTTTGCAGTGGTTGCAGAAGAAATTAGAAAGCTAGCCGAACATTCTAGAGAAGCCACTAGAAATATAGAAACCTTAATACAAAACAGTCAGCAAAACACTCATAAAGCTGTTGATTTGATGATTGACGCAAATAAACAAGTAGAAAAAGGTAAGGAAATATCACATAAAACGAAAGAAGCCTTCAGTAGTATTATCGAAGGCACCAAAGAAAGCAACGTACAGATTAAAGAAATTAACAACCTATCTAGTGATATAGCAAGTATAAGTCAACAAATAAGTGCTAGTATCCAAGAAATATCGGCAGTAATTGAACAGTCAGCAGCAGTTACTGAAGAAGTAGCCAGCAGCACTGAACAACAGAGGGGTGAATTTATGAAGATGACGGATTCTATTGGAGAATTAACAGCAATAGGCAAAGAATTAACTGATTTAGTAGCACAATTTAAAACAAAATAAATATGCTGCTTAGCGAGACAATAGTTTAAAGGAGGGCTGCTTCATGGAACTCGTAGCAATCACATATCTTATGTTGGTATTTGCTATAATACTATTGACTGTTGGATTTAGTAAAGAAAGTAAATTTCTTAAAGTCATTGCTATTATCGCAGGAGGATTCTTTACTTGCATGGGGCTATGGTCATTATCATTGTATTTTTTGCTGTAGAATAACGAGCTTGTAGTTAAGTAACCAATTTTTTCTAATAAATACAAACTAGATTGTTGATAAAGCAGTCTAGTTTTTTGTCCCTTAACTGCAACATGCTACAGAAATAGAAAATTAATGGTATAATAAGGGAACGGTTTGCAAGTATTTATCGTCTAACAAGCTAGGGATTGCTTAGTCTACTTTGAATGAGGTTCTGACATACTAGGTTGAACTCACTACACAGGTCAGAAAACACCTTGATATGATTGGTATTACCCACATGGCAGAAACACAATAGTTATATAATAGTGACATATTTATAAAAACACTACCTAACACCACCATTCCCGTAATTATATATTTTACTGAGCCAACGGCTGTAGAGATTTAGACAGAAAAAATTGGAGGGAAAGAGATGAGCATTGTGATTATAATACTAGTTTTGACCTTAATCAGTATTGGATTATTTTTTAAAGGTATATTTTTATTTAAACAAAGTCGTACAAATGCATTGATTATGATGATGCCCATGGCTATATCTATTCTGATTGTAATAGGAGGTTTTTACTGGTTTTCACATACTACTTCTCCAGAATCTCTAGAACTAAAGATATATGGAGAAGGTCCTCAATACACATTGAAGGGTCAATGGAAAGAAAGACATGATCCTTATTCTTACGGTACCGATTTATTAGTGTTCTATATACCAGCCAATCAAAGCATTGAGGTAGAAGATAAAACTAGCGTGGAGAAGATAGTTCATGAGGGACTTCTTGAGGAAGTTATGAATGTGTTAAGAAGCAGTCCTCACTATCCAGCGGGACTTATACCACAATTATATCCAATAGAGCTACAAAGGAACTTTGAAGTAGAATTTAATATGTCTCAACTGACTTTAGATGAGGTGGCTATTCAATATGTTCATATAATAATGGAACCTATGGGTCCAACTACATATTGGATCAAGCCTCTTCAATATTAATCAAAGAAATATAATGATATACTGGATAAGAAAGGGGAATACATCTTATTTTTCAAATGTGGAAGAAGATGAGTAAATCTTATGAAGTGGCTATATAACAGTTGATGTAACTGCATAGTAGGGGCAAAGATACAAAAAAAATTTGCATACTTGATAAAAAATGTGAAGTGAAGACATTTATGGGGGGAGGGTTAAAATGGAGAACAAGATAACAATGACAATGGTTCTATCTATTTTGACTGTTGTTGCTGGCATGATTTTAAATTTTCAAGAGTTCTTGATGGGAAGTCCTGCAACTATAAAAAATCTAATAGTTACATTGGCATATATAATCATTTGGATTTTTATTTTAGTGATCAGTATACAAAGCAAAAATCATAGAGTCATAAAGTACTTGTCTATATTATGGATTCTAACATCATTTGTCTCTATAGTTACAGCATATGTTAATATTACAGGGGCTTCAGCATATTGGGTGATACCTCTTGCGATACTACTCTTAGGTCAATGGTATGGAATCCATTTTTTTGTCACAAGTTTTTTAACATCTTCCATTATAGTTGCATCGATATCTTTAGTGATGTCCATGATTTATATTATAATGATTAGACGCACAAAATGAGTGGATTTTATGGCTTATATTATGGTGATTCATTATTGAATAACTTTTCCACTTTCTTTTCTAATTCTTCAATTCTAGATTCCTGATTCATAAAAACTGTAATTAACACTGCTAATAGGAATGCAATAAAAACAACAATAGCCCAGATATTATCTGAAAAACTTCATTTCACATTTTCATTTTGTATGCCTCAAAAAGAGTTAAGGCAAAAGTGGAATTCGTGTAGGGGACGACCTCTGTGTCGTTCCACGCTGTTAAATACAAATTCTAACGCGGAATGCCACAGTGGGCCTTCCCTACAAAACTATATAAACCCTTCTGCGTCTTGTTCATCTTAGATGCCTCAAAAGAAAATGTAAATTGTATGAGCTATGAATAGCTTTGGTTGAATCTCTTAGGTTTTATAATTGTGCTGCCAAATTCTTCGCCATTTTTTTACATTCACTATTTTCCACATCTTTCCTTGTACTCGCACCAAAAGCCAGAACCATACCGCCTTCCTGCCAATGAAGATAGTGGCACATGGCATAATAATTTGCTTTCAAAGCATCCATTGCCCATTTATCCTTATCAGTACAAGCAGCGATTAAAAAAAGCTTTTTGGGGTTATCACGTAAGACTGAATTCACAGAAAAAAATCGGTCAATAGTGCCCTTGAGTTGAGCTGTTATATTAAAATAATAGACGGGTGTTACTAAAACAATCACATCAGCTGTTAATAGATGGGGATATATTTGGGACATATCATCATCATATATACATCTTCCATCATTTTCGCGACAATAATAACAACCTATACAAGGGTGGACATTCAATTTTGCTGTTGCAAAACGAACTACTTCATGACCTCCTTCCTTTGCACCTGCACAAAACGCATCCCTTTCTATAGTAACACCCACATCCAAACATTACAAACAATACACCACTATGTAGGAATTTACTGTAGATTAAGTCATGAAGATGGAGAAATAGGCTCATGGAAAATTGTCAACAAAGCCCAATGGGGGACTGGATTTGGTACTAGCTGGATGGGGCTGAATGTGCGCTGGTTGACTTCCTAGGAAGAACACCTTTGGGGTAAGCCTCTACCCCTTGAAAGTGAAGGGCAAAGGGAGATTTATGGGAGAAGATAAAACAAGTAGGGCTATTGGTACGCATAAATAAAGCAGACTACTGAAATTAGGCAGTCTGTTTTACATTCTATAGACAAATACACACAGCAAATAAAGCAGTATGGGAATATTTGTTTATTTATCCTTAAAAAAGAGGTATAATATAGATGATAAAAATATAGAGGGTGATAAAAACGAGTACAAAAGCGTTGGTTTTTCAAAAGAGAGAAGATATATTAAGCTTAGCAAACAAGTATGGTGTAATAAAAATTCAATTATTTGGTTCAGTGGCAAGAGAAGAAGAAAGTTCAGACAGTGACATAGATTTTCTTGTTTAATTTCAAGAGGAGCGGACTTTATTTGACTTAATTGCGTTAAAGAATGAGTTAGAAGACCTTTTGAAAGTGAAGGTAGATGTTGTCACTGAAAAGCTCCTGTTCAACAGGGTAATATATAAAATTTAACCTAGAAAGCAGAGATAAAAATGAAGGATTATGTTTTAGTGGATATAAGAGGAGTGGCTACTAAATATAAAATTGAAAAGATTATTCTATTTGGTTCTAGGGCTAGAGGAGATTATTCAACAGTGAGTGATTATGACATTGCAGTATTTGGAAATGGATTGTCATCCATGGACAAAGCATTGTTTTGTTCTGAAATTGAGGAAATTAACACATTGAAAAAAATTGATGTAGTATTTATAGATGAAAGTTTAGATGATAAATTCATAGAGAATGTTATGAGAGAGGGTGTAACTATATATGAACAAACTAGAAACAAAATTGATTAACTTCAAAAATGCTTTAAAAAGGTTGAAGGAAGCGGCTGAAGAATTAAAACAGGAAGATGCCAGTAATGTCATTCGTGACGGTCTTATACAAAGATTTGAATTTACATATGAACTTTCTTGGAAAACCACAAAAGAGTACCTAGAGGATATAGGCATTATGGATAAAAATTCTCCTAAAGCAGTTATTAAAGAAGCCTATGCTCAAAAACTTATAGTTAATGAACAAGATTGGCTAATGATGTTGAGTGATAGAAATATGACCTCCCATGTGTATAAAGAGGAAATGGCTGAAGAGATAGCAGAAAGAATAGTAAATCGCTATATTAAAGAGTTTGAGATGCTTTTAGAAAAGTTGCAAAGTTAATGGATAAGTATCAAGTTGGAAAATAAGATTGAAAACTTTGCATAAATTATTGCTTAATAAAGAGGATGTATAGAAAAAGTCCTCTTAGTAATTGCACTCTGTGACAGTCACTTTTGGCAATCTACTTTTGCTGACACTTTTTGAAAATTAAGTCTGCATATTAGCCTTATATGTGTATTTCTAAAGTATTTAGGTCAATAATTGCTTTTGACTTCATAAGGAGGTCTAAGCCAATGGATCCATTAATACTACCGTTTTCTATATCAATGACTTTTTCTTTTCCTTCAAAATTAAGAGTAATAGAGGTAAAAAGCAAGCCATCTCTAAAATCAATTTTCATGATTACTAATTCCTCTAACCCCAGGGCTTCTTACAACTTCTATTACAATGGTTTCCTCAGCAGTATGATAAACGAATTTCTTACCTTTGGAACGAACTAATTCACGTGTAGCCTCTTTAGAATCGTCAATAGGCTTGATAATGGCGACATCTTCAACATATTTTTTATTCCCTTTAATGTGGAATTCCAATTCTTCTAAAACTACATATTGATTGGGATAAAGTCTCCTTATCTCTGACCATTTGACAAGAAACACCTCTTAATCTTTCATTATATATTTATTATAGCATGTTTAGGGGATAGGTTAAAATAGAAGGATATATAGCCTTAGAAACTAGTGCAGGAATGAGGAGCTAAGAAGAGGAGTAACATTAGTAAGGAAGAAAATTGTAATATCTAGGACTTGTTTGATGTAAAATGAGTAAAAACAATAAAATAATTAGTTATGCGTTTATAGAATTAGGTACAATTAATTTATAATTAAATACGTGAGGTGATTATTTATGAAAGGCTCTGTACTAGCAAAGTGTTGTTAATAGAATAAATGATTTCTCCATAAAATTGGAATTAAATTAATTAAATAACTAAATTTTTCATTTAAGCAAAGATAACAGAGCATAACAACATTTTTAGTATATAGTTTCTAAATTAAAAGGAGGAATCGCTTATGTTTATAAAAGCATTCGGAACAACTTTATCAATTGCAGCTTTAATCACTAGCGTTGCTATGATGACAATGGGTGCTAAATGGCAAAAAATAGAACAGGCTGCTTACGCATCTAGCAAAAGACCTTGGTGGTTTGTGACTGTATCTATTCTGTTACTAGCTTTTTACGCAATGGCTTTAATAGAATTTATTTCAGCTCAAAAAACTGTTGCTGGCTGGATACTGATGGTTGCAATACCCGTTCTGTGGATTGTGAAAGCTGCTGTTATTATTTTTAACCCTAGAGGGCGAGCAGCTGTATCTGGAATTTCAGGAGATCAGGCTTGGATAAAAATTGGTTTAGCCAGACTACCTATAGCTATACTTGTAGGCTTACTTACGTGGTTTGCATGAAAACTATACCAACGGATAGTTCGATTTAGTTTTAAAGTAATAGAAGCTTTTATAAAAGAAACAACATTTAGTTAGTCAGATCCATAAAGAATTGCAAATCTTGTATTATGAGTATTATTTTAGGTTCACAATATGCTGCACTATCTTTTTAAGGCGAATTAGATGGATTATATGCAATGGTAAGGAGGGAAAACTTATGTCAGCATTCAATATTGTTAATTTATTTATACTTCCAGTATTTTTGGCTATTCCAGCGTTTATACTGTACTTTATTATTAAGCTGGCTGTAAAAAATGCAATAAAGGAATTAAAAGAAGATAAAACTCTCTAAATAATGAGGAACATTATCTTTTCATAAGACGAATTAGATGAATCATGCGTAATATATTACATATTCGGGCGACCGCAGGTCGCCCCTACATGGTGCGTGGTGCCCCTATCTGTTGTGTGGTATCGTATATTGTAGGGGCGACCTGTGGTCGCCAGTTATTGGTCGATACAATTGCATATTGTCAATGTGTAGGGGCGGTCTTTGACCGCCTGATTAATGACACATCATCTTTTTAAGGAGTAACAGATGGAAAATATGAAGCAAGTTTGATTATGAGTTCAACTATTCGAAGGGGTAGTAGTATTGTTAGATTCAGTTCTTTTCTTAGCATTTTTTTCGAATAAGCTTTTTGCAATTCGTTGGACTGCATCGATTGTTTTTTCTCATAATCATACCCATAGCTTAATCTTTTTATCACATGCCTACGCATTTATAAATAAATTATTTTCATTTCACATTTTCATCCTGTACACTCAAAAAAGAATACGAAACAAATATCACCCTTAATTTTTCACAATAATAACAATAGTATTTATTAGTATTGCTAAATACTTAATAATGCATTAGAAATTTCCTTAAATCTTTCATCAGCTATACCAAGTTTTTTCTTAAATATTTCATCTTCCATTCTTGTAATAATTATCTTATCAGGAGATATTTCTTTAATAATATTTTTTATCTTATGAATGGATTCTTCATCATCGTTATAGCCCTTAATGATAGTAATTTCAAATATAAATTTCCCTTTGTATTGCTTATTAAAGGAAACCATGTTTGAAATGTATTCTTTTAGTGTATATCCTGCAATTGGTCTTTGGATTTTTTGAAAATCTTCTTCTGAAATTGATTTTATTTCTCCAATAATTTCATCACACTTATTGGCTATTTGTATATATTCATCTCTGCCCAGCAAATAGCCATTAGAAAGCAGCCTTACAGGTACTCTCTTACTTTTGATTAGGTCAATAATGTCACGGATTTTATCATGGACCAAGGCCTCTCCTTTTGAGTTAATAAAGATTAATTCTACTTTTTTATTTTCTATGATGTTTCCTAGTTCAATCAATGAACTGTCTATTTTATCAAATGACTTTTGGGTATCTACCTTGTTTTGTGACCTTCCAATAGGACAAAATATGCAGTCAAAGTTGCAATGCTTTTCTGGAAGTATGTTAACTTCCAGTACTCCCCTTCCATCTTCAATATAAATATCTTTATAACTGAAATAACTCATCCCTTTATCCTCCTCAAGTTAGTTTATTGATACTTCTTTATTATTAATATCAAGAATTGAAATCTTACATGTTCCACCTAGATTCTCCTGTACTGTTGTTGCTAAATCATTTAAGGCGTTCTCTAATTGCTTCAATCTCCTTTCATCAACTAACTCAATACATAAAAAGGCATTCTTTGTATTTTCAGTGAGCATTGTTCTTACTGCTTCTCGCCAATTCCAACACCTGCAAATAGCTCCCTCATTATCTTTATATATTATTTCACCTTCATAGGGTGGTGCATTTTCATCCGTTCCCAAGGTAATAAAATCTTCATTTCCAACTGCTTTAGTCAATCTTATATCCCCAACAAATGTGTTGATATCTTCACCGCCGCAGGGCAAGCCGTATCTTAATGAAATACAGTTATAAATATCAACTAGGGGATTAATCGTCCCTAAATGGTTTCCATTATACACTCGTTTTAGCAATGCCTCAATTGATGATCTTGCACCTTTCTTGGTTTTAAACTTTTGAAATGCCTCTCTCCATACTTTTATAACTTCGTTACTGCTAAATTCTTCATTCTTCAAATATTTTAAGGCTTCCTTTTCTGAATTATAAATCATATCCTTATATTTGTCTGTATCTTTTATAGAGTTATCTATACCATGGCAAGTAACAACACCAATCCTTGCATTGGGAAATAGGCTCCAAAAATCATCTTCAGCAACAAATTTTTTCATTAAAATACCTCCTCAAAAGTTTTAAAAATAAAAAAGCCATAGAAATATTATTAAATATCTCCCAGGCTTTTATCCTTCCGTGTACACAGTTAACTGTGCGTTTTCTCTCGGACCTGCCAGTTACAAACTGCGGAACCCTAGAAAACATACAAACATAATTAAATTATGGCTTGCAAGCTTAAAATTACAAACTAAATTTATCATAATATTAAGACTAAGTCAACTATTTGCCTTCCTTCACTACACCACCATGTAGGAATTTACTGTAGATTAAGTCATGAAAATGGAGAAACGTGAGAGTCCAACTCCATAGAGAACCAAGAAGTGATGTTAATGAAATAATGTTAAGAAATAAGCTTTAAAATAATAGATCAGAAATTCATAATCAAATTTCTATAACAAACAATTATAATTCCCTAGCCCTCTTCATAGATTATAATCAAAGCAATATGTCTTTAGGGGGAGTGGATGTGTATAAAAGGTCAAAAAAAATAATTATAATAATACTTTTTATAAGCATACTTACTTTAGGAAGTATTATTTTATTATACAATCAAAACTATTTGGCAAAAGTAGGAAGTGTATCTGACAAATATGCCAGTGAGTATTTTGGAGAATACATCCAATGGGAATACAAGATGCTCGATAACAATCCCGATTATAATGATTTAAAGATACTAGTGGATATAGAAGAGAAAAGATTATATCTTCTCAATGGAAATGAATTAATAAAAAAGTATCCCATAGCCAGTGGCAAACCAAGCACCCCATCTCCTTTAGGCTCATGGGAAATTGTCAACAAAGCCCGATGGGGGAGTGGATTCGGAACTAGATGGATGGGGCTGAATGTACCCTGGGGTAGATTCGGAATACACGGCACCAACAAACCAGATAGCATTGGCTATAACGCTTCAGCTGGGTGTATTCGTATGAACAATAAAGATGTTGAAGATTTGTATAAGTATGTGAAGCATGGGACACCGGTAGCTATAATAAATGGTTTACATGGTCCTTTTGGATATGGATTAAAAACCATCAGGCCAGGAAGTTTTGGTGCCGATGTGATGGAGATTCAAAGGAGACTTCAGGTATTAGGTTATTATGATAATGATTATTTAGATGGCAAATATGGGCCTATGATGGAACGAGCCCTATACGACTTTCAAAAATATCATGGGATTGATAAAAACCCTAATATTGAGTGGGAAACCTTTAGGGCTTTAGGCATAATTATGATGGATTAAAAAAGAAAAAAGGATTTTTACTAAAAAGAAAGAATGTTAGTTACATAACATATTTTTACGAAATAAAAGGAGAGAAATCATGGCTTTTAATGTATGCGACAAAAATGGGAAGCACTTGGGGATTATTATTAATAATGCACATGATGTGAAAAACGCAGCATTAGTTGCACTTACACATCTTACAGTGGAAGATGTTGAGATCGATTTTCAAGGAATAAAAAATATGATAGCCAATATTTACAACTGCAAAACTATGCTGGGAAAGATCAATGAAGACAAGCTAGAATTAGAGCTGAAACAGCTTTGGAAGGAGAAGTATAATGACCTGGGCAGCTATAATGAAACTTATCTATTAAAGCTCCTACTATTTGTAGATTTTAGAAGCTTCAATGGATTTATTCATTTAGATGAGGAAGCTATCCAAGGTTATATTTTTGTGGGCACCAATAATGTAAAATTTTATAATGAAAACTGTATTCAGATAGAGGAAGCGGTGGACTATATAGACATGGAGAACCATATTTTTAAGGACGAGAAACCCATATTTGCTAAAATTATTGATTATCCTGAGCTATCTATGGATGTTATGGGGGCAGAAGGACTACTTTTTGGTGGTGGATTAGCAGATTTAGGGGGTAGAAACCATGCCCATGAAACAAAGCTTAAGGTCATGAGTGGAAATGTCATAAAAACCTATAAATTTCCGATGCATCTATACGTAAAAAAGAACATGCCAATCATAATGTATGCTGAGAGCCAAGCAATAAAAGCAATTTTTTGTGATGGAATTATCTACAAAGCTTAAAGGGGGAAGAAAAATGCTTGCCAAAGATATTATGAGAAAAAAACTAGTAACTGTACGTCCTGTAGATACCATTGATAAAGCCCTAAAAGTAATGGTGGAGAAAGACATTAATGGTACACCGGTAGTAGATGATGAGGGAAATCTAAAAGGGATGATAGTAAAGGCGGACATCTACAGATTTTTGATTGATCCAGGACATTATGAAAGCTGTCCAGTGGAATGGGTAATGACAAAAGATGTGGTTACCGCAAAAAAAGAGGAAAATATCTATACCATAGCTAAAAGATTAAGACAAAATGATATTATCGCTATACCTGTGGTGGGAGAAGAGGATGCAGTAGTAGGGATCATAACTATTGACGATATCATCGATTATTTCTTAGAAAACACAAAATAAAAACAAAAACCTGCTATAGAAAAAATAGCAGGTTTTTTAGTGAGAAATTTCTCGACTGCCAGCTTTCTTTATATAGACAAACATCATTCTCCTGTATTTTCATATGATAGTATAGAATATCAATTTTACCAACGGAGGAGTTGAAGGCTGTGTGTGGTATCGTTGGATGGATGAATCTTAAGGAAAACATCTCAACACAAAAGCATATTATTGAAGAAATGACAAACAAGCTTAATAGAAGAGGTCCGGATGACATGGCAATCTATGAAAAAGAAAATGTACTTTTGGGTCATCGACGTCTTGTGGTAGTAGACCCAGAGGGTGGAAAACAACCGATGACAAGAAGACTAGGTGATAGAACTTATACCATTATTTATAATGGTGAGCTTTATAATACTGAGGATTTGAGAAAAGAATTAAAGGAAAAAGGTTATGATTTTCAATCTTATTCCGATACAGAGGTACTACTTATTTCATATATAGAGTGGGGAATAGATTGCGTAAAAAAATTCAACGGGATTTTTGCCTTTGGGATATGGGATGCCTTTAAAGAAAGACTCTTTATTGCTAGAGACCCGTTAGGTGTAAAGCCTTTGTTCTACACCAAGATAGGGGAGCACTTTATGTTTGCTTCCGAGATAAAGGCCCTTCTGGCACATCCATTGGTGGAGCCTATTGTTGGTGAAGAAGGATTAGCGGAGGTTTTTGGTCTAGGCCCTGCAAGATCTCCCGGTAACGGTGTGTTTAAAAACATTCATGAAGTTCCTCCTGCCTATTGGTTAGTATTTCAGGAGGGAGATTATAAAATAAAGCAGTATTGGCAGCTGGAAAGCAAAGAGCACAAGGACGATTTTCCAACAACAGTAGAGCACGTGAGACATTTACTGGTAGATGCTATGGAAAGACAGCTGGTATCAGATGTACCTGTTTGCACTTTTTTGTCTGGGGGAGTAGATTCCAGTACCATATCGGCAGTCACAGCTAATGCATTTAAAAGAGATGGGAGAGAACAGCTGAATACCTATTCCATTGATTATTTTGACAATGATTTATACTTTAAAGCGAATGAATTCCAACCCAACTCTGATGGAATGTATATTAAAATTATGAAAAACCATATAGGTTCTCAGCATCATAGCATACTACTGGATAACCCACGATTATTTCAAGCATTAGAGGACGCGGTGAAGGCCAGTGACCTGCCGGGAATGGCAGATGTTGATTCCTCACTATACCTTTTTTGCAAAGAAGTAAGAAAAAATGCTACAGTAGCTTTATCGGGAGAATGCGCAGACGAAATCTTTGGAGGATATCCATGGTTTACAAGGCAGGAAGACATTGAGGCGGATACGTTTCCATGGGCAAAGTCTACAAAGGAAAGAAAAGGTATTATGTCAGAAGCATTTCGTAATATTTCTCTAGAGGATTATGTAGCTACCAAGTATGAAGAAACCATCAAGGAAGTACCAAGGCTAGAGGGAGAAAATCCAAAGGCAAATAGAATGCGGGAGTTATTCTATCTCAATATGAAGTGGTTTATGATTACGTTGCTCAATAGAAAGGATCGAATGAGTATGGCCAATAGCTTAGAGGTAAGAGTACCCTTTGCTGATTATAGGATTGTAGAATACCTATGGAATGTACCATGGGAAATGAAGTATCATAATCAACAGGAAAAAGGACTTTTAAGAAAGGCCATCAAAGGAATTTTACCAGAAGAAGTATTGCAGAGGAAAAAGAGTCCTTATCCTAAAACCCATCATCCTCTTTACACAAAGATGGTACAGCAAAAGATGAAAGAAATCCTACAGGATACTACCTCCCCTCTATTAGATGTGATTAATATTCCTAAGGTGATGGAGATTGTAGAAACAGGAGGAGCCTCCTTTGGCAAACCATGGTTTGGTCAACTAATGACAGGACCCCAGCTTTTAGCTTACTTAATCCAGGTCAATACATGGATGAAGGAGTATAAGGTAAAAATAGTATAGTTACGTGTATATGCATAAAAAAGCCCAACACATTAAAATGTTGGGCTTTTTAGTAGTTGAAGTTCTAAGATGTTATCGGACAATATTGAATATAACAATGATACTGCCGATGGTCCAGGTATAATAAGAAAAGTAATAAAGCTTTTCTTTTTTAATAAAGTTAATAAGGGTCCTTATGGCAAAAATACCAGATAAAAAGGAAGCCAAGATACCAGCTAAAAGAACCGCAAAGGTCATATCACCAGTGCCATAGGTGATGGCATCTCTCATTTCCAATAAGACGGCACCTCCTATAGAGGGTATAGAGATTAAAAAAGAAAACTTTGTGGCAAGCTCTTTATTAAAGCCTCTAAACAAGGAACCTACAATGGTAGCACCGGAACGGGAGATTCCAGGGGTGATGGCTAACCCTTGAAAAACACCAACAATAACAGCGTCGAACCAATTCATTTGCTTAATGCTTCTTTTTCCACTGTGGATTTTTTCTGCTGTCCACAAAAGGGTTCCGGTAATGATGAGGGAGATACCAATGATGAGAGAAGAGTTGTAAAAGCCTACAAAAATATCCTTTAAAAATATACCCATCAAACCAGTAGGGATAGTCGCTATAATAATTAAAACCCCTAGTTTTCTATGTTCATTATTGACTTGGATTCCTTTACCCTTAAATACCTCCAGCAGCATGAGGATAAATTCTTTACAAATCAAATAAATATCTGAGGCATAGATAAAGAAAACCGAGATAAGAGTACCAAGATGAAGCATCACGGTTAAAAATAGAATTCTATCCTCAGGAAGATTTAACAGCATTTGTGTTACGGATAAATGGCCAGAGCTGCTGACGGGTAAAAATTCAGTCAAACCCTGGACGATACCTAATATAATTGCCTTTAGTACTGACAAGGTAAAACACCTCCCAAAAAATATTATGCAGTAAATTCAATTATATCACAATAGTATGCTGATTATTTCAGAGTTATATAAATTTTGTTTTTAAGAGGTGTCATAGAAAATTTCCATTGAAGATAGGGGATTTATTGTGTAGACTAAACTATATAAGGTTTTTGATAGAAGAAACCAAAAGGCTTATAAATTCTTTTACCTTGAGGAATGATATCAATGTTTGAAAACAATAGCTTAATCAAGCAATTTACCGACATGATGCTAGAGGGCTTTATTTTTATTGACCATAATGGGAAAATACAAATTTATAACCAAAAGGCAAAGGAGATATTTGGTATTTCTGGCCATCAAGGAATAGGACATGAGGCGGGTAAAATCCAGGATGGAGACATCGTCCTTATTGGTGACAACTGGCTTGGAAAGGATGACGGAAACCTTACGCCTGAAAACCTAAGCTATATTGGAATCCATGATGATACTATTGAGATGGGTGACGCCCTTGTTGCTATGGGAGCCATCAATAGCCCAGATATCAAACCTATTTATCAATGCAGTAAATCATCTAAAACAGTGAATAGCTTACAAGTAGAGGAAATCTTTTTAGGTAAAGAAATTAACATAAAGATAGACAATATAGAGAAATATATAAGGATTGCGGTGGAGGATCAGGAGTTTATATTACCCTTTAATACTGCCATCGGGCATATGGTGGTATTAGACAAAGTTACAAAAAAAGTAAAATTTTATCAAACTAAGGGATATACAGCAAGAGGAGAAGGTATCTACGACCTATTAGTAGGGAAGCCTTATCGAGGCAAAGGAGAAAATGCTGGAGATTTTGATGTAATCGGGAGAAATATTTTTGAAATTCATAGTCATAGCAGTACCATTGAGGAGTTTTATCAGGTGGCAAAGGGTAGAAACCTTAGTTATAAAGAAAAATTTACAGAAATCAATGGACGTTCCACCATATGCACATTAAAACCGGTAAACCAATTTGATAAAAGAGTGGGAGCTGTCTTAAAGGTAGAGGATATCTCTGAAATTAAAAAGGTCATTCGAGAAAGAGATGATGCACTTTTTACCCTTGAAAGAATGGAGGCTAGGTTAAAAGAGAAAGAAGAAATAGCCAACGTTTTACCAGAGATTGTTGGAGATAGTAGAGAAACCTACCAAGTGAAGCAAATGATCTATAAAGCAGCAAGATCCAACTCCACGGTTTTACTTCTAGGAGAAAGTGGTACAGGAAAAAGTATGCTGGCGAAGGCTATTCATAATGCTGGGAGGTATAAAGAACAGCCCTTTATTCATGTGAACAGCGGAAGTATACCAGAGAATTTGTTGGAAAGTGAGCTATTTGGTTATGAAGGAGGGGCTTTTACTGGGGCAAAAAGAGAAGGCAAAAAAGGAATGTTTGAGATGGCAGAGGGAGGAACCATCTTTTTAGATGAGATTGGAGAAATATCTGCTCCTCTTCAGGTAAAGCTATTGCAGGTATTACAAAACAGAAGCTTTTATCGGGTAGGAGGCAATGAAAGAATATCTATTAATGTAAGGATCATTGTGGCCACCAATAAAAATCTAGAAGATGAAATACTAAAGGGAAGATTCCGAGAAGATTTATACTATAGAATTAACGTATTTCCCATCTGGATACCTCCACTTAGGGAGCGTAGACAGGACATTTTTCCTTTGGTTAATGCTATACTTCCAAAGATTTGTGATAGAATAGGCTGTCAGCAAAAACGCATCTCGGGAGAAGCGCTGCACAAGCTGTTGGATTATGATTGGCCTGGAAATGTTAGGGAGCTAGAAAACATTTTAGAAAGAGCTGTGAATTTAACAGAAACCAACACCATCCTTTCAAAGCATCTAGTGACAGGAATCTATAGACCAGAAAGCTCCCAGGAAAGGAAAATAGCAAAATCTTTAAAGGAAACTATCTGGGAAACTGAAAAAAAAGTGATAGAGGAGACCTTAAAGCAATACAATGGCAATAGAAATAAAGCCATGAAGGCATTGAAGGTAGGGAAAACAAGCTTCTACGAGAAACTAAAGAGATACAAGATTGAGTAGTTCGAAAAACAGGAAAATAGTCTGGAAATGCGGACAAGCATTTAAAGTCCGTCTCTCATGATTTAATAGAAGGAACTCGTTTGATATCCATACTGATTCAATAGATGAACAGAAAAAAGTTCGAAAATACGAACAAAAATAGAACAAGATAAAATTTTTTATCTTGTTCTATTTTTGTTGAATATAATTCTATAGAATTGACTGATAATTAAGACAATATTAGAAAATCATCATTAGCTTGTCTATTTCTAGAAAAGGATAGGGTTTATAGTCATTGAAAGGAGTAGTAATGAGTATTTTGGTATAACTATTGCATAGGATTAATAGAAACAAAATTATTAACTTAAGAGGAGTTGACAGTAAAAATGGAAAACTGTAAGGACCATTTTAATTTTGCCGGTGGGGATACGGTAGCATTAGCAAAGAAATATGGAACGCCATTATATGTGGTGGCAGAGGAAAAAATCATGGAGAGGTGTGAGGAGATAAGAGAAACCTTTCTAGAAAAATATATCAACACAAAAGCTGCCTATGCCAGCAAAGCTTTTCTTACTATGGCCATGTGTAAAATCATTGCTAGAGAAGGATTAGGACTTGACGTAGTATCAGGAGGAGAGCTATATACAGCTATCAAGGCAGACTTTCCTATGGAAAAGGTTATGTTTCATGGCAATAATAAATCGTGGGAAGAGCTATATCTAGCAGTAGAAAATAATGTTGGCAGGATCATAGTAGATAATTTAGCAGAGCTGCAGCTATTAGATGAGATTGCAAGGCAACAAATGAAAACAGTTAAAATACTTTTCCGTGTTACTCCAGGCATAGAAGGACAAACTCATGAATATATTGTTACTGGACAAAAAGATTCAAAGTTTGGCATGCCTCTTGAACGTGAAAAAATCTATGATGCTGTAAGACAAACAATAGAGTCACAATATCTAGACTTAACTGGCTTCCATTTCCACCTAGGATCTCAGCTTTTTCAAAAAGATATTTATACTGATGCTATTGATGTTGTTCTGAATCTAATACATGACCTAAAGGAAAGGCTAGGATTTAAAGCTATTGAACTAAATGTAGGGGGAGGATTTGGAATACGTTATACAGATAATGATGAGCCTAAACCCCTCAGCTACTTTACTGACGCTATCATGGAAAAAGTAATAGAAGGATGCCAAAAGTATAGTATTACTACACCCACTATTATTATAGAGCCCGGTAGGTGGGTTGTTGGAGAAGCTGGGATTACACTTTATACCGTAGGAAATGTAAAGGAGATTCCAAATATACGGACCTATGCCAGTGTAGATGGAGGATTACCAGACAATCCAAGGCCTGCACTATATAGAGCAAGGTATGAAGCAGTGGTGGCAAATAAAAAGAACGCACCTCTTAGCATGAAGACTACCATTGCTGGAAAATGCTGCGAAAGTGGCGACATATTGATATGGGACTTAGATACTCCAGAAATAGAGGCGGGAGATATCTTGGCAGTATTAGCCACTGGTGCTTATAACTACTCCATGGCAAGCAATTATAATAAGCTGCCAAGACCAGCGGTAGTATTGATCAATCAAGAAGGAAAGTCAGAAGTCATCGTCCAAAGGGAAAGCTATGAGAACCTGTTGGAAAGAGAACTGATTCCTTCTCATTTATCAGAGGAGTAAGAATGAGCTAAATACTTCTAATAACTTTCTGGGGGAGGATGCTTATGAAAATCACAGCAATTCAATTGGGACATTTATCTGTTCCTCTCAAAACTCCATTTAAGACAGCCTTGAGAACTGTAGATAGTATAGAAAACATAGCGGTGAGGATTATGACAGATACGGGACATATAGGCTATGGCGAAGCAGCACCAACTGCTGTTATTACTGGAGATACTCTTTCCTCCATTGGAGGGGCCGTCAAGAATTACATCGCTCCTCAATTGATTGGACTGGACATAGAAAATTTGGAAGCGATAATGATGAAGTTAGACAAAGTATTGGTAAAAAATACTAGTGCTAAAGCTGCGGTGGATATTGCTTTATACGATTTGTTTGGACAATATTACAAAGCACCCTTATACAAGCTGCTGGGTGGATTTCGGAAGGAAATTACCACGGATATAACCATTAGTGTAAATATGCCAGAGGAAATGGTTAGAGATAGTATCTCGGCAGTGGCAAGAGGATATAAAACCTTAAAAATAAAGGTAGGAAAAGATGCAAGGATGGATCTAAAACGTTTAAAAGCCATTAGAGAAGCCGTAGGCGAAAATATACAGCTGAGAATTGATGCCAATCAGGGCTGGAAGCCTAAAGAAGCTGTATCTATTTTAAGGGATATAGAGGATGCTGGTCTTGCAATAGAGTTTGTGGAGCAGCCAGTTGCTGCCCATGATTTTGAAGGGTTAAAATATGTGACAGATCATGTAACTTTTCCAGTGATGGCAGATGAAAGTATATTTTCACCAAAGGATGCTTTAAAGATTTTACAGGAAAGAGCAGTGGATCTTATCAATATCAAGCTTATGAAGACTGGGGGAATCCACCAAGCTTTAAAAATCATAGCTATAGCAGAAGCCTATGGTGTAGAGTGCATGATGGGATGTATGCTGGAAAGTAAACTGAGCGTAACTGCCGCAGCCCATGTAGCAGCTGCAAAAAATATAGTGACAAAGATAGATTTAGATGGACCAGGACTATGCAGTATAGATCCCTTTGATGGGGGCGCCATTTTTAAAGGGGAGAGAATCCTTCTGCAGGAGATACCAGGGCTAGGCTTTACAGATGTCCCTGAATCCATATTTAGTTAGAGGGTCATAAATGTAGTCATACATTTTATATACTAAGGGGGTGGGGAAACTTAGAGGAGAATAAATAAAATAACTGCAGAATTTTAAAGTTAGCTTTTAAAAAAGAATGAAGGAGGAATTATTTTTATGATTAATGTTGTATGGTTTCTATTTATCGCAATAGGCGTTATCGTAGGCGCTTTTACTGGCAATATTGAAGCAGTTACAGATGCAGCTGTTAGCAGTGCCAGAACTGCAGTAGATTTATCCTTAGGATTAATCGGTGTGATGGCATTATGGCTTGGAATTATGAAGATTGCTGAAGAATCTGGACTTATAAAAACAATTGCAAAGGCTTTAAGATTTATCATGGTACCTTTATTCCCAGATGTACCTGAGGACCATCCAGCGATGGGAGCTATGATTATGAATATGGCGGCTAATGTATTGGGGTTAGGAAATGCTGCAACACCGTTAGGTCTTAAGGCAATGCAGGAATTGCAAGAGCTTAATCCCCATAAAGATACAGCTAGTAATGCAATGTGTACTTTTTTAGCTATCAATACTTCTTCTGTAACGTTAATCCCAGCATCTGTGATTGCGATTCGTGCTGCTGCGGATTCAACAAATCCAACAGAAATCATTGGTCCGGTTATTGTAGCAACATTAGCTTCTACGATAGCGGCAGTAATAGCAGTAAAACTATTACAAAGGCTACCAGTTTTTCAAATCAAAACAGAAAATCTTGAAGAAGCAACTAAATAAGAAGGGGGTTAATTTATGTTTGCTGATGTAGTTAATGTTATTTCTAAATTTGCAATACCTTTTATCTTGTTAACAATACCAGCCTATGGTTTCTTTAAAAAGGTCAAAGTATATGAAGCTTTTACTGATGGAGCAAAAGAGGGTTTTAATACAGCTGTAAGGATTATTCCTTATTTAGTAGCAATGCTGGTAGGTATAGGTATCTTTAGAGCCTCGGGAGCCATGGAAATCCTAGTGAATCTAGTGAGCCCAATAACCAGCCTTATAGGTATGCCAGGAGAAGTGCTGCCAATGGCCATTATGAGACCATTATCAGGTGGAGGGGCCTCAGGAATCATGAGTGAAATGATTAGCACTCATGGACCAGATTCTTTGATAGGAAGAATGGTTTCTGTTATGCAAGGCTCTACAGAGACCACCTTCTACGTGTTAGCGGTATACTTTGGCTCTGTAGCCATTAAAAAGACAAGACATGCTTTACCAGCAGGCTTAATCGCAGATGTTGTTGGACTTATTACAGCTGTACTGGTAGTAAGATTAATGTTCGCATAATAGGATATAATTACAAATAATAAGGGCTATGTTGGTAATAGCCCTTATTATTTGTAATCCATTTATCAAAAAGAAAGGTGGAGATGTAGCATGATAAAACCAAAGGCATTAACCCAAGGGGATACCATAGGTGTCATAGCACCCTCCAGTCCAGCAACTGAAGACAAGGTTCAGTTGGCGGTTGAAGAGCTTACAAAACTAGGCTTTAAGGTAAAGCTAACAGAAAGTTGTTATGCAACCCATGGTTATCTAGCTGGTAGTGATGAATTGAGAGCTGAGGATTTTAACAGGATGTTTAATGACAAAGAGGTACAAGGGATTATCTGCTTAAGAGGCGGCTATGGAGCAATGAAGATCCTACATAAGATAGATCAAAAAGCCATAAAAAATAATCCGAAGGTCTTTATAGGTTATAGTGATATTACTTCCTTACACCTTTTAATCAATCAAAACTGCAATCTTGTAACCTTTCATGGGCCAATGGCAGCGGCTGATATTGCTAAAGGCTTAGACGATTTTTCTAAAGAATCCTTCTTAAAGGCTGTTACTAAATCAGAAGCTATGGGACTGATAGGGAATCCAGAGGACTCAAAAATTGAGTGTATTGTTAAAGGAGAGGCAAGGGGTAAGATTGTTGGAGGAAACTTAGCTTTAGTTTCGGGTACTATGGGAACGCCCTATGAGATTGATACAAGAGGAAAGCTACTTTTCTTAGAAGAGATCGGTGAAGAGCCTTACCGTGTAGATCGTATGCTTACCCAATTGGCCTTAGCAGGAAAACTGGAGGATGCCGAAGGAGTTATTTTAGGAGATTGGAATGATTGTGATCCTCAAAAGCGTCAGGTGAGCCTAAGCTTAATGGAGGTTTTTGAAGAAATCATTGTTCCCTATGGGAAACCAACTATTTATAATCTAAAGGCTGGACATTGTACGCCTAAAGTTACCCTGCCATTTGGAGTGGAGGCAGCATTAAAAGCCACAGAGGGGAAATTATACATCGAGGAGGCTGCTACTAGCTGATGGTTGAAAAATCTCTTATATTAAAGGAAGCGGAAGCAATAAAAAACTGGTTATGTACAGTTAGAAGAGATTTCCATCAAAACCCTGAGCTGGGGATGGAGGAGTTTAGAACCCAAGAAAAAATAACAACCTACTTACAGGAGATGGGGATTGAAGTCATAACAGGCATTGCTAATACAGCGGTGGTTGCTATGATTAGAGGGAAGTACCCAGGTAAAACTGTTGCCCTCAGAGGAGACATGGACGCATTGCCGATAGCGGATAGGAAGAAGGTTAGTTATAGGTCGAAGATAGAGGGGAAAATGCATGCCTGCGGCCATGATGCCCATATGACGATATTATTAGGTGCTGCAAAGCTTTTGAAGGGTATGGAGGATAGAATCCACGGCACTGTGAAGCTTCTTTTTCAACCAGCAGAAGAGACTATTGGAGGTGCTAAGCCTATGATCGAAGCAGGTGTCATGGAAAATCCAAAGGTAGACGTTGTTCTAGGCTTACATGTAACACCAGAAATCCCAGTTGGAGAAATAGGGATAAAATATGGACAAATGAATGCCTCCTCTGACACGATAAAAATCGTGATTCATGGAGAAAGCACTCATGGGGCATATCCTCATGGTGGGATTGATGCCATTGTGGCAGCGGGTCAAGTAATTATGGCAGCACAGACCATTACCAGCAGAAATATTGACCCAAGAAAATCTGCAGTAGTTACTATTGGCACCATCACAGGCGGTACCCAAGGGAACATCATAGCCAATAAGGTAGAAATGGTAGGGACAGTAAGAAGCTTAGATCCTGATACAAGAAGAACGGTCCTCCATAGATTGACTGAAATCGTAGAACAGGTGACAAAGGGTTTAGGTGCAACAGGAGAATTCATAAGAGAAGAAGGATACCCAGCCCTGATCAATCATGACAATATCGTTGATATAGTAGGGGAAAATGGAAGACAGCTATTAGGAGAAAATAAGGTGAAAATAATTAAAGATCCTAGCCTAGGGGTAGAGGATTTTGGATATTTTCTGGAAGAGTCGGAGGGGGCTTTTTACAGACTAGGATGTAGAAACCAGAAAAAAGGTATTATTCATTATGGCCACAGCGATTTATTTGATATAGACGAAGACTGCCTATCGATAGGTGTAGCCCTGCAAGTAAAAAATGCTCTGACGATTCTAGGAGAGGAAGATATAGATGAGGAGATTACAGGAACGGATTCAACAGCATATTGATAAAATCAACGGAACTGTTGGAATTTATATAAAAAACTTAAATAATAATAAGACCATCATAATCAATGGAGATGAGAGGTTTCATTCCGCTAGCATCATAAAAATCCCTATATTATGGGAAGGGCTAAGGCAGGTGGAAATTGGAATGAAAACCTTGGAAGAGACGATTGCTTTAAAGAAAGAAGATAAGGTTGGTGGCTGTGGCGTGCTAACACTATTGCAGGAAGGGCTGGAGCTAACCTTAGAGGATCTATTGCATTTAATGGTGGACATTAGTGATAACACAGCAACCAATATGCTGATTGATCACCTTGGAAGGGACAATATTAACGCTACACTACAAAGCATGGGAATGAAAAATACTTACTTGGCTAGAAAGCTGATGATGGTGATACCGGAAACCTATAATTATACGACGCCTAAAGATATAGGAAGCATGCTAGAAAGGTTTGTTATTGGCAATGGCTTAAATAATGTCTATGCTGAGAAAGGTATGGAAATACTCTCCAAACAGCAGTTAAATGATTGTTTTTCTAAAGAGCTTCGTCTTTGCGGCACCTGTAATGAAAGGGTAGGACATCATAACCTGTGTCCTACTTGCAGTACCTTTGTAGGGGATGTAGATCCAAAACCCGTTAGATTTTCTCACAAAACGGGGAGCATCTCAGGCGTTGTTCACGATGCAGGTGTAATGGACTTGGGGGAGAGAAAGGTTGTATTAGTAGGATTAACAAAGGGTTTGGATAGTAATGAAATAGGTAAACAGCTGCTAGCAGATATAGGATTAGAAGTGTATCATTATTTCCTGGATGAGGAACAAACAAAGTAAAGGTCGAAACGAAACCCAGCACTCTAGCATTTTTAAGCTAAGGGTGCTATTTTTTAAAAAAACAGGAAATCCTTAAAAGCATAAAATTTTAAAAACACTATTGACAAAAAGGGAACAAAATCATAATATGAATATATAAGAATATTATTATAAATTAAAGGGAGGAATTACTTATGAATATCAAAGTCTTGGGTTCAGGCTGTAAAAACTGTACCACAGTAGAGAAGAATGTGAAAGAAGCACTACAGCAGTTGAATCTACAGGGAGATGTAGAAAAGGTGACAGATTTCAAATCTATCGCTGAGTATGGTGTGATGAAGACTCCCGGTCTTGTAGTGAATGATAAAGTTGTAGCTTCTGGGAAGGTGCCAACGGTAGATGAAATAAAGAGCTTGTTGGCAAAGTAAACGAGAAGCTTTATAAGGGGCTTATTCTTTGAAGGATAAGCCCTAGTGCTATTGTGACAGAAAGGGGTAAATTATGAGCGATAAAAAAAAGTTTGGTATCATTGTTACTGTTTTTTTAGCAGCATATTTTATGCCAATCGAGAAGACATTTTTTCAAGGTGCTATTATAGAAGCCTTTTATATGCTGAAGGATTATGCTAGAGAGCATGTATTGCTTTGCTTAGTGCCAGCTTTTTTTATAGCAGGTGCAGTGGCAGTGTTCATTTCACAGGATTCTGTTATTAAATACTTTGGTCCAAAGGCCAAGAAATGGCTATCCTATACGGTGGCCTCTGTATCAGGAGTGATACTGGCAGTGTGCTCTTGTACAGTGCTGCCATTGTTTGCAGGCATCTATTATAAAGGAGCGGGATTGGGACCAGCCATTGCTTTTTTATACTCAGGGCCTGCCATCAATGTATTGGCTATTACCATTACAGCTAGGGTATTAGGGTTAGAACTAGGAATAGCTAGAACTATAGGAGCGGTTATTTTTAGTATTGTAATCGGTCTATTGATGCATTTGATTTTTAGAAAAGAGGAAAAGGAAAAGGAAAGCGAAAATCCACATATGTTTACAGACGATGATGCAGTAGAAAAGCCCTTGTGGAAGACCATGGTATATTTCTTTTCTATGGTGGCAGTGCTGGTATTTGCCAATTGGGCAAGGCCGCCAAGTGATGAAACTGGTTTGTGGACTGCTCTTTTTAATATAAAATGGGTTTTAGCAGGAGGTTTTTTACTGGTAGTATTATATACCTCCGCTCAATGGTTTACCACAGAAGAAAGAAAGGAATGGTATCAAGAAACCTGGGGATTTGCTTTAAAGATACTTCCTTTGCTGTTTGCGGGTATTTTAGTAGCTGGTGTGCTTTTAGGGAGACCAGGATACGAGGGTCTTATTCCTTCTGAATGGGTAGCCAGCTTAGTAGGAGGAAATTCACTAAGTGCCAATCTATTTGCTTCTGTGGCAGGGGCTTTTATGTATTTCGCTACTTTAACGGAGGTGCCTATTTTGGAGGGGTTAATAGGCGCAGGTATGGGAAAAGGACCTTCTCTAGCATTATTGTTAGCAGGGCCGGCACTGTCCTTGCCTAATATGTTGGTAATAAGGAGTATCATTGGAACAAAGAAGACGGCAGTATTTGTAGCCTTAGTTATTATTATGGCCACTATTTCTGGTCTGATTTATGGAAATTTATTTTAATCTAAGCACTTTAAAAAAACCCAGTAACCTTACGTATAGAAACGTTGGTAACTGGGTTTTGTTTAGATTTTGATAGCTTATTCAGAATTATATTATCTTCTACTAGTAGTACAAGCTTTACAAATAGCTATATTAGGATCCTTCTCTATTTGGATCATGCGGTCACTCTCTTGATGAAAATTTTCAAGCTTTTCTAAAGGTGCTTCTAAAAAATTCATGAAACCACTAGATACATTTTCTATTAGATCTATATTTAGAGAATATATAGCTCTTTGCCCTTCTTTTTCAACCTCTACTAATCCTGCATGCCTCAAAATTTTTAAATGCTGAGAAATACGAGGCTGACTAATATTTAAAACTCCCTCCAGCTCGCATACATACATTGGTTTAAGAGATAGTAGTTTAATAATTTTTATCCGGGTAGCCTCTCCTAAAGCTTTAAAAATCACTTCAAAATCCATATTCATCCTCCAATACACAGTATTCCGATAATAATAATTTATTATAACATATTTGTTTCCTATTGTTTAGTCCAAGTTGATATCCTTTATATAGAATAATACTTCTACCAATTTACTACTTTATAAAATACCCATTTTTTCTTCTTTCTAATCTTTAACCAATAACATATTTATATAAATAATTTACATGGCAATACTAACATAAGCGGAAAAAACACAGGTCTTTTTTAAGGGGGAAATATTTAGGTTAGGAGTGTGAAGTATGCTCATTGTTTTTATCAGAGCACTAATACTGTATGCACTGGTAGTAGTAGTTATGAGGATGATGGGAAAAAGACAAATAGCTGAAATGCAGCCCTTTGAGTTAGTAATCACTATTATGATTGCAGATTTAGCAGCAACCCCCATGGAAAACACAGGGGTACCTTTAATTAATGGTGTTATCCCAATATTGACTTTACTATCAGCACAAGTAATAGTTTCTTTTCTGTCATTAAAAAGTGAAGTTTTTAGAGAAATAGTGTGTGGCAAACCTAGTATTATTATTGATAAAGGCAATATTATTCAATCGGAGGTAACTAGATTAAGAATAAATATGAATGATCTGTTAGAGCAGCTTAGATCCAAAAATTATCTTAACCTTAGTGATGTAGAGTATGCAATACTGGAAACCAACGGACAAATTACGATTATACCTAAGGTAGAGAAAAGAAATGTAGTGACAGAAGATTTAGGGGTAAAGGTACAACCAGAGGAACTACCTATTACGCTGATTGTGGATGGCAAGCTGATACCAAAGAATCTGAAAAAAAGCGGTTTTGATCAACCTTGGGTTATCAATCAATTGCAGGAAAACAATATTGAAAGAATTGAAGATGCTTTTTTCGCGTTTCTTTCCTCAGATAGAATGTTTTATGCTCAGAAAAAAGATAAAGCTTCAAAGCAAGGAGGTTAACCTATGAAGGTAGTAATTGCAACTATACTCATACTAATCACTTTTTTCGCAGTCGCCCTATATATGGAACAATATGTAAACCAAAGCGCAGAGATCTTGACTAGTGAATTAGAAAAGCTGGAGCAGGCCATTGAGAAAGAAGAATGGAAAGAAGTGCGCCAACATATGGAAAATACTGCACAGGGGTGGGGTGAAACAAAAAAAGTATGGTTAACCTTTTTAGAGCATAATGAAATTGATAAAATTGATATTGTATTCGCTAGACTACAAAGCTATGTAGGCAGTGAGGAAAATGTTGAAGCTTTAAGCTCAACTGCAGAACTGAAATTTCTCCTACAGCATATTGTTGAAAAACAAGGATTTAGATTGACCAATGTATTGTAAGTCTCCCACTATTTACTTGTAGATAAAAAGCAAACCTTCCCTTATCATGGATTATGTAAACCATTTTATTTAAATAGGGAGGAGTTTACTGTTTATGAAGAAATTATTGCGCTTCACTATAACAATAGGTATGATTATGCTATTGTTAATGCCTTCCTTTGCTGAAGCAGCGCAGGTTCATAGAGTAGCTAGGGGAGAGACTCTATTTCTCATTGCTCAAAGGCATGGAGTAACTGTAAATGAGTTGATTACTCAAAATGGCTATTTAAGAAATCCAAATAACATTTCGGTGGGACAAGTATTAGTTGTACCAAAACAGGAAGAACCAAATGTTTATATGGTACGTCAAGGAGATACTCTTTACAAGATATCTCAAAAATTAGGTGTATCTTTGACTGATCTAGCTATAGAAAACAATATTAGTAATTGGAATCATATTTATGTGGGACAAAAGCTTTCTGTTCCTGCTAATGGTGCTAATACATCGACAGGATCAGCGCCTTCTCAGGTCTCAGCTGATTATGTTGTGAAAAGAGGAGATAGCCTATATAAAATATCTCAGGAGCTAGGGGTGTCCATGGCTGCATTGGCTGAGGCCAACAGCTTAAAGGATTGGAATACTATTTATATAGGACAGGTTCTAAAGGTGCCTTCAACAGGAGTAACACCGCCAGCTGAAGCTCCAAAACAACCTGAAGCTAGTCCGCAATTATCAATGACTCAATTAGCTAGAATGTATCCTGATACCTACTATTTGAGAGGTTCAGCCAATACAACTAAAATTGCTTTAACCTTTGATGATGGACCAAACCCAAAATATACCCCACAAATACTAGACGTATTGAAGCAGCAGGGGGTTCCTGCTACCTTTTTTGTAATGGGTAGTAGAGTGGAAAGACATCCGGAAATCGTACAACGTATAGCTCAAGAAGGTCATGTGGTAGCCAATCATACATGGATTCACCCGGATCTTAGTAAAGTACCTCAAGTTACTTTACTAAGTGAGATGCAAAGAACTGAAGATATCATTCATAAGGTCACAGGATTAAGGACTAGTCTTATGCGACCACCCTACGGAAGGGTAAATCCAGAGGGAATAGAAAAGCTAAGAGATATGAATTACAAGGTTATTAACTGGTCTGTGGACTCTGTTGACTGGAGAGATCAGGATGTAGATCAAATATTAATCAATACCTTGCCAGGAGTAAGGCAGGGGGGCATCCTATTATTTCACGATGCAGGTGGAGATCAGCAAACAAGAGGAGCAACTGCTGCAGCCTTACCTGAAATAATTCATACCTTAAGATCCCAAGGTTATGAATTCGTAACTGTAGATGAGCTGTTAAATCTTCCAGCATATAAATAACTTTTCCAATGAGGCTATATCTTATTTTTAGATATAGCCTCAAACTATTTTGTTATAAAAAAGCAGTGCTAATTTTTCTCAGCAAGGACCTTTTCAATCTAAATATTTACATTTCATAGTCTAGAATCTTAAAAATGATGTAATAAATAGAGATCGAATGAGGAAGAATAGAGTTAAACAATAAAACAAGGAGGAATCATTTTGAATTTTAATAGAGCACAAGAAATTGTTAACTCACCAAATCATATTGAGGTGTTGCATCAGGGAAAGCCAGTATGGATTACAGGTTTAGATTCTCAAAGAAATGTAGCGGAGGTTCAAGAAGAAGCACAGGCAGTAGGCAATAAAAAGGAGGTACCATTAAAGGAATTAATAGAAAATGGCGTAGAAAAGTAGAGGTAGATAAATTTTATCTACCTTATTTTTTTTCGCTGAATATATTTTCATTAATTATTAAAAAGCTATTGCATTACATGAAAATTGATAGTAAAATATAAACATATGAACAGATATTCATATGAATGGAGAGGATAAAATGTCAAAGGATATAGAAGTCTGTGAAGTACAATGTATTCATGAGGAGGATGTAAAGGAAGTCAAAGAGACTATGCTAAAGGATGTGCTTTTACATGATATAGCGGATTTTTTTAAGGTCTTTGGGGAAGTCACCAGAATAAAAATGCTGTGTGCATTGCTTCAAAAAGAACTGTGCGTATGCGATATTGCAGCTGTATTAGATATGAATCAATCAGCAGTATCTCATCAGCTAAGAATTTTAAGAAGCCATAGACTGGTGAAGTTTAGAAGAGAGGGAAAGATACTATATTATTCCTTAGATGATGACCATATTAAGAAAATTTTGGACCAGGGTTTACAGCATCTTCGACATAGATAAAAAACTAACCAAGAATTTGAAATAAGGGGGAAAACCATGGAAAACATACCTATAGTAAAGCTCCAGGAGGAAATCACTAGGGATGCTTTTATAGTAAAAGGAGTAGACTGACCGGATTGTGCTCTCAAGGTTGAGAGGAGAATCCTAAAAATTGAAGGTGTAGAGGAGGCTAACTTAAACTTTTCTACAGCAAAGCTCTATGTAAAACATAGAGGTCAAGTGGAAGAAATATTACATGTTTTAAAGGAAACTGGACATGAAGGGCGGTTTATAGGGTCTAAAGACTCGAAAAAGGAAAAAAGCAAAGAGATTGCATGGTACCGAGACAAGAAAACCATGATGACCTTTATCTCAGGTGTTTTTATAGCAATAGGCTTTGCCTTCTATTTTTTAAGCCAGCACAAAGAGGTCTCCACCCTGTTCTTTGCTTTATCCATGGTATCAGGAGGGTATTATATAGCCAAGAGTGGATTATATGCAGCAAGGTCCTTGAGTTTAGATATGAATTTCTTAATGTTGGTTGCTGCCATTGGAGCGGCATTCCTAGGGGAGTGGTCCGAGGGTGCGGCTGTTGTATTTCTATTTTCTGTAGGAAATACGCTACAGGTATATACTATGGACAAAACCAGGAAATCTATCGCTCAGCTAATGGAGCTGGCGCCTAATGAAGCACTACTAAAGACAACTGATGGAGAGGAAATCATAGTTCCTGTTGAAGAACTGTCTATTGGAGATATGATTATTATCAAGCCAGGAGAAAAAATACCTATAGATGGTATGGTGTATAAGGGATACTCCTTTGTAAACCAAGCGCCTATTACAGGTGAATCTATCCCTGTAGAAAAAAAAGAAGGGAAGGAAGTTTTTGCAGGGACAATTAATCAGCAGGGACTACTGGAGGTAGAAGTAACAAAGCTGGTGGAGGACACAACCCTATCAAAAATAATGAATATGGTGGAGGAAGCTCAAGCACAGAAGGCACCTTCCCAACAGTTTGTAGATAGATTTGCAAAATACTATACGCCTATTGTAGTGATTTTGGCAATCATTATAGGGACTATACCTCCTTTATTTTGGGGAGTAGAGTTTGCACCATGGATAAAAAAAGCTTTGATTCTATTGGTGATTTCTTGTCCATGTGCCCTGGTGATATCTACACCTGTATCCATAGTTTCAGCTATAGGCAATGCTTCTAGGGAGGGAATCCTTATTAAAGGAGGGATTCACTTAGAAGAAACAGGTAAAATCAAGGCAATAGCCTTTGATAAGACTGGAACTCTGACGGTCGGGAAACCTTCAGTAGTGGATATAGATATTGTTGAAGGCTATGACAAAAAGCAGCTGATTAAAATAGCAGCTACCTTAGAAAAAGCATCAGAGCATCCTATAGGGATAGCCATTGTAGAAAAAGCTGTACTGGAAGCTATTCCCTTAGACTTACCTTTAGATGAATTTCAGGCGTTGATAGGAAAAGGCGTGAAGGGAAAGGTAAATGGCACCAATTATTGTCTAGGAAACGTAAGATTGTTTGTAGAGCAAAGCATTGACCTAAAGAATTTACAGGATAAAATTGACAAATATCAAAAGGAAGGAAAAACCGTTGTTTTATTAGGTCAGGAGAAAAAGGTCACAGGCATCTTTGCTGTTGCTGATGAAATAAGGAATATTAGTAAAGAAGCTGTAGAAGCGTTAAAGCAAGCAGGGATTGAGAAGACTGTTATGCTTACAGGAGATCACCCCAATACTGCCAAGGCAGTTGCAGAAGCTACAGGAATCCAAGAATATAAAGCACAGCTGTTGCCTGAAGATAAATTACAAGCTGTAAGAGAACTAGTAGAAAAGCATGGTAAAGTGGCTATGGTAGGGGATGGCATAAATGATACACCCGCACTAGCAACAGCTTCGGTGGGGATTGCTATGGGAGTTGCAGGAACAGATGCTGCTTTAGAAACTGCAGATATCGCATTAATGGGAGATGACTTAAACAAAGTAGCTTATACTATCGCCTTAAGCAGAAGGACATTAAGGATTATTAGGCAAAATATAACCTTTTCGATAGTAGTAAAAATAATATTTTTGATATTAACCTTTATGGGGGTAGCCAATTTATGGATGGCGGTTTTTGCTGACACTGGAGCTTCTATTATCGTAATATTAAATGGAATGCGATTGCTAAAAAATAGAAAGCCTACAAAATAAATGAGAACAACTATTAAATAAAAAAAATTATCAAAAAATATCTTTTCTGTGTTTAATGATACCTTTTGGGGGAATATATTAGGTGAAGGTTGTTCGCAATGAAAACCAAATTTAATAAAACATTCAGGAGGTATAAGAATGGCAGAAAGACTAGTAGGTGTGCAAGCACCATATTTTCAGATGAAAACCGTAGACGGACTAGGAAAGGATTTCGGTAGAGTAACAAAGGATGACTATAAAGGAAAATGGTTAGTGATGTTTTTTTATCCATTAGACTTTACTTTTGTGTGCCCAACAGAGATTACTGGATTTAACAAAAAAGTGGATAACTTCAAGAAAGCAAATGCAGAAATATTGGGAGTAAGTACAGATAGCGAACATTCTCATAAGGCATGGATTAATACTGCTCAAGATAAAGGCGGCCTCGGACAACTTGCCTTCCCTTTGGCATCTGACATGACTCAAAAAGTGGCTAGAGACTATGGTATTTTGATTGAAGAAGAAGGGATTGCTTTAAGAGGGTTATTCATTATTGATCCTGAGGGCATCTTAAGATATTCAGTTGTGCATGATCTTAATGTAGGAAGAAGTGTAGATGAAACACTAAGAGTATTAAAGGGACTGCAATCTGGTGGATTATGTCCAATTGATTGGGAACCAGGAGATGAACATTTATAAGGATAGACATTCACACAAAGCCCCCCATCTATTAGTTTACTATAGAAAAAAACCAGTTAACATACATAACTGTATATTAGCTGGTTTTTGCTATTGAGTTCTCATAGTTAATATCTTGTCTGCCAAGGAAATACCAATGGAGTATGCCTGTTGCAGAATTTTTTCATCCCTCATGATGGGATGCTCATCCACATTGGCTACAAAAAAATTACCTTCATAGCCTGTATTAATGGATTTAAAATATAACTCCATAATAGGAATAGCAGCCTCAAAAAGATCAGGGATTTCTGGCATCCCTGCTGTGCAGATAAAATAACCTAAGCGGTTTTTATCTTTATTAATTAAGGAGTTATTCAATATATATTTACTAGACCAGATGGCTTGGTTACGATCAATAATTGTTTTTAGCTGAGCACTAATGCTATTAAAATATAAAGGTGAAGCCATAATAATGATATCACTTTCATCAAATTTTTCATAAAGCCCCCTCATAGCATCTTCTAAAATACAGCCTCTTACTCTAGTGCAACCATCACAGGCCTTACAGGGTTGAACAGCAAGATCATCAGCATAAAGCTTTTCTATAAAGACCCCTAAACCAAGAGTATTTTCAATACCCTCTAGCATATGAGTAACAATAGTATCATTATTTTTCCCTTTTCTCGGGCTGCCTACAATAGCTAAAACCTTTATCATATATTTCCTCCTCATGCTAATTTTCGCGTAAAGTTAAATCTATTTTATCATAAAAATCTGAAAATTGCTTTTGAAATATAAAAAGTATAATGACAAAGTAGCTAACATGTATGTAATAGGAAAAAAAGAAAAGGGAGACAGAAAAAAACTCAAAGCCTCAGCATGAATATATACAACACTAAGGGTAGAAATAGGCAGAGATGTATTACAAAATTGATTATAAGTAGACAAAGTATCTACTGTTGTCTCTTTCTTCTAGTATAGTCCTTTATTTCTATATCCTGATGAAGCTCAGAGGAAATCTCCCAATGGATTACATAGGTGAGTATAACCCGCAAGATAATAATAGTACCCAGCACTTTTATTTCATCCATGGTACGTACTAAGATTGTTCTCAATATTTCTCCACCCAGCTTAAACTCAAGGCCTAGTGCTAGCCCTTTTGCTATCTCAATTTTTATACAGGTATCATTAAACTTTAGTCTCTCTCCAATGTATTGGATAAAACCCCTTAAGCAGGAATAGCCTATAATAAAAATACCAATGAACTCTAACACAAAAATTACGAATATAACAGTTACTTCAAGTAAGTGTTCAAATTGCTCTAGCATGGTAGTCCTCCTAGAAAAAGGTTATCTTATACTAATAGTATGTCCAATCTCTTTTGTAGAAATCTTAAAAGTCCTACTAAATTTAAACAGTAGGACTTTCGATGGAAGGAAAATATTTGTTTTTTTCTGTATTAATTGGAGCAAGGTTTTTCAGTTGACTGAAGTTTATGCTATCAATCTAGTTAAACCTAAGATAACCAATATGCATCCTGGAATAAAGGTAGTTTTTTCCTTCAAACGTGAGGCTATATAATTTCTACCAATGCAAATGCCTGACAGCAGGAAGACTAAATTTAGAACTGCTACCAATAACAAGGTAAACAAAATGATCATAATAGAGGAGAGAGAGACAGCAATCCCTATAACTAAAGAATCAATAGCTAAAGCGATACCTAAAAGGACAGCTTCCTTTGTATCAATAACACCGGAGATATCTAAGTCAGCATTAGAAGGATCTCTCAACACATTAATAGCAAGACCTAAAGAATTGATACTAATCACGGCGATTGAAGTAGGTTCTTGAACCTTTTCTTTAGGGTATTTATAATTTAGCCAGCCTTGTATTAAAAACCAAATACCCAGGGCAAGTAAAACGCCAGCTGCTATTATGTCAGTAACAAATGCTGGTACCAGCTTTGTCAAAAGGTTACCAGCAAAAAAGCCAAGGCTCAAAAGTGTAACAGAAATAAGATCTAATATAACCAGAGAGTGTAAAGGGACCTTGATATTTTTTATACCATAGGCAATACCAACAGTAAAACTATCCATACTAATGGCGATTGCAATCAAAAGACCTTGAACCATAGAATCCCTCCTAGAATAATATCTCCCTATTATATTATGTAAAGAGAAGAGAGGGGTTACAAAATATAAAGTATCGTGCATTTAAAACTTGAAAGGTATCAAGGAGTATGATATGCTTTGTTGATAAAAGTAAATAAATGATATTAGACACTTTCAGGGCAGGGTGAAATTCCCGACCGGCGGTAATGCTTTAAGCGAAGCCCGCGAACCTTTTAGGTTGATCTGGTGAGATTCCAGAGCCGACAGTAAAGTCTGGATGGGAGAAAGTAGACGAATTATATTTTGCTTAATACATATTATTGGGAGAAGATGTTTTGGTTCTTCTATTTAATAAAGTGAGCAAATATTATTTTATTGACTTAATACCCTGAGGTGAATCCTTGGGGTATTTTATTTTGCCCTGATATAAAAACTGCATAAGATTGGATTTGTCTACAGATTATAAGAAAAATGGAGGTGGTAGTTTGGAGGTTTATTATATGAAAAAGGCCCTTAGCTTAGCAAGGTTAGGTTGGGGTAAAACAAGACCAAATCCCTTGGTGGGAGCTGTGATTATTAAAGATGGGAGAATCATAGCAGACGGGTATCATCATTTTTATGGTGGAGATCATGCAGAAGTAGATGCTTTAAAAAAAATTGATTTTGCTGCAGAAGATGCTACCATGTATGTTACCTTGGAGCCTTGTTCCCATTATGGCAAAACACCTCCTTGTGTTGAAGCGATTATTAAAAGCAAGATAAAAAAAGTAGTAGTTGCTTTAGAGGATCCCAACCCTGAAGTAGCTGGCAAAGGGATAAAAATATTGAGAAACCATGGGATTGAAGTTTTAACGGGGATTTTAGAAGAAGAAGCAGAAGAGCTTAATGAGATATTTATTAAATATATCACCACTTTAAAACCTTTTTGCATCTTAAAAACAGCTATGACATTAGACGGAAAAATTGCAGCCTATACGGGGGATTCTAAGTGGATTACAGATGAAGATGCAAGAGCTTATGTACATCATATCAGAGATAGGGTAGCAGGGATCATGGTAGGAATTACAACAGTAGAAAAGGATGATCCACTGCTGAACACTAGAATTTCAAATAAGAAGGTAAGTCAGCCTACAAGAATTATTGTAGATAGCAAATTAAGAATTTCCCTTGAAGCAAAGGTAGTAAAAAGTGCAAAGGATCAAAAAACTATCATTGCAACAACAGATAAAGCATCCAAAGAAAAAACAACTCAATTAATAGAATTAGGGGCTCAGGTATTGACAGTGGAAGAAAAGAATGGACAAGTGGATCTTGAAAAGCTAATGGTGCAGCTAGGCAAAAGGAAAATAGATAGTGTACTTCTAGAAGGAGGAGGAACCTTAAATTTTTCTGCCTTAGAAGCCAGAGTTGTGGATAAAATCATGTATTTTATTGCCCCCAAAATCATAGGGGGCAGAGATGCAATCACACCAGTAGAGGGAGACGGTAAAGCATTAGTAAAAGATGCCTTTATGATAGAGGATATTTCTCTTAAAAGATTTCAAAAGGATATACTTGTTGAAGGGTATACCAAAAGGAGGTGAGAGTATATGTTTACTGGAATTGTCGAAGAAATCGGTAAGATAAGGAAGATAGATAAAAGTGGAGATGGTGCCAGTATCATCATTGAAGGGAAAACAGTGTTGCAGGGGGTTAAGCTAGGAGATAGTATAGCTACCAATGGTGTATGTCTTACAGTAAACAAATTTGATACTTCTAGCTTTCAGGTAGATGTGATGGCAGAGACTATCCGTCGAAGCAATTTCAAAAACTTTAAGGCGGGGGATTTGGTAAATCTTGAAAGGGCAGTTGCTGTAGGGGATAGACTGGGAGGTCATTTAGTTAGTGGACATATTGATGGTGTAGGCGTTATTAGTCATTATGAAAAAGAAGACAATGCTGTATGGATTACGATTAATGCATCATCTGAGCTATTAAAATATATTATCTTAAAAGGATCTATTGCTGTAGATGGAGTAAGCCTTACAGTAGCTTATGTGGATGAAAAATGTTTTAAAATTTCAGTTATTCCCCATACCAGAGATGAAACGATTCTAATAGATAAGAAGATTGGCAGTATAGTAAATCTAGAGTGTGACATGATTGGAAAGTATGTAGAAAAATTAATGCTACATACAAAAGACAAAGAAGGGAAAAAGGATATTACATTAGATTTCTTAGCGGAACATGGCTTTAATTAATAAAGGAGGAAAAACAAATGCAATTTAGATTTCATACCATAGAGGAAGCGTTAGAAGATATAAAGACTGGAAAAATGATTGTGGTAGTAGATGATGAAGATAGAGAAAATGAAGGGGACTTAGTGGCAGCTGCACAATTTATCACCCCGGAAACCATTAATTTCATGGCAAAATATGGAAGAGGTCTGATATGTTTACCTATGCTGCAAGAAAAGCTAAGAGAACTGCAACTGCCGCAAATGGTTCAAAATAATACGGATACACATGAAACGGCCTTTACAGTCTCCATAGATGCAGTCGAAACCACTACGGGTATTTCTGCCTATGAGAGGGCTGTCACCATCCAAAAAGCTGTAGCCTCTGATGCTAAGCCTGAGGATTTTAAAAGGCCAGGACATATCTTTCCTTTGTCAGCAAAAAAAGGCGGTGTTTTAAGCAGGACGGGACATACAGAGGCAGCAATAGATTTAGCTAGACTGGCTGGTCTGTATCCAGCAGGAGTTATATGTGAAATAATGAATGAGGATGGCACTATGGCTAGGGTGCCAGAGCTAATGGAATTTGTTGAAACTCATGACATGAAGATTATTACCATAGCAGACTTAGTTGCTTACAGAAGGAAAAATGAAAAATTAGTTGAGAGAGTAACAGAGGCATACATGCCCACTAAACATGGAAACTTTAAAGTGATAGGCTATGTAAATCGCATGAACCAAGAGCATCATGTAGCTTTAGTAAAAGGAAATATAGATAAAGAAGAACCTGTATTAGTAAGGGTTCACTCAGAATGCTTAACTGGAGATGCCTTTGGCTCATTGAGATGTGATTGTGGAGAACAATTTGATGCAGCTATGGAAAAAATAAATAAAGAAGGCAAAGGAGTACTTTTGTATATGCGGCAAGAGGGCAGAGGGATCGGCCTAATAAACAAATTAAAAGCCTATGCTCTGCAGGATAAAGGCTATGATACAGTAGAAGCCAATCTTGCCCTTGGTTTTCCTGAAGACATGAGGGAGTATGGGATCGGTGCTCAGATATTGCAAGATATTGGGGTAAAAAAAATAAAGCTTTTAACCAATAACCCTAAAAAACTAGTGGGTTTATCAGGCTATGATCTAGAAGTAGTTGATAGAGTCCCTATACAAATGAATCATAATGAAAGGAACGTTAAGTATTTAAAAACAAAACAGGAAAAACTGGGACATTTATTAAAATTTAAAGAGGAGGAATAAATATGAAGATCTATGAAGGTAAATTAATAAGCAAAGACATAAAATTTGGTATTGTTATTGGGAGGTTTAATGAGTTTATAGGAAGTAAGCTGCTAGGGGGAGCTATAGATGCTATAAAAAGACACGGGGGAGAGGAAGAAAGTATAAGCATTAGTTGGGTGCCAGGGGCCTTCGAAATACCCTTAGCAGCTAAGAAGATGGCTAAGTCTGGGAACTATGACGCAGTTATTTGTCTGGGCGCTGTCATAAGAGGGAATACACCACATTTTGATTATGTAGCTAACGAAGTGACAAAAGGCGTTGCTCATGTAGGGTTAGAGCTAGAAATTCCAATAATATTCGGCGTACTTACAACTGATACTATAGAGCAAGCTATTGAGAGGGCTGGTACAAAAGCTGGTAACAAAGGATTTGAAGCAGCCACCACTGCCATCGAAATGGTAAATTTGCTGAAATCCTTAGAGTAAAATGATGGCAGGAAACTGAATCGTTATAAATACCCAGAGAGGATACAAATAGTGAGAATATTAAAACATACTAAACGTGTTGAATTTTTCATGCCTATAACATATAATAAGTAGTGGTTAAAAGAATAACTATATTTTGTAAACTTCTAAAAATATAAATTATTTAGAGATTTATAATGGTTTTATCAGAGAAGCCTGAAGCAGTTTTATAAGGAGAGTATTGAATTCCATAGTTTCTATGCCATCAGGTATAATTTTTCAGACGGCTTTTTATGGATGAAAGTTATGTTACTCACATAAGGTAAGGGGGAGAATTATGGAAAAGTCAGCACAACTAAAAGCCCAGGCTCCAGAAGGAAGTTATGAAGATATGAAAAAAGAAGTTATTGAAGTAGCAGAAAAGGTAAAGTATAGTACTATATCTGCATATGCAGTATTTATCTTATTGGCTGCTTTCGTATTTAATAGTCCTAATGAGATTTTGCAAGGGATAAGTAGTATTGTTGTTGCCCCAAGTATACTGGTAACAGATTATATGGCAGTTGGCAATATTGGCGCAGCTTTTTTTAACAGCGGGATCTTGATGCTTTCTGCCATCTTTATTGCAAAGCACAATAAGGTAAATATGAATGGACCTGTTATAGCAGCTGTATTAACAATAGGGGGCTTCGCCCTGTTTGGTAAAAACATATATAATGTATGGGCAATCATTTTTGGGGTATACCTTCACTCAGTTTTTCAAAAAGAGAAATTTAGCAAATTTATTTTAATTGCTTTTTTTGGTACAGCATTAGGGCCGCTGATTAGTCAGATTACTTTTGGATTTGGTTTCTCTCCGATAAAAGCAATCATTTTGGCAAATGTCCTAGGTGTCACAGCTGGATTTATATTGCCTCCACTTGCCAACCACTTTGTCAAATTTCATCAGGGCTTCAATTTATACAATATTGGATTTACAGCTGGCATGGTAGGAACATTTTTTATGGCGATGTTTAGAGCCTTTGACCTTCAAAATCCTACAACATTAATAATTGCAGAAGGGTATAACTATATCTTAGGCAGCTTTTTATATGTATTGTTTGGTTCTATGATTGTTATAGGATTCGGTTTCAATAACAAGAGTTTTAAAGGGTATAAAAATCTATTGAAGCATCCTGGCAGATTGGTAGCAGACTATGTTAGCTTAAGCGGATTTGGACTAAGCCTCATTAACATGGGGGCTCTTGGATTTATAACAACCTCCTATGTTCTTTTAGTAAATGGCCAACTAAATGGGCCGATTATGGGAGGTATATTTACTGTAGTTGGGTTTGGTGCTTTTGGAAAGCATGTAAAAAATATAATACCTGTATTAATAGGCGTCTATATAGCTTCGTTATTTCAGGTATGGGATACAAATTCTACGGGAGCATTGTTGGCAGCGTTATTTGGAACTACCCTAGCCCCTATTGCAGGACAGTTTGGATGGAAAAGCGGGATTGTTGCAGGGATATTGCATATGGCTATGGTAATGAACGTTGGGTACCTCCATGGGGGCATGAATTTATACAATAATGGATTTTCTGGTGGTATGGTGGCGGCTGTTTTGGTGCCCATAATGGACTCCTTAAAAAGGGAGGAATAATGTTTTGACCCATGATAAAATGAAAGCTATTAAAATGGTGGACGAATTAATAAGCTTTTACTTTAAGATTGGCATAACAGACATCCAAATTGATCTTCAATACAAAGAGGGAGAAATTGAAATATCCCTAAAGGGGCACTGTCTACACCCACCTCGAGAAGAATTAGAAATGCTTACAGAAGTTTTAAACGCTCCTAGGCAAGAGGAATTAGAAGAATACTATTGGGAACTTGTAGGAGAAAGTGATCACTATCAAGAACTAACATTATTAGGGTCTCTAGTAGACTATGCAGAAATTGATTATCATAAGAATCAATTAACTATTAAAGTATGTAGAAAAAGATAGGATCAGACTAAACTAACCTATTAAGATCTTCTTCAAAACAACTGTTCTGGGAGATCTTTTTTTCACCCTTGACAGTGATAACCTACCGCGCTATAGTATTAATTCCACCTTAGCCTATAGGATTCAACAAAAGTTTTAACACTTACAAAAAACTTTTAAAAACCTATTGACAAACCCGCAGATATTTGATATAGTAGTAAAAGTCGCCGCTGAGGAAGGGGCGCAGGGTAAGAAGAAAAAGCCAGCAAAGAAAACACTTTAAAAGGCAGGAAAAAAGAGAAGTATAAGAAGAACAAAAAAAGAAACAAAAAAAGTGTTGACATAATGTAATAGATATGATATATTAATAAAGTCGCCAAAAGCGGCGGCGCAAGAAAAAAGGTCTTTGAAAATTAAACAGTATAGATATTAAGCCAGCAAAAAAGCATCTATCTTTAAGAGATTAAAGATAGAACCCAGAAATTCAATTTTTTTATTAAGAGTTTGATCCTGGCTCAGGATGAACGCTGGCGGCGTGCCTAACACATGCAAGTCGAGCGAGAGAAATTTTCAGAAGCCTTCGGGTGGAAGAAGATGGATCTAGCGGCGGACGGGTGAGTAACGC
>NZ_FOHU01000010.1 GCF_900111615.1 Natronincola peptidivorans | reverse complement strand
GTTATCGGACAGATGAGGCAAAGGCCGCGCGTCCTGCGCGGATTTTAGTAAGATGAGCTTTGGAGTTTTAATATTTAGTAAAGTGATAATAGTAAAATGACTATAAAGAATAATAAAATAGATTTTTGTGAGGAGTGATTATGTGATAAAAGTAAACAAGTTTAGACACATTGCGATTGTAGTTAATGATTATGAAAAGATGGTTGACTTCTATTCAAATACGCTAGGATTTGAAGTAATTAGAGAATTTGAAATAGCCAGTGAGGATTTTAGAAAAGGAGTAGGTATTTCTGATGCTAAGGCGAGAGGAGCACATTTAAGTATTCCGGGGAATGGTGTAGAAATTGAAATGTTTGAGTATAACCAAAAAGTAGATAGGATAAAGGAACTGTCAATTGCAGATTATCCAGGTTTCAGGCATATAGCCTTTTATGTGGAGAATTTAGAAGATACATATAGGGGTCTAAAGGAAACAGGTATTGAATTTTTTTCTGAGCCTATTATAGTGAAAGAACCACAGAGTGTTGCTGGTTTTAGATTTATATATTTTAAGGATCCAGAAGGGAATATTATTGAATTAAATCAATTACCAGACAATAAATTATGATTATGTATAAAGTGCAGTTGAAATGTAATTTTATAATTAGTTACAGGTAGGATTCAAGGATGCCACGTCCGTGTGGCATTCTGGTCTCTGGAGGCCTCATCCGTCCGATAACCATGTGTCTCCGCAAGGGTTGCCAGAAGCATTTGCGTTGGAGAAGGGCAGGCAACCACACTCCCTTCGCTAACTGAGTCGGGTCGATTTCACCAAGAACTTGTGAACAAGTTCTAAGACTCAATTCTTCCCTGTAAGCTCAGGGGTGTCGGAGACACGAGACGTTATCTGAAACTGCCCAAAGATTTATATTTAGGGGGATAGAAGATGGACATTATAAATGAAGATTACGTTAGTTTTTATACTGATTGGTTCAATGGACGGGATAAAGCTATGGACTTTCTCGAAAGATGTTACGAAGTACCTAACGGAAATTTTATTCCGCTCAGATTAGCAAACAAGCTAGCAAGAGTTATAATTTTTTCTGATTTTTGTATGACTCACAAAAGGGGTAATCGAAGTGTCCAAATCTTTTTGTGGATGGCACTAATTGAATCTATTGAATACATATATTTTCCTGATAAGGATTCACAAAAAGTAGATAAGCTGAGTGTTATCTTATGCTTTTTTCGCAATTATATATCTACCGAAGATAAAGACTTATTGTTGCAAAATCTACGAAGATCAATTTCTGACGATAGATTTGATAAGACAAAGGAGATTAATATTGATATCATTGCTAGGATTCTTTATTCGATTAGAAATGAATTTGCTCATGGTTTGGATTTTCATACATCCTTATTCAGTGATTCAAATAATGATGTATGGTTAGAAACAGTTAAATTGAAAGAATTTAAGAAAGATGGTAAAGAAGAGCGTCACTATGAAATGTCAATAACCCACCAACAGCTTAGGTCAATTATTATTAGAAGTTTTATTAACTTGATAGAAGAAGAACTATTGAAGTAATTATTTCGGTGTATTCAAAGAGAAGCAGCATCAGATAACAATGTTTTTAGCGCAAGGGTGCGGGGGGCGTTTTTAGGGGAAGGTCAGCGCACCACATCCCTTCACCGGGAGCGAAGCTCCGCCAAGACGGTCATCCTTTGGGGTCCGGCTCAGGGACGTCGCAAACACGGGAGCGTTAGGCGAAATCTCTTGAAGTTTCTATAAAGGGGAATCTTTCAACTGAATAGTATTAATTCTACAAAGGGGGGGCAAATGAGTATTCAGGCTTGGTTAATTAAAAAAATTATTAAGAAAATTGTGCCTATGGATAAAGACTTTAACCTAAGAAGAAAAAAAACGGACGAATTAGCTAAGAATTATTCATTAGCAAGTAGTATTAAAACTCAACAGGTTGAGCTAGAAGGGGTAACATGTGAGTGGGCTTATTTAGAAAATGCGCCATTAGATAAAGTCATTATCTATTTACATGGTGGAGGATTTTGCATTGGGTCCATAAATACATACAGGCATTTTACTAGTAGACTAGCTAAGGACACTGGTATTAGAGTACTATATATTGAATATAGGAAAGCTCCTGAGAATCCTTTCCCTGGAGCATTAGAAGATACAATTTCGGTATATCAAAATCTTTTATCTCAAGGAATATCTTCTGAAAACATTATTTTTATGGGAGATTCTGCTGGGGGGGGATTATGTTTATCCTCAGCGTTAGCCTTGAGAGACAATGAAAAACCCTTACCAGCAGCCCTTGTTCTTCTCTCTCCGTGGACGGACCTCACATTGACCTCTAAAAGTTTAGAAGCCAATGCAAAAAAAGATCCATTAGTATTCATTGACGACCAAAAAAACCTAGTGGCGGCTTATACACAGGGAAAAGATGTAAGAAACCCTTTGATTTCTCCGAGATTTGGTAATTTTAATGGATTTCCTTCAATACTTATACATACAGGTACTGATGAGATATTACTTGATGACTCATTAAATTTAGTAGAAAAGGCTAGAAAAGATGGTGTAGAAGTAACTCTCAAGTTATGGAAGGGGATGTTTCATGTTTTTTCAATTTTTCCTGATCACACCCCAGAAGGGAAAAAGTCGCTTAAGCAGGTTGTTGCGTTTATTCACAATAAATTGAGAACGAGTAATTTTGTCAGTTCCTCTAAAGTGCAATGAATATAAGATATATATGACGAACTTGACTTCGCCTAACAATGCACCCAAGTTCGCTTTGCCTATTTTGGGTTATCCCTTCGAAGCAGCCAAAGCACATTTCTCAGCCCAAGATAAGGGCTATCTAGGGCTGAGAAACGTCTTGAGTGCGAGGACGATAGGCTACATCGCGCTGAAGCGCGATGCAACCTATCGGGGCCGCGGGTTACACCCGCTGATAGGCTCTCGCTACGCTCGCATCGCGCAAAAGCGCGACATCGCCTATCATGCAGGTTTGCAAAATGGCTAAGGCCTTCCAGCCAGCTCGTCCGCCAAAGCCACTTCGCAAACCCGCGGCCCCGTTATATGCAATCCTTGCCCAAAAAAGTTGAGGCATTGGATAAAGCAAATTGGAAAGATGGGAACAATAGATGGAATTTACAGCATAGGTGAGAAAATACACTAATGTGGTGGTGTGTCGACATATTAGAAATATAACCGTTGTCGGAAATTGTGGAGCAAATATGATGTAGTCACCAAAGCAAAAAAGGAGTGAATGTTATGGGACTAAAGCTATTTGAATTCCCTGTAGGTTATCATCGTTTTCATAGAAAGCAATTATATAACTATCAACTAAACAGATGGTATTCTCTAGGATATTTGTCATACGATGATGTCAAATCAGCAGGAGAAAAGATTGATAAATTTACTGATTGGAAATCAGTAATGATAGAGAATGCAGAGGGAAAACTCAAGGATAATAAATTCATTGAAGCAGCATTTTTTTTTCGAGCTGCTGAATTCTATACCCTACAAGGACAGGAAGATAAAGAACTACTTTATGATAAGTTTATAGATTTGTTTTATTCATATATGCCATTAGAAGGAGTGTATGTAGAGGAAGTACCCTACAGAGAATCATTCATTCATATATTGAAAATGTCTAACAAAACAGAGAATAAAAAAGGAACAATCCTAATTCATATTGGTTTTGACTCATTTATTGAGGAGTTTTATTCGTTAGCGTGGTACTTTGCAATTCATGGATATGAAGTAATAGCATTTGATGGACCTGGACAAGGAAAAACACTTAAGAAGTTTAACATTCCATTCGATTTTGAATGGGAAAAACCGATTAAGACAATTTTAGATTATTACGAGATTTCAGAAGCAGCCTTGCTGGGAATATCGCTTGGGGGATATTTATGTTTACGTGCTGCTGCATTTGAACCACGAATAAAATGGGTAATATCTACTGGTGGAGCATATGATTATTATAAAATTCCACCTTTAATAGCTCGTTGTCTCATGGATTTTTTTAAAAAATATATGAGAGAAGGTTCAAATAAAGCTGCATTGAAGGGAATTCAAAAAGGAGGCATGGAAGGTTGGAGAAATAGCAATATCATGTATATCACTAAGATTGATGTCCCGATGGATGCATTTGAATATGCTTGGCAAATGAATAGTAAAAATATGCATGCTAACGAAATTAGGCAAGATGTCATGGTAATTACAGGAAAAGATGACCATCTTATTCCATTTAAACTTCATGCTCCTTTGATTAAATCCTTGACAAATGCTAAATCCGTAACAGACATTGTATTTACTAAAAAAAATTATGCGAGTAATCATTGTTCGATTGGAAATATTAAACTCAGTCTTGATACAATGATAAATTGGTTAGACAGCAAAATTAATTGAGGAAATACAATTGAATTTAATTGTGATAAGAAACAAGATAGATGATAAGTAATTAGTATTATCTACTAAATGGGATATTAAATAATAAAAAGAAAAAGATTGGTGGTTGTAGACAGTGAAGAGATAAAGAACAGCATATAACATGCGCATTCCCACAAGGGTGCAAGAAGCACCGTCAGGGAGAAAGTTTCTGAAGGCACCGTCACGAAGCAAGGTCAGAGCACCACACCTTCCCACTTGGAGCGAAGCTCCGCTATAGGGTTTCCTTTGAGGTCCAGTTCGAAGGTGTCGGGAATGCCAAACGTTATATGCTATCCCTAGCCAAAGTTTTTCTGCCTATGCATGTAGCCCGAGTCGTCGAGGATAAGAACAGGAAATAAAAAGATGAGAATGAAGGTGTAATATGGACAAAAGAGGATTAAGATTTAGTATTCCAAACGGGTATGGAAGTATAATATCAGAGATATTTGCCCCAATAGATGTAACAAAATATATATGGCATATTGAGAATGATGAGATTTATTTGTCTAGTGATAGAAGCTCAAATGAAAGTCTTTTTTCAGAAGGTGTAATAGCAGGTGGTGTTTTTGATGAATTAATAAGGAAATGTGAGTATTATGTAGTCTTTGGAGAATTCAAGGCATTTCCGAAAGAGAGCCAAGTAGAGGAGATATCAATCTATGATGATTTCATAAGAAGCAATTGCTCGATAATACTGTTGATAGCTGATTGTACTTATGTTGATATATATTGTAAAGACCAAGATTTAATTGATAGGCTACATGAGAATGCAGTACTGAAAAGATACACGGATATAGAAGTAATTGGTAGCGATGATTCTAGAACTAGCATGTATGTTTGGTAGTTTCCATGAAATCAAGGGTAAGATATAGCGGGACAGCATATAACAAAAGATTGCCATTCGCTGCGGTGGGGGGATGTTCTGGAGCAGGCTCGCAGCACATCCCTTCGCTGGGTGCAAGCACCACCAAGGGGGTATTCCTTTAAGGTCCAGCTCAGGGACGTCGGCAATCAGAACCGTTATATGCCATCCTTGCCAAAGAAAGTTGAGGCATTGGATAAAGCAGGGCTGAAAAGATGGTCACAATAGATAAATTATGTACCATAAGTAAAAAAATTTTGTTGAGGTGAAACAGTATGTTTATTTTGCGAATAACTTTGATTTTAATTGGCTTGGCATTCATTGGTTTTGGATATGCAATTTGGTTTAAAGAGAAATATCATCTGATTAATAATTTTGAAAATGACAAGAAAAATGGCAGATTAAGTGATTCCTTTGCAAAGAGAGTTGGTATGATTGAATTAATAGGTGGAATAACCTGTTTTACTTTAGGGTTAATTTCAATATTTCTGAATGATGTTTTTACATTGATATTCTTTATCTTTTGCATAGTAAGTATTATAACAGCATTAATTTTTAATCAAGTAAAATCTGCAAAGCAAAAATAATATAACATTATAGCCAATGAATTGATTATAAATTTAAGTCGTATACCCTTTAAAAGATAAAAAATGAAGAATATGGAATCAAATATAGATTTTTAAAGGAAATCAATTAGAATAAAAAAACTAGTAATTAAATTATGAATAGGAGGTTGCAGAATGGAATTTGTAGGGCTCTTAGCTCCTGTAGCGTTTGTTTTTGCTTTGTCAGCTATCTCACAAGTAAGTTCTCTTAAAAAAGAGGTGGAACAGTTAAAGGAAGAAATAGACAGATTAAAAGAGTAGAAACTCTTTAGTCTTAAAAGACACAATGTCTTTTGAATGTACTACTAAAGAGTTAGAAAAGAATGGGTTTAGTGGTTATAGAGGGTGCAGAGGTAAAGGACAGCATATAACAAGCCATTCCCACAAGGGTGCAAGAAGCACGGTCAAGAAGCGAGTCTCTGTAGGCACCGTCAAGAAGCACGGTCAGGCACCACACCTTCTCACTGGGTGCAAGCACCGCCAAGACGGTATTCCTTTGGAGTCCAGTTCGAAGGCGTCGGGAATGGCAGAGACGTTATATGCCATCCCTGCTGAAAAATTGAGCAGGTAGATAAGATGTAGATAAAGGAAGATATAAAATACTGGTATTAGATAAAATAAATTATGTACCAAAGGTAGGTTATTTAAGCTGCTAAGAGATGAATTTGTAATTGTTCACAGTGAAAGAAGAGAGAAGCGGTTGTAGAAAAAATTTTTACAACAATAAAGGAGAATGTGTACAGTGTTAAAAAAAATAATGGTAATTTTACTTGTGCAAGTGCTGGTATTAAACTTAACAGGTTGTTTAAAAAAAGGAACTCAAGTAAATAAACTTAATGAAGATATTGAATTCAAACAGGAACAAATTTCTGAATATAATCAAGAAATTCAACGATTGAGAGAGGAACTGGATAAATATAGACAGGCACTTACTATCAACTATTTTGAGTATGAAGAGAAAAAAAGATTTGTTGAAAAAGAGCTATTGATTACTGCAATACCAAGAGAAGGTATACTTCCTTTAAATATGGTACACCCAAACACTGTTGTTGAAGTTGAAGATGCAGCAGAAGTAGATGACCAAGGAGTATGGTTATATGTGGTTGTTCCAGTATATGATTCTCCTGCTAACTTCAAGGGGTGGATTAGAGAATTAGATACTGTGCCATATACAAAAGAAAAACAAAAATTAGTTCAAAGTGAAATTTATTTAAATAAAGGCACACCTTATATTGGAATTGGAGTGCACACCGACAATGCTATAGAAGAGAATAGTGTAAATGATTTACCTGAAGATTCAATTCAAAAGTTGCCTTACAATCAAAGAGGAAGAATCGAGAATAAAATAAATGGATATGTGAGAGTTATTGTACCAGGAGGAGAGAGTCTTTGGATAAAAGAGGAATACATTATTTTTCCTTCAGTAAATTAGTAATTACTCTACAACATCCTTTCTATGCATCTTAAAAAGCAATAAACTAGTGGAAGTAGAAAGCTTAGAGCCAGCGGGACAGCATATAACATAGGCTTAGCAGACATCGGGAGCTGAGTTTTAGGGAAAGTCCGACATCGCCTACCAAGCAGGTTTACAAAATGGCTAAGGCCTTCGAGCCAGCTCGCTCGCCAAAGCCACTTCGCAAACCCGCGGCCCCGATATACGACATGTGCCTCCCCATTCGACACGACCATCGTGGTCACTAAAATATAAAAAAGACGGTTGAGAGGAATGAGATGATTGTTGAAAGTAAAAAAGTTTAGACATATTGGATTGGTTGTAAAGGATTATTCAAAGATGATGAAATTTTATTCGGAAGTTCTAGGTTTTGAGATTATTCGTGAATTTGAAATCGAGAATGAAGATTTTAGAAAAGGTGTAGGCATTTCAAATGCAAAAGCTAAAGGAGCACATTTGATTGTTCCGGGAAACAATGTGGAAATCGAAATATCAGAATATGAACAAAAAATTGAGAGATGTAGTGAATTATCTCTTTCAAATTATCCTGGCTATAGACACATAGCATTTATTGTTGAAAATCTAGAAGAGGCATATAATGACTTAAGAAAATTGGGGATAGAATTCATTTCTGAACCAATATGTGTGAAAGAACCCAAGAATGTTGCAGGATTTCAATTTGTTTATTTTAGAGATCCCGAAGGAAATATAATTGAAATAAATCAACTACCTGAATAAAGATCTGTTGAGCAATTCAGGAAAGAGACGGGTTACCATCCTTGGTAACCCTGGGGTCACACGACGTATATCAACGAGATATAGGCTCCGCGCCGGATAGTGATGAATTGGAGCAATTCCGGCGCTTCGACCCAAACTGTTCCACCTAACTTAAGAGCTAAGTAAGGCGGAACGGCTTCTGTAACCCGCGGCCCCGTTATATGGCAGAAAAGTAAGGGTGTACATAATCAAAGTTTGGAGGCCTAAAATGTTATACTACATATGGTAGGTTCTCCAAATAGAATATACGCAGTAGTAGACCAATATGTAATTAAGCTATAGTGAATTCTTAAATATTAATGTAATGTGAGGATGTGATAAAATGCATTGTCCCTATTGTAACGAAGAGATGCGTATCGGGGTTATTCATGGAGATAGGTATGCAATTAAATGGGTACCAAAGGACAAAGACAGAGGAGGGTTGTTGCAATGGTTTTCAAAAGGCATAATTCTTGCGGGGTTTTCTGAATCTGTTGAAGATGTCTTTTATTGCGATAAATGTGAGAAGATTATAATCGATACAAAAGGAAAAAAGGATACAAGAAAAAAATAATAGAGAAACAATTCAAATGAAAATTATATAACGACACATTCTTTATATAATACGTTGCTCATTACTTGATACTTTAAAAGAAGGATTAAGGGAATGGAAGGGCTTAATTAGAGAATTTAGTATGTATTACGGCATATAACAGCATGTTTACAGGAGGTGCTGGCGGGCAAGTCTCTGGTGGAAGGGTCAGCGCACCACATCCCTTCACCGGGAGAGAAGCTCCGCCGGGAAGGTCTATCCAATGGGTCCGGCTCAGGGACGTCGTAAACACGAGAACGTTATATGCCATTCCTATTGAAGAGTAGCGGTGATAGGGAAAATAATGATAAAGATATTGTATAAGATGGAATCTAGAAAAATATTTTATATAAAATACAGGGGAGGTAGTTTAAGATGGTACATCTAGTATATTGTGACGAAAAAGAAAAGGTTTTGGAAAAAATTCTTGATGGTACAAAAACCATGATTATAAGGGGGGCAGCAGGAAGAAAAATTCCTCACAGTAGGGTTTTTGAAGGTGAAACATTATACTTTATGAAAAAAGGAACAAAGAAAATCTCTACTATGGCTACAGTTGTGAGTGTTCAAAATCATGTTAAATTAGCAGAAAATGAAATTGTAAAAATATTAGAGGATAATCAAAGCAAACTCAACTTATCTAAGAAACAAAAAGAAAGATGGCATAAAAAATGTTTATGCTTAGTTGAGTTTAAAGATGTTAGAGAAATTGAAGCTTTAGAATTTGATCATCAAAGTAATATGGATGACTGGTTAATAATTGAAAAAATTGAAGATGTAGTAGTAGGTACAAGCATTCCTTACAATTACAACAACTCCAAGTTTAAATAAATTACCTGTTCGTTTAAGACACGTTACTGGGCATATAAGAAAAATCAACAATTTAGTGGGAGGAGAAAGTTGAGAACCAACGGGACAGCATATAACATAGGGTTAGCAACATTTTGGCTTGAGAAATTAATAACCTGTCAGAACGTCGCTAACCCGCGGCCCCGATAGGCTACATCGCGCTGAAGCGCGATGCAACCTATCGGGGCCGCGGGTTACACTCGCTGATAGGCTGTCGCTACGCTCACATCCCGCAAAAGCGCGACATCGCCTATCAAGCAGGTTTACAAAATGGCTAAGGCCTTCGAGACAGCTCGCCCGCCAAAAGCCACTTCGCAAACCCGTGCCCCCGTTATATGAAATGCTTCGGAAGACTAACCGATACAATTTGAAAAGTGAAATTAATAGATATTTATGAGGGGGAAAACCATGGAAGCAATTATCTGCACAAAGTATGGAGGACCAGAGGCACTTCAATGTATGGAGGTAGAAAAACCAGTACCTAAAGATAACGAAGTATTAATTAGAATTTATGCGACTACAGTAACTAGAGGTGACACTAGGATAAGAGGTTTCGACGTACCTCTTTCATTTTGGATACCAGCAAGACTTGCTCTAGGTTTAACAAAGCCTAGAAAAGATATCTTGGGTAATGAATTAGCTGGAGTAGTAGAATCTGTGGGCAAAGATGTTACATTATACAAGAAGGGGGATCAGGTTGTTGCTTCCACTGGAATGAGCTTAGGAACATATGCAGAGTATAAGTGCTTGCCTCAGGATGCTGTGATAGTTAAAAAACCAATCAACATTACTTTTGAAGAAGCTGCTGCTATACCAATAGGGGGACGTACAGCACTACACTTCCTAAGAAAAGCAAATATTCAACAAGGACAAAAAGTCCTTATTTATGGAGCTTCTGGAAGCGTTGGCACTTACGCTGTGCAAATTGCAAAACATTTTGGAGCTGAAGTTACTGGACTGTGTAGTACGACTAATATTGAATTAATAAAATCTTTAGGAGCAGATAAGGTCATTGACTATATTAACGAGGATTTTACTAAAAGTAGAGAAGTCTATGATGTTATTTATGACACAGTTGGTAAAAGCTCAGTCTCTGACTGTATAAAATCTATAAAGAAAAATGGGGTTTATCTTCAAAGTGGTACACCAGCAGTAAATTTTAAAATACTTTGGAATTCAATGACCAGCGATAAAAAAATAGTTAAAGAACACGCTCCTGAAAAGGTAGAAGATCTTCTTTATCTAAAAGAACTAGTAGAGACCAATAAGATAAGACCTATAATAGATCAAGTGTTCACTTTAGAAGAGATTGAAAAAGCTCATAGATATGTGGATAAAGGTCGAAAAAAAGGTAATGTGGTAATAACCATTAGTCAAAATGTTAAATAAATGTACTTATTAAGTAGTTTATAGCACTTCATATAACAGTACATTGCCGGCTTCGCGTTGCTAAGACCCAAACCTTTTTCACTGGATGACAAGCACCGCGAAGAAGTATTCCCTTGGGGTCTAGCTCAAAGGCTTCGGCAATGCGAAACGATAGGCTACATCGCGCTGAAGCGCGATGCAACCTATCGGGGCCGCGAGTTACACCCGCTGATAGGCTCTCGCTACGCTCGCATCGCGCCAAAGCCACTTCGCAAACCCGCGGTCACGTTCTCTGAAATGCGGTAAAAAAATTTGGTGCTTATCTTTTGAGGATAAAAAACCATTTCTAAGAATGAACTTAATAGAAATGAGGTAAAGCAATCATGAAAAATTCAACCAACATATCAAAGTACAAACGATTAGCTCCAGTATATGATATTATCTTTGGAAAATTTTTTATAAAGGGAAGAAAAAGAGCGATTAGTATGCTAAATCTAAATCGTGATGATAAAATACTTATGATAGGAGTAGGAACTGGTCAAGATTTAAATCTGCTTCCATTTGAGTGTTTTGTTACGGGAATTGATATATCTGATGCTATGTTATCTAAGGCGAAAGAAAAGACGAGAGATAGAAATGTAAATTTACTCAATATGAATGCTGAAAGATTAGAATTTGAAGATGAATCATTTGATTTTGCTATTCTTAATTTGGTATTAAGTGTTGTGGAGAATCCTAGAGAAGTTGTTTGTGAGGCTTTAAGAGTAATCAAAGAAGACGGTGAAATCTTAATTTTTGATAAATTTATTGAAAATAATAGTAAAGTATCAATATTAAGAAAGCTATTAAACAAAGTTACATCAATAATAGGAACAGACATTAATCGTTGTTTTGAAGATATAACAGATGGGTTACCAATCTGTATTATTAAAGATGAACCATCGATGTTCAATGGAAATTATAGAATAATCTTGCTTAAAAAAAGCTGAAGGGGTCACGTTCATAGTGGTTAAGCTGGCTAGGATTCATGAGTGCACCGCATACCAGAGAACAATGCATTTGCATAAAGGTGCTGCAAGTAAGTTTTTCGGGTAGGTTCAGCACCACACCTTCTCACTGGGTGGCACACCTCCAAAGGGTATTCCTTTTGGGTCCAGCTGGAAGACGTTGCAAAATGGCTAAGGCCTTCGAGCCAGCTCGCCCGCCAAAGCCACTTCGCAAATCCGCGGCCCCGTTATACGCCATCGAAAGCATTTACCGCGACATCGTGTCGCGGATTATGTAAGTAAGGCTTTGAAGAAAGAACATTTACAAGATACTACAGATGATATTTGTCTTATAGGAGGGGTCAAGAGTGGAAGTCAAACTTATTAAAGGAGATAAAAAGTTTTTTTTAGATTTATTACTACTAGCAGATGAACAAGAAGATATGATTGATAAATATTTAGAACGGGGAGAAGTATTTGCCCTATATGATGGAGATTTAAAAAGCATTTGTGTAGTAACGCAGGAAGATGAAAATATCTGTGAACTGAAAAACTTAGCTACATATGAAAAATATCGTGGAAAAGGTTATGGAAGATACCTAATAAGTTATATATTTGAGTACTACAAGGATAAGTGTAAAACACTTTTAGTTGGTACAGGAGACAGTCCGTGGATAATTTCATTTTATGAACATTGTGGATTTGAAGTATCACATAGAGTTGAAAATTTCTTTACAAATAACTATGACCACCCTATTTATGAGGATGGAGTTCAATTGGTTGATATGGTTTATTTAAAGAAAGATTTCTGAAGATTAAGTGAAAAATTTTACTTCTACCAAATACTTTTTATGTAAATATAAAGTGAATTTTTAAGGGTGCGACGTCCATGTCGCCCTCTGAGTTAATGGGTTTTCGACGGCGTATAACAATGTATCTAGCGCAAGGGTGCAGATAGCAAAGTCACGAAGCGGGTTCAAGAAGTAGGCACATGAAGAAGGGCTTTGTGGGTCACGTTATCTGAAACCATGGCAAAAAATATGTAAAATAGACGGAGGTGTTTATATGGACAAGATATTTATAAATAATGATAAACAGTTAAGATCTGGATGGAAAATACTTACCGTTTTTGCTATTTGTATGTTTATAAACTTGGCTTTTAATTCAATTCTATCAATTAAGTTAAACCATAAGTCATTGTTTAATGATGAAGGAATAATTCAAATATTTAGATCTCCAAGTTTATTCTTTATTATTGTCGCAATTTTTGCAGTGAAGAAAATTGAAAAATGGGAGCTATCAGCAATAGGATTTAAAAATCCCAAAAATCAATTACGACAATTGTTAATGGGAAGTATATTAGGTAGCTGTTGCTTCATAGCTATAATTATTGTGCTTTGGTTACTAAATGGCGTAGCTATAACTAATAGTTTAATGGAGCCAAGTTTTTCGAGTGTAAATATATACGCAATACTTATTTTTTCAATTTTTCCTGGTATCGGTGAGGAAGTACTTTTTAGAGGCTATTTTCTAAAGTTACTTTCCAATTCGGTAGGAACAACCTTTGCAATAGGTCTTACTTCTATATTTTTTTCAATCGTGCATGGAGCTAATGATGGATACTCAATAATTGCTTTTGTAAACTTATTTTTATTTAGTCTATTTCTTTCTTTTACCACAATCATTACTAAGAATATTTGGACTGCAGTTTGTTTTCATATAGCTTGGAACTTTTTTCAGGGTTCCGTTTTTAGTATGTCTATAAGTGGTTCAAATGCTTCTGGTATTTATTTAGTTGAAGTAATAGGTAAAGACTGGATCACTGGGGGTAGTTTCGGAGTTGAAGGTGGTCTTATTGTAACAGCTATATTATGTTTGTTGGTAATTGGTACGTTTATCAAATATAACAGCAGATTGAGTATTAAACAAAGCGTAAGTGAGTTAAGAACTTAGTGTGAGCTATTCGAAGAAGGCCATGGCACCAGATGGCACCAGATAGCACCGCATTCACGCAACGAGGCTTACGCCCCTCGGTCCCGGAAGATAAGTCGAGGAAGTAGATGCCGGGACACATCCATTCACCCAATGGCATCGCGGCTGGCCGAGATCGTACTAGTCTGACGATTATTACAGCTTAGGGTGAATGGATGTCGTGAATGCAACAACGTTATCTGCAATACGTTAGTTTTGTATTAATCTAATATAAATGTAATAAATACAAAAAGATAGAAAGAAGGTATAATAATTTGAACAATCATGATATAAAAATACGTGAATTTAATGTAAATGATCAGTCGGGAGTTGCAAGTCTTCAAGAAGAATTTATTAAAGAATTCTTTCCAGAGTTTCAATCTGACCCACGCCAATATGATTGGAACGCGGATATATATGATATTGAAAAATACTATACTGAACATGGCGGAATGTTTTGGGTGATAGAAAAGAATAACTCTATTATTGGTGTTGGTGGATTCCGATTAGTTAGTCCGACTATTGCAGAAATTAAGCGTGTTAGAATTAGTATTAATCATAGGGAAAAAGGATTAGGTAAAACTATTATAAGGACTATTGAGGATTATTGTCGACAGCATAAAGTCCAAAAAATATTAGTAGATACTGATGAAAGATTGACTACAGCAAAGGCTATGTACGAAAAACTGGGATATACAATTTATAAAAAGGAAACAGAAATTGAAGGAAATGAATCGTATGTTAATTATTACTTTGAAAAAGATATCTATTAACTAATAAAAAAGTAATTAGTTTACTAATGTGGGTCCACGCACAGCAGATAACATGAGACTTAAGATTCCACTATCGTTCCATCCAAATTCCTCCATTAAGGGCAGTCGCCCTAAATTTCACGAACTTCTTAAATCTCCGGAAACGTTATGTGACATACTAGTTTTTAGTATTGGATATTTTTGTGAAGAAAGAGATTTATTATTTTTGACGAGAGAGGTCTGAAGGTATGTATGAAAAATTATTAAACATTAGCTATTATATCGGCTTTATACCATTTTACTGGTTATTTAATGCTATTCAACATAGAAAACCCAAGAAGAATCATCATTACTTACAAGCATTAACTATAAATTTTCTGCTATTCTGTAGTTTTATAATCTTTTTGATTTGTTTTAGCATACAAACGTTTATATTGTATTTTTATCGTAATCTTGCATTAACCATGCCAATGGAGCTTTCTTTCTATGTATTGGGTTGCTTATTATTTATATGTTTAGTTATTTGGCTGGAAGGAATTGTTAGTGCAATAATTGGGCGTGCTCCAAGATTATCACTATTTTCAACTTTTACTTGTACAAGATTTTCAACAGTATTAGCAGCATTTCACCATTTTTTCGTTATATTGATAATTATAGTAGCAATTCACTCATCTTCTATAGCTCAAACAGAGGTAGAAGAAGCAGAGATATTTCTATTATATGATGATATGGGATATATACCAAGGCGGGTATTTACTCTTGGGTTTTACAGTAATTCAATTATCGCTATTAATCGTTGGGGAGACAATAGTGTTGCCATTATACCCTTGAATAACAATACAATAGATTATGCTCTGGAAAATGGACGTTTTATATTTGTTGCATCTCATGGATTAGAAGGGGATATAGTACTTCAACACAACGTTTTCTATGGACCTGAAAATGTTGAGAGTAATAATATAAGTGCAAGTCTTCAGTATGTTTATTTATCGGGTTGTGATACAGGATTGAAACGAGAAGAATGGGAAAATGTACTGAGTCCAGCATATGTTAAAACATTTGACCGTTTATCTACAACTTTTGAGCATTTTTATTGGTTGGTTATTAAGGGACCTAAAGTTATTAATTCTTTGATTTAGTTATTATTGGAATAGTATTTGCTAATTTCAGCACATCACATAACAAACTGATTCCAGACGTTAGATGACAACCCAATATCGGAGAAGAAAACTGGGTTAATTAGATTATGTTGAATTGCTAGATGAGTCCCTGCTAAAGAAGTAAAAATCATTATATTGATGAGGTGAAAGAATTGGGTAAAAAACTTTCACAAATGTCGAACCATGAATTATGGAAGCTGTTTCCTATAATTTTAAAAGAATATAACTCTGAATGGCTTAATTGGTATGTTGATGAAGAAAAATTACTATATGAGGCTATCGGAAAAGAAAATATAGAAAGGACAAATCATATTGGTAGTACTGCTGTAGATGGTTTGCTTGCAAAACCTACCATAGATATTCTTCTTGAAATCATCAATGATTTTGATGTAGATAAACTAATAAGCATATTAGAGGAAAATGGATATATTTGTATGGCAAAACAAAATCGTAACCCTCTTAACATAACACTTGTTAAGGGATATACAGAAAAAGGTTTTGCTAATAGGGTATTTCACATTCATGTAAGATATTTTGGAGACTGGAATGAATTGTATTTTAGAGATTACTTAAGAGTTAACAAAGATGTTACTACACAATATAGAAATTTAAAATTGAGTCTAAAAGAAAAATGCGAACATGATAGGGATGCGTATAGCAACGCAAAATCTGAGTTTATTTTGAAACATACAGATATTGCAAGGGATATTTTAAATGATAAATATAACCCCGAAAAATAGAAACTACTGATAATTAGAATAATTACTACTCTCTATTCACTAAGCAATGAGAAAGTGAGGAGGGTTGGGTCATCATCTAACATGCCCATTCCCACAAGTGTGCAAGAAGCACTGTCGAGGAGAACGTCTTTGTAGGCACCGTCAAGAGGGTATTCCTATGGGATCCAGTTCGAAGGCGTCGGGAATGGCAGAGACGTTAGATGACAATTCTCTTCAGGGTATTTCTATAGGGTTTAAAGAAAGGTTTTGTAGTTTTGTCTACTTGAGACAACCCTCATTATTTCTATTATTCTAGAGGAGTCATTTACGAGGTAGAATACTATATAAGAATCAATGATCAGCATTCTATAACCTTTCGAATTTAGATAAAAATCTCTAGGAATCGTTCCTTTGTAAAGAAATAAAGCAAGGGAGCTAATAGATACATTTATTTTATCAATAAGCTTATATGCAACAGGAGGATCATCAATGGAAATGTAGTCTAAAATACCAATGATGTCCTCCGTAGCAACAGGATAATATACAATTTTATATGAGTTAGACATGATATTTACTCCTTAAAGATTTAATAAACTCTTCATGAGTAACAGTAGGAGCATTATTTGCTTTTTCAGCTTCTGCAATAGCAAGTTTTTCATATAAATTTAACTTAGCTTGAAGTTGTTCAAAATATGCTAAACTCATTACTACCAAATCACCTTTGCCATTTTTTGTGATGTATACTGGCTCTGCTTCTTTATGGCAGGCTTCAGATATAGCATTAAAATTATTTCTTAAATCAGAAATCGGAAGAATTTTTGGCATGAATATCACCTCTTTGAACTTATTATGATTAAATTATATCATAATTATGATATGTAGTAAATGGAAGTTCTTAATGTAATTAAATGTTTAGAAGTTATAGTGTTCAAAAACACAGGAGAATCATCATCTAACAATGAATTTGCATAAAGCTGCTAGTAGCATGTTTCAAGGGCAAGGGCAGAGCACCACATCCCTTCACCGGGAACGAAGTTCCGACAAGGAGAAGGGCTATGCAAGTCTGATTCATCGACGCCGCAAATGGGCGACGTTATGCGAAATAATTTACTATAGAATATTTTTAAGAGAGGATATGTTTGCATGATAACAAAAGCAAAGATTACTGATTATGATATTTTGTACAAAATGGATAAACACATTAGTAAAGAAAGATTAAGAAAGAAAATAGAAGATGGAGAAATTCTCTTGTTAATAAAAGAAGAAAAAATAATTGGATGGCTGAGATATGGATATTTTTGGGATGAATATCCGTTTATGAACATGTTATTTATTATAGATGAATATAGAGGCAAGGGATTTGGTAAAAAGCTTGTCGAGGATTGGGAAGAAAAGATGGCAGGAGAAGGACATCGTTTGGTTATGACCAGCACACTTTCAAATGAAGAGGCTCAGCATTTTTATAGAAGATTGGGGTATGTGGATATTGGTGGTTTTATAATTTATGATGAGCCCTTAGAAATATTACTGATAAAAAATATTCATTCTTAAGAAAAGAGGATAATTAGATTAGGAGCAGATGGCAAGTGACGTAAATTACTACGTATAACAATGTATTCAAGTTCGCTTTACCTATTTGGGTTTTGCTTTTGTAGAAGCAAAGCACATTTCTCAGCCCAAAATAAGAGCTATCTAGAGCTGAGAAAAGTCTTGAGTGCAGAGACGTTATCTGACATGAAGGGCAAAAAAACCCGCATCCTTGTGCCGATAATGAAGGAAAGGATTTGAAGAGTATGTTTAATTGACATTATAATGAATAATATAATTCATTTTTCAAGGAGAGGTTAGTTATATGAAAATTAAATTAGCTGTAGTCTCAGATATACATGGAAATCGTTGGGCTTTAGAATCTGTATTAAAGGATATAAAGTCCAGAGGCATAAGCAATATTATAAATTTAGGTGATAGTATATATGGCCCATTAGATCCGGCAGGTACAGCGGAGATGTTAATCAAAGAAAATATTATAAGTATTTCTGGCAATCAAGATAGAAATATTATTGAATCATTAAATAAAATAGATATGCATCCTACAATGAATTATGTAATAAACAGTATAAATAGCCAAACAATTGAATGGCTAAAATCTTTAAATAGGACGCATATACTATTTGATAAGTTTTTTTCTTGCCATGGCAAACCCAAAGAAGATAATCAATATCTAATAGAAAGTATTACGGAACAAGGTTATTTTATTAAATCTCCCAAAGAATTAACAGATGAATTATATGATATAAGTCAAGAGATTATATTGTGTGGACATAGCCATATTGCAAGGATAGTTCATCTAGAAAATAATAAGACAGTAATAAATCCAGGAAGTGTTGGATTGCCTGCATATGAAGATGAGTTCCCTTATTATCATATTATGGAATCAGGAAGCCCTCATGCAAGGTATTGTATTATTTCAAAGGAAGATTTAGAATTTAAAATTGAAAATATTGCATTAGCGTACGATTGGAATACTGCAGCAGAATGTGCAGCTAGAAATAATCGAAATGACTGGGAAAAGTCTATGTTAACTGGAGGAGTATAGAATTTAATATCCAATGAGCTACATTCATAATGAAGATAGAAAAATGTATTTTATAAATATATGAGGTGTAATAATTAATGCATTGGTAGGTTTCAATATGATTTGGGAAGCTGACGTTCGTGATGACTTAGTCTTCTCAGGGGCTTTCACATCACTTTAGACATAGCCAATAAATCGCCTTATCTTATAAATGCGTATAAAAAAGATGATGTGTCATTAATCAGGCGGTCAAAGACCGCCCCTACAATATACGATACCACACAACAGATAGGGGCACCACGCACCATGTAGGGGCGACCTGCGGTCGCCCGAATATGTAATATATTACGGATGATCTTTTAAAGACGAACTAGATAAAAAAGGCGCAGCAATGATTTTGTAGGGAACGACCTCTATGTCGTTCCATGCTGACAAATACAAACCCTAATGCGGAAGACCACAGGGGGACCTTCCTTATAATGGTAAATAATGGTTTTATCTTTATCTTAAGTTAGGGTGTATTCATAATCAGGATATTTTTACCCTGCGGCATTGGTATAACTAAATAAACGATGTTAGACAAGGGGATAGGACTTACCTAATTTTTATATCCAAAATGCATTGCTATTTTTTGATAATAGGGAACATCTACTCCATACTTCTCAGCTATACGTACTATATCAAAGATAAGCTCACTCTTTTCATTATTTCCACCTAGCTTCATATCCTTTTGCAAGGAAGATGTGGTATCTGAAGCTAGACCAGCTAAGATTTGGAGACTCTCCTCTATTAGATCACAATCCAGTTGAATATTTAAAGCATTTGCTATAAGTTGAAGCTCTTTTAGAAGAGCCAAAAAGGTGTTGTTATATTTTCCTTCTTTTTGCATTTCTCCTGCCTTAACATCATAATACGCCCCTGTAGCGGCACAAGCAGATGTAAAAGCAAACTTTTTAAATATATCACGTCTCATGTTATTTGAAAGAATACCTTCGATGCCAGATTCAAGAAGATCTTCTTGAATCTGCAGCAATAGATTATTATCTATATCAGTATCTTCTTTAGGACCGAAAACAACTCTAAAGATTTTAATTCCCTGAGTTATTTCTCCAGGAGTGGAGATGAATGCACTAACATAAATACAGCCATCAAGGACATTTATACCAGGCAAAGCTTTTTGCAGCTTTTCACTAGCATTTAAGGTATTTAGTATTGGAATTACAACGGTTTTTTTATGAGAAGTCTTGGCAATCAAGGGAACAATTTCATGTAATGAGTAGCCCTTTACACATACAAAAATTACGTCATATTTCTCAAGTGTCTCCTGACTATCAAATGCCTTCACCTTTTTCAAATGTATTTTTCCTCTAAGGGAAGAGTGAATAAGAAGACCATTTTCCTTCATAGCTTTTAAATGCTGACCTCTTGCAATAAACGTGACATCTTTTCCACTAGCAGCTAAGTATCCTCCAATACAGCCCCCTGTACCTCCTGTACCTAATATCATATATTTCACAGCTAAATTCCTCCATTATGTATAGTTTAAAAGTATTGTACCACACTGTAGCAGAATTCCTCAAGAGGGGAGCCTGCCCACCAACAGTTTATGATTTCTATATAAGCTTTGAAATTATAGACGATACTTTGATCTCCTAATCTAATAAAGTCGAAATTAATCGAATAAATTTTGGAGGATATTGGAACCATTTCGGGAATCTTTATTAGAATAAATGAAAAAATCACCGTAGTATGGACTGATACTCTAGATGGAAAGGGTACAGAAAAATTATTATTTACCATCGTAGGGAAGGTCTCTCTGTATCGATAGCATAATTGCAGCATATAAGAAAAGTAGTGTAATTACCATGGATAATAGCATTAGTGTTTTTGCAGAATTAGTAAAAACTAAGCCTAATGGTACTCAGGAAATATATAAATTTATTTTACAGCATCTTAAAACCTGTGGCCCAAGAGAAGTTGCAAAACATACTGAAAGAGCATTTATTTGTATTAATGATTCAAATTCTCAAGAGTTTAGACAAGTTATATATAATAGGGGGTAGAACAATGCTTGAAGTTGTATTTAGTGATAGCACGAAAGGTTCTATGAAAATAGCAAAAAATTATGATGAAAAAAGTATGCATGGTGGAGCTATCGGATATTTTGGGAAAAAACCATCCAAAGCTGAATTAAAGAAAAACTTTGAAGGACAGGCTATTGGTGGAGATTCACAAGATGTAGTTTATATAGGATTTGCATTGGATATTGGTGATATATCTGGTGAATTTGATGGCATTGAGCGTCAAAATGTTTTTCAAAAAGTATGGGGAAGATTTAATTTTGACGATAATGAACAGGAACAGTTTTTCCATAATCAACGCAAAGATATGGAAAAACTTTTGTCTGCTGCAATCAACGGCACCGCAATACGGATTTGGAAGAGTAACACCCCTTATTCAACTTGCGGATTGTACTTTATTTGCAATGTATTAAGAGATATTGATTGTGAAATAACCGTTGTTTCATTACCGGAGTATGAGCTAGTATCTGAGAATGAAATTGTTACTTATAGTGAATGGGGACAAATGAAGCCAGGGAAATTTTATCAATTCTTGCCTTTGGAAAGACAATTATCTCAATTTGAAAAACGAATGTTTAGTAATCGTTGGTGTGAACTGGTAAGAGAAAACGCTTCATTAAGAGCTGTTGTAAACGGAAAGTTGATTTCTGTTCCCGAAGATTTTTATGATTATATTATTACAAAAAATATTCCTGACGATGATTTTCTTATGGCTCGTTTAATTGGTGAGATTATAGGAAATTACCAGTTGGGTGTTAGTGATAGTTGGTATGCTTTGCGTATAGATAAGATGATTGAGGAAAATAAGCTGATTATTGTTGAGAATAAGGATATGTCACATCCTTATGGGAAAATCTTGAAAAAAGTAATGGTATGAACAAAATGAGCATAATCTTTAGAAAAATACCTGGCAATATTATTAAAATTGGACATTAATTAGTTGTAGCGTTGTACAAAAAGGGGGGGGAGCTATTGAGAAAAAGATATATACTAATATTTTTGGGTTTGTCAATATCTATATATTTACTTATGGTACTCAAAAGCGTGAATTATGAGATGCATGAATTCAAATTAAGTATAAAATCATTGCTAAGACAGGAGCTTACTTTAGAGGAGATGGAGAACTCAAACATTTATCAAACCTATAGGGGAATAACTACGAATACCAACATAGAGGAAATTGATGGTATATTAAATAAGAAAAGTACAAACTTTGCTGGAACTATTTATTTTTGGCACTTTCCTTATGGTGATATTAGTGTATTTGTTAGTAGAGAGGAAGAACCAAGAATATTGGATAAGATAGTTCAATTTGATGTTCCAAATAAGATAAAGATTGATGAAAAAGAATTAAAATTCCTGTTTGAATGTGATTCTCTCCAAGAAATAATCAATAATCTTGGAGAACCGGCAGCAATCCTTGGAGAAAGTTATAACAGAAAGGGAAAAACCTCTGAGTATTCTTATGAATGGGAGATAAAAACAACCTATTCAAGAGAATTTATCACAGCTGTTGAGAAATTTTATGATGATTATATTAATCACTCTTTGAACAATGATGTAGCAGAAATATGGGTGTTTAGGCATGACAAGGGAATGGAGTTGAGGATTCCTTTGAAGAATGGAGCAGTAGCGGAATATAATTTAAATCTTTCAAAAAAACCAACAATAAAATTACGAGTTTATCAGGGAACGTAAAGAAATGAAAGTTATATCTGTAAAAAAACACCCTGAATATAAGGATCGAGCAATTAAGTATTTGCAAAGCAAGTGGGCAAACAAAAATAGCATGAAAGTATATGATGACTGTATAACAAATTGCATTACTACTTCTAATTCATTACCACAATGGTACCTATTGATTGATAATGATAAAATAATTGGTTGTGCAGGTCTTATTACAAATGATTTTATTAGTCGTATGGATTTATACCCTTGGGTTTGCGCTATCTACATTGAGGAAGAATACAGGGGAAATGCCTATGGTTCTATTTTGTTAAATCAGGCAAAAATTGATGCAAAGGAGAGCGGGTTTTCGCATCTATATCTATGTACAAATCATATTGGATATTATGAAAGATATGGATTTGAATATATTGGCATAGGGTATCATCCATGGGGAGATAGTTCTCGTATATATGCCTCAACTTTATGATGAATTTTGTAAAACAATATAGCCAATATTTAAGTCACATAATTATAAATATACTATAGGGTAAAACTTTAAGGAATGGTGAATGTCGAGAATTACAGAAACGTTATATGCAACTCATGCAATGACTGACACGTCATAGATATGTGAAGAACTTTGTAGTAGATTTATTATTGTTTTCTTAATGTAACTATTATTAAAAATATGAGAGAATGGAAGTGAGGATGTTGGGGAAAAAATTGGTAATGAAAGCAATCGATGAAATATATGGGGTTTGCAGATTGGATAATAATCAACCAGTACCTGATTGGGTTAAAGATAGCAGATTTTATTCAATAACAAGAACCTTTGAGGAACTGTCAATAGTATGTTCTCAAGAAAGTATTCCAGATGACGTGAAATGTGAAAGGGATTGGAGGATGCTAAAAGTAGAAGGTCCACTGGATTTTTCACTGATTGGAATTCTTTCTTCAATTAGTACAGTATTAGCGCAAAGTAAAATAAGTATATTTGCAATCTCTACCTTCGATACTGACTATATTCTTCTAAAGAGTAAAGACTTTGACAATGCAATAAAAGCGTTGAACAATGAAGGATATGAAATCATAGAATAGGGACACAGTATAAACATGCGGGCTGTACTGATTGAGCTTCGTAGGACATGAGCCATTATCTAATAAGCCATTCTCACAACCATACGCAGAGGTAGCAGCATCCTGCTGCAGATTGAAGAAGAACATTTCAAGAAATTTCTAACTCACATTACTAGGAAAGTGTGCTGAAAAGATAATTTATATTACTTTATGCAGGAGGTAAAAGCATGTGTGGAGGATTATATAAAGCCAAAGTAAAAATAAATGGAGGATGAAAAATTGAACAATTACTTGATTAGAGAAATGAAACCAGATGAAGAAGGCATTCTTAAAGATATGCTATATGAAGCTATTTTTCAACCAGATGAAACAAAGCTTTTGCCGCGAGAGGTTGTTGAGCAACCAGAAGTAAGTATATATGTTAACAATTGGGGACAACCTGACGATTATTGCTTGGTTGCAGAGGTAGATGGAAAGATTGTTGGTGCAGTGTGGACAAGAATATTAGATGGAGATATTAAAGGGTTTGGCAATATAGACCATGAGACACCCGAATTTGCTATTTCTTTGTATAAGGAGTACAGAAATCAAGGTATTGGAACTAATCTAATGAAACAAATGATATGCCATTTAAAAACTCGTGGCTATAAGAGGACTTCTTTGGCTGTGCAAAAAGAAAATTACGCAGTTAAGATGTATGAGAATGTTGGTTTCAAAATAGTTTCAGAGAGTAAAGATGAGTATCTAATGGTCTACGATCTGAGTTAAAAGAAGTTGAGGATACTAGATATGCATAGTTAAATAGCACTATTTATATAATGAATTCTGTAGATCAAACAATTAGTTTTTTGAAAAAAATATTTACTTTATAGAATCGAGTTGAGAAAAAATATGGAAACACCAATATTAGAAACTGAGAGATTGATACTAAGACCTTTAATATTAGACGATGCAGAGGATGTTTATAGGAAATGGAGTAGTGATCCTAAGGCAGTAAAGTATATGCAATGGGATTTACACACAAGTATAAATGTTACAAAAGAGTGGTTGACTACTGAAGAAAAAGCAATTGACAGTGATAATCATTACAATTGGGGATTTGTTTTAAAGAAGACAGGTTGTTTAATTGGTTCGGGGGGTTTTTATTATAACGCAGAATGTAAGATGTTTGAGATTGGCTATATAATTATGCGCCAATATTGGGGGCAAGGCATTACATCAGAAGCAGCAGAAAAAATCATATCTTATGCTAAAGATACATTGGGAATAAATACACTATATGGAAAGTACGCAAAGGATAACATAGCATCTGGATGTATTCTTGAAAAGCTGGGATTTATATATCAGAATGATGGAAAATATTCAAAATTTAGTGGAAGTATGGAATTTCAATGTAAGGAGTATATTTTGAAGCTATAAAGCTATCAGCATATGCTAATAGGGGATTAGCAGACATCGGGATGCACTGCGCCATCCTTGGCATGGGTAGTATAGATAGTAAAATGCTTATTATATAAGTTTGGAGGAAAGAATCGTGCAAAAGATTCATAGGATACAGTGTGGTAATGACAACTGTTTTATTATTTCCGAAAATGATAAAGCAATTTTAGTGGACACAGCAAGGATAAAGTATAGAGAAAAGATTTTAGAAGAATGTAAAAAATTCAACTTGACTATGATTGTCCTTACGCATGGACATGTAGACCATATTCAGAACACGGCATTTCTTGCTAAAGAGTTATGTGTGCCAATTGCAATGCATAAGGAAGATTATGAATTGACAAAAAATAATATGTTAGAATCATTATCAGCCCATACACCTTTAGGAAAGCTGGTATTAAAAATATCTGTTAATAATATCGAAAAAGAAAAAATAGAATCATTTGAGCCATCAATATTTTTGCAAGAAGGAGATTCTTTAATAGACTATGGAGTCAATGCAACGGTACTAGAATTACCTGGCCATACAAAAGGGTCAATTGGAGTCATTGTTGGAGAGGATGACCTTATTGTTGGCGATGCATTGATGAATATATTTTATCAGACTGAATCAATGTTATATGAAAATTATGAAGCGATGAAGAAAAGTGTAAAAAGAATTAACGAGATGAATGTGAAACACATTCATTTTGGACATGGAAAGTCAGTTTGCAATAGAAAGTAGAGATTTAACAAGGAATCATTCCTCTGCAGCGGCTATAATTTAGGACAGCGGCATCTGAGGACTGCTGATACTAGGTTTGCAGATCCCAGGAAGGATAGATCAAGTCAAAAGATATATTCAAGAGCTAGTAGGAGATAAAAGCTCAAAAAGAATATAAATATATACACATGTATAAAAAATAAATCTAAGTATAATTGAAAGGCCCCTAGAAAGATAGTGAATAGGGTTCCAATTGCCATTAAAATTAAGACAAGAAGCTTTAATGATATATAGGAGGTGTTGATAAAAATATGAGAAGAAGCATATTTTATTGGATTATAATTTCAGTAATCATTGTATTTTTCAATTGCAATACAGCATTTGCTGCAGATGCGATGTATAGGCTAATGCATAATGACCATGATGCACTGGTCTTAGGCGAAGTAATAGAGGTATCAGAAAACGAAATTACTATAGATGTAGAGCATCAGATTATTAGTTCAAAAGATTTAAATGTAGCTTCACCTAGAAAACAAATTTCTATAAAAGGGACAGTAACAATCGGAGGAATAAAAGAATACGCTTTCTTCTATGGGACCAATTCTAAAGAAAGCAGTCCGCAAAAAGGTGATTATGTATTAGTATCGGTTATTAAAAAAGGGAATAGTTTTATAAACGAATGGGGTATTTTTAAAGTGGACTCTAAGGATTATAGAACCCTTAATTTACTTTACCCCAAAGAAGCATCAGGATCTATAAAAATGGATGCAGCTGCTATAAAAGCTTTTATTAATAGTAATGGAACAAAAAATGCTTTTAGCTTTGATGGTAATAAGGGTAAAGTGTATTCAAATGGTAAGGTAATCTATGAGGAAAATGTAGAAAGTAATGAGAATATAGTTGAAGAAGATATCACTACATCAAACTTTATTGATCCAAATGAAAAAGAAGTTGAAAGCAATGTCATGGCAAATTCTAGCAGAGATATACTGATGCTTGTAATAGTAGGAATTATTTTAATTGGAGTAATGAAAGGTTACTAAATTATGTTTATATAACAAAATGAGAAGATAGGAGTGTAAAAGTTAGATATTATGAGAAAAAAATTAAAAGATATTTCATTTTCAAAACCACTAATCCTTAGCATATGCTTAATGTGTATAGCAATGATCTTTAGGCTGCTAGATATTTTTGTTTTCAGGTTGGATGATTTATTAGGTGAGATCATATTGTCGAAGATGATAGGTTTTATTATTGTAATTCTATTTGTGAAAATAGCAGGTGATAATCTAAGTAGTATTGGATTTAATGTTAATAATAAGTGGTCTATTTTTATATTAGGTATAGTTATTACAAGTGCTTTGATGATTTTGGGATATGTGGGAGAATTTTTAATATTTGCCTCTGATTCGCCGCAATTAATAATAGCAGCAATTGATCCTAAGGCAGGTGTAACTGGTGGAATAGGTTTTGCACTATTTCTTTTATTGGGTAATGCAATTAATTGTTTTATGGAAGAAGGATTATTCAGAGGGATTATGATTCCGATGTTAAATAAAAAATATTCCGTCAGAATGGCTATATTTTTGCAGGCACTATTGTTTGGAATATGGCATATTCCTTGGGCATTTAAATGGTATATTAGTGGAATGGTCAGCGGTTCAAATGGTTTTATAATGGCACTAGTATTCAATTCTATACCTATGATACTAATAGGTATTGTTTTTGGTGTGATGTATTATTATACGAATTCCATTTGGACACCCTGGATATCACATTTCATAATCAATTCAATCCTTAATCTAGTCCATATAAGCATCAATGGAGAATTAAATGTAGACATGACAATACGCATGTCTGTTTTCCTAGCCACAATACTTATCCTTGTTCCAGTTCTAATCATGATCACTAAAAAACTCAATAGAATTCCTGTTGAATATAATAGCAAAACTAATCTTTCAAGTGCAGTAAAGTGAGTTGCTTAAAACCTTATATTTGATTTATTGAAGTTTGTACATTAATAAAGTGAGGAGGTGTTTTTCAACTTCACTTAATAGTAAGGTTTTTTATTATGTTTCTACGTCGCTTCATCCAAATAGCATAGTATATGTAATCTGGATTCGTGAGGCATGGTCCAGCCCTTAATAATTCGCCTCTGTAAAGGCTGCGATTCCAATAGTTAAATAGTTAAGAATATTTTAATTTCAATCAAGAGGGAGATAAGATGATGAATAATAATGTTTCTATTAGAAGAATAAGTCAAAAAGAACGATATAAAGTAAATGAATTAATTAAAAAGAGAGCACCTAAAGAGTATCAGGAATACTTAAGTGAAGACGAAGGCCAGTTAGGAATAGTAAATTCTGATTATTTTTTCATATATGTTGCAGAGGTTGGAAGTGAGCCTGTTGGGTATATTCATATTGCCTTAATACCTAAGCCGGATAAAAGAAAGGGAACAATGTTTATAGATGACCTGTGGGTAGAACCAGAACACAGAAGAAAAGGTATTGCTGAAAAACTAATGGAGGAAGCCTTTAAGTTAACAAAAAAATATGATTTTGTTGAGTTTAGACTTGTAGTGAATACTGACAATGAAAGTGCCATCAATCTATATAGAAAAAAAGGATTTGAGTTAAGTGGTGGATTTTTTGGGAGAAAACCTGTAACCGCTGATTGCTAAAAATTAATTTATAAGAAAATATTGACATCAAAAGAAAAAAATAGTAAAATAACAATCAATATAAAAATAAGCAGGTGTTTATTAATGCAAGTACTAAAGGATGAAATGAGAGATAGGATACTTGAAGCTGCTGTAAAGGAATTCAAAGATAAAGGCTTTAAAAATGCTTCTATGAGAAGTATGGCAAAAAATGCAGGAATGACTGTGGGAAATATGTACAGGTATTTTGAAAACAAAGAAGCACTTTTTTCCACTATTGTTACCCCTGCTTTTGATATGGTTGTTGATCTGATCAATGAGCATAATCATCCTGACTTTAATGAAGAAACGGATGCCTTTGTGGAGTTTATGGCGGACTCTATTGTAACTATATTTGTAAAGCATAGAGAGGCTCTTTTGATTTTAATAGATGGCTCAGAAGGAACCTCCTATGAAAAAGTAAAGTGTAAAATCATTAGAATGATTGAAAAACATAACCACGAGTCTATTGGCTGTATATTTCCTACAGACCCAGAAGTGCTTTTTAGAAATAATGCAGAGAGAAGTTTCATATGCTATATTATGTCAAATAGTTTCATAGAAGGCTTGATTAGGATTTTAAAGAGCTCAACAGAAGAAAAAGAAATCAAGAGCTTAGTTGTTATTTTGATGAAGTATTGTTTTAGCAAGTTAGAAGAACGATTCTCTTAATTTTTTTTGAGTCAATAATGAACACGTGATAATTATTGTTTTTATCCTAGAGGATATGAACAATTGTTTCCTGTAAAAATATGTTTTGAAGATTAAGTTGAAAGAGGGTTATTGGAATGAGTAAAAAAAGAATGATTTTGGCAGCTTTGATGATGATCATCATAGGGGCTATACTATGGTCCTGTGTCAATAACAGGCAGAATGGAGAGGAGGTCAGTGCAAGCAAACCGGTGGCAGTTATAGAAGCAGTAGAGGAAGATATACCTGTTGTGCTTGACTATATAGGGTCTATCGCACCAGAGGAAACAAGAAGGATGGCATTCAAATCATCAGGAAGAATTAGAAGTATACCTGTAGAGAAGGGAGACTTTATTGAAAGGGGAGAGGTTATTGCTGAGCTGGATACTGAGGACTTAAGATATGCTTTGATGGCTTCAGAGGCACAGATGGAAGCAGCACATGCTCAATATATGAAGGCTTTGAATGGAGCCAGCCAAGAGGATATCAATAATGCTGAGCTTAATGCAAAAAAAGCAAGGGATGCTTCGGAATTCTATAAAGATACCTATGAAAAAATGAAGGTGCTTTATGAGGCTTCTGCTATATCAAAGCAGGAATTAGATCAGGCAAAGCTTGAAATGGATATTCGTCAGGCGGACTTGGGTCAGGCTGAGGAAATTCTAAACCAGCTTATAAGGGGTGCTAGAGAGGAAGATAAGGAGGCATTATTTCATCAATATCAACAGGCGAAGGCAGATTATCTCTATAGAAAAAATCTCTTGGAGGATGCTGTGCTTATAGCAGATATAGATGGCTATATTGTAGATGTATTCTTCAAGGAGGGTGAATTATACAATGGGGGCTATCCCTTGGCTATTGTCAGAGGTGAAGGCCAAATCCTAAAGATTGGAGTGACGTCGAAGGATTTAATGGAAATAGAAGCAGGAATGAGGGCTTTGGTTAGTGTAGGCAATCAACTGAGTGAGGGAATAGTGTCCCATATCAATCCTATGCCGAATGAGACCACCAGAACCTATGCTGTTGAAATAAATATTTTAGAAGGTATATTTCCTATAGGCGAAACAGCCAATGTAGAACTAATGCTGGGATATCAAGAGGCTATCAGCATACCTATTTCTTCAATTCTTTATCAGGGAGAGGACTTTGTATTTACAGTTCATGAGGATAAAGCAGAGAGACGAAGAATAGAAATTATTGATGTCGTTGGAACAAATGCATTAGTGAAGGGAATAAAACATGGAGAAATGGTTGTGATTGAGGGAATGAAGAATCTGAGGGACGGAGATCAAGTAACACTTAAGGATCGTGATGTAGAATGAAAAAGGGAATTATTTATCACGTTATTAAGGAAAGAAGAGTGACACTTTTTGCGGCAGTTGTTCTAATGCTTTTAGGGCTATACAACTATTATGTAATGCCGAAGGAAGAAGCACCTAAGATTGAGCTGCCTGCTGCAATGGTAACAGCTGTTTATCCTGGCGCTTCACCAGAAAACATGGAAAGTATGGTAACAAAAAAAATTGAAGATAAAATCGCCGAAATGGACGGTTATGATTATTCAGTATCCTTCTCAAAAAACAGCATTTCCACTGTAATATTTGAGCTAAGCTATGGAGCTGATGTGGATAAAGCCTGGAGAGATTTAAGAGACAAAATGAATGACCTTCAAAATGAACTGCCAGAGGGCTGCGAGATTGTGGATATCAACACGGATTTATTAAAAACAGCAGGCATTATGATCAGTATGTCGGGGGATAATTATTCCTACGAAGAGCTGGAATACTATGCCGAAGAAGTAGAAAGAAAGCTTTCTAGGATAGAAGGGATTGAAGGGTTTGATATAGAAGGAGAGCAAAAAAAAGAAATAAAAGTAGAGGTGGATATTAACAGGCTAAACCATCATGGTCTGTCCTTAGAGGATATTACCAATATGATTAGAGGGCAAAATCTAGAGATACCTGTAGGCAGTATAGATGATGGCAGTATGAAGATCAATGTCAATGTGGAAGGGAGCTATCATTCCATAAAGGATATTGAAAATACAATCATAAGTCTTTCAAGAGAGACAGGAGAGGTTTTGCGGTTAAAGGATATAGCAGCAGTCTATGAAGGAATGGAAGAGGCTAATTTTAAGATCAAGCACAACGGGAGAAATGCTGTATTGCTGGCTGGATACTTTAAAGAAGATGAAAATATTGTCTTAATTGGTAGAGAGGTCGAAAGGAGAATCGAAGCAATAAAGAAGGAAATGCCAGAGGATTTATTCTTTAACGAAGTATTGTATCAGCCACGAGATGTTAGAGCTTCCATCAACAATTTTATAGGAAATCTTCTCTTTGGTATGTTGTTAGTTGTAGTGATTATATTTCTCAGCTTAGGAATAAGAAATGCAGTTATTGTATCCACAGCTATTCCTCTGACGATCTTATTGACCTTCTCATCAATGAATCTTCTAGGGATTAAGCTTCATCAGGTCTCCATTACGGCATTAATCATTGCTTTAGGAATGCTTGTAGACAATGCAATTGTAATCATTGATTCCATTCAAACGAGGCTGGATGAGGGGTTAGAAAGAATGACAGCATGTGTAGAGGGAGCCAAAGAGGTGGCGGCACCGGTCTTAACATCCACACTAACCACTGTGGGGGCCTTTATACCTCTAGCTCTAATTAAATCTCCTGTAGGAGAATACATCATTAGCCTGCCTCAAATCATTATGCTGTCACTGACCTTTTCCTATTTGGTTGCACTTTTAGTAACACCAACCCTTGCCTTTGTGTTCTTAAAGGAAAGCAAAAACACAAAACAGATTCCATCAGTAAAAAAGGTTTTTCAGGGGCTGCTGGAATTTGGATTAACTCATAGAAAGAGGACATTGGCTTTTACCTTTATATTCGTACTATTTTCTTTCTTTATCGCATCACGGCTAGGACTACAATTCTTTCCAAAGGCTGATAAGGATATTATCTATATCAATATCACTGCTGAGCAAAGCTCGGATTTATCACGGACAGAAGCCATCGTAGATGAGGTGTCAAATATTTTAAGCCATCAGCCGGAGGTTCTCCAATATACAACTGCCATCGGTAATGGACTACCTAAATTTTGGGATACTATGATGATTAGCACACAATCGCCAGATTTTGCACAGATGCTGGTTAAACTGGACTTAAAAAATGGAAAGAGGTTTAGGTCCAATACGGAATTTGTCAATCATATACAGGAGCTCTTTGATGGAACCATTGCTGCAGGGACAGCAACCGCCTTTGAGCTTGAGCAGGGGGAGCCTGTTGGTGCACCCATCACCATTAGAGTGTCAGGAGATAATTTTGAAAGACTAGGTGCTGCTGCCGATCTCCTATCAGAGGAATTAAGCGATATTCATGGTACTATGAATGTGAGGGATAATTTTCCCAATAGGATGTATGAGTTTTCTATAGTAGTAGATTCTGATAAAGGAAGCAGCTTGGGGATATCCCATTATGATATATTAAAAGAGGTCAGTATTGCCCTTAGGGGTGAAAGAGCAACAGTCTTTAGACAGCTGGGTATAGAATATGATATCGTGGTTAAAAGCAATATTACAACAAAGGAGGAGCTTGAAAACCTGGCGATTAAGTCCCTTCTTACAGATCAAAAAGTATTGCTGAAACAAGTGGCTAGGGTAGAATTGCAGCATCAGGTTCCTATTATTACAAAATATGATAGAGAATTCACTGTTACCGTTCTAAGTGATCTTAGACCGGGAGGAAATTCTGCTGTAATAGAAAATGAACTCCGTAATCGAATGATGCATTTACAGCTGGATGATGTGGAGATTATCTTTGATGGTGAGCAGGAAAGCATTAACAGAAACTTTGGAGAGGTTGGCATTTTATCTATATTTGCAGTGATGGCTATATTTATTATATTGCTGATCCAGTTTAAATCTTTCATACAACCGTTCATTATTCTTCTAACCATACCCCTGTCAGCAGTGGGGGCAATCTTGGGACTATTCCTATCGAGACAGCCTCTTTCCTTCACAGGCTTGCTGGGGATTGTCAGCTTATTTGGCATTGTTGTTAATAATGCTATTGTCTTAATCGATTTTATTAACCGAGAGAGAGTAAAGGGTAAGACAGTGGTAAATGCATGTATCGATGCTGTGGATCAACGATTTAGACCTATTATGCTTACAACCACCACAACAGGAATTGGGTTGATGCCCCTGATTTTTTTAGGAAGTGATCTTTTTACACCTATGGCCATTGCTATCGTAAGCGGATTAGTTATATCAACCTTCCTTACCCTGGTGCTTATTCCAGTAGTCTATAGTATGATAGAAGAAAAAATTCAAGCCATAGGAAAAGGAATTGGGAACACAACTCCTTAAAGGGATACTTATAGAAGTAAAAAATAAGAACAAGATCATCCTTTCAAAGAAAGAAAAGTGAAACACAACTAACACCAAAGACTGATTGTTTTTGGTGTTTTTAATGTATAAGCTCTTGATAATGGGAGTTTTGCCTATCTTTATGTTATTAGAAAATTTTGAAAATATCTATTGACAGCTATATACAAAAGTATTAAAATAACTTTAATGTTGGTAATCGTAGGAATCAATAAAGCCTGTAGGAAATGTAGTGGGTTTATTCCTTCAATATAGAAAAATAGCAAATACACCTTTGTCCTATTGATAGGATAAAGGTTTTTTTAGAAAAGCTTTAAAAATTTAGTAATATTACATAGGAAAGGTAGGAGAAAAGCAGGATGATTATTGATATGAAAGAAGTAGCCTTTATTCGTGAGGATGAGTATATTTTGCAGGGAATCAATTGGAGGGTTAAGCCGGGAGAGCATTGGGGAATCCTTGGATTAAATGGTTCAGGAAAAACCACTCTATTAAACATCATCAATGGTTATCTGCTACCATCCCGTGGAGAGGTGCGTATATTAGATAAAGAATTCGGCAAATTCGATTTACGACAATTGAGAAAATCAATAGGATGGGTAAGCTCTTCCTTGCAGGAAAGGCTATATGTAAGAGAAACAGCTAAGGAAATAGTCTTAAGCGGCAAATTTGCTACAATAGGTTTATACGATGAGGTGGATGAAGCTGATATCCAAAAGGCAGTTATGCTGATGGAACAGCTAGATTGTATGGAAATCATGCATAAACCGTATAAGATATTGTCCCAAGGAGAAAAGCAAAAGGTATTAATCGCAAGAGCCTTAATGGCATCACCTAAATTATTGATACTAGATGAACCCTGTACGGGCCTAGATATGTTTGCTAGACAACAGTTGCTTTCAGTAATAGAGAAAATAGGATTAGAAAATTCCTCTACTACCTTAATCTATGTGACCCATAGAACAGAAGAGATATCACCAGTTTTTTCAAAAACTATGCTGCTAAAGAAAGGAAAGATTCATTCACTTGGAAACACAGAAGAAGTATTAACCAGTAGGAACCTTTCTGATTTTTACAAGACACCAGTAACGGTTAGTGCTAAAAATCAATATAGATGGGTACAAATAGTTTAATGACAAAAGGAGGTATTCTCATGCTGGATATGCTAAAAAAAAGAAGAAGCATTCGTAAATTTCAACAGAAACAAGTAGAAAAGGACAAAATTGATTTATTGGTAAAGGCGGCACTATTGTCTCCCTCTTCAAGAGGAATCCGACCATGGGAGTTTATTGTGGTGGAGGATGGACAATTAATTCAACAGCTTGCAAAAGCGAAGGAACACGGCTCAGGCTTTTTAAAGGAGGCCCCAATGGCTATTGTTGTTTTAGGGCTAGAAGCCAAAAGTGATGTGTGGATAGAAGATACTTCCATTGCATCTGTGGTGATTCATCTAATGGCAGAAAGTATCGGCTTAGGAAGCTGTTGGATTCAAATACGACAGAGAGGTCATAACAGTGAGGTAACTGCTGAGGAATATGTAAAAAAACTACTGGACATTCCAGAGAAGGTGCGGGTAGAAGCTATTATTGCAGTGGGCTATCCCGATGAAGCAAAACCTCCTTATCAGGAAGCGGATTTGCTTTATGATAAGGTGCATATTAATAAATACAAAGAATAAGTAGAGGATGAAAAAACCCAGCATTTTCAGCTGGGTTTTCTGATGCATGGAACCTAAAAAGGATTTCAGCAGTATAGATTATATAAAAAAGACTACTAGATTTTTGATGTTGCTGGTGAGGGGCCATCTATTTTCTTTGTCACAACTGGATTAGGGGATTTTGTATAAAGGGTCATAACAGCGCCAACGGCGCTCAGGACACCAGATACAATATAACTTAGTGTATAGGCACCCGTTAAGTCCCTAACGATTCCCCCAAGAAGAGGACCAAAGACTCCACCTATTCCCCAAGCAGTGATGACCATACCGTAGTTGACACCAAAATTTTTCAAACCAAAATAATCAGCAGTGGCTGAAGGGAAGATGGTTAGCATACCACCAAAGGTAAAGCCTACAATGGCAATACCAAACATCAAGGTTAATGGAGAATTAAAGCTAGGGAAAAAGCTATAGGCAGCCACTTGTAGAAGGAACATAATAAATAGTGTTCTCATTCTTCCTAACTTGTCTGAAATCACACCACAACCAATGCGACCAGCGAAATTAAAAAAGGCATATAGAGCAATTAACAAATATGAATTGCGCATCCCTGCCTGCTCAAGACCAATTTTTGAAAGCTGACCAATAATCAGCAGTCCAGCAAAGGTTCCAAAGCAAAACATAGTCCATAGCTTATAAAATTCTTTGGTTTTTAATACCTCTCGCCAATCATAATCCACCTTTAAATCATGATCCTTAGATTTTTTTTCGGTAGGGACAGGCGCCGCTCCTTTAGGCACATAATCTTTAGGCGGATTTGAGATAAATTGGGCTAAAAGCATAATCCCAAGAAAAAATCCAACTCCCAAGAAGAAAAAAGTGGTACGTAAACCATGGGTAGCTAAAAGTCTAGTGGTTAGTGGGGCAATGTAGACAGGGGCCAATCCAAAGCCACTGACAACAATACCAGAAATTAATCCTCTTTTCTTTGGTTCAAACCACTTAACGGCTGCTGGAGTAGGAGCTGCATAGCCTATACCCATCCCTGCTCCAAAAACGATACCAAAGAAGATGGTCAAACCAATGGTAGTTAAGAAAATACCTGAGAGAATAAACCCTATACCTGCCAGTACCGCTGATGCCATGATAATAGGTTTAGGACCTAGCTTATCTTGCAGTCTTCCTCCTGGAACCATAGAAAAAGCAAATAATGCACAGGCAACCATATAGGGAATCTGAGTCATGGTAGCACCCCATCCTAACTGATCAATCAAGGCTGCTGAAATAACACCCCAAGCATATAGCACCCCTAGCATTAGATTGACACCTAATCCTGCTGCTGTTACCAACCAACCTCGATGAAAATTCTGTCTCGACATTCATTCTCCTCCTTGCTTTTTATTTAGATAAAATAGATGATTCAATTGCTGTGCTACAGAACATAAATCTAAAAAATACACAATATATATCTTGGTGTCTTTATTAAAATATGTAGCTGCTAACCTATTTCAATAAAGAAGAACCTAAGATTAATAGGAAAAAATAAAGTCTTTGATATAAGCCACTACCTCTCGCAAATGATACTTTATGTTTAAGGCAAGATTGGGATAATTTTTTGCTGCTCCTCCAGAAATAGTAATATTTAATCGATCAGCAATCATTAAAGAACGATGGAGATGGAAATTGTTTGTTACTACCACTGCACTTTCCAAGCCTTCTTGATCCATGATCTCTTTACTGAAAAGCAAGTTCTCATAGGTACTAAAAGAATTTTCCTCCTTCAGTACTATTTCTGCTGGAACACCATTTTCCACTAAATATTTTTTCATAGCAAATGCTTCTGTTACCCATTCATCAGGACCTTGAGATCCACTAACAATGATTTTGCTTCCATAACCCTGTCGGTATAAATCCAAAGCCCTCTCTAAACGATAAACCAAAAGTGGGCTAGGTTGATCTCCCCATAGACTGCATCCTAAAACAATAATAGCATCTGATTGTTTAGGTGTTTGTTTACGGGGCGCTGTTATTATGTTGATTTGTATAACAGCTAGAAGCACAATGATTAGCATAAAAATTCTTAGAATTATTTTTTTCATATATTCCCTCAGCATTTAGATTAAATATTGACAAATATCATTATACCATAAGTAATTAATTTCTTAATAGATATTAAAAAATTTAAAGATACTTTTATATTTTCATTCATGCTATAACATGTTTATAAATACCAAACAAAAAATCACTAATATAGTGATTTTTTATAGAAAAAATATTTAATTTATGGATCTAGTTTAAGCCAAGCCTCGAATAAACACAACTAATATAGCTATTGGTGCTACCCATTTGATTAAAAATCCCCAAAAAGGTGCTAGTTTAAAAGAAATTCTACCATGATTAGTAGCCTCTTCAACAGCCATATCTACACCCCAGATCCATCCGATAAAAATACATAGGAAAAGACCACTTAGTGGCAGCATAATATTACTTGCAATAAAATCTATAGAATCTAAAAAGTCAAGACCTCTTATAAAAGTAAGGTTTCCCCATATACCCTGGGATAAGGAAGACGGAATCCCCAGTAAAAACACAATGAACCCTAACAGTAAAGCAGTCTGGGTACGTCCTAAATGAAACTCATCGACTACATAAGAGACAGAAGCTTCCAATAGAGATATAGATGAAGTCAAAGCTGCAAACAGAACTAAAAGGAAAAAGAGCAATGCAAAAAATGAACCTAAAGGCATCTCTGCAAACACTGCAGGCAGGATAATAAAAAGTAATGCAGGTCCCTCATCAGGGCTAAACCCTAAGGCAAATACCGCCGGTAAGATTGCTAGACCTGCCAGTAAAGCAATCCCAGTATCAACCAATGGGATAATAAAAGAGTTTTGAGGAATGTTTTCTGCTTTGCTCAAATAACTACCATAGGTAATGATGACCCCCATTCCTAAGCTTAAGGAAAAAAATACTTGCCCTAAAGCCGCCAACATAACCTCGCCAGTGATCATTGAAAAATCAGGTCTTAGGAAAAAGAGAATACCTTCGCTGGCTCCAGGCAAAGTGACAGAACGAAGCATGATTAGAATCATCATGACAAATAAGCTAGGCATTAGAATCTTACTATATTTTTCAATACCCCCACTGATGCCCCCCATAACAATGCCCAAGGTAAGAAGGGTAAAGATTGCATGATATAAAATAGGCTCTCCAGGACTGCTAATAAAAGAAACAAATAATTCTCCCATGTTAACATCCCCAGTAGTAAAGGCTCCAGTAATAGATTTTATTACATAATTGATGACCCATCCCCCGATTACACTATAGAAGGATAAAATCAAAAAAGAAGCCAGTACACCAATGCCACCAACCCAACCCCAATTTTTACGTATTTTACGATAGGCACCAACTGCATTAAGTTGAGTATGTCTTCCAATAACCAATTCACCAAGCATTAAAGTAAATCCAACCAAAATTAAAATAGCAAAATATACAAGTACAAAGGCACCACCACCATTTTGACCAGCAGTATAAGGAAATCTCCATAGATTTCCCAAACCAACGGCAGAACCAGCTGCCGCTAAAACAAAGCCAACCTTGGAGCTCCATTGATCTCTATTTTCATCTCTCTTTAAATTAGCCATAATATCCCTCCTTCTATTCATCAAATATATTGTTTGTAGAAGTTAACATACTTATGCTAACTTGAAATATCTTACATCGTAGGTGTTGTCTCTATGCAACCCCGACAGCCTTGGAAACCTGCCCCTACAAACATATAATTCATTTAATGGAATATATATATTTTAATTTAATTTTATGATTTAGGCACAAAATTTTATGAAATGGATAATATAGTAAAGAGAGATAAATATGAGCATAAGGAGGGAAATTATGCCACATAGAGGAAGTATAAAGAGGCTTTTGCCGGGGGGAAATACCTCCATAGGGTTTTATTCATACTTTCAGAACATTATAGACCTAAAGAAGGCGAATAAAGTATTTTTTTTCAAGGGCGGCCCTGGAACAGGAAAATCCAGTATGATGAAAAAAATCGGTCATGTTATGGAAGAAAAAGGATATGATATAGAATTCCATCATTGCTCAGCAGATCCAGACTCTATAGATGCTGTAGTAATTCCAAAGCTAAAAATTGTAATGATTGATGGCACTGCGCCACATGTTATGGACCCTAAATACCCTGGAGCCATTGACACGATTATTCATTTAGGTGAGTATTGGCAAGAAGAGGGGCTTAGGGAAAAGCGAAAAGAAATTATTGAATCTATAGATGAAAACGGCAAGATATACAAAAGAGTTTATAAATATCTAGCTGCTGCAAAGCTCATCCATGACGATATGGAATGGACCTACAACCAAGCAATGGACTTTTTAAAGGTAAACCAATTAACAAAAAAAGTAATAGAAAGATTCTTTAGAGATATTAAGGAGCAGGATAAAATCGCCGCTGAGAGGCATCTGTTTGGCAGTGCCTATACCCATCTAGGCCATATAGACTTTGCTGAAACATATATAGGAGATATTAAGAATATTTACTATATCAAAGGGGCACCAGGTACAGGTAAATCAACCTTGCTTGATAAAATTGCTAGGAAAGCAACTGAAAATGGATATGACATAGAGATTTATCATGAACCGCTAGAGCCAGACAAAATAGAGTCTGTGGTTATCCCAGAGCTTGAGCTGGCCTTTACCACAAACTCAAAATTCAAAGGGAAGGAAACCTTTAATTTAAATCAATTCATTTCTTATGAAAAACTAAACAAATATAAAGATGAATTAGAATACAGCGAAGCATTATTTAAACAGTTAATTGATGATGTAGCCTATAATCTTAAAAGAACCAAGAAGAACCATGATTATATTGAAGACTATTATGTGCCGAATCTAAGGTTTGAAGAAATAGATATTTTAAGGGAGCAGCTGATAGAAGAAATATTAACCTACCGATAGATTTCAATAGCCTTGTTGGATGCTGTTATAAATCAACAGGGCTTTATTCTTTTTTTGAGAGAATAAGATTTATTATTTTTCACCTGTTGTATATCGATATTTTATAATATAATAAATTCAAGTATGATAACATAAATAGAAGAAAAGCTGTTTGCTAAAATTATTCTTTTAAATCTATCTAGAATAAGTACTATGAGGAGGAATTCTATTGCTAAATAACGAAAGATTGATGAAACAAATAGAATTTATTGTAGAAATTGATAAACTGAAAAGTATATATAGACAAACCACCCTTATGGATGAAACAAGACATGAAAACGACGCAGAACATTCGTGGCATTTAGCAGTACTGGCAATGCTATTATCGGAGTATGCCAATAAGAAGGAAATAAATGTTATGCATGTTATGAAGATGGTCATCATACATGATTTAGTTGAGATAGATGCTGGTGATACCTTTGCCTTTGATTATGAGGGGAACAAAGATAAAGAAGAGAGAGAGGAAGCCGCAGCAGAAAGAATTTTTGGCATATTGCCGGAGGACCAAAGGGATGAAGTATATGGCATTTGGAGAGAGTTTGAAGACAGACTTACACCTGAGGCTAAATTTGCTGCAGCATTAGATAGGATTCAACCTTTATTACATAATTATTATACTAAGGGAGGAACCTGGAAAAGACATCATGTAACCCTTGATAGAGTACTAAAGAGATTTGAATGCATAAAAGAAGGCTCAGAGGAATTAGCAAAATTTGTTGAGGATGTTATCAAGGAATCTGTGGAGAAGGGCTATATTAATAAATAATTGGTTTACCAAGAGGAGGAAGAGAAATGGAATACATCTATATTTTACTGGCAATTATGGTTTTAATACTGGGAGTAAGATGGCATGCTAAGGTCTCTGCATATATTTGCTACAATTGTAATCATAGGTTTACTATTTCACCCTATAGAGATTTTATCAGTCCCCATAAGATAAAAACAAAGTATCTGACATGTCCTAGTTGTGGCACCAAAGGTTGGATGAAGGTAATAAGAAAATAGATAAAAATATTGAAAAAATCCTAGGAGGAGATAACCTACCTAGGTTTTTTTTGTGGGAAAAATAATTTGCGGACTAAAAACAGTTATACAAGCTTATTTTCCTCCAGCTTAGATCGAATCTCAGCTGAAGTAGTTTTCAAATCATCATAATCAACTGTGACTGTGTTATCCATCATATCCACCATGACAGTATTAACACCATTAAGGGCACTTAAAATGATCTCTATATTATTTGGTGGAAGCTTTGTGTTGTTGAGACTTTTGAAACGAAAACTTTCTTTTTGCATCTACTTACCTTATATAATGAAAACATAGGGAAATCCATTATACATTTTCCTTTCTAGATTATTTTCTATATAATCTGTATTAGGCGCTGTGGATTAGTTATCTCACCTACAGCAGCTGTCCCTATACAGCCGACTGTTTTTTTCGAGGCTCTAACCACAGCTCTATGTTTATTTGTTAATTAGTTAGATAACGCTTAGACGTTTTATATATAGCAAGGATACATTTAACATAGAGTTAGTGGAAACATAGCGTACTACACTTAAGGAGTTGTTTTCTATGCTATTCGTTGGTATTGATGTTGCCAAAGCTAAGCACGATTGCTGTATTATTGATTCTGATGGTGTTATTCATACCGATTCTTTACGTATTTCCAATTCTAAGAAAGGCTTTGAAACCCTCTACTCTTCTATCCTTTCTGCTCTTGGTTCTAAAAGTATTCAAAATGTAAAAATAGGACTCGAATCAACAGGTCATTACAGCACAAATATCACAAATTATCTGTATTCCAAAGGATTCCAGGTCACCATCCTAAATCCATTGGCTACTAATCTTTTCCGTAAGGCTCAAACCCTTAGGAAAACTAAAACAGATAAGACCGACGCAAAGGTCATTGCGACTATGCTCTTTACTGATGAATCAAAATCCTATTCACCAGTATCATATCAGATTCAGGAGTTAAAGTCACTAACAAGACATCGTCATAGGATGATTAGTTATCGTTCTAGGCTTAAACTTTCTGTTACCCGTTTAATCGATATCATTTTTCCTGAATTGCCAAGCTTACTCTGGTCTATACACCAAAACTCCAGTTATGCACTATTGCTTGAATTACCAACACCTAACAGTATCTGCAACTGCCATCTTACTAAGCTAACAAGCCTCATAAGAACAGCTTCTAAAGGTAAATATAGCAAGGAGAAAGCTATTGCTTTAAAAGAGCTTGCTACTAATTCTATTGGATCAAGCAATCGCTCTACAGCTTTCGAGTTACAACAAACTATTCGCCTCATCCAATCAATTCAGATGGAAATAGATGCATTAGACAAGCAAATTAAAATAGTTGTGGACGAACTAGATACTCCACTCATTACCATTCCAGGCATTGGGTATACATTAGCTGCCATTATATTGGCTGAAATTGGTGATGTTAAGCGTTTTTCAAACCCTGCTAAACTTCTTGCATTTGCTGGTATGGATCCTTCTACTTACCAATCTGGAACTTACAATGCATCTAAAACTCCAATGGTTAAAAGAGGCTCTACTTACCTTAGATGGGCTATTATGCAAGCATCTAGGCTAGTTGCAATGCGTGATAAAACATTTGCTGACTATATGGCTAAAAAGCGTTCTGAAGGTAAGCACTTCAATGTTGCAAGATGCCATGTCGGTAAAAAGCTAATTAGGGTAATTTACTACCTCCTAAAAAATAATACTGCATTTGTTCCACAAATCTAATGTAACCTCGTATTTTTTTCAGAGCAACTGGGTTGCTCTATTTGTCATGCGCTTTTTTGAGTTAGATTGTCTCGTAAATTATTTTCTTCAGAACTTCTAAAAATCATAAAAAGATACTTGACTTCATATAGTTAGTCTCCTAACTATAGTATTGACCATTTAAATAGTTTATATGGTTATCTAGTTATTTTTCATAGGATTTTGCACATAATAAAGTAAAAATGATGGGCGAAAGGATTATCATGAAGCCACCTAAAAAACCAATAAAGAAGCCTAAAAAAATAATCAATATCAATGAAAATACAATCCAACCTGTAGAAGAACCGGGCAATACTACAGAGGTTTATTTAAATGAAAGCTTGGAGAGAAATCTTGAATATTTACAATTCACACTAAAACATAGTCAAGATATTATTTATAAAAAAATCCTAGTAGGACAGAGGTCTACTAGAATGACAATTATTTATGTTGATGGCATGATTAACGAAGAAATCGTCAATAATCAAGTGCTAAAGTCTTTAATGAGAGAAAGGTTTTTATACTCTAAAGAAGAAGAAATAGTGACAGTTTTGGAAGAAAAGATTTTGACGGTTTCCGATATAGAAAAGACAGACAACTTTGAAACGGTGATTCATGCATTATTGACAGGAGATACATTATTATTAGTAGAGGGTAGTAAGGAAGCATTAATCATAAACAGTAAGGGTGTAGAAGCAAGGGAAGTAGAAGAAGCTAATACAGAACAAACCTTGAGGGGCCCAAGGGAAAGCTTTATTGAAGGACTGAAGGGCAATATCTCTTTGATAAGAAAAAGGATCAGGGATCAAAATCTCTCTGTAGAATTTTATCAACTAGGAAAAACAACAGCAACAGATGTAGCCGTTGTTTATCTAAGGGGTACAGCAGAGTCTACAATTGTTGATGAAATTAAAAATCGGATAAAAAAGATAAAGGTAGATAGAATCACCTCCAGTGCAAATGTAGAGCAACTGATAGAAAATTACAAATGGACCATCTTTCCTCAAATGTTGGCTACAGAAAGACCAGATAAAGTGGTGGGAAGCATACTAGAGGGGCGGGTAGCCATTATAGTAGACGGTACCCCTTTTGTTTTGGTAGCTCCTGCAACCTTCGCTATGTTCTTAAATAGTGCAGATGATTATTTTGAAAGAGCTATTATTACCTCCTTCATAAGGATGATGCGCTACATCAGTTATTTCTTCGCTACCACTCTGCCGGGGCTGTATATTGCTCTGACGGCCTATCATCCTGGGATGCTGCCTACACCGTTAGTATTGTATATTACAGGTACACGGGTGGGATTACCCTTTCCATTTTTAGTTGAAATACTTTTTATGGAGTTTACACTTGAGGCTTTATTGGAGGCGTCCGTAAGATTACCTAAACCAGTAGGACAAACCATAGGCATCGTTGGAGGTTTGGTTATTGGTCAGGCGGTGGTGCAGGCGGGACTAGTCAGTCCAATTGTAGTAATTATTGTAGCCCTCACTGCCATCACCTCCTTTGTACTGCCTAACTACACATTTTCTTTAACCAATAGATTTTTAAGGCTGTATTTTATCGTAGGAGGAGCTGTATGGGGATTGTATGGCATCGTAACCTTTTGGATCATTGTCGTGATCCATTTAGCTTCCATTGATAGCTTCAGTGTTCGCTACTTGGCTGATTTCTCTCCTTATCGTTTAGGCAATCTTAAGGATACCCTATTTAAAGCACCAGTATGGCTGATGGAAGAAATACCACCATCCTTAAAGGAGGAGAAAGAAGATACAGAAAATGAAGGAGAGTAAATACGAGATGTATAAAATGAAAGAGCAGCTAGACAGTATAAATATGTTAGCCTTTGTAATACATGGGATGGTGGGGGTCAGACTCCTAACACTACCTAGAGATATTGTGCAATACGCTGAAAATGATGGATGGATGTCAGTAATATTGGCAACCATACTAGCTTTTTTAACTGGCTTTGCCTTTTATTGGTTAGGGACTATATACCCTAAGCTAAACATATCTCAGATTGCTGAGGTGGTTCTAGGGAAGGTGTTTGGAAAAATGATTATGATGGGTATAGCCCTTTATGTGGGCCTATCCATAAGCATGTCTTTAAGGTCCTTTGCTGATAACATCAAATTATTTTTATTGGACACCACGCCATTATGGGTTATTATTACCCTAATGCTTCTCATTTCCTTCTATTGTGTAAGCCAAGGGGTAAAAGCTATCGCTATTGTTCTTGATATCATTCTCCCTTTTACATTGGTTTTTGTTGCATTATTGATTTTATTGGCTCTAACCAATGCAGATACAAAGAATTTGATGCCGGTTTTCTATGGAGGGCCAAAGCCTGTATTTCGGGGGTTTTTAGAAATTGTACATCCTTTTTTAGGGGTAGGAACAATCGGTTATATTATGCCATATTTTCAAATAAAAAAGGCGGTGAAAAAATGGATTACTATTGGCATCTTAATTGTTGGAGTCGTCTATATGGCTATTGTTCTAATGTGTATCATGGTTTTTGGTAGTAGAGAAATCCAAGAGCTTTTGTTTCCCACCTTAAGTCTATCCAAGACCATTCAACTACAGGTTGAGATGTTTGAGCGGGCAGAAAGTCTTTTTATGGCAGTATGGATTCCCATTACTTTCACCACCATAGTCACCTATTTCTTTTCTTCATTTTTAAATATGAAAGCATTATTGAATACTAAAAGGGAAAAGATGGTGCTTTATGGTCATTTACCAATCCTTTTTATAGCAGCACTGATTCCTCAAAACACAGTGGAGGTTCATTACTATTTAATGCTTACAAATGAGCTGGCTAAAATACTAAGCTTTGCAGCGCTGCCTTTGATTGTCATTGCAACTTTTATCAAGGAAAGGAGAAGACGCCCTTCATGAAAGGAATAAAAACCATCCTTATACTTTTAGTCCTATCCCTTATAACATTGGTTTTTGTCACAGCCTGCTGGGATTATATGGAGGTAGAACGAAGAGGATATGTACTAGGAGTTGCCATTGATAAAACCAATCCATTACCTAGGGGACAAGAGGATCTGGAGGAGTACCTCAGCGAAAGAGATTTAGAGAGGATGAAACTGCATGAAGGGCAACCTAAATATGCTTATACCATCCAGATTCCTGTTATACCAGAGGCTATTGCAAGACCCGAAGCAGGAGGAGGGGCCCCAGGCGCTGTAGATAGAACCTGGGATTTAACGATAGAAGGAAATAATTTTTTTGAAGTCAATAGGCAGTTTTCTACGAGACTGAACTACCCACCTTTTTATGAGCATTTGAAGGTCATAGTCATCAGTGAGGAAGTAGCTAGAGATGGAATTATTGAGGTGCTAGATATGTTTCTAAGAGATCATGAAATGAGAAGAAGAACAAAGGTATTTGTTACACCCCTTGATGCTAAAAGCATATTAGATGTCAGCCCTAGAATAGATGATTATACAAGCCTGTATCTTGATAAATTACCCTTAAATGCATCTAAAACCTCAAGAATGCCTCACAAGACAGACTTGGGGGAAGTATCAAAAAGTCTTCATAATGAGCTGGATTTTGTACTTCCAAGAATTATTGCAACAAAGGACGAGATAAAGTATGCTGGTGCCGCAGTATTTAAAGGAGATGAAATGATAGGGTGGCTGGGGGAACTGGATACTAACTATACAAAATGGGTCAGGGATGCAGTGCTTGGGGGGATAGAGGTAGTGTCGTCCCCCCATAATCCAGATGAATTAGTGGTGGTGGAAATCACGGAGGGAAAGACAAATGTAATACCAAGAGTGACTGAGGGCAGCATCGTTATGGAGATTGAGGTTGAAGGAACCTTTAATCTGGTGGAAGAGTATCGAGGACAGTTTCATAATATTTTTGATAGAAGCTTCAAAAAAAAGGTAGAAGAAAAAATTGCTAGGAAGCTGGAAAAGGAGATTTACGATACGATCCACCATGTGCAAGAGACATTTGGAGCGGATATATTTCATTTCAATGTGGCACTGCAGAGATATGAACCGAGATTATGGGAAGAAATACAAGAGAATTGGCATGATATCTTTCCTAATATTGAGGTAGAAGTTAAAGCAGAAGCAAACATTCGATTAATGGGGTTAACAAAATAAAGAACAGTTACAAATCCCTAAATCTTAATAGGGAGTGCTTTTTAATACAGCATGTTAAAAATTTATAATGTACTATACAAAGCTTACATACATTAAGTAAATGATAACTTTTACGTATAATGTTTGCAGAATCATAGAAAAATAAGTAGTGAATTTGTTATTTACATAATCAGGTAAAAAGGATATAATGTATCAGTAAAAAACAAAATCAGGAGAGATGAAATGAAAACTATTACATTTAAAGATTTAAACATTAACCCAGACATTCTTAAGACAATTGAGGAATTAGGCTTTGAAGCTCCTACACCTATTCAAGCTCAGGCCCTTCCTAAATTATACTTAGGCAAGGACATTATAGGTCAAGCTCAAACAGGAACAGGAAAAACTGCAGCTTTTGGCATACCAATGATTGAAAAGGTTGACGCAAAAAATAAGGCAGTTCAAGTATTAATACTTGCTCCTACTAGAGAGCTGTCAATGCAGGTAGCAGATGAGCTTAGGAAGTTTTCCACCTATGTACATGGCATGAAATCATTAGCCATCTATGGAGGACAACCTATCGATAGACAAATAAAAGCTTTAAAGCAAGGAGTACAGATTGTTGTAGGAACACCTGGCAGACTTCTTGATCACATCCGAAGAAAGACCCTTAAACTTGATAAGGTGATAGGTGTTGTATTGGATGAAGCAGATCAAATGCTGGACATGGGATTTTTGGAGGACATTGAAACCATTTTAGAGAATACTCCTAATGAACGTCAAACAGCTATGTTCTCAGCCACTATGCCTAGAGAAATTGAAAGCATAGCAAGGAAATACATGAAAAAGCCTGAGAAAATAAAAGTAGTACATAAGGAATTAACTGTTCCTCAAATTGCCCAATACTATTTTGAAGTAAGAAATCACGAAAAGCTAGATGCACTTTGCAGGGTTTTAGATATGGAGGAAAGTGATCTAGGGATTATATTCTGTCGAACTAAAAAAGGTGTAGATGAATTGGTTGAAAATCTTCAAAGCCGTGGATATTCAGTGGAAGGACTACATGGAGATCTTAAACAAAGTCAGAGAGATAGAGTAATGAGGAAGTTTAGAGATGGAACCATTGATTTATTGGTAGCCACAGATGTAGCAGCTAGAGGTATTGATGTAGATGATGTTGAGCTGGTAATCAATTATGATATCCCAGAGGATTTCGAATACTATGTTCACAGAATTGGTAGAACTGGTAGAGCTGGAAAGTTAGGGTTAGCCTATACTTTTGTAGCTGGAAGACAGATTAGAACACTAAAGGCGTTAGAGGTTTATGCAAAAACTAAAATTAAAAGAAAGAATTTACCAACAGTAAATGATATTGCTGAAAAACAAAGAGAAACAATTGCAAGTAATATTGTAACTACCATAGAAAAGGGTGGAATAGCTGAATATACCACTTTTGTGGAAAAGCTATCAGAGGATTATAGCTCCATAGATATAGCAGCCGCTTTAATGAAATTGATGATCAACAAAAATGAAGCAGAGGCTATTGAAGCTGCTGAAGATGTTGCTTCTAAAGATACAGGAGCAGAAGCTGGTATGGTTAGAATGTTCTTAAACATAGGTAAAAAACATGGTGTTAACCCTGGCCATATATTAGGTGCTATCACCGGTGAGGCTGGAATAGATGGCAACATGGTGGGGCTTATTGATATGTTTGACAAATTTACCTTTGTTGAAGTGCCGCAAAAATTTGCTAACAAAGTGTTACAGGCCATGAACAAGAACCGAATCAAAGGAAGAAAAATAAATATGGAGCCGGCTAACAAAAAATAAAGCTATAGTTTGGTTCTTGCAAGCTGCAATATGGGAGAATTGGATGGAGGCGTTACTCCATCTGATTACAAAAGTCTCACCGAAGTAATCAATAGAGGTGAAGGGCTTTTATCTTAAGAAAAAAAATAGATAAAAAAGAGCTATAACTTAGAGGAAGTACAACTCTCTCTGAATTATAGCTCACTGTATTTTTACTATTAATTAATCATCTTCTTGAGCATCATCAGCAGCGTGAGCTATTCTTGAACAAGCAGCAGCGATAATGCCAGAAACTAAATCATCTAAAAAAGTATTTACCTGCCCATTCTCGTGGGTATTTATTTTACCTATAATACCAGGCTTTAACTTATCCAAGTATCCGAAATTTGTAAAACCAATAGATCCATAGATATTAGTAATGCTTAATGCCATGATTTCATCAATACCATATAGAGAATCATCTCTTTTGATAATAGATAAAAGCGGCTCTTCTAGCAAGTTGCTTTCCGCCAGTTTATCCAACTGAATTCCTGTAAGAATAGCATTTTGAACCTCTCTTTTCTGCAACACCTTGGCTACATTTTCTAAGGCAGTTTCCATTGTTAAAGGTAGATAGTCCTTCTGTAAATCTAAAACCAGCTCCGCCATATCTTCTAGGGTAACGCCTCTTTCCTCTAGCATTTCAATAACAATATTTTTCATAGAATGCTCTCCTTTTTTTATCACCAAATTTTTATAGAAGTCATAAGGATACCTTTAATCCATGAGCATCTACTTTATATGTATTCCATCATTACTTTTTTTTCTGCTGCCTGAAGCAATCCTTCTAGATTATTGATATCACTTCCCCCACCTTGAGCACTGGTGGCATTCCCGCCGCCTTTACCATCAATTAGGGAGATAACCTCTTTAAATAACTGATTCATGTTAACCGGCACATCCTTAGAACAGGAAAAAACTACCTGGGCTTTATCTGTTTTAGTTGCCAATAAGCATATGGTATTAGGATACTGGCTTAAGGAGGAGGCAATAAACTTAATATCCTTAAAATCTTCTCCTTCAAACATTTTTATTATGAGAGAATAATCTTTAATTTGTTTTGCTTCCATATATAGTTCCTTTACCTGATAATCCATAACGGCCTTTTTAAAGGATCTTATGCTTTTGGTAAGTTCTCTATTCTCTTGATTGATCCTCGAAACAGCCTCAAAGACTTCGCGATCCTTTACAGATAATAGCGAGGCTATATCATTGACCTGTTGATTTTTCCAATAAAAATCCTCGGAAGCTCTTTTGCCACATAGGAATTCTACTCTTGTATTCCCCTTATTTTTTTCCCATTTTCGGATTTTTATAATTCCTACAGCGCCAGTTCTACTAGGATGAGTACCTCCACAGGGAGAAAAATCATAAGAATCAATCTCTACAATTCGTATACCCTCTGTAACTGTAGATGCTTTTCTCAAAGGCAGCTGCTTAACCTCTTCCTTGGTAGGAAATAATGTTTTCACCTCTATGTTTTGATAAATAATCTCATTAGCTTTCCTTTCTATGGCTTCAACTTCCACATTTTCTAAGGTAGGCTTATCAATATCAATGGTTACGTATTCCTTCCCTAAGTGAAAGCCTACAGTTGTGGCATCGTATAGTTTTTCAAAAACACTGGATAATATATGTTGACCTAGATGCTGCTGCATAATATCAAAGCGTCTTTCCCAGTTAACTTTGCAGACTACATTTTCTCTTTGGCTGGGTACCGCGTCTACAACATGATAGATAATATCCTCTTCTTCATAAACATAATGAACATTTGCTTCACCTATAGTTCCTTCATCCCAAGGCTGACCTCCCCCTTCTGGATAAAAAGCGGTTTCCTTTAGTACAACAAGAGATTTTGACGGATCCATTTCATATACCTCGATAGAGACAATGTTGGTGGTAAAGGCTTTTAAATAAGGGTCTTGCCAAAACAGTTTATCTGTCTTCATTTCTTTTGTTCACCTCATCACTTAAGCTTATAATTTTGTCTATTATTATATCATTCTTCTAGAAAACTTTGAAACATTGCTTGAAATTTATTTTTAGAAAGATAGAGTACCTCTCCTTTAGAGGTAATTATTTTATAATTACTATTGCTTATACCAAATAGAGCTTCCCTAGAACTTTCCATATCTTCTAACAAAGCAACATCTGATAGAAAAACATCCTTATTAACCTCTCCTAAGATAAAGGTATTGAACTGGTTACTCCAATAATAAGAACGTTTATAATCATCAGTATGAAGCAATGTAAAGCTATCCTTATCAGGATATTGAGGAGAACGAGTGGTATATTTCTCTAAAGTTGTAAAGGTTTTGATTGTAAGAGGATCATCTTGAATAAAATCAATGATGGTTTCCTCGATGACTTTATTCCATAGATTCTCATCAGCCTTAGGATCTACCCAAATCTCTTTGTAGATTTCCTCATAATAGAGGGTTTTATGCCAGATGTTTCTGAAGCCATTAGAAAGATAAAGATAGACCTGTAGGAACTCTTCATAAAAGAAAGAACCAAATTTTTCATCTAATGTTTGATAAATTAGCATAGATTTATAAGAATGTGATGGATTCGTTATAAACTCAATTTTATTGACAGGTACAATATTTTCTATTTTACTATGATAGATATAATCATCGGCAACAGCATCAAATACCACTACCACTGCTAAATCCTTTGAGAGATTTAAAGCTACTACCAATTGTTGAGATGCTTGAGGAAGTAGATTTTCTTCATAAAGCTGTAGCTCTATATATTCAATAAACTCCTGCCACTTTTCATAGTATATCGTCGACAGAGTAGTTTTGATAATCTGTCCTTCAGCCTCTGCTTTTACATCTAAATCATCACTATGATAAGCATTGATTAATTCTTTATTAATTTTTAAAGCAGGGGAAGTATAGGATTGAAATGTTGCTATTGACTCAGGCCTTTGAAAAAATTGATAGGTATAAAAAAAAGTTAAAAGAATAAAACAGAAAAATAAAACCCTCAATAATTTATATCTCATTTTGATCACCTCAATAAATTATATGTGCACTATTTAGAGATTAATATATACTATGTATATTTTAACAAAGTTTATTGGGTTTTCAGATACACCAACATATGCCAAAAGAAGCAATATATGATTTAATAAAAAAAGAAGGAATCTTTCTTTTTGTGTGGAATATATCTACTACACACAACGCAAACATGTTTTTCCTATCAAGGCTTTATTTGATAGGCCAAGGTGGAACTATTCCACCTTTTCTTTTTTATCTATAATGAGTTCAAGGAAAATAAGGTGAATATCATGCTAAAAGCTTTTAAAAATGATTGCAAACAACTATCTACTCTGATAGAAGAAAGATACAATTTATCAAGCATAGAAGTGTTGTTTTGGATTTATTTCAATATATTCTTTTATAATGAGACATGTATGATGGTAACTACCTATGATAAAAAATTATTCCTGCAAAAGCTTGAAAAACATCAAATCTTCCATCCATATACAAAAAAATATGAGATGCTTGATGAAGAATTCTATACGCAGCTATATCGTACTATTTTAAAAAAATACTATTGCGATGATGTGAAGATTTCTATACAAGGGCTAGAGGAAATATATGAAAGCATTATCCAACAGCAGCTTAGATTAAAGACAGGCTCCTATTATACTCCAGAAGCTATTAGTAAATATATGACCATGAATTCTATCCTAACCTATGTAGATAATAAAATAGATCATAAGAATATAAAGCTGGAAAACTATATATTAAAAAGAACAGATGGTTTTCCTCTAGACTATATCTTACAGGCCATAAGCATCATAGAAGAAATAAGGATCATAGATATTGCTTGCGGCAGCGGGGCGTTTTTAAGAAAGACACTACATACCCTATATAATATAATCAGCACCCTGTATCAACTGATAGGAAGAAGCATCTGCCATAAAGAATTAATTAAGCAAATAATTGAGAAAAATATTTTTGGTACAGATATACAAAAGACCACTGGAGATATGTGTAAATTATTAATATTGATGGAAGCTCAAATATTGGCTGAGGGCCCTATTGGCGAGGTAAAACTGAATGTGCTGCATGAAGATGCATTAAAACTAGAATTTGATGAAACAGCAGGATTTGAAAAGTCATTCCACATTGTTATAGGGAATCCACCTTATATTGGAGAGAGAGGAAATAAAGCTTTATTTGATGATATCAAAGGCTATGAATTTGGCAATAAATATTATGAGAGAAAAATGGACTATTTCTATTTTTTCATATACAAAGGCTACGAGTTGTTGGAAGAAAGAGGACTATTATGCTATATAACCACTAATTATTTTGTGACAGCAGATGGTGCCAAAAACTTAAGGTGTTTTTTAAAAAATAATTTTAGCTTTCAAACCATCATTAATTTTAATACACTAAACCTGTTTCCAGATGCTAAAGGACAGCATAATATGATTTTTTCCTTAGAAAAAACTACTGTGGAAAAGCCTATTACTCTAATCAATTTTCAAGGTGAAAAATTCTCCAAAGAGAGCTTATACCAATTGCTCATGCATCCTAAATCTATCCCGGGATTAAAAAGAACTGAAGTAGCAAAAGGGGAGATTTTTAATGATCAAGGACATATATTCATCCAAAACTATCAGGGGAAGATGGGTGTATTAAACAAGATTGATAAAATAGCAAATTATAGATTAGATGATTTATGTTATGTTAATCAAGGAATTGTTAGTGGTGCCGATAGGCTAACAGCTAACTGGGGAGCAAAGTTAGGAATTGAAGAAAAGATTGGTGCAGGTATCTTTGTGTTAAATGAAGAAGAGCTTGAAAAACTATCCTTAGAGGAGGAAGTTAAAGAAAATTATTGTAAAGCCTTTTATAAAAACAGTTATATAAAAAAATATCATACCCTTGAAAATAAAGGATTATACATAGTATATATAGATAATGAAAACCTAGGAGACATTGGAAGCTACCCCAATCTATATAAACATTTTTATCAATATAAGGTGTTGTTAGGAGAAAGAAGAGAAGTAAAAAATGGTGTCCGGAAATGGTATGCTCTTCAATGGCCAAGGAAGGCTGAAATATTTGAAGGAGAAAAAATAGTAGTTCCTCAAAGGTCCTTAGAGAATACATTTGCCTATATACAAGGACCTTGGTACGCTAGTGCAGATGTTTATTATATTACCAAGAGGCACGTAAATACCTCTTTATTGTATTTATTAGGAATCTTAAATTCATCTTTAATGTATTTCTGGCTTTATCTTAAGGGTAAAAGAAAAGGGCAACAGCTAGAGCTATATGCAACGCCTTTAAAGGGAGTACCTATTTATTATCCTGATAACAGTGAGCAACTGAAAGCTCTTGAAAACCTAGTAGAAGATATGATGAGGAACTATCAAAATAAAGAAATCTGTGAAAAAATCCAAAGCAAAATTGATAAACTGGTTTTCAAGCTTTATAAATTAAAGTATCAAGAAGAAACAGAGATAGTAGATTTTATAAAAAAACAAAAAAGATAGGATGCTACTTAAAAATAGCAATATCACAGATCTGTCTGATGTCCTGTAGGCAAAGCTAACGGTTTATGGAAAAAAATAAATATCTCTATGGATGACGTATTAACAACCTTTTAGCAATCTGCAAAAGATACTGAGTGATTTAATGGTAATAGGGTTTTTGATGAGACCAAATCCTATTACCATCGCTTTTTATAACGATAGTACCTTGCATATCCGTACGATATACAGCTATATTGAAAAGGTTAAGTCTGTTGATGACTTCTTCATGTGGATGACCATAAGAATTATTTCTTCCGCAGGAAATAACCGCTACAGTAGGTTCAATGACTTGAAGAAAGTTTTCTGTTGTGGATGTCCTGCTGCCATGATGACCTACCTTTAAAAATTGTGATTTTAAAAAATCTTTTTGGAAGCCAGAGAGGATATCTTCTTCACCTAAGGCTTCAAGATCTCCAGTAAATAGAAAAGACTTCTCTTTATAATCCATTTTCACCACTGCACTCCATAAATTCAAATCATCTCCATAGTCCCGTAGTGGACCCAAAAAATATAAAGTAATATCTTCATCAAAATCAATCATGATACCAGCAGTAGCAGCGGAGATTTTTAAATCCTTATCCTTGGCAGCATCCAATAAATTCTCGAAGGTTTTACTAGTATGCAGTTTATGGGGCATATAGAATTTATCTATTGGAATACTATGGATTACATCAATCAGGCCTCCGATATGATCAGCATGAGGATGGGTGGCCACTAATAGATCTATTTTTTTAACTTTACGCTTCTTTAAATAGGAAACCACAGTTTTGCCAGCAGCAGGTTCCCCACCATCTATTAGCATCGTCTTTCCATTGGGAGTTTTTATTAAGATGCTGTCTCCTTGGCCTACGTCAATGACATGGATAGATAAAGCTGTATCCTCCTCAAAAAAACAGCCTGAAAGCATAGGTATAAGTATAAACAATACTAAGAATAAAGCCAACAATTGTTTTCTACTGATCACAGTTTATTCCCCCTTTTTCCTAGCATCATTATAATATATTATGCTTGTTTATGGAACTAAATAAAATGAAGCACAGAAAGCAATTTCCCTGATGGTTTAGTGGTATGATAATTAAATAAAAAAGCGTAGGAAGGAATCTTTTTTTCATTGTTAACAAATGTTTTATGTTATAGTATAGTATTATATATAAAGTATAAATAAAGTAGTAGCTTGCTCCCAAAGGAGGACTGATCATGGAATTAATTATTTTTTTCACCAACAGAGAAGATAGAATGCAATTCATGAAAAATCATTTAAAGATAGAGGCAGCAGTATTAGACAAAGGTGAAGAATTTTTTGAAAAAATTGATGGGATGAAAAGCATAAAGCTTAAAAATAGAGTAAATACGATTCCAGGCTTCTGGTTAGAGCTCAATTTTTTAGAGACAGAAAAAGGAGAGAAATTATACAATCTATTGTGTCATAGTGTCGATTCAAGTCAGATGAGGGATAATGTATTTTATCCCAAAGAAAATCTACCCCTTAAGGATTTAGAGGCAGGGTGGAGTGCTAAATACAATTTAACTAAAAGAGAAAGCCAAGAGGAAATATGGAAGTTATTTTATCAAGAGATTAAAAGTCATATCAAGTACGATAGAATAGATATTGCCTACAAAGGATTCACCTTATTCTTAAAATACAATCCTTTTTTTCTAAAAAAGTATAAGAGATATTATATACTAGAGGATTTGGCTTACCTCTATGAAAATATCGGCAATGTTGGAAAAGCTATAAAATGCCTAAAGATGCAAGCTGTTTTACAGCCTAATTCTATTGAACCCTATTTAAATATTAGCAGCTTTTATATTATCAATGGCATGGAGGAGGAAGCCTATCAGATTTGTCAGGAGGCCCTTAAAAAGAGTCCAGAAAATCAATATTTAATTAGCAACCTAATTATAGCATTAATCAATATTGGCAACCTTGAATATGCTGTTGACTTCTTAGAAGAGGTCCTTGAGAAAAATCCAAATAACGCATATTTTTGGAAGCTGATGGGGGATATTCTTTATGAAATGGAAGACAATAAAGGTGCAATAGATTGTTATCAAAAAGCATTAAAGATAGGTAAAAATCCAGGAGTAGATGATTTTAAGCTAGATATACACACAGGTATTGGCGACTGTCATTATGAGGAAGAAAATTATACGGAAGCCGTTACTCAGTATAGAAAAGCTTTAAACTATAATCCTAAGGATCCTTATTTATTATTAAACCTAGGTCAGATTCACTTTTTCAAGTTAAAGGATACAAAGAAAGCATTTAAATACACTAGCTTGCTTGTAGAGAACATGCCGGAAAATGGATATGGTCAGTATCAATTAGGTTTAATTTACTCTCATCTAGGAAATATAGAAAAAGCTATATGGCACTTATATAGGGCAAGGAGTATAATTCCATATTATAAACCTATTCACGATGCAATAAATTTAGTGAAAAAAAACAACAAAAAATATCATGCATACTAATTCACTGTAAATATGTCAATAATAAGCAATACACACTAGGGGAAAATTGATATAGATGTGATGATAGGAGGAATGCATTTGAAGCTGACTGTATTAGGCTGTCATGGTCCTTATCCTAGAGCGGGTGGAGCTTGCTCAGGATATTTATTAGAAGATGAAAAAACAAAGATTCTTATTGATTGTGGCAATGGAGTGTTAGGGAAATTGTTCAATTATTGTGGTGACTTAAACAAGCTGGATGCTATTTTTATTAGTCATCTGCATCCCGATCATATGAGTGATTTAATGGTGCTGAGATACGCCATCGCCATTAAACAGATGATAGGAAAACTCAAACAGCCTATACCAATCTACTTGCCAGCAAATCCTCAGGAGGAATATGAAAGGATACAATACAATGGGGCCTTTCATCGCAATATTATTCATGAAGGTGTTGAAGTAATGATAAATGATATCAAAGTTACCTTTAAAAGAACTGATCATCCAATCGAATGCTATGGAATGGCTTTCGAAAAAAACAAAAAGAAATTTGTATATTCTGGGGATACAAGATACTTTGAAGGATTCATTGATTTTATTGAAGAAAGCAATTTATTTTTATGCGAAGCCAATATCATGCACAAAGATTTAACCGAAACAGTTCCTCATATGTCAGGAAAACAGGCTGGAGAGATTGCTTTAAAAGCAGGTCTGCAAAGAATTGTTTTAACACATATTTTACCAGAAATTAATCCAACAGATTTACTTAATGAAGCAAAGGAAGTATTTCCAAATATATTAGAAATAGCTGAAGAAGGAAAAAGCTACTTTATATAATATCCAATTAAAAGCAGCGGCATATACTGTTCATATCTTCAAAAAAACAGGGAAAAATAATATTAATTATTTTATATAATAGTCAAGCTCTACTTGCCTATTATATAGAAAAAGGGGTTGTAGGGGATGAAATCCCCTGCCCGCATCTAGGAAGGTGCTCAGGCTGCAGGGCAGCCGTCGAAGGAAACCTAGGGTTTCCTAGCGAAGGCATCGAAGATGCTTTTTATAGCTATATCGAAAAATAATTAATATCTCCACAATTTTAATAAGGAAAGGTGGAAACTCCATGTTAGAGAGCGTTTTTGATAGAAGGATAAGACATGAGACAGGATATGACCTCTATCTAGAAATACCTGAGAAAGAATATCTGCAAATTTATGAGGAGATTAATAATGAAGCTGCAAGTGATATCCTACAACAGTTTCTACAATTGCATCAGGATGAAGGAAGACCTGATTATGTAGAAATAAACTATGATAAAAATAATCATACCATCAATATTAAAGCACTATTAAGATATGAAGGAAATGACCATACAGCCGAAAGGATATTACCCAATCATCTACGTCACTACGAAAGTAAAAAAGAATATTAAAAATATTTAGACGGTATGTCCAAGACAAAGCCGTCTTTTTCAATGACAAATTGTTAGATAGTTTATTTAGATGATATATAACCGTCTATTCAATCTATTTAATAAACATTTTTTTATTAAAGCAACATAAAGGATATCTTACTTATACATAGAAATACACAATAGGAAGGAGGGAGAAAATTGGGCAGACCCTTTATTTACTTGTGTGTTTCTGTTATGTTAGGTATCCTATTAGGATTTTTATTCTCAGTGTCAATAGAAGGCTATGTACTTATAGGAATATTTGCAATATTATTATTGTGTATCTTTTTTTATAATAGATATGCCCTTCTTTTTATATCTTTGGTCTTTTTACTAGCAGGCAATTTTATATTTCACAGCTATATGAAGGGAGGCACTTTGATTACTGCACATTCATCCTCCAATCTTCAGCTCAAAGCAGAAATAAAATCTGAGGCCATTGATCGAGGTAGATACCTTGAATATGATGTCTATATACATAAGTTGCTCTCTTATTCTGAAGTTATTCCAGTTAGTGAAATGTGCAAACTACAGGTCAAAAACTCTAGAGATCTCTATAAGCACTTGTCGCCAGGAGATATAGTTGTATTAAATCATACAGCACTTGTAGAAGACCTGCGGGGAAATCATTTAGATGGATATCAATTCTACTTAAAAGGTAAAGGCTTTAAAGGGATACTGGAGGTGGAAGGCAGAAATATAAGTGCTTTCAACGAAAGAAACGGTTTTTCACTATTAAAAATCAGTTATACAACACGAAAGTATATAGAAGGCGTGTTAGACCAATCCTTATCTCCTTTGCATAGTGGTATGTTAAAGAGTATTATGTTTGGAAACCAAGGGTATCTTGATTCTGAAATGTTAAAGCTATTTTCTATAAGTGGGACTGCTCATATAATAGCTGTGTCAGGACTACATGTAGGGGTAATAGCCCTATTACTGCATCAGCTCTTGAAATTTTTCAATCTAAGTAAAAAGAAGATACTGATGATAACGATGCTGGTGTTATTTTTCTATAGTGCTATTGTCAATTTTCCTATCTCCATTGTAAGGGCCAGCTCTATGTATTATTTGTATGTTTTAAGTTATTTTATAGAAAGAAGATACGACGCCATAAACAGTTTGATGATGATAGCTCTAATTCTTTTATTGTATAACCCTTTAAATCTTTTTTCTGTTTCCTTTCAGCTGTCATTTTCTGCCACACTAAGTATTTTACTACTATATCCCATCATAAAGGAGAAACTAATATTTATACCAAAGCAACTACAATCCTTGTTGGCAGTAACGATTTCAGCCCAGGTAGGCACCATACCTATATTAATTTATCATTTTCAGCAGATGTCTTTAGTGGCCTTTATTGCCAACATCTTGATTGTTCCAACTTTGGTGCCCTTGCTATTTATGGCCTTTGCCAGTATATTTTTTAGCCTTTTTGCTATAGAATTAGCTGTAACCATAAACTATTTAACCAATTTATTATTAACCTATATCTATTGGATTGTAAATAATCTAAGCCAATGGTCCTTAGCAAGTATAGAAGTAGCAGAAATAAAATTTTTTCACATCCTAGTTTATTATCTTACTGGGTTTGTTGTATACTTGATATTGTGGCAGCAGCATCAAAAAAAGCTAATGAAAGAAAAGGAAGGAATATCTTATGAACTATAAAGAAGCAATGCAGAAACTTAAGTCCAACAAAATTGAAAAGCTCTACCTTCTCTATGGAGAAGAAATATACCTAGCAGAAGGATTTATAAGATACATAAAAAAACAAATTGTTTCTCCAGGCTTTGAAACCCTCAATTTTCATGTGATGGATGCAAAAGATTTTACCATGGAGAAATTCATAGATGCCTGTGAAACTTTACCCTTTATGGCAGAGAAAAAGCTTGTATTGATCCAAAATTTAGAGGTGTTTCAGAGTAAAAAGAAAAGTATGACAGAAGAGGAAGAAAAAAGCATAATAGCTTATCTTGAAAAAATTCCTGAAACCACATGTCTGATATTTTATGGTTCTACCACCATAGATGCTAGAAAAAAAATCGTTAAGGAAATACAGAAACATGGAAATCTTATTGATTTTCAAAAATTAAATCCCAAAGAATTAAAGGAATGGATAGAGAAAAGAATTGAAAAAGCAGGGAAAAAGACTACCAGAAAAGAAATAGAGTTTTTTATGGAAAATATAGATTATGTAGGGAAAAATGCCAGCCAAAGCCTACTAGATATAGAAAACGAAATAAAGAAAATAACAGCATACATAGGAGAAAAAGAAGTACTGGAGTTGCATGACTTAGAAAATATATTTACCTCTAACTTTCAAAACGATATTTTTAAGCTTATGAATGACATTGAAAAAAAACAGCCCAAAGAAGCAATGAAACGCTTAAACCTTATGCTACATCAGGGAGAGCCCATAATGAAAATTGCTGCTACATTGGGAAACCATGTTCGAAATCTGTACAAAACAAAGTTGCTATTAGAAGAAGGCTATTCATCAAAAATGATAGCATCTAAACTAAGCATTCATCCTTTTGTAGCAGGGAAGTGTGCCAATCAATGCAGGCAGTTCACGATGATAGATTTAGAAAAACTATTAAATCAATTTTTAGCCATGGATTTAGCTATAAAGTCTGGAAAAATGAAAGATAGCATAGCTCTAGAGCTATTTATTATGGAAATGTGTAAATAAAGCTATATAAATGAAAAGCAAAAAAGCGTACAATGTACGCTTGTTATTTTAGGAACCCGAGACACGGATTTTGGTTACTACTAAACAGCCTTGTTGAACTTAGCTGCAAGTCTAGATACTTTTCTAGAAGCCTTAGACTTATGAATAACATTTTTTGCAGCAGCTTGCATAAGTTTTTTCTCAACAAATTTTAACTTAGCTTTTGCTTCTTCAAGATTACCAAGTGTTAATGCTTCTTCGAATCTTTTGATAGCTGTCTTAAGTTGAGATTTAACCATTCTGTTTCTAGCTGTTTTCTTTTTGATTACTTTGATTCTTTTCATTGCTGATTTAATATTTGCCAATATCTTCACCCCCTTATGTGGTCGTTAACACAGTAATTTTACCAAAAAACAATATAAAAAGCAATAACAAAATCAATAATATAATTATTTTATTGACTTAAAAGGTATTTCTTATACAGAAATGATTAATTACTATGTAGTATTGATAATTTTTCAAAAAATATCAAATAATAAAATAAGACAGTGTCAAGCAAGGTAAAATGGTATTATCTTCGTTTAAAGACAAAACAAAAATAAGAGGTGAAGCTATGTTTCAAATAAGAACAGATTTAGCCATGGAGGTTAGAGAATTATATCAAGAGGAAAAACAACAAGAGATTCCTGGTGTAGCGGTACAGCAGGATGAACTAAAGGGTGTAACAATTACCAGGGTAGAAATACTGGATCAGCATGGTGAAAAGGTAATGGGAAAGGCAATTGGCAAATATATCACCTTGGAGTGCGTAGGACTTAGAAGACCCGATGCTGATTTAAAGGATGAAGTGAGCCAACTATTAGCAAAAGAAATAAGAGCTCTTGTGAACATTGATAAATACATAAAGGTCTTGGTTGTAGGATTAGGCAATAATGATGTCACTCCTGACGCTCTAGGTCCCAAGGTCATTTCAAAGCTTTTTGTAACAAGACATCTATTCAAATTATATAATAAAGAAAATGATGAAGAACTTGCAGAGCTGAGTGCTATTTCACCAGGAGTTATGGGAACTACAGGGATAGAAACCGGAGAGATTATAAAAGGGATTGTGGAGAATGTAAAGCCAGATATCGTATTAGCGGTGGACGCTTTAGCATCTAGAAAGATGGAAAGAGTTAACACCACCATTCAATTATCCACCAGTGGCATTCATCCTGGTTCAGGGGTTGGTAATAAAAGACAAGCACTGGATGAAAAAACATTAGGTATACCAGTAATAGCTATAGGTGTTCCTACTGTAGTAGATGCAGCTACATTGACAAATGATACCATTCAGTTAGTGATAAAAGCCTTTTCAAAGCAGGCTAAAGTAGGCTCTCAATTTTATAATATGCTGGCAGAATTAAAAGAAGAAGAAAAGTACCATATGATCAAAGAGGTTTTGGAACCATATAGTGCCAATGTGATGGTAACACCTAAGGAAGTAGATGAGATTATTTTAAACCTATCCCATATAATTGCTAATGCCATCAATATTGCTCTACATCCAGCTATTGACCTAAAAGACGTAAATAGATATATACATTAAATCCATTAATGGTATAAATAGTACCCACCTTTCATATTAATCAATATAGTACTGATTAAAGGTGGGTGCTTTCTTTTATGAGAAAAAAATTTTCATTGTTAAAAAACTACCAAAATATTATTATATTGGTCCTTATATTGGCTACCTTATTTTTCTTTGGAAGAATGATATTGAATAAAAGTGCTCTTTCCAACTCTTTTGCTGAAACAGAAAATACAGCTATTGAAGAAATAAAGATAGAAGAGAAAAAGCAGATATCTTCACAAAATATATTTTTAGTACAGGCTATAGAACAAGTATTTCCGTCAGCTAAAATGAAAAGAAGTATTACTTTAAAAGAGTATATGCATAATATGTATTCTTCTTTTATTTATAGTATGTTTCGAGTGGATTTCAAAAATCCAGTCACTTTTGTACAATCTCAATTTCCAGCAAGTTTAACCCAGGATATGCAAATGACCTATGCTACTGAGGAAAATCCACAGGAATCACCACAAGAAATATCAAGGGATATTTTTTTTGTGGAGCTTGATGATGCCGTTGCAACCGGCACATCTCCTCAGGAGGGAAAAGTGGATCCTGAAGAAATACAGAACGAAGATGATCTAGGGGAATTGATGCAAGGGATTTATTTAGTGGGGGAGGATAATATTGTTGATAGCTTAAACAGCGGTAGCGGACTGACATTAGGTAATGTCCAAAAGCCTAGAACTATCAATTTTGAAGAAGGAAAGCCACATATATTGATTTATCATACCCACGGAACAGAGTCCTATAAACCAGCCTCTGAAGGAAATTATCATACCTTAAGGAAGGAATACTCTGTTATCACAATCGCAGAAATAATGAAAGCTGAACTAGAGAAGAGAGGATATAACGTCATTCACGATACCACCTATCATGATTATCCATCCTATAGCGGGTCCTACAGTAGATCCTTAGAAACCGCACAAAAAATATTAAAGGATAATCCTTCTATAAAGGTGGTGCTGGATGTTCATAGAGATGGCTATGATCATATCGAGACCAATCCCAATAGGGAAAATATTATAGCAAATAATAGAGTAACCATTCATGGTGAAACATGCACTAGGTTTCAATTTGTCATTGGCCCTGCATCACCAAATCGCAAACAAGTGGAGACTTTTGCATCCTTTGTTAAGGCTGTTAGTGATAGTAAATATCCGGGTTTCAGTAAGCATGTTTTAGTAAAACCCTATGGAAGCTTCAACCAATTTCTTGCAGATCATTATGGCTTACTTGAAGTGGGCAGTAATGCAAACACCATTCAGGAAGCCAGAAGAACAGCAGTATATTTAGCAGAGGTATTGGCGGATTCATTGGACTTAATAAAGAAATAGGTTTATTATACTAAAATAATGTCCACAATATCAATGGTGATGTGGATGAGTAGAAGACAAATGAAAATAGAGAATAAAAAGAAAGCAAAGCAATTAAGAATGATACTTATATTTATTATGATATTTTTAATCATAGGAATTCTATCAGTAGACTATGCCCTTAGAGAAATGTTGGCGTTGGAGGATACTAGAGTATTAGGCTATGAACTAGAAGAAGAGAATGTGGTGTTGTATGTTATAGGAGAAAAAATATATATAGCAAATGAAAAAATTGAGGAAATCTATGTAATGCTGGAAACGGGGTACAGTAGAATCATGGATGAAATTTATCATCTATTTGAGCGTATAAAAAATGTCGGTAGAAACCGACATTTTTTTTGAAATAAGAGATAGAATATCTACCAACAATAATGATAGTATGATATAATTTATAAAGTTATGGATAGGTATATTCGAAGGAGGAATATTTTTATGCCAAGTGATAGACAAAAGAAGATTAGAAATTTCTCCATCATTGCCCATATAGATCATGGAAAATCTACCTTGGCTGATAGATTGATAGAGGATACTGGTCTAATAAGCGTGAGGGAAATGCAGCAACAAATTCTGGACAACATGGATTTAGAAAGAGAAAGAGGTATCACCATTAAGCTGCAAACCATTAGATTAGTCTATAAGGCTCAGGATGGAGAAGAATACTATTTAAACCTGATTGATACACCGGGACATGTGGACTTTACCTATGAGGTTTCAAGAAGTTTAGCAGCCTGCGAGGGGGCAATCCTAGTTGTTGATGCTGCTCAAGGAATCGAGGCACAAACATTAGCAAATGTATACTTAGCATTAGAACAGGACTTAGAAATTGTTCCAGTAATCAATAAAATTGACTTGCCTAGTGCTCGACCAGAGGAGATTAAGAAAGAAATTGAAGATATTGTTGGCTTAGAAGCTCACGATGCACCTTTAATCTCTGCTAAGGACGGCATCAATATTGTAGATGTTTTAGAGGCTATCGTACAGAAAGTACCAGCACCATCAGGTGAGGAGGATGCTCCTCTAAAGGCATTAATCTTTGACTCTTATTATGATAATTATAAAGGGGTTATTGCATACATCAGAGTAGTTGAAGGTTCCTTAAAAAAAGGTATGAAAATCAAGATGATGGCTACCAATAAAACCTTTGAAGTAACAGAAGTAGGGGTGTATTCTCCAGGACCTATTCAGCTGGCAGAATTAAAGGCAGGAGATGTTGGATATGTAGCTGCAAGTATCAAGGATGTCAGAAACTGTCGGGTTGGGGATACTATTACAGACGCTGCAACTCCAACAGAAAATCCATTGCCTGGCTATAGAAAAGTAACACCTATGGTTTATTGTGGTATCTATCCTGCAGAAGGGGAAAAATATGAGGATGTAAGAGATGCCTTAGAAAAATTGCAGGTAAATGATGCTGCTTTGGTATACGAGCCTGAAACCTCTGCAGCTCTAGGCTTTGGCTTTAGATGTGGCTTCCTAGGACTTTTGCATATGGAGATTATACAGGAAAGACTAGAGAGAGAGTTTGACCTAGACTTAGTAACAACTGCTCCTAGCGTTATCTATCAGATTACAAAAACCAATAAGGAAGTTGTTATGATACAAAATCCAGCTAATTTACCTAAGCCTCAAGAAATCATCAAGATGGAGGAGCCTATCGTTAAGGCCAATATTATGGTACCCAATACTTATGTGGGTACAGTGATGGAGCTTTGTCAGGAACGTCGTGGAGAAATGAAAAACATGGAGTATATGGAAGAGACAAGAGTGGTTCTTCATTATGAGCTGCCATTAAATGAAGTTATCTATGATTTCTTTGATGCATTAAAATCAAAAACTAAAGGCTATGGATCTTTAGATTATGAATTTATTGGTTATCGAGAATCAAAGCTAGTAAAGCTAGATATACTAATTAATGGAGAACAGGTAGATGCTTTATCCTTTATTGTCCATGAAAGCAAAGCTTACACAAGAGGCAGAGGTATGTGTGAAAGGTTAAAGGACGAAATTCCTAGACATCAGTTTGCTATACCAATCCAAGCCACCATCGGACAAAAAGTTATTGCAAGGGAAACCATTAGAGCATTAAGAAAAGATGTACTTGCTAAATGCTATGGTGGAGATATCACCAGAAAGAAAAAGCTATTAGAGAAACAAAAAGAGGGTAAAAAGCGAATGCGTCAGGTGGGTAGCGTAGAGGTACCACAAAAAGCTTTTATGTCAGTGTTAAAGTTAGATAGTTAATCATATTCAATAAAGCTAGTAACTTTAGAGTTACTAGCTTTATTAAATCCCTCAGAGGTCTTGAGATTTAAGTGTTGAAGATATACAACAATAGAAATATCAAGGAGGTCATCCTTTGAAACCAGTGAGTATTTATATCCATATTCCTTTCTGCAAAAAGAAATGCTATTATTGCGATTTTATCTCCTACAGTAATAAAGAAGATAAAATCCAAGAATATATTGATGCTTTAAAAAAAGAAATGCTTCTTTATAAAGAAGAGCTATCCAGCTGCGAAATCAAGAGCATATTTATTGGAGGAGGTACCCCTTCCATACTGAGTGAAGAACAAGTAGCCAGCATGATGAATTCTTTATATGAAAACTATAGAATTGCAAAGGATGCAGAGATTTCTATGGAGTCTAACCCTGGATTATTGAATCATGATAAACTAAAAGCCTATTTCAATAGTGGAATCAACCGTTTAAGTATAGGGCTGCAGGCCTCTCAAGATCACCTGCTGAATTGTATTGGCAGAATCCATCGGTATGATGATTTTCTTAAAAATCTGCAGGAGGCAAGAGCTGTTGGATTTACAAATATAAATGTAGATCTAATGTTTGGATTACCAGGACAAACCCTTAAGGATTGGCAGGATACTATAGAAAAAATCGTAGATTTAGAGGTGCCCCATATTGCAGCCTACAGCCTGATCATTGAAGAAGATACCCTCTTCTACAGCTGGGAGGCAGAGGGAAGGATTGAAAAAGCCAAGGAAGAGGTAGAGCTTCAGATGTATCATCATGCTATAGACTATTTAAAGAAAAAAGGCTATCAGCATTATGAAATATCTAACTTTGCAAAGACAAATTATCAATGCAAGCATAATATTGTCTATTGGAAAAACAAACCCTATATTGGCTTTGGCGCAGCTGCCCATTCTTATTTTCAAGATGAAAGGTTTAATAACTATCCACTATTAGATACATATATTGAAAGTATTAAAAATGAAGAAAAGCCCGTAGAAAATAGAATAAGCCTTTCCTTTCGTGAAGAAATAAGCGAAACAATGTTCTTAGGATTAAGGATGATAGAGGGAGTTTCTATAGAAGAGTTTCAAAAAAGATTTAAGCTTTCACCATTTGATATCTATGAAAACAAACTACAAAAACTACAGGAAAGAAAATTGGTAACCTATGATAAAGAAAGGATTAGATTAACCAAAACAGGAAATGATTTAGCAAACATTGTTTTTCAAGAAATGCTGCTAGACTAAATATTTTTTTGCAAAAGTCTTGACAAAAATATAATGAAATGATATTTTAAAAGCAGAATCGTTAGCACTCAATGTCATAGAGTGCTAATAACAGAGGTGATAATATGAATTTAGATGACAGAAAAATAAAAATTCTACAAACTATCATCCGCGATTATATAGAAACAGCAGAACCTGTAGGTTCAAGGACACTTTCAAAGAAATACAATCTAGGGGTAAGTGCCGCCACCATTAGAAATGAAATGGCAGATTTAGAGGATTTGGGTTATTTGATTCAGCCCCACACTTCCGCAGGACGTATTCCCTCTGATAAAGGATATCGTCTTTATGTGGATAATCTTATGGAGATAAAAATGATTGCAAATCTCCAAAGAAAAAATATCAAAAACAATCTAGTCAGACAGTTTGGTGAAGTGGAGCAGCTGTTACAATATAGCTCCAAAATCATATCACAGCTTACAAATTATACATCAGCTGTGCTAGCACCTCAGATTAAAGAAAATAGAATAAAGCATATTCAATTGGTGCCTATAGATACAGAAAATATTATAACAGTAATGGTTACAGATACAGGGATTATTAAAAATCCTTTGGTAAATGTCCCAGAAGGTATCTCCTATGACAAAGTTGAGAAGGTTTCTAATTTATTAAACAAAAAACTTCAAGGCTTAACCATCAAAGAAATAGAGGGAGAGCTATTAAAAGAATTAGAAGAAGAGCTGTATGAGTTTAACAGCTTAATTGGATCTGTTATGCCAAAGCTATTTAATGTTTTAGAAGGCATTGAGGATGTGGAGTTATTTTTAACTGGCACAACAAACATTTTTAATTTTCCAGAATTTAATGATGTGTTTAAAGCAAAAACCTTCTTAAAGATGCTGGAAGAAAAACAAAAAATGGGTCATCTTATTTCTGCTTCAACAGATGAGGGTATCAGCATATCTATAGGTAGTGAAAATCTGTACCAAGAGGCAAAGGAATGCAGCCTAGTTACAGCAACCTATAAAATCAATGACAATGTTATAGGAAAGCTAAGTGTTATTGGGCCTACACGAATGGATTATTCTAACGTAGTTGGGGTGATGAACCAAATTAGTCAGTATATTAATGAATTGTTAAGAACAAGATATAGATAAAAATATTAGTGCGAAGTGCAGATGCATTTTGCACTCTATCTTTGTTTTTTTAGCATTAACAATAATTAAGGGTAGGTGGAGAAGCATGGCAAAGAACAAAGAAACACCAGAGGAGATAATAGAAGAAGTAACTAAAAATAAAGAAGATCTTAAGGAAGAGAAACTAGAGGAAGTACATAGTAATGAAGAGGCGGTACAGGAGGAAATGGAAAATCAAAAAACAGAAGAGGATATAGATACCTTGAAGAAAAAAATCATCGAAAAAGAGGCTGAGGCATTAGATTATCATAATAGATTAGCTAGAACACAAGCAGATTTTGCTAATTATAAAAAAAGAATAGAAAAGGAAAAAAGTGATATTTATTTATATGCCAATGAAAAATTTGCTGTAGAGCTTTTAAGTATTATTGATAATCTGGAAAGGGCTTTAGCTGTACCTATAGAAGGTAATGAAGAGAAAGCTATCTATGAAGGTGTTGAACTCATCTATAAACAGTTGCAAGATATCCTGAAAAAAAATGGGATTGAGGAAATTGATGCTTTAAATAAACCCTTTGATATGAATCTTCATCATGCTGTTATGAAGGAAGAAGCAGAGGCAGAGTCAAATGAGGTTATAGAAGTATTTCAAAAAGGCTATACCATCTATGGGAAAGTATTAAGGCCAGCGATGGTGAAGGTAGCACAATAAAACTATATTATTTAATAATTTAAACATAGAAGGAGGAAATAGAAATGGGTAAAGTAATAGGTATTGACTTAGGTACAACCAATTCATGTGTTGCAGTATTAGAAGGAGGGGAACCCACTGTAATACCAAATTCTGAAGGAAACAGAACTACACCCTCTATTGTTGCTTTTGGTAAGGATGGGGAAAGAATTGTAGGAGAGCCTGCAAAAAGACAAGCTATAACAAATCCAGACAAAACAATTCTATCTATAAAAAGACATATGGGAACTGATTATAAGGAAAACATTGATGGGAAGGATTATACACCACAGGACATTTCTGCAATCATTCTACAAAAACTTAAAGCAGATGCAGAAGCATACTTAGGAGAAAAAGTAACAGATGTAGTTATTACAGTACCAGCATATTTTGCTGATAGTCAAAAACAAGCAACAAAGGATGCAGGAAAAATTGCGGGCTTAAACGTACAAAGAATTATTAATGAGCCAACTGCAGCATCTCTAGCATATGGTTTAGACAAAACTGAACAACAACAAAAAATATTGGTTTATGACTTAGGCGGTGGTACATTTGATGTATCCATTCTAGAGCTAGGAGATGGCGTTTTTGAAGTGTTGGCAACTCATGGTAACAACCTTTTAGGTGGAGATGATTTTGATCAAGTGGTCATGGACTATATTGCAGAAGAATTTAAAAAGCAAGAAGGTATTGATTTACGACAAGATAAAATGTCTTTACAACGATTAAAGGATGCTGCTGAAAAAGCCAAAAAAGAGCTTTCCAGTACCATGAGCACCAATATTAATCTTCCTTTTATTACAGCCACCAATACTGGACCAAAGCATTTAAATATTGACTTGAGCAGAGCAAAGTTTGAGGAAATTTCTGCTCATTTAGTAGAAAAAACAACAGAGCCTATGAGAAAGGCATTGGAAGATGCAAAGCTTTCTCCACAGGATATTGATAAGGTGATATTAGTAGGGGGTTCCACCCGTATACCAGCTGTTCAGGAAGCAGTTAAAAAGATCACAGGAAAAGACCCTCACAAGGGCATCAATCCAGACGAATGTGTAGCCCTAGGTGCAGCAATCCAAGCCGGCGTATTAACTGGTGAGGTAAAGGATGTTCTACTACTAGATGTAACACCACTGTCTTTAGGAATCGAAACCTTAGGCGGCGTATTTACAAAATTGATTGAAAGAAATACCACCATACCTACAAAGAAAAGCCAGACTTTTTCTACGGCTGCTGATAATCAACCAGCGGTAGATATTCATGTGCTCCAAGGAGAAAGACAAATGGCGGCTGACAATACAACCCTAGGCAGATTTGAGTTGACAGGAATTCCACCAGCACCAAGAGGAGTGCCTCAAATAGAAGTGACCTTTGATATAGATGCCAATGGCATAGTAAACGTATCTGCAAAGGATCTAGGGACAGGTAAGGATCAAAAAATAACAATTTCTGCTTCTACCAAGCTGTCTGATGAGGACATAGAGGCCAAGGTAAAGGAAGCTGAGTTGCATGCCGAAGAAGATAAAAAGCGTAAGGAAAAAATAGAAGTTAGGAATCAAGCAGATTCTTTAATCTACCAAACAGAAAAGACATTAAAAGAGGTTGAGGGCAAGGTCAGTAAGGAAGATGAAGAAAAAGTTAAAGCTGAAGTAGAAAAGCTTAAGAAAGCACTAGAGGCTGATGATGTTGAAGAAATGAAAAAAGCTATAGAAGACTTAACAAATGCTTTCCATGCCATTTCTCAGCAAATGTATCAACAAGCACAGGAAGGTCAGCAGCAAGCTGAAGGAGAAGCAGGACAACAAAAAGATGACAATGTAGTAGATGCAGAGTATGAAGAAGTTAAGGATGAAGAAGATAAATAGAGGCTACTGAGAAAATCAACAAAATCTAGACTGTTGGAAAGCTCTGTTAGTATCAAGTCAGGGAAGAAGATGGAGATTTTTCAACAGTCTAAGGACACCTTAGGGTGTCCTTATGCTTACATAGCTGGAGGAAATAAGTTGATTTAGTTATGAAACTGAAATATAATGGATAAAGGCAAAAAGCCCAACCGACCGTAATCAATGTAGGAGAAAGGCGGTGAAAAGGTGAGCAAAAGAGATTATTATGAAGTTTTAGGTTTAGATAAAAACGCCAGTGCAGAGGATTTGAAACGAGCTTACCGAAAGCTAGCTATGAAGTATCATCCTGACAAAAATCCGGGAGATACAAAAGCTGAAGAAAAATTCAAGGAATTAAATGAAGCTTATGAAGTACTAAGCTCTCCTGAGAAAAAGCAAAGATATGATCAATTTGGTCATGCAGGTGTAAACGGTGCCGGCGGTGGTGGTTATGAAAACTATGGTGGATTCGGCGGTTTTGAAGATATTTTTGGAGATATATTTGACATGTTCGGCGGCGGAGGAGGTTTTTCTTCAAGAAGGAGAAGTGGTCCTCAAAAAGGTGCTGATATAAAATATGAGCTCAGTATTACCTTTGAAGAAGCAGTTTTTGGGACAGAAAAAACAATAGAGTTCCATAAATACGAAAACTGTCATACTTGCAATGGCAGTGGTGCAAAACCTGGTACTTCAAAGAAAACCTGTGATCAGTGTAAAGGAACGGGCGAAGTAAGGTATGTTCAAAGGTCGCCACTAGGGCAAATCGTGAATGTAAAGGCCTGTAGTCAATGTGGTGGTGAAGGACAAATTATAGAAAAACCTTGTTCAACCTGTAATGGAAAAGGCAAGGAAAGAAAGCGCAAAAAAGTCAAAGTGAAAATCCCGGCGGGTGTAGATCACGGTTCTATCATACCTTTAAGAGGAGAAGGAGAACCAGGAACAAAAGGCGGCCCATATGGTGATCTATATGTAGTGCTAAGGGTTCAACCACATAAGATTTTTGAAAGAGATGGCTATGATATATTGTGCGAAATACCTATTACCTTTGTTCAGGCGGCATTAGGAGAAGAACTAGAAGTTCCTACAATAGAAGGAAAAGTTAAATATAAAATCCCAGAGGGAACACAAAGCGGTACTATCTTCCGATTGAAAAACAAAGGCATACAAAATCCTAAAGGCTATGGAAAAGGAGATCAGTATGTTAAGGTAGTGGTAGAGGTACCAAAGAATTTGACAGAAGGTCAAAAAGACATACTGAAGCAATTTGCTTCTGAGAGTGGAGAAGAGATTCACCAAAACAGAAAAACATTCTTTGATAAAGTAAAAGATGTATTTGGAGTTTAATCAAATCACTCTGTTATCTAGCATAAAATCACTCTATTATAGAGTGATTTTATGCTAGTCATCTTTATTTAAAAGTGCCTTTCACTCCTATCATAAATACAAAAATATATAAAAAGATAGAAGGTATTCTAGTAAATATTGGTATTTACTAGAATACTGGGTATAATACCATTAGGAATTAGGGATATTATTTAAGGGATGTGATGTGATGGAATGGATTGAAGTATCAATCAAAACTACTACTGAAGCGGTGGAAGCTGTGGCAAACATATTATATGATGCTGGGATTGCTGGCGTAGTGATTGAGGATCCCAACGACTTAAAATTAAGGGAAAAAGATGAAAATACCTGGGACTATATTGATGAAGCTATTTTTGAAGGCAAGTATGAAGGCGCTATTGTAAAAGGATATTTGCCAGAGGCTCCAGATTTAGTAGACAAAATAGAATTAATCCGTCAATCAGTGGAGATTCTTCCAGAATATGGCCTTAATATTGGTATTGGCGAGGTAACTACTCTTGAAGTTCATGAAGAGGACTGGAGTCACTCATGGAAAAAATACTATAAAACCACACCAATAGGAAAAAATATTGTCATCAAGCCAACCTGGGAGGACTATCAAAAGAAGGATCATGAAATCATTATTGAAATGGATCCAGGGATGGCCTTTGGGACAGGCACCCATGAAACTACGATGATGTGTATCATGGAATTAGAAAATTATGTAAAAAACGACGTTGCTGTTTTTGATGTTGGCTGTGGCAGCGGTATTTTAGCAATCACTGCTGCAAAGCTTGGAGCTAAAAAAGTGATGGCCATTGATATTGATGAAGTAGCAGTTAGTGCTACTACCAATAACGTAAAACATAATAATGTTGAGAATATAGTAGATATACATCAAGGGGATTTAATGGGAATTGTCACTGAAAGAGCCGATGTAATTGTGGCAAATATCATCGCTGAAATCATTGTATTATTAAGCAAAAACATAAAATCCTTTTTAGTAGATGATGGATTTTTCATTGCCTCAGGAATTATATTAGATAAAATAGATTTTGTTAAGGAAAACTTAATTGACGCAGGTTTAGAAATCATTAAGGTGGAGACCATGGGTGAATGGGCAGTTATCGTCTCTGCAGCAAAAGGTGAAGGGCATGAATAGATTTTTTGTTTCTCCTACGGATATTGATTTATTAACTAAAGAAATCAGTATTTCTGGAGAAGATGTTAAGCATATAACCAAGGTACTTCGATTGTCCAATGGTGATTTGATAGAAGTTTGTGATGGAGAAGCCTTTGAGTATATTGCAGAAATAAAAAATATATCAAAAAATCAAGTAATCCTGTCTATCCAAGAACAATTGTCATTAAAACGTGAGGCCCCTATAGATGTAATTCTTTATCAATCCATACCGAAAAGTACTAAAATGGAATTAATCATTCAAAAAACTACAGAAATGGGGATAAAAGAAGTTGTTCCAGTGATGACAGAGAGAACTATTGTTCAATTTAAGGACAAGAAGGATGTTGAAAAAAAGATAGATCGATGGCAAAAGATCTCTGCAGAGGCAGCGAAACAAAGTAAAAGAGGAAAAATTCCGTCGATACATCTACCTATTCCCTTACATAATACCATAATACATGCAAAAGAGAATGATTTAAACATCATTGCTTATGAGAAAGAAGATGCTACTGGACTAAAAGACATAATAGCTGCTTTAGAGACTGAACATATAAAGAGAATTGGCATATGGATAGGTCCAGAAGGTGGATTTACAGAAGAAGAAATACATTTAGCAACAAAGAATAATATAAAATCTATTACTTTAGGTCCCAGGATACTTAGAACAGAAACAGCTGGCTTAGCTGCATTAAGTATTTTGATGTATGCGTTGGGAGATTTAGGGGGTTAATCTGTGAAAACAGTGGCTTTTCATACTTTGGGTTGCAAGGTAAATCAATATGAAACCCAGGCGATGGGGGAATTATTTGAAAATAAAGGATATACTCTTGTAGATGATACTGAGGTGGCTGATGTATATGTTATCAATACATGTACTGTAACCAATATAGGGGATAAAAAGTCACGACAATTTATCCGGAGAGTAAAAAGAAATAATCCTGATGCCATTATAGCTGTTGTTGGCTGTTATGCTCAAACAGCTCCAGAAGAAGTGCTGGAGATTGAAGGGGTAAATATTGTAATTGGCACAAACGATAGAAATCGAATTGTACAACTTGTTGAAGATTCTAAGATTAATGAAAAGGTAAATTTGGTTGATGACATTATGAAGGTAAAAGAATTTGAAGAGATGACCATAAAAGATGTTAAGGAGCAAACAAGAGCTTTTTTAAAAATTCAAGAGGGCTGTAACCAATATTGTGCTTATTGTATTATTCCTTATGCTAGGGGACCAATAAGAAGTCGTAAAAAAGCAGACATTGTGAAAGAGGTTAAAAGTCTTGTAAGTAGTGGTTTTAAAGAGGTGGTATTAACAGGTATACATGTTGCCTCCTATGGTAAAGATTTAGACGGAGAAGACACATTGATAGAGGTATTAAAAGAAGTCAATGCTATTGAGGGGCTTGAACGCATTAGATTAAGCTCTCTAGAACCTACTCTTTTTACAGAGGATTTTTTACAAGAGCTGTCAAAACTACATAAGCTATGTGAACATTTTCATTTATCACTACAAAGCGGCTGTGATAAAATCCTGAAAAAGATGAATAGAAAATATACCACTGGAGAATACAGAAAAATTGTCCAGCGAATACGAAGAGTTTATCCCAAAATAGCCTTAACAACTGATATCATTGTGGGATTTCCAGGGGAGACACCATCGGATTTTGAAGCTACCTATGACTTTGTAAAGGAAATAGGATTTAGCAGTATTCATGTTTTTAAATACTCCCCAAGAAAAGGAACTCCTGCTGCCACCTTTAAAGAACAGGTGGATGGTAAAACAAAGCATACAAGAAGTGAAAAGCTTATTTCCCTAGGAGAAGAGCTACGAAAAGAGTACTACCTACAATTTGTTGGGGATACAAAGACAGTGTTATTTGAAACGGAGACTAAAGATTTAAAAGGATATATGGAAGGAAATACCGATAATTATCTGAAGGTGGTAGTAAAAGGAGATCAATCCCTTGAAGGAAAAATTTTAAATATTAACTTAGAAAGCTTTCAGGGGGAATATATGATGGGCAAAATTATACAAAATTCATAAAATGAAAAGGAGTTTTGTGCTTTCCGTTGAATACTATATATAGTATAAAGCTATTGGATAAGGAGGTGTATTATGTCTGAATGCATCTTTTGCAAAATTGTAAAAGGAGAATTACCAACTAAATTTCTATATGAAGATGATAAGGTGGCAGCTTTTCAAGATATCAACCCCGTAGCACCTAATCACATATTGATTATCCCCAAGAAACATATAGCCTCAATGGTTGAGGTTACAGAGGAGGATACACAAGAAATACTACCTTATATATTTAAGGCCGCACAGCATTTAGCTGAAGAATTTGGTATGGACAAGGAAGGCTTTAGAATAGTGAATAATTGTGGTGCTAAAGGAGGTCAAACAGTAGCACATCTTCATTTTCACCTATTAGGTGGGAGGCAAATGTTATGGCCGCCAGGTTAAAAATTATATTGCATAACACTTATTTTTAATGTATAATAACAAAGTATTGTATTATCCCACTTGCAAATATAGCGCTTTATAGCTATAGATAAAGCACAGCGGGTGCTCGCGGAGGGAGGGAGAAGTAAAATGTCAGAAGTGAAAATTAGAGATAATGAGTCATTAGATAATGCGCTTCGTAGATTTAAAAGACAATGCGCAAAGTCTGGGGTGTTATCAGAAGTAAGAAAAAGAGAGCATTATGAAAAGCCAAGTGTAAAACGTAAGAAGAAGGCTGAAGCTGCTCGTAAAAAAAATAATAAAAGATTCTAATTAAGTAAGTAGAGGTGAAAAATATGTCCCTCAAAGAACGATTAACTAATGACCTTAAGGAAGCCATGAAAAACAAGCAACAGCTTCGAAAAAATGTTATTACTTTGATACGTTCCGACATAAAACAGACAGAAGTAGATAAAAGAGTGGAGCTTCAAGACCAAGATATTATCGAGATAGTCTCAAGACAACTGAAGCAGAGAAAAGACGCTGTAGACGAGTTCCAAAAAGGTGGTAGGGATGATCTTGTCCAGGAAACACAAGAGGAAATTAGTATCCTACTAGAATACTTACCAGAGCAGATGTCTGAAGAAGAAGTAGCCAATGTTGTAAAGGAAACTATATCTGAAATAGGTGCTAACTCCATGAAGGACATGGGAAAGGTAATGGCAGCTGTCATTCCTAAGGTAAAAGGCAAAGCCGATGGCAAAATAGTTAATCAAATTGTTAAACAACAATTACAATAAAAAATAACCCGGAGTATATCCGGGTTTATTTATTTTTTTGCAGGGTGTTTTATTTACAACAATTGGATACTATTTTTTAACAAGTAATTAGATAAATAAGCTTATCTCTATGTTATAATAGAACTACTTATAATATTCTGACAAAGGGGTAATCATCATGGTAAAAAACAGAAATGTATTCATTATTTTTACATTAGCACTATTTTTTCTATTGGGATTTACCCTACAAATCAATACATCAGCTACTGGAGAAATAAAGGCTGTAAAATATATACAATCAGGAATGGTTTCTCATATAGAAATTATTACTGATAGAAATATGGAAAAAATAATTCTTGAAGGCTTTGATTCTGAAGGGGAAATGACACACTTTTTAAAGCTAGAAGATTATGTTACTAAAAACAATCCAGAGTTAAATAGGAATATTTTTTATATTACAAATAAAGTACAGGCAATAGAAAAAATTCAGGAATTGATTTTAATCAATGGTGGCAATATAAGACTACCTATAGAAATACAAGAAATTGAAGTAGATTCAAATCTACAAACGATGGAATATACTATGGATAAAGGTAGTGTAAATACATTGAAAATTATGTCTTATAATGTACATCATGGAAGAAATCTGTATGGGAGATACTCTTTAGATGAAATCGCTGAAGTGATTAGAACCAGTGACGCTGATATCATTGGCTTACAAGAGCTTGATAATGGCGTAGTACGTTCAAGGTTTCAAGACCAAATAAAATATTTAAGTGAAAAACTATCGATGGAGTATGTCTATGGCTATAACTTTAACCTATTGGGCGGTATGTATGGCAATGGAATATTGAGTAAATACCCTATAGAAAGCTATGAGAACCTGTATTTACCCAGTGGTAGAGAACAAAGGGGATTATTAAGTGCTGTTATAAATGTAGAAGGTAAACAATTAAACTTCTTAGTGACTCATTTAGGGTTAAATCAACAGGAAAGAAAAGGGCAAGTTAATACAATTAGTAAATATTTAGAAACTCTTCCTCATCAGAAAATTCTAGTAGGAGATTTAAATGCTAGACCCAATAGTGAAGAAGTACAGCTTTTATCTAAGGAATTGTTAGATACAGCCCATGCTGTTGGAAAAGATGCTGAGCCAACCTTTGATTTACCCGTATTGTCTGGAAGAATTGATTATATCTTTTTAGATCACAAGATTCAACTAAAGGATTATAATGTAATAAAAAGTAGAGCATCTGATCATTATCCTATTACAGCCACGATAGAGCTAGAATAATTTTGATTCCTAAGATCCAGTATCCTTTTGTATTTTGTATGCATTGGGACAACTGGATTTTTAAGTTTCATAAATAAAATTTTACCATTACTTTCATAATAAAAGTTTAAAATGCTTGATAATTGAATATATATATTGATAGATGAATTCATTATATTACAAATAGATTACATTAAAAGATTTTTCCAGCAATGAATATAATTATGATCTAAATAATGTTATAATGGTTTAAGAAAGAGGTGATAAGGTGAAGAGAAAATGGCTTTATATGATAACGATTGTTTTACTTTTTTCCATCTTACCGTTTCAAGCTTTTAGTACCAACGAAACGAAAAATGTTTATGTAATTCCAATAGAAGGTGAGATAGGTCCAGCAGTATACGAATATGTAAAAGGAAGTATAGCAACTGTAGAAAAAGATCCTAATGCTGTAGCTATTATATTTAAAATAGATACCTATGGAGGAAGAGTGGATTCTGCTGCTAAGATCAGTAGACTTATGTTAGATACACAATTAGAAACCATAGCTTTTGTCAACACAAAAGCAGTATCTGCAGGAGTATTACTAACAATTTCTGCTGATACTATTGTTATGGCTCCCAGCAGCACAATTGGGTCAGCTGAAACCATACCAAACACTGAAAAAATACTATCTGAATGGACCAGTTCCCTCAGATCCGTCGCTCAAGAACAGGGGAGAGATCCTGAGCTGGTGGCTGCTATGGCAGATGCCAGTATAGAAATACCAGATGTAGTTGAAAAGGATAGATTGCTAAATCTTACAACACAGGAAGCAAAGGAATTAGAATTTATAGATTACGTAGAGAGAGATATCACTGAAATTTTGCAATCAGCTTCAATAGATTATACAGACATTATAGAACTACAAATAGCCACAAGAGTAAGATTGGCTCAAACCATGACTAGCGCATATATAGCTCCTATTCTATTAACTCTGGGCTTTGTAGGGTTATTGATGGAAATATTTACTGCAGGTTTTGGAGTAGGAGGTACCGTCAGCTTTGTTTCCTTTGCCCTCTATTTTGGGGGTGCTATATTAGCGGGAAATGCTGGAGTAGCAGTACTAATGGTTTTTTTAGTGGGAATTATCCTGCTATTGATAGAAGCCTTTGCTCCAGGATTTGGCATACCAGGCATTGGAGGGATCATTGCCATAATCATTAGTATTGTTATGGCCTCCAATAGTGCTACCAGTGCTGTTGTTTCTCTGTTTATCTCCTTTGTATTGACGATTATTGCTTTTATACTGATACTAAAGTATGCTCCTAGAAGTAAGCATTTTGATCGTATTATATTGGGAACCCAAATGAAGAAGGAAGAGGGTTATAGTGCCACCAATAAATACAGTCAATATGTTGGGTTGGAAGGGATTGTAGTTACTTACCTTAGACCAGCAGGATCTATAGACATCAATGGAGAATTATTGGATGTTGTTTCTGAAGGAGCTTTTATTGAAGTTGGAAGCAAAGTAAAAGTTATAAAGGTAGAAGGCAGAAGAATTATTGTTAAAAAAATTAATTAGGAGGGTGAATTATGACAGTTGTACCAGGATTTGTTTCAGTAATAATCATCATAGCAATTGCCTTTGTATTGCTATCAATTTTATTAAGCTTTATTCCAGTAGGACTATGGATAACAGCGTACTTTTCAGGAGTAAAGATTGGGATCTTTACGCTGGTTGGAATGCGTTTCAGAAGAGTATTACCAATCCGAATTGTGAATCCTATGATAAAAGCTACCAAGGCGGGCTTAGATTTAAACATCGACAAGCTTGAAGCCCACTACCTAGCTGGAGGAGATGTTAACAAGGTAGCAGATGCACTGATCGCTGCTCAAAGGGCAGATATCAATCTAGAATTTGAAAGAGCAGCAGCTATTGATTTAGCTGGTAGAGATGTATTACAGGCGGTACAGGTAAGTGTTAATCCTAAGGTTATTGAAACACCAAAAATTGCCGCTGTAGCAAAGGATGGTATCGAAGTGATGGCAAAGGCCAGAGTTACTGTTCGAGCCAATATAGAAAGGCTAGTTGGTGGAGCTGGAGAGGAAACCATCATTGCAAGGGTAGGGGAAGGTATCGTAACTACTGTAGGTTCTGCCGGTACCCATAAGGATGTTTTAGAAAATCCTGATTTGATTTCGAGAACTGTACTAAGCAAAGGCTTAGATGCAGGAACAGCTTTTGAAATCCTATCGATAGATATCGCCGACATTGATATCGGTAGAAATATTGGTGCTCAATTACAGACAGACCAAGCTGAAGCAGATAAACGTATCGCTCAAGCCAAGGCAGAGGAAAGAAGAGCTATGGCTGTTGCCAAGGAGCAAGAAATGAAGGCAGCGGTTCAAGAAATGAGAGCGAAGGTTGTAGAAGCTGAAGCTGAAGTACCAAAAGCTATGGCTACAGCCTTGAGAGAAGGAAATCTTGGGGTGATGGATTATTACAATATGAAAAATGTATTAGCAGATACCAATATGAGAGAAGCTATTTCTGATGTAAATAAAGGAGCAGACGGTAAAGAATCCAAGGATAGAAAGAAATAAGAAGTTAGAAGCCGCCCTTTAAAAAAGGATGTGATGAAGCTGTGGAAAGTATTGTTATATTTATCATGATTGCTATAGTAAGTTCTTTTTTTAAGAAGGACAAAAACCAGAAAAAAACTTCTAGGCCACAAAGACCAGCACCAGGCTTAGAAAAGCCAAAGGGTGAAGTTTATAGAGGGAGATTAGGGGATTTAGTAAAGGAACTAAAAACTGATTTTGGTGACGTATTTAATGAAAAATCTACACCGGAAGAAATGGAAGAAGATACAAAAAAATATGCGGATGAAGCACCTGATCATGAGATTAATTATGAGTACAGAGGCTATGAGCAAGAGCATCCATACCAGCAGCCTGCTGATAGCAATAACAAGAAAGAAAGCTATAGCGCAAATAGAGCTAAGGCACCTAAAAAGCAAGTACATGCAGCTACAGTATATGACAATGAAATAGGTGATGATACCGCAGGCTATGATATAACTTTTGACAAAAAAACCTTATTGCAAGGAATTATTATGTCAGAGGTTTTGGGAAAACCAAAGGCTTTAAGAAAATAGAATATTATGCTTAAAAAATTCAGCAACCACGCGTATGAACCAATACGTTATGGGGGCTGTTTTTTTGTATATAACTCCCTTGAATCTTTAAGAAAAAGGTCTACACAAAAATTTTGAAGCATAAAAATTGTATATATGGGGAGGTGTGCCAAATGAAAAAAAATCAGGAAATTAAAAAAAGCTTAGCAGAAATTTTAGAGCTACCCAAGGATATCGTATTAGACATACCTAAAATCACAATGGTTGGTAATCTCCAAATATATATAGAAAATCATAAAGGCATTATAGAATATACCAATAATCGAATAAGGATTAGTACCAAAAGTGGGGTCCTGAGAATTCTAGGAAAAAACCTCCTTCTAAAGAATATTGTTCTAGAAGAAATTGTTATAGTAGGGGAAATTGTACAGGTAGAATTTACGGATTAGGGAGTGGTTTCATTGTTAATACTAAAGCTATGGAATTATATTAGAGGCTATGTTATTATTAGGATAGAAGGTTTAGCATTAGAAAAGTTTATCAATATGTGTATAGCTAGAAACATATATCTATGGGATATTACAAGGATTAATTATACAACATTAGAGGCAAAGGTAGGCATTAGGGGTTTTAAAGCTATAAGGAAGCTTACTAGGAGAGCAGGATGTAAAGTGTACATATCCCAAAAAAACGGATACCCATTTTGGTTTAGTAAAATGAAGAAAAGAAAAATGCTTATACTAGGAGCATTTTTTTCTTTAACTATAGTACTAATATTATCCAGCTTTATTTTGGTTATCGAAGTCACTGGAAATCAACAGGTTTCTAAGGAAGAAATCGTAAATGCATTAGAAGAATCCGGACTAAAGATTGGTGTTAATAAATATTTTCTTAACCTGAGAGAAATAGAAAATAATTTACTGATAAATATACAAGATTTAACATGGATAGGTATAGAACTAAATGGAATACATGCTAGAATAGAAGTTGTAGAAAAAATTGCACCACCGCCTAAGTTAGAAAAAGATGTTCCTTGTGATGTAGTGGCTAAAAAAAATGGGGTTATAGAAAAAGTGATTGCTAGAAGTGGAGATGCTGTTGTTGAAAAAGGGGACATTGTTTCTGAAGGGGACCTTTTAATAACGGGCATTGTAGAAAGAGAAGCTATGGAAAATCCTTTATATCTTCACGCCTATGGGGAAGTATACGCAAGAACCTATTATGAAGCTCATGATACAGTAGAATTAGTAAAGGTGAGAAAAGAAAAAACAGGTGAAAGATTTACCAGAAGAGTGATAAGGATAGGAGACATAGAGCTGGCTCTAAGTCGAGGGGTTAATCCTTACCAAGTTTTTATTCTAGAAAAAACATCAAAAAAGCCTATCCAATGGAGGAATAAAGGGCTACCCGTCGAAATTATAACAGAGGAAATATATGAGGCTATAGAAATTGAAGAAACTGTAGACATAGAACAGGCTAAAAATCAATTACATGAAATGCTAGTAGAAAAGCTGCTGGAGGAAATACCAGAGGAAATGGAAATCTTTAATAGTAATTCGGAGTATGTCATTAAAAATAATATTTTGCATGGGAATGTGATTATTGAGGTTTTAGAAGATATAGGAGAACAAAAGAAACTACATATTGAGGAGGATTAGTCTTTGGAAAAGATACGACAAAAAAGAATTTTGGTGCAGGATATGAACTTTGCTAGGGAGCTTTTTGGAAATTTTGACGAAAATATTAAAACGATAAAAAAGCATCTTAAAATAGATATTATCTCTCGAGAAGGTGAAATCATATTAATTGGTGAAGAAGAAGATTTGCAGATTGGAGAAAGATTAATTACAGAATTACAAAAAATGTCCAATAAAGGCGAGAACTTAAACCTACAAAATGTAACCTACATCCTTACCATGCTGATGGAGGGTAAGCAGGATAAAATAAAGGATCTGATAGGAGATGCTGTTATCATAACAGCCAAGGGAAAACCTATCAAGCCTAAAACCATAGGACAAAAAAAGTATCTTGAAGAGATCAGCAGTAAGGATTTAACCTTTGGGGTTGGCCCAGCGGGAACAGGGAAAACATACCTAGCAGTGGCTATGGCGGTAAAAGCCTTTAGAAATGAAGAAGTGAACCGTATCATTTTAACCAGGCCTGCTGTAGAAGCTGGGGAAAGCTTAGGTTTTTTACCAGGAGATTTAAAGGATAAGGTGGACCCATATTTAAGACCGCTATATGATGCATTGTTTGATGTTTTAGGAGTAGACAAATTTCAAAAGTATATGGAGCGAGGACTTATAGAAGTAGCTCCTTTAGCCTATATGAGGGGAAGGACATTAGACAATTCCTTTATCATATTGGATGAAGCGCAAAATACAACGAAGGAACAAATGAAGATGTTTTTAACTAGACTAGGTTTTGGGTCTAAAGCAGTTGTAACTGGAGATATTACACAAATTGATTTGCCAAGAGGTAAATTTTCAGGATTAAAGAATGCTGTAGCGGTGTTGAAGGATATACATGAAATAGGTTTCTGTTTTTTAACAGAAAAGGATGTTGTAAGGCATCAATTGGTACAAAAAATTATAAAAGCATATGATATAGCTGAAAATAAGAAAGATAAGTGAGAAGAATAAACTAATCCTCAAGTAAAAAATTAGGAGGAAATACAATGAAACTTTATAATAAGTTGATAGACAAGCTTTCAAATAATTTTATTGGAAAGATTTTTAAAATGAGAAGACTGCAATACATTCTTTTTGCCATTATCTTTTTTGTCAGCATATTTTCTGTTTTAACCCTTAACCTTAAGCCGGAGAAATTTGACTTAGCTTTAGGTCAAAGAGCACCTGCTGATATATATTCACCTAAGGATATTGAAGATAGATGGGCTACTCAAAAACTCAGAGATGAGGCTTCAGAATCTGTGGAATTGATATACAGCTATGACACAGGTGTTCATATAGAAGTAAAAAGAGAGATAGAGAGCTTTTTTCACTTGGTTTACGAGATAAGAAATGATGAAGAATTGACACAAGAAGAAAAGATGTCTGTTTTACAAGAAGAAAACCATCTAAATCTAGAGATAGAAAACTTGGATGTTGCATTAGCAACGTCACTAGAAAAAGTAAATTATTTAGAAACCTATATCTACGAAATTATTGCTCAGAGTATGAATGCGGGTATCAAGGTAGAAGATCTGCAAAGCGAGAAAAGCAATATAAAAGAATATATTTTACTTTTAGAGGATTTTAATCCTCAGTTACAGGATTTAGCTATAGCAGTAACCCAGGCTACGATACGACCCAATATGTTTTTCGATATCGAGGCTACAGAGCAGCTTAGAAGACAAGCAGTAGAAAGTGTTGAAAGAATTATGATTAAGAAAGGTGATGTAATCCTAAAGGAGGGTAACATTGCTACATTTGATAGACTGGAGTTATTAAGAGAATTAGCTATCCTGACGGATGATAGTAAAGTAGATGTAATGCTATACTTGGGAATAGCTGCTATTGTTTTGGTACTACAACTATTATTACTAGCATATATATATGTGTTCAATAAAGAGATTTTTAATCAGATCGATAAGCTTTATTTAATCTTTATCATTATGTTTGGCACCCTGATTATAGCCAATGGACTGGCTAATATTTCTATCTATTTAATGCCAGTTGCAGTGTCAGCTATGCTGTTGGCAATACTTATAGAACCACGAATTGCACTATTAGTGAATCTTTGCCTAACGATATTGATTAGTATTATTACTGGTAATGATATCATTTTTATTACAATGGCAATTGTAGGGGGAATCGCAGGAGTTTTCACAGTAGTTAATATGCAACAGAGGGCTACGATTTTTGTTTCAGGTGCTGTCGTGAGTCTTGCTAATATTATAACTATAATAGGTATTGGATTTATTCATAGTAATGAAGTAGTTAATGTACTGATGTTTGGTTTTTATGGAGTTTTAAATGGGCTCATATGTTCCATACTAACAGTAGGTACATTGCCTCTGTGGGAACACATTTTTAGGGTGGTTACACCTTTAAAGCTAGTAGAATTATTTAATCCTAATCAACCCTTACTAAAGAAGCTTTTGATAGAAGCACCAGGAACTTATCATCATAGTATTATTGTAGGGAATTTAAGTGAATCAGCTGCTGATGCCGTAGGAGGCAATTCATTATTAGCCAGGGTGGGAGCCTTTTACCATGATATCGGTAAAATAAAAAGACCTTACTTTTTTAAAGAGAACCAGCTTACATCTGAAAATCCTCATGAAAACATTACCCCCTCTTTAAGCAGTTTGATTATCACTGGGCATGTCAAGGATGGGATTGAGTTGGGGAAGAAGCATAAACTTCCTCCAGAGGTGATGGATTTTATCCATCAGCACCATGGGGATACATTAGTAGCATATTTTTATCATAAAGCAAAAAACAGTGAAAATGGTGAAAATATTGATGAACAAAGCTTTAGATACAGCGGCCCAAAACCATGTACCAAAGAAACTGCCATCGTTATGCTGGCGGATTCTGTTGAAGCTGCTGTTAGAAGTATTTCTAGTCCCTCAAAGGATAAAATAGAAAAGCTCATTCACAAGATTGTACAGGAAAAGCTAGAAGATGGACAATTAGATGAATGTAATTTGACCTTAAAGGAGCTAGAGATTATCAAAAAAACCTTTGTTAAAGTTATGCAGGGGATTTTCCATGAAAGAATTGAATATCCTGATAATGATATTAAGGAATTGAAGGGAAGAAAAGCTTATGGAACTAGTAGTTGATAATAGACAAACAAATGTAGAAATAGAAGAAGAAGTTATCATAACACTTGAGAAAGCAGCAAAAGAATCTTTAGCCTATGAAGGCTGGGACCAAGATTTTGAAGTGAGTCTCTCCCTAGTAGATAATAAAGAGATCCAGCAACTGAATAAAACCTATAGAGATAAAGACTGTCCTACAGATGTATTATCCTTTCCTATGATGGATGATGATGACCCTGTTATGGAAGAAAAAATATTGGGGGATATTGTGATATCAGTAGAAAAGGCGGTAGAGCAAGCAGAAGAGTATGGTCATAGTTTTCTAAGGGAGATGACTTATTTAACTGTCCACAGCATGTTTCATCTAATGGGCTATGATCATATGGATGAAGAAAGTACAAAAGAAATGAGGCTCAAGGAAGAAGCTGTATTAACAAAGCTAGGGGTAAACCGAGGATAAAAGAGGGTATATTAATATGAAGGTTAGAAAACTCATTGAGAGCTTTAACTTTGCTTTTGAGGGGATTATTTATGCCCTCAAAACTCAAAGAAATATGAAAATACATTTTTTTGTATCCATAGCTGTATTAGCCTTAAGTCTATTTTTTGACTTAACTCGGATAGAAATACTTATATTGTTTCTGACGATATCCATAGTAATTATTGCAGAAATGATTAATACTTCTATTGAATCAGCAATTGATTTGATTACAGATAAGTATCATATATTTGCAAAGATAGCAAAAAATGTAGCTGCTGGTGCAGTCTTAATCGCTGCTATCAACGCGATTATTGTAGCCTATTTACTTTTTTTTCATAGGATAAATCCGTATAGTCATATTGTTTTACATCGTGTAAGACAATCTCCAATTCATATTACCTTTATTGTATTAATTATTACAATTTTTTCTACTATAGCATTGAAAGCGTATTTTGGGAGAGGAACCCCTGTACAGGGAGGAATGCCTAGTGGTCATGCAGCCATAGCTTTTTCTTTAGCTACAGCCATAACATTTATTACTGAAAATATGTTTATTGCTACATTAGCAGTTTTAATGGCGTTATTAGTCTGTCAAAGCAGAATCGAAACCAAAATACATAACTTTCTCGAAGTATTAGCAGGCGGCATACTAGGAATAATAATAACGATTATTCTTTTCCAAATAACTGGATAAATCATTCCAAAAGGGGAGAAAATAAATGAACTTTAAAAAGATCATCTCAGGCATTCTACTGATCAGCATAATTATTACTTTCTTAGGCTGTAGTAGAAAAACAGAAGTAAAAGAAGAAACCAATATCCCTATAGAAGTTGTAGAAACAGAGGAAGAAATAGTAGAAGTGTCCTATGAAGGATTAGCTATAAATCCATTGACAGGACTATGGATTGACGAAGAAGCTGCCAAAAGAAGACCCGTGGCAGTCATGATTAATAATATAAAGGTAGCCCTGCCTCAAAGTGGCATTTCCCAAGCAGATATTATCTATGAAACCTTGGCAGAAGGCAATATTACAAGATTAGTCGCAGTATTTCAAGATTTTGATGCTGAAAAAATAGGACCTATTAGAAGCACCAGACATTATTATTTGAATTTTGCTTTTGATCATGATGCTATCTTTGTTCATCATGGAGGCAGTCCACAGGCCTTTGAGGCAATAAAAAACCTAACGCCAGCCAACTTAAATAGTTTATCCTATTTAGAGAGTATCATGGCTTGGAGGGACCCAGTAAGATCTAGAAAAAGAGGAATGTATGAACATAGCCTCTATACAAGTGCAGAAGGAATAATGAAGGCATGGGAAACTGTGGGTTATAGAAGTGAGCCGAGAGGAGATCTACCATCTAAGCTTAACTTTGCTGAGGAAGAATGGATACCGACAGGAGAAAAAGCAGAAACTGTTGTTGTTCCATTTTCAAAGGATTATATATCAACCTATCAATACGACAATGATACACAAAGCTATAAAAGATACCAGTTAAATGATGCCCATATTGATGAAAATAATAATCAACAGCTAGAGGTGAAGAATCTTATTATTCAATATGCTAATATAAGAGTAATCCCAGGAGATACGGAGGGACGAAGAGATATAGAGTTAATTGGCAGCGGCAATGGGGTATATATTACTAATGGGAAAGCCATTCCTATAACCTGGAGTAAAAGTGCCCATAATGCACCTACTCAATATCGAGATGCTAATGGGAATAAGTTGAAGCTAAATAAGGGGAAAACTTGGATTTCTATATTCCCTAATAATAGAGAAATAGAGCTGCAATAGTATAGCTGATGATTAAAAGGGAGGAACCATAATGAGCTATAGTCAGTTAATCGCAAAGGCTAGAGAAGCACAAAAAAAAGCATATGTACCTTATTCAAACTTTCCAGTGGGTGCTGCACTCCTTACGAAATCAGGAAAAATTTATACAGGATGCAATATTGAGTGTGCTTCCTATGGGGGAACCAACTGTGCTGAAAGAACGGCTATCTTTAAAGCAGTATCAGAAGGTGATAAGGATATAGAAGCAATTGCTGTAGTAGGGGCTACTGATGAATATACCTTTCCCTGTGGTATATGTAGACAGGTAATTGTAGAATATGGTAAGGATATTAAGTTAATCATTGCAAAAACAGAAGAAGAGTATAAACTATTTACCATAGATGATTTATTACCTAACTCCTTTACACCTGAAGATTTAGATAAACCGAAAGGATGTTGTTAAAATGGTATTCAAATCAGGCTTTGTCACCATTGTAGGCAGACCAAATGTAGGGAAATCAACATTAATGAATAGAGTGATTGGGGAAAAAATAGCCATTATGTCAGACAAACCTCAAACCACTAGAAATAAAATACAAAGTATATATACAGAAAATGATTTTCAGATTATTTTCATTGATACCCCTGGTATCACTAAACCAAAGCACAAACTAGGGGACTATATGTTAAGAGCTGCTAGGGAAACCCTAGGAGAAGTGGATGTGATTTTATTTGTAGTAGATGACAGTCTCAGTATTGGAGCTGGAGATGCTCATATTATTGAAGAACTTAAAATGATAAAAACTCCAGTAATTTTAGCAATCAATAAAATTGATAAAATTACTCAAGAACAGTTCAATCAGATCTACGAGAAGTATAAAACTATGGATATTTTCAGTGATATCGTTGGCATATCTGCCTTGGAGGGAGCTCATCTGCAGGTACTGATAGACAAAATAATAGATTTTCTTCCAGAGGGACCACAGTATTTCCCAGGTGATATGATTACAGATCAACCAGAACGAGTAATCGTAGCAGAGATTATTAGAGAAAAAATACTGCACTACACCCATGAAGAGGTTCCCCATGGAGTAGCTGTGGAAACTGCTATGATGAAAAAGAGAGAAGGAAAAGATATTGTAGATATACACGCTACGATTTATTGTGAAAAAAAATCACATAAAGGTATTATTATTGGAAAACAAGGAAGAAAACTAAAAGGTGTAGGAAAGAGTGCTAGAGAAGACATCGAAAAACTTTTAGGGTCCAAGGTTTATTTAGAACTATGGGTAAAAATCAAAGAGGATTGGAGAAATAATCAAAATACTTTGAAAACTTTGGGGTATGAGTAAAGAACAATTACATTATTTACAATGTATAGAAGTCTCCTGATTACTAAAAATAAGATAGGAAAGCTATTTTTATAGCACCTAAAATATATAGTGAAAGGGGACTACATTATGCTAAATAAAAAAATGTGGGATATATTTAAAAACACTGGAAATATTGAGGCGTACTTATATCACAAAAAATATAATGATTCACAAAAAATCAATAAAGACTATAAAATAGGATCAACAGAAGTGGATTTATTGGAGGAAGTAAAAATCAACTCAATATAATGAAGGGTTTAAATAATAGGAGATTTGGATAATGCTTGTGAAAACTGAGGGTTTTGTATTGAAAAGCAAAAAATATGGGGAATCTGACAGTCTTTTAATTATATTTACTAGAAAACTTGGGAAAATAAATGCTATAGCCAAAGGCGCAAAACGACCCAAGAGTAGCCTTATCGCTGGCGTTCAGCCGTTTTGCTATAGCGACTTTCTTCTTTATAAAGGAAAGAGTCTTTATACTGTCAGCCAATGTGAACCAAAGGAAATATTTTATAAGCTGAGGGAAGATGTAAAGAAGTTATCCTATGCAGCATATTTAGTAGAGCTTGTGGAGGCTACCGTTAATGAAGGACAGACCAACAATCGCCTGTTTAATCTTCTTGGGAAAACCTTGCATCTATTGACCCAATCAGATATAGAGATGAATACCATTATACGAAGCTTTGAAATGAATTATTTAAACTACTGTGGATTTAGGCCAGAATTATATCAATGTGTTAGTTGTGGCAAGAAAGAATCAAGCAATTGGCGTTTTAGTTCACAGGAGGGTGGGGTATTATGCAACCTATGTTTTAATCAGGACCCCTATGCAATGAAAATATCTGATATTACTCTCCGATTAGCAAAGTATCTACAATCTAGAGATATAGTAGAGATTCAAAAACTAAAAATAAGTGATTCCTTAAATGAAAATCTAAAAAGAATATTAAAGCATTATATTTTAGTACATATTAATAAATATGACTTCAAAAGTATTGAATTAGCAGATAAATTGTAAAAAAAGGAGAGGATAAGAAATGGATATTAATCTTGAAAAAATTGACATTATTAGAGAAAGAACTGGAGTATCTTATAAAAAGGCGAAGGATGCCTTAGAAAGCGCAGACGGAAATGTTGTAGAGGCGTTGATTGCATTAGAAGAGGAATCCGATAGCAAATGGACAAAAAATATGAGCATGGCTGGCAATGAAATGATTGAAAAGTTGAAAAAAGTCATAGAAAAAGGAAACGTTACTAGAGTCATTTTAAAAAAAGACAACGACGTAATACTAAATATTCCAGTTACCGCAGGAGCTATTGGGGTTGTATTGGCTCCGCTAGTTTCTATACTTGGCATCTCTGCTGCATTGGTAACAAAGACAAAAATTGAAATTGTTCAAAATGATGGAAAGATTTATGACCTAAATGAAATAGCAGAAGAAAAGGTAGACGAGTTTAGGAGCAAAATGAAAGGAAATCCTACTGATCAAGAGACAGATGATATTTTAGATGATCTTGATGAAAGTGGTTCAGACTTTTAATAAAATCGCTATTGACAATATTATCAATATTTGATACATTTTATAGTAAATTAAATACTATCATTAGCTATGAAAAAGAAGAGTAATTGATAAAAATACTCAAGCGAGCTGGAGAAGGTGGAAGTCCAGTGTAGATTATCAATGAAGGGCACTTTTGAGCTAAGAATCTCAAAGTGGATACATTTATGTATCAACTAGGGTGGAACCGCGGAAGAAGAGTCTTTCGTCCCTAAGGTTATTAGGGATGGAGGGCTTTTATTTTTTTAGAAAATTTTAATAGGAGGAGATACTATGACAAAGGAAAAAACAATGGAAAAGATTGTAGCATTGGCAAAGGCTAGAGGTTTTATATTTCCTGGTTCAGAAATATATGGAGGATTGGCCAATACATGGGATTATGGTCCTCTTGGAGTTGAACTGAAGAACAATGTAAAAAAAGCATGGTGGAAAAAATTTATTCAACAAAGTCCTTATAATGTTGGATTGGATTCAGCCATACTGATGAATCCTAAAACATGGGTAGCTTCAGGACATGTTGGAGGCTTTAACGACCCATTAATGGATTGTAAGAAGTGTAAGGCAAGATTTAGAGCCGATAAGCTCGTAGAAGACTATTTGAAAAAGCAAGGGGAGGACATTGACGATATCAGTGTAGACGGTTGGAGTAATGAAAAAATGAAAGCCTTCATTGAAGAAAATGCCATAGACTGTCCAGACTGTGGTGCCAATGAGTATACAGATATTCGTCAGTTTAATCTAATGTTTAAAACCTTTCAAGGGGTAACGGAGGATACTAGTACACAAATATATCTAAGACCAGAAACTGCTCAAGGTATTTTTGTTAATTTTAAAAATGCTTTAAGAACCTCTAGAAAAAAGGTTCCCTTTGGTATAGGACAAATAGGAAAATCCTTTAGAAACGAAATCACCCCAGGTAACTTTACCTTCAGAACTAGAGAATTTGAGCAAATGGAATTAGAATTTTTCTGTAAACCAGGAGAGGATTTGGAATGGTTCGATTATTGGTTAGACTTCTGTAAAAATTGGCTTATAAATCTAAATATGAAGGAAGACAATATAAGACTAAGAGAGCATACTGAAGATGAGCTTTCTCATTATAGTAATGCTACTGTAGATATCGAATTTAGGTTCCCATTTGGATGGGGAGAGCTGTGGGGGATAGCCGATAGAACTGATTATGATTTAAAACAGCATAGTGAGCATTCTGGAGTAGACTTTACCTATCAGGACCCTATAACAAATGAAAAATATGTGCCTTACTGTATAGAGCCTTCCTTAGGCGCAGATAGAGTAACCCTAGCCTTTTTAGTGGATGCCTATGAAGAAGAAGTAATTGACGAAAAGGATACCAGAGTAGTATTAAAGCTACACCCTGCACTATCACCTTATAAGGCAGCAATATTTCCACTAACCAAAAAACTTAAGGAAGACACTTTAAAACTGTATGAAAAGTTATCAGATAAATACATGGTTGATTATGATGAGGCAGGAAGTATTGGAAAAAGATATCGACGACATGATGAAATAGGAACCCCTTACTGCATTACTTTTGACTATGACTCATTAGAGGATCAATGTGTAACCGTAAGGGAAAGAGATAGTATGCAACAGGAAAGAATCGCTATAGATAAATTAGAAGAATATTTAGAGAAACGATTGAAGTTCTAGTACACCATTATTTTTCACTCAGAGTTTAAGATATCCAGCTAGATGATTGAAAAACCCCAACCCAGCACCTCAAGGTATGACTTTATACACTGTGGCAGCTGGGTTTTCTAGCACATTGAATTTAATAAAGACTATTCAATAGTGTAAATTTTTAAGAATAATTGCAAAATAGTATAGCAAAACTAAGTAGAATATGATAAATTGTTTATAAAGTATAACACATATAAAAATAGAGTAGCACATAAAGAGGTGATACATATAGAGTTTACAGGTAGGCAAAATAAAATAGTAGAAATAGTACAAGAAAACCAACCAATTACAAGCCAAGAAATAGCGGCAATGTTAAAGCTTACAAGAGCTACATTAAGACCAGATTTAGCAATACTTACAATGTCAGGTGTACTGGATGCAAGACCGAAGGTAGGATATTTTTATACAGGAAAGCCTCATGCAAACTTACTAGCACAATCTGTAAAGAATACCAAGGTTAGAGATATTATGTCATTACCTACAGTGGTTACAGAGGATATGTCTGTATATAATGCTATAGTTACAATGTTTTTGGAGGACACAGGAAGTATTTATGTAGTAGCCAAGGAAGGGCTGGCCGGAGTGGTATCGCGAAAAGATTTCTTGAAAAATGCCATTGGCGGCGTTGACATAAACAAAGTGCCAGTGGCTATGATTATGACGAGGATGCCAAATATTGCTACCGTTTATCCAGAGGAAAGTATTTTGGAGGCAGCGGAGAAAATTACAAGCCATGAGGTAGATAGCTTACCAGTAGTTGAAAAGGTAATGATTGATCATAAAGCAAAGCTAAAGGTAATAGGAAAGATATCTAAAAGCAACATTACCAGATTATTTGTAGAATTATGTAAAGAGTAGGAGGAATTATATGGATAAGGAAAGTTTGTTGATATATTTAGTATCGGATTCTATTGGAGAAACGGCAGAGCAGGTGGCAAAGGCTGCTGTTAGTCAATTTATATTTGAAAACTATGAAATTAGAAGATATCCATTTATTAATGAAAAACAGCAAATTACAGAAATGATTCAAGAAGCTAAACAACAGAGATCAATCATAATATTTACTATGGTGGTACCAGAGTTAAAAATCTTTCTTGAGGAGGAAACAAAAAAATATAACATACCTTGTATTGATATTATGTCACCAATAATTGAAGGTTTTAGCAATATACTACACTCTACCCCTAAGAGGGAGCCAGGTTTAATAAGAAAGCTAGATGAAAAATACTTTAAAAAGGTGGAAGCCATTGAATTTGCGGTAAAATATGATGATGGCAAAGACCCAAGAGGTCTGAAAAAAGCAGATATTGTACTAATAGGGATATCTAGAACTTCTAAGACTCCCTTGAGTATGTATTTGGCCCATAAAAATATCAAGGTTGCCAATGTGCCATTGGTACCAGAGGTTGCTTTACCCCAGGAATTATTCGATGTTCCTTCCAAAAAAATTATTGGACTAACAACAAATCCAATGAAGCTTATTGAGATAAGGCAAGAAAGGCTAAAAGCACTTGGTTTAAAGAGTGAAGCAAATTATGCTAGTATTGAAAGGATTTTAGAAGAATTGGAGTATGCCGATGCAATTATGAAGAAACTAGGATGTCCTGTAATAGATGTATCTACAAAGGCTGTAGAAGAAAGTGCCAGCATTATCTTAGAAATATTTAGAGAGATAGGCTATAAAGTAATTAACGGGAAGTAAAAGGGTAAGCTAAGGGATAGTATACATAACAATTTCTATGGAGGTGGAAATAGTGAAAAAGTACGTATATGGCTTTCATGAGGGAACAACTGAGATGAAATCACTATTAGGTGGAAAAGGAGCAAACCTTGGAGAAATGACCAGCATAGGACTACCTGTGCCCAGTGGTTTTACTGTAACAACGGAAGCCTGTAATCAGTACTATGAAGAAGGCGGAAGGCTGTGGGAGGAGCTAAAGGGTGAAATACTAGCACATTTGAGGAATTTAGAAGAAAAGATGGGAAAAAAGCTAGGAACATCTCAAAATCCTTTGTTAGTTTCTGTACGTTCTGGTAGTGCTGTTTCTATGCCTGGAATGATGGATACTATACTAAACCTTGGATTGAATGATATCTCTGTTGAGGGCTTAGTTTCTGCTACAAATAACCCCCGTTTTGCCTACGACAGCTATAGGAGATTTATTCAAATGTTTGGAGATGTAGTGTTAGAAATTCCAAAATATAAATTTGATAGCATTCTAGAGAAGAAAAAAGCGGAAAAAGGGATTGAAGAAGATACTAAGCTAACGGCAGAAGATTTGCAGGATATTATTGAAAAGTATAAAAAGGTAGTAAAGAAGGAGACGGGTTTAGATTTCCCTCAAGATGCAAAAGAACAGTTATTTATGTCAGTAGAGGCAGTATTTAAATCATGGAACAACCCACGAGCAAAGGTATATCGAAGATTAAACGATATTCCTGATGTCCTAGGAACAGCTGTCAATATTCAATCGATGGTATTTGGTAATATGGGAGATACATCCGGAACAGGAGTAGCTTTTACTAGAGATCCTTCTACTGGAGAAAATAAGCTGTTTGGAGAATTTTTAATGAATGCTCAAGGAGAAGACGTAGTTGCGGGAATTAGAACCCCTAGACCTATCATAGAGTTAAAGGCAAAGATGCCGAATGCCTACGATAAGTTTAAAGAGGTAGCAGAGCTGCTAGAGGCCCACTACAAGGATATGCAGGACATAGAATTTACTATCGAAAACCAAGAGTTATATATACTACAGACACGAAATGGTAAGAGGACTGCCTTAGCAGCAGTAAATATTGCAGTAGATATGTATAAAGAAGGAAAACTATCTAAAGAAGAAGCAATTATGCGAGTAGATCCTCTACAGGTAGAACAACTGCTACACCCTACCTTTAAAGAAAAAGAGTTGGCACAAGCAGTTGTGATTACTAAAGGATTACCAGCTTCCTCAGGAGCAGCCACCGGCAAGATCTATTTTACACCAGAGGATGTGGTGAATGCCAATAATAGAGGAGAAAAGGCTATTCTGGTACGTACGGAAACCTCTCCAGAGGATATAGAGGGCATGGTAGCCTCGGAGGGTATATTAACTGCAAGAGGCGGCATGACCTCTCATGCAGCGGTAGTAGCAAGAGGGATGGGGAAATGCTGTATTGCAGGAGCTGGCGATGTAAGAATAGATGAACAGGATAAGACTTTTAAAGTAGGTGGAAAGCTATATAAAGAAGGAGAATATATCTCCTTAGACGGAAATCAAGGGGTAGTTTATGAAGGAAAGATAGCTACTGAAGAATCACAGTTGACAGAGAATTTCCTTGAGCTAATGAAATGGGCAGATGCTTTAAGACGCTTAAAAATAAGAACCAATGCAGATACACCTAGAGATACCAAACAGGCGATAGAATTTGGAGCTGAGGGAATCGGTTTATGCAGGACAGAGCATATGTTTTTTGAAGAGTCAAGAATTTTTGTAATGCGAAAAATGATTCTATCTCGAAGAGAAGAAGAGAGAAGAAATGCTTTAGCTCAATTATTACCAATGCAGAGAGAGGACTTTGTTGAGATATTTAGAGCAATGGGGGATAGACCAGTAACCATTAGGCTGCTTGACCCACCATTACATGAATTTTTACCTCATGAAGAAGAGGATATAAAACATTTAGCAGAAAAAATGCAAGTCCCCTATAGACAATTGCTGGAGGTTGTCGAGGACTTAAAGGAAATGAATCCGATGCTGGGGCATAGAGGCTGCAGATTAGCAGTAACTTACCCAGAAATCTATGAAATGCAGGTGCAGGCAATTATTGAAGCCGCCATTATTGTAAAAGAAGAAGATGGTATTGATGTTATCCCAGAGATAATGATACCTCTAGTGGGAGAATTAAAGGAATTACAATACAATAAAGACATTGTGTTAAGGAAGGCAAGAGAGGTAATAGAAGAGCAAGGGGTTGACCTTAATTATTTAATAGGCACCATGATAGAAGTACCTAGAGCAGCCATAACAGCCGATGATATTGCCACTGAAGCAGAGTTCTTTTCCTTTGGCACCAATGATTTAACCCAAATGACCTTTGGTTACTCTAGGGATGATGCAGGTAAATTCATCAAAGAGTACAAAGAGAAAAATATACTAGAAAAGGACCCCTTCCAAAGAATTGATAGAAAAGGCGTAGGAAAACTAATGGAAATCGCAGTGAAGCTTGGAAAAGAAGCGAGACCAGATATCAAGCTAGGCATATGTGGCGAGCATGGGGGAGATCCTAACTCCATAGAGTTCTGTCATATATTAGGATTAGACTATGTATCTTGCTCACCCTATAGAGTACCGGTTGCAAGGTTAGCAGCAGCCCAGGCGGCGATTAACAATAAAGGCCAATCGAAATAGAGCTTAAAACAGCATGCAAAAACAAAGTGATATAAAGCAGCATAAGGAAAATAAAGTTAGATTATTTAAAAATGAATAATTAGACCTTTAGAGCCAGTTAAGTGATATTAATTAAATCACTGATACTGGTTCTTTTTTAAATTTATATTACTTAGTACAATAACAAATATACTTGACTTAATGCAATATATATATTACAATATGAATACAATATATTGAAATATGCAATATAAGGAGTGAGGATGTGGCAGTCAGTAAAATTAAAATAGCTCGAGTAGAAAAGGATCTGACACAGGAAGATCTAGCCAAAATAGTGGGTGTGACTAGGCAGACTATTAGCTTGATTGAGGCTGGAAAGTATAACCCCACATTAAAGCTATGTATTGAAATAGCTAAGGCTTTAGATAAAACCTTGGATGATTTGTTTTGGCAAAAATAATTGAGTGGAATAAGGAGGCTGTATTAAGTGAAATCAATAAAAAAGTGGATATCATCAAAGATAGTAAAGGATGAAAGGATCGATCATGATACAAATAAGATTAAGGCTGAGGCATTTAATATAATAATGATTTTAGCCTTCATTTACATCATAGCAGAATCATTATCTATTAATTTAGGAGTCATTAAAGAATTTAATGTCTTTATATTATTTATGGTAGGAGCCGTTTATTTATCCACCAAGTCAACTCTCAAGGGATTATCTAATTACTCTCCCATTAAGGGAATGAAGCCAATTACATTTATTACACTTGCATGTGGAACAGCATCGGTAATTTTTGGACTATTTACAGCATTTAGAAACACAAACCTATACTTAAATGGTAAGTTTTCAGGTTTATCTATTACTGTATTTGTCTATAGTGCCTTATATATGTTCCTACTAACAGAGGGTGCTTGTTTATTAATTTATTACATCTCAAAGAAAAGAGAGCAGAAAAACGCTGAAGAATAGGGAAACTCTACAATGTTAAAAGATTAAGAGATATAGGATTTATGCTAAATAGATTAAATACAAAACTTAAAAAAGAAGGTATTACTCCTAAGGAGTTGGCAGATGCCATATTTAAAGATAAGCCAAATACCAATCGTATTCTTGAAAAATTACAAATCAAAGGATTAATTAATTCCTATAGTTACACAATTGTTGGAGGAAGCAACAATTGGAATAGAAAAAGATAAAATTCTAGATGTAAAGAATCTATTAAGTAAAATGTATTATAATCTTAAGTAACTTTTTTTATTAATATAGTTGTTATGACAACGTGTTTTTTAAAAGTGAAAAAAATTTTAGGAGGATTATTATGAAATTTTGTTGGAGTACATTAAGAGTTAAAAGTATGGATGAATCATTAAAGTTTTATGAAGAAATAGTTGGGCTTACACTGGATAAAAGATTTAAAGCTGGACCTAGTATGGAGATTGCCTTCTTAGGAGATGGAGATACAAAGATAGAACTTATATGTGACGAGAACAGTAATGATGTAAATGTAGGTACAGATATTTCATGGGGATTTGAAGTAAAATCAGTTGATGAGATGATGAATTTTGTAAAGGGAAAAGGTATAGCTGTTGAGAGTGGTCCCTTTCAACCAAACCCACATATAAAGTTTTTCTATATAGTGGACCCTAATGGATTAAGAATTCAGCTTGTAGAAAATATGTAGAAAATTTATGGGTACAAAAAGTGTTCCATAATAGTAAAGAATGGTGATTGGTCTATTTTGTTAGCAGTTGCTCAGGCGTCAATACGTCATTCAAACTAATCGGCAACGTCTTCCTATTTAATTGGAGACGTATACACACGAACTTAGACGTATACGCAAAAATGATTACTCTCTATAGAGTCGGTATATGATAACAAAAGTGTTGGGATTAACAAATATTAATAAAAACAATAAAACAAATAGTCTAAAAGCCTAAAATGGACTATAATATAAAAACTGTAGGGTATTGAGCTTGATTTCATTAATGATTTTAAGCTTAATACCCTATTTTATTAATATCTTACATAGAAATGTATTCAGATTGGAATTTATTATATACAAATGACTACGTTTTTTTCACCCTCCAGTAAGTCACCGGGGTTTCATATAAAGGTATAATAAGATAGTTGGTAAATATATAAGAGGAGGGTCTATTTGTGAGATATCATCTTAATGAAAATTTATTGAATGAAGCCCGCAAGGTACTAAAAAATCGAAAAAATATATTTTGGATTGTTGGGGGTTCCTGTTCAGGAAAAAGTACAGTTAGCAAAGCAATTGCTCAAACATCTGGATTATTATACTACAACATGGATGAATATATCTTTGGCAAGTATATTAAACGGTATTCCAAGGAATTACATCCAGCCAATTGGGCATGGTTTTTTGCTGAAAATCCATTGGACTGGGCCCTTTCTTTTTCTTCATGGGAAGAAAATAATCAATTTAATATTGCTGCAACTGCTGAACAATTGAACTTATTTTGTGAAGATATACAGAAAATAGATAAGGACCAAGCTATATTAGTAGATGGAGGCATAACAAACCCAGCAATGCTTGCCAGAGTGCTAGATACACATCAAATATGCTGTATCAAGGTTGAAGATGACCTTTGCATTAGAATATGGGAGGATTGTAAAGAGAGGCAGCCAATGAAAGAAATGATTTTACAGCTACCATCACCCCAGGAAAAGTGGAGTAAGTTTTTAGACACCAATATCTTAATGAATCGGCAAATAGAAACAGAGTGCAGGGAAAATGGAATAAAAATATTCTATAGAGAAGATAAAACTACTGTTGACGACATGGCTAATGAAATTACAACCTTATTTTTAAAAAAAATTACATGAGATTACTATGAAGTATCTGTTTACAAATGAGATTCTGTAAGGAGGTTTTATCATGAAGTATTATAAGACGTCAGAGATTGCCGAACTGGTTTGCGTTCATCCCAATACAGTAAGGTTATATGAAAAATGGAAGTTGCTACAACCTGTTCCTAGAAACTGTAAAGGGTACCGCCTCTATACAGAAGACCATTTAGAGCAGATGAGACTTGCCAGAATAGCCCTAAGGTGTAACTTTATAGAGGGTAACATACGGAATCTAGCTACGGACATTGTAAAGACTGGAGCACAGGGAGACCTACAAAAGGCTTTAAATATGGCCTATGACTATAGGATTCATATACAAAAGGAACTGACTAAAGCTGAAGAAGCATTAGAAATAATATACAAATGGCTAAAAGATGAAGTAACAGTAGGGGAAGAAACTTATATGAAGAGAAAAGATGTTGCTAACCTACTAAATATCTCCATAGATGTTCTAAGAGATTGGGAAAGAAATGGACTAATTAAGGTTCCTAGGAGTCCAAATAATAACTATAGAATGTATGGTGCATATGAAATTAGACGTCTAAAAGTCATCCGTACTCTAAGAAATGCTAATTATAGTATGATGTCTATACTTCGTATGTTTAAATATATTGATGAGGGAAAGGTCAGTGATGTTAAAGAAATAATTGATACTCCATCTTTAGAAGAAGACATAATTAGTGCTACTGATCGGTGGATAACAACATTAATAGAAACTATAGAGAACGCTGAGGAAGTAATTGTACAACTTGAAATGATGATTGAGTCAAAGGAACCTAGAATTCCCTAAGTAAAACAAATATTAACCCAGTGAATTTTGTGTAAGTCTTGGAGGTGTAGTCATTGGAATCAAGTGTTACGGGTAAAGAATTAATTGATTCATATTTAAAAAAGCTAACCTTGGAAATAGATGAGCGAAGTGTAGGAAGTAGTGGAAATAATCAGGCTGTAGATTACTTTTATATCATTATGAAATCCCTTGGCTACGATTTGAAGAAGGATGGTTTTGATTGTATCGACTGGGAATGTGGTAAAGTATACCTAAGAACTGGAGAGGAGCAGTATGAGGCATTTGCAAGTCCATTTTCATTACCCTGTGATATTAATGCAGAATTAGTGGTTGTATCTACCCTAGAGGAACTAAGAACAGTGGATGCTCATGAGAAAATATTGCTAATTCATAAAGAATTAACGCAAGAACAGATTATGCCTAAGAACTTTATTTTTTACAATCCAGAGGAGCACAAACAGATGATATCTTTATTAGAAGAGAAAAACCCTAAGGCAATTATTTGTGTTACTGGTTGTGTAAAGAGTGTATCAGTTTGTTTGCATCCTTTTCCTATATTTGAAGATGGAGATTTTGATATACCATCTGTTTATATGAAAGACATAGATGGAGAGAAGCTTATAAAGTTAAATGGACTAAAAGTTGAATTGACTATTGAATCAAAAAGAAATCCTGCTAAAGGTTATAATGTAGTTGCAAGGAAAAAGGGTGAGGGGAAAGGGCGAGTAGTACTATGTGCACATATCGATACTAAGAAAAATACTCCAGGGGCATTAGATAACGCAACGGGGGTAGCTGTATTAATGGCGCTGGCTGAACAGCTAAGAGATTATAAGGCATCTAATGACATTGAATTTGTAGCCTTTAATGGTGAAGATTATTATTCAGTACCAGGACAAATGCTATATTTAAAGCAAAATAATGGAGATTTCCAAGATATTAAAATGGTGATCAATATTGATGGAGCAGGACATAAGGATTCAAAAACAGCAGTTTCATTTTATAATCTACGAGATGATCAGAAAAAAGAGGCAATGATAAGTCTTGATAAATATAAAACCCTTGTCAAGGGAGAAAAATGGTACGAAGGGGATCATTCTATGTTTCTCCAGAAGGGTGTTCCCTGTATAGCCGTGACATCATCAAATGTGAGAGATGTTGTTATGAACATTACACATACGCCAAAGGATACAATGAACAATGTGAATATAGAGCTGTTATGTGACTTGGTTAAAGCTTTAAAGGATATTATCAGTAATATCTTTTGATGGTGTGTCTTCAAGTGAAAAAAGGTTTAAATTTTTGATTAATTCTATAATATGAACTTGATTAAAAGTGTTCCATAATAGCAAAAAATGGTGATTGGTCTATTTTGTTAGCAGCAGCCCAGGCGGCGATTAACAACAAGGACCAATTGAAATAGAGCTTAAAACTACATGGCTAAAGCTCAAAAACTTTATATACAAATGGTTTGATAGTTTAAATATAAAATAAAGTAAGGGTATTGTCATTTATTATTTAGAAGACGATACCCTTTTTGGTAGGCCAAGAGGACCTTTGATGATCACTACCTCTTTGACACTAGAGGTAAGCAAAACGTCCCTGTGGTATGTTCTTTTCAAGAAGATACAATTGTTAAAGTTTGTATGTTTGTATATATAGTGATAAAATGATGATACATACAAGGTGTGTTCCTGAATATCAAGCAGAGGAATTGAAATTGGATAAGAGATAAATAAGGTTCTATCAGAGATTGAAGAGAAAAATTTAAATATCTCAAGATATGTAGACACTTTTGAAGAAGAAGAGCCAGTGGATATGAATTCAGTAAAGGAAAATATCAGCAATATTTAAGTTGAAATAAAGGAAGTAGAGACACTAATGGCGAAGTATCTTGAATAAAATTAGGGTTATAGGTAGCAAAATACCTAGAAGTTGATTTTTGCTAATTCTGATGCATGAAAGAAAGGGTGGCACTATGGGAAAAGAGGGTCTGCTAGAAAAACTAGGTGAATTTCTAGATCAAATTAACAAGCAATATCCTATAGAGTTTGTTTATTTATTTGGATCATTTGCTACAGAAAAATATAATAAAGAAAGTGATATTGATATTGCGATTATGTTTCAAGAAAAATATGAATCTAAGAAGGAAGTCATAATTAAAGGAAATATAGTTGATATGGGAATGAAGTATTTTCAAAGGAAACTAGATGTTATATCCCTTAATAGTGCTACACCACTGCTTAAATATGAAGTAGTAAGGAAAGGGATTCTTTTAAAAGAAAGTAAAAGAAGAGCAGAATTTGAATCTTTAGTTTTACGAGAATACTTTGACTTCCAATATTATGCAGAAGCTTATAATAAAGCTATGATAGAAGCAATAAAAAAAGAGATTTAACTCAGAAAGCTGGTGATATTAGTGGTAAACCAAGATATATTAATGACCAGATTAAATAAGCTAAAGGAATATATTCATTTTTTAGATAATATAAAAAAATATACAGAAGTTGAGTATGTAAAAGATCCTTTTATATATGGATCTAGCGAAAGGTTTTTGCATTTATCTATAGAATGTGCCATAGATATTGGGAACCATATCATTTCTGATATGAGATACAGAAAACCAGAAACTAATAGAGATGTGTTTGAAATATTATATGAAAATGAAATTATATCTTTAAAACTAAAAGAAAATATTGGGAACATGGCTTCTTTTAGAAATATATTGGTTCATGACTATGTGAAGATAGATCGGGGAATGGTTTATAAAATTATTACAGAGGATCTTAAAGATCTAAAATTATATATGAAGGAAATTATTCGGTATTTTCATGGTTAGTCTAATTAGCGTAAGTTCCTCATAATAGTAAGAAGTGGTGAGTGGCCTATTTTCATAGCAGCAGCCCAGGCGGCGATTAACAATAAAGATCAATGGAAGCAGGGTTAAAAAAGATATGGTTGAATCTTTAATCATCTTGTGGATAAAGATTTGATTGCTTTCATATATAATGTAAAAAGTGTACTGTTACCTAATCATTTTAGGAACAGTACACTTTTCTTTCGAAAAGAAATAAGGATTATACTATAACTTTTGACTAATAATAAGAAGAAACCAATTATCTATTATTAGACAAGGATGATTTTATGTCTAGAATTAGACCCTCAAATAGTAAAAAGATAAAGTTTAGAGATCCTCATGTTATTAACTCAAAGGAATACAAATTCTCTAACTCTATAGACCATAATGTAAAAATATTCAAAGAAATATTTCATAATGATGAATCGATAATCTTCCGTCATTTTTCAAACCAACAAAATCCTCAAGTGAAATGCTGTATCGTATTCATAGCAGGAATGGTAGATGATGAAATCATTAATCAAGGAATTATATGGCCAATAACTAGAAATTCCATAATCCAAACTTCAGAAACAATAATTGATGAATTGAAGAATTACTCAATCATTGTACATACTGTAAAGGAGACGTGGAATATTGAAGAACTTGTGGAGGCTATTTTAAGCGGAGAAACTGTTCTATTGATTGAAAATTGTAGCGAGGCATTAATAATAGATACACAAGGGGGAGAGACCAGGAGCATAGAAGAGCCGGAAGCTGAGAAGGTTATAAGGGGGCCAAGAGAAGGCTTTACAGAATCATTAATGACCAACCAAATGTTAATCAGGAAAAAGATAAAAAACCCTAATCTCAAATTTCAATCTAGAACATTTGGAATGCAAACGAAGACAAAGGCTTTTATTTGTTTTATAGAAGGAATCGCCAACGAAAAAATAGTAGAGGAGTTAAACAAACGATTAGATGCTATAGAAATAGATGGGGTCTTGGATACAGGATATATAGAAGAGCTAATAAAGGATTCGCCCTATTCCATCTTTAACACAATTGGTAATACAGAAAGACCAGATGTGGTAGCAGGTAAGCTGTTGGAGGGCCGGATTGCCCTAGTATTAGATGGAACACCCATAGCTTTAACCTTGCCTCATATCTTTATTGAATTTTTCCAGGCTAACGAAGATTATTATGAAAATTTTTATTTTGCCTCTTTTAATAGATTATTAAGGATAGTATCATTTATGATTACCGTGAGTATACCTGGCGCCTATTTAGCCCTAATTACATATCATCAAGAGCTTATTCCAACTAATTTGTTACTTAGTATTTCAGCAGCTAGACAAGGGATACCATTCCCTTCAATAGTGGAGATATTAGGGTTATTAATTGTTTTTGAAATTCTCAGAGAGACGGGAACAAGAATGCCAAATTATATTGGTCAAGCCTTAAGCATTGTAGGAGCATTAGTGCTTGGACAGGCTGCTGTGGAAGCTAGATTTGTAAGTGCACCAATGGTAATTATTGTTGCTATGTCTGGAATTACAGGGCTTATGATTCCTAAACTTCAAGGAACAATTATAATTTTAAGGCTAGCGTTTTTACTAATAGCTGCCGTTTTAGGTCTTTATGCCATTATCTTTGGTATTTCCTTAGTTTTAATTTATTTGTTTAGTATACGTTCCTTTGGAATACAATATATGGCTTACACAAGCATATTAGATTATGAAGAGCTGCAGGATGTCACCATAAGGGTACCCTGGTGGCATATGAAATTTAGACCTAAATCTATGCTTGTTAATAACCTACAGAGACAAAGAGACGGAGGAAGAAAAATTGATAAGAAATAAAAAGGCTAAGGTTATCACCATGGTTTTTGTTATTATATTTTTACTTACTGGATGTTGGGATTATGTAGAGATTGAGGATTTAATCATTGTGGCGGGGCTAGCAATAGATACTGGCAGCGGAAATAACTACTTAGTAACTATAGAAACTGTTGATCTAGAACAAAGTCAGGGGGGAGACGTACAACCAGATTCTAGAGTAGTACAAGTAGAGGGATCAACTGTATTTGATGCAGTCAGAAATGCTATTAAGATTTCTACAGATAGGTATTACTGGAGCCATGCGGATGTGCTAATCCTAAGTGAAGAAATTGCTAGAGGGGGAATCGTTAAAGTACTGGAACCTATTATAAGGAGTCAAGAACCTAGATTGACAATGAAGGTCTTAGTTTCTAAAGAAAACAAAGCAAGTGATATTTTACCCTACGATACTCCGTCAAATAAAATTCTATCCTTTGAAATAGTTGAAATGCTTAATGCACAGCAACATTTATCTAAAGCGCCTAATTATGAAGTCTATGAAGTGATAGATAAAGTAATGGCTTCAGGGATCTCTACTGTTATACCAACCATAGGATTAAGTACAATAGAGGGTGAAAAGACTCCTGAAGTCTCAGGCCTTGCAATGTTTAAAAAGGATAGCTTGGTAGGTTTTTTAGATGGGGAAGAAGCAAAAACTTACCTATTTATAACTAATGAAATAAAAGGAGGTGTATTAGTGGAGTCTTATCCTTCAGAGGCTTCAGCATCTGATATATCATTAAGTATCAAAGAAAATAAAACAAAAATACAGCATAGATATGAAAATGAAAAGGTAGTTATGGAAATAAAAACCAATATAAAAGCAGTTATACATGAATGGGACATCAGTGATAGTATCAGTGAGGAAAGTATTAATGATGTAAAAAAACTGTTTGAAGCGTCTCTAAGAAAAGACATAGAGATTTTAATCAAAAAAGTTCAAAGGGATTACCAATGTGATATTTTTGGTTTTGGCCAAATTCTCAAAAATCAAAATCCTCAGCTTTGGAGAAAATTAGAAGAAAACTGGGAAAACATTTTTGCTAATTTAGAAATAGAAGTAGATACAATGGTAGATATAATAAACACAAACCTTTTATCCAATACTATTAAGGTAGGTGACTAATGGGAAATGGCTTTAATAACGATTGTTACTATATTTTATAGTATATTAATACTATTTGATTTAACACCAATCTATTTAAAAAAACAGTGGAAACTATTTTGGATTTACTCAATTATGGTGGTTGTTTCTTATATGATTCAAGTTCTTTTAATCCTTGATGTAAAGTTACCCACTCCAGCAGACCCTTTAGAGAGAATGGTAGTTTTTGTTTTTCGCTTATAGTATGAAAAGAAAAGGTGGATGAACTATGGGAAAACAGTTGATTACAACCAAACAAGCCATATCTATTCTGATTTTTTTTCTGTTGGGGACTGCATTGGTTTTGACACCAGGCGCTGAAGCTAAACAGGATGTATGGATTGTTCTTTTGCTTGCAATGGCAGCAGCGCTTCCAATGTACTTCATATATGGTAGGATCCTTTACCTTTTTCCCGATAAAGATTTATATTCAATAGCAAATCAACTATTTGGAGCAGTTCTTGGCAGAATGATAACCCTATTTTATATTTGGTATGCAATCCACTTGGGGGCATTGATATTTAGAAACTTTTCTGAATTTGTTCAAATTGTAACTTTTATCAATACACCTCAAACTGTTACAATTATTGCTGCAGGGGTGACTATCATTGTATTTTGTAAAAGCGGCATTGAAGCTATAGGTCGATGGGCTTCTTTTATGTTACCAGTTATCTTGATATTGTTTTTAAATAATATGATTTTTTCTATTCCTAATATGAATATTGATCATCTAAAACCTGTACTATTTGAAGGGATGGAACCGGTGATGGGTAGTGTATTTACAGTATTATCCTTCCCATTTTTAGAGGCTGTTCTGTTTATTGGCGTATTCAATACCCTTAAGGAAAAAGAAAAAATATACAAAGTATTTTTTATAGGCTTACTTATATCTGGACTGCTGGGGCTAGGAACAAACTTAAGAAACCTCCTAACTATGGGGGTGGATTTAGTACAAATCACATATTTTCCTACCTATACGGCAACAAAGCTGATTGGCATAGGAGAATTACTTGAGAGAACTGAGATAACAATAGCTGTGGCACTATCTTTTTTTGGTCTTATTAAGGTAAGTATATGTGTCCTTGTTGCAAGTAAAGGCATAGCCAGTTTTTTTAGCCTAAGTGATCATAAATCCGTTATTGTGCCTGTAACATTAGTCATGATGAGTTTAGCATCTTTATTGTATGGGAATGTAATGGAAATGTTTGATTGGGCTATAAATATTTATAGATACTATGCTATACCCTTTCAGTTTATATTACCTTTACTTATTTATGCTGCGGCGGAGTTGAGAGTTAGAAGAAGTAATTGATAGCCTCAGGACTTTTTCACTTAATTATTTGCCCTTGCAGGTATAACTACATTTTTAACTAACACATAAGTCGATAAGGATAAGAATATAAGTGGTCCATGGGACGTCAGACTGTGTGGAAACTTCTATTTTAAATTGTATTCTTCTGCTTTATTTTTATATAAAATAATAATTTACAACTAAGTCAGCACCTCTTACCAGTGCTGACTTAGTTTTCTTTCCTAAGCCTTGCTGTCATTTCCTTAACCCCTAAAATCTTAATAAGGAATCCTTAACATTACTAATAACCTTACGGAAGGTCGCTAGCAAACTCAATGGAGTGGTAGTCTATTTAAAAAATTCAAAATATACTTGATTTTAATAGAATTTTAAATTATAATAAAACTACTTAATGAAAACGTTAGCTTTTTTACAGAGTATTTATAATTAGTTAAAATAATAGTATTGTTTAATCTGAAATTAAATTTAAACTTGGTTATTCATAAGCTTTGTTTAAATTCCCTAGGGGAGAATATTCTAGTTATACAATATTAAATTTTACGAAAAGTTGAAACGTTTCAAAAATAACAAAGCTATGGTTTGTTCGGAATATTTCCAAAGATATTAGAATTTAACAAATTAGTATTTTCGATCCAACTATTTTGTTTTTTCATAAATTGAAACGTTTCAAATCCTACGTCTCTACTATCACTAAATTTGAGTGTAAGCTATATATCTTTTGTACAGGGGAGGGAATATAATTAAATGTTACATATATACAAGAATAGAGTGTTTGTACTTTGCAAAATTGAATTGATTCAACTCTAAAAAATCAATTGATATAATTACCTTATTTTAAATACTTTATACTAATTAATAGGCGGTGTTTATAATGAAAGAATTACTTAGAATGGAGGGAATTGAAAAATCTTTCCCAGGTGTAAAAGCTCTATCAAATGTAAATATAGATGTTCGTGCAGGTGAGTTACATGCACTCCTTGGCGAAAATGGAGCGGGGAAATCAACATTAATGAAGGTGTTGGCGGGAGTTTACAAAAAAGATAATGGAAAAATCTATATTAAAGGTGAAGAGATAGAAGATCTTAATACTGAACTTTCACAAAAATTAGGTATAAGCATTATTTACCAAGAGTTTAATCTATTTCCTGATTTAAGTGTTGCCGAAAACATTTTCATTCGACGTGAGCCTAAAAATAGCGTTTTGAATTTTGTTATTGATGATAGAAAACTAAATAAACAAACCGAGGAAATTCTTAGTAAATTGCACTTAAATATAAAACCTAAAACATTAGTTAAAAATTTAAGTGTTGCCGAACAACAAATGGTAGAGATAGCAAAAGCATTATCTATGAATGCTGAAATATTAGTAATGGATGAGCCTACAGCTGCATTAACTGAAAGTGAAATTGTTGAATTATTCAAGGTTATAAAGGAATTGAAACAAAAAGGTGTAGGGATTATTTATATTTCTCATAGGTTAGAAGAACTTGAAGAAATAGCAGATAGGGTTACGATTTTAAGAGATGGAAAATATATTAAAACTGTAAATTATAAGGATACTACAGTAGATCAAATAATTACTGCAATGGTGGGGAGAGATTTAGAGGATAAATTTCCGCCGTATGAGGTGAAAAATATAAATAAAAGTAAAATTCTATTAAATGTAAAAAAGCTAACTGCAAAGAACAAGCTGAACATTGAAGATTTCAAACTATATAAAGGGGAAATACTAGGCATCTATGGTTTAGTTGGGGCTGGTAGAACTGAATTTGCTAAAGTCTTATTTGGAAAAGATAAGTGTGACGATTTTGAAGTATATATTCAAGGAGAAAGAGCAGAGATTAAGTCGCCTATAGATGCTATAAATTATGGATTAGGATATTTGACAGAGGACAGAAAGAAAGATGGTTTAGCATTAAACCTTTCAGTGGAGTACAATATAAATTTACCTAGTCTTGACAAAATAGCCACTAATGGAATAATTGATAGACAAAAAGCTAAAATGTCTGCAGAGAAATATATTGATGCATTAAAAATTAAAACACCAGGAATGTTCCAATTGGCTAAAAACCTAAGTGGTGGTAACCAGCAAAAAATTATAATAGCTAAATGGCTAATGAAAAACTCTAAAATTATTATTTTTGATGAGCCAACTAGAGGAATCGATGTAGGAGCTAAGTATGAGGTATATGAATTAATGATTGCCTTAGCAAAAAAAGGAGTTGGTGTAATAATGATTTCTTCTGAACTTCCAGAAATCATTGGGATAAGTGATAGAGTTGTAATAATGAGAGAGGGAAGATTTACAGGTGAGCTTGAAAGAGAAGAGTTGAAGGAGAAGAGCATACTATCATATGCTATCAAATAATTTGATTACTTTTAATAAACTAAAAGGTGGGATGTACAAATGATTATAGGTGCAATTACAGGGATAAAAGAAATGAAAAGCAAACTAAATATTACTAATCTTTTAAATGAGTTAGGAGTACTACTAGGGTTGATAAGTATGGGTGTACTCTTCAGCATATTTTCAAAACATTTTTTTACTGTAAATAACTTGTTGACGATAGCATTGCAGACATCTATTATCGCAATTTTAGCTATGGGTGTGACTTATGTAATTATTACATCAGGTATTGACTTATCTGTTGGATCTATACTTGCAGTATCAGGTGTTGTAACTGGTAAAGCACTATTGGCTGGATTACCTATATGGTTAAGCATACTGTTGGGTATAGGCATGGGTGGTCTTTGTGGTCTAATAAATGGTGTAATTATATCTAATTTTAAAATAGCACCATTTATAGTTACTTTAGGTATGATGAGTATCGCTAGAGGAGCTGCAAATGTTATAACGGGAGCAATGCCTGTATCTGGATTACCACAACAATTTGCATTTGTTGGAGGAGGACGAATAGGTATAGTACCTGTACCTGTTATCATTATGTTTACATTAGCAGCAATATTAGGATATGTCTTGAAAAGGACTTCCTTTGGAAGATATATTTATTGTCTAGGAAGCAATGAAGAGGCTGCATTACTATCAGGCGTTAATGTTAAAAAGACCAAGATAGGCGTCTATGTAATATCAGGCTTAATGGCAGGCTTAGCAGGTGTAATTATGACCTCTCGTTTAGTATCTGCACAATCAGCAGCAGGGTTGGGATATGAACTAGATGCAATTGCAGCTGCAATTATAGGTGGGTGTAGCCCATTAGGAGGAGCAGGTAAGATTCGAGAAACAATTATAGGTGCATTTATTATAGGAACAATGAGAAATGGCCTTAATCTATTAAGCATTAATGCATTTTGGCAACAGATAGCAATTGGTGCAATTATTATAATTGCTGTGTATATTGATACAGTAAGACGCAGAAAAGAGAGTTAGTATCAATAAACTTTAGTACACAGCATTAAAATAACAAACTAAGGAAGGGAGTGTTATTTGCGCACTAACATCAGAAAAATCAGTAATAAAAATTATAATAGGGAGGAAATGAAAAATGAAGAAGTCCATATGCGCTTTACTAATTTTACTATTAACCATAGGGGTATTAGCAGGCTGTTCTACCAACAATGGTGGAAATGATACAGTAAGTGAAGGTGAAGATAATGAAAAAATAAATATCGCAGTTATTGTTAAAGGTACAGATATTCCTTATTTCCAAGTAGTAAACTCAGGAGCTGAGGCTGCAGCAGCAGAATTAGGGGTAGATATGTATTTTGCAGGAGCACCTGGTGGAGAAACAGATATTAATGGTCAAATAAACATTGTTGAGACTGCAATTAATCAAAGAGTAGATGGCATCGTAATTGCTGCATCAGACGCAACATCATTAGCACCTGTGCTAAATAATGCAGTAGACCAAGGAATCCCAGTTGCTTTAGTAGATTCTGGTGTAGAGATGGATAGATATATTAGTTATGCTACTACCAATAATGAAGCTGCAGCTTATGCTGTTGGGGGAGCACTAGGCGAAATTATTGGTGGACAAGGGAAAGTAGGGGTTGTTAACTTTACAGCTGGTGCAGCTACTGCTATAGCAAGAGAAAAAGGATTTAGAGATGCTATTGAAGAGTTGTATCCAGATATTCAATTATTAGAAACACAATATTCAAATGCTGATCGATCAAGAGCTTTATCAATAGCTGAAGACTTATTAACTGCACATCCAGACTTAGTGGCTATTTATGCAGCAAATGAGCCTACTGTTGTAGGGGTAGGTAGAGCTTTAGAGGAAAGAGGATCAGATGTAGTACTAGTTGGTTTTGATTCATCAGATGATATTATCCCATTGCTAGAGAAAGGTATACTTAGAGCTACTGCAGTACAAATGCCCTATCAAATGGGTTATGCAGGAATTGAGGAAATTGTAAAGCATATTAGAGGAGAGGCGGTTACAAGAGAGTTGGATACGGGTGTTGTAATAGTAACACCTGAAAATATGAGTGATAAAGAGTCTCAGGATGCCCTTTATCCTTTAGGGAAATAGTGAAATAGAATAATAATATTATATATAGTCATAGGTAAAGTTAGCAAGGTAGTTTCTAACTTTATCTATGACACTAATTAGATTACTTTATGATGATATATAAAAGGTCTTGTTAAAATATTGCTTAACTTTATGGTATAATATAAACAAATTTTAGAATTCCCGTATGCTTAGTAATAAAAAATAAGAGAATTGATGGGGGAGATTGAGCAATGGCAACAATTAAAGATGTAGCATTACACTCACAAACCTCTGTTGGAACTGTTTCTAGATATTTAAACGGATACCAAGTGAAAATAGAAAATCGTCACAAAATTGAAAAAGCAATTGAAGAATTGGGATTTAGTATAAACCTTATGGCTAAAGGTTTGAAAACAAATATTACAATGACTGTTGGTATATTGATTCCAACTTTATCTAATATTTATAGTACTAAAATAATTGAAGGTATAGAACATTATTTAGATGACTTTGGATATAGTATATTGGTTTGTGACTCAAGAGATGATGTGAAAATAGAAAAGCAAAAATTAAAGTTTTTACAAGATAAACATGTAGATGGAATAATCATAATGCCAGTGGATCGGTACGATTCTGGTAAAAATATACAAGAAACAATTGACAGTGGTGTTTCTGCTGTTTTGATTGATAGATTAACTCAAGGTGTTACATGTGATGCAGTTGTATCTGATAATGTAAATGCTTCTTATGTAGTAATGCAACATATAATAGAAAGAGGCCATAGAAAAATAGGAATTATTGCAGGAGATCAAAAGATTTATACAGCTTATGAAAGATTGCTTGGTTATAAGAGGGCACTTCAAGACTATAATTTACCCATTGATGATAATTTAATTGGATATAGTGATTATACAAAAATTGGGGGTAGCAAAACAGTTAATGAAATATTAGAGAAAAACACGGATTGCACAGCAATTTTTGCTACAAATTACGAAACGACAATAAGTACTGTCAAGGCAGTTTTAGATAGAGGCTATACTATAGGTCAAGAGATATCAATTTTTGGATATGATCAAACAGAATTAGCTGAAATTACAGAACCACCGATTTCTTTAGTAATCCAGCCCATAGAAGATATAGGAAAGAAGGCTGCGGAGTTTTTAATTAAGAGAATGAAGAGAGATATGGCAAATTTTCCTTCTATTAAAAGATTGGCAACCAAAATAATAACAACTGATTCAATAAGAAATATATTATAAAGTGAAACAAGTCATAGATTTTCACCATGTTTATATTCAAAAATTAAAACGTTTCAAAAAATGCAGAAATAATGTTCGAAACACAGAAGGGATGACGTAAGAATGTTAAAAGGAATACCTACAATAATTTCTCCAGAATTGATGAAGGTAATGATGGAAATGGGACATGGTGATGAAATAGTAATTGCAGACGGTAATTTTCCTGCAACTAGCCATGGAAAAAGATGCATAAGGAGTGATGGCAATGATATTCCCAAGATATTAGATGCTATACTTAAGTTTATGCCTATTGATACTTATATTCAGAATCCTATTACTCTAATGGAGGTATGTGAGGATGACCCTGTAAATCCAGTAATTTGGAAACAGTATCAAGAAATACTGGGAAAATATAAGTATACGGGTAATCTTAATAAAATAGATAGATTTGAGTTTTATAACAGGGCTCAAAAGGCTTATGCTATTGTTGCTACCTCAGAAAAAGCTCAATATGCAAATATAATTATCAGTAAAGGTGTAGTACTTTTGTAAATTTCAAAGTAAAAGGGGAATTGATATGAAAACTACCGCTACATATTTTATGAATAATAAAAATAAACCATTACAATTCGGTGAAATAGATATAGAAAATAGTTTGCGAAAAAGATTGCGTGGTGAAAACATCAAGCAAGGGATATTATGTGAGCCTGTCTGTGTTGGCTTTTGTGGAACTGATTATGAATTGTTCAAAATGAGTGAAGAAGAAGAATTACAGGGAAAGCTACCTGATGGAAAAAACAGATTAATTAATGGGCATGAAGGTGTAGTATATATTCCATCTCAAAAAAAATTTGCTGTAGTTCTGATAAGGGGTGGAGATTCTTGGGATCCAACTAGATATTCAGAAGACGAAGAATACTTTGAATATGGGTGTGACAAAGCAGATGGGATGATGGCAAAACAGAACTTTTTTCATCCAGATATGTTGTTACCTATTCCAGAAAAGTATATAAAGGAAAACAAAATACCTCTTTCTCTTGCAAAGAAACTAACATTTGCAGATCCCTACGCTTGTGGAATATTTCAGTTAGAAAGGATGGAAGATTTAGGGTCTGCCCATAACTTTAGAATAGAATTAGCAAGACATAAATGTACAGAGGAAGAAGCAAGAAAAATTGCTCAACAGAAAATTTTTGAAAGAGTAGTCATATTTGGATTTGGAACAACGGGTATGTTTATAGCAGATAACATAATAAGAAGATACCCTAAAAGCAAAATAGTTTTCATAGGTAGAGAAGAAAATATTTCAAAAGTAAAACAAGAAACTTTGAAAAAATTGAATGCCAACTATATAAGTAACATATATGAAAATGAAAAAAAACTGGCTGATAAAATCGTTGAAGTATTAGATGGTAAAGCAACAGCATTTGTCGGCTCTGCGGGAACTAGCATTGAACATAGAATAGCTTTTGATTATGAGGTTTTAGGAACAAACGGAATTTTCAATAGTTTTTCATTAGGACCGAAAATTCAATTAGATACAATGCCTTTCGGATTTAAAAATCATCTAATATATGGATCAATCAATTTTAGACAACAACATATGGAAGAAGCAATTGAATATTTGTGCCAATCAGATTTTGATAAATATGTTGAATTGGTTGATCTAAAGGAGCTAGAGAAAGACATTGTGGGCCTTTTTAAGAATAAAATATTTGCCAAGGGGTCTCCAATTAAAACTGCTACATTATGGAATCCACAATATATTGATCATACAAAATAAAGTGCTAGAGCTATATACTAATAATATTAGTGTTAATTACTGGGAGGAGATATAATGGAATATTTGATTATTGATGCTCATGCTCATCTTTGGGAAGAATTAAAAGGTAGTGTGGCAGGCAAAAAAGTTCAAAGTCTAGGTGGAGGCAAAGCCCATTTTATGGGGGAAACAAAACAAATGATGCCACCTTACATGGTTGATGGAAAAAACAGTGTTGAAACTTTGATATCAAATATGGATTATGCTAGAGTTGCTGCAGCGGTAATTACTCAAGAGTATATAGATGGCAACCAGAATCAGTATGTGTTAGAATCGAAGCAGAAATTTCTAGGAAGATTATTTGTGTGTGGGTTAGCAGAGGTTAGAAAAGAAGGCTTTATAACTGAAATAGAAAATATGATTGAGCAAGGATTTGATGGAATAAAAATACCAGCTCAATGGCTTACTTCTTTACCTGAAAGGGTTTTTTTAACAAACAAAGAAATGATGTCGTCTTTTAAACTTATGGAAGAAAATAATGTTATTTTATCGATAGATTTAGCACCTGGTGATGAACAGGTTCCGGAAATGAAGGAAGTCATTCAGGAGCATCCAAATTTAAAAATAGCTATAGGGCATTTTGGTATGGCTAATAGACCCCACTGGAAAAAACAGATTAAATTAGCAGAAAATAAGAATGTAAGAATTGAATCAGGTGGCATAACCTGGTTATTTCATAATGAATTTTACCCTTATCCTGGCGCCATTAAAGCAATCAAAGAAGCTATTGATTTGGTAGGGGTAGATAAGTTGATGTGGGGATCTGATTATCCCAGAACAATGACCGCCATAACCTATACAATGTCCCATGACTTTGTTTTAAAAACTAAGGAACTAACTCTATATGAAAAGAAACAGTTTTTAGGTGAAAATGCTAGGGAGTTTTATGGGTTTACTAACTTACGCCCACTAGAATATGTAAAAAATATGGTGGAAGATTAAAAACAGCTAAGCAATTTTTAGTAAATATATTAAAGTTGATAATTGAAACTATACAAACATCATATATAGAAAAGGGAGGAGAAAAATGATCGGAAAAATGAAAGTAGTACAAATAGATGATAAAGGAATTCAAATAGTATATCTAGATAGACCAACACCTAAGAAGGGAGAAGCTCTTCTAAAGATAAAATACTGTGGTATTTGTGGTTCAGATATTCAAACATATACAGGAAACCAGCCTTTTGCCACATATCCAAGAGTTCCAGGCCATGAATTTTCTGCTGAAATTGTAGAAATTGAAGATAATGATATTGGTTTGCATAAAGGTATGACTGTAACTGCTATTCCATATTTTAATTGTGGAAAGTGTTATTCTTGTACAAGGGGAAAAGTTAATTGCTGTGAAAACAATGAAACAATGGGTGTGCAAAGAGATGGATCTTTTGCAGAGTATATTGTAATGCCAATAGAAAGAATTGTGGATGGGAAAGGGCTAGATGCAAAAACATTATCACTCATTGAACCATTTAGTATCGGGTATCATGCTGTTAACAGGGTTGATATTAAAACAGGTGATAAAGTATTAGTAATTGGGGCAGGGGCCATCGGCATTTTTGCAGCACTTGCAGCAAAATTAAGAGGTGCTGAGGTGTATATATCTGACATTTTTGATAAAAGACTGGAAGCAGCAATGAAAATGGGCGTAGATGGGATTATTAATGTAAAAAATGAAGATTTAAAAGAACGTGTAAAAGATATTACTAATGGAAATGGCATGGATGTTTGTCTAGAGGCAGTAGGAATGCCTGAAACCTTCTTAAACTGTATTGAAAGTGCATGCTTTGGTGGTAAGATCGGATTGATCGGGAATGGTAAAAGAGAAACAACCTTCAATCATTCTATCCTATTAAAAAAGGAATTAGATGTTTATGGTTCTAGAAATAGTCTTAATGATTTTGTACCCCTTGTTGATTTGGTTTCTAAAGATAATATCGATATCCTTCAGATTGTATCAGATATCTTACCATTAGAGAATGTCAAAGAAGCATTTGATCTATTAAAAGATAATGATGGTAGTAAAATAAAGGTATTAGTTGAGTTTGATAAAATATAAAGCGATGAAACAAAAATCCTTTTTTAGTTACTCAAAGGGCTTTTAATAGTACTGATTCTGTGTGTGGTGGCTGTTTATAAATTTGAGGAGGAAGAAGAATGAAATTAAATAAAAACAATTATCCGAAATATAAGAATTATCCTGAAAAAATAGTGCAATTTGGAGAGGGCAACTTTTTAAGAGCTTTTGCTGATTGGGTCATAGATAAGATGAACAAAGAAGCAGATTTTAATAGTGGAGTGGTTGTTGTTCAACCCTTAGATCAAGGGTTAATAGACAAGCTAAATGGGCAAGATGGCTTATATACTTTATATCTTAACGGGATAAGAGATGGTGAGGTTGTGAGTGATCACGAAGTGATGAACTGTATTAGTAGAGGAGTGAATACTTATACCAATTACGATGACTACTTAGCGATAGCAGAAAACCCTGAGTTAAGATTTGTTATCTCTAATACCACCGAAGCCGGTATCATGTATAATAATAAGGATCGATTAGAAGATAGACCACAGACTAGTTTTCCAGGAAAACTGACAGCCCTATTATATCATAGATACAAATTTTTTGATGGAAATAAGGACAAGGGACTTGTTTTCATTCCATGTGAGTTAATTGATAAAAATGGGGAAAAGATTAAAGAAATCATATTAAAGCTTGCTGTGCTTTGGAACTTAGAGAATGAATTTAAAGTGTGGATTGATGAAGCAAATACATTCTGTAACAGTTTAGTTGACCGAATTGTACCGGGATATCCTAAGGAGAGAATTGTAGAAATTCGTGAAGATTTAGGATATGATGATGATTTAGTAGTAGAAGGAGAGCCATTCCACTTATGGGTCATAGAAGGACCGGCCTGGCTGAAAGAAGTTTTACCAGCTGAAAAAGTAGGATTAAATGTTTTAGTTGTGGATGACATGACTCCTTACAGAACAAGAAAGGTTAGAATTTTAAACGGTGCCCATACAAGCATGGTACCTGTAGCTTATTTATATGGAATTGATACAGTAAGAGAGGCTGTAGAAGACAAGGTAGTGGGCCAATTCATAAAAGAAACTATTTTTGATGAAATTATTCCAACTCTAGATTTGCCACAAGCTGAGTTAGAAAGTTTTGCAAATGATGTATTAGATCGATTTAAAAACCCATTCATAAAGCATCAATTAATGAGTATTTCTCTAAACTCGATGTCAAAATTTGAGACCAGGGTGCTACCATCTATTTTAGAGTATCAAAATAGAAAGGGAGAACTACCCAAAAAATTAACCTTTTCGCTAGCTGCATTGATTGCTTTCTATAAGGGAGATAGAAATGGAGAAAAGATTGGATTATGTGATGATGAAGATATTTTAGAGCAATATGATACTTTATGGAAAGTATATGACAATACGCAGGCACAATTAGTGAATGTAGTATCTACTATATTGGCCAACGAAAAAATCTGGAAAATGGACTTAAACCAAATTAGTGGGCTAACTAATATAGTAGTTGAATACTTAAGTAAAATTGAAACAGATGGAATGAAAGAAGCATTGCATGAGGTGATGAGATAATATGAAATCATTTATTAAAATTAATGAATTAGATAATGTAATGGTAGCTTTAACTGACCTAAAAAAGGATGAAATCATTGAATCCAATAATGGGAAAGTAGAACTACAAGAAGAAATAAATAGAGGTCATAAATTTGCAATTATAGACATAAAAGAGGGAGAAAACATCTTTAAGTATGGTGCGCCTATTGGACATGCAACAAAGGCAATATCAAAAGGTGACTGGGTACACTCCCATAATACTAAGACCAACTTAAACGGTGTCAGCGAATATAGATTTCAACAACACTTGAGTGAACTAAAAGCAGATACTAAGAATTTAACTTTCAATGGATACTGTAGAAAAAATGGAGATGTAGGAATCCGAAATGAATTATGGATTGTACCTACTGTCGGATGTGTAAACGGGATTGCAGAAGTAATTATTAAGCAATTTAAAGAGGAAACTAAGCCAGATGGTATTGATGCGGTTGAAGTATTTAAGCATAATTATGGTTGTTCACAACTGGGTGATGACCATGAAAATACAAAAAGAATCTTATGTGATGTTGTAAAGCATCCCAATGCTGGTGGAGTACTAGTGCTTGGATTGGGCTGTGAAAATAATTACATTTCTGCATTTAAGGAAGACCTAGGTGAGTATGCTAAAGACAGAGTTAAATTTCTTGTTACTCAAGAGGTAGGAGATGAAGTTCAAGAGGGTGTTAAGCTACTTAATGAACTTTATAAAGAAATGACAAAGGATAAAAGAGAAGCTGTACCTATTTCCCAGCTAAAGGTTGGATTGAAATGTGGTGGATCAGATGGACTATCTGGTATCACGGCTAATCCATTGGTAGGGGCTTTTTCTGACTTCTTGATTTCACAAGGAGGCACATCGATTCTTACAGAAGTACCAGAAATGTTTGGAGCAGAGACGATAATAATGAATCGTGCCGAAAATGAAGATGTGTTTAATAAAACAGTAGATTTGATTAATGATTTCAAACAATATTTTATTGAACATAAGCAACCAATATATGAAAATCCTTCCCCAGGTAATAAAGAAGGAGGGATTACTACCCTTGAAGAGAAATCCCTTGGATGCACACAAAAGGGTGGTATTGCTACAGTTGTTGATGTACTAAAATATGGGGAAATAGTAAAAAAGAAAGGTTTGAATCTATTAAATGCCCCAGGCAATGATCTTGTTGCAGCAACAGCATTAGGAGCATCTGGCTGTCAAATGGTGTTGTTTACAACAGGTAGAGGAACTCCCTTTGGAAGCTTTGTACCAACCATGAAGATTTCCACTAACTCAACGCTTTTTCTCCTTAAGCCGCACTGGATTGACTTTAATGCAGGTACATTGGTAGAGGATGAAACAATGGAAGAAGTTTTAGAAAGATTCATTAAATATATTATTGAAGTGGCTAATGGTAAATTGGTAAACAACGAAAAAAGCAACTTTAGAGAAATATCTATATTCAAAACAGGTGTGACATTATAAAGAATTGTATATAATCCATAATTTATCAGAACTTTTAGAGTGCACTTACATTAGTGCACTCTTATTCAAGGTTATCTTTTAATCTACCCTTTTTCCATCTACAAACCGACCTTTATAAACCTGTCCATTTTCCCAAGTATATACACCATAACCGTGCATGTTATTATCTTTGAATTGGCCAACATATTTATCGCCATTTGTCCAGCTTAAAGCACCTAAACCATGTTGTTTCCCATAATTCCACTGGCCTACGTATTTGATGCTACTGTCATAGTAAAAAGTCCCTAGGCCGTGCATTTCGTCTTTAAACCACTGACCTTCATATTTGTTTCCGCTAGGATAAGTATATGTTCCCCAGCCTTGTTTCATATCATCATACCATGTTCCATCATATATGGAACCATCATTATAGTGGAAAACACGATGACTTAATTTATGTTGTTTTGAGTCACTAGTAGCATTATGAAGCCATTCATCTACTTCTGATGATGATCCTTTACTTTCTTTTTGTATAGGAATGCTGCTAATAATTACGGTTTTTGTAGTGCCATCCCACTGAACTTTTGCCCCTAGGCTTTCAGCAATAACCTTGGCTGGCACCATGGTTCTGCCATCAATAACCATAGCCGGTACATCCAATGGTAAATCATTGCGAAGGTAAGGAGCAAAGTTTTCTTTAATGTATTTTTTACTGTCTATGGTCAGTTTTACTACAGTGGCTTCAGCATCTATTTTGCTGCCCACTACTGTTCTTGTAGAAGTATCCCAGTAAACCTTGGCACCAAGGGCCTCAAAAATAGGCTTCACAGGAACTAATGTCCGCCCATTAACACTTTGGGCAGGAACATCGGTGGCAAGATTTCTGCCGTCTACGATTACATTGATAGGATCTGCAGCTAAAGCAGGTACCGTTAACGTCAGCAAGAGCAAGACAACGAAAAATACAACCATAAATTTTCTTTTCATCTAAATATCCCTCCTAAAAATAAAATTCTTAAATATTATACCATCATTGTCCAGTTTTTTGATTAAAGAAATATTAAAGATTTATTGACGTATTAATTGTGCGGCTAAATTCCCTTAGTTATAGGAGGCTCTCTTTGTATGAAAAAAGAGGTGCTAGAAAAAGTTGCATTTTATTTTATTGACTAGATTTCTATGTCTGCTATATAATAATTCTATAGTACTTTTTACCTATACTAGTATAACTAAATGAAAATGTCCCTGCCTCTATAGGCGGCGGGTTCAACTTTATTTTTTAGTGGAAGTTCAATCACCTACTGAAAAAGGTGAATGACGGCCAAAGCCCTTATTGAAAGCATATTAAAAATGATGTCATAATCTTGTGTGGTGATGATGATGGAAAGAGAAAGAATTTTATTGGTAGAAGATTCACCTGACATTGTAGAAATCGTTGCACTTTATCTAGATGATGCAGGATACAGTGTATCTACAGCAAATAATTATTCTCAAGCTTTACAAATGGTGAAGGAAAATAATTATGATTTAATTATTTTAGATATTATACTGCCTGATGCAACAGGATATGAATTGTGCAAAAAGATAAGGGAATTTATGTACTGCCCAATCATATTTATGAGCTGCCTAGAGTTAGAAGAAGATGTAATCAAAGCCCTAGAGTTTGGCGGAGATGATTATATTGTAAAACCAGCTAGGCCTAAAGAAATAATTGCAAGGGTAAGGGCAAATTTACGAAGGGCTAAACAGTACATACATAGTCACGAAAACTATAATAGATATGTAGAATTCAAAGATCTGATTTTAGACACCGAGGAGTATACCGTATCAAATTGTAACAAGATTGTCCGCATTACACCATTGGAATTTGACATTCTTGTTTATTTGCTAAACTCTAAAGGTAAAAAGATATCATACGCTGAATTGTATGAAAATATCTGGAAAACTGAAGCCTTTGATGATTATAGGACAGTTAAGGTACATGTCAGCAACCTTAAAAATAAACTCAGGATTATTAGTAATGATAAGGACATTATTATTAATATTAGAGGAGAAGGCTATCTATTAAAAGTTTAATCATAATAAAATAAATAGGTGATGGTGATACATAATATATGAAAAAATAATAGCAATTTATAAAGAAGATATGTAAAAGCATATCTTTTTTGTTTTTGCTTACATAAACGACTAATGCCAAATCAAAGAAAAAAGGATTAACAAAAATTAACAGTTGTTAAAGATTGGTTAAAGATATAGGGAAAAAGGTTCTTCAATGTTATGTTTTATTGTAAAATTATAGTATATTCTGAAAAATTATAGTGTATTCTGAGGGCAGCATTATTTTTAAGCTTAAACTCTGTTTAATTAATACTCTGGTTAGAAGTTTTCCTAGTAACCCAGGACAGTATGGTTGGACAAGCTTAAGGAATTTTGTTTAAAAGCAAGTCGATAAGGAGTATACGGGAAACAGAAAATTAGAATAGCACCTCAGGTTAAGGCTTCTATCAACAGGATTTCAATAAGGGCTTTGCCTGTCATTCAATGATTGCAATGGGAGATGTATGCAGCACTAGATGGAACTATAGACCTAATTATTAAGATATGATTAATATCAAATAATTATATTGTGGGGAATTTTCTTATGAAAAAAGTAATAAGTTTGTTTATACTAATTGTATTTGTAATGACCACTTTTGTAGGATGCTTTGCAAATACAACAGAAGAAGAAGGAAGAGAAGACTTGCCAGACGAGGTTGAAACTGAATTTAAAAAAGAAAGGCAGAGAGAAGAAGGAAGGGGAGAAATTAAAACACAATTAATACTAGAGATGGGTATTGAACAGCCCCTAAAGTCTGACAGAACCTCAGAAGCTAAAGAGGGTGTTCATGATTTAGACAAAGTTTATGACTTTATTTTCAGTAAATATCCAGAATATATGAAAAATGATTTTGATATGTGGAGACCTAACTTCTTTGATTTAGACTCGGATGGTAGGGAGGAGGTTGTATTTACAACCTCCAATGGTAAAGGAAGACTTCAAGAAGTAATAGTAATTAAGGCAACGGATCATCACTTCATAGAAATTCCCTCATATATCCCTTTTGCTAGATATGAGAATAGCTTCACTTTCCAGGATGGTTTTTTGGTGCATATAGGTAAGCGTGGACTACCTGGTTCCTTTGAATATAACATGAATCTTTATATTTATGATGGTTTTAGAATGGTGGATGTATTAGACGGAGTAATTTTAATTAAGAAAGAAGTATCATTAGCAGGTGAAAACTATACCGTTACAAGTGAAATAAATGGAAATCTTAGGGATTTTACTATTACCCATATCAAGACTGATTATTTAACAGGCTTAGAAGAAATAATCGCTATAAACCACTATCGGTATCATGAGGGAATGTATTTTTGGAGAACCCCCCTTAGCCTATCTAATAGGGCTAAGAGTTTTAATGAAGTATATAAAGGCAGTAATCTATTAGAAACGATTGAATACTTCCACCAAAACCTATATCACTTTGATGAAGATAGGAGAAGGGACTTTAGTATAAACCTAATCAATGTAATAGAGAAGGATAAACAAAGAATTTTTGAAGACCATGGTTCTTTATTAGATTATATTTCTGGGGAGCCCTATGATGTTAAAACAAATATATTGGATACTTCAGACATTAGCAGATATGTTATAGAAGGGCTTAACTCAATAACAAATAATAAAGCATATAAGATTGCAAAGTATTTCTATACCACTGAGGGCTATATAGAAGATATGGGCTTTACTGTAACAATAGACCCAAGGGTTTTTGAAATGATAAAACCAGCTTTAGACTATGCGTATCCTGAAAGGTTTACTCCCTATGATTATAGGAGTCTTGAACCTATTTTAGCTCCCAATGTTGATTTTTACTCAGCAAAACAAGTAGAGCTTCTTCCAATGGTATACCCTAATGTGTATGTAAATAGCTATGAAGATGTGAAGAAGCTAGAGGGTAGCGAGGCATGGAAAACAAATATAATTTTGCCCCTAATTATTCCCCCTCCAGATAATCAAAAAAAGCTTAAAATTATGGTAGTAATCCTTTCTTTTGTGATAATGATCATTGGTTATGGGCTAATAAGGAGCTTAAGAAAGCTTATTGATACAAAAAAACTATTGGAAAATAGTATTAAGCAAAAAGAAAAGTTTATGGCAGACATATCCCATGACCTTAGAACACCCATTATGAGCATTATGGGTTATATGGATACTATTTTAGATGAGGAAATGAGAAATAAAATCCCTATAGATAACTATCTTAAAAGAACCCAGTCCAACATTCTATATATTTCCCGTTTAGTAGAAGATTTATTTACAATATCAAAGTTAGAAAATAATCAAATAAAGCTAAACAAAAAAAAGACTAATATAAACAAATTGATTGAAGAAGTAGTATTCAATCTACAAAACACTGCAGAAAAGAAAGATATAAACATTATTACCGAATTGGAAGCAACAAAAGACCGTCAATTAGAAATTGACTATACTAGAATTAGGCAAGTGTTAGTCAACACTATATATAATGCAGTTAAACACTCACCACAGGGTGGGAAAATCATGATTACTACTAAGCATAAAGAGGATAAAAAAATTCAAATAGCCATAGAAGATAGCGGTATGGGTATAGCATTAGAAGAAATACACCGTGTATTTGATAGATATTATAGATCAAAGAACAATATGGACTCACAATCAACTGGACTTGGATTATGTATTGCTAAGGAGCTTGTAGTAAAGCATGGTGGGAAAATATGGGCAGAAAGTCAGGTTAATAAGGGAACTACTTTCTTTGTGGAAATATAGCTATAGCAATAAGCACAGTTCATAAAAAACATTTAAAAGTATCTATATTGCAAAATTATAGTATATATTTGAAAGCAGTATTTTTTATCAACATGTATAAAAAATGAAATCAAGGGATAGGAGAGTGGAGTGTTTATGAAAAAAATATTAAGGATTATACTTATATGCCTAATGATAGTATCACTAATAGGCTGTTCTCAACAAGCCTCTAATCAAAAATCAGAAGAAGAATTAAGGGAAGAGATAAGAGCTGAGATGGAAGCACAAGCTGCAAAGGAAGCAGAAGATCAAGCAAAGAGAGAAGCAGAAGAAAAATCAAAATTTGAGAATGAAACCACCCATGGAACCTATGTTAATTTTAATGAATATGAAGCCGTAATTGCCCATTTCTATGATGGTGTTAATAAAGATAAACTTGATATAATCGAATACAATGTTGGTCCAAAAGAAAGCTTTAATGTGGGAACCTATACACTTCAATTTGCCGTATTTGGAAAGATAGAAAACGTCAGATTTGATTATCACTTAGGTATGTTTGCTGACCCTGATCCTATTTTTCCTATTGGAACCATTGAAAACGCCCTTGTTATTGTGCACGCAGAACTCCCACTTGACGGAGCTCATATAATGGTAACAGGAACGGTAGGGGGAAGGGAAATAGAATTTATTCTTTACGAATGGAGGATGGATCCAGATGTAACTCCTGTTGAAGAAAATATTTATAAAATAGCAAAGGAATAGATCCCATATTAGTAAATGGCATATTGAAAAAAGTTTAAAGGAGAGGAAGGAGATGAAGTTATGAAGAAAGTACTTACAATCATCTGTATTTCACTGATGTTATTTTCTTTAATAGGTTGCTCACAACAAGCCTCTAATCAACAATCAGAAGAAGAGTTAAGGGCAGAGATTAGAGCTGAGATGGAAGCACAAGCTACTAAGGAAGCAGAAGAACAAGCAAAGAATGATGACCAGAAACAATCAAATAATAATGCCCAGCAGCAAGCTAATGATCAAACAAATCAGAGTTCAAATGGCAGTCAAGGGGTAACAAGCCAACCCGTAAGAGATGATCTGTCCAAGGGCTTTACCTACAAAGTTGAAAATGGTGATTTAAAGCTTACCTATAATAACTCTGACAATACAGTAACCCTTATAAATGCTTATAGAAATTACAATTATAGGACATATGAAAAAACAGGTGAATTTACACATAACATGCAATTCCCTGAGGTTACTAAGGCACAACTGTCAGATGGGGGTAGAGAGATTTATTTTTCAGTAGGGCCAATTCATGGCGTTGGGATATTAACATTTTTCATAGAGTTGGACACAATGGACATCTACCTTATTAGCCAAGGTACATTCGTTGAAGAGGTTAGATTGGATCAATATACCACTCTTGTTATATTACAAGCAGGGTTAGATTATACTGCACACTTCCCCCGAGGTTATGGAGATTTTTACCCTTTGGGAAGTCAGTTGGAAAGGAATAGAATAGCACAATTTGAAAGGGCAGTAAAGGAACGAGAAAATCAAAGCAGCTCCGGGGCACAAGGGTCATCAAATCAATCTAGTTCAGGTAGCCTTCGAGAATTTTATGAATTGAACAAAGAGTATACATTGTATAACTTAAATCAGGATGGAAACCTAGATAAATTTAAATTAGTTAGACCTAACGACAATGAAATATACTTTGAGGTTAATGGTGATAGAATTGAATTTCGAAATTTGGGGAATTGGTCTTATTTTTTAGATCCACCTAGAATCAGCGATAGATATACAATTATTCCTGATTCCGAATGGCCAGGTTATTTTGTTTTAGCAATTGATCAGCATCAATATGCTTATAATTCTGTCTTTTTCTTTCGGTATGTAATAGTACCCTCGGGACCATTTGATGTATGGTTTAACGTGGAACCAATAGGTTATTATACTGGATATTTGCTACTAGACGAGATGAATATAACCGACTTGGATTCTTCTTCAGTAACCATTAATGGTGAAAGAATTCCCTGGAAATATGACTAAGGGGGGAGCCTATGAAAAAGCTATTAAGTCTATTTATTGTTATCTCATTATTATTCACCATAATAACCGGGTGCTCTTCACCACAAAAAACAGAAGAAGAACTAAGGGCGGAAATAAAAGCAGAGCTTGAAGCAGAAGAAAAGCTTAGAAAAGAACTGGAAGCTGAAATAAGAGCAGAACTAGAGGCTGAGAAGCAACAAAAGGAAGAACAGAAAGAAGAGAGTACACCTGTTGGACAAACAACGATAGAGGAAGTAACGCCCATAGCTTTATCAGTATTTATGACAAAGGACCAAATAATAGAAAAATTAGGGCATAATTATACATTTGAAACTAAAGAAGATGGTGCATACGTTGATTATAGATCTATACTTGAATATGATGGCATTGAATTTTATTTCGGTCATAATACTAAAAAATTACCCGCTGATCAATATCCAAGCGGTATAACCATAACCTCAAACAAATATAGATTTAGCTATGATTTTAATATAGGAGATCCTGCTTTAAAAGCCATTGCCTATTGTGAAAAGAATTTTGAAAATGCAGAGGATTTTCATGGTGGTGGGTATATATTTGATTCATTCCAATATAAAGAAGACAACAGCCCCAAAGGGACAACTGCTGGAGGTTTTGGAGGTTTACGAATGAGATTCTTCTATAACACATCAAGGAGTTACTCCAGCAAGGATGATATGAGCGAAGATGTTAAAATAGAAGAGATTAATATATTTGCACCAATGGATTAATATATTTACTGCACTTGATTAGTACTAAAATTAGAAGGGACTTTATGTGTAAAAATGTAGAAATTTTATTCCAAACACAAATTAGGGAGTGATGGTGAAGATGAAAAAATTAATAAGCTTAATTATTGTAGTATCATTTGTTTTTACAAGCTTAGTAGGGTGTTCTACTCCTGCCAATAGTACAGATGCAAAATCAGAAGAGGAACTGAGAGAAGAGATTAGGGCAGAATTAGAAGCAGAAAAGGCAGCAGAAAATAATGCTTTGCGGGATAGGGATGCCCTTTATAAATTCGTAAAGCAAGAAATTATAAATATTACAGAAGAAATTTTTGACACATGGGAAATTTATTATTTTGACATTACTGAGGATGGTATGGAGGAAGCTGTTTTAGTCCATCCCTATGGTGTTGATTGGTATGACAAAGTTGAAATTATCAGTTGGGCCGATGGAAAATATAGACGAATTTCCTCAGATATTTATTCAGGGAAATATGGAACCAGTATTGACTTTAAAGATGGCTTTTTAGTTGTAGAAGTAACTACCGGTGGAACGGGAGAACAAATGACTTCTATGGATTTATTTAAATATGATAGTCCAAGGATGATTCATGTTTTATCTGATATTACGATTTCCCATAGCGTTGCTTTTCCTAACGCAGATTTTGAAAGTACTGGGAAAATAAATGGAGGATTGACAAATTTTACATATACCTTAACAACATATGACAATCGTACAAATAAAGAAACCATCGAGATCAAACAAGAATATGTTTACAATACCAATAATAGGAGCTTTGATATTAAAACCATAGAAGCACAGAAATCGAGTCAAAATCAAGCTTCAACCAGTGAGAATAGTCAACCTTCTGAAGGTAAGCCTCTAGAGAAGTATGAGTTTAACAAAACATATAAATATGACTTTCGTGAGAATGGAAGCCCAGAGACTTTCTCAGTTGTTCTAAATCGGGAAAAAGACGAAATCTATTTACTTGTAGAAGGATTTAGATATGATCTTGGTGGGACTGATGGTCAACTTGTCAATTCCGATTATTATAAAATAACGAAACATCTAGACGAAGGCTATGCTGTATTTGCAGTTTCTCAAGTACATCCACCCCATGGAGATAAAATAGTCTCTTTTAATATGTATCTCCCAGGCTATGATGTAGAGCTATTAGGTTGGTTTGAAACTAACATGGACGTAAAAGATATGGATATTAAACAAGTATCCCGTCCTGCTAATGTTAAAATTGGCAATCGGACGTATGACTTAATTACTCTCTATTAAATACAGAAATAAAAGGGCTTACATTTACTTTTATTATAGAGAAGATAAGGTTACTTAGTTGATAGAGAAATACCACCCAAGATCAAAAAGCTTTATAAGGCAAAGGTATATTGTTGTTATTGTGCAAAACAGGAGATTTGACAATTTCTATATGAAGTAAACAGCCAGAAGACTTTGAATATGTTCTGGCTATTTTTCTGTAAAAAGGTTACTTGTTTCTTATACCCGCTAATATGATTTGCAAATGCTCCGTCACAGCATCCTTTAAGACAAAGTCAGGATAACGAATACACCACTCATAAGTAAGCCCCCTCATTGCAAAAAGGCAATGCTTAGCAATGGTATTAACAGATAATTCTGTACTAAACTCTCCCTGTTGTACCCCTTGGGCGACGATAGCTTGAATTATTTTATAGAGTTCACGGTTATAACTCAATAAAGCGCTAGCGTTTTGTGTTTTAGTTATAAGTAGTTCATAAACAATTCTCATTTTGTCAAAGCCTATATCTTTGGTAATAACATCAGCAGTTTTTTCTGCCAAAGCTATAAGGATATCAGCTGCCTTTGTATCGACAGAAAATGATTCTACATAAGCTTTATAATCCAAATCCACTTTGCTTACATATTCATTAATAAAAGTAGCTATTAAATCATTTTTTGTAGAAAAATGCACATAAAAAGACCCTTTAGCCACACCTGCCCTTTCCACGATACTATCAACACTGACCTTATCAAATCCCTTTTCTTTAAACAAAAAGTAAGCACTTTCATAAATTCTTTTTTTCGTTTCAATAGCTTTAATGGTTTTCATATTTTCCTTGACATGATTCATCAAAATCCACTCCTAGTATTGACAGATTATTCTAAAAAAGATATAGTAAAACAATAACGACTACAGTCATTATATCTAAGTACTAATAGTATAGCATAAAAAACATTTTAAGTAAAAAAGCAAAGCCATTGTGAATAAAGAAGGATTTTAGAAGAAGGGGGAGAAAAAAATGATGGGTAAAATACATAAAATACTAGTAGGTCTTAGTATGCTGTTGTTTTTGTTTACAGCCTACGGAATGATAGCCTTAGTAACAACAGAAAGTGTACATGGACAGACAGTAACTCAGGTAGTATACAGCGGAAATGGTACAATCACTGTTAATGGAGATTACCAACTGTCAAGTGATTTCACAGGAACCATAACAATAGGAAATGCTGTAACAGATGTTAAAATCATTGGCAACGGCTCAGAGCATCAGCATACAAATACCAATATTTCTGTTGCAGGTGACAGGACAGTAGCATTAAACCTAACAATAGAAGATCTTAATATTGCAGCAGCAACTGGTGCTTGGCCTGACCCAGGTGATCACGGTATTGACTTTGGCGATGCAGGCAACTTTCAGCATAATCTGTATATTAGCGGTAGGTCAACCATAGGTGGCGGTAGTAGTAAAGCAGGGATACATGTACCAAACGATATTGCACTTACAATCAATTTAGCAGCTGGAGAGACACAAGGAGAAATATTGGTAAGCAGCCAAGGTGCAGGAGCAGGCATCGGCGGCGGTTCTGAAGGAGCCGGTGGAACAATAACCATAGCAGGTGGCACAGTAACCGCCAAGGGTGGTTTTGGAGGAGCAGGCATCGGCGGCGGTTTTGAAGGAGCCGGTGGAACAATAACCATAACAGGTGGCACAGTAACCGCCACAAGTTATTATGGAGCAGGCATTGGCAGCGGAAGTCATGGAGCCGGTGGAACAATAACCATAACAGGTGGCGAGGTAACCGCCACTGGCAATGAGGGAGGAGCAGGCATCGGCGGCGGACATAATGGATTACATGGTATAATAACTATAACAGGGGGCACGGTAACCGCCACGGGTGGTAGAAGCGATTATCGGGGAGGAGCAGGCATCGGCGGCGGCGGAATATATAATAATAGTGGATCAGGAGGTACAATAACCATAACAGGTGGCACTGTAATCGCTAAGAGTGGTGAGATTTGGGGGGGCTCGACTAGTGCTGATCGTTTTGGAGGGGCAGGCATCGGCGGTGGAGGCAATGGATCCGGTGGAGTAATAACCATAGAAGGTGGTGAGGTAGAGGCCACGGGTGGTGATGAGTATGTTCGTGGCCATGGAGGAGCAGGCATCGGCGGTGGGAGTAATGAATCTGGTGGAATAATAACCATAGCAGGTGGCACGGTATCCGCCACGGGTGGATCAGGAGGAGCAGGTATTGGCAGCGGTGGAATACATATTGGTAATAGTGGATCAGGAGGCACGATAACCATAACAGGTGGCAATGTAATCGCTAAGGGTGGTGGATATGGAGCAGCAAACATCGGCGGCGGAAAGAATGGAGAAGGCGGTATTGTTTACATAAAAGGGGAAAACACCAATGTTGTAGCAACGGGAAATGATGGTTGGGATATTGGCTCTGGCTCTAATAATGACAATGGCGGAAGTCTTTCGGTTGGCGAGGGCGCTACTGTGGATATAACTAGCACCAATGCAGAAATAGATAAAAAATTAATACTAAGAAACTTTACTGTTTCCCCAGAAACCGATGCTACTACCTTAGATACAGTTGTTCTTGCTGTAAATGTAGATGGTATTATTTTTAGTATATTCCAGGAAATACATCAGGGAGTAATTTCCTTTAAAGCCAATGGCGAAGAAATCGAAAGGGCTGAAATTATTGCCGAAGGTAGTAGTACTAGGGGTACAGCAAGCATAAATGTATGCAATCTTCCTGACGGTACATATACATTTCTAGCAGAATATGTGGAGGGAGAGGGTAATGGCTTTCATGCTGAAAATCCTTTACAGATAACCAATTATAGTATTAGCAAGACAAACCAGGATTCCTTAATAATGCATATCCCCCCCACTATAACCTATGGTGATGATTCTTTTGATATCGAGGTAAGGGGTGGCAGCGGAACAGGTGCTATAAGCTATCAAGTCACCTCTGGCAATGCTATTACTGTCGGTGAAACTGGAAGGGTTACCATAGTGGCCTCAGGAGATGCAGAGGTTAACGTGACGAAGGCTGGGGACCAGCATTATCATGAAGCTGAAGCTATAGTTAGTATTACTGTAACACCTAAGCCATTAACCATTACAGCAGATGATAAGAGCAAGCTTCAGGGAGAGACAGATCCAGAGTTCACAGTAACCTATACAGGCTTTATCGAAGGTGAAGATACTTCTAATCTTGAAGGAGAGTTAGTTTTAAATCGTGAAGAAGGAGAAGAAGCTGGCACCTATATCATCACCCCATCAGGTTTAACATCAACTAACTACAGCATCACCTTTGAAACAGGAATCCTTAGAATTATAAATACCAGCCCAGATTTAAGCAGCTTGACCCTAAGCAGCGGAGGTTTGAATCCAACCTTTAGCCCAGGTGAAACCAGCTATACTGCCAGTGTAACAAACAGTGTCAGTAGCATTACCGTAACCCCTGAGGCAGAGGATAACCATGCCATCATTAAAGTTAACAATCAGACGGTAACCAGTGGACAGGCTTCGGAGGCAATAGCATTAAAGGTAGGTGCTAACACAATTACAGTGGAGGTAACAGCAGAGGACGGAGTGACTATA
>NZ_FOHU01000018.1 GCF_900111615.1 Natronincola peptidivorans | reverse complement strand
TACTATAACTTTCTTCGTCCTCACAAGCTTCATGAGTGGAAGCGTCCTTTAAACGAAGTCGATATGCTGACAAATGCCGATAATATGCCGGGCAAATGGCAGCTACTGATCTACTTAGGGCAACAAACCATCCTCTCACAACAAAACCAACCTTCCCCTTAAATGTGCCTTTGCACTTTTGCTAAACTTCATCGTTTCACCATCAATGCTGTGGGTTCCAGAGCATTATTTGTGGTATCATCAATCTATTTTTTTGATGTTTTCTTCTTTTAAGAAGGTACTCCCCCCACAAATCATGTTGTAAAATTTTGTTTCTTAGTTTTCATAACCTACTTTACACTATCGCAAGGATGAGTATACATTATGTATACCCAATATTATTATATCATTCAGCATATTTTTAGAAAGAATATCTAACATTATTTTTATAGACAGAAGGAGCTCAAAAAAAATCCCGAAAAAAATTTAGTAAAAATGAGTATTTTTTTAAAATTTGGGTAAATATTATTAGGACTAAAAATAGGTAAACAAAAATTTAACAAAGGAGTGTTTTATAGTGTACTTTGATATGGTAAAAACTCTACCCAAAAAAGCATTAGAAGATAAGGATTTAGATATTAAGGGTTTAAAAGTATTTGTTGTTCAAGATTTTAATTTAGAAATCCTAAGAAAAATGGTGGATTTTGGCCAAAGAATTTTTGGTGAAGCAGGAATGGACGAATGGGGCTTGGTACCTCAAATCAGACATGGTAATGTTTTTTTACTAAAAGAGGATGTAAACAGCAAGATTGTAGGGATGGCTATTTTAATGAGGGACTGGGAAGATGATAAAAAATGCTACTTATTTGATTATGCTATTCGAGAAGAATTGCAGGGGAAAGGATTAGGCTATTATTTCCTTAGAGCCATTTGCCTAAACCTGAAGGAGCAGGGCTTCGATAAAATGGGATTAACAGTAGATATTAAAAATACACCAGCTATAAGGCTGTATAAAGACAAAATGGGTTTTGTGATAGAAGAACAGAAAAAGCATGAGTATGGAGAGGGAGAACACCGATACATAATGAACTTAGATTTAAACATAATAAAATAAGTATTGACTTTAAAGTGAATACCACGGGTTTAAAATGAATACCATAGGGTATTCATTTTTTACATAGAAAAGTTTCTATACATAGCAGGTAAAATAGTTTAAAAGATAAACATATACTAGAATAAAGGTGGTGTTATAATGATATCCAATATGGATTTATTCTTAAGATTAATAATAGCTACAGCGTTAGGAGGAATAATAGGCTTTGAGAGAGAAGTAAACAATAGACCTGCGGGCTTTAGAACCCATATATTAGTTACAGTAGGGTCTTGCTTAATTATGATTTTATCTATTTATGGGTTTATAGGTTATGGGCCTGACGGTCAAGGAGGAGAACCAGCTAGACTAGCGGCCCAAGTGGTTAGCGGCATAGGTTTCCTAGGTGCAGGAACCATTTTGAGGGAAGGAACCAATATTAAAGGCTTGACTACAGCTGCCAGCCTTTGGATCAGTGGAGGAATTGGTTTAGCAGTAGGAGCGGGCTTTTATCTAGGTGCCTTGATGACCACAATGATAGCGCTATTTTCTTTAGCCAGCTTAAGAATTTTAGAAAAGCGTATTGTAAAGCTGAGAAGGTACTCAGAAGTAAAGATAAAAGGAATAGGAAGACCAGGATTTATCGGAGACATTGGGACAGTATATGGAAAATTCCACATCAACATTAAAAATATAGTTCTGGAAAACGATCCCTCTCAAGAAGAGGATGAATATGAGTACAATATTCAGATCACTTTTTTTATTAGAACACCGCCAAAACTCAATCGATTGGCATTATACAACGAGTTAAAAAGAGTTGAAGGAATAGAAAGTGTTATTTGGGATGATGTTCATGTGATTCACAATAACACAATACTTTAAAAATGTAGAATCACAAGAAGAATAATTTAAACAAAGGGGGGATAACAATACAATGCAAAAAGTATACTTATCAGAAATCGAAGATGGAACGCCAATAGCCTATGACTTGTATAATGCTCAGGGAGCCATACTAGTATCGAAAGGAACTAAAATAACTACGACATTAAAGGAAAAGCTACAAAAAAACAACATCATACATTTAACCACAAATGTTTCCCCTTTTGAAGCGATAGATGATAGAATAGAGCATTTAGATGAACCGGTGATTAAAAAGATACAAGAAATAAAGAAGGTTTATAAGAAGACATTTCAAAGTATAAGTGAAGAATTTGAGCGGTATAAAAGCAGAGGTACCATAGATGCATTATTGATAGAGGATATTGTTCAAGATTTGATGGGTAGCATTTACAAAAACCAGCAGGTATATATGAATATCCAAGGGATTCGAAGAAAGGATGCATATACTTATCTACACTCTGTTGATGTATCAATATTTATGATCCTGTTTGCCAATAGTATGAATTTCGATAAAAAAGACATAGAAGCAGCAGCTATAGCAGGAATGCTACATGACATAGGAAAAACTAAAATAAGAAATAGTATACTTCTGAAACCTGATAAATTATCAGATGAAGAGATGGAAATCATGAAGAGACATACTCTTTATGGATATGATATTCTAAAAAACCAACTGGGATATAAGGAGGATATAGCTAGAGTAGCAAGGGAGCATCATGAAAAATTTGATGGCACTGGTTATCCAGAAAGAAGGAAATGGAAAGATCTGCATGTATTTTCTAAAATGGTGATGATTTGTGATATATACGATGCAATTACAGCGGAAAGAGTATATAAAAAGGCCATGCTGCCCCATAAAGCTATCGAATATCTTATGTCTATTATAGGCAGCCATGTGGAGCATGATTTGGTGAGAAAGTTTATTCATAATATTGCAGTATATCCTCTAGGAACAAAGGTAATTTTAAATACAGAAGAGGAGGGAATCGTTATAAGAAACAATCGAGGATTTCCCCTTCGTCCAGTGGTCAAGATTATAGACAGCAAAAAAAGAAGAGATTTGCTGGTGGAATTAACAGTATTTATTACAGAAGTATTGTAAAAGTATTAATCCTTCTTAAGACCCAACATGATAATTTTCACCTATATTCTATAAAATAATATTGCTAACTTCTAAAATACAAGTTAAACTATAATTATATTGTATACAAAACCTAGTAGAGGTTGGGATGAAATGACCGATGGTAAAATAGTAATCTTATATGAAAATAATGATACAGGCTGTGATATAAAGAAATCCTTAAGAAAATATGGACATCAAGTAATTGAGATAATAATAGGGAATGAAACGATAACAGAAGTATTAAATGCAGCACCACATGTTATACTAGTACATATAACAAGTAGACAGGATGAATGTTTGGAAATATGCAGTATTTTGAAGAAGGATAAAAGAACACATAATATCCCAATTCTTGGGCTATTTATAGACAATCAAGAAAATCAAAAGGATAAGTATATTCAGATAGGAATGAATGATTATCTAGATGCTCCTATTCAGCAGCAGGAGTTAATCATGAAGATAGAAACCCAGATGAGGATTGTAAAGCTTCAGGAAAAACTATATCAGAAAACCAAGGCATTAGAGGAAAGTATTCATACTATCAGGAAACAGAAGAATGAGTTGGAACACAATCTAACAATGGCTTCAAAAATACAAGAAGCACTTATCCCTAAAACCTTAGGGAATATACCTAATTGTTCTTTTTTTTGGCATTTTCAGCCATCAGGAAAAGTGGGCGGAGATATCTTTGACGTATTTTTACTGGATGAAGATCATATGGGACTATATGTAATAGATGTTATGGGTCATGGGGTTGCATCCTCTATGCTGGCGGTGGCTTTGTCAGAGTTTTTAATCCTTGATGTTGATAGAGGGTCCCCATTAAAGAGAAAAATCGATAAACCACCTTATTATGAAATAATCCCACCAGTTGAAGTGATTGATTATTTAAACAAAAGATTTCCTTTTACAAAATATCAACATTATTTCACCATATTTTACATGGTACTAAACCTTAAAACTGGCGTGTTTAGATATGTTAGGGGAGCACATCCAAGTCCAATCTTAGTTAGAAATAATGGAAGTATCACTGAATTAGATGGATATGGTACACCAGTAGGCTTTGAATTTACGGAAGGATATGAGGAAAAAACTGTATATTTAGAGACAGGAGATCATTTGATTATCTATACTGATGGAGTGTTTGAGCTAAAAGATGAGAAAAATAGTGCTATTGAGTATGAAGGATTCATAGAATACCTACAGAAAGAAATAAAGGGCAACCATCACAATCATTATTTAACCTACAAAATAAGCCAAATGGCAAAAAAACAAGAAGCATTAAAAGACGATTTATCTGTCCTAGAAATGAAATGGGTTAAATTTATTTAATAAACTGAAAGGGAAGGGGTAAATATGCTGGAAAAAAGAATTAAAATTAAAAATGAAACAGGACTAAACGCAAGACCTGCTAGTCTATTAGTAAAAGAAGCAACAAAATATAAAGCAGAAAGCTTTATTATAAAGGATGGAAATGAATATAACTGTAAAAGCATTATGAATATAATGAGTATGCTAGCAAGACAAGGAGAAGAAATTCTTTTAAAGGTGGAAGGCTCCGATGAAGAAAAAGCCTTTAAAGGTTTGACGGATTTAATAGAAAATCTAAGTGAAGAATGAGAAAGCATTTTAAAGGGCTTTCTCTTTTTGTCTAATAGGAAAGTTCTTCTTTCCTATTAGATAAAAAGAGGGGTTGTAGGGGATGAAATCCCCTGCCCGCATTCAGGAAGGTGCTCAGGCTGCAGAGCAGCCGTCGAAGGAAACCTAGGGTTTCCTAGCGAAAGCATCGAAGATGCTTTTTTTGTCTTCCATAAAACACAATAATGTGTTAATATTATTTTTATCGTAGACTTAATTGTTTAAAGGAAAAGGAAGTGTAGATAATGAAAGATGTAGTGCAGTCAGTAGATAGAGCGCTATCAATTTTAGAGACATTGTCAGATTATGAAGAAGGAACAGGTATAAAAGAAATCAGCGATAAAATTGATTTACACAAAAGTACTGTTCATAGACTACTACTTACACTAATTAAAAAAGGATACGTAGAACAAAATGCAGATACCAATAAGTATAGACTAACATTAAAGTTATTTGAGCTTGGGAACAAACAAATAGAGAAAATGGATATACTTTCTATAGCAAAACCATATCTGAAGCAATTGATGGAGGCGGCAAATGAAGTAGTACATCTAGTTGTAAGAGAAGGCTCAGAAATAATATACATTGACAAGGTAGAATCAGAAAACAAAATTCGCATGCATTCCCGAATCGGTACCAGAAGTCCTATGTATTGTACTTCTGTAGGAAAAGCAATTATGGCGCATTTATCAGAAAAAGAAGTAGAAAAGATATGGGAAGCTAGTGATATAAAAAGACTGACAGAATACACTATTACTGATTTAGATACTATGAAAAATACACTAGAAGAAATCAGACAACAAGGCTATGCCTTAGATGAAGAAGAAAATGAACTGGGAATACGATGTATTGGAGCACCGATTTTTGATCATAAAGGAGAAGTATGTGGAGCAATAAGCATATCAGGACCTACTATTAGAGTAACCAAAGAAAGCATATTGACCTTCAAAGAATATATTGTAGATTATAGCAAGAAAATTTCTAATGGACTTGGTTACAGAGAATAATGTAACCAAGTCTTTTTATATATTAAAGACAAATAGAAAAAAGGAATTATTTTCATTTATTACAAATTTGTATGAAAAACAAAGTAATAGCTAAGTATATATAGTAAATAGGTGGTAATCAAGCATAACAATGTATTTTATGCTTTGAAAGAAAAAAAGAAATTTCGTATAATGAAACCAAAGTTTACGATGTGAAACAAATTTATAGGATTAGGAGGCAAAAAAGTGATTCCCAAAATAGAAACCTTAAAGAAGATTGCAGAGGTAGGAATAGTTGCCGTAGTAAGAGCGGAAAATGCAGAAATAGCAACAAATATTGCGAAAGCCTGTATTGAAGGAGGCGTTCCAGCTATTGAGGTTACTTTCACTGTACCTGGAGCAGACAAGGTGATAACTGCTTTAAAGGAAAAGTTCACTAAGGAGGAACTGATTGTAGGCGCAGGAACAGTACTAGACAGTGAAACAGCTAGAATTGCTATCCTAGCTGGAGCAGAATACGTTGTTAGTCCATCCTTCGATTTAGAAACAGCGAAGCTATGCAATCGATACCAGATACCCTATATGCCTGGATGCATGACTATAACAGAGATGGTAAAAGCAATGGAAGCAGGGGCAGATATTATCAAAGTTTTCCCTGGTAGTGTATACGGACCAAGTATTATCAAAGCCATCAAAGGACCGCTGCCTCAAGCTGTGTTAATGCCTACTGGTGGAGTAAGTTTAGACAATGTAGCAGAATGGATTAAAAATGGATGTGTAGCAGTAGGAGTTGGTGGAGAGTTAACTGGTGGAGCAAAAACTGGAGATTTTCAACTAATTACAGAAACTGCTAAGCAATTCGTAGAAAAGATTAAAATAGCTAGAGGAAAATAGGAGGGATTGTGATGAAGAAAGTAGTAACATTAGGAGAAATTATGCTGAGATTATCTACTCCAGGACATCAAAGGTTTGTTCAAGCCGATAGTTTTGATGTATGCTATGGTGGTGGAGAAGCCAATGTATGTGTATCCTTATCAAACTTTGGATTGGATGCTAGATTTGTAACAAAGGTACCTAAGCATGAGATAGGACAATGTGCTGTGAATGCATTGAGAAAATATGGGGTAGATACCAGCTATATTGCTAGAGGTGGAGACAGATTAGGGATATATTTCTTAGAAAGTGGTGCCTCTCAAAGAGCTTCAAAGGTAATCTATGATAGAGCCAATGCTGCCATTGCGGAAGCAGAGCTATCAGATTTTAACTGGAAGGAAATTTTTGATGATGTAGATTGGTTCCACTTTACAGGGATTACTCCAGCATTAGGAGATAAGGCAGCCGCCATTACCTTGGAAGCCTGCAAGGCAGCAAAGGATATGGGTGTAACTGTTTCCGTTGACCTAAACTTTAGAAAAAAACTATGGACATCAGAAAAAGCCAATGAAGTGATGTCAAAACTAATGCCATACGTAGATGTGTGTATTGGCAATGAAGAGGATGCTGAAACAGTATTTGGTATCAAAGCAGCCCATACAGACATAACAAAGGGTGAAATTGATCATGCTTCCTATGAAGAAGTAGCGAAACAATTAATTGATAGATTTGGTTTTAAATATGTAGCATCTACCTTAAGAGAAAGTTACTCAGCATCTGATAATGGATGGTCAGCTTTACTATATGATGGTAAAAAATCCTACCTATCAAAAAAATATGATGTAAGAATCGTAGATAGAGTTGGAGGAGGAGACTCCTTTGCCAGTGGATTAATCTATGGATTAATTACAGAGATGCCATTACAGGATGCATTAGAATTTGCTGTTGCTGCATCAGCATTAAAGCATACCATTCCAGGAGACGCCAACCTTGTTTCAAAGGAAGAAGTAGAAACATTGATGAAGGGCGACGGTTCAGGAAGAGTTCAAAGATAAAATGGAAGTAGTAACCTTTGGAGAATCCATGGTATTATTTAATCCGGATGCCAACGGACCATTAAGATATGTCCACCATTTTAGCAAATCTATCGCAGGTGCTGAATCTAATGTAGCCATTGCTTTAGCAAGGCTGGGACATGAGGTAGGATGGTTTTCTAAGCTAGGTGAGGATGAATTTGGACGATATATTCAGGCTGTTATTCGAGGAGAAGGAGTAGATGTTTCTAAGATCATTACTGATCCAGAGAAAAATACAGGACTTCTTTTTAAGGAAAGGTTTGTACATGTCAACCCCAACGTATATTATTATAGAAAACATTCAGCTGCAAGTTCAATAAGTGTTGAGGATTTAGATTTAGAGTACATCAAATCTGCCAAAATTTTGCACATAACAGGTATTACGTTGGCATTGTCTGATACCGCAAGAAATGCTGTATTTAAAGCTATAGAAACAGCTAAGTCCAATGATGTATTAATTTCCTTTGACCCCAATATACGGCTCAAGCTCTGGGGTATCGAAGAAGCCCGCCCAGTTATTATGGAAGTCATTAAGATGGCAGATATCCTTTTTCCTGGAAAAGATGAAGGAAAGCTGCTGCTAGGAACTGATGATCATAGAGAAATAGGCAGAGGTTTCTTGGATATGGGCTGTAAAATAGTAGCCGTAAAGCTAGGAAAAGAAGGATGTTATATAGCCAGCAGAGAACGAGAAGATTTAGTAGCTGGATATATTGTAGAGAAGCCTGAAGATACAGTAGGAGCAGGAGATGGTTTTGCTGCTGGCTTCTTATCAGGAATCCTTAGAAATTTCAATTTAAGACAATCTGCTCAGCTGGCCAATGCTGTGGGAGCAATGGCCACCCTGGTAAAAGGAGATATGGAAGGATTTCCAACCTTTGATCAGGTAAAAAAATTTATGGGCATTGAAATATATATAGATAGATAAAATTAATATGTTTATAACAAATAACCCTAACATACGTGTACCACTCTCCCCTTTTTTATATAAAAGACCACAACAGCTTATTTAGACTATGTCAAATAAGCTGTTGTAGTATAGGGGGAGATGTGAAAAAATTGAGGATAGAAGGGAAGTATTTTTCATGTTAACCCTAGAGCATATAGGAATTTGCGCCAAAGACACCATAGCCTTAAAGGATTGGTATATAAAGCTATTTAACTTTAAGATTGTTTATGATAATAAAAAGGAAAAACCTACATATTTTCTATTGATGGAAGACAACAGTATGTTGGAGATTTATGCGGCAGACAATGAAACTGAAGCATTAAGCAATAAATATCAAGGAATCAGACATCTATCCTTTGGAACAGATGATATAGAAAAAGAGTATGAAAATCTATTGGAGCATAATGTAGAAATCATAGAAGCTATAAAAGAAAATGCAAAAGGAATAAAAACTGTATTTTTCAAAGATATTGAGGGGAATATTATACATTTTATTCAAAGGCCAGAGAGTTTATATTAGATATTTTAGAGTCTACTCCTAAGGGAATAGACTCTTTGAATGTAATCAATGTAAAAACTGATAAAATTAGTTATCAGTCTAAGTAAATTTTCTTTATGAAAAGTATTGACTTAGAAAAGGTTTTCCTATAACATATGTATTAGGAAATCACTACTAAAACGGTTTACTAAAAGTTTTGAAACCAGTTTTATTATTTTTTTTCAAAAGCTAAATCGATTTAGTGGGCTTTTTATGTTAGCTGAATGGAAGGTTTTATTCCATGAAAGCAGGTGAAGGTATGTCAAAAATAAAGCTTAAGGATGTTGCTGAAAAGGCTGGAGTATCCAAAAGCACTGTTTCTCAATTTATAAACAAACGATATGAGTTTATGGGGAAAGACACAAGGGAGAAAATAGAAAAAATTATTGAGGAATTAGGATATCAGCCCAATGAAGTGGCTAGAAGCTTGAAAATCAAAAAAACCCATACAATTGGTGTCATTGTAGCCAATATTCTTCATCCCTTTTCTACATATTTTAGCAGAGGAGTGGAGGACTATTGTCAACAGCATGGTTACAATGTAATCCTATGCAATGCTGATAATGATCCATTTAAGGAACAAAGCTATATAAAAATGCTGCAGATGAAACAGGCTGATGGAATAATTATAGCCTCTACAGGCAAAAACAATGATCTAATCATGAAAGAGATAGAACGAGGCTTTCCAATTGTATTATTTGACCGTCATTTTAAGGATTTTGAGGCGGACACAGTGCTTTCTGATAACTATCAAGGAGCCTTTGAGGTAGTTGAGCATTTGATACATCAAGGACATAGAAAAATTGGTTTGGTTATTCCAGAAGGTCAGTTGTTAAGCATGAGGAAACTGAGGATCCAAGGGTATTATGATGCCCTAAAAAAACATGATATTCCTGTGGAAGATGCTTTTATCAAGTTTGTCTCCAAGCATACAGCACTATTACAATTAGACAGTTTATGTAATGGTAAAAACAAACCTACAGCGATTTTTACCATTAATGATTTGGTGACAATAGAAGTATTAAATTATCTTAAACAAAACAAGATAAAAATTCCAGAGGACCTAGCTATGGTGGCTTTTGATGATCTGCCCATGGCATCTTTGTTAGAACCTCCATTAACAGTAGTTGCACAGCCAAACTATGAAATGGGGACTGCAGCAGCCACATTGCTGGTAAATCGAATTGAAAGTAAAAATATAGGGAATTATGTAAAAAAAGTAATCCCATGCAAACTGATTATTCGTGAATCCTGTGGATTAGATCATAGTAAAGAGCAGGAAACAGCTTCAAATGCTTAGTGCATTAAAAGCTTGAGTAAGGATATCAATCTTTGGTTATCCAAATGGACAATCAAAAATGATATAAATAACCTAAAAAAACATTCAAAACAAGGGGGAAAAGACATGAAGAAGTTTATTACTTTGGCATTGGTACTAGTATTAGTACTATCTGTTGCACTTACAGGATGCAGTTCTAATGAGCCTGCACCAAGTAATGGAGGAGATGAAGCACCAGCTGCTGAATCATTAAAGATTATCGCAGCCCACAACCAAACATCACCTGATAACCCATACCAAATTGGTTTATTAGAGTTTAAAGAAGTAGCTGAAAGCTTATCAGATGGAGCTATAGAAGTTGAGGTTCATGCAGGTACGCTTGGAACAAATGAAAACGAATTAGTTGAGAAGCTTCAATTAGGAGCTGCTGATGTAGTAATCGTATCACCAGGCTTTATGACACAAACTGGTATTAAAGAGGTAGATATATTTGCTCTACCATTCCTATTTGACAGCTATGACCATTGGGAAGCAGTAGTGGATGGAGAAATCGGTGAAGAGATTGCTCAGCTTATAAATGAACAATCTAACAACCAATTTAAAATTGTTGGTTACTGGACTGCAGGCGTTAGACATTACTATGGAAAAGAACCAATCCATTCAATGGATGACTTAAGAGGCATGACAATCAGAACACAAACATCTGGTGTTGTTGCTGATTACTGGACAAGAGCAGGTGCAATTCCTACTTCAGTAGCTTGGGGTGAATTATACCAAGCATTACAACAAAGAACAGTAGATTCTGCTGAAAATGCTTATCCATTCTATGTACAACAAAATCATCATAAAACAGTAAATGGTAAATATACAACAGAAACAGGACATGACTACACAACTAGATTTATGCTAGTGAATGGTAATAAGTTCGATTCTTTAACAGCTGAGCAACAAGATATTATTCTACAAGCAGCAAGAGCATCTGTTGAGGCTGAAAGAGCAGCGTTATATGCACAAGAAGATGAGCATAAACAAATACTAATCGATGATGGTGGAGAAGTAAATGAAATTGACAGAACACCATTTATTGAGTTAGCTGTCCCATTACAAGACCAAGCAGCAGTAGAGATGGGTGTAGTAGAGCTATTAGAAAAAATTAGAGCATTAATGTAAGGATAAGATTATAGGTTATTAATATAAGGACACCTTGTGTGTCCTTATATTATCTATCTTTTGATAGGAGGATGGTGATATAAATGGGAAAATATATTGAAAAAGTACAATTGGTGCTAGGAGTATTGTGCTTATCAGTATTTTTTATTGCAATACTAATTCAAGTTTTTTCAAGGTATTTAGGAATACCAGTGATTTGGACGGAGGAAGTAGCGAACTTCTCCTTTATATGGGCAGTATTCATGGGGGCATCTATTATGGTTCGAAGTAAAAGTCACTTTAGATTTAATCTGATGTCTCAGAAACTAAAAGGGAAGCCGAAGGTTATTTTAGAGATGTTTATAAATGGACTTTTATTAGCTTTTAATTTATTTATTTCTTATTATGGAATTTTAGTAGTAAGGACTTTTTGGAACTATAGATGGGTAACATTTCCCAATATAAAGATGGGATATACTTGGATGATTTTGCCTATTATGGGGATCACTATGTCTATTTATATCATAGAGCATATTATCGAAAACATTCAACAATTGAGAGGAATAAAACCGATTACTGAGGAAACTACAGTAGAGGATTTAATAGAAGAAATAATAGAGGAGGAGGGAGTGTAGGACGATGAGTGCAGGAATTCTAGTTGGTTTATTTATTTTATTAATATTTATCGGAGTACCTATAGCCTTTACGATATCAATAGTGGCCTTACTAGGTATCGCATCGATACCATATATACCGGAGATCACAGTTCCGATGAAGATGTTTAATGGTCTTAACTCTTTTGTACTATTAGCAGTACCTCTATTTATTTTAGCGGCAAATCTAATGAACAGGGGACAAATATCCCAGAAGCTTATTAATTTTTGTATTTCTATGGTAGGACATATCAGAGGTGGATTAGCTCATTCTAATATACTAGTATCTATGATTTTTGCTGGCGTATCTGGATCTGCTCAAGCGGATACAGCAGGGGTAGGAAAGGTTCTGATCCCTAATATGATTGATACAGGCTATGATAAAGAAACAGCTGTAGGTGTAACGGCAGCTTCTTCAACCATAGGCGTTATCATTCCTCCAAGTATTCCTATGATCGTGTACGCAGGACTAACGAATGCCCCGGTTGCTTCTTTGTTTCTAGCAGGAATCGTTCCGGGGGTATTGATTGGATTAGGCATGATGACGGTGATTTATATCCGAGCAGTGAAACACGACTATCCTCAGTACCAAAAAGCTGACTTAAAAAAGTTTGGGAAGCTATTCATTGAAACAGTACCCGCTTTATTAACGCCAGTTATTATTATTGGAGGAATTATTACAGGGTGGTACACACCTACAGAGGCTGCAGCCTTTGCTTCATTATATGCATTTGTCATCAGTATGTTTGTATATAAGACCCTTAAGCTAAAGGATATCCCTGAAATATTGGTGGAAACCTTAAAGCTAAGCTCGTTATCTCTTTTTGCTTTAGCAGCAGCCAGTGCCTTAGGAGAATTACTAGGCTATTATAGAGTATCAATGCATGCAGAGGCTTTCTTTACAACCTATATCAGCTCTAGATGGCTATTTATGTCGATCATTATTGCCTTCTTCTTATTTGTAGGAACCTTTATGGATGCTATACCAGCTATGATTCTATTTGTACCGGTTGTACTTCCAGTAGCGTTGAATTTTGGTATTAGCTCTGTTGTATTAGGAATGGTAGTGGTTATCACTCTAGCGGTAGGACTTGTTACACCTCCCTATGGACTATGCTTATTAATCGCTTCTACCATTGGAGATTTATCTCTTGAAAAATCCTTTGGTGCTGTTTTACCATATATACTGGTTGTATTAGCAGTACTGTTTTTAATTGCATTTTTCCCAGAAGTAGCTTTTTTTGTACCGAGATTAATTAATCCACAAATATTTTAGATGAGTTCAGTCAGGATCAAAGCTGAAGGAATTTGGATGAAAGATAATAAAATATAACTTGGTTTTATGGGATGATTGATTTTTGGTAATTAGCAGAATCACTACAAAGAAAAATCCTTAGAATTAAAGTTATATTTTTTTATCAACGCACTAAAACGATTTAGTGAAAATCCTGAATGTTTGAAACAGAGGAGGATTATTAGTGAAAAAAATTACGATATTTATGGTACCTCTGTATGATGTGCCAGAAGCCTTTAAAAAACACTTAGAAGAAAACTATGGGGATTATGATGTTTTTATTTCCAACGATAGAGATGAAGTGTTACCTCAATTAAAGGATACTGAAATATTATTTACTTTTAAGCTAGATGATGAAATGCTGGAATTGGCACCCAATCTAAAGTGGGTTCATAGCTTTAGCGCAGGTGTAGATACCATGCCATTGCAGAAAATGAAAGCAAGAGGTATTATTCTAAACAATGTAAAGGGTATGCATAAGGGACATATGTCTGAGTATGCTATAGCTGCTATGATTAATCTTGCCCGTAATTGGCATCTTATGTTCAGAAATCAAATAAAGGGTGTGTGGGATCGTACTATTCCCCAAGGTGAAATTTATGGTGCCACTGTTGGGATTTTAGGATTAGGGCAAATTGGTTGTGAAATCGCTAGAAAAGCTTCTCTATTGGGAATGCGAGTTATAGGTGCAGACTCTTCTGCCTCACCAAAGGATTTTGTAGAAAAGGTATATGGAGCCAATGAGATAGCAAAAGTATTTAAGGAAAGTGATTATGTTATCAATTTATTGCCTTCTACCCCGGAAACAAAACAGATGATCAATAAGGATTATTTTAATCTAATGAAGGAAACAGCGTGTTTCATTCATATTGGCAGAGGGATAACAGTTAAGGAAGAAGATTTAGTTGAAGCTTTACAAAATAGAAGAATTCGCGGGATGGTAAGTGATGTATACTTGATGGAACCGCTACCACAGGATAGCCCACTGTGGCGGCTTGATAATGTCATGATGTCCCCGCACATTTGTGGAGACTCTACGAAATATGCTGAGAAAGCTGTAGAAATTATTAAGCATAATTTAAAAGTTTATATGACAAATACTGGAGAAATGATCAATCTAGTTGATTTGGACAGAGGATACTAGTTTTGTCTAACTAGATAAAGGGCTGATGCTGAGTAATTATAGCGCAGCCTTTTACTAATAGCAAAATTTCCTTGGAGGAGGGTAATGATATGTTAATAAGTCAAGAAATCAGAAAAAAAGCTCCAGAAATGGACTCCTTACGATTGGGTATGGGGTGGAAGAAAGAAGAACTTTCAAAGCCGCAAATCATTATAGAAAGCACCTTTGGACATAGCCATCCAGGGAGTGCTCACTTAGATGTTCTAGTGGAAGCTGCCTACCAAGGAGTACAAAAAAAGGGTGGGAAGCCAGCAAAATTTTTTGCTACAGATATCTGCGATGGTCAAGCTCAAGGACATGATGGTATGAACTATTCCCTTGCATCTAGAGAATATATTGCTAATATGATTGAGATTCATATTGGAGCCACGCCATATGATGCTGGTGTATTCATTGCCAGCTGTGACAAAGGTATGCCAGCTCATCTGCAGGCTATTGCTAGGATGGATATGCCAGCAGTAGTTGTAACTGGTGGGACGATGCAGGCAGGACCTAATATGCTGACATTGGAGCAAATAGGGACATACAGTGCTAAATTTCAACGGAAGGAAATAACAGAGGAGGAATTTACTCACTTCAAACACAATGCTTGCCCCTCCTGTGGCGCTTGTTCCTTCATGGGTACAGCTGCAACCATGCAGGTAATGGCAGAAGCTTTAGGGTTAGCCTTACCAGGAACTGCATTAATGCCTGCAACAGCAAAGGAGCTAAAGGAATTAGCAGAAGAGGCAGGGGAACATGCTTTAAAACTTGTAGAGATGAATTTGAAGCCATCGCAAATCTTAACCTTAAAGGCCTTTGAAAATGCTATTATGGTGCATGCTGCTATTGCAGGCTCTACTAACTCTCTATTGCATATCCCAACCATCGCTCATGAGCTGGGGATAGAGATTCCTCCAGAAATGTTTGATGAAATTCATAGAAAGATTCCTTTCATCCTAAACATTCGTCCTAGTGGATTTTATCCAGGTGAATATTTCTGGTATGCTGGAGGGGTTCCAGGCGTTATGGAGGAAATAAAAGAATTCTTACATTTAGATGCTTTAACAGTAACAGGAAAAACCTTAGGTGAAAACTTAGAAGCACTTAAAAGTAATGGATATTATGATACTTGTTATCAATATCTTAAAGAAAAAAACGTAAAAAAGGAAGATATATTAAAAACCACAAAGAATCCTATTCAAAACCAGGGGGCAGTGGCTATCTTAAAGGGGAATCTAGCGCCAGAGGGTGCCGTTGTAAAGCATGCAGCTATTTCCAGGGAAATGCTGCAGGTGACACTAAAGGCCCGTCCCTTTGATAGCGAAGAGGAAGCTATGGAGGCAGTATTAACCCAAAAGATAAAGCCAGGAGATGCAGTGTTTATTCGATATGAAGGCCCTAAAGGCAGTGGTATGCCGGAAATGTTTTACACCACAGAGGCCATAGCATCAGATCCTCGTCTGATAGCAACTACAGCACTGATTACAGATGGCAGATTTTCTGGAGCTACAAGAGGTCCCGCCATAGGTCATGTTTCTCCAGAGGCCAGCGAAGGAGGCCCTATAGCCTTAGTTGAAGAAGGGGATTTAATCAGATTAGATATACCAAACAGAAGAATTGATATCGTGGGAATTAAAGAGGAAGAAAAGTCTAAAAAAGAAATAGAGAAAGCTCTGGCTGAAAGAAAGAGCAGGTGGGTAAAGCCAGCCGCTAAATATACAAAAGGAGCCTTAGGCGTATATACAAAGCTTGCTGTATCACCAATGAAGGGCGGTTATATGGAATAGTCAACTAAGTGGGACTTAGATTTACAATGGAGTTGTTCCAATGGCAGAGGAGCCAAAAAACACCAACCTCCAATTGTTAGATTTTTAGGTCTAACTTTTGGGGGTCGGTTCATAGTGAAATAGTATCAGGTGTTTTTATTTGAAAATATAATTTTTAATGATTAAATATGAAAAACTGTGAAAAAGATCATACTATGATAACAGTATTTAGAATGCTAGAAAATCAATTACCTTGGGCATTGAATTTTGTGCTAAAGAAACTAACTACCAAAATGATATATCCTAGTTTATATAGCCGCTTGATTCTTTCTAGAGAATTAGCAAGTTTCTACATAACAATGACAACAAATTGCATATAAAAATATGTAGAGGTAAGCTATAATTTTATTAATTACATTGTTAGAGTTATCTTTAACAATTGAAAGACAACCGGCCTATGATATAGGAAGAACCACAGCTAATATACAGATCAAACCTATTGAGGGTTTAGGAAATACAGAATATGGCAAAAACATTTTGTTTTGCAAATTCATTGCCCGACAATCCTGTGGAGCCTTGAAAAATGAAAAACTACTATAGTACAAATATTTATTGCTAGGTTGGTTTTTATCTCCGAAGATTCTAACTCCCCCCCCCTTTTTTTATATAATATAGTAGGAGGCTATCTCAAAATGCTTTTTAGAGATAGCTATTCTCTTTTAAACAACAAAATAGTATTAGTAGAAAAAATTCAAAAAAATGATTATGGTTGCCAGTAATTAATAAGGAGGAAAAATCATGTTTATAGAAAATAAGTATATTCAGTCCACTACTTGTGGCGAAGGGATCAAAAGAAAAATCTTAGCAAGTGGTGGAAAAATGATGACAGTAGAGGTTGAGTTCCAAAAAGGTGCAATTGGTGCTAATCATGTACATCCCCATGAACAAGTTTCTTATGTTGTTAAAGGGAGCTTTGACTATCATATAGGTAAAGAAAAATGTATCCTTAGAAAGGGAGATAGTGTGTATGTCCCATCTAATATAGAGCATGGGTGTGTAGCGTTGGAAAGTAACTCTGTACTTTTAGATGTTTTTACACCTCAAAGAGAGGATTTTGTATAAGACAAATCCAATGAAAAGAGTAGATATGTTTACTTTAATTCTATTATCTAGGAAATTAGCAAGTTAGTACATAATAAGGACAACAAATTACATATAAAAACATACAAAGATAAGCTATAATTTTATTTAACAGGCTGTTGAATAGAAAAATTATTAATCAGAATGGTTGTTTTTAAAAAATGCTAAGGTAAAATTATTCAACAAGCTACTATTAAATATAATATACAGGAGGTAACAAAATGATTATTGATACTTTAAAAAATGCGCACTTGTACTATGATTTAGCTCCAGGCCTTGAGAAAGGATTTGAATTCTTAAAGACTGCTGATTTGGAGAATATAGAGCCAGGCGAGTATGAGTTAGATGGCAAAAGAGTTGTTGCTTTAGTACAAGAATATACTACTATGGATAATCCTCCTTGGGAGACTCACAATTATCATTTAGATATTCAGTACTTAGTTAAAGGTGAGGAAAAAATCGGGTATTATCCACATGTTGAAGATATGGTTAAATCAGGGCCATATAACACTAAAACTGATTGCGACTTATACGAAGACATTGAAGGAGATTTTGTGACTATTAAAGATGATGTAATTATGATTCTTTTCCCGCAAGATGGACATTTGCCACGTAAAGCATTGAATGAGCCAATGCCTGTTAAAAAAATAGTCATAAAAGTCTTGATTTAATAAAGTTACCATGCAAAATTATTTGCAATAAATCTGCTATAATAAAGGCTCTAAAATTATTTCATATATTTTAGAGCCTTTATTACAACTACGAAATTGGAGGGATGAATATGGATAGAGAATTACCAATGTATATCCAATTAGCAGATAGTACAATTAAGCGATACTCAGATCTGTCAGATAAATGGGATCATGAGTATGGTGTGGTTTTAAAAGGCATGGAAGATGTCTGGAGACTGACAGGAGATACAAAATACTATGAGTTTATTCTTAAAAGTATAGAGCCAAATATATCTGAAGAAGGTAACATTAATGGTTATGATATGGAAGCCTATGAGTTAGACAATATCAATACAGGAAGATTACTTTTCAGTTTATATGATGAAACAAAGAAAGAAAAGTATAAGAAAGCTGCTTATGTATTGAAAAGTCAACTAGAAAATCACCCTAGAACTTCCTTTGGAAACTTTTTGCACAAAAAACAGTTTAAAGACATTATATTTATAGATAGCGTTTATATGGGACTAGTCTTTTGTGGGCAGTTTGGCAAAGTTTTTAATGACTTAGATGCCTTAAATGACGCAGTAAACCAAATTATTAATGCAGCTAAGTTCAATCAGAATAAAGAGAACGGTCTATTGGTCCAAGGCTATAATGAAACCAAAACAGAGATGTGGGCAAATTCTGAAACTGGGTTATCACAAAGCTATTGGGGAAGAGGATTAGGCTGGTACTCAGTTGGGCTTGTAGAAATACTAGAATATTTACCAGTGAATCATCCCAAAAGAGGTGAACTACTGGAGATCTTCCAAAAACTGATGGAAGGCGTTGTGAAGGTACAAGATGAATCTGGCGTATGGTGGCAGGTAGTTGATCAGGGAGATAAAGCTGGCAACTATCTTGAAGCATCTGCTTCTTCAATGTTTACTTATGCACTAGCCAAAGGAGTAAGATTAGGTTATTTAGATGATAACTATAAGGCTGCTGCGCTAAAAGCTTATAATGGTTTGGTGAAGGAGTTTATAGAAGTTGATGCTAGTGGAGAAGCTCACTTAAACCACACATGTAAGTCAGGAGGCTTAGGAGTTAAGGACTATCGAAATGGATCCTTTGAGTCATATGCTTGTGAAGCAACCGGCATAGATGATCATAAGGGAGTAGGCACCTTTTTAATGGCTGGTGTACAGATAGAATTGTTGAATAAATAAGTGCAAACAAGCTAATATGAAAAGTTTTTTATCAAATATACTATTGAAGATACTGATGAATTATTTCTTGCATTAAGAAATAATCATCACTAAAAATATAAGGAGGGGTCTAAGTGTTAGATATAAGATATGCATCAAGTAATAAGGATGCCAAGCATTTTGATACAGAAAGGCTAAGAGAGGAATTTCATATTAATGGATTGTTCCAAAAGGACGAAATAAAGCTAGTATACTCACATTACGACAGAATTATTGCTGGTTCTGCTTGTCCAGCTGATAAGGAGTTAAAGCTTGAGGCTGGAAAAGAGATTGGAGCAGAATTCTTTTTAGAAAGAAGAGAGCTTGGGATTATCAATGTTGGGGCTCCAGGAGTAGTTGTCCTAGATGGTGAAGAATATCAATTAGACAGCAGAGATGGACTATATGTTGGTATGGGAATAAAAGATGTTGTATTCAAATCAGAGAATCCTGAAAAGCCAGCTAAATTCTATTTGAACTCAGCACCAGCACATAAAGCATACCCTACTGTTAAAATTAATATCAAGGATGCTAACCCAGTTAAATTAGGTACTGCTGAAGAGGTGAACAAGAGAACAATTTATCAATTTGTTCATCCAAATGTATGTCAATCTTGCCAATTGTTAATGGGAATGACCCTATTAGAAGAAGGTTCAGTATGGAATACAATGCCAGCCCATACTCATGACAGAAGGATGGAAGTATACTTCTACTTTGATATGAAGGACGATGACATAGTATTCCATATGATGGGGGAACCAAAAGAAACACGTCATATTATCATGAGGAATGAAGAAGCAGTTATATCTCCATCATGGTCTATCCATTCAGGAGTAGGTACCAGCAAGTATACCTTTATCTGGGGAATGGTAGGAGAGAATCAGACATTCACAGATATGGATCATATCGATAAAAAGGATCTTTTATAATTTGCATTACAGTTTTCTAATGCAGGTAAAAGGAGGTTATTATGAAGAATAATTACATTAATGATATGTTTGGGCTTGAAGGAAAAGTAGCTATGGTTACTGGTGGTGATACAGGCATAGGCAGGGCGATAGCAAATGATTTAGCCAAGGCAGGTGCTGATCTGTTTATTGTAACATTAGCAGGGAACGATACGGAGGAAGTAAGAGCTGAGATAGAGTCCTATGGAAGAAAGATTGAGTTTTATCTAACAGACTTATCTATTGAAGAAAATGCTCAAAAATCAGTAGAAGAATGTATCCAGGCATATGGCAAGATAGATATCTTAGTGAACAATGCTGGGACAATATACAGAGCACCTATACTAGAAGGTGAAAATGAAGGTTGGAAGAAAGTAATTGATATAAATCTTTCGACTGTGTATTATCTATCAAAGGAAGCTTCCAAGTATATGGTGAAGCAGGGAGCTGGGAAAATCATAAACATAGCCTCTATGTTATCCTTTCAAGGTGGCAAATTTGTTCCTTCCTATACAGCTTCAAAGCACGGGGTAGCAGGACTAACAAAATCATTTGCTAATGAATTAGCAGATAGAAATATCCAAATCAATGCAATTGCCCCTGGATATATTGAAACTGCCAACACTGCACCTATTAGAGCAGACAAAGGGAGAAATGCAGAGATTTTAGGAAGAATACCAGCTAATAGATGGGGTAAACCTAATGACCTAGCAGCAACAGCGGTATTTTTGAGTTCAAAGGCATCTGACTATATGAATGGACATATCATTGCAGTAGACGGTGGATGGTTGGTAAGATAATGAAGTAATGGTTGATGATTAAAGCTGAGGAGCAGTTATATAGCTGTTTCTCCCCCCTTTAATCATTTTTTTGCTTTACAGGCACCTGCAAATGTACCCCTTAGCATTATTTATTTAATCATGGGGTTGCTTATCTATAACTTAGAATGCCTAGTATTTAAAGCTGGAGTAACGTGATAAAGTCTTTTAGCAAATAAATGCATAAACAACACAAATATGTCCATATACTACATCGCCATAATTTAATATGATAAGGTTAACCAAATATTAAAGGAGGTATTATGATGAAAAGGTTTGCATGTATATTTTTAGTATTAGTATTAATGTTAAGCTTATTAACAGGTTGTGCTTCACAGAGTGAAGAAGCAGCAGTTGACACACCAGATGAAACTCCTGCAGCTACAGAAACAATCACGATGAGACTGGCAGAAGTTCATGCTGAAGGTTATTCTACCACAATGGGAAATAGAGAATTCGCAAGACTAGTTGAAGAAAGAACTGATGGAAGAATTAAGATCGAGGTTTATCCTGGTGGTGTGCTTGGAGATGAAAAGTCTGTAACAGAGCAGGTTCAATTTGGTGCTTTAGATTTTGCAAGAGTTAGTCTAGCTCCCGTAACAGAATTTGAACCATCATTAAATGTACTTATGCTTCCATATCTCTACAAGGATGGAGACCATATGTTCAGAATTTTGAACGGAGATATAGGAAATCAATTACTTGCTAACCTTGAAGAAAATGGAATAGTAGGTTTAGCATGGTATGATGGTGGAGCAAGAAACTTCTATAATACACAGAGAGAAATCAAATCTCCAGAAGACATGAGAGGCTTACAGATTAGGGTTCAAGAAACCAGACTTATGATGGATTTAATAACAGCACTTGGAGCTTCACCAGTTCCATTGCCATTTGGTGATGTATATTCAGCCCTTCAAACAGGAGTGATTGATGGGGCAGAAAATAATTGGCCGTCCTATGATTCTACCGGTCATTATGAAGTTGCCAAGTATTTTACAGTAGATGAGCATATAAGAATACCAGAAATTTTAATGACAAATACCAAAGTTATGGAAAGCTTATCAGCAGAGGATCAAGAAATCATAAGACAAGCCGCTAGAGAAGCAGGAGAATATCAGAGAACACTTTGGCTGCAATCTGAGGAAGAAAGCAAGCAGAAAGTTATTGATGCTGGTTCTGTCATAACTTATTTAGAATCAAATGAAGAATTCCAAGAGGCGGTTATGCCACTTTATGAAACACATGGAGCAGGATATGGCGATATAATTGAGGCTATTATCAACACAAATTAATTAATCAATTAAATAAGGGTTAAGTTTAACTTAACCCTTATTTAGTACCATCATAAAGGAGTGGGATTCTATTATGAAAAGATTTTTGGACCTCTTCAACAGCTTTTTGGAAAAAATCGGAATGTTATTTCTTCTTCTAATGTTACTGATTGTAAGCACCCAAGTGTTTGCTAGACTTACTATAAAAACTACTCCTATTTGGTCTCAAGAAGTTGCAACAATGTTAATGGTATGGTTTGGATTCTTGGGGATGGCAATTGGAGTAAATGAAAAAATCCATATAGCGATTACATTTTTCACAGATAGGCTGCCGGTTATTTGGAAAAGAATGATATTTACAATTGACGAATTCTTGATATTATTCTTTGGTATAGCAATAGTGTGGTATGGGAGCAGACTGGTATATGCTACTAGAACATCTACCCTGCCTGCAACTCAATGGCCAGCGTATATGCCTTATTTAATGGTTCCCATAGCAGGGGCGATGATTGTTTTATGTACTCTAATAAATATAGCAGATCTTATTAAGTTTGACTCTAAAGATCGATTACAGAAATGGGGGTTTAATGATGACAAGCACTAGTATAGCAATGCTTTTACTATTAGGATTGTTCTTTGGATTATTACTTATAAGAGTGCCTGTCGCATTTGCCTTGGCTATACCGACTTTTATTACTGCAATGTACCTTGATATTCCAGCAATGGTCATAACGCAGCAGATGGTGAGAGGCATAAGCTCCTTCTCTTTACTGGCGATTCCTTTTTTTATTGTTAGTGGCGAAATCATGGGTCAGGGTGGGATTTCCAGCAGATTAATCAAATTTGCAGATGTAATTGTAGGCAGAATGAGAGGCGGACTTGCCATGGTTAATGTTGTAGCAAGTATGTTTTTTGGAGGCATCTCTGGCTCAGCTGTTGCTGATACTTCTTCAATAGGTCCTGTGCTTATTCCAATGATGAAGGAAAAAGGCTATGATACAGATTATGCAGTAAATGTCACTATTGCCAGCTCTGTTCAAGGAATTATTATCCCCCCTAGTCATAATATGATTATTTATTCCGTTGTAGCAGGTGGAGTTTCAATTGGAAACCTGTTTCTAGCAGGAATATTGCCAGGTGTTTTCTTGGGAATCATGCTTATGGTAATCTCCTACGCAATTGCTGTTAAAAGAAATTATCCTAAGGGTGAGGGATATAGCATCAAAGAAGCATTAACCATAACAAGGGAAAGTATACTTGGATTAATGACTGCTGTAATTATCATAGTAGGTGTTACAACAGGATGGTTTACTGCTACAGAATCTGCAGCTATTGCTGCTATATGGGCTTTTTTTGTAACCTTTTTTATCTATAAAGAGATAAAGATTAGCCGCATGAAGAATATCTTGGCAAAATCATTGAGAACATTAGCTATGGTAATGGCTCTAATAGCAACATCCTCTGCTTTTGCATGGATGATGGCTTATTTAAGAATACCGACGATTATCACTGAAACTTTATTGTCTATATCTGAGAGTAAGATATTTATATTACTAATTATTAATTTAATATTGTTATTGCTGGGAATGATTATGGATATGGCACCGTTGATCTTAATCGCTACCCCTATATTATTGCCTGTTGTAACTATGGCGGGAATGGATCCAGTACAATTTGGTATTGTATTGATGTTGAACCTAGGGATTGGTCTAATAACACCTCCAGTAGGATCCGTGCTGTTTGTTGGATGTTCTATAGGCGGTATATCAATGGAAAGAACAATGAGAAGCTTAATGCCTTTCTATATAACAATGATTATAACCTTATTGGCCTTAACTTTTATACCAAGTTTGACTTTACTTATCCCAAGATTATTTGGAGTTTAAGAAAATAAGGTGTGGGTTGTTAATATATATTAACAACCTTATTTTTAAAATTAAGTAAAGTTAGTTTCTGGAATTCTTTAAATGCTTTAGTATAGCTTCTTCATTTCTAATATCCTTAGATATAATGATTATTCCTAAGTCATCTATACAGTTAAATGATTGAATATTCCTTTATACAACAAAATATGACAATTACCCTGAGACATCGAGCTTATAGGATGTTATAATATGTATATAAGCACATATAAAAACAAGGGGATATATAAATGAAAAGAAAAGCAAAAAGGTCAATGGGTACTACAATCAAACTTACTTTTGCCATAATAATAATTATCATGAGTATTATATTTTTATATTCCAATATTGTAAAAAGTCGAGTGGTACAAGAATATGACGCCTCTATGAAAATCAATATCCTGCTAAGTGACTTATCTATAGAATATAACAACATGTGGGAGCTTTTTAACACCTATATAAAAAATAATAGTGAAGAAACTTATCATCGATATATAGAAACCAATATGAAAATAAACAATATAATAAATATTGTGACACCTCATATAAAAGAGGATAAGGATAGCAGCATATATTTAAGAAACCTAAATAGTATGTATGCTTGGTTCAAGGAAGAAATGGATTTAGTGATTACGAGGGAAGAACTAAATTTGGAAACCTATGAGCAAATTATGAATATAAGAACGATGAACTATTACATCTCTCAACACTCTAGCAATTTAATGTCTTCTTACTTACAGCATACAAACTCAAACTACTTAAAGGTTTTGGATAGCTACAAAATATTAGAGTCAAATCTTTATTTACTTTTAGCTATAACTATCTTGGTCAGTATTTTTATAATAATTATATCAACTGATAATATTTTGAGAACTGTGAAGAGACTTTCTGTATCTGTTAGACAATTGTCTGATGCAAATTGGGACATCCCTGATTTAGAAGTTGAAAGCTATAACGAATTAGATTATTTTGCTGAAACATTTAATCATATGAAAAACAGTATAAAGACATATATTGAAGAATTAAACAAAGCATCTGAGATGGAGATGAATTATCAAAAAGAAAAGATAAAGAATATTGAGAAGGATAAAATTATAAGGGAAACTCAATTAAAAGCACTAAAAATGCAGATTAATCCTCATTTCTTATTTAATAATTTGAATACTGTCAGCAGGATGGCTATGTTCGAAAATGCTGACAAAACAGTGGAGTTAATTGATGCGGTTGCTAAGATATTAAGATTTAATTTATCTCAAAAAAATGATTTTATACTACTTAAGGATGAATTAGAAATAGTAAAGGCTTTCATTCTAATTCAAAGGATTAAATTTGAAGATACAATACAATTTAACTACACTATAGATGAAGAATTGTATGACTTATATATCCCGCCTATGATTATTCAGTTGTTAGTTGAAAATGCAATAAAGCATGGGGTAAGCGGTATCAAGAAACAAGGTTGGATCAAAATAAATGTATCGAGAAAGAATGCTTATTGTGTGATTTCAGTAGAAGACAATGGGTTTGGGATCAGCAAGGATGAAATAGATAGAATAATAAATAGAAAAGAAATGGATAAGAGCAATTACTCTACTGGTTTAGGTATATATAATATCATCTTAAGATTACAAATTTACTTTAATAGAGAGGACTTATTAACTATTGAAAGTGAGAAAAATGTTGGAACTAAGGTAGAAATTCTTATACCGATAGAGGAGAGTGAAAGGATTGCTAAAAGTATTAATAGTTGAGGATGAAAACTTTGAAAGAAAAGCTTTAAAGTACTTAATTAATAAACATTTTTTAAGAAAAGCTTTCATTGTTGGTGAGGCTTCTAACGGTAAGGAAGCCATTAATCAAGCTTTAATACTGAGTCCTGATATAGTTTTTATGGATATCAACATGCCATTAATGGATGGACTCCAGGCCAGTGAGAGGATCAAGGAGATCAATAAGGATATAGAGATAATAATTCTCTCTGCATATGGTGAATTTGATTATGCAAAAAAAGCCATAAAATGCGGAGTATCTGACTACTTGGTTAAGCCCTTTACAAATCAAGATTTTATATTAGCCTTAAATAAGGTTATTGACAAGCTGCATGCTAAGAAAAATCTACATATCAAACATAAGAATATTAATGAGAGCTTTAACAAAGCCCGACCTTTTATTGAAAAGGATATCTTAATAAAAATTTTGTACTCAAAATTTTCAGACTATGATGAAATAGAAGAAAGTATTAAATTACTAGATATAAATTCTACTAAAGGAAGTTGTATAATTATCGGCAATAGGGGGACAGGGGTATTTTGCAAGGATTCTCTTAATATTGCAAAAAAAATCTTTAAAAATTTATTCTCAAATGTTATTGGTGCTATGCTTTTAGGGGATATAGTATTGTTTGTATTTGATGATGATATAGAAAACACAATATTAAGTAGAAAAATGGCAGAAGTACTAAACGTAGTTAAAGCTAGTTTTAATGAAGCTAATAAAATAGATATAGATATAACTGTTGGTTACATTGCAGATCAGGCAAAGGATTATAGTAATTCCTATAGTAAGGCAAGATTAACCCTCAGAGATAATTATAAAAAAGCTAATAGATTAGGCAATATAGATAACTTAGAAGAAATTGAATTGTGTGATCAGCAGCATATTATATCAGAAAAAATAATCAATGAGGATTTAGGTGGTGCACTAAAGACAGGAGAAGAGCTATTAAATCAAATAATAGATTCTTCTAAGGATGCTAGTTTTGACTGTATAAAGTCAGCTGTTACTAAAAGTATTACAGAGATTAGAACCAATATACTGAACTTTACTGAGTATGATGAAAATGAAAGTATGGATGATCATCTTGAAACTGAAATAGAGAGCTTGTTGAATGTTAATGATATAGAAAATTATTTTAAATTATATATAAAACGATTAATTCAAACAGTAGATGACTACAAGAATACAAATAATATCAATATTGTTGCAAATGCCAAAAGATATATTGATAAAAATTATATGAAGGATATAAGGCTAGAGGATGTGGCAAAGGAAGTATGTATCAGCAGCTACTATTTTAGCAGGACATTTAAAAAATATGAGGGTATTAACTATATTCAGTACTTAACTAAGGTTAGAATGGAAAAGGCGAAGTCGTTAATTATCGAGGGGAGGATATCAATAAAAGAAATTTCAATTAAAGTTGGATTTTTTGATCAAAACTATTTTAGCAGGGCTTTCAAAAAATACACGAAACAATCTCCTAAGGAATTTGCTAACAAATACAAAAAAAGTAAATTGAAGGGGATTATATGATAGAGCATTGGGTGACGTGTATGTAGCTGGTGTATGGCACTGTAATCCATGTGGATGGAGGTTTCGCAGCTTATTCAGGTGTTAAATTACAACATAAATTTAGCACTGCTATGATATGGCAAGACAATCTTGTATCTGGGTTTTAATTTAAGAGAACTAGGTCACCCTAGTTCTTTCAAGTTTGATTATAGAAAAAATTGGAGGCTGTTATATTGAAAAAGACATTAATTCCGTTAGTAGCAGTATTATTTATATTGATTTACAAGCCCTTTAATTTGGATTTTAATCAGTCATTAATTATGGCATCTTTTATATTGACAATTTTTGCGTGGATTATAGGCATGCCAAATAAGATAATATCGTCCTCATTCTTACTTCTAATATTTATACTATTTGGCAATACACCAGTTGAAAAAATCATTTCATTTCCATTATCAGCAAATTTTCTATTGATTGTATTTTCCTTTGTATTTTCCCAAGGTGTAATCAATAGCAATTTAGCGGAAAAGCTGTTTCAACCATTTATAACAAAATACGCTAGAAATGTTTATCAACTAATTTTCACAATGGCTGCTCTGATCATGATTTTAGTCTTTATAATACCACAGCCATTTTCTAGAGTAATACTAATGTCTGTTATTTATCAACAGTATTTTGAAAGCATCAAATTACATATTAAAACAAGGCAGGTACTTATGTTTGCCTTATTTTCAATGAATATAATAGTGCATACCTTTTATAAAAGAGGTGACATAATTTTAAATAATGTTATACTTGCTATAGCCAATGTTCAAATGAGTGAAATTCAGTGGATGAAATATTTAATGGTACCAGGTATGGCTATGCTGCTACTGGCTTTGACAATTTTTATAATTGCCTTTAATAAGGAACTTAAGCTTTTTAAACCAGGAAGGCTTCAAGCTGAAAAAATAAGTTTAACTAAGGATGATAAGATTAATTTAGCAATAATATCCATAACAATGATTCTTTGGGCGACAGAAAGCATCCATGGTATCAGCGGAGCTATTGTAGTTTTAATTGGAACTGGCATCATGTATTTTAGAAAAATCGTTGGCTTAAAGGACTTTAAGTCAATAAATATTGAAATACTGGTATTTTTGACGGCAGCATTTTCTATTGGGACTGTTATGGTAGGAAGCGGAATAGCTGATCAGGTATTTAATGGTTTTACAGCCTTAGTACCTAATGAACTTTCCTTAAAACTCATCTTTATTATTGTACTGTCAACTATGGTTATGCATATGATGTTAGGAAGCAATGTCACTACTGTGTCCGTAGCAATACCAAGTTTTATCTCCATTTTAGGTAACGGAGTGAGTGCTGTGGTAATAATGTTTTTAGTATTTTTAAGCACAGTAAGCCATTATCTTTTACCCTTTCACAATTCTCTATTAGTAGTAGGAGAAGGTAATAATTACTTTACCAATAAGATTGTTTTCAAATTTGGCGTATTGAGCACTATACTTACACTTGTATCGATTTTTCTATTTTTTGTACCTTGGTGGAAATTTGTTGGATTGATATAATAAGCATATAATATTAAGGCAAGGATCAAAATCTTTATACCCGTTAAGGTGTGAAGGTTTTGACCCTTGCTTTTTTTCAGTAAAGTTACTTTAGAATTCTTCTAAAAGAAGAATTTAGACTGTTTAAAAACCTCCACCTTCTTCGTTGCTTCAAAAACCCAGCACCTTTACGTATTACGTATACGCTGCAGTCGCTGGGTTTTCTTGGGCCTTGAATCTGAAGATTTTTGAACAGTCTGGAGGTTATTGACTTTTTCAACAACCTCAATTCTTCTTTTAGAAGAATTTATTATGATAAAAATATTGCAATATTTTTATATCTGTTATACATTATATATAACAGATATAAAAAACGAAGGAGGGGTGAAATGTTTTTACACATACAATTTGAATCTGAAGTCCCTATCTATCAACAAATTAAGAATCAGATTATTAGAGGAATTGCCTTAGGAGAATTAAAGCTAGGAGAGGATTTGCCCTCAGTGAGGCAGCTGGCATCAGATATTGGCATCAATTTTCATACTGTCAATAAGGTTTACAATCAATTGAAGCAGGAGGGTTGGGTTGTCATTCATAGAAAAAGCGGCGTTATGATCAATCCAGAGCTAAAGGTGGAAAAAACACCGGAGTATATAGAGGGGCTGGAGGAGCTATTAAAAACAGTAACTGCAGAAGCCTATTTAAGAGGTGTTACGAAAGAGGAATTTATACAATGGATAGAAAATAATTATGCTGGTTATCCACTAAGGGAGGGAGAATAAAATGTTTTTATTTCATTTTTTAATCATGTTATTCATAGCATATATACCTTTAGTGCTAATCGGATATTTTATGCCAAATTTTACTAAGAAGACCTTGCTTTTTGGAGTGGTGATTCCAGCGGATGCTATAAGCAATGAGGAAGTAAAAAAGATTGAGAAAGACTATAAGAGAAATTATGGAATATCTGTAGTAATTACCAGTATTCTAATTAATATCATATCCATTAAGATGCAAAGTGTAGATTTATTATCCATTGGAATCCTGATTATGCTCATCATTATGAGTGCAAACTATGTGTATATGCACAATAAGGCAAAAGCCTTAAAGCAGGAAAAGGACTGGACCGTCAATAAAAGACAGGTGGTAGTGGTAGATACATCCCATAGCTACAATAAAAGCTATCCGTCAGTCCATTGGTTTTGGCTGCCGATTGGAATTGTTGCCTTGACTTTGTTTTTTACTATGATTCGATATCCTTATTTACCTGAGAAAATACCAACTAACTTTGATTTTGCTGGTGAGGCTGTAAACTATAGTGATAAGGGTTTTTTCAGTGTTTTTGGATTGCCATTGCAACAGATAGGGATGACGGCCATGTTTTACTTTATCTATAGATTGATCAAAAGAGTAAAGCCAAATATTCAAGCTTCAAGACCGAAAGCATCATCAAAACAAAATCAAATAGCCAAGGGTTATTGGGTCATGTATTTACTAGGTACTTTGGTGGTTCTCAATCTAAATTTTGGCTATATACAGTTAAATGTCCTACAGATGATAAATCCAACAGCTGCAGTAAATCTTTTAGTATATGGCTTAGCTACTGCAATTCCAATTATAGGTGTAATCATTGTTGCAATGAAAACTGGTCAAAGCGGCAGTAGAATAAAGGTGGAGGATGTTGACGAGGAGTATCCAAATGTAATCGATAGAGATGATGATGGATTCTGGAAGTGGGGATTGTACTATTATAATCCTGATGATCCCAGCTTATTTATAGAAAAAAGATTTGGGATTGGATGGACGATCAATTGCGGAAGACCCATTGGGATGGCGATATTAATTTTTGCTATACTGGCGATATTAGCGGCCTTAATAGCACCTTGGATATAATAAAAGAAAAGAGATTGGAGTGGAACAAAGATGAAAAAAGCAATCATATTTTCTGTTGTTACTATAGCGATAAGCACCATTTTTGCGGTAGTACATTACAATATATTAAAAATTCAATCTGGAAATCTTCTAATGCTTATGAGAATAGTGTATATGTGGATACCAGCCATAGTAGCCATTGTCATGACAAAGAAAGAAGGAAATAGGGTAAAGGATTTAGGGATTAAATTTAAGCCTAATAAATGGTTTATCTTTGCGGTGATTATTTTTATTCCCTTAACCTTCTTAGTTATTCCAGTGAACCTTCTTTTTCCCAGTACTAGTTTCTCTATAGAGATGTCAGGATTTATGCAGCAGTATGAGGCCATATTATCACCAGAAGAACTGCAGGTTATACAAGACAGAGTCACCGGTAATCCTACATTCTTTATTCTAATGATGATAATTCAATCTTTAGCAGCAGGATTAACCATAAATGCTGTAGCGGCCTTTGGCGAAGAGCTAGGATGGAGAGGTTATCTATACAAAGCTTTAGAATCATGGGGATTTTGGAGAATGTCTTTATTTATCGGCTTTATTTGGGGAATATGGCATGGACCTGTTATCATGCAAGGTCATAATTATCCTAGTCATCCCATTGCTGGGGTTTTCATGATGACAGCATTCTGTATTTTAATTTCACCGTTATTTACCTTTATTCGATTTAAGACCGGCAGCGTGATTGCTGCCTCCTTTAGCCACGGGGTTATCAATGCAATTGCTGCTGTAAGCATTATGTATATCCTAGGAGGGAATGAAATCATCAATGGTATTATGGGGGTAAGTGGTTTTATTGTGCTGGCAATAGTGAACCTAATCTTATACATCTATCTAAAAAGAACCCATCAGCATATAAGCTTAACAATGACTTATTAGAAGGCTTTGTTAAAGTTTATTGTTGATTTTAGCACTCTATAAATTCTTGGGATTTGTCATCCTGAGGGTACCGAAGGATCTAAGACTCTTCGCTATACTCAGAGTGACAATCACTCAGTAGCTTGTCATGATTTTATTTATACGATATCAAAATCTATCTTTAACAGAGCCTATTAGAAAGATGATCAATAGAATAATCTATAAATAAAGGTTGGCCCCAGTGTATATCGAGAAGAAAAACTATTTAAAATGAAACGCTGCTTCATAAATCAGCTTGATTATGCTCATTATCATAATAGGCGGTCTCCTGAAAGAGAAGTCTTTTTTCTTTTAAGAAAAGGTTGGGGCCTGATTGCTGGTTAAATTATTCCATTGAATAAAACTGCAATAAACCTCTAAAGATATTAATACATTTTATTAAGTTCTTTTCTATTTACAAATAAATATCGTTGGTGTATAATGTATACTAAAATTCGATTGCGGCACGTAGATTTCGGCACATAACGAACATAATTATAAAGATGCGCAAAAATATTCGAATAAAGAGCATGAGGAGGAAAATTTATGCATGAAAAGTTAGAAGGATTGATAGCACAGCCGATGATTTATTCTTTACCTAATTGGACCCACAATAGAGAAGCTTTAACAGCCATCTTGAAGGCGCATCCCAATATTCAATTTGTATCTGTGGTAGCCATTGATTTAGGAGGAAATGATACAGATGAAAAAATCCCGGTTTCTCTGTTTTTAGAAGATATGGAGGAGTTTCTCACTGTAGGAGTACAAACGGACGGATCTAGCGTTATGCTGCAAGGAATCGCAACCCTAAATAACGCTAAGGTAGATTTAATACCAGATGAAAACGTAAATTGGATTGTTGATTATAACTACGATCATTTTCACGATGAAAGCGGATTACCTATAGGAACCCTAAGAATGCCAGCCTTCATAGAGCATGATGGCAAGAGAGTTGATTCTAGATCTGTTTTAAAAAGAACTGTAGAATACTTTACGAAGGAAACAAAAAGATTATTAGTAGAGTATCCTCATATCTTAGAAGAATTAAATATTCCTTCATACGAGGATATCGAGGAAGTGACGCTAACAACGGCAACAGAACTTGAATTTTGGGTAAAAACACCTGAAGATTACGCTGATGAAGAAAAGCTTTCAACCTCACAAATGCTGAAGGAACAATACTGGAAAAGAACAAAGGGTAATGTAAGAACAGCCCTTGAAGAAACCATTATACTCATGGAAAAATACGGATTTGTTCCAGAAATGGGCCATAAAGAAGTGGGGGGAGTTACTGCAAGGATAGGAGTAACTGGCAAGTTGAATCATGTCATGGAACAGCTGGAAATAGATTGGAAATACAGTACTGCTTTACAATGTGCGGACAATGAACTATTTGTCAGAGAACTAATAGAAGAAATTTTTGAAAGACATGGTCTAGAAGTAACCTTTTTAGCAAAACCTATTGAAGGGGTTGCAGGAAGTGGAAAGCATGCTCATTTAGGTGCTAGTATAAAGTTGAAAAGTGGCAAATATGTAAATCTATTTGCGCCTAAAGATATGAAGAAGGATTATATGAACTCCATCGGATGGGGAGCATTGATGGGACTATTAAAAAATTATGAAGTCGTTAATCCATTTCTGACTTCTACCAATGACGCATTCAATCGCCTAAAGCCTGGGTTTGAAGCACCAGTATGTATTGTGGCATCCGTGGGACATACAACAGAAACACCTTCAAGAAATCGTACTGTATTAGTGGGTCTAGTTAGAGATGTTCATAAGCCATTAGCCACTAGACTAGAGCTTAGATCGCCAAATCCAACCTCGAATACTTACTTAACTATTGCTGCTTCCTATCAAACAATGCTGGATGGGATGAAAGCAGCAGTAGAAAATAAGATGGATAGTAAAAGCTTAGAAATAGAGTTTTCTAAAAAGGCGGGAGAAGATAAATTTTACCTTGAAAAAGATAGAGCTTATCGAAGTGAAGAGGATGTATTTGAAGATTATTCAGAGGAAAAAAGAAATAAAATGTTTGGAAGACCTCCAGCTACTGTATGGGAAAATTTAAAAGGCTTTATGAATTATCCTGATAAGATTAAAAGATTATTTGAAGGAGAAGTGTTTAGTGATACCATCGTAAATTCCTATACAATATCTATACTAGATAAATGGGTAATGGAATTAATAGGCAGAATTATCGTTGACAATATGGAGCTAGTAAGAAATTGTAAAAAGCTTCATGGCGTCGATAATGTGACTGATTTAGATGTAGTCAATTGGGAAAAAATTAATGCTATGAGAAACTACTTGATGAAAGATAGCTTAGAAACTAAATCACTCTTCACTCAAATAAGAGAAGCTGTGGAAACAGAAAACTATGATTTGGTGTCAAAACTACAACTGGAAATGTCTGAAAAAATAACCCTCCTAAAGCAGCTGTATACTATCTATAGAAGAAACCTATTAATAGAAGAAAATGGACATCACGATAACTATAAACTATAAGGAAAGAAACTATAGACTATTGCTATTATTAAAAAAATCTTGTCTGACAAAGACAAGATTTTTACTTTTTCTATGTTTATGTAGAATTACGGCTTTTTACATACTGCCACCATTAAATAATATTTTTGATCTGGTTTAGGAATTTCAATTCTAGTATCAATCTGATGATACATCACTAAATCATTAAACGGTTTAAGAATGTCCATAAATTCTTCTTCCTTATATTGATAAACATGAAAAGGTGATGCACAGGACTGATCTTTTCCTCTACCGAAGGGGGTAGATATAATCAAGGTGCCATTAGGCTTTAATAGATTGTATAAATTTCTGATAAAAAGCTCATCACCTTCAAAATGCTCGATGGTCTCAAAGCTAACGATTGTATCGAAGGTACCATATTTTTTATAAAGGTTTGGATTTAAAGCATCATCAACACAGTAGGTGGTTTCAATAAAACTATAATGCTTCTGTGCATAATCAATAGCTTCAGAGGAAATGTCAATCCCTACTAATTCATGGATTCTAGGGTTTTGTCTTAAAAGAATTTCTGTTCCATAACCAGAGCCGCAGGCAATATCTAGGACTCTACCTTGACAAAATTGTCTTGCAAACTCGTATCTAGCAATATGTTCAATCAACATACCATTTTTAGGGTTCATTATTTTAGGTATAATTCTTTCACCAGTATATTCCATGGGCAAATACTCCTTTTATATATATTTTTAGTATAGCCAATTATAATTAAATTACATTATAGCAAACCATATCAAGCATATCAAATCTTTATGCAGAAATTTATATGGATAATCTTCTTAGAGTTTTCATAAAAATAATAAAAAAATGTTTAACACTTAATCTATCGGGTATAAGGTAACTGATATCCAAAAAACAAGTCCAAGAAAAAAATATAAAAAAAGGGGAGTGAGATGTGTGGATCTAAATAAGCTGCAGAAAAAAACCCAAGAACTAAAACAGCTGCTAGACCCCAAAAGAGCTGAAAAACAAAAACAAGAGGAAAAGAAAAAGGCTATGACAAAAGGATTGGCCTTAGGAGCACTTTTGGGAAGCGTAGCAGGAATATTTTTTGCTCCAGATAAGGGAGAAAACACCAGAAAGAAAACAAAGGAAGAATTAGAAAAAATAAAGGACAATCTACAGACCAATATTGTAGAAGGAAAAGAAAAACTAGATATTAATCTAGCTGAGGGGAAAGAAAAGCTAGCAGAGGTATATGAAGATAAAAAGGTAGTATTTTCTGAAAAAGTTTCTGCAATTAAGGAAAAGGTAAAATCCTCCTGCGAACCAAATGTTGTGGAAGAAGAGGAATTAGAAGAAAAGAAAGCCTTAGTTGAGGAAGAGGTATAGTATTTCATAAGAAAATACATAGGATAAGGTGGGTGTAGGATGGATTCAACCATAACGATTACTTTAGGGCAGTTATTTACCATCTTGTTTGCACTTCTAGGTATTGCATTGTTTGTAGTGATATTTGTCTTGTTACATAAATTAAATGAGAGTATAAAACAAATAAAGCAAATTATTACAAAGAATGAGAAGAACATTGATGAAACAATGGAAAGAATACCAAAAGTGCTGCATAATGTGGAAGAAATCAGCGGCATAGTAAATGAAGAAATCAAACATGTACAAGGAGTTGTAAAGAACATAGAGGATACAGTAGGTTATACTGCCTCTGCTGCACAGGGGATCAATGAAGACATATTGGAGCCTATACGAGAACTGTTCCAGGTAGTGTCTCTAGTAAGAGAAATGTTTCCTAGTAAAAAGAAAAATTGGTTTAAAAAATAAGTGCAGTGCATAAATAAACTATTGAGATAAACTGAATATAGTAGAAAAACGTGAGTCTGCAAAACATCACGTTTTTTTATGGAAATTTGCAAAAAATACTTGAATATTTATAAAAATAAATGTATAATTAGGATTATGAATAAATATACATTAGTTCTTCATAATTATGAAGTCTTGTTAAGACAATAAAATTAAGAGGTGAAAATATGATTAAGGTTGGCATTATAGGATCGACAGGTTATGTAGGTGCAGAGCTTACCAGATTACTTTCCCATCATTCTGAGGTTGAGATAATGTTTTTAGATTCAAGAAGCTATGCTTCTATGGAGTATAGCAGGGTGTACCCCAGTCTAAGGGGCAGCGTAGAAAAAGAATGTACTTCCATAAATCTAGATGAAGATTTGGAGAACATCGATGTTTTATTTTGTGCACTACCCCATGGATTGAGTCAAGCAGCAGTCAAAAAGATTGTTGAAAAGGGAAAAAAGGTGATTGATTTATCAGCAGATTTTCGTTTGAAGGATGTAGATGTTTATGAATCCTGGTATGGAGTGAAGCATGAGGCTAGGGATCAACTAAGCGGTGCGGTATATGGACTAAGTGAAATATATCCTGAAGAAATAGCAAAAGCACAGCTGATAGCAAATCCAGGTTGTTATCCAACCAGCATTTTACTTCCTCTATATCCACTATTGAAGGAAGATGTTATCGATACTGACTCCATCATCATTGATGCAAAATCAGGGGTTTCTGGTGCAGGAAGGGCGCCGTCGGATACGAATCTCTATCCACAGTGCAATGAAAACATAAAAGCCTACAGCATAGGTTCCCACCGTCATACACCAGAGATTGAGCAAGAGCTTACTATAGCGGCTGGTAAAGAATTAAAAATACAGTTCACACCGCATTTAACGCCGATGACGAGAGGGATTTTAAGTGTAATATATATTAGTAACAAAAAAGGAACAACCTATCAGCAAATGAAAGATGTATATGAAAAGTATTATGGAGATCAAAAGTTTATAAGATTACTAGAGGAAAATGAATATCCACAAACAAAAGCAGTTTATGCCTCTAACTACTGCGATATTTCCTTTAAGATAGATGATAGAACACAAAACATCATCATCGTCAGTGCTATAGATAACTTAGTAAAAGGTGCAGCAGGGCAGGCGGTGCAAAATATGAATTTAATGTTTGGGTTCAACACAGATGAAGGATTACAGCATGCACCTATATGGCCTTAAAAAAACAAAAAGGGGATGAAGTATAGATGTTTCAAGTTATAGATGGAGATATTACCTCGCCAAAGGGATTTAAAGCCAGTGGTGTTCACATAGGTATTAAAAAAAGAAAAAAAGATATGAGTCTTATTGTAAGTGATGTACCAGCAGAAGCAGCAGGAGTCTTTACCACCAATAAAGCCTGCGCTGCTCCAGTAATAGTATCTAGAGAAAATATTGCCTCTGGCAAAGCCCAAGCGATAGTAGTAAATAGCGGCAATGCAAATGCTTGCACAGGAAAGCAAGGCTATGAAGATGCTTGCAAAATGGTAAAAGCAGTTGCGGAAGAACTAAATCTATCTCCAGAGGATGTATTAGTGGCTTCTACTGGAATTATTGGAGTCCCATTACCAATGGAGACAGTACTGCCAGGAATAAAAACAGCAACAGCGGCGTTGAGCTATGATGGAGGCTATGCAGCAGCAGAGGGAATTCTTACCACTGATACAGATGTGAAAAAGGTAGCCACAGTGGTAGAAATTGATGGTAAAAAGATTACCATAGCCGGCATTGCCAAAGGCTCTGGTATGATTCTACCCAATATGGCAACTATGCTATCCTTTATCACCACCGATGCCAAGATAGAAGGTGGATTCCTGCAAAGGCTTTTAAAGGATACATCAGATCGCACTTATAACATGATTAGTGTAGACGGTGATACCAGCACCAACGATACTGTTTCTGTCATGGCCAATGGTATGGCAGAGAATAAAACTCTTGATGAAAACCATCCGGAAATAGGTAAATTTATAGAAGCCTTCTATTATGTAAATGAGTATTTGGCAAAAACCATTGTAAAGGATGGCGAAGGGGCTACGAAGTTTTTAGAGGTAGAAGTGATCAATAGCAGGACCTTTGAAGAAGGAAAAACAGTGGCAATGAGTATCCTAAACTCTAACTTAGTAAAAACTGCTTTGTTTGGAGAAGACCCAAACTGGGGCAGGATTATCTGCAGCATTGGTTACTCAGAAGCTGATTTAGATATAGAGCAGGTTGAAGTATTTTTGGGAAATAATGACAAATTATTAAAAATTGTAGAGAATGGTCAAGGAACAGACTTTGACATGGAGGATATGGAAAACATGCTTAAATCAAAAGAGCTGAGAATTGTTGTTGACCTTCATGTAGGAGTAGAAGGAGCTAAAGGCTGGGGTTGTGACCTATCCTACGATTATGTAAAAATTAATGGAGCTTATAGTACTTAGGGGGAAAAAATAATGAAGTTATCACCATATGAAAAAGCAAGTTTAATGATTAAAAAGTTACCACAGATTAAGGACTTTTTAAACCAAACAGTGGTTATTAAATACGGTGGAAACGCCATGACAAATGAAGCTTTAAAAGAAGTAGTTATCAAGGATATTGTATTAATGAAGTTTATTGGAATGAATCCTGTAGTTGTTCATGGTGGAGGACCAGAAATCACCAATATGATGAAAAAGGTTGGAAAAGAAGCAGAATTTGTTAATGGACTAAGAGTAACAGATAGAGAAACTATGGAAATAACAGAGAAAGTTCTTTTTGGGAAAATTAATAAAGAAATAGTTTCCTTCATGAAGGATTATGGTACGGAAGCAATTAGCATTAATGGAAAGAAGGACAGTATGATTCAAGCGAAGCAAAAAGATCCTAAACTAGGCTTCGTGGGTGAGGTTGACCAGGTGAATACTGATATTCTAGAAAAGATTATTGCTGAAGGGAAAATACCCGTTATTTCGCCAACTGCCTGTGGTAAGGATGGAGAAACCTATAACATTAATGCAGATGAGGTAGCTGGAAGAGTCGCTGCAGCCATAGGAGCGAAAAAACTAATCTTAATTACGGATGTAGATGGCGTCATGATGGATCAGCATGATACTTCTTCTATCATCTCACACATTAAAACAAAGGAAATTAGAAAATATATTGAAGATCAAATCATAGGTGGAGGAATGATCCCCAAAATACAATGTTGCTTTGATGCAGTAACCTGCGGGGTAGAAAAAGCTCACATTATTGATGGAAGAAAACCCAAATCTATGCTTTTAAAAATCTTTACAAATGAGAGTGTAGGAACCATGATTACAGACTAGGAGGAAATAAGAATGAAAATAGATGCTATTATGCAAGAAGGAAATCAATATACCATGAATACCTATAAACGACTTCCAGTGGCTTTTCAATCAGGAGAAGGGAGCTATTTAAAGGATACAGAAGGAAAACAATATTTAGACATGATAGGAGGCTTGGGGGCTTGTGGTTTAGGCCACAACCACCCTGCAGTTACCAAAGCTATACAAGACCAAGCAGAAAAGCTTATTCATGTGGCCAATATCTATTGGATTCAAGAACAGGTAGAGCTAGGAAAACTGTTGGTACAACATTCCTTTGGAGATAAAGCCTTCTTTTGTAATAGTGGTGCAGAAGCTAACGAAGCTGCTATAAAGTTAGCAAGAAAGTATGCTTATAAAAAATATGGAGATCAGAAAAACGAGGTTATAGCAATGACCTCTGCTTTTCATGGAAGAACCATTGCTACATTAGGAGTTACCTACAATAAAAAGTATCAAGAAGGATATGGTCCTATTCCGACGGGCTTTAAATTCGCAGAATTCAATAATATAGATGCCTTAAATGAGGCTATTACTGAAAATACCTGCGCAATAATGATGGAAACCATCCAGGGTGAAGGAGGCGTTACACCTGTTGATAAAGACTTCCTAAAGGAAGTAAAAGCAATTTGTGAAGAAAAAGATATCCTATTGATCTTTGATGAGATACAATGTGGTGTTGCTAGAACGGGTAAGCTGTTTGCATATGAAAACTATGGCATTGAACCTGATATTATGACCCTAGCAAAAGCCTTAGGAAGTGGTTTTCCAATAGGAGCCATGATAGCCAAAGATAAAGTAGCAGAAGTGTTTAATCCAGGAGATCATGGTACCACCTTTGGGGGAAATCCACTGGCATGTGCTACAGCTTTAGGGACTATGAACTTTATTTTGAAAGAAAAGCTTTGGAAAAAAGCAGAGGAATCCGGTGCATACTTTGCTGAGAAGCTGACAGAACTAATAGATAAATACCCATGGGTGAAGCAAGTGAAAGGTAAAGGTCTGATGGTGGGACTGGAATTAGAGATTGAAGGAGGCTTTATTGTTGAAAAAGCCTTTGAAGAAAGATTGCTAATGAATTGTACCGCTGGCAATGTACTAAGATTTTTGCCACCTCTTATTATAGAAAAAGAAGAAATAGATAAGTCAGTCGAAATATTAGATAAAATATTTAAAGAAATAAAGGTGGACTAAAAAAAGGTTATATAACAAAAAAGTAAGTGAAAACATGGATCTAAAGGGTCCATGTTTTTTTGTTGTAGAAAAAATGAAAAAAACCTTGAATTTTAATAAATAAAAATGTATAATTAGTATAAATATTGAATAATTATACTTAAATATAAATAAATATAAGTGCATGAATATCTGAATGAAGAAGGGATGACAAGAGGATGAAGCTAGATAGCATTGAAGGAGAAAACTAATATGCTGAAGTAATTAAGAGTTCTTAAAAACAACCTAAGAAAAAAGGAAGTTATAATTTAAAAAGCATATCCTTTATAGAGATAATATAGGGATGTATTTTTATCTACAAAGCATTATAAATAAAAGAATTTAATGCATATTTAATTGCATAAATATAAATACTTGAAAAGTAATTTTGAAGGTGGAGGCGATGACATGAAGGGTTATTTAGTTTTAGAGGATGGTATGGTATTGGAGGGTGAAACCTTTGGTGAAACTCAACAGCAATCAGGAGAAGTGGTATTTAATACTTCTATGGCGGGTTATCAAGAGATTTTCACTGACAATTCCTATAATGGACAGATTCTTGTAATGACTTATCCTATGATTGGCAATTACGGCATCAATAGTCGGGACATAGAATCTTTGAAACCAAGCATAAACGGATTAATCATTAGAGAACTTTGTAAAACACCAAGCAATTGGAAAAGTGAGATGAATCTAGATGCGTATTTAAAAATGCATCATATTATGGGTCTAGAAGGAATCGATACACGAAAGCTGGTTAAGCATCTGCGAGAAGAAGGAACGATGAAGGGGGTTATTACTACTTCTATAAATAATAAGAAGCAAATCATAGAGAAAATGAAGGAAGAGGACATACAAACAAAAAACTTTACAGAAGCAGTATCTACTACGAAGCCTTATGTTTTACCAGGGAATGGTCCTAAGATAGCTCTGATGGATTTTGGGGTAAAACTAAATATTATTAAAAGCCTGAAATCTTATGACTGTGACATTACAGTAGTACCCTACACAACAAAGGCAGAAGAAATTTTGAAGCTGGGTGTGGATGGAGTATTTTTATCCAATGGACCAGGAAATCCTCAGACATTAATGCCAGCAGTGGAAAATATAAAAAAATTGACTCAGCATAAGCCTATATTTGGGATATGCATGGGGCATCAATTGCTGTCCCTAGCCTTTGGAGCAGATACTTATAAGTTGAAGTATGGGCATAGAGGTGGAAATCATCCTGTAAAGGATTTATTAACAAACAGAGTATATATTACCTCTCAAAATCATGGCTATGTAGTTGATGAAAAAACCATCAATGAAAAAGAAATTATGATTACTCATAAAAATTTGAACGATGGAACAATAGAAGGAATTAAGCATAAGTATCTACCTGTATTCAGCGTTCAATATCACCCAGAAGCTTCACCAGGGCCAATGGAGTCAAAGTATTTATTCCAACAATTTGTATACAGTATGAGAAAACAGAAGCAAGCAGTATAGGGGGGAGAACAATGGCAAAATGCAGCACAATCGAAAAAGTTTTGGTAATTGGCTCAGGACCGATTATCATTGGGCAAGCAGCAGAATTTGACTATGCCGGTACTCAAGCCTGTAAATCTCTAAGAGAAGAAGGCGTAAAGGTGGTATTGGTGAACAGCAATCCAGCCACTATCATGACAGATCAGCAGATCGCTGATGCTGTATATATAGAGCCTTTAAATATAAAGGCACTAGAAAAGATTATTGAGAAAGAGAGACCTGATGGCGTACTACCAACCCTTGGCGGGCAAACTGGCTTAAATCTAGCTGTGGAGCTTTATGAGGCCGGTATATTACAGAAGTATGGTGTACAGCTTTTAGGTACCTCAATAGAGACAATAAAAAGAGCAGAGGATAGAAAGTTATTTAAAGAAACGATGGAAAAATTAAACCAGCCAATTCCTTCTAGCATCATTGCGAAAACATTGCAGGAGGCTTTAGATTTTGCTGAGGAAGTGGGCTATCCTCTGATTATCCGCCCAGCCTACACCCTAGGTGGAACAGGAGGAGGCATTGCAAGCGATAAAGAAGCCTTTATAGAAATTGTAGATAAAGGATTACGCCTGAGTATGGTAGGTCAGGTTCTCATTGAAAGAAGTGTTGCTAATTGGAAGGAAATCGAATATGAAGTAATGCGAGATAAAAACGATAACTGTATTACCATATGCAATATGGAAAACTTCGATCCTGTAGGGGTTCATACAGGAGATAGTATTGTGGTAGCTCCTTCTCAAACCTTAAGGAATGAAGAGTATCAGCTACTGAGAAGTGCATCTATTGATATTATTAGAGAATTAAAAATTGAAGGGGGATGCAATATACAATTTGCTTTAAACCCAGATAGTACAGAATATATAGTTATTGAAGTAAATCCAAGAGTAAGCCGTTCTAGTGCCTTAGCCTCTAAAGCTACAGGCTATGCTATAGCTAAGATTGCTGCAAAAATCGCTATTGGGTTAACCTTAGACGAAATTCAAAATCCTGTGACAGGAAAAACCACTGCCTGCTTTGAACCTTCACTAGATTATGTGGTGGTAAAAATACCCCAATGGCCCTTTGACAAGTTTCATACAGCCAATCGTCAATTAGGTACCCAGATGAAGGCAACAGGGGAAGTAATGGCAATTGATCGAACCTTTGAAGCAGCTCTATTAAAAGCTATCCGCAGTTTAGAAGGAAGCTATAAAAAAATCTTTTATGGGGGAATTGATGAGCTATTAAGTCCTGATTTTAAAAGAAAGGATTTTACGCAAAGCTTAAAGATCCCTAATGATGAGAGATTATTTACTATTTTTCACGCCTTGAGAAACGGATATACGGTAGAAAAAATACATGAATTAACAAAAATAGATTTTTGGTTTTTATCAAAAATAAAAAATATAGTAAGTATGGAAATAAGCATTAAGCAAAGAGGCTTTCATGGACCAACGATAGAAAAAGCAAAAAAAATGGGGTTGAGTGACTCACATATTGCAACGGTACTTGGCTGTAAGGAAGAAATAGTTACCCAGTACAGAGACGATAAAAAAATCACGCCAGTATATAAGCTGGTAGACACCTGCGCTGGAGAATTCCAATCCTCTACCCCTTATTATTATTCAAGCTATGAAGAAGAGTGCGAGGTGGAGGTAAGCAATAAAACTAAGGTAATGATTCTAGGGTCTGGACCTATTAGAATAGGTCAAGGTATTGAATTTGACTATTGTTGCGTACATGGAGCATGGGGATTAAAAAAGATGGGGTTGGAAACCATTATTGTTAACAATAATCCTGAAACCGTTAGTACCGATTTTGACACCTCTGATAAATTATATTTTGAGCCTCTAACTGCAGAGGATGTATATCATATCGCAGAAAAGGAAGGCATAGAGGGTGTAGTAGTACAGTTTGGAGGACAAACAGCCATCAATCTAGTAGAGCCTCTACTCAAAAAAGGGTTAAAAATTTTAGGCACTAGTCCAAAAGCTATTGATATAGCAGAGGATCGAGATAAATTTTCTAAGCTGCTAGAAAAGCTAAATATACCCCAGGCAAAGGGATACACAGCTGAGAATGTAGAAGAAGCAGTTGATATTAGTGAAAAGCTTGGTTTTCCTTTGATGGTGAGACCTTCCTATGTCATAGGAGGTCAATCCATGAAAATTATAAGAGAGAAGAAAGAACTAGTTAAGTATGTAACAACGCTGGAGGAATTATTAAAGGGCCATAGCATCTTCATTGATCAATATATTGAAGGTAAAGAAGTGGAGATTGATGGCATTAGTGACGGGGAGGATGTGTTTATTCCTGCCATTATGGAACATATTGAAAAGGCAGGGGTTCATTCTGGTGACAGTATGAGTGTATATCCCGCTCAAAGCTTAAGTGATAAAGTAGTGAAGGATATCCTTCATTATACAACTGCCATTGCCCAGGCTTTACAGGTTAAGGGATTAATCAATATTCAGTATGTAGTAAAGGATGAAAAAGTACTGGTTTTAGAAGCCAATCCTAGAGCTTCTAGAACAGTTCCCATTGTATCCAAGGTAACAAAGGTCCCAATGATTGCTTTAGCTACAGAAATCATGATGGGAAAATCATTAAAACAGTTGGGTTATAGCACTGGTATAGGAGAAGACCCACCTTATATTGTGGTAAAGGCTCCTGTGTTTTGTCTAGAGAAGCTAGGAGATGTTGATACCTCCCTAGGCCCAGAGATGAAATCTACCGGAGAAGTAATGGGGGTAGGCAATGATTATCAAGAAGCCACATTGAAAGCATTTGAAGCAACTGGATTGCAGATTCCAGAAGAAGGTGGTGTGCTATTATCTATAGCAGAGCGTGATAAGCTAATTTCCTTGCCTTTGGTAAAATCGTTAATAAAAATGGGTTTCAAAGTATATGCTACGGAGAAAACAGCTGCATACTATAAGGATCATCATATTGCAGTAGAGAAGGTATTGAAATCCCATGAGGAAATTATACAGTCCTTTAGAAATAAAGAAATTGTAACCTTTATCAACACACCTACTTCAGGAAATAATGTAGGCGGGTATGGGTTCCAATTAAGAAGAAAAGCAGTAGAGAATAATATCCCTTGTTTTACCTCATTAGATACAGTCCAACAGTTTATTACAGCCATAGCATACTATAAAAATTATCAATATCATGTAAAAAAAATATCTTAGGCTGTTGAAAAATAATCCAGATATCACTTTTCGGTATTTGGATTATTTTTTTGTACAATAGATATTTTGATACAATAATAGTTATTTCTTTTTTAAAAAAAGCATAAAAATATAAGAACACAACTACTAATGACAAGCTCGTAGGTAAATAAATAGAATTTGATTTTTGTAAAATGAAATAACTTTTACATAATAAAGTATTAATGAAATCCGCTAGGTAAGTAATACTGAAGGAGGTAATTGGATAGATGATAGGAATAATCATTGTGTCGCATAGTGAAAAAGCAGCAGAAGGAGTAAGGGATATTGCAGAAGAAATGAAGGACGAGAGTGTCAAAGTCATAGCAGCGGGAGGGGCAGATGGGGGTAGAATTGGAACAAACCCTTTAAAGATTCAGGAGGCTATAGAAGCAGTAAGGGATAAGGAAGGAATTTTGTTATTTGTTGACTTAGGAAGTGCTGTGATGAGTAGTGAAATGGCCATAGAAATGCTGGAGGAAGATGTCCGTAAGAAGGTGCATATAGTAAATGCTCCTCTTGTTGAAGGTGTAGTAGCGGCTACTGTACAGGCATCAACTACAAGAGATATTCGAAGTATTATTGAAACAGCGGAAGAAAGTAAAAATTTAAGGAAGGTATAGGAGCTTGGATAATTATTACCCAAGGGGTTGCCTACAAGCTGAAAAGAGTATGGTCACCCATACTCCTGAGACTGTTGAAAAAGCCAAATAATGCAGAAAAAAATTAAATTGTCATTCTGAGCTTTAGCGAAGAATCTTAGCATTTGAAAGGCTTTGAAGATTTTTCATTGCACTTCGTTTCATTCAGAATGACAAGAATGTAGGGCTATTCTAACAACCAAAAGAGTATGGTCAGCCCATACTCTTTCCTATTTCTATTCCTAAAGCATTGTTATTTAGCTAACAAATCAATAAAAGCTCTCATGTAATCTGGTAAATCTGGTGGACGTCGACTGGAGACGAGATTACCATCAACAACCACTGGCTTATCAAACCATATGGCACCTGCATTCTCCATGTCATCCATTATACCTGGAGTACTGGTGACCTTTTTGTTTTTTAATATTTTAGCGGAAATCAAAACCCAGCCAGCATGACAGATCTGACCAATAGGCTTATTAGCTGTATTCATTTCCTTTACAAAATGCAAAACCTCTGGAAAACGACGGAGCTTATCAGGAGCCCAACCTCCAGGTACAAGAATAGCATCATATTCTTGGATATTAATATCCGAAAAGCTATAATCAGAAATCGCAGGAACTCCATATTTACCGATATACTTTTCCTCTGCTTTTGGCCCCACCAGCTTTACGATAGCACCTTCCTCTTGCAAACGTAAAATAGGATACCATAATTCTAAATCTTCAAACTCATTATCAATTAAAGCTATAACTTTCTTATCCTTTAACCTCATATTGTCAACACCTCCAGTAAAATATCTGTTTAAATCAAATACTTGTTGAATAAACTCAGGATTTTTTAAGATTAGCATATGCACTTCAAATATTTGTGCTTCCTTTTCACCAATAGTATTTATGGTGTGTTTAAAAAGTTTTTATAATCTATCAGAGTTTTATCTGCAGCAGATAGAAATCTATTGATTAAAATTACTGTTAAACAGAGATACGATACCTTCTATAGCTTCCTTCTCATCTTCTCCTGTAATTTGGAAGGTAACTGATTCTCCTTGCTTTGCTTGGAGAGACATAATAGAAATGATACTTTTACAATTAGCGGTTTTTCCATTGTAAACAAGAATAATTTCGCTTTTATATTTATTGGATTCCTTAACTAATGCGGCTGCTGGTCTTGCATGCAAACCTACTTCAGTTGTTATTTCTAGTGTTTTTTCCATCATATATAGATTCAGCCCCTTCTATTTTTTACTTACATCTTTAAAATCAGTTTTCCTTCGCTAAAAAATCAGAAACTACCTTTAGTATAAGGTAAGTAGAGGTGGCACCGGGATCCTGATGACCAATACTTCTATCACCTAAGTAGCTAGCTCGACCTTTTTTTGCTGCTATGGTTTTGGTATACTCAACGCCTTCTTTTGCTGCCTCTGCTGCCTTTGTGGCGGCTGTATTTAAACCTTCATTTGCCTCAATAGTAGTTTTAAAAATCTCAAAGGCAGGAATCAATGCATCCAGCATCGTTTTATCTCCTTTATTAGCTTTGCCTCTTAAAACAATTCCTTGGATAGCTGCATCAAACATTTTCACTGCATCTTCTTCTGTTATTTGTGTTTTGCCAGCAACAATCTGTCCGGCTCGCATAAAGGCAGTTCCATATAAAGGCCCAGAGGCACCACCTACCTTAGAAATTAATGTCATAGCAGTAGTATTTAGGATAGTGCCGCAGTCCTTATTTTGCAATCCATTTAACTTTTCCTTCACAGCACTGAATCCTCTATCTAAATTGATGCCATGATCACCATCCCCTATAGCTTGGTCTAATTCTGTTAAAAGCTCTTTATTTTCTTTAATAACAACTGCAATCTCTTGTATAATAGATACTAGTCTTATATGATCAATCATATTCTCACCTTCCTGCAAAGATTTATTTATCTATCTTAAGTAGAAAGGAGCCAGGCTTAGAGATAACTCCTTTTATCCCTAAGCCTGTTTCATTACTCCAATCCAGTAGAACTGCTTGATATTTAAAATTGAGTAAAGGCAGGGGTGTCAGCAGCAGCATCCAACAACTCTTTTAATTGTTCATCTAGTTTTAATAGAGTAATGGAGGCACCAGCCATCTCAAGAGAGGTCATATAGTTACCTACCAAGGTTTTATATATCTTGATACCTTTTTCGGCTAGTATTTCGTTCACTTTCTTATTTATGACATAAAGCTCCATAATAGGTGTACCACCAAGACCATTTACCATAACAGCAACTTCACTGTTACTATAATCAATGTCAGCTAATATTTTATCTACTAAATGAGTTGTAATTTCGTCTGCAGTCTTTATTTCATCCCTATGGGTTCCAGGTTCTCCATGAATACCTAAACCTACTTCCATTTCGTTTTCACCTAGAGTAAAGGAGGGTTTACCAGCAGCTGGTACAGTACAAGGCGTTAAAGACATACCCATAGAACGAACATTAGCAATGACTTTTTCTGCAACCTCTTTTACCTCTCTTAAACTCATACCCTTTTCTGCAGCAGCACCAGCAATTTTATGGATAAAAACAGTTCCAGCAATACCTCTACGTCCAGTGGTCCAAGTACTATTTTCTACAGCAACGTCATCATCCACTACTACACTGGCGATTTCTAAATCCTCTAAGCCTTCCATTTCTGCCATTTCAGCTGCCATTTCAAAATTCATTACATCACCAGTGTAGTTCTTAATAATAGAAAGTACACCGGCACCACCATTGACAGCTTTTATTGCTTCAAAGATTTGATCAGGTGTAGGAGAAGTGAAAACTGCACCTGCTACAGCCCCATCTAACATTCCTTTGCCTACAAAACCGCCATGACTAGGTTCGTGGCCACTGCCGCCTCCACTAATAAGAGCTACCTTTCCTTTCACAGGAGCATTTGCACGAACTAATACATTGAAACCTTCCAATTGTTTTACATAGTTAGGATGAGCTTTGACGATGCCCTCCAGCATTTCTTCTACGACAAGTTCGGGGTTGTTAATTAGCTTTTTCATAAAATTACCTCCTTTAAATTTTCATTTCTATAATTACATAAGGTCTAATGCCTTGTGTTGTTGGACAAATATATCTAATGAAAAAATATGAAAGAAAGAGTGATAGTATGTACAAAATATAAAAAAAAAATAAAAATACTTGCGAAAAAAAGGTTATTAATATTATACAAGTAAAAGCTAGGCCAAACCTATGGGTTGAGATTGAAAAAGCTAGAAGTTATAAAAAATTAACAAAGGATGGACTTTCTAGGGGAATGGGAACAGAGGTGAAGTGGGGAATTATTACCCAATAAAAAGAATTACCCAGTCATTAAGTATCAATACTTTTAAAGATTCGATAATTTTGGAAGCAAAAAAATTATAAAACTGCATAATAAAGAAATTATTATAAGCATATATGGAGAAATGAAATTGACTATTAATTAACGATAATATATAATTGTTGTATAAAGATTAAAAACATTTAATAAATACTCAAGGAGGGAAGTCATTAATGCCACAACTATTATTAATGCTAATTATTTTTATGCCTATTGTTTGTGGGGTTGGTATTTTGACCCTAAGACCCTTTGGCAGCAGTTATTTTAAGCCTATTACAGCTGGAGCTACAATACTGACTTTTATGATGGTACTATACCTAGGGCTTATGTATCCAACTGCTGCTATTACTTTGTCCAATCTTCACCCTACCTTTAGTCTAGCCCTGCAACTAGATAACATGGGAATTCTTTTTACTTCATTGGTTTCATTATTGTGGGTATTTACAACCTTTTACACTTTTGGCTATATGGACCATGAAAAAAACCATACAAGATTTTATGGGTTTTTTATCATTGCATTAGGGGTAACCTTGGGGATAGGTTTTTCTGCAAACCTCTTTACCCTATACATGTTTTATGAGGCCTTGACCTTTGTCACCTATCCATTGGTGGTACATAAAGGAAGTAAAGAAGCTCTAACGGCAGGAAAAAAGTATCTCATTTTCTCTTTATTTGGTGCTGGACTAGCCTTAACAGGTATGATACTATTGGCACCTGTATTGGACAATTATTTTTTTGCAGCCCAAGGCAAGGTACTGCTAGGAGCTGTTGGTAATGGATATCTACTAATGGTATTCCTAATGATGTTTATAGGTTTTGGAGTTAAGGCGGCAATCTTTCCACTTCATTCTTGGCTATTAGGCGCCATGATTGCGCCAACACCTGTAAGTGCTTTACTACATGCAGTTGCAGTTGTAAAATCAGGGATATTTGCTTTGACAAGAGTGACGTACTATATTTTTGGATATAATGTTGTGAAAGAAATAAATATAATACCCTATCTAAGCATTCTAATTGGTGTTATGATTATTGTGGGATCACTGCTGGCTGTAGGAGAAAAGAATCTAAAAAGAAGACTAGCCTATTCTACAATTGCACAGCTTGGATATATTATGATGGGACTTATCCTATTGACAGAGAACTCCATCAGAGGTGGATTAATACATATAGTGAATCATGCATTCATTAAAATTACTCTCTTCTTTTGCATAGGTACCATCATCTTTATGACGGGGAAAACCTCTTTGAAAGAAATCAATGGGATAGGAAAAAGAATGCCTATCACTATGGGATGCTTTACAGTGTCAGCTTTTAGCTTAATGGGTATTCCACCGTTAAATGGATTTATTAGCAAATCGCATTTAGTAATAGGAGCCCTAGATGCCAATATGATTCTTCATGCTGTTTTATTTATAGGAGGTGCTTTTCTTACAGCATCCTATTTACTACCGATTGTTATAGCAGCCTTTTTAAAACAACCAGAACCAGAGGAACTAAAATCAGCAGTGGATGGAGAATCTATACCTGAAGCAGGGGACGATACCAGTAGTTTAGAGCCTCCAAAGGTAATGCTGGTTCCTATCGTGACTTTAACAGTGTGTAGTTTTATATTAGGTCTATTTCCCGGTGTAGTACTAAACCTAATTAACCAAATTATAACTACTATCCTGTAGATAAAAAACAAAAAATATTAGCTACCCACCTAAAGGTTAGCTAATATTTTTTTGTCAAATAAACTATATATTGCGTTAAACAAATTACATGTCTTGTAGGACAAGGTTTCCAAGCTTGCCTGGGTTGGCACAGAGACCAACCCCTACGATTGAAAATCTTTACTACAAATTATATAGTAGATTTTTAAGTAAATTCCTTGATAAAAATAAGGCTGTCAGTCTATAATAAAGATAACTTCATGAGAGGAGATGTACTTATGCCATTAATCAATATTGAATGCGGGAAAATCACCAAGGAACAAAAAGAAAAGCTTGTTGAAGGACTAGTATCAAAAGCAAGTGAGATACTAAATCTGCCTGAGGATGCATTTATTACCTTTATTAAAGAAAATGATTTAGACAACATTGGAAAAGGAACGCAGCTTTTATCTAAAACACTAAATAACAAGTAATACATAACTAAGAGCTGGGGGAATCCCCAGCTTAGACTGTTGAAAAACCTCCATCTTCTTCGTTGCCTCAAAAACCCAGCACCTTTACGTATTGATATGCTCCCCTATAGGTAGACAGATTAAATAAAAAAATCTGCTACTGAAAGGGGAGTATTTTTAATGTCAAAGAGAGTTAAGTATACCGCAGAGGAAAAATTTCAAATAATACAGGAGTATCAGGAGGGATTAGGTACCCTTAAAGATATTGCATCTAGATATAACATCTATAGAAATACAATTACACAGTGGATATATAAGTTCGATAGGTATGGAACAGAAGGTTTAGTTGAGTCCTCTACTTGGAGAAACTACTCTCGTCAATTAAAGGAAGATGCTATACGGGATTACCTATCAGGAGAGTTACAGCTAAAAGAA
>NZ_FOHU01000020.1 GCF_900111615.1 Natronincola peptidivorans | reverse complement strand
AAGGCCTCTATTTCATAGTGATCGAGGATTTCAATATACGTCTAAGCAATTTAAGAAGAAACTAGATGAAGCTAAAATAACCCAGAGTATGTCTAGGGTTGGAAAGTGCATCGATAATGGTCCGATGGAAGGATTCTTTGGAATAATAAAATGCGAAAAGTATTATTTAAAAAGCTATAAAACTTTTGAAGAGTTAAATGATGCTATTAACGAGTACATGTATTTCTATAATTATGAGAGATTACAAGAAAAATTAAACGACCAGAGCCCAATGGAATATAGGCGTCTAGTCGCTTAATTGTGTTTTTATTATTTCCACTGTCTACTTGACAGGGGGCAGTTCATACCACAGGTTGCTGGGTTTTTATAAATAAATATAATTATAAATAGGGGCTATAACAAAGTTACATAAGCCTCTACCCCTTTAACAATTTCATGTGTTGTTACTAAAGCAGCACTTCTGTTGATATCCTCATACATAACCCGATCCTCTTGTAAAATAGAAATATGGTCTCTGATTATTCTATAGGCTTCACTTGTTCCTTTCCCAAGCTTATGGTCCTTATGAAAATCTATGGCTTGAGCTGCCACCATTAACTCAATAGCCAGCACATTTACAGTATTCTCATAAATTTCTTTGGCTTTTCTAGCAGCAATTGTTCCCATAGACACGTGATCCTCTTGGTTAGCAGAGGATGGAATAGAATCTACACTGGCAGGATGGGCCAATACTTTATTTTCAGAAACCAAGGCAGCTGCTGCATATTGGGCTATCATAAACCCAGAGTTCAACCCTCCCTTTGCTGTCAAAAAGGCTGGCAGACCACTTAGTTGAGGATTTACTAGTCTTTCTATCCTTCTCTCTGAAACATTGGCAAGCTCTGCAATGGCAATACCTAGAAAATCAAAGGATAATGCCAAGGGCTGACCATGGAAGTTCCCGCCAGAAATTACTTCTCCTTCTTCCGTAAAGATTAATGGATTATCTGTTGCAGAATTAATTTCAATGTTTATCTTAGCCTCAACATAATTGATAGCATCTCTACTGGCACCATGGATTTGTGGAATACACCTAAGGGTATAAGCATCCTGCACCCTTAATTCTCCTTGCCTAGTAGTGAATGTACTACCCTCTAATAAAGATAATAAGTTTTTTGCAGTTTGCTGCTGTCCTTCATGGGGTCTAACATGATGAACCTTCCAATCATATGCATCTATGATCCCTCTTTGAGCCTCTACTGTTAGTGCCGCTGCTATGTCTACTAGCTTTAGTAACTGTTTGGAATCGTATACTGTTAATGCCCCTACTGCAGTCATTACCTGTGTTCCATTAATAAGTGCTAATCCTTCCTTTGAGGTTAACCTAATAGTTGCTATGTCAGCTGTCTCCATGGCTTCCTTGCCTGTCATTCTATTGCCCCCATAAATTGCTTCTCCCTCACCCATCATTACTAATACCATATGAGATAATGGGGCTAGGTCTCCACTAGCTCCTAAGGAGCCCTTCTCTGGAATAATTGGGTGAACCCCTTTGTTTAGCATTTCAATTAAAGTCTCTAAAGTGCTTAAGCGTATTCCTGAGTATCCTTTGGCTAATGCATTGGCTCTTAATAGCATAATTGCCCTTACTGTTTCTTCACTAAAAGGGTTACCCACACCACAAGCATGACTGATAATTAGATTTCTCTGTAATGTTTCCGTTTCCTCTTTAGAGATGGCAACATCACTAAATTTTCCAAAACCAGTTGTTATACCATAAACTATTTTTTCATCCTCAACATAATCATCCACTAACTTTCTAGTTTTGTTTACTTTCTCCATTGCATCTGCTGTTATATCTACTGGGTAGTTATCTCTAGCCACCTGAATGATTTCTTCAAGGGTCAAACTGTCTCCATCAATCCAAATCTTATTCAATTCCTTCACTCCTTGCCTCATATTTACAAAAATCTTAATGCCTTCTTATTTATGTTTATATATATTAGTATACTATTTTTTCTGTTATTTTTACAATTTTTTTGTAATATTTAAAAATATTTTAGTAAAATGCCTTTTTAATGTGCTAAAGCTTTAAAATGGTAATTTAAAATAAAAAAATAGCCAAGATTTTTGCCAAGTATCTCAGAAAAAATCTTAGCAAGGCTCAGGCTGGTGAACAATCTCCATCTTTTTCATTGCTTTTAAAAACCCAGTACCCTCAAGTATTTCAGTATGCATTGGGGTAGCTGGGTTTTCTGGTGGTTTATTTCATTCTATTTTCTATTTGTTTATATATTTCTTCAGCAGACTGTCCCCTAGCTGTAATAATTGGAGATTTTGTTACTGCCTTTTCCATGCCTAATACATTACTATCTTGTCCAGTTATGATAATAGCATCATAGTTGTTCAAATTATTATTCTGGTTATTTAGTTCTTCTACTTCATAACCTTTTTCTTGTAAATAGCCTTTTACATCATTCAATGTGCCTTCTACAGCGACTTTTCTTTTCATTTTTTTCTATACCTCCTTGATGGTTAAATAGTATCACTGTTATTATTTCAACTTCAGGAAGATATTATTCTGTTAGTCATTACTTAAAAATGCTCCTATGATTCCAGCCGTTGTCCTGGCTATGTTGTAGGCATAAAAGTCTAGCTCCTTTTCCTTAACAGGTACAGAAAAAAGCATAATTCCTTTTAGATCTCCAGCATATATAATCGGTACCGTCATGACGGATTTCCAATTGGGTGTACCTGTGATGATATCAATTTCGCTTGTATCATGCCAATCAATTAAGAATTCTCCTTTTCTTGTCTCAATTACTCTTTGTATTAAACTATGATTATATGTCATATCCTCTACCCATGTTTCCTGAAACCGCCTTCTAGCGAATTTTTCTACGATTTCCTCATTATTCAATCGCAATAACACAGCTTCATTCACATGTAATAGTTCTACCAGTCTGCCTAAAGCAAAAAAGATTTTTTCCTCTGTAGATACCCCTTTTTCCATTAGTTCAATAGTTTCAGTCATCACTAGGACATTTTGTTGGTCTTCTACGATATTGCCGGTAATAATTCCTGCCAGTTTATCAGCTCTCTTATTATGAAAGCTTATACCTTCTTCCCATAGAACCGTTTGATTTCTGCCTCTTTCCTTAGCGGTATAAAGAGCTTGGTCTGCTTTTTCAATGATTGCTTCTTTATTGGTTGCATCCTCATAGTAGGTAGCAACGCCACAGCTTATAGTTAGCTCTTCTTGTCCCAGCAATGCAGACTCTTGTAATTGATCTCTAATCTTTTCAGCAACCTTGAAGGCTTGTTTCTTTGTAGTTTGAGGTAAAAGAATAATGAACTCTTCTCCACCATATCGACCTACAAAATCAGTTTTTCTTATGCTTTTTCTTAATATACCTCCAACCTTTGCCAGTAATTCATCACCTTTTTGATGACCATAGTTATCATTTATCTTTTTAAAATAGTCAATATCACACATAATAATGGAAAAACATAGATTTTGATTTTTCACTTTTTCCACTTCTTCTTCTAATACATACTCAAAGTGCTTTCTAGTGAATACCCCTGTCAACTTATCAGTAAAGGAAGAAATTTTTAAGTAGTAATTATCTAATAATATGGCGGCTAATGCCAATAATTTCTCGCATTCCTCGTAGCCTTCTACCGTAAAGTTGTTAAAAATTTCATCAGTTTCTAAATATAAATAGCCTAATAGCTTTGAAGCAACAAATTGTCTTTTATCCTGTTGAGTAATCTCATGTTCTGGAGGGTTTTCAATGATAGGCAGGCAAATAAATGCTTTCGTATCATGATACATAAATTCTTTATCTGTCTCCATAAAGTTATTAATGTTATTTATATATAATCCTTGTTGCTTTTTTGCTACTTTCTCCAAAATATGACCGATCTCTTCAATCATGATTTCTTGTCCTAGTGAAACTACTTTTTCGTAATTATTATGTGTTGCTATAATAGCTTTAGTAGCCAACAGATTTTTTGCTGCCAACTTTAATAGTAAATCAAGGTTGTACTCTGTGTTATATACTAAGGCTTTTACTAAGTCCTCCACTTTGTGAATGTTAAAAGGGAATACTTTTTCGTATTGCTCTAAAGCTAAATTATAAAACTCTGGATTCTTAAATAATGATTGCATGCTGCTAATCTCAAAAAAGTTTTTTGGATCGATAGCTGTTTTAGGAGAAAGATAAGAATCATTTATACTGTTATAGAAATAAAATCCCCCTGTATTGATTAGCTTTTCCATATCTAATAATTTTTCTTTGATATGATACTTTTCCTTACTAAGTAAGTAGTTGTTTTTATATTCTTCTGGAACTTTAAAATACAAGGTTTTTATGGTGTATAGCGCTTGAAAATAATGGCTGGTTGCTTTATAAAATTCTTTTAATACAAAATATCCTTCACCTAATTCTTTATAGATTTTCCATTTTAACTCTTTGCAAAGCTCTTCAGCTTTATGAGATAATAAATTCTCCAAAATCCTTGTTTTTTCTTCTATTGTTTCTGCAGACAATCCTTGAATATATTTTCTTTGAAGCTTAAAATAATCAGTATTTAAAAGGCTTGCTATACTATCATCTTCCTCCAGTAAATGTTGTAACACTGCCCAATCCTTTTTATTTAAAAAATGCATACATGCATCAAATAACAGCTCTCTTCGATCTCTACTGTAGGAGGTCTTTCTATACTTTTCAATTATGTTAAATAAAGCTTTATCCTTCACAGGTTTTTTAAGCTGAAGGTTAATAAAAAATTCTAATTTTTGCATTTTTAATTTTTGCTTTAAATCTGTTTGATCTAATAGTTTATTTTGTCTATGGTATTGATGAATATAGTCTAATGCTTCTTCATAGGACCCTACTGCCTTATAAAATTTAACTGCTATCTCATAATAACGTTCTCTATAGATACCCTGCTTCAAATAAATTGGTTGCTCCTTCTCTATCTTTTGTAAATAACTATATGCTTTCCTATACTCTCCCATAGATCTATAGCAATCTATAGTACTCAGATAACCTAGAAATCTAATACTCTCATCCTGTAGTCCAAAGGATAATTCAATATTTTTCCTTAATAAATCTACAGCTTTTTTATATTCATCCTCCAGCATGTATGCAGTAGCAATACCTTGATAACTTCTTACCATTACTTCAAAATCATCAAATTGCTGTGCGATGGCTAGGGCTCTCTCAAAATATTTTTTTGCATTTTTACTATCTTGAAAATAATCTAAAAATACGTTGCCAATATTATTTAAGGTTTTTCCAGCATCCTGCTTTCTGTTGGCTTTTTCAAAATAAGTAACACTATCCTTAAATAGCTTTATGGCATGAACGGGATTGTTTTTTAAATGTCTTATCAGCCCCTTCTGACTTAGAAATAATCCTATGTATCCATTGCTTTGGTATTGATTAGCTAATTTGAGGTGATCCTCACATATGACTTCAGCTTTTGTTAATTTTCCAGTATTTATATAACCATTACTTAGTAAATACCCAGCCTCCAATAACCCGTCATGGTTCTTATGCTTAGTAGCCATAACAGTATTCTTTTCCAAATAGTCAATTGCAATATCTGTTTCATTTCTAAGGAGATAAATATGTCCCATTTTATTGGTTGCATCGATCATCGTATATATATCATTGTATTTCCCAGCAAGCATAATAGCTTCTTTATAATAATGAATTGCTTTTTCATTATTGCCTTGTTTTTGATATGCATTTGCTAGCTTAATGATAATTTGGATTTTTCTTTCATCGTAGGATGGTTCAAATAGTTTATAGGCTCTATCATAAAAATACATTGCCTGTGTATAAACTTTTAGACGATACATGCCGTCTCCTGATTCTATACAGTAGCCTATAGCTTTATCTCTTTGATTAGCCTGTATCAAATGATATATTAACTCATCCTTGTTTTCCCTTGCTTCTTTTTTATAGAGATCCTCTAAAATCCTACTAGCTGCTATATGCATGCTTACCTTAATTGTTTTGTTGATATTGTTGTATATGTAATGCTTTAGCTGTTTACTATAGAAACCATAGGTATATCCCCAGTCCTCTAGTTTTTCATTTAATATTTTTAATTGCACTAACTCTTCTAGATAAGGTGAATAATCCTGTTTTTCTCCTAGCATCCTATTAATGGTTTCCAGGGACACAGCTGTTTTGAAAATAGATATGGTTTCTAAGACTCTTTTTTGCAACTCATTAGCAGATTCTATTTGCTTTAGTAATGCTTTATCAAAAATATTAGAAAACCTTGGCTTTGAATAATGATCAAAGGTTTTTCGCCATATATGTCTTCTATTTTTTGAGTCCCAATCCACTTTTAATAAGTTTTCCCCTAACATTGCCTTTAGCATTTCTTCTACTACATAAGGGTTTCCTTCTGTTTCTTTTACTACTTCCGAAGCGAAGCCCAGAGGCCTTTTATTCCAGCCTAATATGTTTTGTATTATTTCGGCTGTTTCTTCTAGTGTTAAACTTCCTAGCTTTATTTCCATTGTTGTGTTTCTTTTTTTCCATTTATCTACATATGCCTCTATAGCAATATATCTATAGGTCTCTTCATTAAAGGTTACAACAAACCACACAGGAGATTGTTTTAGTATATTTAAGTTCACAAAATAATCTATGAACTTTATTATAGATAAATCACCCACATCTATATTATCTATTGTAATGATACTAGGTTTATCGGTGGTTAAAGCAATAATGAAGTTAGCTACTCTGTCATATAGTCTCAATAGCTCCTTTTCTTCAGGCAGTTCTCTTATATGCTGAAGATTTTTGTTTGTTCTAATTTCAGGAATTAACTTTACTAAATCATTTCCATATTTCTCAATAAGAGTGGGTGTTGCTTCCTTCAGCATTCTTCTTAGCAATACAGGCATTACACTAAAAAAGCTATCTTTTGGGGTGGTAATACTAGTATTAAAGCTTTTATATTTTTCTAATCTCATTCTATAAATAACTTCATTGAGAAATCTTGTTTTCCCAATTCCACTGGCTCCATGGATCAACAATAAATTATACTGTGTTTTCCTTATTCTTCCTTCTTTAAGTTTAGTAGCATAAAATACTTGCTGTAATTCTGCTTCTCTACCAGTAATAGGCGTTTTAAAGTTTAATACCTCTAACTCTTTTTTATTTTCCAGTTTCTCCTGAATGCCAAACAAGTTTGCAATTTTTTCATTTGTCTCATAAACACTTTGCATTCTTTCTGTAAAGTCAAGATTTGTCATAATTTTTATGATGGAAAAAAAATCATACTCCCACTGTTTTTCTGGGTTAGAATAAGTATCTTTAATCTTATTTAATAATTGGGTATGATAGAATTCCTTACCTGTGTGCATGTAATACAAAAACACCCCTAAAGAATATATATCCGTATACTCTCCAACCTCAATACCATAGGTCAGCTCTGGGGCTGTAAAATATGCTAAATCAGATTCTATATATTTCTTTTCCATTTCTTTTTTCTTAATGGTTATTAGATCTAAGAATTTCAACTGTTGCTGTGGCTGATAAAAGAATAATGTTTCCAAATTTATTAGTTTATAAATAATCCCATGGAAATGCAAATACTGCAGGCATGAGAAAAGTTGTTTATAGCAATGTAAAACTATTTCTTGATGAGTTTTGTTCTTCGCCAATATAGTACTTTCTTTATCAATATACTCTGTTGTATAGTAATATAAATCATCATGGTTAGGCTTATCATCAATAGATTCAACAATGCCAAAACTATAAACAGAAAGGATATTGGAATGATTCAGGGAGGAGACTTTATAAAAGTTATCAATACAATACTTCAAAAACTCTTTTGTAAAACTATTATTTTCTACAATATAGATTAACATTTTTCTATCTTTTTTGAATAAATCCGTTGCGACATATTCAGCTTCATTTTTATCTACACAGGTTTCAATTTTATATCGATTATTGATTAGTTTCATAGGACTCCTCCTTTCTCTAGAGCATCCATAAACAAAACTCATCTTCCATTAGATGCTTCTAGGATATGTGCATTTTAATTTCCATTATTCTTTCATTCTACCATAATTTTCATAATTAATTGTGAATATTTTTTGAATTTTACAATATTATTTAAATCTTTATCCATTCCTTCTAAGCTCATCCTTTAAACCAATATATATTTATAAAGGAAAAGATTTCATTTTATGCAGGGTTTTTGGTATAATTATAGAATAAAAAATATAAGAACTATTCATGTGCTATTTTGGGAGGGTATTTATGAAAAAGTTTCAGCATTTAAATCGCATCAAAAAAAAGAAGCTTACCTTTATGATCATTCCAAATTCAACTGGGAAAATTATGGAGTTTACAATTCCTTCCTGGATTCCTCTATTTACATTGTCCTGCATTATTATTACCTTAATAGTAACTGCTATTTCATCAAGCACACTATTAAGTACACAAAAACAGCTCCATGTAGCTAGGGCCAATGTGATGGTTTTAGAAGAAGAAAATATGAGACAAGCTAGTGAAATCACTTTTCTCACACAACGCTCTGCTGAGATAGAAAAACAGCTCTTTAGTTTAAATGAGCTGAAAAAACATGTCTTAGACATCGTAGGTCTAGATACACAAGAGACTTCAAACAAATTAGAGGAACCATTTTTCTTGGTATCTCGTTCCTATCAGCGTTCTCCCTCCTACATAGAAGAGTACGAGGAAGATATGGAATATCTAGAAATACTGATTGAAAAACAAAAAGAAACCATGAGTCAATTGGTGGATGATGTAGAAAAGCAACTGGATTATCTTGATGCATTGCCTAATCTACAACCAGCAATAGGCCGTATTACTTCGGGATTTGGCTATAGAATCTCTCCAATCAATCGACGAAGGGAATTTCATAGTGGCATAGATATCGCTAATGTACACAATACGGATATATTAGCCGCCGGCAGTGGTGTAGTTACTTATTCTGGCTACAATGGAAGCTATGGTAGAATGGTTATAGTATCGCATGGAAATGGCTATGTATCTGTTTATGCACATAACAGGGAAAATCTTGTAAGTGTGGGACAGCATGTAAAAGAGGGCGATGTTATCGCAAAAATGGGTAGTACTGGTCGAAGTACTGGTCCTCATGTGCATTTTGAGGTACGAAAGCATGGTGAGCCGATTGATCCAATGGAGTTATTGAAAGATTAAATGATTATTAGGAGGAAAACTTATGTTTAATAAAAAGCAAGGTTCAGAAAATATCAGTCAAGAAAAATTTAATACAATTATTGGAAAAAACACCAGCTTCGAGGGACAGTTAAAAGGTGATGGTACCATTCGGATTGATGGAGAAGTTCGAGGGGAAGTTTCAATTAAAGGAGATGTATATTTAGGAGAAACAGCTGTCATTGCTGGTAATATCTATGCTGTCAATATCATTGCTGCTGGTAAAGTAGACGGAAATATAACTGCTTCAGAACAGCTACGTATCACCTCCACTGGAAGGATCCTAGGAGATGTTAAAGCTAAAACCTTTATCGTAGATGAAGACGCCTTCTTTGAAGGCAAGTGTACTATGACACAGCAATCTGCAGTAGATAATCGCAAGGAGTTAGAAAATAATAAATTGAATGTAGTAAAAGGTTGAGAAATCCTCAACCTTTTTTATTTTTTGTTTTATGAAATGTATCCTACACAAAACCTGTGATTCTATGTATCAATATTTTTAGCACCTTCCCTATCACGGTATAATTATCTCTAAGGCTTGTTTTTCAACCTTAAAGCTTGCAGGCAAAGATCCTCCTAATTCTCCGTCTAAGTCTAAATCTATCCTATTGTCCGTTAAAATAGAAATCTCCTGTACTTGAAGATATTTTAATGCTGGATGATTTGCATGATTTCCTGTAAGAGCTTTAATAAACATCCCTGCTACATCCTTCAGTTGACTATACTCTACCATCAACAAATCTAAATACCCATCATCAATCCTAGCTTCAGGAACTAAATAACTAAAACCCCCGACAGATGGACTATTGGCTAAAATAAAAAAGAGTATTTCCTTTTCTTCTTCTTTGCCATTGATGTATAATTTCACTCTCATTGGTTTAAATAATTGTTTAGAAAATTCTTTAATACCTTCAATATAGTAAGCAAATTTTCCTAATACTGTTTTTGCTTCAGATGATACCTTATGAGCAACCTCCGGCAGCAATCCAGCAGCAGCAACATTTAAGAAATATCTATCTCCGCTTACCCCAACATCTACTTTAGTGCTGTTATTGCGAATGAGCATTTTACCGAATTCCTCAATATTTCGTGGTATTTTTAAGTAGGTGCCAAAATCATTTACTGTTCCAGCAGGATATATGGCAAGCTTTGGTTTTTTATCACTTTGCATCATTCCATTAATGACTTCATTTACAGTACCATCCCCACCAATAGTGATAATTAAATCATATTGATTATAACAGCTTTTTTCAGCTTTATTTCTTGCATCAAATTTTTTTGAAGTATAATATATATCTACCTCTCTATTTGCATCCTCATTTAAAACTTCTACTAATTTGGGTATATTTTTTTGAACGATTTGCCTGCCTGCATTAGGATTGCATATTACTTGTATTTTTTCCATGATATTCCCTCACTTTATTGTATCCCTAGTTTTACTTTCCCATAATAATAAGTATGTTATAAGATTGGTGTATATTGATTCGGTTGAATGTATCCTTTGTTCTTTGGTTTCAGCAAATTGTTAATCAAGCTACTCAATTTTTTTATACCATATTCAATTTCCTTATTATCCACCGCTGCCATGCTGAGACGAAAATAGGAAGTATTTTTATTATTTAAGAAAAATAAGTTTCCTGGAGCAAAAACAATGTTTTCCTTTACCGCTATTTCATATAGCTCCTTAGAGGATAATCCATCAGGCAATTTTAACCAAAAGTTTACGCCTCCTTTGGGTAACGTGTATTCCACATTTTCTGGCATAAACTCCACAATACATTTTGTCATAATTTCAAACCGCTCTCTATATTGCTCCTCCATGTATCTAATATGTTGCTTCCAAATGCCTTTTTGCAGGTATAGCTGTAAAGCTCTCTGAAGCAAGCCAGAAGTAGAGATATCAGTAGCATGCTTCGCCATCAAAACCTCTTCAGAAAGTGCTTTAGGTACTACTAAAAATCCTAGTCTTAGCCCAGGCATAAAAATTTTTGAAAAGCTTTTTATATAGATAACAAGGTCATTTTTATCCAAGCTTTTTAAGGTTTTATTATCATCAGCATAGAAATTTAAGTCACTAAGATAATCATCTTCTACTATCAATAAATTGTATTTTTCTGCAATTTTAATTATTTTACTCTTTTTTTGTAAGCTATAAGAGATACCAGTAGGATTTTGAAAGTTTGGCATGATATATAAGAACTTTGGTTGATAGGTAATGATTTTCTTTTCAAGACTTTCAAGATTTAACCCATCATCCTCTAAAGGTATATCGATTATTTTAGCACCCCTAGATTGAAAAACAGCCATGGCCCCTGTATAGGAAGGACTTTCAATCAGTACATAATCTCCATAGTTTAACATGCCTTTAGCAATAATATCTATTCCCTGCTGAGCCCCAGAAATGATCTGTATATTATTTTCTTCTGTATGTATATCATAGATGCTTATATACTCCTTTAAAGCAACTCTTAGAGGGTAGTATCCTTGGCTTTCTTGATAGCCGAAGGCCAACCCCTTATCACGGTCCAGTACTTCATTCAGTACCTTTTTAAAATCATCTACCGGAAATAGATTTGGAGAAGGAGTAGCGCTGGCGAAGTTAATCATATCTTCCTCCAGCTGAATATGCCCTTGATCTATCATAGGAGCCTGATTATAGTCATCCTCCATCAATTCTTGGGAATAGTTCTTAATACTTTCCTTTTCATAGGAATCAGCGGCTACATAGGTGCCACTTCCGATTCTTTTATAAACTAATCCTTCCTCTTCCAGTATTCGATAAGCGCTGACAACCGTTACATTGTTAACCTCTAAGAAATCTGACAGTTTTCTAATAGGTGGCAATCGATCCCCTTTCTTCAGTGTTCCTTCTAATATCATGTCCTTTAATGCTTTATATAGCTGAATATATAAATGCTGAGAGGAAGACTCTTTATCTAATTTTATTTGGTTAAATATTTTCATGTTTTATCACCATCACTTAAAATGTTTCCATACAATTTCCTTTATTATACCATGCTTTTAAATCTCTCACAAAAGAATCTTTCAAAATAAAAGAAAACCCGGCTACCGCAACGTATATCATAAATACGTAAGGGTGCTGAGGGTTTTCAAAACAAAGAAGAAGATGGAGGCTTTTCAATAGTATGAGGCACGTAGTGGGTGCCTCTTTTTAGTCTCTTCTATACTTGTCAGCTAATTCCTGAAGAGCTCTCGCCTGTGTTCCACTCTCTTCAGCAAAGTTCTTAAAAGCATTTGCCACGTCTTTATCCTTTGTATGCTTTGACATCATTTCAAAATCTCTTACCATCTCCTGTGCGTCTAAGAGTTTTTTAGTAATCATATCTTTTGTTTCTAAATTCATTCTATAACACCTCCTTTATAATTATAATCATAGTTTTACAAATAAAAAGCCAATTATGTATGAGATAATAATTTTTCAACCTCTTCTGAATAAAGATTTAGTATAGCCTCTGCCTCTTCTTTTTTAATAACTGTATTACAGCATGAGGTTTCAAAAAATCTCTTAGGAAAAGAAGTCTTTTTATAATGAAATCCCATTTCTTTTTTTAATCGAATTTTTTCTAAAAATGTTTTTAACCCCAAATCCTTCAGCTTTTTTTCATCAAAATCATATCCGATACTATTTAAAGCCTTCACTACTGTTTTATCATCATACACCTTTCTGGCAAATAGACATATCACCAAGCTGTTTAAGAAGTTTCTATTGATTTCTTCCTCCATTAGCTTCTGTACCATTTCCTCCTGATTGTATTTCTGATTTTCTTGGTCAATTGCATAGCCTGCATTGTCTAAATGTGAATGTCTAGCACCTACAGCTTGGCCTATGATGTTGCCATAACCCGTATGGTACCCTGCTACTTCGTTTTTTCCTAACACCATGGCAAAATCCTGACCGCCATATCTCCTAGAAACTCTGTAGGTTCCTGTACTGGCTTCTTCATAAAAATCATTTGACCTCTTCACAAGATGATGGATGATTTTCTTGTAGCCTTCTACATCTCCAAACTTAGGCCTCACAATGGTTTCTTCCGTTGATATGATTTCCTTATCAAAGGCCTCCGTTATCCAGCTTAATAATACCCCTGTAGTTATTGCGTCTAATCCCGCCAGCTCCACTGTTTCTATCAGCTCCAGAATTCCATCCATAGACCATATTCCAATCATGGAGCCTAAGCTATAAATCAGCTCATGATCATAAGAAACTGTTGCCATTTCATATTCATAAGGCTCACCAAAATTTTTTCTATGTAATGCAATATGAATACAGCCTATGGGACAGCCGCTGCAGGCAATTTTTTTAATCAAACGATGCTGTGCAAAGCTTTCTCCACTAATGGCTTTGGCACCAACATCAGAGGTTTTTTGGAAGTTATTGATAGGCAGCCCTCCTAGGTCATTTAACAGACTTATATTTATGGATGTCCCCAATCCATGATATTTCTCCATCACATCCGTTTTTGTTACCTTCTTATAGACTTCCCGGTATAGGCTTCTATAGCTTTTAGGGTCTTCCACCGGCTGACTTTTTTCTCCTTCAATGACAATTGCCTTTAGGTTTTTACTCCCCATTAAACAACCTAAACCTAGTCTCCCAAAATGTCTATAGGTATCTACGGTTACATTGGCAAATCTTACTTGATTAATCCCCCCTTCCCCAATCGCTAAAATAGAGCGAAGACCTGGTCTACCCACCTGTTCATGCAGAAGTCGTGTAGTCTCATCGGTGTTTTGATACCATAAAGGCTTTGCATCCTTCATCTCTGCCTTTTCTCCATCAATATGGATGTACACTGGTTCCTTTGCCTTTCCAAAAATAACAATCCCATCTAGTCCAGCCATACCCATTGCTAAAGCTGTTCTCAGCCCTCCATAGCTTTCTCCTAATTCTTCTGTTAAGGGGGACTTGAACATACTACAGGTCTTTGTTACTGCAGGAAAAATGGTGTTTAAGGGTCCCTTTGTAAAGATGATGGGCTGCATCTCCTCTAAAGAAGATTTTTCTACCATAACATGCTCCCTCAAAAGCTGTGTTGCCAAGGCCACACCACCGAGATATCCTGTTAAATCCTCTCTATCTTCTATCAGTACATCTCTTGAAGATAAATTTATTGTCATAATCATCATGTTTTTTTTCTTCATTGTACTTCCTCCATATCAATCACATGGTGGGGACAGCTATCAACACAAATTCCGCATTGCCTACATAGGATTACTTTCTTTTCTTCTTTATCAAATGTAATGGCTCTTCCAATACAAGCAGAGATACATTTTTTGCAACCTATACAGGCTTCTCTATGGAGGATCACCCCTCCACCTGCCCTTGCCTCCAAAGCATTGCTTGGACAGGATGCAATACATGCTCCAGCCATACATCCTCTGCATATATTGATTACCATTCTGCCTTGGTATCCACCACTGGTTTTAACTCTTATTGCACTTTTCTGCAAAGAAAAATTATTATATACTTGTGTAGAACAGGCAAGCATACAGCTATAGCATCCAATACACTGGCCTATATTGATTACCTTTAATACTTTACTGTTATTATGGTTTTTTTCCTTCATCATGACACTCCTGTAACTCTCATTTATACTCATTATTGCCTTCGAGGTAATTATTATTCTTATCCACTCCATAGGTTGTTTCTTGAAGAATGCTTGTATTTTGTATAGAATAGAATATAGTTATGCAGGCTATATTTTATAGAGGTGACAATATGACACATTTTAAAACATTGATGCCCCATATTATGAAAAAGAAATGGGCTTACATATTAGGTATACTGTGTTTGGTCATGGTAGATGTATTCCAGCTTTTGATACCGGAGGTTCTAAGAAGTATAACCAATAGGTTGCAGCAGAATCTGTTGACCTTTGAGGAGGTATTTCTTTATGCTGTTTATATTGTTTTGATAGGTATTGGAATCGCCTTTTTCCGTTTTCTATGGCGGCTATTGATTATTGGTGTTTCTAGAGAATTAGAGTATCATTTAAGGAATAAACTCTTCTCACATCTGTTAACCCTATCCACCAGCTATTATCAACGTCATAAAACCGGGGATCTTATGGCTCATCTCACCAATGATATTCACGCCGTAAGAATGGCTTTAGGACCTGGTATCGTGGCTATGACAGATGCTATTTTTCTAAATATCGCTGCTATTACCATGATGCTGTTTACAACTGATTTTCGGCTAACGCTTTTGGCATTGATTCCTATGCCTTTCTTAATTCTAACTATGACTAAATTTGGGAAGCGAATTCACACTAGATTTAAAGCCATACAGGAAGCCTTTTCATCTATCACTGATAAAACCCAAGAAAACCTAGCAGGAGCTAGAGTCATCAAGGCTTATGTGCAAGAGGAAGCAGAGATGGAGAGTTTTTTTCAAAAAAGCCAGATGCTTTTTTCTAGAAACATGGATTTAGCCAAGCTTTCAGGCTTTTTTCATCCCTTTGTACAATTTTTATCCTCCTTAAGCTTTATTATTGCCATCTGGTATGGTGGTGCTTTAGTCATTGATGGTAGCATAACTTTAGGAGATTTTGTTGCTTTTACCACCTATCTAGGTTTATTAGTATCTTCTATCTCTGCTGTTGGATGGGTGATTAATATCATGCAAAGAGGAAGTGCTTCTATGGAAAGAATTAACCTCATCTTAACGGAAAAGCCAGAAATCATTGATTCTCTTGATGCAAAAGATATAATGGATGTTGATGGTAACATCACATTTCAAGGAGTTAGCTTTACCTATCCCAATAGTCAATATCCAGCCTTAAAGGACTTTTCTATAGTAATCCCCAGTGGTTCAAGTCTTGGGGTCATAGGAAGAACAGGTAGTGGCAAAACAACCATACCTCATCTATTGTTGAGACTCTATGATCCTACAGAAGGAAAAATCTATATTGATGATTATTGCATAAAGGAAGTATCCCTTAAATCCTTGAGGGAAAAAATCGGCTTTGTAGATCAGGATAGCTTTTTGTTTTCTTCCACCATTGCTGAAAACATTGGTTTCGGAGTAGATGATTATAGCATAGAAGAAATACATGAGGTGGCTAAAACTGCCGGACTTCATGAGGATATCATGGATTTTCCAAAGGAATATGAAACACTTGTTGGTGAGAAAGGCATTACCTTGTCAGGTGGACAGAGACAGCGGGTCTCCATTGCCAGAGCCTTATTAAAAAAACCTGAAATATTGATTTTAGATGATTGTTTATCAGCGGTAGATACCAACACTGAAGAAAAGATATTGAATGCTCTGAAGGGTAAGACACAAAACATTACCACCATTATAATTGCCCATCGTGTATCTACCTTAAAGCATTGTGATAGAATCATTGTGTTAGACAATGGTAGAATCCTTGAAGAAGGAAATCACGAAGCATTATTAAAGAACAAAAAACTATACTATGATTTTTATCAAAGACAGCTGCTAGAAGAAAAAATACAGTTGGAGTAAAGATAGGTGATGAGACAATGAAAGGTTTTCATAGATTTAATGAAGAAACTGTAGGTAAAGCCTATGATGCTAATTTAATGAACAGACTTTTACAATACGCTAAGCCCTACTGGCTGTTATTGGCTATATCCATCCTACTATTGACATTAATAGCTGGTATTGATATCGCCCGCCCCTATATTATTAAGATAGCTATTGATGACTATATGAATATCTATGATCGACCCTTAGAGGAGTACGATGAAACCTTCAATTTTTCTTTTGTACCAGCTTCAACCATACAGCTTCTTCGTTATGAAGGCAGTACTTATATCGTTAATGGTACCTTTGATACCGCTGAAGATAATTATTCTGTAAAAAAGACAGCTCACGATTATCAAGTAGTCACTGAAATAGAAATCTTTGAAGCCCAAAAATTAACTGTTGCTGAGTTAAGAGAGTTTCGTAAAAATGACATCCAAGCCCTTCGACTTCTGAGTATTGTTTTTTTAGGATTGATTTCTTTTGGTGTAGTGATTAATTATATACAGGTCTATTTACTAAACTATACCAGCAATAAAATAATACGAGAAATAAGACAACAGCTATTTAATCATTTGCAACAGATGTCTCTCAGTTTTTTTGATAGAAATCCTATTGGTAGATTGGTTACCAGGGTTACCAATGACACTGAAACTTTACACGAAATGTACACTGGTGTTTTAGTAAATTTATTTAAAGATATCTTTGTTTTAATTGGCATTATTATTGTTATGTTTAAAATGGATGTAGGATTGACCCTTTTATCTTTTTTAGTGGTACCTATTATTCTTCTATCGGCAGCCTTCTTCCGTTCAAAAGTGCGAGCAGTCTATAGAGAAGTTCGAGGCAGGCTTGGTACATTAAATGCTTTACTAAATGCCAATTTTTCGGGGATGAAAACTATACATACCTTTAGAAGAGAATCCCAACAATATCAAGAATTTGACAAGAGTAATCAAGCTCTTTTAGAGTCTCATAAAAAACAAAATCTCATCTATGCCGTCTTTCGACCTTCTACAGAAATTATACGTTCTTTGGGGATAGCTATTATTTTATGGTATGGAGGAGGACAGGTGCTTCGAAATAATATAGAATTTGGCGTCCTATTTGCCTTTATTAATTATATTAAACAATTTTTCCAACCCATCAATGACTTAACAGAGAAGTACAATGTCCTTCAATCTGCCATGGCATCCTCCGAAAGAATTTTTTCTTTACTAGATGAATCTCCAGCTATACAGAATGGTACAAACCTAATAAGAGATCATCAGTTTAAAGGAAAAATAGAGTTCAAGAATGTATGGTTTGCTTATGAAGATGAGGATTGGGTTTTAAAGGACATTAATTTTGTTGTTTATCCTGGAGAGTCTATGGCTTTCGTGGGTGCTACAGGAGCTGGGAAATCCTCTATTATCAATCTAATCGGTCGATTTTATGATGTTGAAAAAGGAGAGATCCTAGTAGATGATATCAATATAAAAGAGCTTCCTATAAAGGACTTACGGAAAAATATCGGTATTTTACTGCAGGATGTCTTTATGTTTTCTGGCACCATTAAGGATAATATCCAATTAAATAATAAAGATTTTTCTCAAGAGGATATTAAAAGGGTTGCCGAATATGTAAATGCACATCATTTTATTGAAAAACTACCTGAAAAGTATGATGAAGTTATTTTAGAAAAGGGAAGTAATTTATCTACTGGACAACGTCAGCTGCTATCCTTTGCCCGAGCTTTGATTTTTGACCCTGCTGTTTTAATATTTGATGAGGCTACTTCCAATATAGATACAGAAACAGAACAGCTTATCCAAAAAACCATTGAGAAGGTAATCAAGGATAAAACAACCATTGCCATCGCCCATAGACTATCTACCATCCAAAATTGTGATAAGATTATGGTGTTACACAAGGGCCGTATTCGAGAAACTGGCAATCATCAGCAGTTGCTTCAGCAAAAAGGTCTTTATTATGATTTGTATCAGCTTCAATTTAAAGAAAGTCTGCATTTGACACACATAAATGAAAGGTGAAGGAAATATCCTCCACCTTTCATTTATTTATAAGTAATGTTTTTTTATCTGAATTATGTTTCTACTCTTCCTGCATAATTCTATTTTCATACATTTCACATTGCTCTATAACACAAGCTCCCAAAACACAATGGATGCAGGTGTATACGCCACATTTTCTATTTTTTTTTCTCGTTTCATTGTTTTCATTTTTTACACTCATTGTTTAGTCCCCTCTTTCCATTTTTGTTTTGTAATATTATTATAGCATCCTATCTTTTGTCTGTCAATTGATATTATGAAATTTTTTTTCGTCATTTTGTCATTATTACTTTCTAACCTCATTTAGTTTTATTATTTTCTTGTTTTGTGTTTTTATGTCTTTCGTTTGTGAAAACGTTGTATTTTGAATATTGTTTTAATTTTTTGAATATTTTATTATTTGAAATTGTATAAGGGCAAAATGAAAGAATTCCATTCAAAAAATCATTTATGACGTATTTTGGTAGATTCTTGCATAATCCCTGCAACTAAAAATATTTCTTTTGCCTATCCTAAATGTTTCTCATAATATTCTACTAATTATGTCAAACTATTATAAAAGAAAGTATCATTTTTACAAAGAGTTTTAAAAACTCACTTAAGAAAGGATGGGGTTTATCATGACATACAAAAAATCAGTTTCAATATACAATGAAATTGGGCATTTGAGGAGTGTTTTAGTACATTCTCCCGGGAAAGAAATTGAAAACATTGTGCCAGATTATCTAAGAAGATTATTATTTGATGAAATTGCTTACTTGAAGCAAGCTCGCAAGGAGCATCTTCAATTTGTTAATCTCCTTAAAAATGAAGGGGTGGAGGTTCTCTACTTAACAGAGCTTATGGAAGAAATATTGCAAGAAAATGAAATTAGAAATGACTTTCTGGAAGATTTTATGGAGGAAGGTCGTGTAGGTACTGAAGGAATAAAAGAAGCCATGAGGGAATTTTTTTCTACCATGTCTCCCTTAGATATGGTTAGAAAGTGTATTGCTGGTGTACGTACAGAAGAATTGTCTCATATTAAAGCCAAATCCTTAGGAGATATGGTGAGAAACCCTTACCCCTTTTATCTAGATCCCATACCTAATCTTTATTTTCAAAGAGACCCTTTTGCTTCTATTGGGGAAGGTATTACTTTAAATGTAATGCATAGTGAAACAAGAAATCGTGAAACTTTATTTGCTAAATACCTATTTGATCATCATCCTAGGTTTCAGAATGTTCCCCGTTGGTATAATCGAGATAAAAGTCATCCTATTGAGGGTGGGGATCAATTGGTCCTCTCGGAAAAAGTAGCAGCTATTGGCATCAGCGAGCGTACAAATCCAATTGCAATTGAAAAAGTTGCAAGAAATCTTTTTTACTCCGATGAGCCCTTTGAAATAGTCTTAGCTTTTGATATACCTAAAACGCGAGCGTATATGCATTTAGATACAGTTTTTACTATGGTGGACTATGATAAATTTACGATTTATCCTGGTATTGAGGCTCCTTTAGATGTTTATAGTATTGTCAAAGGCAAAAATAAATCCTTGCATATTTCCTATGAAGCAGACAAGCTATCCTCTATATTGAAAAAATATTTAAACCTCCCTGCTGTTGACTTAATCCGTTGTGGTGATGGAGATCCCATTGCTGCAGGAAGAGAGCAATGGAGTGATGGAAGCAACACCTTAGCAGTATCTCCAGGTAAAGTTATCTGCTACGATAGAAACTATGTTACCAATGAAGCTCTAAGACAACATGGCGTTGAAGTTTTAGAGTTTGAATCCTATGAGCTTTCTCGAGGTCGTGGTGGTCCCCGATGTATGAGTATGCCCCTCATTAGAGAAAAAATCTAAAAATTTTTGACTTAATGACGGCTTCAAGATAAAATAAGGGGATACAACAATGATATTGGATAAGGGGGTAATTTGTATGTATGATTTTCACGTCCATAGTGATTTTTCTCCTGACTCTACCATGAAAATGGAGGAAGCTATTTTATCAGCTATTCAGAAAGGTTTAAAGGAAATATGTTTTACGGATCATACAGATTATGATTATGATGGGAATAATAATAATTTTGAGTTTCACATTCCTGATTATCTTCAAGCAATAGAGGTTTTGCAAAACAAATATGCAGATAAGATTATCATTAAAAAGGGGATTGAATTTGGGTTGCAGCCTCACATTTTGGATAAATATAAAAGAGATGTAGAAGCTTATGGCTTTGACTTTATTATCGGTTCCATCCATTCTGTAGAAAAGCATGATTTATTCTTTGGAAATTTTTTTGCTAATAAAACACAAAAAAGAGCCTATGAAGTGTATTTTCAAGAGTTGAGCTATGTTGTGGAGCACTGTGATGATTTTAGTGTCCTAGGCCATGTAGACATTATCAAACGCTATGGTGGATATGATTTATCTCTTCCATTGAAGGAATATGAAGAAGCCACTGCTGTAATCTTTAAAAGGCTTATTGAAAAAGGTAAAGGGATCGAGCTGAATACTTCTGGCATACGCTATAATTTAGGAGATTATCATCCTTCCCTAGACATTGTCCAGCTGTTCCATTCTTTAGGAGGAGAGATCATTACATTAGGCTCTGATAGTCATGAGCCTCATCATTTAGCATTTGATTTTAATAATGCTTTAAAACATCTCAAGGATATTGGCTTTAAATACATAACTACCTTTGATAATATGGAGCCTAAGTTTCATCAAATAGAAGCCCTATTGGATGAAAAATAGAAGTATCAAGAAATACCTTTTTATTGTAACACAGCAAAAAAAATAGCTGGTGAGGATAGTCACCAGCTATTTTTTAATTTACAATTGTCCTCTATACTTTTTCATCGTTTCCGTAAATATTTCAGCCGTTGATGGTGGTGTGTAGGTGATAGCATTAGCTCCTGCTTCGATGGTTCTTAGGATAGAATCTGCCGTGTTACCTCCAGTAGCTATGATAGGCACGGTTTTACTTATTTCACGTATCTTTTTCACGATTTGCACTGTTTTTGATGCCCCTGATACATTGATAATATCTGTTCCTGCTTCTAATCTTGCTTCAAAATCCTCATCCTCTGATACTGCAGTAACCACTACCGGTATATCGATGGTATTTTTTAATTCTGTTACAATCTCATTGGGTGTCGGTTTATTGACTACAACACCTATAGCTCCTTGGAACTCAGCATGAAGAGCAATATTAATTGATCTTTTTCCAGTTGTCATTCCTCCTCCTACACCACAGAATACAGGTACATCAGAGGCCAACATCAACGCTTGGGTGATCACTAGCTGAGGCGTAAAAGGATATACAGCTATGATTGCATCAGCATTGGTATTTTTTATAATAGCAACGTCGGTGCTAAAGAGAAGAGATTTAAATCTCTTACCAAAGATTTTTATTCCACTAGCTTCTGCGATACAGGAAGGTAATTCTATATAATTACTTCTTAAAACACCTTTAATTTCTGGTACATACTTTACCTTTTTTATAACTTTCTCATTTGAATCCATTGTATTCCCCCCCTTTTATATTACAGGCAATTCTTATCTATTAGGTAATTATAATTATATTATTTCACCACAATAATATCAATGAAATATTACTTAAATACTAATTGCCTTTTTCTTACATCAGTATCTTGTTGATGGACACTCGTCTATCTTTATGACATTGTGGACAACTGAAAATATGTAGGCATTTATCCTCGGAAACATTGTCCATCATTTCAGTAATCCCTTTATCTAAATAAGTACTATAATCATCAAAATAATCTTGTATGGCTGCCTGTGCCTCCATTTCACTGTTGCAAAAAGGACATTGAACAATATAGCTTGATAAGCTGTTACATATGGGACAAACCAATTCCATAGGCTACCTCCTTATATTATCACTTGTATGTATTATTTGCTATAAGGCTGCATTCCATCCCTATTTATGTCCCATAATCTTTATTTGCTATATTTATCAAACAAATCATCCAATGCCTCTCTTAATAGAAAGGCTTCAGTCTTATCTGTTTTTTTTGACAGCTCTCCCAAGCGCTCTAATTGGGTTTTTGTATAATAATTAGATTTTAATAACATATTTTCACTTTCTGCTAAGCATACTCTATTCTTTCCTTCTCTTTTGGCACGAAACAACGCACTGCCAGCTGCTCTGTATAGTTCAACAGCGTTTTTTGCATCTCTAGGAAAATTTCCTACTCCTGCACTGATTTTGATAAGTATATCCCGCTTCTTATCTCCTAATTGAAAAGTGTTTTCATGAAAATATCGTCTTATTTCCTCCACCATAATAAATCCAGTTTCTGCATTGGTACTACTAAATAGCACATGAAATTCATCTTTGTTATATCTACCCACCAGATCGTTTGTCCTAAGGTTTTGCTTTAAAACCGAAGCTATTTTTTGTATTACCTTATCTCCTACAGTTTCTCCATAATAACTGTTTACTGTTTCAAAATCATCAATATCTATAATTGCCAGTGTAAAGGTTTCAGAAGCACTTTTTATTTTTTCTTCAATAACTTCATTAAATTCTTCCTTTGACATAATACCTTGGATTTTTTCAATCAACTCCAACACCTCCAAATATATCTATATAGGTAGATCTATATATATACGTATGTACCCATAATAATGTATTATTCACAAAAAGTCTAGTTGTCTAAAATTATTTTTAAACCTTGATTTTTAAAGCTTCTAAGGATTTAACGAATAATCTCTAAGCTTTTAGAATACTTATTGAATATCTAAATTCATTTACAGAGGTGGTCTTGTTGAAAAAATCCTCTTTTCTTTTTGGAACATTATTATTAGCATTGGTTAATATCGTCGTTCGTTCTCTTGGATTCATCTATAAAATAATTCTTTCACGATTGATTGGTGCAACAGCCATTGGTCTTTATCAAATGGTTTTTCCTTTTTTGATGGTAGTAATAACTATACCCACTGCAGGTATCCCTATTGCTGTTTCTAAGCTAGTAGCTGAGCAAAAATCTGTTGGTAATAAAAATGGTATATACAAAGTGTTGATGCTTTCTTTACTATTAGGTGGACTTACCTCCCTAGTACTTTCTATTATCGTGTCTTTAAAAATTGACTTTATTATCAACAATCTGTTGAAAAACCCTAGCTTATATTATCCAGTTCTATGGACCATTCCAGCCATTAGTTTAATTACTTTTTCTAGTATCTTAAGAGGGTTTTTTTATGGGATGAAGGAAATGTCTCCTGCTGCTACTGCACAAATCATGGAGCAGATTTTTAGGATTGTATTTGTTTTATCTTATCTTTACTATAAGGTGCCTTCTAACCCTTTAGCCGCTGCTACCATTGCTATTATCGGTATTTCTATAGGTGAGTTCTTTGGATTGCTATATCTAGTCTTAAAATTTAACTTTAAAAAAATTGTAACCAAATCGTATTTTATTAAAGCTTATAGCAGCTCCTCCCTAGAAATACTTAATCATTTATTATATGTAGCTGTCCCCATCACCTTAAGCCGTTTTGTTTCTGTTGTGATGCAATCCATTAATGCAATACTAATTCCACAGAGATTGCAAACAGCTGGATATTCCTCTATAGTCGCCATTGAAACCTTTGGAAAAATTTCCGGGATGGCAATGCCGCTTTTATTTCTGCCATTTACGGTTACAACTGCTTTAGTCATAAACATCATTCCCAATATATCTGAACAATTGGCGGTAAATAATTGGAAGGATATAGAACATAAATCAAGCTTAGCTTTAAGAATCACCTTGTTGGTAGCTATTCCTACTACCATTGTCTATACAATTTTTGGCCATCACCTTGCTGAACTTATTTATGGTCAAGAGGATGTGGGCAAGTACCTATCTATCATTAGCTATGGTACTCTCTTTCTTTGTATGCAACACACTTTATCAGGTATTTTGCATGGCATGGGGAAACAAGTTATCACCACCATAAACTATTTATTAGGGATGATTGTACAGTTGTACTGTACCTATTTCTTAATACCTAATCCCCAATATGGCATAAATGGCTTTTTTATTGGATTTATCCTATCTACCTTTGTGATTTTTGCACTAAACTTGATTACTTTGATCCGTTATATTAAACTGGACCTCCCTTTTATTCATTCAATACTAAAGCCCTCTTTTGCTTCTTTATTTATGATTGTTGCTATGATTTTTAGCTATCGAGGCTTTTATCAATTATTTGAGAGTAATGGTTGGAGCACTGTTTTTTCTTCTATCATAGGGGGGTGCTTGTATATCTTATTATTATTTCTAACGAAAGCCCTTGACTTTAAACATATACTTTTTACCATCAAGGAATAAAAATATAGGAGTCCAGCTAGGCCTTTTTATTAGCAAGATGCTTATATAATTCCTTTCCAGTGCTGGTATTTAAAACATCCTTTGCCTCTATCCAGCCTTTTTTTGCTATGCCGATACCATAGACAATATCGTTGATACCAGAAATCCTGTGGGCGTCAGGTTCGATCACCAGCTTAACGCCTTTTTCCTTTGCCTCCTTACACATCCTCCAATCTAGATCTAACCTATGGGGATTACTGTTGATTTCGATGGCTACATTATGGATGCTGCAATGCTGGATAATAGCTTCTAAATCTAAGTCATAGGCTTTTCTTGATAATAACAGTCTTCCAGTAGGATGACCTAGGATGGTGGTATGTTTATTTTCTATTGCCTTCATTAGTCGCTTTGTCATATCCTGCTTATCCAAATTGAAATGAGAATGGACAGAAGCAATTACATAATCAAAAGCTGCTAAAACCTCATCATCATAGTCCAAAGACCCATCTGGAAGGATGTCGGACTCAATTCCTTTAAAAATCATGATCTCAGGATATTTTTCTCTGAGGGATTCTATCTCTTGATGCTGCAACCTTACGCTTTTTTCCTTTAACCCATTAGCATAAAATGCACTTTTACTGTGATCAGAAATGCCTATGTATTGAAATCCCTGCTCCAGGGCTGCTTTTACTAATTCTTCAATGCTATTGGTACCATCGCTATAGTTGCTATGGACATGTAAAACACCTTTGATGTCCGGTAACTCTATCAGTCTAGGAACCTCTCTTGCTTCAGCAGCCTCTATTTCGCCATAGTTCTCCCTTAGCTCTGGAGGGACATATTGTAAATCTAATGCATCAAAAAAACCCTCCTCATCCTTCACTTGAATCCTCTGATCTTCTTTAAAAATCCCATACTCATTTATTTTTAAGCCCATTTTCTTTCCTCTATGTCTTATGGCTGTATTATGCTCTTTGCTACCGGTGAAATGATGAAGAGCAAAGGGATATTCCTCATCCTCTACCAACCTTAAATCTATGTTGATACCGGACCATAGCATAACACTGGATTTGGTATTGCCTTTGGCGATTATCTTTTCTACCTCCTCCAATGAGGTAAAATCATCCATGATTTTTTCTCGATTTCCCTCTTTGCAGCTTCCAATAATATCTATATCCTTAATGATCTCTTTTTGTCTTCTGATGCTGCCAGCTAAGCTGACTCGGATCATATCCTTGTGAAGCTTTAGCTTCTCTAAAATATCTTGACCAAACTTAACACCGGTGGATATCAAATGCTGTCCTTTGTACTTTTTTATATCTTGAATCCCCTCCAGTATTTTACTTTGGGTTTTTTCTCCAAATCCTTTTAAATCAATTAATCTATTTTCTAGACATGCATACTCCAGTTCACCGATGGTGGTGATTTCTAGTTTTTCATAGAGCAGCTTTATTTTCTTAGGTCCTAAACCAGGTATTTTCAATATTTCAAATATACCCTCTGGTATTTCTTTCTTTAATTCTTCATGAAAGTCCAATTTTTCAGTTCTAACAAGCTCTATTACTTTTTCCTGGAGGGCCTTTCCGATCCCTTTTATTTCATGCAATCTGTTTTCTTCTACTAGTAGATTTATATCTTCTTTTATTAATTCAATTGCCCGAGCCCCATTAAAGTAGGCCCTTGTTTTAAAAGGGTTTTCTCCTTTAATTTCCAGCAATACCCCTATTTCCTCTAGAATTTTACTAATCTCTTTTTTATCCATAATAAACACTCCTATATCTATTCCTTCATTGTCTTTTTCTACTAACAGTATACCCTTATTGCGTCAACTTAAAAAGTCCTGCAACATTTCACATAATCTTTATGTTGAAATTATTGCAGAACTTTTTACTATTGTTTTTATATTATTCTTTCTCTATTACTTCTATAGCATCTCCTGGCAGCACCACGCCACCCTTAAGGACTTTTGTAAAAATTCCTTCTCTAGGCATAACACAATCCCCTACTTTATGGTATATAGCACAGCGGTCATGACATTCCTTCCCTATTTGTGTTACCTCTTGAATGGTTTCTCCAATCTTTAGCTGTGTCCCTATAGGTAAGCTGTAAAGATTAATTCCTTCTGTTGTTATATTTTCAGCGAATATCCCTTCTTTTATATAGGAAACTCCCTGGGCTTTGATTTTATCAGCACTTTCCTTTCCCAAAAGACTAACCTGTCTATGCCAATCTCCCCCATGAGCATCTCCCTCTATCCCAAAATTTTCAATAAAAACCGCCTTTTCAACGGGGATTTTTATTTCTCCTTTGTTCTTGCTAATATTAATTGCCACTACCTTTGCCATTTGGACGCCTCCTTAAATATATATTATTTCTCCAGCATTACTTGTGTCATATCCTCCTAAAGCCTCTACTAGCTTGGTAAATTCATTACTCTTCATAACATCAATAAGCGCTGTAATTTCCTTATTATTTAAATCCTTTTTAGCAATCAATAGATCATAGTCCTCCCATGCAATGGGAACAAAGTCTAAGTCCATTGATTTCGCCGCAGAGTATATACCTAAACCACAATCAGCTGTACCACCAGCCACTGCTGCTGCCACCGCCATATGGGTAGTCATTTCTCTTTCATATCCATTAACTGCTGATGCTTCTATCTCCAGCTCCTTTAGGTAATAATCCAATAAAATCCTGGTTCCTGCTCCTCTTTGGCGATTTACAAACTGAATATCTTCCTTTGTTAAGTCTCTAATCCCACTGATATTTAGAGGATTTCCCTTTGGCACCATTAATCCCTGACTTCTTTTAATAAGCTTAATCAGCGCCATTTTTTCATCCTTAATATATCGTTTCACATAGGATATATTGTATTCCCCAGTGATTTCATCCATTAGATGTATAGGGGCCACATGACACTCTCTCTTTTTCATAGCCATCAGGCCTCCCATGCTGCCAATGTGGGCAGAGGATAGACACATCAGTGGATTCTTTTTATGTAACAGATTCCCTAACATATCCATCACTAGGTCATGACTGCCTATAGATACTATGGTTTTTTCAATCTCTTCCTTTGATTTTAAAAGTGTAGCTTCAATCTCTGTACCTGCTTCATAGCCTTCACTTTGTTGAGGCACTATCAAAATGCCATCTGCCTTAACCAAAGACATGGTGACTCCAGCCCCCCGTTCTAGTGGCGTAGCCATCATTTTGTCTCCTACTTTTCCTAGCTTCAAACGAATATATTCCTCATGCTTTAAAGAGGATACAATTCTTCTAGTAAGAGAGGCTTTTATTTTTCTATCCTCCGGCATCACTTGTCGGTTGTATTTAAAGAGCAAGGGCTTAAGAAAAAACTCAAAAACAAAATAGGCGGATACTGGGTACCCTGGGATACCTATGACAGGTTTTCCCTCCACTACAGCTAAAATAACAGGCTTTCCTGGTTTGGTTGCCACTCCATGTATAACTACTTCTCCTAAGTCTCTCAACACATCTACGGTATAATCCTTAGAACCAGCTGAGGAACCAGCGTTGATAAGGACGATATCGTTTTCCTTAACAGCAGTGATTAAAGCTTCTTTGATTAAGCTATAATCATCCTCTACGATGGCATACCTATTTGGCTTACCCCCATAGTGCTGCACCATACCAGAAAACATTCTAGAATTGGACTCTATAATTTTACCCTCTTGAAGGCGTTCTGATACCTCGATGATCTCTGACCCAGTAGGAATGATGCCTACCTGTGGTTCCTGATAAACCTCAATTTCTTGTATTTGTCCAGCCAAAAGAGCCCCGATATCCATCGGGCGAATCATGTGATTTCCAAATAAAATCAGCTCTCCTTCAACAATATCTTCCCCTATAGGTCTCACATGCTGCCAAGGCTTAGCACCACTATAAATCTCAACAATATCACTGTCTATTTCCACGATGTCTTCAATCATAATAACAGCATCATAAGGATCCTTTAGACATCCTCCTGTATTCACGTAGATAAAATCCTTTTCCTTCTTTAACCTTTTAGGATTACTTTCCATGGCTCCATAGGTGCTTTCAGCTATAACAGCAATCCCATCCATAGCAGCGGCATTATAGTTTGGAGAAGATTTTTTTGCATAAACGGCATCAACTGTTACTCTGTCTAGTGCCTCTAATACTGGTATCCTTTCACTTTTTAAAAAAACCTCATCTGTTGGAAAACAAGAAAAATACTGATGTTGTGCTTCCTCAAGAGGAATATTGGTTAAATATATATTTCTTTTAGCTTTACCCATTTTCACACCCCATTGATTAGAATAAGTATACTTCAGTTGTTTGACCCTTTACTAAACCTTCTTGATTCGTATCTATTTTTATATAACCAATAGACTTGGTCATCATTGATAACATTCCAGATTTGCCATGGACTGGATATATTTTTCTCACTCCTTTTTCCTGGGAAATGTTCACCATTACATAATGCTCCCTTCCAGGAGCAGAAGCTATATTTACTGCCATTTCCCCCAGAACATAGGGGATATATTGATCTGTTTTGTATAAATCTTTAATCAAATCGCCTACTAATGTTTGATATACCACTAGAGCAGAAACAGGTTGTCCTGGCAAACCAAAAACAGCTGTACCACCAACCTTTCCCACAATGGTGGGTTTCCCAGGTTTTACAGCAATGCCATGAATAAAAACTCCCGGTTCTCCTAAACCATTGATAGCATCCTTTGTAACATCCTTGGTCCCCATTGAACTGCCTCCGGAAACCAAAACGATATCACTTATCTCCATATACTCTCTAAGCTTCTCCTGCAGCAGCTTTAGGTTATCCTTTACCACAGCTTTTCCAACGATCTCACAACCATCCCTCATAGCAGCTGCTGCTAAGCTATATGTATTCATATCCCTTATTTGTCCCGGCTCTATTTTTTCCTCTGGTGCAATGATTTCATCTCCAGTAGATATTATACTAAGCTTGAGCTTTTTAAAAACTTTTACGCTTATTATGCCCATCCCTGCTAAAACACCTATATCTTGAGGTCTTAGCTTGTGCCCTTTCTTAAAAATCACCTGTCCTTCTGCAATGTCTTCTCCAAGCTGAAGAGTGTTCTCCTTTGGAGCTACAGAAGTTTGAATGCAAACAGTATCATCATCCAATACTTCTGAGTATTCCACCATCACTACCCCATCAGAATTCTTAGGCAGCATACCACCTGTTGGAACATAACAGCATACACCCGGTTGTAATGCAAGTTCTGTGGGCTTACCCATTTCTACTTCACCAATCATTTGTAAAAAGCTTGGCAGCCCCTCGCTTGCTCCAAAAGTATCCTTGGTGATCACTGCATATCCATCTACAGTTGAACGATTAAATTCTGGTACATTGATGGTTGATTTTATGTCTTCATAGACAATTCTATCTAATGCATCTAGAATAGGTACTGCTTCTGGTGCTAAAGTAAAATCCTTAAAGGCTTCCTTTACTCTTTGTCGAGCTTCTTTCATTGTCAATGTATTTAATAATTCCATAGAATCCTTCTCCTTTACATAGGCTTGTCTTATTTTTCCTTTAGGAATAAGCGTCCCTCCTCTAAGCCTTGGCTTAGACAGATTTTTTACTAGTTGGACTGACCGTCTCACCTAATTCCCGATGTTTAGGGTTGTTAAGGTCAGTTTGCTATTTTATGGATTTTTTACAACAAAAACCAATCCACTAGGATTGGCTTTTATAAAAAAAACAAATTTCCTTTCCAAAGTGGGAGGCAAATAAATTTCTTTATTTACCCAATGGTGAATTACCTTAGCTAAATAGCCTTAGATAATTTCACTCGAAAATTTGGCACACATTTTTTATGATTTGTCTTATCGTAACACATTTTTCTAAATTGTTCAAGTTATTAGAAAGTAATCCACTATTTTGTTTTCTAAATAAGTAAACCTCCTAAGCAATGCTTAGGAGGAGAATTCATCCAAGATGTCGTCAGCTGCAAAATTCACACCCGCCACTCACTAAAGGTGGGTGACATATTTTATTCTGCTGAAGTCCCCTATCCTGAGGCGTTTCATAGGAATAAAAATATGTTCTCCCGGATGTTATTTGTCGGTTGAATTTTGCTGGCCTTAACGAGCACCTTCGATTACCTTTAAACCTATTATACACCAAATTATTTAAAATATAAAATGTACATTTTACCATCATATAGTATTATGAACTATTAGCAGGCCATTAGATTACATATTATTTAATTCTCTTTCTTTTTTTACTGTCCACGTTGGTTGACTTTCTAAGAAAAGAACTATCAGAGCCATATAACCAAAAAATCCAGCACATGAAGGGTATCATCGAGATACACATGCAACGCTGGATTTTAAAACCACTATAGAAATTATGATGCAATTATAGCTTTACCTTCAATTACTATGTTATCAAACTGCTCTAACCACTGCTTTCTTTCCTTTCTTAATGCGTTTACAATATTCTTGTACTCTATCTCTGTATAGTATTGTTTAGGTTCATATTTGCATAAATCTAATCCTTCCATTGCAAGGGGAACCTCATAACCCCAGTCTTCATCCTTCTTCCATTCTATAGTATCTTTTGCTATTTGTTTCATTATTTCAGTTGAAACTGTGATGGTAATCTTTTCTCCTTCAAAACCTTCCTTAGCACCTACACTGCCGGTATTTAATAAATAACATTCCATGTCCTTATTGTTTTTTAATATCTCCATGATCCTTTGTCCTTCCACAGCTTCCGGTCCAATAATAAATGGGTTTGTACCTACACATCTTTTCGCCTGACCAGCTTTTGTAGGATCTCCTGCAGAGGTTTCTATAGATTCTCCCAGCATAAAATACATAGCTGCTTGCTCAGGAGTTAGCTTTGCTACAGGAGGTATAATGTCATTTCTTCTGGTAATAAATATAATTTTATTTGCCTTTTCTATATCTATGCTATCATCTGTATTAACTATTTCTTGTCTTAGCACAACTCCTCTACCATTAGAAGTTAACTCTGTATTCTCAAAATCAATTATCCCTTCCTCATTTACCATAACGTTTTCAAAAACTGTCGCTGGATGAATAGCGGCATCATAAAGCACCTTTTGAGATGGGTCTAAACCTTCTGTTTTAATAAAGAATCCATTTTCGCTTCCGAAGCAAGCTCCTTTTTCATCCATAAAAACTACATCATCTTGTCTGACGATAGCAGCTTCCTCCCCCTCTAATCCATGGTTATGGATTGTTAGGGTAGTTTTCCCTGTGCCGCTTAAACCAAACATAATGAACCCTACTTCATTTAAATTACCCTCTTTATCCTTGACTCTTAAAACTTTGCTGCCAGCATGCAGCCCCAAGCCTTTATCGTTTTTCACTTTATACATTGCCATTCTAAGAAAAGACTTTTTTGCTTCACCAAAATAATCTGTACCTAATATATAGGTCTCGTAATTGATGGGATCAACAATGATGATTCTTTCAGGCCATTCTGGCACATAAATAGAAGTGAAATCAGGATTATTTTTATCCAATGCCTCAAATAAAGTATTGTTCCACATATAGGCAATCCTGCTATATTCTTTGGTGATATATAACCTGCAATTGAAGCTGAATTCATTATTGTTTCCCATTCTTCTGTCTAGCCGAATAACCTCTTGATTTGATAAGTAATCTTTTACTTGAAGTATTATCTTTTCTGCTTCCCCTCTAGATATTCCTTTTTGTCCTATACCCAGTTCAACGTCATCAATAATAAAACTATGTTTTGCACTGCGATTTCTCACTTGACTTACATAAGAAGCACTTTGATATGTTGTTGTTTTTTCATGATGCTGTGCCAGTCTTCTTAGCTCTTCTACCGATGGATTATCAATCAAATTTTCAATTTCAATAGCTTTGTTTTTCAATTTCGTCACCCCATTAATAATATTAGAAAAATATATAGTATGTATTATTATAAAAATAGTATAACATATATATATTATTTTTCAATATTGTTTCGCATTTTTTCTAAAAAAAATAATTAGTATATATTTAATGCCTTTATCAATTATTATTGAGTAGAGAGCTACGTATTTAATGCTCTTTCTTTATGAAAAAATTTGTAATAAATAAGTAAGTTTATTAGAATAATATTTGATAACCATTTAAGTATTTGAGGAGTGATGGAAATGAATAAAAAAGCAATTGAATTCCCCCAATATAGTACCCAGATATTGCAAACACTTAAGGAGGGTCGTGTATTATTAGTTGCTGAAGGAAAAGACGGTAAACCCAATCCAATGACCATAGCATGGGGTAGTATTATGTTTGCCTGGAATAAGCCTATTTTCGTTGCAATGGTTAGGGGTTCAAGGCATACATATAAGTTAATAGAAGAAAGTGATAGCTTCACGGTGAATTTCTTTACTGCCAAGTATAAAAAGGAAATGGCATTCTGCGGCACCAAATCAGGGAGAGACTATGATAAGTTTAAAGAAACTGGTTTAACACCCACCTCAGCAAAGACAGTAGCAACGCCTGTAATTAAAGAAGCATTTATAAATGTAGAATGCAAAATAGTCAGCAAGGAAAAGATGGATCAACAATTTTTAGAAAAATCTATTATGGACCAATACTATTCTCTAGATGATACCCCTGGTAAAGACCTTCATTTCTTTTATTTCGGAGAAATAGTCGAGATGTATAAAGAAGAAGCTCAAGATGATATCATTGAAACAGTTTTTAAAGATAATTGGTTATAATTTTGCTATTTTTTAGCATAATAGAGCCTCCTAGGGTATTATACACTATTGTTTTCAGTGTATACCTTAGGAGGCTCTATAATTAAACTGCTTTTTTCATAAGATAACTGCTGACAATTTCTTGAATTTCATCTTCCTTTAAGGTTTCTTTATCCATTAAGCCTTCAGCTATAGCTTTAACTAAAGCAATGTTTTCTTGTATCATTTCCTTTGTTTCAGTATAAAGGATTTTCATGGTTTTGTTACAGCTTTCTATAAGCTTTTGATCCATTCCTCCAGACTGTCCTAGTAAAATATCATAGTTAATCATACCCACTTCTTCACTCATACCAAATTGTTTTGTCATAGCCACAATAATCTCAGTAGCCTTTTGTATATCGTTACTTGCTCCTGTTGTTATATTATCCTCTCCAAAAACAAGCTCCTCAACTACTCTTCCTGCTAGTGCAACCTTGATATTGTTTAGCATATCTTTTTTTCTATGATACATCCGATCAGGAGGAATGTTCATACTAAAGCCCCCAGCACCCTTTGTACTTGGTATAATCGTAACCTTTGTAACTTTGTTTTCAGGGCACAATAATTTCGTAGCTACAGTATGTCCAGCTTCATGATAAGCCGTAATACTCCTATCAGCTTCTTTTATATTGCTTCGATCCTTCTTTTCTTCTCCTGCAATAACTGTATAAAAAGCTCTATCTATATGCTTTTCTGAAATATAGCTTGCATCTTCTCTAGCAGCATAAATAGCTGCTTCATTCATAAGATTTTCAAGCTTTGCTCCACTAAAGTATACAGTTTGATGTGCTATCCTTTCTATACTTACAGCAGTAGCTATAGGTCTATCTTTTGTATAAAGCTTTAAAATATCTTGACGAGCCTTTAAATCCGGTAGACCTACCTCTATTTGTCGATCAAAACGACCAGGTCTTAACAGGGCCTCATCTAATATATCTAATCTGTTGGTGGCTGCCATTACGATGATACCTTCACTTCCTTTAAAGCCTGACATTTCCGTTAGCAAAGCATTCAGGGTTCTATCAGATTCGTCACTGCCTCCTAAGCCACCTCTGTCTCTTTTCTTCCCTATTGCATCTATTTCGTCAATAAAAATAACACACTTTCCTTTTTCACTAGCTTTTTTAAATAAATTTCTAACCCTACCAGCTCCCAGACCAGCATATACCTGTACAAAATCTGATCCTGAAACTGCTAAAAAGTCAACACCTGCCTCACTTGCCAAGGCTTTAGCCATTAGCGTTTTCCCTGTACCAGGAGGTCCGTATAGTATAACCCCCTTGGGCATTCTGGCACCATATCGCTGATATTTTTCTGGGTTTTTTAGAAAATCTACTAGCTCCATAATATTTTCTTTGGCTTCTTCATTACCAGCTATATTGGAAAATGAAATGCTGGATTCTTTTTGGGTGGAAAATTCAACAGAAGACATTTTATCATATTCTTTAGATGCCTGTTTTGAACCTTGCTTTGAAAGGTAATATGCTACCCCTGCAAAGGAACCAATTACGATAACAAAAGTAATTATTTGTCCCATTGACTGCTTTTCTCCAACTTCTATTACTTGTATATCTTCCATAAGAAGTCTTTCCTTTAGATTATCTGATCTAGGGTGATCCGTGATAAATCTCTGTCCATCCTGGAACTCACCTTGGATTTTAGCATCATCAGATAACATAACTTTGCTTACCTGTTTTTCTTCAATATTTTCAAGAAACTCTCCATAGGTTATTTCAATTGGCTTTTCTGGATAAAAAAATTGTCTATATATCCCAAAAGATATAATAGATAATACTATAATTACTACACTTACTACCAATATCCATCTATTTTTATTAAACTTTTTCATTCTATAACCTCCTGTGTTGTATAGTGAAAAAGTGGTATGCCGTTTTAGGTTTACATAATATTATAACATGGTTTTACATATTTGCAAAGTCCATAAAAATATAAGAGGCTAGACCTGTTTTGCCTAGCACTCTTTTACTCTTATACTTTATCTTTTATTTTTTTTCTAATCTCTGCTTTTTCTTTTTCTAGCTCCTTCTCTTTTTGTAACACCTTCTCTTTTTCCAGATCCTTTTCTATCCTTCTCTTCATCTTATTTGATAAAACTTCATAATTGCCCATAGCAGCAGTTGCTACTAAAAAAGAATTTAAAAAAGTAAGATATAAGGATTTTAAAGAAAGGGTGTGAAAAACTAACTGATTAGAAAACATAACAAAAGCTGCAACTACAAGGGTTACAATTTTTCTGTCAATACAGTCAGGGGTGTAATCCTTAACAAAGTGTGTAATGATATTGGTAGCTAAAACTGCTCCCGTAAAAGTCATTAGAAAATCTGCTGTAATTAAATCAATACCCTCAGATATCATATCCCCCCCTTTTTTTCGCTCTTTATATTATCATATGATATCTAAGGGTTTTGTTGCCAAATTAGTCTTGATTTAATCCTTGGTTTTTTATATATTCTAAAAAACTTTTTTTTATTTTTATGTGATTATGATATTCCACATCATCAATAATATTATGAGATTTATATCGATTTAAAATATCGATTAATTGTAATGATAATTCTTCCAAGCCTAATTCAATTTCCCTTAAATCTTCTTCTGAATACTCTAGTTCTTCTTCTCTTTTCACTATAATCGCCTCCTAATAGCTTTATTGAAAAGTATTTAAAGGGATTTACATATCCAGCATAAATATTCCAAGTTATTTTAATATAAGATTATAATTTATTTAAGAAATATAATTTAGCTTAGAATTATATAGTTTTAGCATATTCATACTAAGTTCTATAGTCTTCAAATAAGTCCTTCAAATTCATTAGAAAATCGTTAGTGAAATTCCGCAAATGTTTTGCATTTTTCTATTTATTTGTCGTATACTCGACATGATTATATAAAAAGCATCTCTATAATATATTCTATGGTAACCACTTTTTTGTTAGTACATAAAATTTATTTACAAATATTCGCTTTTATAGTATACTTATTTTTGCGAGGGGGTATGGCGCAGTTGGGAGCGCGCTTGACTGGCAGTCAAGAGGTCAGGGGTTCAAGTCCCCTTATCTCCACCAAAAATAAAGAACCGTTAATCGGTTCTTTTTTGTATTAAAGATGCTTTTATTTAATCCACTTTGCAGTTTATATTACATTGTATTTAAAATAGAGCCAGACTTATATCTGACTCTATCATATTTTGCCTGAACCGCTTTGGATGCTAGATTAACAAACTTTTATATATGGGGGAAATGCTCCTTATCCCAACATCATGTAAAGGGTTCACAGGAATTATATAGTTTTAGTAAAGTCCTCTGTTTAATCCATCCATAATTGCGGAGATTACCTTGTTTCCTCTAATAGTGGCTCCTGTAAAGCTGTCAACATCTTCGATGAAATCTCCAGGTATATGAAGGTCAAAGATTGCTGATAATGGTTTCCCTTCAAGGTACTCTATGATTTGCTCATGCTGTTGTAGGATTGGGTATAATGCTTCTCCCTCTTCTAATTTACGATAGTCGGTTCCTGAATAGTATAAATGTCTAAAACTTACATTGCTGATACTGTTGTTTTCTACATCAAACTGAACACTTACCTGTTGCTCTCCACCATCTTCGTAGATTCCTCTATATCTTCCATCTTCATATGCTCCAATATTTCTACTGAAGTCACCTGCTGGTGAATAAAGTCCTCTGTTTAAGCCATCCATAATTGCGGAGAATACCTTGTTTCCTCTAATAGTAGCTCCTGTAAAGCTGTCAATATCTTCGATGAAATCTCCAGGTGTATGAAGGTCAAAGATTGCTGATAATGGTTTCCCTTCTAGGTACTCAATGATTTGCTCATGCTGTTGTAGAATTGGATATAATGCCTCTCCCTCTTCTAATTTGCGATAGTCGGTTCCTGAGTAATATAAATGTCTAAAGCTTACATTACTAATGCTATTATTCTCTACATCAAACTGGATACTTACCTGCTGCTCTCCACCATCTCCATAGATCCCTCTATATCTTCCATTTTCATACTCTTCAATAGCTCTACTGAAGTTCCCTGCAGGTGTATAAAGTCCTCTATTTAAACCATCCTTGATGGCAGAGAAGATCTTACTGCCTCTGATGCTTGCGCCTGAAAAGCTATCAATATCTTCGATGAAATCTCCAGGTGTATAAAGGTCATAGATTGCTGATAATGGTTTTCCTTCTAAGTACTCTATTATTTGCTGATGCTGCTGTAGGATTGGGTATAATGCTTCTCCCTCTTCTAATTTACGATAGTCGGTTCCTGAGTAATATAAATGTCTAAAACTTACATTACTGATAACGTTGTCCTCTAAATCAAATTGTACACTTACCTGCTGCTCTCCACCGTCTCCATAAATCCCTCTATATCTTCCGTTTTCGTAGTCTTCTGATTCATTATCCTCTTCTATAGCGACTGGTTCTTCCACTACATCCTCTGCTGCTGTTACCGGTTCTTCAGTAGCTGTACATCCTGTTAGAGCTACTCCACTTACTAATATCAACACTAATGTCATCAACAAAATTTTCTTCATTTCAAGTCTCCCCTCTATTATTATGGTAATCTGTTAGCATTTAACAAAACTTTGTTATATTAATAACTTATCATTTTGTAGAGGGAGTTTGAACAGTGCAATAAGTCCTTTGGGATAGGTACATTTGTCCCTACTGAATATTTGTTTTCCTTATCCAGTAGCTGGCAGCCTCTGTTCTATTGGAAACATTTAATTTTTTAAAAATATTGCTGATATAATTTCTCACTGTTTTGTCAGAGATGCTCAAAGCTTCCGCGATCTCCTTGTTCACCTTGCCTAGGGCAATCATCTCCAAAATTTTAGTTTCCTGAGGGCTTAGGTTATACTTGCTTTTTATATTTCCATTATCCACCTTTAAGGTGCTAAAAACCTCCTCCGTGACAGAAGCATCTAACACGGATTTTCCCTCATATACAGCTATGATTGTTTTAATTATTTCTTCACTCTCTATATCCTTTAATAAATAAGCATCAACACCAGCCCGGATTGCCCCAATCACCATTTCTCTTTCGGTATAGGCTGTTAAAATAATAATTTTGATATCTGGGAAACGAGCTTTTATGGTGATGCTTCCATTGATACCATCTCCATCAGGAAGTTTAAAGTCTAAAATAATCACATCAGGGTTAGTTTTATCAATCATCCTGATGGCATCTCTCAAGCTCTCCGCTTCTCCGCATACCTCTAGAGAAGGATTGGAGGCTAAAAACATTTTTAGTCCCTTCCTCACTACACTATGGTCGTCTACAATTAATACCCTAATTTTATTCACCATCATTTGAGTCCTCCCACGGTACTATCAATTCAACTTCTGTTCCCGGTTTAAGATTTTTTATTTTAAAGGTTCCTCCAACTGCTTCAGTTCTTTTCTTCATGGAGATAATACCAAACTGTTTTTTTGCGTCTATACTATCAAACTGAATACCTACACCATCATCAATGATTTTAATATGAAGAAAAGCATCTTCTGTTTTTAATAAAACCTTAGCGTTATTCCCTTTGGAATGCTTTATAACATTGCTAACAGCTTCCTGAACTATATAATAAATTTGGCTGGATTTTTCAGCAGATAACTCCCTTAAATCTAATTGTGGCATTTGAGATTCTACATGAATTTTAATATCCTGATTGCTATTAAATGTTTTAGCCAATTGGACAATACTATTGTTTAAATCCTGTAACTCAACTGTCTGTATAGAGGTGGTAGATATAAATTCTCTAGTTTTCCTAATAGTATCCCCTAGATCAATTTTTATTTCCTGCATCAGTTCATGGGCTGCTTTGTCTTTATTATTATTATTATTTATCAAACATTGCAATTTTAAATTAGCTGCATAGATACTCTGAATAATACTATCATGTATTTCCAGTCCCAGTTTTCTTCTTTCCTCATCGGCAATCTTACGCTGCTGCAACTGCTTTAGTCTTTCTTTCTGTTCCCAGCCAAAGGTTTCTATTACTCTAATCAATAGAATATTAATGCCAATTCCAACGATGATTTTTACAATTTGTATAGGAAATCCAAACCATTGTAGAAAGGCTTGATTATTAATAACATTTGCAGGAAAAAATTCCATCTCCCTTACAATCAACCCATCTACTAATCCATAAACAAGAAAAATATAGGCTAGATGCTTATATTTCTTAGCGATTATACCTAAATTTCTCTTATGCATCAGCTTAGCCTGTAATCCTAATGCAAAAGCTGTAATTACTCCTGCCGGCAGTCCCATGAAATAGCGTAATAATATAACATTATATTGTGGCCTTATAAGATGATAAAGCAAACCATGTCTTGCCATTAAAAGAATGAACCCGCTGCCCCAAACTGCCAGCAGTATTATTGGAAGCTTATTCATAATCCTTCTATAGCTAATATCCTTCGGTAACAATGTGGTTCCAAAGCCTATCAAAAATGCAAAGGAAATCGCCTTTAAAAATTGCTTTATGATAAAAAGGTATACATAAAGGTCCGGATATAAATCAGCAATGACCACCATAGTAACCCACTCAGACAACCCATGAGTAATGCCAAAAACCCCTAAATACTTTAAGGATTTTACCAAAGGTAGCTGACTTACCTCTTGGTCTTTCTTGTAGCTTGCAAAGATACCCATCAAAATATAGGTCAAACCATAAGCTAGATATAAGAAAAAATGTTCTTTCGACATAATCATATCCCTCAAATAATCATATTTTCTGTTTATTTATTATACCATATTCTATTATTGTTGTTTCATTAAGTATTAGTATGGTATTTCATTGATTAATCTATTTTATTAGGTTTTTCATGGATTGAAGCACCGCCCTTGAAGATCAGCCATATAATGTTAGCTAAGCCAATAAAAGAAGTCTTTAATGTGAATCATAGATACCACCTATATCCATCTGCTTATCAGCCAGTATGTAACCCATACCACCCCTATAATAGCTATAACCCCTATTAATGTCCTTATTTGGGAAAATCACAGATTTGGTTAAAAGCCAAGAGGGCAGGGGTTCAAGTCTACTTATCTCCACCAAAATACAAAAAAACTCTTAAAATCAATGTTTTAAGAGTTTTTTGTTTTAAGAGTTTTTTTGTATTTTGTAAAATAGAGTTTAGGAGTTTCTCTGTAGATGAAGTTGTTACCTTTATGTATTATGACTCCTTAGCTTATCCTGTAATTGCTTCAAATCCTCTGGAAAATCTGCCTTTATCTCTACCACCGCTTTATATCTTGGCTGCAAAAATTTTAAATAGCTTGCATGAAGTGCTTGTCGATCTATGAACTCAGAGCTTTTGCCATATAAGCTGTCACCTATTAAAGGATGACCAATATGGGACATATGCACCCTTATTTGGTGGGTTCTTCCTGTTAATAGTTGTACCTCTATCAAAGTAGCATTTTTATATCTTTCTATTACTTTATATTTCGTCACGGATCTCTGCCCCTCAGGGCCTACTACTCTTTTTATTGCATCTTCTGTAGGTTTTCCTATGGGTTGGTCAATGGTATCAAAATCCTTTTCCACAACCCCTTGCACGAAGGCAATATACTTTTTTTCAATCTTATCTAATTGCATCTGCTCAGATAAGACATGGTGGGTATAAGGATTTTTTGCAATGATTAATAATCCAGAGGTATCCATATCCAATCGATTTACAAATCTTATTCTACAGTTTAATTTGTTTGTTTCTATGTAATACTGTGCTGCGTTGGCAATAGTACCTATAGCATGCCCCTTTGTAGGATGAGTAACAATGCCTGGTTGTTTGTTGACGATGATCACATCCACATCTTCATAGGCAATAGAAAAAGGTATATCTTCTGGAACAAACTGATTGGGCTCCTCTGTCATTACAATTTTTATGACATCTCCCTTATTTACTTCTTCATGATATTTTACATAATGATTATTTAAAAAAATGGAACGATTCTTTTTTAACTTTGTCAGAAGACGACTGGAAACATTTAATTCCTTTTTCAAAAGATTTTTTATCGTTTCCTTTCCTTCCACTTCTTCAACCAAATAGGTAATCATGTTTTCACTTTGTTGACTCTTTATAATCATTTTTTCACCCACTTTTTTCCTTATCTTCACTATTATAGGCTTTAAAGGATGAAATATCAAGTAAATACATCTTTTCTTAAGTGTATCACTAGACCTTGTTTTCATCTAAATCATCATCCAAATACTATATCCTTTAAATAAGCTTGCAGGAGTTTGTTCAATAGAAAGACTCCCTTTAAATCAAGCTTTATGAAAAAGTATTATAATATATAGTGAGAATAGCAAGACTAAATGAAGGGTACTGATAATAATTATCCTAATATTTTTATTATTTTATATAAAGCTATTATTATGATTGTCAAAGTATAGTATAATAACAAATATATAGTAATAAAAAATATTGACTTCAACTATTGTTTTATGGTAAACAATACACATCTGTTGATGAGTTTCATAGCTTTTTTTATCTTTAAAAAAGGAGGATCTATTATATGAAGAGACGTATTATAAATATCGTACATAGTAAATCAAAATTTTCTATAGATACTGCTGCTTATTTCAAAAAACAGCTTCTAGCACAAGGCTTTGAAGTTTCTGATGCCTTTAATCATGAAGCGGAACTCATAATTTCTATTGGTGGTGATGGCTCCTTTTTAAGAGCTTTGCATAGATATGATTTTCCTGATACACCTTTCTTGTGTATTAATACTGGACATCTTGGTTTTTTTGCTGAAATTGATCCAGATGAGATAGATACCTTTTTAGAAAAATATGTATCAGGAGATTTTTATATTGAAGAGATTAGCCCTATTGATGCAACAGTGTGCACTAGGGATAACTGTATAGACACTCGAGGTATTAACGAAATCGTTATTAAGGGTGATAAGTCCAGAACAATTCACCTGAGTATTTGTGTAAATAATCATCTAATACAACGTTTTAGTGGAGACGGTATTTTAGTGGCTACCTCTACAGGCAGTACCGCTTATAACTACTCTGTTGGAGGGAGTCTTGTGGACCCTAAGCTTAACATACTGCAAGTGACACCTTTAGCACCAATAAATACCAACGCATATCGCTCCTTTACATCTAGTGTGATTTTTCCAACGGAAACAGTTATTAAAGTTAATCCAGAGTATAGATTCGAAAACTCAATTGTTATCGTCAGTGATGGTAGAGAATATCGATTTGCAGGTATTACAGAAGTAACTTTGCAATTATCTCAACAGACAGTTAAAATGCTGCGTTTAAAAGATTTTGACTTTTGGAGTAAAGTAATCACTAAGTTTTTATAATAAATATATAGCAGTTTATAGAACACTAAGTACTTTTCGCTAAAAACAAAATTTATCATAAAGAAGGAGAAGCAGATGCTACGTTCAAAAATAGTCGAGAGGGTTTTTTCCCACAAGGAGGATTGTCCTACTGTTCTTCTAGCAAATATAAATACTTCCATAGATTTGCATAAAAACTTAGCAAAAATCGAAGAAATTATTGAGATAGCCCATGAAAAAAGGGTAAACATCGTTATTTTCCCCGAGCTCGCTATAACAGGGTATATTTGGGAGTCCCTTGAGGATCAGGAGATTTTTCATCACCTCCGGGCTGGTGAGAGTAATTTAGTAAAAAACTGTCTTAATAATATTAGAAATAGCCTAGTTGATAATGGCAAGGGCCTGGAATATGTATTTATAAATAATGCTAGAGAAAAAAATGGTAGTCTTTATAACTCCACCTATGTTATCAACAGTAAAATTGATCATTATGAAGAGTCTATTATTTATGATAAGATTTTTTTAACACCATTAGAGCAGCGTTATTTTAAAAGAGGCTCTGATAAAAGACTGGTTATCGATACAAAATGGGGAAGGTTTGGTTTTTTAACCTGCTATGATTTATGTTTTATGGACCTAGCAAAAAAATATGCTTTTATTGATGATGTAGATGTCATTGTGACCATAGCCGCTTGGCGAGCACAAGCCATCAGAGATTATTCCTTAATGAATATTCGAACTGATAATTATTATGGTTATTTATGGGACCTAATGAACTCTTCTAAGGCTGCACATAATCAAGTCTGGAGTTTAGGAGTCAACTGCGTAGGCTCCCATGAAGTAACTGGAAGCATCTTTTGGGGAAAAAGTGGTATATGGGCTCCTTCAGGCTTGCCTTTGCTACAAGCATCCAATATGAGAGAAGAGCTTTTGATCATTAGAAATATTGATATCAAGGATCCCATAAACCAAGAATGGGTTGAGTTTAACTATCGAATCGAATTTAATAATATCTATAAGCCTATTTTAGAAACAAATTCTCATATCATCGACTTTAAGAATAACTAAGCCCTCCAGTTCTGGAGGGCATTATTTTATCTATTATACAGTAGTGGTTTTTGTGTCATCAGCATCAAAGATACTTTGGTCAAACTCACCTTCAGCTTTGGCTATGATAGCTGTACATACTGCATCACCTGTAATATTGATAGCTGTTCTTGACATATCTAGCAGTCTATCAATACCCATAATTAATGCAATTCCTTCTACAGGTAGTCCTACAGACTGTAGTACCATAGACAACATGATTAATCCTACCCCCGGAACACCAGCTGTACCAATAGATGCTAATGTTGCTGTTAATATTACTGTCATGATAGCAGCAAAGGTTAGCTCAATACCATATACCTGCGCTATAAAAATAGTGGCTGCCCCTTGCATGATAGCAGTTCCATCCATATTGATAGTAGCACCTAAAGGTAAGGTAAAGGAAGCAATATTTTTTGATACGCCAATCCTCTCTTCTACTGTTTCCATTGTAACCGGTAGTGTTGCCCCACTACTTGCAGTAGAAAAAGCTACTGAAAATGCTGGTAAAAACTTTTTAAAGAATCGTACTGGATTTAATCCTGTAAATCCTTTTAATAGACCACCATAGGTGATTACTGCATGGATAATCAAGGCTGTTATTACTGTTCCCATATATTTCAGTAGAGGGATCATAACATCAAAACCTTCATTAGCAAAGGTTCTAGCAATCAATGCAAACACACCATAAGGAGCCAATAGCATAACATAGCCAACCATTTTCATCATCAAATCATTTAACTGATCAAATAAACTGACAATTGGTTTAACCTTTTCTCCTAAAGCAGATAAACCTACTCCCATAAATACTGCGAATACAATGATTTGAAGCATATTACCGCTAGACATAGCAGCGATTGGATTTCTTGGTATCATGTCAATCAGTACCTCAACCAGTGGAACACCTTCATTAATACTAGGTTCCCTTGTCACAATCTCAGAAAGATCCAATCCTACTCCAGGCTGTACAATTGAAGCTAATCCTAATGCTATAGAGATGGCAACTGCTGTTGTTACTAAATAGAATAAGACCGTTCTTACCCCTATTCTACCTAGTTTTTTAACATCTCCCATACTGGCAGAACCGTTAACTAGTGATACAAATACCAGTGGTACTACCATCATCAAAATAGCTCTTAAGAATAATTGTCCTACCAACTGAAATAATCCATCAATGATAATGGTATCTCTTAGTACTCCTGCAGGAAAATTATATAAAATAATACCCGTAACCATACCTGCAACAAGTCCTATCATGATTTTCGTTGTAAGACCCATTTTCTGTTTTGTCATTTGCGTCGCCTCCTTCTCCAAAGTTGTCAATAATTATTATTACATAATTATCATTGTGTTTTATTATACTTTGTAAGAAGAATTGACACAAGTTTTAGAATTTACCATCACATTGATAAAACATCTACTATAACTTTTGATTATTGAAATCACCTGTTTTTTCTCAAAAATGTAATTTTTACCATCGTTGATATCAATGCCCTATCCTTCCATATACGGGTAGTTTATTTGGTAGTTTCTTTGACCTAAGACAATAAAATGAAGGAGAAAAATCAAAAGAAGAGGTTTGACTACCTCTTCTTTTTGATTTATATTTATTTAGTGCTTGATTTCTTCCTTAGCTCCTTGCAAATTTATTTACAATCAAGGCTATGGCACCATCACCAGTTACATTTGCTGCAGTTCCAAAGCTATCTTGAGCAATATATAGAGCCATCATCAATGCTAACTGTCCATCAGTAAAGCCCAGCATGGTTTCTAGCAATCCTACTGCCGCCATGATGGCACCACCAGGGACACCAGGAGCTGCCACCATCGTTACACCCAGCATCAAAATAAATGGTAATACCTCTCCAAAGCCTAAGGTCATGCCTTCAATGGCCATAACAGCAATAGCCGTCATTGTTAATGCAATGGTACTACCGGCTAAATGTATAGTGGCACATAGAGGTATGGCAAACTCTGCTACCTCATCGGATACATCATTGTTCAATGTACTTCTAACAGTAACTGGTATCGTTGCTGCTGAGGACTGGGTTCCAATTGCAGTAAAATAAGCTGGCAGCATATTTTTTATCGCTCTAAAGGGATTGACACCAGTAATAGATCCTGCAACTAGGTATTGGAAAATAATGAAAATGATGTGGATAGCAATAACCAAGATAAATACTCTGCCAAATACAGCTAGGGTTTCAGCTACCTCCCCAGCATAAGCCATTCTGGAAAAAATCCCAGCGATATGTATAGGCAATAATGGTATAATGATACTTTCTATTACTTTTTGAATAATCTGTTGGAACTCTTTCATAAATCGGAACATAGTATCGCTTTTGATGGCTGCCATTCCTAGTCCTAGTAAAAAGGCAGTTACAAGGGCTGTCATAATCCCCATGATAGCAGGCATTTGTATTTCAAAGTAAGGCTCTGCCACCAATCCCTCTGCCGCAGTTTCTCTGCCAGCCGTTATAATCGCTGGTAAAATCAATGAAGCTGCAACAAATGCTAATATTCCAGCTAGTACTGTTGATGCATAAGCTATCCCTGCAGTAATACCAAGTAGCTTTCCTGCTTTATTCCCTAGCTCTGCAATCCCAGGAGCAACAAATCCAATAATTAGTAGCGGGATAACATATCCCAAGAAGTTACCAAAAATTCCACTAAAAGTTACTAATAGCCTTACTAAAAACTCAATTCTTGTGGTTCCAAGAATAATACCAATTATGATGCCAATAATTAATTTAGGTAGTAAACCTAGTTTTTTCATTTTAACACTCCTTTGTTTACTTTCGTAGTGTCAAGTTTGACACTCTTTTTTTACTAACTAATCATTATATTTTAAAGGTTTCAAAGTTTTTTTGTATAAAAAAACAATGCCCCCCCATTTCTTGATATAATTGAAGTTCCCAGCTCACAATTAATAAAGAAAGGGTGGTCATTGTGAACTCCATTATATCTTATTTAGTACTATATATTCAATATCTACAAAAAGAACTTTATACACTTTTAATCTTTGTCTCTAGAAACATCCCTTTACGCCAATTGAATTTTGAAGACTCTAATAGTCCTAAGTACCAGAAGTTAAAGATTGATAAGCTCCCTAGAATTCTAAAGTTTCAAATGCAAGATTATCG
>NZ_FOHU01000022.1 GCF_900111615.1 Natronincola peptidivorans | reverse complement strand
TTTGATGTTTTCTTCTTTTAAGAAGGTACTCCCCCCACAAATCATGTTGTAAAATTTTGTTTCTTAGTTTTCATAACCTACTTTACACTATCTCTACTCCCCATGAAATTTTGAATAAATTAAAAGAACTAGCCTTTCATGTTTTTGAAGAAGTCCTTGCAACAATTAAAGAAAAAGCCATTGAATTCCAGGAGCTCACTGATAATCAACTCACCTTATCAGAGATGCAGCCTAAGGTGGTATCCTACCAAGAACTATATGAACTATGTTTAGAGACTCACGGCGCTAGCTTTAAGGAGCATATTGAAACCTATATAGCATCACTATATAACAAAGATTTAAGAGAGGCATCTATTGATTTAGTTAGAGAGGTGCATCAGTTTAGTCCCTACAGAAATCCAATGATTATTGTCTTTTTTGCGCCCCCCTATTATCCTCATTCAAGTAGTAAGAAAGCTCCTAAGATAGTAGAGCTATGTAATCATATTATTGACATAGCTAAAGAAAAATATGGTGAAACCCTTAAACTTGAGCCCTTTTTTCCTGGACTTTCTGATATGAGTTATTTAGGTATTAACCATGATAGAAGCATTGATGCCCTCAAGGAAAATTTACCTTTATGGGGTAATGGTTATTCTATTCCTTTAAAGACCATATCTGAACTCAATATTCCTTTTATTAATATAGGACCTCTTGGAAAAGATCCTCACAAGTATACAGAGCGTATTTGTCTTTCTTATTCTTTAGATAAAGCCTCGCACCTCATCTATCAGGCAGTATTAAAAGCTTTTGCATAATGACATATAACCCACTGACTATATTGTAGCTAGTGGGTTAATAATTCTTCATTGCACTCCTTGTTGTCTCAAAAATTCGCTATACTTCATGTCAGTTTTCAAAATGTGATTTCCTATCCAGCTTGCAATAAAATCTACGATTTCTATAGTAATCCCTATTTGATCAACATCAATATCCTTCTTAGTCAGCTGCTGGACTTTATCAATAAATTTTTTATGCTCCACTCTATGATGTAATAGTTCTGAGTAACCATATTGTCTCATTTTTTCTTCCTCTTCTTTGAAATGCTCTAATGTATATCCTTTCAATTCTGCGATAATGCTATTAATGGTGTCATAATTATCATACAAATTATCTTTGTGTTTAAGTATTTCTTCGTGTAGCTGCTGAATCATCTCAAAAAGTTTTTGATGCTGCTTATCAAAAACCTCGATACCACAGCTAAATTTTTCATCCCATTTAATCATCTTTTCTCCTCTCCTCCAATATCTTTTTACCTATCTGTTACCCTTTTTTGTAGTAAGTAAGCGCCTTTTTCATAATAATTTTTCATAACTTCCTCCGGAACTAAGCTTCCTCCAGTAGCCCATACTATATGTGTAGCATTTTTATTATGAAAATCTTCTATCCTATGGTTTTTAGCAAGAACTACAGGCCCTTGCATTCCTGCTAAGGCAGAAGGCTCTAAATGGATGTTTTCTAAATCAACTAATTTTTTTAATAATATATACAGCTTATCATCCTCCACTGTAAAAACCCCACTAAGTAATTCTTCTAATGTTTTTCCTACAAAGCCTGAAGCCCTCCCCACTGCTAATCCATCTGCCTCTGTAATATTGTCTATGCCAAAATCCTGTACTGATATCTTATTATGTAGTCCTGTCATCATACCAATTAGCATACAGGGCGAATGAGTGGGTTCTGCAAAGTAGCAATGTACATCATCTCTATAAAGCAGTTTTAGTCCAAAAGCTACCCCTCCAGGTCCTCCACCAACTCCACAGGGTAAGTAAACATATAAAGGATGATTTTCATCAACCTTTATTTTCATTTCTTCTAATTGCTTCTTCAATCGGTAAGCAGCTACGGCATATCCTAAAAATAAATTTTTAGAATTTTCGTCATCTATAAAATGTGTTTTCAAATCCTTCTCAGACTGCTTTCTTCCTTCCTCTACAGCTTTGCTATAATCCGAAGTATATTCTACAACCTTTACTCCTTTACTTCTTAATAAATCCTTTTTCCATTGCTTTGCATCTGCAGACATATGTACTGTCACTTTAAAACCAATTTTTGCACTGATAATACCAATGCTAAGTCCTAAATTGCCCGTAGAACCTACAGCAATAGAATAGTCTGAGAAAAAAACTTTATATCTTTCGCTGGCTAATATACTGTAATCATCCTGTTTTGTTAACAGCTTACTTTCAGTTGCTAAAGCCTCCGCATGCTTTAGCACCTCATAAATCCCACCTCTGGCCTTAATAGAACCAGCAATAGGAAGCTGGTCATCACATTTCAAGAGTAGTTTATCAGTAATATTTATATTGCAGCTCTTCTCCATATACTTCTTCATGTTGGAGATTTCCACTAGAGGAGATTCTATTATGCCCTTAGATTTAATTGTTTCAGGAAAAACTTTGGCTAAATAGGGTGCAAAACGATACAATCTTGCTTCAGCCTCCATCACCTCTTCTTCAGTAATATGTATTTTTTTCATTGCTTCATCATAACTCTTATTCTTAGGATTTATCCACAATACTTCTTCTGTAGCCATGATTTTATTTAGCAGGGGAAATCTCTGCTGCCATATATCTAATTTTTCTCCTTGAACAATTGATGGCTCCATATTTCTCATCCTCCAATTCTAATAATGTTCTATTTGTTTTTCTTGATACGTTCCTATATAAAGATTTTATTAGGCCTTGATTTTACTTATTCTGTTTTTAAATGCATTTATAACAATCTTTTTTTCTATCTATATATTGTCTCCATCACTTCATTTTGACTTCTTTGATTAAGATTGATAGTTTTATTATTACATAGGTTATTCTATTCTGCAAAATAATTTTTACTCCATTATTCTTAGATAAGAGCTGTTAAAGAGATTTATAGCCTAGTAGTATAAACGGTATATTATAGCTCTGAATCCGCAAAAAGGAAAGTCGAAAACTATCTAATGAGATTATTGCACCTCTCACTCCTTTCTTCATAATATGAAGAAAGGAATTCTTTTTATTAAGGAGGAGGTTTTGTATGGTAGAGCTTATTTTAGTTCATTGGGTTTACTTAGGAATGGTGCTTATAATATTAGCTACCTTAATTATGAGAAAAGATATCGTTATCCCGTGTATACTTGGTATCTTTTTAATGGGCTTAGCAGCTGGAAAAGGTGTAGTAGCCTCAACAGCTTCAATCTTTAACGCTTTAATGACATCTGGAACCACATTGCTAAATATTATTATGGTTATATCTGTTATTGTAGCTATGTCAAAGTTATTAGAACAACTGAAGGCCACTGAACTTATGATTAGACCTATTACTAAGCTGATCAAAACTCCTGATCAAGCCTTTTGGTTTATTGGAATAATCATGCTAATTGTTTCTTGGTTTTTTTGGCCATCACCTGCTACACCTTTAATCGGCGCAGTATTATTACCTATAGCTTATAAGGTTGGTTTGCCTGCCATAGGTGCAGCTGTTGCTATTAATTTATTTGGTCATGGAGTAGCACTATCAAGTGATTTTATTATACAAGGAGCACCTGCCCTTACAGCTAATTCTGCTGGTGTAGATATAACAGAAGTTATGTTTCAGGGAGGACCCTTATATTTAGTCATGTCAATTGTAACTATTATCTCAGCCTATATTATGCTAAAAAGAGACATTAAAAAAGGCTTAATCCAGCCAACAGAAAAAATGTATGAAGGCGAAATATCTGATAAAGAAATAAAAGCTTCTACTAGGATTGCAGCTGTACTAGTTCCTATAGCTTTTTTAAGTAACATCGTAGCTATGTTCCTCTTGAAGTTAAGGGGCGGAGCTGCTACTGCTCTTATTGGTGGTACTGCAATATTGATTTTGGTAATTCTTTGCTTTATCGAATATAGAAGGAATGCTCTAAATCAAATTACTAAGTTTATCAGAGAAGGATTTACTTTTGGCATGAAAATATTTGGACCTATTATACCAATCGCTGCCTTCTTCTTTATGGGAGATATGTCTTCATTTGCTAATGTAATGGGGAATAACATATTACCAGAAGCATCTCAAGGTATCTTAGCTGATTTAGGTACACAAATGTCTTCTATTGTTACTATGAATAAACCTACCGCTGCTATCATGGAGGCTGCTATAGGTGGTATCACAGGCTTGGATGGCTCTGGATTTTCTGGCATAGCCTTGTCCGGCTCCTTGGCTAGAGTCTTTGGCACCGCCGTAAATGGTAGTGTGGCAACTCTCGGTGCCCTAGGCCAGATTAGTGCTATTTGGATTGGTGGCGGTACTATTATACCTTGGTCCGGTTTGATTGCTGTAGCTGCTATCTGCGAAGTATCCCCCATGGAATTGGCTAGAAGGAATTTTATTCCTGTGATGATAGGTTTAATTGTTACTACTATATTTGCTATGTTTTTAATATGATTTTAAAATCTTTTCTGTATAAATAAGCCCACTGAAAATAGTGGGCTTATTTATTCTCATAGCTATAACCGAAATCGAATGCTTCCATATTCAAAGCTATTGATTTATATGGTACATTATCCTTAATAGTATCCTTCCATGTATTTACTTTTATATTTAAATGTTTAGATAATATTCCTAAAAGAATAACATTAGATACTTGTTTTTTACCAATTTTTTTTGCTTCTTCAAAGGCATTAATTTCAATTACTTTATACTTTGAATTAAGTTCCTCTATCTCCTTTTCAGGGTATTCAAACTTTTCCTGTTGGACCATTGTTGGATAAAATCTTTTTGTATTTAAAATTATCTTAGCTTCATCCTTTAGTATCCCACTCCATCTTAAGGCTTCCAAAGGCTCCATCGCAAGTAAAATATCCCCCTCACCTGGTGGAACATTGGGAGAATATATTTTTTTTCCTATCCTAACATTGCCCCAAACCATTCCTCCTCTTTGTGACAAACCAACTACATCATTGCTTTTCACATCAAACCCATCTTTGAGAGCAGCTTGACAAATAATTCTAGTCATGAGGATAAGTCCTTGCCCACCTACTCCACCCAACATAATATTAGTTGTCAATTTATTCATCCTCCCTATCTACATTTTTTGAAGATTTAATAGCATTTACTGGACAAACTTGAGCACAAACGCTACATCCTACACACATATCCTTATCAATAGAGGATTTTAATTTCTCTATCCCTTCATACTTAATCATCCTCAGGGGTGGGCAGTTGGTCTTTATACATGCTCTACAGCTAATACAGATATCGGGATCTACATAAAAATATGGTTCTTCTATATTGTATTTTAATGCACACGGCCCATGGGCTATAATGATAGACAAGCCTTCATAGGCTATTTCTTCCTTAAATAGCTTTTCAGCTGCCTTATAATCATACTGATTGATTTCCTTTACTCTATTGAATCCCATTGATTCTACCAGAGTTTTGATGCCCACTTTCATGTCATCTCTTTCATTGTAAAGACCTGAGCTGGCATTTGGCTGTCCTCCTGTCATAGCTGTCGTTCTGTTATCTAAAACAACTAGGGTGATGTTCTCCTCTTTCTTTTGTTGATGTAAAATATTAATAGAGGTGGATAATCCTGAATGAAAAAATGTGCCATCTCCAATCACTGCAACTAAAGGTTCTCCCTCTTGTTCCATAGACATAGCTTTTCTTACACCTTTGACAATTCCAATACTTGCCCCCATACTAATGATAATGTTTGATTGTTCAAAAGGAAATAGAAAAGATAGTGAATAGCAACCAATATCTCCTATCACAATTTTCGCCTTAGATTTCTTTAATATATCAAAAGTAGGTCGATGAGGGCATCCTGTACAAAACAATGGAGGCCTTGGTACTGTTTCTACAAATCTCTTTATGTATTCCTTCTTATTGTTAATAACTTTAGCTTTATTTAAACCTTCTTGAATATCTTGTATATCTAGCTCTCCTGTAAATTCAAAAAATTCTTTTCCTTCACATTTAATGCCCATCAGCTTTAATTCGTTTTCAATAAAGGGTAGCATTTCTTCTATAACAATGACTTTTTTATATCTATTGGTAATTTCTTTAGCTTTTTTCTGTGAAATTGGGTAAACCAGACCTAGCTTCCATATACTTACATTAGGATTTAGTTCCTTTAGGTTATGGTATACTAAGCCTGAAGTAATAATTAAAGTATCACTACCTTCTTTGATTTCAAACTTGTTCAATTCAGTATCATAAGCATATTCCTCTAGCTTTTCTAATCTTTCCTTCATGAAAAACTGTGCTTTTCTAGAGCCAGGAGGAATCATACAGTATTTTTCCCTATCATGATCAATTCCTTTGGATTTTACTTCCTCTCTTTCTTCAATATTTACTATGCTTCTGCTATGACATACCCTACTAGTAATACGAAGCATCATGGGAATAGAATATTTTTCACTCAGTTCAAGGGCTCTTTTCGCAAAATCCTTTGCTTCCTGACTATCAGAAGGGTCAACAATACCCATATTTGCAAATTTCCCTAGTATTCTATTGTCCTGTTCATTTTGCGAGCTAGCTAATCCCGGATCATCTCCTGATACTAATAGAAAACCTCCATTAATAGGAGTTTCTGTAAAGGTCATGATTGGATCATAAGCAATATTGACTCCAACATGTTTCATAGAAGCCATTGCCCTCGCTCCATAAAAAGAACCTCCTATAGCCACCTCCACCGCCACCTTCTCATTTGTAGAAAATTCTGCATAGACTTCTTCGTATTCCTTAAGCTTTTCTAGAATCTCAACTGTTGGTGAACCAGGATAGCTAGCTGCTACACTACCACCCGCTTCATAAAATCCTCTAGCTATAGCTTCGTTTCCAGTTAAAACCCTTTTATCACTCCTATCGGTTTCCATTTCATCACTCCTTTAATATTGTATATTTCTACTTTAATAATATGAAGTGGTATAGTTTCAATATTAGTTTTTTCTTAATTATATTACCCATATAATCATCACCCATTCACTTCCTCAGCAAGTTATTACAGTGTTGACATTATTATCCTGATTAATTAAGTAAATGAAATATACTCTATAACGCCTGTTAATACACAATAAAAGACAGCTAGTCATTAAAGGACAAAATAGTTGAATATATTAAATTTTACAACGAAAAAAGATTTCAAAAAAGACTAAGATGCATGGCTCCTTTAGAGTATCGAAACCATGCATCCAAATGTGCATAACTTTTTAATTAAATTACCTGTCTACTTGACAAAGGTCAGTTCAAAAATAGTAAGCCGTCTTTTTATAATCATATATTATTTAATCTAAATATTATCACTTTCTTGAAAAAGTGGTGTGGATAAATATCGTTCTCCCGTATCTGGTAGTAATACTACTATTGTTTTACCTTTATTTTCTGGACGTTTTGCAATCTCAGTGGCCGCATAGGCTGCCGCACCTGAAGATATGCCTATTAATAAACCCTCTGTTTTAGCAAGGTTTCTTGCAGTCTGAAAGGCTTCCTCATGATTCACTTGATACACCTCGTTATAAATTTCAGCATTTAACACCTCTGGAACAAAGCCAGCTCCAATCCCTTGAATCTTATGGGGACCTGGTTTTCCTCCAGACAACACTGGTGAATCGGTTGGTTCCACAGCTACTATTTCTATGCTGGATTTTTTTTGCTTTAATACTTCTCCTACACCAGTGATAGTACCACCTGTTCCTACACCAGCGACAAATATATCTATTTTTCCTTCGGTGTCTCTCCATATCTCTTCAGCTGTAGTATTTCTATGAATTTCTGAATTTGCAGGATTATTAAATTGCTGAGGTATAAAAGCATTTGGAATATCAGCTGCCAATTCCTCTGCTTTATTGATTGCTCCCTTCATCCCTTCTGTCCCTGGTGTCAATACTAATTCAGCACCTAAGGCCTTTAAGAAATTTCTTCTTTCAATGCTCATGGTCTCTGGCATCGTCAGAATAAGTCTATAGCCTTTTGCTGCTGCAACAAAAGCTAGAGCAATTCCCGTATTGCCGCTGGTAGGTTCAATGATAACTGATTCATGGTTTATTACTCCTCTTTCTTCAGCGTCCTTAATCATAGCATAGCCAATTCTGTCTTTTACACTACCACCTGGGTTAAAATACTCTAGTTTAGCAATTAATGTAGCATCTACTTTATTGGCTTTTGTATAACCTGCTAGCTCTAACATGGGTGTATTTCCAATCAAATCTGTTAAACTCTTTACTATTTTCCTCATACTTTCCCTCCTAAAAATGATCATGCTTAATTTTTGTTTTACTCCAGCTTTATGTAGAGATAATATCAATGATAATTTATAGTTTTCTTATACCCTTAGATAATTAGTAGCAAACTATAGTATCCCACCCAAAACAATTCCGAGTATTCCTATGCGTTTATAGTAAATATACTATAAGACATCCTTTTATGTCAATATGTGTTGACAAAAAACTATAATTATTTATAAAGTATTGCTGTAGTTATTGTATCGGATGAATAATCTATAGGAAAATATTTATTACTTAAAATTATATTTTGTATTTATTGAAAATCATATGCTAAAAGTATGTAGTATATTTATTAAAGCTCAAGAAAAAATACTATTTTACTTGAGCTTTGATCTTTTATTGAGCTTGTAATTTTATTCTTCATGATAGAATTCTAAATATGAGTGATGCTTTCCTTCATTTTTCCAACCCAAAATTGCTTCTAAATTAACATTTTCAGCCGCTCGAAAAATGGATTTATCTACATCCTTAAAGTTTTCCTTTAATTGCTTAATTAAGGTCTTTATTTCATATCGCTTTGCACCAGTTTTTTTAGCAGCCACCATACAAGCACAATTTAAGGGCCAGATACCATTGTCGTCTGTAAAGTTTATAATAGCTTCCTCTTCAATATGATAAAGAGGCCTTATTAATTGTAATCCTTCGAAATTAGTAGACTTAAGCTTCGGAAGCATGGTGCTAAAGTTACCGGTATATAATAGATTCAACATAGTAGTCTCAATAACATCATTAAAATGATGCCCAAGGGCAAGCTTGTTGCATCCTAGTTCCTGTGTTTTTTTATATAGTGCCCCTCGCCGCATTTTAGCGCACATATAGCATGGATATTCCCTTGCCATCTCATCTACTATCTGAAAAATTTTCGCCTCAAAAATATGAATTGGAATCTTCAAATGGCAACAATTATCTATTAACAATTGTTTAATGCTTTCATGATATCCAGGATCCATAGCAATAAATTCAAGATGAAAATTATCATTACCATGTCTTTTTAATTCTTGGAATAGTTTAGCCATCAATAAACTATCTTTACCACCACTAATAGCTATAGCAATTCTATCGCCAGCCTCAATTAAGTTATATTCTTTAACTGCTTTAATAAACTTTACCCATATATCCTTTCTATATTTTGTGATAATACTTTTTTCTATTTCCTTTAAGTCTTTTCTTTCACTAAAGGGAATTAGCTGTTGACAGCCAGTTCCTGATATATCACTCATTTTACCACCTCACCTATTACCAAAAGTACTATACCAACTTTTTTTATCTTTGTCTGTATTAGCAAAAAAGTTAAACCGTACTGTTATTTTAGTACGGTTTAACTTTTTTATCCACTAACAGTTCATTTTTTTGATTATGCCAAAGCTGCCTGGGTCTCAATCATTAATTGATTAATTAGTTCCTTCACAGTGATTATTTTATCAGTACGATAAGCATTTGTCCCGCTGAAAACTAAACCGTCTTCTACATTTCCTTTAACAGAATCGATTAATGCATGCGAAATACAATATGGGGTATTCTTTGGTTCGCATGGTTTTAAGCAATTATAACACTTCTTTACTGGTATTTTTTCTTTTTCTAATCGTTTCATAAAATTATTATATATAGCTCTACCTGGCATCCCTACAGGGCTTTTCACTAGTCGAATATCTTCCTCTTTTGATTGTATATATGCTTCTTTAAATCTTCTATCTGCATCACATTCCTCAGTGGGAACAAATCTTGTGGCCATTTGAACTCCTGCAGCTCCCATTTTGATATATTTTGCTATGTCTGCTCCATCAAATATTCCCCCAGCAGCAATTACGGGAATAGCTTTATTGTACTTCTCTTCATATGGCTTTAAGGCTTCTATAACGTCTTTAACAATTTCTTCTAATCGAGGCTTAGGATTTGTGTTTAATTGTTCCTCGGAAAAGCCCAAATGGCCTCCAGCTTCTGGGCCTTCTACAATCACTAGATCTGGCAAGTACTGAAACTTTCTGTCCCATAACTTAGCAATCAAAGCTGCTGCTTTACTAGAGGAAACTATAGGTGCTATTTTTGTTTTGGTTCCCTGAATCATTGAGGGTAAATCTGTAGGTAGCCCTGCACCTGATACGATTAAATCAATTTTTTCCTCAACTGCCGCCATCACCATATCCTTATAATTATTTATAGCTGCCATTAAATTTACACCTATAATACCATCAGAGCTCAATTCTCTAGCTTTTCTAATATGTTTTTTAAGTGCCCTCACATTTGCAGCATCATTATTGGTCTCAAAATCAGGTTCTTCAAATCCAATTTGAACCCCTGCAATAACACCTATTCCTCTTTCATTAGCTACTGCTGCTGCAAGATTTGATAGGGACACACCCACGCCCATTGCGCCTTGTAAAATGGGTACCTCTGCTACTAATTCTCCTATTCTTAAAGAAGGTAGTTTCATCATATCGACTCCTCATCTATGTATTTAAATAAAGAATATTTAACAAAAGTATATATTTGAATTCTTCTCACGTCAATCTATTCTTTAAAATTATTATTAGCAGATAACAAAAAAGTATTATGGAAGTAAATGTTCTTTGTTGCGAAATCAATGTCCTTATATAGATCAGTCGATAATATATTCACTAGCTTTAAGTAATAAATTATTATGTGTTTTCTAATCTTTGTGGATAATAAGTCTGCTAAATATATCTTTTTTAAGATAATAGTCTTTATTCTTAGTTACATTCAACAAAATTCTATTGTTGTTATTGTAAGTATTCACAATATATCTTTCTTAATAACCATAGTATACTAAATATATAATATAATTTAAGGAGGAATTATTAATATGGCCAGTTTGGTACTAAAGGATATCAATAAGTACTACACAAATACTTTTCATGCTGTAAAGGATCTAAATTTAACAATCGATGATAAGGAGTTTATTATTCTAGTTGGTCCTTCTGGATGTGGAAAATCAACTAGTCTTAGAATGATTGCTGGGCTTGAAGAAATATCATCTGGAGAGCTCTATATAGATGATAAATTAGTAAATGATGTTGAACCTAAAGATAGAGATATCGCTATGGTTTTTCAAAATTATGCTCTGTACCCCCACATGACGGTTTTTGATAATATGGCCTTCGGATTAAAGCTTCGGAAGATGTCAAAAGAAGAAATCCAAACAAAGGTTAATGAGGCTGCTGAAATATTAAATATAAAGGAATTATTAAATCGAAAGCCCAAAGAGCTTTCTGGAGGACAAAGACAAAGAGTAGCTTTAGGTAGAGCTATCGTTAGAGAACCAAAGGTCTTTTTAATGGATGAGCCTTTATCTAATCTTGATGCTAAACTAAGAGTTCAAATGCGTTCTGAGATAAACAAGCTTCATAAAAAGCTTCAAACAACCTTCATTTATGTCACCCATGACCAAACAGAAGCCATGACCATGGGAACACGTATAGTGGTCATGAAGGATGGTATTGTACAACAAGTAGCTGATCCACAAACTATCTATGAGTATCCTGCAAATCTTTTCGTTGCTGGTTTTATTGGCTCACCACAGATGAATTTCATCAACTGTAATTTGGTTGAAGAGGGTGATAAAATCTATGCTATTTTTGGCAACAACAAGTTATTGATTCCCACCAATAAAGCTAATGTCGTCAAAGCTAAAGACTATATTGGAAAGGATATCGTTTTAGGTATAAGGCCTAAGGATTTATATGCTAAAGCTGATGCCACTTTCCCTAACGAAGAAAGTACATTCACAGCTAGAATAGATGTTAAAGAATTATTAGGTTCGGAAACCTATTTATATCTTAAGCTTGATGATATAGATTTAATATCTATCGTTCAGCCTAATTTAGCAATCGAAATTGGTGAAAGAATTGAGATCTCCGTAGATATGAATAAATGTCATTTATTTGATAAAGATACCGAACAATCTATTTTGTAGTTCTTGTTATGTGGTATTATAATAGTATATTGATAATACCCTTAAGGGAGGAAAATCCCAATGGATATACAAAAAATCAAAAGCTTTGTTAAAGGCTTACAGGATATTACCTGTAAAGAAATATGCTTATTAGATGCTACAGGTTATGTTTTTTTCAGTACCAATAGCTCCAGAGTTGGGGACTATGATGATGTACTAGATTTTAATTATGGGCAAGACTTCTTTTTTGAGAGAGAGCATCGTCTTTATTGCACCTATAATTCCACTCATCCCCACAAATATTTTATCTCTTTGGAAGGAACGGATGATGAAGCCAAAAGAATAGGAAAAGTTATCAAACTATTTTTATCTATTGATGATACAAGCAACTCAAGAGATTATTTTATTAAAGGCTTATTATCAAATGCTATATCTGATACTTCCTTAGATATCCAATGCCAGAAACATGGTATTTCAGTAAATGGACAAGTGCAGGTAATCCTAATAGAGGTTCTCGATAGCCTAGCTCAAGAAGTAGAAGAAATAGTATTAGCTCTTTATCCAGACGAATTATTGGTTAAAATAAAGGATAATTTCTTTGTCTTCATCAAAGAAGTTACTGAAAAAGAGCCTTATTTGGTAGGTTCATTACTTTTTGATACTATTTTATCTGAATTGTTATACGAGGCAAAAATTGCGATAGGTATAACCATTGATAATATAAGAGACTGGCATAAATCATACAAATTAGCTGAGGAATTTATGCATCTTGGAAAAGCATTTTTCCCTAAAAAAAACATCTACTGCTATGATAATCTAGCTATTCCAATGATTATTAACAAAATATCAGAAGATGATTTACAGGAAATAATAAAACATTTGGATTGTAATATTCAGGAACTCTTTGACAATCATGAGCTAATAACAACGGCTTTCACTTTAATAAAATATAATCTAAATATTACTGATACCTCAAAACATTTATTTGTTCATAGAAATACCTTAATCTATCGATTAAATAAAATTCAAGATATTACAGGTTATGATCTAAGAGTTTTTCAAGATGCTATGCTTTTCTATATAATAGCCAACGCATACCAATACATAATAAATACTGCTAAATGCACTTAAGACTGTTGAAAAATTTCCAGTTTGAAGGCGCAAGAAAACCCAGCGACTGCAGCGTATACGTAATACGTAAAGGTGCTGGGTTTTTGAAGTAACAAAGTAGATTGAGTTTTTTAAACAGTCTAAAACCAACAAAAATAATGTGGTGAAAATACCACATTATTTTTGTTAGTCTTAGACATTTAGAAAGAGAATGCTTAATTAAGTATGTTTTTCTATTACCTAAGACCTATATTTAAACCTTTTGGGGGAGGTCTATCCCATAATTACCTCAATCCTATGGATAGAGCTGTCATTGAAAGCAGAAATATAGTTACCTTCTTGCTCTTTGCCATCTACTAGTATCTTCTTAACTCCCTTACAAACACCTTCAGGATTTTTAATGCTTATTTCATAGGTTGATTTTCTAAACACTCTTTTTATCAAAATATTATCCCAATCTTTTGGAATACAAGGATCTATCATTATACCATCGTAATCAGGTCTAATCCCTAATATCCACTTGGTAATTGCCTCATAATTCCATGCAGCTGTACCTGTAAGCCATGAATTTTTGGCTTCTCCTTCCCTGACTGCATCCCTTCCTGCAATCATTTGAGCATATACATAGGGTTCTAATCTACGCTTTTCACTAATATCTTCTAAGTAAGAGGGAGCTATTTTTGAATAATACTCGAAGGCTTTTTCTCCTCTGCCTAATACCGTTTCTGCAATCATAATCCATGGATTATTGTGACAAAAGATTCCGGCATTCTCCTTATAGCCTGGTGGGTAAGAAGATATTTCTCCTAAGTGAGTCTGATATTTTGTATAGGCAGGCCATAATAAAACTGCTCCATATTCTGTGTTAAGATGTCTGTCTACTGAGTCTAATGCCTTTAACGCCTTACCATTATCCACACCAATTCCAGCCATTACACAGAATCCCTGAGGCTCTATAAATAGTTTTCCTTCTTCGTTTTCTTTGCTTCCAATTTTATTACCATAATAATCATATGCCCGCAAAAACCATTCCTCATCGTAGCCATAGGTTTCTATAGCATGTGTCATTTTTTCTACTTCCTTTAATACCTTCTGACTTTTGTTATCTGAGCCTAGCCTTTTATAAAGTTCTGCTAGCTCTTTTCCCATATATACAAACATACCTGCTATAAATACTGATTCAGCTGTTTTTCCCGTCTTATTATCACAGGTTTGGAAGGATTCATCTGGGTTTTCAGAAAAACAGTTTAGGTTTAGGCAATCATTCCAATCAGCCCGCCCTATTAGGGGCAGTCCGTGAGGTCCTAAATTATTTAAAGTAAATCCAAAGGATTTCTCTAAGTGTTCTAGTAATGTTCCAGTATTGTTAATATCACAGTTATAAGGTATCTCCTCCTGCAAAATTAAAAAATCTCCTGTTTCCTTGATATAGGCTGTTGTTGATAAAATCAGCCATAGAGGATCGTCGTTAAAGCCACCACCAATTTCATGATTCCCTTTTTTTGTCAAGGGCTGATACTGATGATAGGCGCTGCCATCTTCTAGCTGAGTTGATGCAATATCTAAAATTCTTTCTCTTGCTTTTTCTGGTATTTGATGAACAAATCCTAATAAATCTTGATTAGAATCCCTAAAACCCATACCTCTACCTATTCCTGTTTCAAAATAGGAAGCGCTTCTTGACATGTTAAAGGTTACCATGCACTGGTATGGATTCCATATATTTACCATTCTATTTAAATTCTCATCATGACTTTCTACTACAAATTTATTTAATAAATTATTCCAATGATTCCCAAGCTTTTCAAAAGCTTCTTCAACAGCAGTATCATTATTATACTTTTCTAATAATTCATATGCTTGTTCTTTATTGATAACATCTTCTGCCTTCCATTTTTCCTCTTGATTATTTTCTATATAACCAATAGTAAAAATCAGTGTTTTTTCTTCATTAGGAGCTAACTTTACTTTAATGCTATGGGATCCGATAGGATTCCATCCACTAGCCATAGAATTATTGGACATTCCTTTGATAACTGTTTCTGGCTCGTTCAGACCATTGTATTGTCCTAAAAAAGCATCTCTATCTGTATCAAATCCATTGATAGGATGATTCACGCTATAAAAAGAATAATGATTTCGCCTTTCTCTGTAATCAGTTTTATGAAATATTGTACTTCCTTCAACTTCAACAGCACCAATGCTATAGGTTCTCTGATAGTTTGTCATATCGTCATATGCATTCCAAAGACAGAACTCAATAAAAGAAAAAATAGTAAATTCCTTATCATTATTACCCACATTTTTTAGTGTCACTTTATGTATCTCTGCATTATCTCCTAAAGGGATAAAATACAGTATCTCTGTTTCTAAATCATTTTTTATTGCTTTAATTTTTGAATAACCTATTCCATGCCTACACTCATAATGATCTAATTCACTTTTAACTGGCATCCATGTAGGAGAATAAAAGTCTTTTTCATCTTTAATATAGTAATATCTCCCTCCATTATCTAGAGGAATATTATTGTATCTATATCTAGTTACTCGTCTTAGCCTTGCATCCTTATAAAAACAATATCCACCAGCAGTATTGGATATAAGACCAAAAAAGTCTTCACTGCCAAGATAATTAATCCATGGATAAGGGGTTTTAGGAGTTTGAATCACATATTCTTTATTTTTATCATCAAAATATCCAAACTTCATTTTTTTTGCTCCTTCCCAGCTTCTATTGTCCCATCAATATTTTTACTTCATGCTTTTTTCTATCATTAAATATTGGTATAATCTCACCATCGATAAGTACGCCATCAACAATAACCTGTTTAACACCTTTGCATATATTGTCTGGATTATTTACTTCTATCTCATAGATGGCATTTCTAAAGGTTCTGGTAACCTTAAAACCTTTCCAAGTTTTAGGAATACATGGATTTATATTAAGCCCCTTATAGGTGGGTTGTATACCTAATATAAATTTGATTGCTGCTTGATATACCCATGAAGCAGTTCCAGACAGCCATGTATTGCGTCCTAAACCAAACTCTGGATGCTCGTCTCCTAGAATGTTCTGTGGATAACAGTATGGTTCACACTCGTACTCTCCAACTTTCATATTTTTTTTGACAGGGTTGATTTGATTGTAATATTGAAAAGCAAGGTCTCCATTACCTACTATGGTTTCGGCAATCATAACCCATGGATTGCTGTGAAGAAAAATACCACCATTTTCTTTAGCGCCTGGAGGATAAGAGGTTATTCCTCCTTTTTCTGGATTATAACCGTTATAGCCAGGATAACTAAGCTTAATACCATGTTCCGTACTTAAGTATTTATTTACTGAATTCAGAGCTTTTATTGCTCGCTCAAAGGGAGCAAATCCAGAAATAATACTCCATGATTGTGCATTCGCATAAATTTTACCATGTTGATTTTTTCTAGATCCTAAAGCTTCACCATTATGGTCAAAGTATCTAACATACCATTCTCCATCCCAACAATACTTATTTAAATTATCCTGCATTAATTTATAACACATTTTGTACTCTTGAACTGTTGAAGCATCTCCCAAATAGCTTAATAACTCAATCATCTCCTTTAAGGCCAAACCAAACAAATTAGCAGTAAAGATTGACTCAGCACCAGTAGGAAGGTTCACTGTATCATTCCAATCAGCAAATCCAAGTAAAGGCAATCCATGATCTCCAGTATCTTTTCTAGTAAATTCTATGCTTCTTTTAAGATGCTCTAAAACATTTGCTGACTCTAAAGGGTTTTCCTCTTTGTCTTTATCATAAAATGGAATCTCCTTCATCAAAAAATCGAAATTCCCCGTCTCTTTTATATAGGAACATACAGCTAATATAATCCACAAATGATCATCACTATAATAATCTGGGCGGTCCTCCTTTTCTCTAGAATCTCCTGCATTGGCCTCCATAGTTGTGATATTAAACTGATGCATTGCTGAACCATCTCGTTTCTGAACATGCAGAAGCTTTTCAATAAGCTCTCTTCCATCCTCAGGTGCATGCCCTAGTATCCCCATCACATCTTGAGAGCTATCCCTAAATCCAATACCCCTTCCTCCAAAGCCTAACTGATATAATGAAAGATCTCTTGACCAATTCTTAGTAATATAGCATTGCCTAGGGTTGTGTATATTCAGCATTGTATTCATAGCATCGTCAGGGGTATCTACAATAATATTGTCAAGAAAAGTATTCCAAAACTTTTTTAAATCACCAAATGCCTTTTCAACATTTTTTTCATCCCTATATTTTTCTATTGCTTGCTGTTCTACTATAAGATCTGAACATTGCCCTAGTTGTGTAATAATCCTCCTGCTTTCACCTGGTTTTAACTCACCTAAGTGATGCATCAAGGCTGCTATATTATCTCCCCTGAAAGCTTCATAATTAGTAAGATTTTCTTGCATAAGGCTATATGGCTTACTCCATGAGCTGTACCCATTATTCCCTAAAAACCTTTTGCGATCTGTCTCGAATGAAGCTACAGGATGATTTGAAGTGAAATAATTTATCCCATTATTCTTCTTCATAAATGCATACTGCGTTAATATATTATAGCCATCTTGGTTTTTGTATGCCTTTGACTGCATAGTTTGTGGCACCCAATCAGCGTTAGTAAGCTGTTTTAATGCATCGAAATGGGTATACTCTACCACAGGAATAATATCCAGCATTACAGAATCTTTGTTGTTATTTGTAATGGTAATGTCTCTGATTTCCCTCTCCTCGTCTAATGGCACAAAGATTGTTACCTCTGTTCTAATGCCATAAAACTTAGATATTATTTTTGTATAGCCCAAGCCCACATGACATTGATATAAATCATACTTATCTAAAGTGGGTGTGTAAAAAGGAGAAAATACTTTATATCCTGTTGTTTCCTTCACTCTTAGGTAGAGAGTTTCTCCTTTAAAATCACCATTTGGTAATTGTGGTATATATTTTATGATTCTATTTAACGCTGGGTCACCTTTACAAATCAAAGCCCCTCCAGTTTGATCTACAAACCCTCCAAACTTCAAGTTCCCAATATAGTTAATCCAGGTTACTGGTGTTCGAGGATCTGTTATTACATACTCTTTATTTTCATTGTCAAAATATCCATACTCCATGTTATTACCCCTCATTTTATTCAATAGTAATAAATAGTTATTCTTTTACTGCACCAGCAGTAAGACCACCAATGATATATTTTGAACAAAATAGAAAAGCTATCATTATTGGCACTATAGATAAGGCAACAGCTACATATACAGCACCAAAATCTGTTCGGTATACTCCTTTTGCCATTGCTGTTAAAATTGGAACAGTATATTTGCTTTCATCATATAAAACTACAAGTGGTATAAGATAATTATTCCATGATTGTATAAAAGCAAATATTGACATGGTTGCTATGGATGGAATAATCATAGGTATTACGATCTTATTGAAAATCATAAACTCGCTACATCCATCGATTCTAGCAGACTCGATGACTTCGTTGGGAACCGCAGCGTCAATATAGAGTTTGACGAAAAATACTAAATTTGCATTTGCAATCGCTGGCAAGATAAGTGCTAATCTATTATTAATTAGGTTTAAGGCTGAACAAACCCTAAAAAAACCAATTAACCCTAATTGTGCTGGAAACATCATAGTACCTAAAACAACCCAAAATAGTACTTTGTTCCCTTTAAATTTATATTTTGCAAAACCATAGGCTGTCAAAGCACCACAATAAGCCGCCAGTGCAGTGCTGGATATAGATATTATTAAACTATTTTTAAATCCTTGCCAAATATCTACAGCTGATCTCATTCTTCGGTAATTATCTATTAGAGCACTACCAGGAAGAAAATTTAACTGTGTTGCTATTTCATTGCTAGTACGGGTTGCATTAATCATCATAATGTAAAAAGGTAAAAAAGTTAAAACAGCTAGACCCATTAGAATTATGTATAATGTTATGTTGGATAGCTTTGCTTTGTTTTTTTGTGTTGTTTTATCTTTAATAAACTTTTTTTCCTTTACTAAACTGGAATCCATACTATCACCTCCTAATCATAAGCTGCATTCTTGTTAATAATCTTAAAGGCAATGGCTACAAATATCATGACAAGTACAAATAATCCTACACCAATGGTTGCACCATACCCAAAGTTATAATTAGCAAAGGTGGTATTATACAAATACATTACCATTGTTAATGTTGTAGTTTGAGGTCCTCCTCTGGCTTCAGTAACAATATAAGGCACATCAAACATAGTTAAACCTCCAATGACTGATGTAACGACCTGATATAGAATAATAGGCCTTAGGCAAGGTAAGGTTATGTTCCAAAATATTTGCCATTTATTGGCTCCGTCCACTCTGGCAGCTTCAAAATATTCTTCAGGTATCGCTTTTATTCCCGCCATAAAAATAATCATACTGTAGCCGAACCACATCCACCATAAAGTGATGGAGATCGTAGCTCTAGCAGCTAATGTGCTTTGTAAAAAATTATAAGGTTCATTAATAATTCCAAAAGTCATAAGCATTCTATTTATTGAACCATGGGGCCAATTAATAAGGAAAAATACTAAAGTTCCTACAGAAGCCATTGTGACGATATTAGGTAGATAGTAAACCCATCTGAAAAAACCCTTTCCCTTTAGCTTTTTTTCACTCAAGATTACTGCTAGGCCTAACCCAAAGATCATCTGTGGTATAATACAACCTAGCCACATAATCCATGTATTTCTAATACTTCTAAGGAAAAAAGCATCTCCAACAAGTCTTCTATAGTTGTTTAATCCAATAAATTCTGGTGGGATGATACTACCATCCCATTTGGTAAAGCTAATTGCAATGGAATAAAGAATGGGATATATAATAAAAGTGGCTAGTATAATAAAAAATGGTAGAATGAAAATATATCCATAAGAATCTTTACGAATCTTTTTAGAAAACAAGGTTATCCCTCCTATAATGAATGTGCCTTATTAGCTGGGAAGCTAATAAGGCAATATTCATTTCCTCAACTGTCTATATTACTCGATAATCAAGTCTGGTATATCTGCTTGAACCTGTTCTTTCAAGTTCACTAAGAATTGATCCTTATCTATATTACCAGCTAAGTATGTCTGTAATACATCAAGGAAGGCTACTCTTATTTGATCATCGTATTGTGTAATAAGATTACCATCAATCTCATACACCATCGGTCCATATACTTGATATGTATTCTGATTTACAGTAGGATTAACAAAGCTATTATCACTCATTAATTCATCAATAATATCTAAATGACTAACAAAATCTCCAGTTGCTTTTGCCCAATCTCTTAGGTGATCTGCATCTGTTGCTAGGAACTTAACGAATTCCCATGCAAGCTCTTTGTTTTGTGATTGCTCAGATACCCCTACCCATGTTCCACCTTCATAGAAAGGAATAGGTGTTGCAATACCCCATCTTCCAGCATCTGCATTTTCTTCATCGTTTACTGCAACAATCCATTGAATTCCCCATGTTGGAATTGCATAGGCCATATGCTCATCATCTGCTACTGCTGCCGACCATGTAGGTGTCCATTGTCTAATACCACCTTCAAGTCCTTCGTCTCTTAAAATTTTCGCAATATCAAGAAATTCCATCATCTTAGGATCAATTGTAAATTTATTATCCTGTACCCATGGTACACTACGTGATCCTACATAAACCTTATATAAATCCTCAGTTCCAACAAATAGCTTAACTTGTCCATTGCTTGCTTCCTTCAGTGTTCTAGCAGTTTCTATAATACTTTCTGGTGTTGCCAGCATTGCTGTGATTTCAGCTGGATCATCTGTTCCTAAGTATTCTAAGGCTAAATCTCGCTTATAGCCTATCCCACCAGGGCATGCCTGCCATGAAAGTGCTTTAATATTGCCATTGTTATCTCTTCCAATATCAACCGTGTATGGAATATTATTACCTACTAATTCTTCTGCATTAAAAGGAGCAGCTGATAGATCCGCAAATCCACCTGGAAGATTTACAAATCTCTTTACGAAGGCATTTTCTGCAGCATATACGTCTGGCATTCCTGAACCCGCTCTTATAGATGATGTGACTTTATTTTGATAAGCTAGGTCAGTATCCGCAGTAATTTGTGTCTCTACTGTTACATTTGGATATTTAGCCATAAAGGCCTCTGCTAACTTAGGTCCTTCGTCATTGTTAAAATGCCAAAAGGTAAGTGTACCAGTAAAATCTTCTGGGCTTTTCTCTGTAACTTCTTGTTGTTCTTCTTGAGGCTCTTCAACTGGCGCTTCAGCCGGTTGACTACATCCTGTAAACATAACTAGCATTAAGATTGCACACATTAATAAAGCAAACGTTCTCTTTAAATGATGCTTTTTCATTCTAATATCCCCCTTAAAATAATATGGTATATACTAAACTACACAGCTATTTATTGAAGTATCTCTAAATAGCCTCATAGTCTAATATCAAACAGGAAAACGTTTTTGTTGAGAATTATTATGAACGCGTGTTTATTATGATTAAAAATTAAACTTCCATTTGCTTGCAGGAATTTCTAATGATAAGTTCAACAGGTATTTTATAGTTTGCATAAAAGTCAATATTTTCATCATTGGCTTTTATAAGGTTGTTTGCAGCCATAAAGGCCATTTGAAATAATGGTACTCTAACAGTAGTAAGACTAGGCTGCAAATGTCTAGAAACCTCTATGTCATCAAATCCTACTACAGAAATGTCCTCTGGGATTTTTAAGCCTAATTCTTCAATAGCTCGCATAGCCCCAATAGACATACTATCATTTGCGATGAAGATTGCTGTAAGTTTTTCCTTTAATAAAAGTTTTTTAACAGCTTTATATCCGCTTTCTTCAGTATAATCACCCTTCACGATTAGATTGTTCTTTATAGAGACCCCAGCATCTAGAAGTGCCTTTTTATATCCCTCTATTCTAGAGATGGCTGTCAGCTGTTCCATATCACCGCACAAGTGGGCTATATTTTTATGACCTAATTGTATTAAATATTTTGTGGCTTGGTAGCCTCCGCCAAAGCTGTCACTATTGACCACAATACATTTACTAAAAGGATCCTGCTCTCCTGCCACTTCCTGTTCTATAACAGCAATTTTATACCCTTCTTCAATGATTTCCTTTATAGCTGGTTCATTATTCTTGGCACCGATAAAAATCCCTGCGGAAATAGTTTTATTTTGAAATAATTCTTTTACATTGTTGTAATCATTATCTTCATTGATCATGGAAATAAGTACATTATAGCGCTGTTTATTTGCAGCATCAATAACTGCATCTGTAAAGGGAGAAAAATATGAACTGGTACACATTTTATTCCCTTCTTTTTCATCCTTTGTATCAATAATAAACAAGCCCATAATCTTACTCTTTTTCCCTGCTAACATTTGTGCTGATGCATGTGGAACATAGTTGTATTCTTTTATTATATCTAGCACCTTACTGCGGGTTTCTTCAGTAACATTACCATAGTTATTTACTACTCTAGAAACAGTACTTCTCGATACCCCTGCAATTTTTGCTATGTCTGCAGCATTCATGGCAACACCTCTTACTATTATAATGAAATTTTGTGAACGCGTGTTTATAGTTATATAATATTATATATTGGAAAATAATTCAATAGCTTTTTTGGACTTTTTTGAATTTTTTTGAAATATTTTTTAATATCTTGGAGAAACTATTAAGTTTTAATACTATGAGCTATATGAAAAATATATATTTTTTTATTGATATTGCTATAATTTTTAGATATTATGCCTTATTTAATCTTGGAACCTATTATCTGTATGCTCTTCAAGTAATTATTAAAAGTCACTTGGAATTTTTTATTTTAAGTGACTTTTATTGTGTACTGATTTTTTCTATTTTTTTCTGCAAGTATCCTATGTTCTTTTAAGGAACATCCTGACGTTCTCCTATAGCTTCAGTTTAGTAAGAGCATCTGCTAGAGCAGTGTTAATTGGCTTCTCAACTTCCTTTTTTTGTTGGTTTAGGTATTTTGATACTTCTTTCTTAGAAGCCTTATTGCCTTCTTCTTTTTTTCTTTTATTAAAGGATGAAAGCTTTTCCCTATGGCCACAGTTGCACACAAAAATCTGCCCCTCTCCTTCTCCTCTTAGTTCTAGCTTTTTTCTGCAATTTGGGCATCTAGCATTGGTTGTCTTAGAGATTCCTTTTCGATGACCACATTCTCTATCCTGGCAAATAAGCATTTTTCCTTTTTTTCCTTTTACCTCCAGCATATGCTTGCCACAATCAGGACATTTATTAGGGGTAAGATTATCATGTTTAAAGATTTCTTTACTATTCTTTATTTCATGTACTACTGTTTTTGCGTAGTTTCTTATGTCACGAAGAAAGACATCTTTCTTAAGAGAACCTTTAGCAATAGAGCCTAGTTTTTGTTCCCACTCAGCAGTTAGTGCAGGAGACTTCAAATCCTCTGGCACCAGTTCAAGTAGTTGCTTACCTTTTGACGTAATAAAAATATCCTTACCTCTTTTTTCAATCAAAAATGTATTAAAGAGTTTTTCAATAATATCTGCTCTTGTAGCAACTGTTCCAATTCCTCCAGTTTCACCAATTGTCTTTATCAGTGCTCTATTTTCATTTTCCATATATTTTCCTGGATTCTCCATAGCTGAAAGCAGCGTTCCTTCATTAAAGTATGCTGGTGGTTTGGTTTCACCACTGGTTTGAGATACAGAAGAAACCTTTAAGATATCTCCCTTACTTACATTAGGTAGTAATTGATCCGAAACCCCATCCTCTATATCCTCCTCTAGGAGTTTATTTTGATATACAACCTTCCATCCTTGCGCAATAACAATTTTTCCTTTGGCAATAAAAGTCTCATTACCCAGCTTTGCTTTGATTGTTGTTTGTTCATATTCAAATGGTGGATATAGCACAGCTAAAAACCTTTTAATTACTAAATCATATATTTTTCTTTCCTTATCACTTAATGCTCCCAAATATGCCGGTTCCTCTGTTGGAATAATAGCATGGTGATCTGATACCTTGCTATCATCAACAAAGGATTTGTTTCCTCTAATAGGATTTTTTATAATACTAGCTGCTATTGGTGCATAGGATCCAACACCACAGGCTTTAACTCTATCTATTAATGTCTCCACTATGTCAGCTGAGATATAGCGTGAGTCTGTTCTTGGATAGGTTAATAGTTTATGGGTCTCGTAAAGCTTTTGCATGATGGAAAGAGTCTCTTTTGCAGAGTAATTAAAAATTTTGTTTGCATCTCTTTGTAATTCTGTTAAATCATATAGTTGTGGAGAAAAGCTCTTTTTATAAGTTTTGTCTATAGCGATAATCTCGGCATCTTTCCTCTGAACTGTTATAAGGGTTTTATCATTTTTTTCTTTGTCAAAGGTTTTAATGTCCTTTGTTTGGGGATCTTGCCATATTAGTTTTAAGCTATTAGCTACAGCAGTTATACCATAAAAGGTCCTAGCTTTAAAATTTCTAATTTCTTCTTCCCTTTTAGCAATTATAGCAAGGGTTGGTGTTTGTACTCTACCACAGGAAAGCTGAGCATTGTACTTACAAGTTAATGCACGGGTGGCATTAATCCCTACTAACCAATCAGCCTCTGCCCTGGCAACAGCAGATGCATAAAGCTTTTCATAGTTTTTACCATCTCTTAGATTATTAAAACCATCTTTTATGGCTTTATCGGTTACAGAGGAAATCCAAAGCCGTTTTATAGGTTTCTTAATGTGAGCTTTATCTAGAATCCATCTTGCAACAAGTTCCCCCTCTCGCCCAGCATCTGTGGCAATAACAATTTCAGTAATATCCTTTCTGTTCATTTGTGTCTTTACAGCGTTAAACTGTTTGCCGCTTTGTTTTATTACGATAAGCTTTAGTTGAGATGGCAGCATTGGTAGATCTTCTATTCTCCAGGATTTGTATTTTTCATCATACATTTCGGGATCTGCCAATGTAACCAGATGTCCTAATGCCCAGGTAACAATATATTTGTCCCCCTCTAAATATCCACTGCCTTTTTTCTTGCAATTTAAAACTCTAGCCAAATCTCTACCAACTGAGGGTTTTTCAGCTAGCACTAAGGTTTTGTTCATATCCATTAACAATCCTTTCAAAGTATCTCATTGTCTATAGTATTCATCATTAACTTTATTTCAATGCTTCAATTTTTTCTGCTAAATCGTTAAGATATACCCATCTTTCCATCTTTTCCTGTAATTCTTTTTCCAACACTTCCTTTTCTTCTGTTAATTGCTGTAAAAGAGTATAATCGGTGGATACCCCTTGAACTTTAATTTCTATAGTTTCTATTTTTTCTTCTAAGTTAGCAATTATATCGTCTATTTCTTCATACTCTCGTTGTTCCTTGAAGGTAAACTTTAACCCTCTATCTTTTTTGCGATCTGAACTTTTTCTATATCCTAAACTATTCTCTGATGTTTCATCTTTCTTAGTTTCACCAGTACTTTTTCCTTTGGTATTATGATTTTCTTTAAATAACGAATAATTTCCAGTATACTGTACTATTTTCCCATTACCTTCAAATGCAAATATTTTTTCTGCCATTCTATCTAGGAAGTATCTATCATGAGAAACTACAACAACTGCCCCTTTAAATTCCTCTAGATAATCCTCTAATATGGTTAGGGTTTGTATATCTAAATCATTAGTAGGTTCATCTAAAAATAATACATTGGGAGCTTCCATAAGTACTCGAAGCAGATAGAGCCTTCTTTTTTCTCCACCTGATAGCTTGCCAATAGGTGTCCATTGTAATGTAGAAGGAAACAAAAACTTCTCCAACATTTGAGAAGCTGTTATTTTATAACCTTCCGCTGTAGTTACATATTCTGCTCCTTCTTTGATATACTGAATCACCCTTAGGTTATCATCCATATGTTGTGTTTCTTGAGAATAAAAACCAATTTTCACTGTGTCTCCTATCTGAATATTACCACTGTCTGGAGGTATCTTACCTGCCATTATATTGATAAGCGTTGATTTCCCACTTCCATTGGGGCCTACAATGCCTATCCTATCATCTCTTAATACAACATAGTTAAAATCATCAATTATGTTATTATTATCATAGACCTTACTTATATGGTCCATTTCAATTACTTTTTTCCCTAGGCGGCTAGAAGCAACAGATATATCCACTTGTTCATCTATATTATCAATGGTATGATCAGCTAACTTTTCAAAACGATCTATTCTAGCTTTTTGCTTTGTAGTTCTTGCTTTAGCGCCTCTTTTTATCCATGCTAGCTCTTTCCTTAATAGATTCTGTCTTTTTTTCTCACTGGCAGCTTCAATTTCATCTCTTTCTAATTTTTTCTCTAGAAAATAGCTGTAATTACCTTTATATAAATACAAACTTCCTCTGTCCAGCTCTATTATTTGGTTTGCAACTCTATCCAAAAAATATCTATCGTGGGTAATCATTAAAAGAGCACCTTTTCTTTTATTAAGATATTGCTCTAGCCAGTCAATGGTGTCGTTATCTAAATGATTGGTTGGTTCATCTAGGATAAGCAGATCAGAGGGATTGATTAGTGCTGCTGCTAATGCTATTCTTTTTTTTTGCCCTCCTGATAATGTGCCTATTGTTACATTAAAATCTAGTATTCCCAGTTTTGTAAGTACCGCTTTTGCTTCACTTTCTAAACTCCACCCATTCATGGTGTCCATTTGTTGAATAAGGTTTGAAATCTTCTCGCTTAAAGTATTAGGATTGTGAATAGCTTCCTGATAATCCCTTACTAAGTTCATGATGCTGGATCCACCTTTAAATACTTGCTCTAACACTGTAGCTTCATTTTCAAAAAATGGGTTTTGTGATAGGTATTCTATCTGAACTGCACTTCCTTTGATTATCCTACCTCCGTCAGTCTCCTCTACCCCTGCAATAATATTTAAAAGGGTAGATTTCCCTGTGCCGTTAATACCAATGACTCCTATTTTATCTCCTTGGTTGATACCAAGGTTTATGTTATTAAGTAATGGTTTCTCACTATAACTTTTATAAATATTCTCTGCACTTATAAGATTCATATTGCGTCCCTTCTATTCCTTGATTTACTTTATATATTTTATAACATATTGTAGAGAAAAGAGCAAATCATTTCTGTTGTTGTTATAGAAATCTAAGCATATGAATAATTCCTAATAAAAAACCGTACCTTTCCCCCACAGTACGGTTTATAATAATACTTTTTATCTTCTAGATGTTTTTTTACTATATTTTTTATCAGTTCTTTGGGTGGCGGTTCTTTTTGTAGTATTTGTATTCTCGGTTTCTCTTGACTTTCTTTTGGGCTTATTGCCTCTCTCCTTTGGCTTATTTTTTCTAGAGTCCTTATTGTCACCAAATGATTTTTTGTCTGTTGGTTTTGATCTGCTTTGTTTTCTTTCTCTTGGTTCTTTGCTGGTATTGATTCTATATTTCTTTTCCTCATCTTGTTCTTTGCTCATGGCTCTTTTTTCAAGGGTGATTTTTATCTCTGTTTCAATTGTCTTCATCATACCCTTGTCTTTAGGTGTAATAAAAGTGATAGCAATACCACTTTGTTTTGCTCTTCCTGTACGACCAATCCGGTGAATGTAGCTTTCTGTATCCTGAGGTATATCATAATTGAATACATGGGTTATTCCTTCTATATCCAGCCCACGGGCTGCAACATCCGTAGCCACCAAATATTGAATTTTTGTATCTCTAAATGCCTTCATGACTCTTTCACGTTTAGCTTGGCTCAAATCTCCATGTAGCTCATCGGAATTGTATCCTTGATTTTTTAATGCTTCATTTAAAGCACTTGCCCGCCGCTTTGTGCGACAGAATATAATAGCCATAAACGGCTTGTACTCATCAATAATATCGAAAAGTGCTTTCTGTTTTCCTCTATCGGTTGTTTCGATTGCCATCTGCTTTATTTCTTCTAGTGTTATATTGCTGCTGGCTACCTGTGTATAGATAGCTTGTTTCATATAGCGGGATGCCAATGAACGAATTTCTTTAGGAATAGTTGCTGAAAAACACATTGTTTGCCGGTCTTTTGATGTTTTGCTTATTATTTCCTCTACCTCTTGTAAAAAACCCATATGTAGCATTTGATCGGCCTCATCCAATACTAACATTTTAAGCTGAGAAAAATCAATGGTTTTTCTTCCTAAGTGGTCCAAAAGTCGTCCAGGAGTTCCGATGACTATATGGATGCCTTTTCTTAGTTTGTTGATCTGCTTTACTACATCCTGACCACCATAAGCGGCTAGAATATTTACTTGTTTAGCAGGAATCAGTTTCTTTAGCTCAGCGGTAATTTGAATGGCTAACTCTCTAGTTGGTGTAATAATTAGACCTTGTATAAAAGGCTTACTTGTATCTATTTCTTGCATCATTGGAAGTAGAAAAGCCAATGTCTTTCCTGTTCCTGTTTGGGCTTGTGCGATAACATCTCTCCCTTCTAGAAGTGCTGGGATAGTTTGCATCTGGATGGGTGTAGGCTTTGATATTCTGTGTTTATTTAATACATGCTGTAATCTTTTATCGATACCTAAACTTATAAAATCATTCGTCATATCATTTTCCTTTCTTGTTTTCCTTTATTGTTAGCATTAATTGTTAGATTCATTCTACACTGGTAGATTGTGATGAAATATTATTAAAGAAAAACCCAAGCATATGGGCTAAAGAGGATTTTTTCCTTCCTTCCATTCATATGTAAAAAATGTATCCACCACTTCATCCTTAACTTTTTCTAGGACATCTGGACTCCATTTTGGTGAGCGATCCTTATCTACCAAAACCGCTCGTACACCCTCATAAAAATCATGGCTCTCCATAAAGTTTAAGCTTAGTTCTAGTTCCATTTTAAAGCAATCTACCATAGACTTATGTTTACCTTCAATCAGTTGTTTTAAGGTTACCTTTAAAGAGGTGGGTGAATTGGCTAATAAAATGTTTTTTATTTCTCCCGCCCATGCATCTCCTTTCTCAGTAGATATTTCTAAAGATTTTATGATATCTTCCATCCTTTCATGCCCAAAATGCTTGTCGATATCATTCTGTAATGCAGCTAATTTTGAAGGTGCTGATGGAGCTTGTTTGAATTTCTCTATTAGTTGTCCTAATTCATGGTCAACCAACTCAATCGACCATTTTCTTTCACCAATAGCTTGCTTTATGCTTTCCCATGCATCACTATTTATATAATAGTCGGCAGCTCCAATGTATAATGCATCTGCAGCATTAATAGGCTTAGAGGTTAAAGCTAGATAGCGTCCTATATGTCCTGGCATTTTATTAAGGAAGTAGCTGCCTCCTACATCAGGGTATAAACCAATATTCATTTCTGGCATAGCCCATTTTGTTTTTTCAGTAACGATTCTATGGGTAGCTCCAATAGAAATACCGACGCCACCACCCATAACAAATCCATTCATATAAACGAGAATGGGCTTTGGATAGGTATGCATTGTCATATTCATTCTATATTCTGTGGAAAAAAAATTAAAAGCATATTCCTTCACATTTGATTCCCTTAAATCATAAAGAACTTTTACATCTCCACCTGCACATAGCGCCTTGTCCCCTTCTCCTTCTAAACAAACAAAAGCTACAGTATCATCATTTTTCCACTCCTCCAATACCTGATAAAGCCTTTGAATCATCTCAAAGGATAAAGCATTTAGGGCATTTGGTCGATTAATTTTTATCCATCCCACATTTTCCTTCACATGATGTATTATATTTCCTTGATTTACCATGGTACGCCCCCTTACAAATCTTTATTCTTCTACAAACCGCTATCACCATCCATATTACTCTAGTTATATCCTATTTAACAGTGTTCTACAAAACCCATGACAGCTATTGATTTTCATGGTGGAAATTTTAAATCCTTCATCTACTATCGGTTCGTGTATTTGTATATTGTTTTTTTACTTAACCTTAATAGAATATACCAAAAAAATCCCCCCTATGCAAATTATTACTTTTGCATAAGGGAGATTTCTATGTTAGAATTCTTGCCAGTGAATTACATCTTCTAATGACCGTTTCTTTACTTCTGGCTTCTCATCGCTATATCCTAAAGCCACCATGGAAATCAGTGCATAGTTTAGAGGCACATTAAGCGTCTTGTTTAGGTTCTCAGCATCTTCAACATATTTAGGCATTGGTTTACAAGGGACCCCTTCACACCAAGCAATGTCCTCCTCCTGATAAAGCCCTTTTGCACCTGCTATCCAGCAGGATTTTAGGCCATGTAGGTTTGCCGCAATGAGAATTGTTTGAGTAGCAGCACATCCGTCCTCAAGAAAATACTCTGTTGCTTCCTTATCACAAAACACTACTATTGCTGCAGAAGCACCCTCTAAAAAATTGGCACTTTTATGGAAGTTAGCTAATTTTTTTAGTTTATCTTTATTTGTTATGGCAATAAACTCCCAAGGTTGAATATTTTTTGCATTAGGAGCTAACCTAGCACAGTCAACGATATCCTCCAGTATCTCTTGATCTACAGGTATGCTATTAAATTTTCTTATACTCCTAATCTCTTTTAGAAAACCGGTAACATCTTTATACTTATCCAACATTGCTCCTCCTATCTAAAATATTTTGTTAGCTTAAAATATCTTCTTTTTATACATACCCACAAAAAGAAGAAATAACAAAAAAATCCATGTAATCTATATGATTAAGGACAAAATTATATGAATATTATTTCAATATAGGAGATGGTTGAATTATTACTTGTATGAAAGTATTGTATGGCTGTTTCTTTCGTTAAAGATAGAACTGATCACGTGTTTTTAAATAGTTCTGTTGCCCAATTTCATAATAATTGTTTCCTTTTTTATCAATTACTACTACAGCTGGAAAATCCTCCACATACAGTTTCCTTATGGCCTCTGCCCCTAAATCCTCATAGGCAATAACTTCTGATGACTTAACACATTTAGCTGTCATTGCAGCCGCCCCTCCAATGGCTGCAAAATACACAGCACTGCACTGTTTGATAGCCTCCATTACTTCCTGATTCCTTGTTCCCTTGCCAATCATACCCTTTAACCCCTTCTGTAAAAGAATAGGGGTGTAGGGATCCATTCTATAGCTTGTGGTGGGGCCTGCTGAACCTATCGGTTGACCTTCTTTAGCTGGAGTAGGTCCTACATAATAGATTACCTGCCCTTTTATGTCAAATGGTAAATCCTTCCCCTCTGATATAAGGGTGACTAATCTTTTGTGAGCAGCATCTCTAGCTGTGTAGATAATTCCTGTAAGTAGAACACTATCTCCCACCTTTAGGTCTTTTATTATTTCTTCAGTCAAGGGCATTGTTATTCTTTTAATCATTGTTTTATCCTCCTATAGACTGGCTTCTCCATGTCTAGTAGCATGACAATTAATATTGACTGCCACAGGTAATCCTGCAATATGGGTGGCATAGGTTTCTATGTTAACTGCCAGAGCAGTGGTTCTGCCACCAAAGCCTTGGGGCCCTATTCCTAAAGCATTGATTTCAGTTAATAGCTGGTTTTCTAGTTCCGCATAAAATGGATGATGATTTCTTTCATTTGTTGATCTTAGAAGAGCTTTTTTTGCTAGAAGAGCAGCTTTATCAAAGGTTCCTCCAATACCTATTCCTACTACAATAGGTGGACATGGATTGGGTCCTGCATCCTTAACCACCTGCAACACGAACTCTTTTATTCCTTCAACGCCATCGGCAGGTTTTAGCATTTTAATCTGACTCATGTTCTCACTTCCAAATCCCTTTGGCGCAACGGTAATCTTAAAGCTATCCCCTGATGTTATGGTATAATAAATAATTGCAGGCGTATTGTCATTTGTGTTGATTCTTTCAATTGGATCAGCTACAACAGATTTTCTAAGATATCCTTCTATGTATCCCTGTCTTACCCCTTCATTGACAGCCTCCTCCAGTGAACCTCCTACAATATGTACTTCTTGTCCAATTTCTAGAAACACTACAGCCATTCCTGTATCCTGGCACATGGGTCTTTCTTCATTGCTTGCTATATCTGCATTTTTAATCAATATATCTAGAATATTGTTAGCAATTGGAAACTTTTCTTGGGCCCTTGCCTCCTCCAATCTTTCCCTAATATCATCAGTTAGGTAATAATTTGCATCAATACAAAGTTTTTTTACGGTTTCAGTAACTTTAGAGACATGTATATCTCTCATTTTCAACCCTCCTCTAAAGCAATCGTAGTGTCAAGTTTGACACTCTTTTTTTACTAACTAATCATTATATTTTAAAGGTTTCAAAGTTTTTTTGTATAAAAAAACAATGCCCCCCCATTTCTTGATATAATTGAAGTTCCCAGCTCACAATTAATAAAGAAAGGGTGGTCATTGTGAACTCCATTATATCTTATTTAGTACTATATATTCAATATCTACAAAAAGAACTTTATACACTTTTAATCTTTGTCTCTAGAAACATCCCTTTACGCCAATTGAATTTTGAAGACTCTAATAGTCCTAAGTACCAGAAGTTAAAGATTGATAAGCTCCCTAGAATTCTAAAGTTTCAAATGCAAGATTATCGCTTCCTTCTGGAT
>NZ_FOHU01000047.1 GCF_900111615.1 Natronincola peptidivorans | reverse complement strand
TACTATCACCCTCCTTACTACTATTATGGGCGATTCTATGCATGCTATATCAAGATTACCTTATCCATTTATTGGATTTTTGGCGCGGCCTGACGGTTCTGCTGTGCTGGCAAGGCTGGGCTATGAGAATAAAGAGCCTATCTTTATTACGAAGGACATCGATGCCTGCTATCAGTTATCAACATATTTGACTTGAATAGGAAGTATTAAGCATAGGGACAGTTCCTTTACTTCCTTCGATAGGTCTTAAATTCTGATAAGGATTGCCTCGGCAATACCGCAACTAATTATATTACAGCATAAGCCCTAACCGTATCTTCGGTTGGGGCTTTGCTTAGGGTATACATTTCATGACGAAAAATAACCGTTTCATGCAGTTGGCAACTAATTCCTAATATTTTTTGCTATCATATAAAGAAGATTGATGCCAAAAATTTTCTTAATAGGGGAGATTTTTAGTAGGAATATTGGAGTTAAATTAGGAAAGGAGGATTCAAATCCAAAAAACGATAAACTAAATCGCAAAAAAAGATCAAATAACGTTTATGTCATTATTTTGAAAATTAAAGGAGAGATTAAAATTATGAAAAAAATTAAATATTTAGCAATTGCACTAACGGTTCTATTTATGCTAGTATCTCTAACCGCATGTGGTGGTGGCGATGCTGCACCTGCTAATAACGCTGTCAAAGATGATTTAAAAGATTATATTAATAATCATGCAGTTACAAACTTTGTACCTCTAAATGAAGAAATCGTGATCCATTACACAGAGGCAGTACAAACTGGTGATGGGGACGTTTTAGCAACAGTGTTAAAAGAAAACCTTATCCGTAACGCATTGCTTTTTGAAGAACTGGAAGCGTATACCCCCGAAACTACTGAAGTTCAGGAATTGCATAACATCTTTTTTAAGGCTGTCGAAATAAGGGAATTAGCTTATGTAGATATATTATTAGTTTTAACTGATTTAGATGCTGAAGAAGAAGATATAAATGCTGCATTTGATATGTTAGATGAAAGTGATAACCTCTTCATAGAATTTTCAACAAAAATGGATGCCATGAGAAAAGATTTAGGTCTTTAATAAGGTTAATCCAAGCTAAAACAAAAACTAGACCTAGTAGAGAGTAATTCCTTCAGGGTCTAGTTTTGACGTTTCTGGGAGAAGTTCATTAATTACTTACATTATTACAATGTACCAATTATTACAGGATAATACTTGTTTTAAAAATTCCATTTTCTGTAGTGAAGGAATATACTCCACCGTATTTTTGTGCTACCGCTACTATGCTTTTGGTTCCCAGGCCATGGCCCTCCTCGGTACTTATAGGCATGTCGTCAACAAATATGACTGTCCCATCGAAACTGTTGGTGATTTGTATATAAACCTTATTATTATTGATTTTTGAGACAATTTTTATAATTTTGTCCTTGTTGCTGCGAATGCTTTTGCAGGCATTAATGGCATTTTCAAGGGTGTTTGCAAAAAAAACGCAAAGGTCCATATCGGAAATGGCGGTTTTCTCTGGCAGATCTATCTGGGTTTCAACTCTAATTAGCTCATCTTTGGCCTTCGTTATGTAAGAATATAGAATCAAATTGACAGAGTAATTGTTACAATACTTTTTAACCACTGCATCCTCAATGTTTTTTTCTATCGCTGTAATGTATTTTTGCGCCTCTGTCTTGTTGTTGTCCGCAAGGTAGGAACTTATCATATCAAGATGGTGTCGCATATCGTGGCGATAAATGAGGGTTTTTTCTTGAGATTCTTTTAATTCTTCCAAATGCACCTGTGCCGAGGCTACTTGCATTTTTAGTAAATTTTGTTCGTTTTGCAGGGTGAGCTGTTCTCTGGTTTGTCTGAAAAATCGCAGAATGAGAAAATAAGCTGAAAAAACCAAAATAAAGAGCAGGACAGCATCCTTAATCATTGATCCAATTGCCACATTGTCCAAATTATACATTCCAATAGAATAAATAAGCACAGAGTATGAAAGGGGTATAAGGCTAAATCCTAACCAGCCTTTATCTGTGTTGTCCATCATGTAAATAAATAGAGGACGAACATACTTGTAAATAATAAGCCCCGCGGGTAGATACAGAATATAGGCAACAATGTTGACAACTTTTCTGCTGGAGTCAAAAAAATATGAAATAATAAGTCCTACAAAAGAGAAAGACGTACTAATCGCAACTAGTGTCAAAAGAACAAAAAATACCTTAATTGGTTTGAACTTTGATGCAATCACAAATCCTAAAAATACGGGAAGGTGGACAAGAAGGGGATATAGTTTCATGAAATGGGCATACCCGAATTTTAGCATTATAAACCCATCGCAAATTAGCACGACAGTTGCATAAAGCCCCAGCAGATAGCGGTTCTTCTTGTGTTTAATTTCGCAATCCAAAAGCATATACATCACGGTAATAGCGAAAATAAAACTAAGCAAAGACCTTATATAATCCATCATGTGTTTTTTCCTCCATTAAGCTTCAACTTGAAATGAATAATTGATATATTTGAAAGATCCCCTATGGTATCATCGCAAATAGCTATTCACAACATAAAAACACTCCTAATAGTATGAGTTTACATATGAATTATACCATAAAATGACTATTTTAAGATAGTCATTTTATGACGAAAAGTCCTTTCATGACGAAAAAACGTCGATTCATGCAAGGGACATTTTTTCATAGATAAATTTGATAGCATGGTAATAGGAATTATTAATGAGATTTTAAGGATCTAAGGAGGAGATTTGCTGTGAAGAAAAATAAGCGTAATAAAATATTGGCAATGCTTCTGATTGGTATTTTAATAGTATTACTAACTACATGCGGCGGCGAAGAAAGTACACAGGTAAGCACACAGCTAAGCAGTGACACGGAATGGGCGATTTATTGGTATCTTTGCGGTAGCGATTTAGAGACTTTTTATGGCTCTGCAACCACTGATCTAGAAGAAATTTTAGCGGTTAAACTACCAGAAAATGTGGAAATTGTCATTCAAACAGGAGGTGTGTAAATGTCAATCCCGAAATGCACAAAATTTATAATCTCAAAATGTACAATTATTATAATTAGTGGTTATTATTTTTCCTAACTTCAAGTAACT
>NZ_FOHU01000049.1 GCF_900111615.1 Natronincola peptidivorans | reverse complement strand
TTATCAGGGACAACCGACATATCAGTAACAGTCACAACAGGAGAAGAAGTTCAAGTAACGTTAGAAGATACAAAAGGTAACGTATCAGAGTTATCTGCAGCAGTAACAGTAGCCGCAGGGCCCACCGATACACAAGCCGATCAAGTGGCAATACGATGGGGGGGGGCAAAATACAAACTTACAAATGTAAGTGGCAACCACCTTGACGTAGGCGAAGACAAAAAAATAGCACTCTACTTTGAAGGAACAGTAGGCCAAGGCGATTATGCAGCAGTAGCAGGTGCTACACTAGATGATGGTGTTGGTGATGGAAAAACACAAGAAAATGGTGATCTTAACGATGAATTCGCACACGACAATGTAGGCAAGAAAGTAGCATATGCAATCCTGGATGATAACGGAAACGTATCCCCCTTGCTAATAGACCGAGGAGAAGTCACGACCATTGAAGCAGCAAAGCTAGATGTATCAGCACCCCTAGGCTCAGGAGCAGCAGCAAACTTAACAGTAACCTTTACAGCAGAAATTTCTAATGAGGAATTGAATGAAGAACAATTAAACAATGTCTTTCTTGTAACAAGTAATAGTGGTTTGGTTTCTGCAACAAACTCTGCAACTATTGATTCGCAACATTCAGTAATGTCCATAACATTTAATGTTACTGGATCCCCAACTGGTTCTACAGAGCAGATTTTCGTACGTATAGGAGCACATGCTGACACAAATATGATTACTACCACAACTGGTGGACACGTAGTAATTCCTAAAAATTCATCGGTTCTCGGGAAATTTAAATAGTAACCAAAAGAAATGTTTCTTCCAAAGCCTATTAACTAGGAAGACGTAGATTCTTCCAGGCCTAAGACCGGCCATATAGAATTTACTAGAAGAAGCTAAGAACAGAACCAGACGCAGTAAAAGAAGCAGGTTGTCAAGGGGAAGGGGTTGTTGACACAAAAGTGGGTTTTAAGGTGCCTGTGAAAGCTCCGAAAAAGCAGCATGAAAAACGAAGCTATCCCTATACCCGAATGATTATACAGAAAGCTTTGCTGTTTTTTAGAAAATTTCTCTAAAAAGTAGTTATATACAGGCATTATTAGCCTTAATATCCATCTAACTTATCTTTGGAGCTCTTTAGTTTGAGCTCCTTTTAAATTCAACACATCTAAGAGGAACATCTAGTTTTCTTCCTTTACTCTGCACTCTGGCATCTTTCAATTTATATAAGCATTGATCTCTTAGCTGGCATTGATCGCAGGATTCTTTGCTAAATTTAAATTCCTTAAACTTTTTATTATATGCTTTATGATGTTTTACTCTGAAATTTAGCGTAACGAGTATAGGTGGTTGGAGGAGCCATCAAGCTCTTAAGGAACTGGGGGTTTATGTTTTTGCTCTTAGTTTTTGTAATTATTTGCAGACTATTTAAAATTTATGTAATATTGTATATAAGATATTAAAGTGACACGGGGACGATTTGGAGTGACCCTCTGTGAGGGAAATAATTTCAAGGGCTTTACTCTTCCTCAATCTTTCACGAAAGATCTCAGTTCTTTTTATAAGCAATTGAGCTAGTCTTTTTGGAGCAGTGTGTTCCTTCTCTTTTTTCCTTATAATATCAGCAGGAAAAGTATAAAACCCATTCTCTGGATGCAATAATGAGGTGTCTGCCTGTAGCATTTGCTCGTATTCACACATATAAAGGGACTGTTTTTCATAAGTTTCCAGGTTGATAAACAGTGGTAGACAGTCGGCACAGATTTTGTTAAATTCTTGCTTCATCATTTCAATTTTCTCATGGCACTCAGAAGTATAAAGAAGACCGTTTTCATAGTCCTCTGAAAACATAAAAGCAGTTTTGGAATCAATACTGATAAAATTCGGGAAAAATGCTTCATAGGCTTCTGTTGTCGAATTTTCTGTTGTGTAATATACTACGTATACCTTTTCGAAAAAGGATAGAGGGAAAAGGGGACTGAGTATTTCTAAATTATGAAGCTTGTTTTTTCAGTAAAGTGTCCTTAAAAAGAACAATGTATTGTATAGATAGGTCTCTTTTATTATCGGTTATTTCATTTAAGTAAGATCCGAAGTTTAATATTTCATCCATTAGTAGTATCTTCCCTTCTGAAAATAATCTACTTCTATTATACAGCATAAAAAAATAAAAACACACTGTGTTTATATAAATTTCGGAATAAAACAAAAAAAATAATTACAAATATTTTAAGAAAATAATACAAAATGAAGTTAAAACTTGTCGGAATATATTGTAAAAAGCCAAAATGACATATATAATGGAGCTAGGAAATTAACATAGTTTTCTGCAAAGATACAGTTTATTTGACATTAGCTTGCTCAAAGGTAATTCAACTGATTAACTCAATGAAAGGTGGTGAAAGTTGAAACATAAGAGGGGCATAGCAGTTTATAGATATTACATAGATGTTTCAAAAAAACCACAGAAGAAAAGGGGGCAAAATAGCCGTGAAGAAAAAAGTAGCACTATTATTAATTGCATGTATGGTTGTATCTTCCCTAGGATTAACCTTTGGGGCAAATGCATCAGACATTGAGAATCACTGGGCTAAAGAAACTATTAAAACCTGGATAAGCAATGGCCTCATTAATGGTTATCCTGATGGCAGCTTTAGGCCAAACAATCCCATCACTAGAGCAGAGTTTATGGTGCTGGTAAATAAAGCCTTTGGATTCACCGAAAGGGCTGAAATAAGCTATAAAGATGTCTCAGAAGGAGAATGGTATTA
>NZ_FOHU01000050.1 GCF_900111615.1 Natronincola peptidivorans | reverse complement strand
TGTAAATGTCAATCCCGAAATGCACAAAATTTATAATCTCAAAATGTACAATTATTATAATTAGTGGTTATTATTTTTCCTAACTTCAAGTAACTCAACTTTTCCTTTTAATCTATAAGAAGGTCCTGTTATTTTAATAATACTTGAATGATGGATCAGCCTATCTAATATGGCATTAGCAAGTGTAATATCTGAAAAAACTTCCCCCCATTTACTAAAGGGTTGATTAGTAGTAATGATGGTAGAGTTTTTTTCATATCGCCTATTGATTAATTGGAATAGCAGATTAGCTCCCTGTTTATCAATAGGCAGATAGCCTATTTCATCAATGATCAATAACTTATACTTAGCATAATGCTTTAACTTAGCCTCTAATCTATTTTCAGCATGAGCTTTGTTAAGCTGCATAATTAAATCATGACATGATATAAAGTAGGTGATATATCTTTTCTTAGCTGCAGCTACACCAAGTGCCACAGCTAAATGAGTTTTCCCAACGCCAGAAGGACCAAAGAACAATATGTTTTCCTTCTTTTCTATAAACCTTAAGCTTTCTAAATCTAATAGTTGGGCTTTATTGATGGATGGCTGAAAATCAAAGTCAAAATCTGATAGTGTTTTTTCAAAAGGAAAAGCTGATACAGATATTTGAATCTTTGAAGCTCTCTCATCTCTAAATTCCAGTTCCTTCTCAGTTAATTTTAATAAAGCATCAGTAAAAGGAATTTCGTTTTTGGCTATTTCCTCTAAGAAGTTTGGCAAAAAACTTCTGAACTTCTCTAATTTCAGTATTTCTAGATTATTAAGTAGTTTGTTATATGTACTCATGAAATCAATCCTCCAAAAATATATCCATATTTTTTAAATTTTCTTCAATAAACAACTCTACGTCCTCGTCTGAATAATGTTTAAGTGCATCTGAAAGTAATATTTCTTTTGCATGATTTTTTTTATAGTGCAGGATTTTATCGGATATTTTATGACAAGCAATTAAATCTTTAGTATAATAAATGTATAATTCAGTGTCTATTTGTGATACTGTTAAGTAGCAACCTATATAACTTGTTGGGACAGAGTATTTTTTACCTTTATACCTAATCATGGATTCATTAGATACCTTATATTCTTTTTCGTGGTGGAAATATGATAAAAGGAGATCCATAGGTGGTAGAGGGTTTAAATACTCTTTTTCTTTTTCAAATCTTAGAAATGGCACCTCATTTGTTGCTTGTGATACCTCGCTATTAATCTCTTGATTAAACGACTCTACAATAATTTCTAATTCTTCAAAGGTATCAAACTCTTCGTTAAAAGGTGTTAATCTATCTACTAGCTTTGCAAGAGCTTCGACTTTACCTTTTGTTTCAGGTCTGTAGGGTCTACAGGTAATTACTTCAAATCCAGCATCCATAGAAAAGTATTTAAAATTTTTATTTATAGCTATATTCTTAAAGGTTGTTTTACTTCTATCTACTACTGTAGACATATTATCAAACAGTATTTCTCTTGGAATGCCTTGATAATATCTAAATCCTTCAAACAAACATTCAAACAGTGTCTCTTGAGTCCTATCTGTTGTTAGCTTTAAGAATTTAAGCCTTGAATAACCTAAAACCATTAAATATATATTGATTTCAAACACTTCACCTTGCCTGCTAATCATTTTTATACTTTCTTTCCAGTCCACTTGAGCTTGAAGACCTGGGCTTGTATCAAATCTTATTGTTGCTTTTTTTATTTCTGATTTCCTATGATTCTTAACGAAGTTATTTACTGTCTGGTATCCTCCTTCATAGCCTTTTTTCTGAATAAATTTGAATATTGCCATTGACTTGGATCCATAACTATCTACTTTATCCATTATTATTTCTTTATAGTCATCTAGCTTGCTTTTTACTTCTCTTGATTTCCTAGCTACATCTCCAGAATTATTAATATATTTCTCTACTGTCCTCCTATCACAATTAAACCTTCTAGCTAGTTCACTTTTATTCAATAATTCAGCCTCCTCTCTCAACAGTCTTATCTGATTAGACACATCTTTTCGCATAATATTTCCCCTATCTTTTTTGAAAATATTATACTAAAAAATGTACAAATCTGTGTATTTTGAGATTAGAATTTTTGGCTAATTTGATTATATAATTTACA
>NZ_FOHU01000055.1 GCF_900111615.1 Natronincola peptidivorans | reverse complement strand
TAATGTTTCTGATTCTACTAATGTGCCATCTACATAGACATGTGCTGTATAACCATCTATATCTCCATCTCCGTTTACTATTGTAACTTTATCTTTTACTGCATCTACAAAGAACTCTCCATCATCCGTGCCGTTATTTGGACCTTCGGGAACTACTGGACCTACAGCATCACTTTTCACTTCCCCAGTGTAGTTTCCAAACGCTTCAAATACCACCCTAATAGCATTTCCTACATCTTCTACATCAATAGTATATGTGTTTGAATCTGTACCAATATTTACCCAATCTCCATTATTATTAGACTGCCACTGATAACTGCCAGTTGCAGTATCTGGATTAGTTTCTGCTGTCAGTGTTGCTCCAACCACAGCATTGCCTGTAACGGTAATAGCACCTACTGTACCTTCAACCACGGTCACACTTACCGTCAAATTACTTTCACTGTTCACTAAAGCATCTGCATCTAAGGTAATTTTTCCTATTCCTGTATTTGTTAGATTTCCATATACTGCTGCCGTGACTGTAGTATCGTTACTTCTGTCAATGTCGCCTAGGTTCATCTCTGCAAAAACTCCGCCTAGTAAAATATATTCTGTATAAACAGCATTTGTAACTGTATCATTTTCTATTGTCAATGTGAAAGTTTGATTAAAACCACTTTCAACAGTTACCTGTGTCGGCGATGCTGTCATTTGGGGTTCATTGTTTACTGCCGCATTTACTGTTACAACGGATGTAGCACTTTTGGTTCCATCTGCAGCTGATGTTGCTGTGATGATCACAGTACCTTCTGCTACCGGTGTTACTACTCCACCATCTACATTTGCTACAGCTGGATTACTTGATAACCATACTACATTTTTGTTTGTAGCATTTTCAGGGCTCACTGTTGCTGTTATTGTACTCGTTGCTCCTCCTGCTGTTAATGTCAATGTTGTTGGGCTGACTGTAATAGCACTTACTGCTACTGTTGACGGTGTGCCACCTCCACTACTGCCTCCACCTCCACCGCCGATAGATGGTGCCATTGGGGTGATCATTCTCTCTGGGTCTTTTGCAAAGGTAGAATTCCTAACCTCTTCTCCCGATGCCTCTATTATGGTTCCTTCACCTTCTACTCCTATCCTTGCATCTGCCACTAGCTTGGTGATGATAGTATCATTTCCTAAGCTTATTGCAGCACCTTTAACTCCTTCTTTTACTACAACTTCCTCTATATTGGTTTCTCCTTGAGTTACTATGTTTACATCGTCTGCTTCAATTGTTATACTATCAAAGCTTCCTTCTAGTATGATTGCTTCTCCAGCGGCTGCTTCTGAGATAATGATTTCTAACCC
>NZ_FOHU01000052.1 GCF_900111615.1 Natronincola peptidivorans | reverse complement strand
GATATCATGCAAAGCCTAGCTGCAATTGCTGAAGAAAACGCTGCTGGGACTGAAGAAGCTTCTGCGTCAGTGGAAGAACAAACAGCTTCTATGGAGGAAATATCCAATGCCAGTGAAGCCTTAGCACGATTAGCAGAAGAAATGCAGGAAAGTATAAGTAGGTTTAAGTATTAAAGAATGAACCTAGCTGAAAGGCTATAGATTTTAATATATGAAAAGTATAAAATCTCCTAAGCAGAAAGAAGGCTTAGGAGATTTTGTTATTTGTAAAACTATAGGAGCGTTTTTTAAAAACGTAATCCAATAAACAATAAAGCAGGAGAAAAACAAGAAAAGAAGCCATTCTACAAAATATTACTTTATACTACAAAATTTGACAAAAAGTTGTCAATAAGGTAAAATAAGGTTAGAAAAGAGAATTTAACCAAGGGATAAGAAAAGGGAATAAAAAAGAAGTTCTAAAATTAAATATTGTATCGATAATGGCACAGCTATCGAAAGATAGCGTCGCAAAGCTATGGGTCTAAGGAAGAAATATTCTATGATTGCCAGGTTACCGAAATGCAAAGTAGAGATAATGAAGCTAGCATTATTCTATTTACTATGTATTGAAACATCTGTGCTCTAGAGGACATAGGTGTTTTTTTAATATAGCATATGTAGAACTACACTTTCAAAAAAGTGGGGAGGGCAAAAAATGAAAAGTATAAAAACAAAGCTTATTGTGTATTTCTGTATTCTAATTTTAGTAGGATCTATAGGTCTTGGCTTTATGTCCATAACAACAGCTAGCAATGCTGTTACTGAAGAAGCTGAAAAGGCATTGGTAATGCTAGCCCAGGAGGGAGCAAAATTAACAGAAAGTCGAATAGAGACACCTATGACAGCACTGGAAATGCTGGCAGGAAGGCAGGATATAGAGAGCATGGATTTCGAGGAGCAACAGCCTGTATTACAAAGGCAATTGGAAAGAACGGGTTTTCTTGCTTTAGGAGTGGTATATCCTAATGGAACAACCTACTACAATGATGGAACAACGGCTGAATTAGGAGACAGAGAGTATGTAAAAAGAGCCTTCAATGGAGAATCCAATGTTTCAGATATCATTATTAGTCGTGTAACCAATTCAGCTGTACTGATGTATGCTGTGCCCATTGAAAACAATGGTAGAGTAGTAGGTGTTTTAATAGGAAGAAGAGACGGAAGCTTTTTAAGTGACCTCACTGACGACATGGGTTTTGGAGAATTGGGGTATGCCTACATGATCAATACTGATGGCAATGTCATTGCCTATCCAGATAGAGACAGGGTAATGGATCAGTGGAATCCTATAGAAGAATCACAGCAGGATGAGACATTAAAATCTATGGCGTCTTTTTTTCAAACGATGATTGGAGAGAAGGAAGGAATAGGAAATTATCATTTTCAAGGGAATAGCCTTTATGCAGGATATGCTCCTATAGAAGGAACCAACTGGATTATAGGGATAACCGCTAATGAAGAGGAAGTATTAGCGGCGGTTCCAAGGTTGCAAAGGAATATTGCAATAATATCCTTAATCATCCTTATAATAAGTGTAATGAGTTGCTTATTTATAGGCAATTCAATTACAAAGCCTATTATTTCATCAATAGCATACTCGAAAAAGATAGCTAACCTAGATATGACTGAAGACATGCCAGAAATATTCTTAAAAAGAAAAGATGAGATTGGTTCCTTAGCAATGGCATTTCAAACAATAACAGATAATCTCAGGGAATTCATAAAACAAATATCTGACACCTCTCAACAGGTAGCATCCTCCTCAGAGGAATTAACCGCCACCAGTCAGCAATCCTCCATGGCAGCTGAGGAAGTAGCAAGGACCATAGAGG
>NZ_FOHU01000054.1 GCF_900111615.1 Natronincola peptidivorans | reverse complement strand
AAATCCGCTTTAACAAGATCCTGAGAGGTGATGGGGAGCGAAAAACAAGTAGCGAAGAGATTGATTCCACACTGTCGAGAAAAGCCACTATTGAGAAATGAGGTGCCCGTACCGCAAACCGACACAGGTAGGTGAGGAGAGAATCCTAAGACGAGCGGGAGAACCATTGTTAAGGAACTCGGCAAAATGACCCCGTAACTTCGGGAGAAGGGGTGCCGGAGGATGTGAAAGACAAGCTCTGTAAGCATCAACCGGTCGCAGAGAACAGGCCCAAGCGACTGTTTAGCAAAAACATAGGTCTCTGCAAAGTCGAAAGACGACGTATAGGGGCTGACGCCTGCCCGGTGCTGGAAGGTTAAGGGGAAGTGTTAGGGGTAACTCGAAGCACAGAACTTAAGCCCCAGTAAACGGCGGCCGTAACTATAACGGTCCTAAGGTAGCGAAATTCCTTGTCGGGTAAGTTCCGACCCGCACGAAAGGCGTAACGATTTGGGCGCTGTCTCAACAATGGACCCGGTGAAATTGTAATACCAGTGAAGATGCTGGTTACCTGCGACAGGACGGAAAGACCCCGTGGAGCTTTACTGTAGCTTGACATTGGATTTTGGTACTACATGTACAGGATAGGTGGGAGACAGAGAATCTAGAACGCCAGTTTTGGAGGAGTCGCCGTTGGGATACCACTCTTGTAGTACTGAAGTTCTAACCATGAACCATTACCTGGTTTTGGGACACTGTCAGGTGGGCAGTTTGACTGGGGCGGTCGCCTCCTAAAAAGTAACGGAGGCGCCCAAAGGTTCCCTCAGCACGGTCGGAAATCGTGCAAAGAGTGTAAAGGCAAAAGGGAGCTTGATTGCGAGACCAACAAGTCGAGCAAGGACGAAAGTCGGGCTTAGTGATCCGGTGGTACCGAGTGGAAGGGCCATCGCTCAACGGATAAAAGCTACCCCGGGGATAACAGGCTTATCTCCCCCAAGAGTCCACATCGACGGGGAGGTTTGGCACCTCGATGTCGGCTCATCACATCCTGGGGCTGAAGTAGGTCCCAAGGGTTGGGCTGTTCGCCCATTAAAGTGGTACGCGAGCTGGGTTCAGAACGTCGTGAGACAGTTCGGTCCCTATCCGTCGCAGGCGCAGGAAATTTGAGAGGATCTGTCCTTAGTACGAGAGGACCGGGATGGACATACCAATGGTGTACCAGTTGTTCTGCCAAGAGCACCGCTGGGTAGCTACGTATGGCAGGGATAAGTGCTGAAGGCATCTAAGCACGAAGCCCCCCTCAAGATAAGATTTCCCATCACGCAAGTGGGTAAGACCCCAGGAAGACTACCTGGTAGATAGGTCGGAGGTGTAAGTGCAGCAATGTATTAAGCTGACCGATACTAATAGGTCGAGGACTTGACCAAAAAAATTGTGAT